>NZ_CP149787.1:1279374-2558749 GCF_037914945.1 Haloterrigena sp. KLK7
GGTCCCGTCGTTACTCGTCGGGCTGTTGGCCCTGGCCCATCTGCTGCATCTGCTGTTGCATCGCCTGCTGTTGAAGCTGCTGGGCCTGCTGCTCGAGTTCCTCGCTCTCGGTCTCGAGCTCGGCGATCTCGCTGTTGATCTCGTCGATTCGGTCGTCGAGGTTCTCCTTCTTGCTCTCGAGGGCGTCGACGGCGTCGTCCTCCTCGAGTTCCGCGGCGTAGTCGGCGCCGAGTTCGACGATCACTTCGTCGATGTCCTCGATGGTGGCACGGAGGTAGGCCCCGCCGCCGATGGGCACCTGCACCGTCGACTCGGTGTCCAGCGTGTCGAGGGCCTCGATGGCCTCGTCGGTCTCGCTCTTCTGTTGCTGGACGGCCTCGACGCTCTCCTCGAGTGCCTCGATCTGTTCTTCGATCTCCTGTAGCTCCTGTGACAGCTGCTGTAGTTGTTGCTGACTCATTGTTGGTCCTCGAGTTCGATCTGCATCCGCTTTGGTCCGCATCGACTCTCGAGTCGAGAGAGAACGCGTTCGCGACCGACGCTCTCGTTTTCGGTCACAGCCGCGGTTTCGGACGCCGCGAAACCGTCGGAATCGGCAACCCGGCCGGTGACCGTAAACCGACTCATGGCTATGACTCCGGCAGGCAGTCGGAAGAATGTTCCTTTCCTTCGGAGCCGACGCCCCTTCGCGGCGGCCGTCGCAGCGAGCGGCCGGTCGTCGGTGCCAAACGGTTTTGCGGACGACGCCGTACGGGCGCCTATGAGTGAACTCGAGCCCGACGACCTCTTGCCCAGCGAGCGAATGCAGTCCCAGGCCCTCGAGGGGGACGTCACCCAGATCCACCGCGGCCATCAGTACGCCGAGGCGGGCGATACGTTCACCATCGACGGAACGACGTTCGAAGTGACCGACGTGACCGAGCGCCGGCTGGGCGATCTGACCGACGAAGACGCCCGAGCCGAGGGGATGGACGACCTCGAGGGGTATCGACGCATGCTCGAGCGCGCCCACGACGACTTCGAGTGGGACGACGACAGCGAGGTCGTTCGCCACCGCTTCGAACGGCAGTAGCCGCTACGCGACGCGTTCCCGGCCGAAGATCCCTTTCAGTACGGCAGTCGTGACGACGAACGCCGTCGCGAACACGACGCCCTGACGGAATCCCTCACCGATCGGTTCCGCACCGAGGGCGGCATAGCAGACGCGAGCGACGACCGGAGCGAGGAACAGCAGTCCGTAGTACAGGAGTCGATGCCGTTCCAGATACGCTTCGAACCGCCGGTACCGATTCCGGACCGACATTCTGTGCTCGAGGCGACGACCGAGCGCAGCAAAAGTATTTCTCCACCAACGAATCCGGGCGGAAACGAACAGTCGTCCTGAGAACCGTCGGCCGAACGACCGATCAGTCCAGATAACCGAGGGCGTCCTCGATCCGGCCCAGTTCCGGACCCGTCGTGTCCTCGCCGACGACGTAGCCGCTCTCGTTGGCGATCAGTCCCGAGCCGACCAGCGGCGCGCCGTAGTTGACGGTGCCGACGTCGGCCCGGACGTCCAGCGTCTCCTCTAAGACGTCCAGTTCCTCGTCGGTCGCCTTCGGGTGACAGAGCACCCCGGAGTTCGTCGCGACCGCGGCGGTGCCGACCGTCCGGACGCCCGCGAGGTCGCCGCGTTCGACGGGGACCTCGAGAGTGTCCTCGACGATCTGGACCGTCTCCCGCGGGAGGTCGGGGTGGACGTACGCGCCGGAGTCGTTGGCGAGCACGACGTTACCCGCGGCGTTGATGTTCCCCGGCAGTTCCGCGACGGGGAGATCGACCGCCTCCTCGAGGGCCTCGCGCTCGTACTCGAGGACTCGGGAACTGACGAGCAGCCCGTTCTCGTTACCCGTCGCTAGGGCGCCGACCGTCGAGGAGCCGCCGACGGTCGTCTGGATCGCGGGCACCTCGAGTTCGTCGGTCAGGTCGGCGACGACGTCGTCGTCGACGTCCGGGCGAACGAGCACGCACGAGTCGGTCGCGCGGGCGAAGACGCCGACGTACGCCGACCCGGCGAAGGCGAGGCGTTGCAAGTTTAGTCGGCGACCTCGGCCTCGACGACGGCCTCACCCTCTTCGTCGAAGCGGGCCGCGCGGACGCGCAGCTTTCGCGGCGGGTTGGAGCGGCCGTTCGACCAGACTTCCTCGTTGATCGAGGGGTCCAGGCGGATGGCGTCCTCGTCGACCGCGAAGTGTTTCGCGAGGTGTTCGCGGATCAGTCGCATCGCGTAGTCGGCGGCCTCGTGGTTGGCCCCCTTCTTGACGTCGCGCAGCGGAACGGTTACGACGCGTTCCTCGAAATCACTTGCACTCATCGTTACTCGTCGGTGTCGTTACGCCGCCAGTTGCGTCGCTTGGGGTTTCGCTGGACTTCCATGTCCGTCTTCATCATGACCCAGGCCGGAACGCGGCTGTTCTGGTTCTCGAGTTTGGCAAGTCGCTTCTTCTTGCCCTTCGATTTCTTACCCATAGTAGCCGGACGTAGCCCACGCTGGCTTAAAATCTTGTCCATCTTCGCGACGGAGCCGTCGACGGCGTCGCTGCCGGCTACGGGCCCGCAGTCCGCTCGAGATAGCGCGTCACGCCCTCGAGCGTCGCCTCGCTCAGATCGGTCGTGTACGTCCAGTTCTCGACGCCTTCGGTTCCGCCGTGGCGGTGGAACGCCGAGTGGTCGTAGCAGCCGGTACCGTGGAATCGGGTGCCGGCGCCGATCTCCTCCCGACCGGCGTAGGCGGACGCCATCGGGGAGATGCGCAGCGTCTCGTCGTCGACCCGGACCGCTTCTCCGAGGTCGTGATCGCACGGAGAGCCCCCGACCGCCTCGACCACGTCGGCCGAGAGGAACGTGTGCAGCGTCTCGTGGATCGCCATGTTCCGCGTGACGTCCCGGGAGTCCCAGCGCTCGCTCGCGCCGACGTTCGCCACCGTCAGCGCGTCGCCGGAGGTCCCGTCGGCGTCGTCGCCGACGTGCGCGTTCGGCGACAGCGTCCCGCCGTAGCCGACCCGATAGTTCAGCGGCTCCCAACACAGGAGGAGGTGACAGGTCGATCCCGTCAGCGCGTCGCGCTCCCGCAGCCGGCGGTGGAACCCGTCGAGGACCGCCTCGAAGGACGGAACGACGACGTCGGACGGGCGCTGCACCGCCGAGCGCGCGAGCCGAACCGACCCGCCGCGCTCGACGCGGAGATCGGGGGACTCGAGTCGCGAGCGCTCGCGGGCGTAGTCGCGGACCTGCTCGAGGGCGTCATCGACGGCCCCCAGCGCGTCCCGCAGCGCCGGCGGCCAGCCGTCCGAACCGGCGACGGCGCTTCGCAGTCGGATCCGCAACGGAAGCGATCCGGAATAGACGCGAACCTGCACCGATGTGTCGCCAGTAGCGTCAGCCATCGGTCGCGCGTCTGCTCGGGACCACGAGACGGCGGCCGCACCGCCGACGGCGGCCAGCACCTCTCGACGCGAGACGACGCGCCCGCTCTCGGCCGCGTCGGCGAGTCGAGTCGGCAGTGACGGTGTCACGAGCGATCGACGGCGGGCTCGGCCATCGTGTGCGGTCGCTACGCGAGGGATCGGTATCGATGTCGACCCTGCATTCGCCGAACCGTCGTCGCCGCCGTCACGGCCGACTACTCGAGGGAGAACGACTCGACCGTCGAGTACACCGGGCCCGAATCGGTGAGGGTGCTCTCGGTCAGACGAACCTCGTCGACCGTCGTCTCGCCGATCGTCGGGTCGCGCTCGCGGACGAGTTCCTGGACGCGGTCCTTGCCGCCGGCGTGTTCCATTCGCGCGAGCGTGACGTGGGGCGTGAAGTCGTGGGACTCCGCCTCGAACCCCATCGCCGTCGTTCGCTCCTCGATGGCCTCGTGGAGGCGCGTGAGTTCCTCGCCGCCGGTCTCGGTCCCGAACCAGACCACGCTGATGTAGTCGAGGCTCGGGAAGACGCCGAGTCCGCCGTAGCGGACCGGAACGGGATCGACGTCGGCGTCCGCGACCGCGGCCTCGAGCTCCCGCTCGAGGGTCGGTAGCCGATCCTCGGTGACCTCGCCGAGGAACTTCAGCGTGATGTGGGCCTGTTCGGGGTCAGTGAAGTTCAGCCCGCTCGCGTCCTCGAACTCGGCTTGCAGGTCGGCGACCGGCTCCGCGAGGTCGTCGGGCAGGTCGACGCTGACGAACAGTCGCATATCGGGCGTCCGGTCGGCAAGCTATTGAATCGTGCGCCAGGCGGCCGCGGCGTCGGCGCGGCGATCGTCGCCGCCGACGCGGACGAAAGCAGAGTGCACAGCTATTCAGTCGACGGTCCGGGACCGATCACTCGAACTCGTCCTCGAGGTCGCTGAAGTCCTCGATGACGTGGTAGCTGATCAGGTCGGCCGGCCCGTCCTGTGCGATACCGATCACGAGGCTCTGCTCGTCGGTGTTGTCGACCGACACCGTGTCGGTCTTGCTCGGTCCGCTCTGGGACGGATCGTCGGTCTCGTTCTCGCCGTCGGTCTCGTTCCCATCAGTTTCGTTTCCACCGGTTTCGTTCCCGTCAGTCTCGCCGTCAGCGTCCTCGACGACCGTCGATTCGTCCTCGGACACGTTGGCGCCGTCGGACTCGTTCGCCAACGTCTCGTCGGCCGTCGATTCGGACTCGTTCGTCTCGTTACCGGCGTCGGACTCGCTCGAGCCGTCGTTCGTCTCCTCCTCGAGGGGGTCGTCGAGCGCGACCGTGACCTCGTAGTCGCCGGTGCCGGTCCAGACGTCGTCGTATTGGACCGTCGCCTCGGTGTTCTCGTCGGACTCGTCGTCCTCGGGCGGGGCCTCGAGATCGAACGTCTCCTCGAGGACGGTCTCGTCGTCGGGGTCGACGACCTCGATCGTCCCGCTGACCGACTGATCGGCGCCGTTGAAGACGTTCACCTCCTGCAGCGCCATGTCGGCGAGGAAGTCGGCGACCGCCGAACAGCCGGCGAGCGAGACCAGCGCCGTCGCGCTCCCGGCGGCGACGAACGTGCGCCGGGAGAGGAGGCGATCGGTTCGGGAGCGGTCCGTCGACGCGGAGGGCGTCGCTGTCGATCGGGGGCGGTTTGGCGGGGACATGCCACCTAACACTAATCGGTTAGGTTACAAAAATTTTCGTATTGACACATTATGGTCGCGACTGCAGTCGCGGTCGGATACCCCCTCAATCGCCCGACGGTCAGAGGTCGGTGTTCCTGAAGCGGAGATAGCCGATCGCGACGGGACCGAGGATCCAGCCCGCCAGAACGAGCAGTGCGGTCCAGGAGTTGACGACCGACGGCGCCTCCGCGGCGAGGTGGGCATGCGTGGAATCGAACTCGAAGCGCACGGCGACGAGGTGTCGGTACGCTTCGCTCGGCGACGCCAACTGGAGGGCCACCGCCCAGTCGGGGATCGGCGAAGGGGTGTTGAAGCGGAACAGAACCGCCACGATCGTATCCACCAGCCAGATCCAGGCCCGATCGAGCGCGACGTAGAGGCCGATCGCCCTGACGAGAACCTGTCGATCGGTCGCGAAGCTCATCGAGCAGGCGAGCGCGATCGACACGAACGCGACGCCGTACAGCGCGGTGGCGCCGACGAAGCCCAGATACGACAGCGGCGCGGCGGACTCGTACTGCGTGAGAGCGACCGCGCCGACGACGACGAGCCCGGCGACCAGCGGGAGTCCGAGCACGAGCGAGCGACCGACGAGTTTCCCGGCGACGAAGTCCCGCCGGGACTGTGGGAGCGACAGCGCGAGGACGAGGCTCCCCGATTCGCGCTCGTAGAGAACGGCCTTGTAGCCCAGCACGATGCCCACCAGCGGCACGAGTCCGTAGACGGTCGCGAACGTCGTCTCGACGAACGCGGCGAACGCTCCGGAGTCCGGACCGAAGACCGCGCTCCTGAGGACGAGCAGTCCCGCGAGCGCCGCGAGGGCCCAGATCGTCCGCGAGCGGATCGAGTCTCGGACGTCCTTCCGCGCGGTCGGCCGCCAGTTCATCCGCGATCACCGCCGCTTGCGGGCGCTCGAGGGAGTGGCCCGCTGCCGGAGAGCGTTCGGAGGGTCGTACTACCGTTGGAGGGTGCTCGATCGATCATAGGTCCGTGTTTCGAAACCGCAGGTAGCCGAACGCGATCGGAACGACGGTCCAGGCGAGGAACAGCGCGAGCGCGAGCCACTCGCTCAAGTACCAGGCGTTCGATCCGGCGTAGGCGCCGGCGCTCCCGTCGACGAAGAACCCGGTCAACAGCCGATCGTACAGCGTCACCGGATTCAGGCCGAACAGGAACAGTACCGCGTCGGGCAACTCGCCGTCGACGAGTCCGATCGCCTCGAGGCCGTACCGCAGGGCCGACCGAGCGGCGCCCCAGACGGGGACGAACAGCCCGTACGCGCCGAAGGCACCGACGGTCGCGAGGTGCTTCGATCGCGTGAGCATCGACATCGCGGTCGCGATCCCGGTGAAGATCCAGCCGTAGAGGACGGTCAGCGCGATAAAGGCCAGATACCAGCCCGACGAGAGCGAGCCGAAGGGGTAGACGACGAGCGCGCCGGCGACGGTCAGGGCGGCGACGAGCGTCGTCGCGAACGCGAGCGAGCGGCCGACGAGTTTTCCGAGCACGAGGTCCCGACGGCTGTAGGGCAACGACAACAGCAGCGTCAACTGCCCCGACGTCCGCTCGGTGACGATGGCGCCGTAGCCGAGAAAGACACCGATCAGCGGCAGGAGGTAATCGACGCTCCCGGTCAGGAAGCCGAATCCGACGAACGCCTTCGTCGTGAACGGCTCGCTGCCCAGGACCGGGTACAGGTACCCGCTCAGGACGCAGGCGCCGGCGAGCGCCCACAGCAACCACCGGATCGCTCGGGAGTCGCCGGTCGCCGCATACTCCCGGCGAGCGATCGTCGTCCACGACATCAGCTCGCTCCGCTCGTGTACTCGACGAACATCTCCTCGAGCGACGCCTCCTCGGTCCGGAAGTTCTCGACGTCGACTCCGGACTCGTTGAGCGCGACCAGCACGTCCATCTTGGCGTCGTTCGAACAGGTCACCTCGACCCGGTCGGCCTCCGGGTTCGGCCAGGCGCGCTCGACGCCCGCGAGGGATTCGACCGCCTCGAGGTCGCTCTCGTCGACGCGGTCGACCGTGATCAACAGCTTCGTCGCACCGCCGACCGACCGGCGCAGCCCCTCGATCGTGTCCGTCGCGACGAGTTCGCCGTCGTAGAGGATGCCGACGCGGTCACAGACCGCCTCGACCTGTTCCAAGATGTGACTCGAGAAGAAGACGGTCGCGCCGCGCTCGCGTTCCTCCCGGATGACGGTGCGGATCTGCTTGATCCCGTGCGGGTCGAGACCGCTGGTGGGCTCGTCGAGGACGAGCAGGTCCGGTTCGCCGACCAACGCCATGCCGAGGACGAGCCGCTGAGCCATCCCCTTCGAGTAGCCGCCGGCCCGTTGGTCGGCCGCGTCGCGGATGCCGACCCGATCGAGAACGGCCATCGGTTCGACGTCGGCGTCTTTCGCCTCGATCGCGTACTCGACGTGCTGGCGGCCGGTCAGTCGGTCGTAGACGGTGTACCCGTCCGGGAGGACGCCCATACGGGACTTGGCCGCGACGGACTCCGCCTGGCAGTCGTGCCCGAAGATCGCCGCCCGACCGGTGTCCGGCTGAGCGAAGTCGAGGAAGACGTTAATCAGCGTCGACTTCCCCGCGCACCGTTGGGGCCGAGGAAGCCGAAGATCTCGCCCTCGTCGACCGTCAGATCGACGCGATCGAGCGCCGTCACGGTCCCGTACCGCTTCGAGACGTTCTCGACCGTTATTGCAGCCATATATTGTTAGTAGTATAACTATTTTATAGCTCTTTATATTCGGTGAATTCGACGGTAATATATCGGCCACTCCCGAGGTCGCAGCCCTTAACAGTCGTCACCGCTAGTTTCCGACAATGACTGACCGAGAAGGCGATCGCGAGGGCGATCACCGATTCTCCGACGGCGACGGATTCGACGACGCCTACGAGGAGTTCGATCTGGACCCGCCGGAACTGGCCGTCGATCCGGGAAAGGTCGACCCCGTCGACTCGCGGGTCGTCACCGACACGCTCGACGACCAGAACATCGCCAAGGACGACGTCGACGCCGAGGAGTTGCTCGACGTCGGCCTGAACTACATGCAGATCAACCGCTACGAGCAGGCCACCGACGCCTTCGAGCGGACCGCCCAGTTCGCCGAGGACGAGCGCGTAGAGCAGGAGGCGTGGGTGAACAAGGGCGTCGCCCACGCCGAACTCGAGGAGTACGACGCGGCGATCGGTGCCCACCGCGAGGCCATCAACATCGACGACTCGAGCGAGCACGCGGCGACCGCGGAGACGAATCTCGCGTACGCGCTCTGGGAGTTCGGCGAGACCTCGCAGGCGCTGGACCACGCCGAGCGCGCCGTCGAGATCGACGACCGGTTCGCCGAGGGGTGGTACAACCGCGCGTTCTTCCTCTCCGAGCGCGGACTGGCCGAGGAGGCGCTGCACTGCATCGACAACGCGATTCGACTGGGCATGCGCAACTCGAAGATCTTAGAGGAAAAGGCCGAGATCCTCGAGGAGTTGGGCGAGTACGACGAGGCCGAGGAGATCGCCGACGAGGCCATCGAGATGCGCGAGCGCGCCGAACAGCGCGTGATGGAGGAGCGCAGGGAGATGCAAGGCGAGTCCCTCGGCGACCCCCGATCTCAGTCTCAGTCCCAGCCCCAGCGCCGGCAGGGCCGACAGGACGGGTTCGACATGGCCGACCCCGGTCAGGCGTCCGACCGCGACGAGGAAGACTGGCGGCTCGAGTAACGAATGCTCGTCAACGAACGGGAGACACAGGAGGGATTGCTCGTCGCGGTCTGCGACGAGGACGTCCTCGGGGAGACCTTCGAGAGCGACGAGATCTCGCTGACCGTCACCGAGGAGTTCTACGGCGGCGAGACCGCCGACGAGAGCGCCGTCGTCGACAGCCTCTCGCGGGCGGCCGTCGCCAACATCGTCGGCACGCGCGCCGTCGAACTCGCCATCGAGGAGGGGTTTATCGACGAGGCGAACGTCCTCGAGGTCGGAACGACGCTCCACGCCCAGTTACTGCGCATGCAGCGGTTCTGACGGTCTCGAGGCCTCCGTGGACGTTGCGAGGCGTCGACCGTGTCGGCGGTATCGAGGGGACGACTCGTTCGCGCCGATCGTCTCGCGTTCGACGACCGGCCGGGACGAATACGTCCGTTCCGAGCCGACTACCGGGTGAATTCTTCCCGGGAGGATGGTATCCACACACCGCCATAATAAGTTAGACAACATTACCAAAACAGTTTGGAGACACCGATATGCCGATCGGTCGAGAACACGGAAATGGCAGGGCGGGATACTGGACGATCTGAGCGCACCCCTGCCGAGGCACCCACCCACCCACCTACCCACCACTCCCACCGACCACCGCTTCCACCACTCCGTCCACTATCCACCGTTTCCCGCTTTCCGTTTTTCACACCGCGTCTGGCGTCCGAGACGACGGCTTCGAGTGCCTCGACCGAAGGAGTGTTTTGTCTGGGGACCCTCCGGAGAGACAATGAGTCAACAGAACCTCGAGTCGCTCGACGTCGGAGCGATTCGCGACGAGTTCCCCATCCTCGAGCGCGAGTTCGACGGCCAGCAGGTCGTCTACCTCGACAACGCGGCGACGACCCAGACCCCCGATTCGGTCGTCGACGCGATGAGCGACTACTACCGCGAGTCCAACGCGAACATCCACCGAGGGATCCACCACCTCAGTCAGGAGGCCTCCATCATGTACGAGGAGGCCCACGACCGCGTCGCCGAGTTCATCAACGCCGAGGGCCGCGAGGAGGTCATCTTCACGAAGAACACGACCGAGGGCGAGAACCTGATCGCCTACGCGTGGGGCCTGAACGAGCTCGGCCCCGGCGACGAGATCGTCCTCACGGAGATGGAACACCACGCCTCGCTGGTCACGTGGCAACAGATCGGCAAGCGCACCGGCGCCGACGTGAAGTACATCCGGATCGACGAGGACCAGCGCCTCGACATGGATCACGCCCGCGAGCTCATCACCGACGACACCGCCATCGTCTCGGCGGTCCACGTCTCGAACACGCTGGGCACGGTCAACCCCGTCGCCGAACTGACCGACCTCGCCCACGAGCACGACGCGCTCTCCTTTATCGACGGCGCGCAGGCGGTCCCCAACCGTCCCGTCGACGTCGCCGAGATCGACGCCGACTTCTACGCCTTCTCGGGCCACAAGATGGCCGGCCCTACCGGGATCGGCGTCCTCTACGGGAAACAGCACCTGCTCGAGGCGATGGAGCCCTACCTCTACGGCGGCGGCATGATCCGGAAGGTCACCTTCGAGGACTCCACCTGGGGCGACCTCCCCTGGAAGTTCGAACCCGGGACGCCCCAGATCGCCGAAGCCGTCGGCCTCGAGGCCGCCATCGACTGGCTCGAGGACATCGGGATGGAACGGATCCAGGCCCACGAGGAGGAGATCGCTCGCTACGCCTACGAGCAACTCGAGGGCGAGGAGGACGTCGAGATCTACGGCCCCGAACCGGGTCCCGACCGCGGCGGACTGGTCAGCTTCAACGTCGAGGGCGTCCACGCCCACGACCTCGCCTCGATCATGAACGACCACACCATCGCCGTCCGCGCGGGCGACCACTGTACCCAGCCGCTCCACGACAAGCTGGGCGTGCCGGCCTCGACTCGAGCGTCGTTCTACGTCTACAACACGCGCGAAGAGGTCGACAAGCTGGTCGCAGCGCTCGAGGACGCGCGCGAGCTGTTCGCGTAAACGACTGCTGACTGCGGGACGGTTTCGCGGGTTCTTCGCTCCCGTCCGTTCGAATCCGACGAACTGCGTCGCGGACACGATTCTACGACTCGAACCGGATAGCGGCAGCGGCGGAAACCAGTCCACGTGCAGTGGCGCGCGCTGTGCCGCGGTGAACTGCTGTGAACCGCGGCACGAACCCGTGCGAGGGATGAGCGAGTGAGCCCGCGAACGAGCGAATCGGCTGGGGAGGGCGTGGCAACTCCCTGGTGCCACGATGGGCAGAGCGCTCGAGAAAACCACCGATACGCTAAACGGAATCCGGACTCGCGAAGCTATTACTCGATTCAAACCATTGGCAGGAACATGTCCGGGGCGCCCCTCACGCTTCAACGGGCCGACGAGAGCGCACTCGAGGACATCGAAACCCTGCTCGCCGAGAACGACCTCCCCTCGGCGGACGTCCGAACGTCATCCGCGCGGTTCTACGTCGCCTACGACGGGGACGACCGGATCGGCATCGGGGGCCTCGAGCGCTACGGCACCGACGGACTGCTTCGGTCGGTCGTCGTCGAGCGCTCGGCGCGCGGGAAGGGGTACGGAACGACGCTCTGTGACGCGCTGGAACGGCGAGCTCGAATCGACGGTCTCGAGACGCTGTACCTGCTCACGACGACCGCCGCCGGGTTCTTCGCCGGTCGCGGCTACGAGGAACTCGAGCGAAGCGACGCACCGGCCGCGATTCGAAGGACGTCCGAGTTCAGGGAACTCTGCCCCGCGTCGGCCACGTGTATGCGGAAATCCCTCTGAGATCGGTCTCGATAGGACTGGCAGTCGTCTATGACGGAACGGGCTAGCGCTCCACTGACAGGAACCCGTTCAGCGAGTCGGGTCGTTCTCGTGGCTGACGGGTAACACTTACTTATGAGGCGTGAATAGCTATGAATAATGAATAAGTCTGAATCCTCGACGGACTCTGAAAAAGAGATCGTTTCGGTCTCCAAGCACGGTCAGGCGACGATTCCGAAGCGATTCCGGGAAAAACTCGGCATCGACGCCCCGGGGAAAGCACTGTTCCGCGAGACTGAAGACGGCGAGGTCATCGTCGAACAGGTCCGATCCGCGAGCGAAATGCAGGGCTTCGCTGCACGAAGTGAGGCGTCGACCGACACCCCCGCTACCGAACTTCTTCGAGAGAAACGGGCTCAGGATACGTCCGCTCGAGACGAGCGGTTTTCGTCGGAGCAATGACGACGGTCCCCGATCGCATCGTCTTCGACGCCGAACCGTTGGTCGCACACGCCGCTGACGAACCGGGCGCGTCGGCTGTCGCGGAATTCCTCGACGCAGTCGGTATCGAAGATGCCGACGGCTACAGCAGTCGGGTGAACCTCTCCGAAGTCCGGTATATCCTCGCTCGCAAGTATGACCGCGACGTCGCCGACGAGTATCTCGAGTGGCTGTTCGACCTCGGACTCGAACCGGTCGACGTCGAACCGGTCTGGATCGACGCGTCCGAACACGTTCTCGAGTACAATCCCGCACTCGGCGACTCGTTCGCGTTAGCGACCGCAGCGCACGTCGATGCGACGCTGCTGGTGGGTAGCGACGACGATTACGACGAGATCACCGACGCGCCGATCGAGCGCTTTCGCGACGGATCGGTCTAGAGTCCGAAGGAAGACTGGTAACGTACATCTGAGCGTCCGTCACCTGCGAACGGAGCGCTTATTCGATCGGTACCGAAACACGACGGCCATGCTCGAGGCAGTCCGCACCCGCGCTCGCAGCTACTTCGAGGGCGCCCCGCCGGCTCACGACTGGCACCACGTTCAGCGCGTCGAGACGCTCGCGGAGACGCTGCTCGACCGGTACCCGACCGACGAAATCGACGGCCAGGTCGTCACACTCGCCGTCTATCTCCACGATATCGGCCGGGAGAAGGAGGCCAGCGGCGAGATCGACGACCACGCGACGTGGGGCGCCGAAGAGGCGGGTCGCATCCTCGAGGACGGCGGCGCCGACCCGGCGACCATCGACGCCGTCGCACACTGCGTGCGCGCCCACCGCTATTCGAACGAAATCGAGCCAGAGACCCTCGAGGCCGAGATCGTCAGCGACGCGGACGACCTCGACGCGCTCGGGGCGGTCGGGATCGCTCGCACCTTCGCCCACGGCGGCGCGCTGGGCGAGCCGATCCACGATCCCGCGATACCGGTCGCCGACGACGAGACGACCGCCGGGGCCACGCAGTACAATCACCTCTCTAAGAAGCTCCTCAAGCTGCCCGAGCGCATGTACACCGACGTCGGCCGGGAGCTCGCGACCGATCGCGCCGAGTTCGTTCGCGACTACGTCGCGCAGTTCGACGCGGAACTGACCGGCGAGCGCTGAGTCAGACGGACCGTCCCTCGAGCCGTCAGTTCGGGAACAACAAGAAACTCGCGTAGGGTTTTTGAGGATCGCACCGGTACTAGGCGGTGCCGAGGTGAGAACGATGCAAGAGAGTACGATCGGTCGCCCCCGACGGGATCCGTTCGAGACCCTGGTCGACGTTCTCGCCGAGGCCAGCCGGTACGACCTCCTGCTGGGGATCGTGCCGGTCGTGTTCACGGTTGCACTGGTCGCGGCACACGTTCTGCGCCTGCCGGTAGTGCACGCGATGTTCGTCGCGGCGACTATCGGCGCGCTCGTGATCGTCGATGCCTGCTACCTCAATCCCCCCGTCGACCAGGGATCGCCGTAGCGGTATCGACCATCAACCGTTTCCGCGGTCGATGGGGCGTTCGTCGAGGGCGGACTGCACCGACTCCAGCGACGCGTCCGCCGATCGGTGTCCGTCCGCGATCGCGGTACAGACCACCTCTCGATACCGGAGCGCCGTCGGCCCCGGAACCCTTTTACAACTCTCGCGTCTATTCAGGGATAACAATGGGACTGGGCTCGGATATGTACCGACAGCAGATCCTCGACCACTACAAGAACCCCCGGAACTACGGGGAGCTCGAGGATCCGACGTTCACCCACGTCGGCGAGAACCCGATGTGTGGCGACGAGATTCGCATGGACGTCAAGCTCGACGACGACGAAGAGACGATCGAACACGTCGCGTTCAAGGGCGACGGCTGTGCGATCAGCCAGGCCTCCGCGAGCATGCTCTCGAAGGAGCTTCGAGGGAAGACCCTCGAGGAGCTCCAGGAGATGGACCGCGACGACGTCGTCAACATGCTCGGGGTCGACATCTCGCCGATGCGGATCAAGTGTGCCGTTCTGGCGGAAAAGGTCGCCCAGGACGGCGCGGAGATCTATCAGGGCGAACTCGACGTCGAGAAGACGACGACCGAGGACTGAGACCCACCTTTTTCCGCTCGGACTCGCTCGCTTCGCTTACGGATCGGTTCACTCCCCGATCGCGTACTTGCGGCGCTACGCGCCGCACACCACTCGTCCAGCATTCCCTGCTAAGCCGGAGTCCGCGCCTCGATACCGTGTAACTCGTCCGGGTCGAATACGCAGCCGATGAGCGGCGCGTTCGGCGTCAGGTCACCGCTCGGGGTCGACTTCGGCCAGCGGGTTCGGCACGGTGCCGTGCTCGATCGCGTGGGGCCGCTCGGTGAGGTCGCCGTAGCCGAAGTCGACGATCCGGTTGCGATTCAGCGTCAGCTTCGGGAACGTCGGCTCGAGCAGGTCGAACAGCTCGAACCGGTCCTCGAGCTCGGGGAACCGCTCGTGGTAGTCCTCGATCGCAGCCCGGACCTGCCCCCAGAACCGTTCCTCCGAGTAGTCGTGATGGTGGGCGAGCAGGTCCGCGAGGTACCGGTAGACGCCGACGAACAGCCCGTAGACGACGAACAGGCGCAGTTCTTCCGGCGGCACGGACAGCAGGACCTCCTCGAGGTCGTCGGGCAGATCCCGGAGCTCCTCGAGGGGCGCCTCGGCGACGTTGACGTCGTCGACGAAGTCCTTGACGGCGAGCCGGGACGGCCGATCGTCCTCGAGGACGAGGATCGTGTTCTCCCCGTGGGGCGAGAACGCGGTTCCGTACCGGTAGAGGTAGTGTAGCAGCGGCGGGAGCATCGTGGCGAACAGCTCCTCGAGCCACTCGTCGAGTTCGAGGTCGGAGCGGGCGACCAGCTTCGAGAGCACGGGTTCGCCGTCCTCGACGTGCAGCAGCGACGAGAGGGTCATCGCGCGCTCGCCGTCGTCGATCAGGTCCGTGACGCTCTCGCGCCAGACGGTCCCCAGCAGTTCGTTGTACTGGTAGGCCGGGGCCTCGAGCGCGTCGAACGTCGGGTGATCGAAGTTCACGCCCGCGATTTCGCCGGGCAGGACGACCTCGCACTCGTCGCGCAGGAACGGGTCGGAGTCGCGAACGTCCTTCACGTACTCCGTGACCAGCGGCGCGGCTTCGGTCCGTTCGCCGGGGAGCCCGCGCCAGACGAGCGTGTTGATGATCTGCATCGGGAGCTTCACGTTGTGCTTGGTCGGCTCGTCGGCGTTGACGAACGTCCGGATCGACTGCATGGGCAGATATTCGTCCGGCCCGTCGCCCAGCGGCACGATCTCGTCCGTCGCGAGCTGTTTGCCGAACAGCGGGACGATGGCGTTCTCCCACTGCCAGTCGTGGACCGGCAGAAAGAGGTAGTCGTCGGGGTCGAGCCCGCGGTCCTCGAGTTCCTCGCGGAACCGCCCGTAGCGGCTCCCGAGTTCCGACTCGAGCAGCGACTCGTGATCGAGCCCCTCGACGCTGACGAACTCGGCCGCCTCGCGCGAGACGGCACACCACGAGAGGCGGATCGGCTCGGCGCGCTCGGGCGCGTAGTCGCGGTAGTCGTCGTACCCCCAGCCGACCCGGCCCTTGTTGAACGTGAGCCACGGGTGGCCGGTCATCTCGCCTTCGATCTCGGCGTAGGACATGTCGAGGACCGACTCGTCGGTCTGTCCGTCCTCGGCGTCGATGTGGGCGTCCGCGAGCAGCGTGTTCGTGTACTCGCGGACGAGGTGGCTGGCCGTGATCGAGTCCATGTCGATCGTCGGCTCGAGGTCGGCGACGAACTGGAGCGGGTCGTCGGCGGGCTCGAACCCGTCGCCGGCGTCGCGCTCGATCGAATCGACGCGAACGCTGACGGAGTCCCAGAACCGCTCGACGGCGGCGAAGCGGTAGCGGGTCCCCTCGAGATGGATCTCGTAGGTGGTCCACTCGCCCGCTGAAGCGTCGTCGACCGCTTCGGGCTCGATGAGGTCCTCGTAGGTGAATTCCCGCAGGATTTTCGCGAGCAACTCCTGCCCGACGTCGGTCCAGCGGTCTTCGGTCAGCACGTCGTCCAGCGTGTCGATTCCGTCGAGTCCGTACTCCGTCTCGGTGTCGTGTCGTGGGTTCTGCATGAATTACTCCGTGTCGAGTGACGGCGATCGCGGCGCGTCGGTGCGAACCGGCGCGTGGTCGGCGAACTGTTCGACGTCGAAATCCTGGAAGACGGTGTCCCGATCGATCGGGTACACCTCGCGGCCGGCGAGCCGATCGATAATGACCGCGTTCCGGTAACAGCCCAGCCCGAGGTCCGGCGTTCCGACGCCGTGCGTGTGCATCTCGGCGTTCTGGACGAATATCCGGCCGCCGGCATCGTCCGCCCCGCCGAGTTCCCCCTCGAGCCGGTAGTCCTCGCTCACGCGGAACCGGCCTCGGTCGTCGAACGCGATCCGGTCGGCGATCGGCTCGAGGAACGTCGGCGTCGGCCGCTGGTAGCCCGTTCCGAAGATCACGGCGTCGGTCTCGAGGGCGAACCGATGGTCCTGCTGGCGCTGTTCGCACTCGAGCCAGTAGCTGCCCTCGAGGCGCTCGATATCGAGCACTTCGGTCGTCGCGAGCATGCCGAAGTCGGGGTCGCGGTCGCCGATCGAGCGCTCGTAGAGGGTGTCGTAGATCCGCTCGCTGGTCTCGGGATCGATCCCCTTGTACAGCAGGTCCTGCTCGGGCAGCAGGTCGTCCTTTCGCGACTGCGGCAGGTCGTAGAAGTACTCCGTGTACTCGGGCGTGAAGTGCTGGAGCCCGAGCTTCGAGTACTCCATCGGGAAGAAGCCGTCCGAGCGAGTCAGCCAGTCGAGTCGGAACTCGCGGGCGGACTGGCGCTCGAGCAGGTCGAGGACGACCTCGGCGGCGCTCTGTCCGGAGCCGACGACGGTGATCGAGTCGGCCTCGAGGACGTCCGCGCGGCGCTCGAGGTAGTCGGCGGTGTGGAACAGCGGGGCGTCCCCGCCGGCGTGGTCGCGGGCGAACTCCGGCAGCGCGGGCCGGGAGCCGACGCCCATGACGAGGTCGTCGGCCCGGTAGCGGTAGCGCTGGCCCGTCTCGGGGGCGACGGCCTCGACGACGAACGTCCCGCCGTCGGCCGCGTCGGCACCGTCCCGTCCGGCACCCGCGTCCGCGGCCTCGTACTCGACGCTCGTCACCTCCCGGCCGAACCGCGTCGTCGGCACCGTCTCGGCGACCCAGCGCAGGTAGTCGTCGTACTCGCGGCGGGGAATCTGGAACGTCTCGTAGAAGTAGAACTCGTAGATGCGATCCCGCTCGCGGACGTAGTTGAGGAAGCTGTAGGGGTTGGTGGGATCGGCCATCGTCACCAGGTCCGCGAGGAACGGCACCTCGAGCGTGACGCCCTCGATCAGCATCCCCTCGTGCCAGGCGAACTCGGGTTCGCGCTCGAGGAAGAGCGCCTCGAGGTCGGGGTCGGGGTCGGCGTCTGCACCGTCCAGCAGCGCCGCGAGTCCGAGGTTGAACGGCCCGAGGCCGACGCCGAGGACGTCGTAGCGGCCGCGGTCGATGACGGTGTCGGAGACGTCGTCGCCGACGACGGTGTCGCTGTCGTCGCCGCCGACGGTATCGGGAGCGTCACCGTCGGCAGTGGTCGCATCGCCATCGGGGCTGTCGGTAACGGGGATGGAGACGTCGTCCTCAGTCATCGTCGCTCACCTCGGGCGGTCGCGCGTCCGCACCCTCCGCGGTCGCAGTCGGCGGCCAGACCTCGCGTTCGAACCGCTCGCGGGGACAGACGATGAGTGTCGCCGTCTTCTCCTCCTCGGGGAACTCGAACTGACGCCGGCGTTCACAGCCACAGCGTTCGGCGACCGTCAGGACCGCCTCGTTGCGGGCGTCGGGCTCCCCGACGACCCGATCGGTCTCGGGGTGGCTGAACTGGAGGGCCATCATCGCCCGGAACAGCGGCGTCGCGTAGCCCTCGCCGAGGTACTCCGGCGGGCCGATCAAGACGTGCAACCCCTGATCGGCCGGCTCGGCGTCGTAGTACGCCGCCAGGTCGTCCTCGGCGGCCCAGTAGCGCTCCCAGTAGCTCATCGGCACGTGATCGAGACAGCCGATGTACAGCGTCTGGTGGTCGTCCGCGAGCTTCTCCCGGAGCGTCTCGCGGAACTCCGGCAGCGGTTCGTCGAGATCCCAGTAGGGCTTGACGTGGTCCGAGCCCAGCCACGCGTGCAGCCGGCCGAGGTCGCGCTCGAGCGAGACCCGCCGGAACCCGATGTGGCGGTCGATCGTCTCGTCGTAGTACTCGAAGTCGTACTCCGAGACGACCGTCGCGTGCGGGCCGCGAGTCGGTTCTCGCGCCGTCATCGGCCCACCTCCGGCTCCGGCGCGTCCGGCGAGTCGACCGCGTCGGCGGACTCGTCTTCCGGCGGGTCGACGAGCGGGTTCCGCACGTCGGCGTAGACCGACTGCTCGTCGAGCGACGGCGCCTCGAGTTCGTCCAGGCCGCGAAAGCGGGTCAGCAGGTTCGCCTTGCGAGGCACCGTTTCGGACTCGAGCAGCGGGTCGAGGATCGACGTCCCGGGACGGTCGAACTCCCGGAGCGACTCGAGTTCCTCGCGGAGAACGGCGAGCAGCCGCCCTTCGTCGACCAGTCCCGCGGTCCCGAAGGCGTTGATCACGCCGAGGGCGTTGTTGAGCACGACGTAGTAGCGGATCCGCTCGTCGGCGACCGCGTCGGGGCAGACGCTGCCGGCCCGCTCGCCGATTCCCGGAGCGATCGCCTCGATCCGGTCGTAGGCGTTCTCGGGGAAGTAGTACCCCTGATTGTCTCGATAGCGGAACTCGTCGGGGTAGCCGGCCTCGTCCAGCGAGAGGACGCTGTTCTGCTGGTGGGCCTCGAGGCCGAGCCCCCGCTCGAGGTAGAGCCACAGCAGCGGCCGCACCGAGATCTCGAGGTAGCGGCGGAACCACTCCTCGCTGACGGCGGCGGCGTCGCGGCCCTCGCGCTCGGCGATCGAGGCGACGATGCGACCGAGGCGGGAGCGGCCGTCCCCGATCGCGTCCTGACAGAGCGCGACGACGGGCGTCGCCCGGCGGGCGTCCTCGCCCCGGAAGGGGTTCTCCCGGAGGACGACCTCGAAGCCCGATTCGTCGTCCTCGACGCCCAGCGCGTCCGGATCGATCGTCAGGTAGGCCGGGTCCCGGACCACGTCGAAGTCGGGGAACCGATCCGACAGATCGTCGCCGAGCTCGGTCGCCAGCAGGTCCGAGATCGCGACCCCGCGCTCGAGCTCCGGCCGCTTGTTCGTCCGCAGCGAGTTGGTGATCTCGACGGCGAGCGATCCCTTGACCATGAACGGCGAGTCGGGCGCGTACAGCGTCCGCACGGATGTCGTCGGGTAGAACTCCCGTCCCAGTTCACCCAGCGACTCGAGTTTCCCCGCCGAGACGAGGTCCTGCACTTCGGGCCGCTCGAACAGCCGCTCGGCCTGCCACGGGTGGACGGGCAGGAGCACGTCGTCGTCCGCGAGAGACTCGCGGACCGACTCCGGAACGGCCGGATCGTCGCGTAGCGTCTCGCGAACCCACGATGCGGCGGAGCCGTCGCGAGCCGACTCGCTCTCGACGATCGAGGGGTCGGCTCGAACGTAGTGCAGCGGGAACGAGCCCTCGAGTTCCGGAGCGTAGCGCTCGGCGTCGCGCTCCATCCCCCGGCGGCTCTTCGGCGTCGGATGCTGGAGATGGCCGAAGACCAGCGACTGCTCGGCCTCGCGGAAGGTGAAGTCCGTTCCGTACAGGACGTCCGCGTCGCCCGCGCGGGCGTCGACGTACCGCTCGACGTTCCGACAGGAGCGAACGACCCGCTCGACGAGGTCGTCGCGGTTCGGGTCGGCGCCGCGCGCGAGTTCGAGTTCCTTCGTCGCGAGCGTCGCGAGCGTGGCGTAGTCGAGTTCGACCGGCTCGCCGGCGGCCTCGAGGTCGGTGCCGTCCGGATCGACCGTGCCCGCGCCGGCTCCGGCGCGGTAGTACGCGGGCAGATCGAACAGGTGGCGACCCGTCGGAGACCGATACTCGACGGGGACGAAGCAGTCGATCCCCTGATTCGGCAGCGAGAACCGCAGGACGAGCCCGCTCGCCGGTGAGCGGTCGATCGGCGCGTCCGCGGCGGGGACGAACTCGCCGGTCCCGGTCTCGTGGCAGTAGCAGTTCAGGAAGCTGTGCAGCGTGGCGTCGCGCGCGACTCGCGTCGCGTCGACGACGCGCTCGTCGGTCGTGGGTGTCGTCTGTCGTGGAGTCATGCGGAATCGATCACCTCTCGGTCGGCTTCGAGCGCCTCGCCGCGGTCGACGACCGCCTCGAGGACGTCGCGGAGGTCCGAGAGCGTCGTTCGCGGGTTCAGGAGCGTGAGCTTCAGCGCGGCGGTGCCGTCGACCTCGGTGCGGGCGAGGACGGCCTCGCCGTCGGCCAGCAGTTCGTCGCGGATCGCCCGGTTCACGCGGTCGACGGCGGCGGTGGGAAGAGAGTCGGAGCCGCTGTCCGGCCGATACCGGAAGACCACCGCGCTCAGTTCGGGGTCACAGCACAGCTCCAGCGCCGGTTCGGCCCGGATCTCGGCGGCGACCGCGTCGGCCAGCTCGCAGACGTACTCGACGCAGTCGGCTACGCCGGTCCGGCCGAGGGCGTTGAACGTCACGAACGGCTTCAGCGCGTCGAACCGGCGGGTGGTCCGGGTCGACTTCGAGACGAGGTTCGGCACCCCGGCGGCGTCGTCGCGCTCGGGGTTGAGGTAGGCCGCGTTGCGCTCGAGGTGTCGGTAGCGATCGCCGTCGCGGAGCAGGAAGGCCCCGCAGCCGATCGGCTGGTAGAACAGCTTGTGGAAGTCGACGGCGATGGAGTCGGCGCGATCGATCCCCTCGAGTTTCGGCCGGAGCCGGTCGCTGATGGCGCACGCCCCGCCGTAGGCGGCGTCGACGTGGAGCCACAGGTCGCGCTCGGCGGCGCGGTCCGCCAGCGCCTCGAGCGGGTCGATACTGCCGAAGTCGGTCGTCCCGGCCGTGCCGACGATCGCGAACGGGTGGCGACCGTCGGCCTCGAGGCGCTCGAGCGTCTCGTCTAGTGCCTCGAGGTCGATCCGACGGCGGTCGTCGGTCGGGACCGTGACGACCGCGTCCTCGCCGAGCCCGAGGTGGTGGGCGGCCTGCTCGGCGGTGAAGTGGGCGGCGTCCGAGCAGAGGAGGCGGAGGTCGGACGCCGCTTCGGGTCCGATCCCCGCCGCCTGCACGTCGCGGTCGAACTGCCGCTCGCAGTACCGATCGCGAGCCAACAGCAGCCCGAGGAAGTTCGACTCCGTGCCGCCGCCCGTGAAGACGCCGTCGGCGCCGGTCGGATAGCCGAACAGGTCACAGCACGCGTCGACGACCCGCTCCTCGAGCACGGAGGCCGCGGGCGCCTGGTCGAACGAGTCCATCGACTGGTTCGTTCCCGACAGCAACAGCTCCGCGGCCAGCGCCGGGACCGTCGGCGGACAGTGGAGGTGGGCGACACAGCCCGGATCGTGGACGCGGACGGAGTCCGCGAGCACCTCGTCGGCGACCGTCTCGAGGGCGTCCTCGATCGACGACCCGTCGTCGGGGACGACCTGGAGGGCGGCGATCCGCTCGCGGAGCGTCCCGTGGTCGGTTCCGGCGTATGGGCCCTCGGCCGTCGCGAACGACTCGAGGAGGACGTCCCGCGCCCGCTCGATCGCGTCCCGGTACGCGGCGTTGCCGTCCGACCCGCCGAGGAAGGCGGTCGCGGCCGTCGCCGGTGGCGTCGGGTCGGTCTCGTCGACGCGGGACTGATCCCGGCCGACCGCACTGCGCTGGCCCGTCACGTCGTCACCTCCGCGGGCGCGCGGTCGTCGGCGACGACCGCACGCACGCTCTCGTGAACGATCTCGCCGACGGCGTCGATCTGCGATTTCGAGATCGTCAGCGGGGGCAGGAACCGGACGACGCTACTGTGTCGGCCGCCGGTCTCGACGATCAGTCCGCGGTCGAACGCTTCCGACTGGACCGCCGACGCGAGGTCGCCGTCGGCGGGGTAGTGGCCCAGCGAGTCGGGCTCCCCGTCGGGATCGACGAGTTCCATCCCGAGCATGAGCCCGCGCCCGCGGACGTCGCCGACGACGTCGAAGGTCGCGGCCGTCTCCTCGAGGTGGCCTCGCAGCCGGTCGCCCATCTCGGCGGCGCGATCGTCGAGGTCGTTCTCGAGGACGTGCTCGATGGTGGCGACGCCGGCGGCCATCCCGAGCTGGTTGCCCCGGAACGTGCCGGCGTGGGCGCCGGGCTCCCAGACGTCGAGCGACTCGTCGTAGACGACGACCGAGAGGGGGAGGCCGCCGCCGACGGCCTTCGAGAGGGTCATCACGTCGGGGACGACGTCGGCGTGCTCGACCGCGTACAGTTCGCCCGTGCGTCCGAGCCCGGTCTGAATCTCGTCGACGATCAGCGGGATATCGCGCTCGCGGGTGACGCGGCGCATCTCCCGGAGCCACTCGGCGGGCGCCGGCACCGCGCCGCCCTCGCCCTGCACGGGCTCGACGATCATCCCCGCGGGATCGACGATCCCGCTGTCGGGGTTCGAGAGCGTGCGCTCGACGTACTCGGCGCTCGTCCGCCAGCAGTCCTCGCCGCCCAGCCCGAACGGGCAGCGGTAGGCGTGAGGATAGGGGAGGTGATGAACGTCCGGCATCAGCCCCGGAATCGGCTCCTTCGCCGCCGTGTCTCCCATCAGGCTGAGCGCGCCGTTGGTCATCCCGTGATACCCGCCCTGGAACGCCAGCATCGATCGGTTGCCCGTGGCCGTCTTGACGAGTTTCATCGCGGCCTCGACGGCGTCCGTCCCCGCCGGACTACAGAACTGGACCTTCGCGTTCGCGGCGAACTCGTCGGGGAGGCTCTCGAGCAGTCGGTCGACGAACCGCTCTTTCACCGGCGTCGTCAGGTCGAGCGTGTGGACCGCCCGGTCGCGCTCGAGCAGCTCCTCCATCCGCTCGACGACTGCGGGGTGGTTGTGCCCGAGCGCGAGCGTTCCCGCCCCCGCGAGACAGTCGACGTACTCGTTCCCGTCGACGTCCTCGAGGACGGCGCCCTCGGCGCGGTCGATCGCGAGCGGCAGCGACCGCGGATAGGTTCGCGCGTTCGACTCCCGGCGGGCCTGCTGTGCGAGGAGGCCCTCCGCGTCGGGGTCGTCGCCGATCACGGCCCTGCACCTCGCGTTGCCGGTCGGTTTCCGATTCGATCCGGTTGATATTTCAGGACTGCCATACGACCTTTAGGCCAACCTAAACCGATAAAAGCGCTCCGGTTTTTAGGTCAACCTAAAATATATGCCGGATGCGCTGAATAGCCAGATATCCGACGGTAGACGGTCTCAGAAGAGCCCAGTGACACGGCGAGGCGGCGAACACATTCTCCAGTTCACAAGAATGGCGGGGTGGACGGAGCAGGATCGAGGGTAGCAGCGGATCGATACGGCGCATCATCCCGATCGCACTCTAGAGGTGGTCACAGAATAGTCGATGGTCGAATTTCGCAGCCGACGTCGACCGCGACGGCGACGAGACGATCAGCGTCTCGCTCGAGTCGCCCGAGTGATCCGGTCGAAAAAATCGAACCGCAGCGCGCGCGTTACTCCGGCTTCAGCCCTTCGTCCTGAACGCGCATAACGGCCTCGCCGTCGGCGAGGTTCGGCGCGTCGACCAGGCGAACGATCCGTTTGTCGCCCTTGGACTTGCGGAGGTAGATCCGGAACGTGGACTTGTGGCCGAGGATGTTGCCACCGATCGGCTGGGTCGGGTCGCCGAAGAACGAATCGGGGTTCGAGGCGACCTGATTAGTGACGATGACGGCGCAGTTGTAGAGGTTGCCGACCTTGTCTAAGTCGTGGAGGTGTTTGTTGAGCTTCTGCTGTCGGTCCGCGAGTTCGCCACGGCCGACGTACTCGGCGCGGAAGTGGGCGGTCAGCGAGTCGACGCAGAGCAGGCGGACGGGGTACTCCGAGTCCTCGTGCTCGCCCGCGAGTTCCTTGGCCTTCTCGGCCAGCAGCATCTGGTGGTTGGAGTTGAACGCCTTCGCGACGTGGATCTTGTCGAGGACGTCCTCGACGAGTTCGTCGACGGCGGCCTCGTCGGCGGCCGAACCCTCGATCTCGCGGTCCTCGAGCGTCGCGTTGATGGCCTCGTCGGGCAGGCCGCGGACCATGTCGTCGATCCGCTCGGGACGGAACGTGTCCTCGCTGTCCACGAAGATCGCACAGCCGTGGAGGCCGCCGACTTCCTTGGGAAGCTGGACGTTGACGGCCATCTGGTGGGTGACCTGGGACTTGCCGGCGCCGAACTCGCCGTATACTTCGGTGATCGACTGGGTCTCGATCCCGCCGCCGAGCAGGTCGTCAACCTCGTCGATGTGCCAGCTCAGTTTTCCGATCTCGTTTCGTCGCTCGAGGACGGTCGACCCGGTCTCGAAGCCGCCGATGTCGGCCGCGTCTCGGGCCGCGCGGACGATGTCGGACGCGGTGGACTCGCCGACGTCCGCCGTGTTCGACAGTTCCGAGGGAGAGGCGACGGCGAGGCTCTGAAAGGAATCGAAGCCAGCGTCGTGGAGCTTGTCTGCGGTTGCCGGTCCGACGCCGGGGAGCGTCTCGAGGTCTGCTTCAGGCATATCCACTCCTTGTGCCGGACCCCTCATAAACCCTCGTTAACAGGGAAGTGAAAGTGAAACTGTGGGCAGGCGCGGGGGTCCTTCGAGGACACGACAGTGCGTTTATCAGAAATGGCGCGAACGAATCCGGACGAAACAGGGACGAGCGAAGAGCGGACCGGGCGATCGATCGCTCGACCGGTTACGGCGTCGATCGATCGGACGCCCGCTCGAGACAGTGGAGTCGGCCGTCGTCGCTCCCGGCGAACAGCGCGTCGGACCCGAGCGCGGGCGTTCCCGTGATCCCGCTCTCGAGGTCGGCGTACCAGACCAGCTCGCAGTCCTCCGCGTCGCCGGAGACGTCGACGCCGTACAGCGAACCGGTGGCGTCGCCGATACAGAGCACGTCGCCGGCGACGACGGGGCTCGAGCGAACCGGACCGTCGAGGGCGACGCCCTTCTTCGAGAACAGCCAGCCGCGGAGTTTGCGCCGGCCGAAGGTGGTGTCGGTGACGTGGAGGTAGCCGTCGTCGGCGCCGACGAACGTCGCGTCGGCCGCGGGGAGGACGGTCGGGGACGACGTGAACGAGCCCTGGATCTCGTAGGTGAACCACGACTGCCCGGTATCGGCGTGTAACGCGACTAGCGTGCCGCCGTCGTCGGCGACGTACACCCGTCCGTCGGCGACCGTCGGGCCGTCGACGACCGCGCCGCCGGTCGGCGCGTCCCACAGTTCCTCGCCGGCGTCCGCCTCGAGCGCGATCACCGTTCCGTCGGCGGTGCCGGCGTAGACCCGATCCCGATCGCTCGTCTCCTCGTCCATCGCCGCGTCGTCGAGCGACAGCAGGTCGATCTCCGCCTCGTCGCGCTCCCCTCCCCAGCCCTGCCGCGCCCGATCCGCGGCCCGATCGACCGCCGGCGCGCCGGCGACGGGGGCGTCGGTCTCGTGGGTCCAGACGCGGGCGCCCGTCTCGGCCTCGAGCGCCGAGAGCCCGGCCGAATGGCCGGCGTAGAGCAGGCCGTCGGACAGCGCGAGCGGCGACTCGAGCGCGCCCGCGAGGTCGGTCTCCCAGCGCTGCTCGCCGGTCCCTGGGTCGAGCGCGCGGACGGTCCCGTCGCCGGTGGCGAGATAGAGCCGGTCGCGGTCGACGACCGGTGCCGTCTCGGTCCCGCCCGTCGTCTCGAACGTCCAGCGCCGGCGGCCGGTCTCGCGCTCGAGGGCGTAGCAGTCGCCCCGCCGCGTGCCGACGAAGACGGTGTCGCGGTCGAGAACCGGCGATCCTGGCGGACCGTCGAGGTCGGCCGTCCAGGCGTCCGTGACGCGATCGGGTCCCTCGAGGTCGCGACGGACGCCCGAGCGTTGCGGATCGCCCTTGAACTGGTTCCAGTCGCTCACTGGATGGTGATACCGAACGGACGGCTATTAATTGATACGACCTCGTCGGATCGAACGAAATCTCAAGAGCCGCTACGCGTCGAATCGGTCGGCTCGAGACCGGTGAATTCGAATCGGGCCCCGCCCGCGGGGCTCTCGCCGACCGAGACGTCCCAGCCGTGGGCCTCGGCGATGCTCTGGACGATGTTGAGTCCGAACCCGGTTCCCGCGTCGCTCGTCGTGTACCCCATTTCGAACACCGTCTGTCGACTGGCGGCCGGGATTCCGGGACCGTCGTCTTCGACGACGAACCCCTCGTCCGTCCGACGGACGGTGACGGTCACAGACGGGTCGGCGCTCTCGGCGCCCTCGTCGGCCGCGGGCCGGTCGTTCGCCGTGCCGTGCTCCAGAGAGTTTCGAAACAGGTTCTCGAGCAGCTGCTGCAGTCGATCCCGGTCGCACGAGATCACGCCGAGGTCGCCGTCGATCCGGAGGGCCGCCGCGGACGACCCGACCATCAACCACGCCGCTTCGACGACAGGTCGGAACGAGACGCGCGTGCAGTCGTCGACCAGCTTGCCCTGTCGCGCGAGCGTCAATAGATCGCCGATGAGGGCGTCCATCCGGGCCAACGCGTCCGCGGCCCGGCGGAGGAACTCGTCGTCGCGTTCCTCGCGCGCGAGTTCGAGGTTGCCCGTCGCGACGTTCAGCGGGTTTCGGAGGTCGTGGGAGACGACGCCGGCGAACGCGTCCAGCCGTTCGTTCTGTCGGGCCAGTTCGCGCTCGCGTTCCGCGAGGCGGTCGCGCGTGTCGATCGAGGCGACGGCGTGACC
Source organism: Haloterrigena sp. KLK7 (assembly GCF_037914945.1). Taxonomy (NCBI): domain Archaea; kingdom Methanobacteriati; phylum Methanobacteriota; class Halobacteria; order Halobacteriales; family Natrialbaceae; genus Haloterrigena; species Haloterrigena salinisoli. Next base: position 1,306,380 of record NZ_CP149787.1, read on the forward strand.
GATCGTCTCGCCGAGTTCCGCGAGCACCGCCCGTTCGTGGTCGTCGAACACGTTCCGGCGGTCCGCGTAGATGCTGAAGAACCCGTAAACGGTATCCTCGTGATCGATCGGGACGACCGCGAGCGACTCGACGCCGTGCATCTCCAACAGGTCCCACCACGGTTCCATCGTCGGATCCTCGAACACGTTCGGCACGCACTGGAGTTCACGGGTCTTGATCGCGCGCCCGCCGGCGCCGGTTCCGGTCGGGCTGTCGTCGACGGTGATGTCGATCGACTCGAAGTACTCGTCGTCGAAGCCCGACCACGCCGCGGGGCGAACGCGGGAGTCGTCCTCGTCGTACCGGCCGATCCACACGGCCTCGTATGAGTCGGACTCGCTCAACCGGTCACAGACGGCCTGCTCGAGTTCCGACCGGTCCGTCTTATCCACCAGCTCTCGCGTCGCGATGCGAAGCGTGTCGTTGATTCGATTCAGCTGTTCGATCGAACGCTGGCGCTCCAGTCCCCGGACGTCGTAGACGCCGACCAGCAGGCCGACGAGCGCGCCGAAGGTCGCGACGTTGACCATCGCTGCGAGCGGATTCAAAAGCGAGACCTCGCCGACCACGGTCGCGGCGAACAGCCACGCGCCGAGCGCCGAGAGCGCCAGCGCGCCCGCGCAGGTCCACGCCAGCAGCCGACCCGCGAACTGCGCGGGGAGCAACCGCCCTCGAGCGAGCAGGACGCCGACGGCGACCAGTCCCAGAGACAACAGGAACGGCGGGACTGCGACGAGCAACTGCGCCGACGTCGCCCGCAGGCCGACGACGATGGTCAGGTGAAACAACGAGAGAAGGAACCCTGCAGCGACGAGTATCCGGCCCGCGAGCGGGTTCGAAACGCGTCTCATTGCATCGATCATTCGGTAATGCGGAGCCACGGCTATAGGCACTCCGGCCACGGACGGTCCGCCGCCTGACCGTCGCGCTGGGCCGAATACCGATCGATAATTGGGAGCCGAAAAACGGACGCGAGCGGTCTGACAGGGGCGACACTGCTCGAGTCCGTGACTATCGGAAATGGTGGGGAAGCGGCAGGAAAAGGGGGGGCAACTGGTGTATGGCGCAGTTGGTGATGATGTGGCTTGGAGTGATTCCTGCCGTGTATTCGGCTATGGTGGCGAAGTGCATATCGGTAATGCCAATAGAATTTGGTATCGGCAGCTGGGACGTTTCGCTAGAGGGAGACGTTTCGTCAGCGCTGACCAATCGAATCACGGGAGAGCGAGAGCGACGGCCGGCTCGTCGGCTCGCTCACTCCCAGGGATGGGTCCCGCCCTCGCTGGGCCACAGGGGATACCAGTAGTCCTTGTCGCGTTCGATCTCGAGTTCGCCGTCCAGTTTCGACTCGAGTTTGAACTCCACGCTCGAGTCGCGCTCCCGGCCCGAGCGCGGAGCGAACGGGTAGAATCGACCGCGACGGAACGAGTAGATCCAGTAGGCCGGTCCGTCTCGATTCTCGTAGGCGAACACCGCCGCGAGCAGCCGCGAGCCGTAGCCGTGTTCGATGAACGTGTCGGCGGCGAAGTGCATGCTCGTGATGAGGTCCTCGGGATTGTCGTCCTCGAGGACGACCCAGTGGTAGCCGTGGTCGTCGCTGGTGACCGAGAACTCGGTGCCGGTCTCCTCGCGGCCGGCCTCGAGGATCGCCTCGACCTCGTCGACCGCGTCGCGGAAGCTCGTCGAGTCGACGCCGGAGAAACAGAGCGCGCCGACGTCGGCCGACTCGTAGCCCAGATCGGCCTCCATCGTGAGGTAGGCGGTGCTCATCCCGAACAGGTCCTCGGGATCGGCGTCGCGTCTGGCGTCGGTCTCGGCGCGCAGGCCGAGCACGGAGCGGAGTTCGTCGACCAGTCCCATAGAAAGGGCAACGAAGGCGGTCCCTTAGAAACCTCCTGTTGGCGACTCGCCGATCCCGGCGTCGGCACCGTCGTCCGTCGGCCTCTGGAGGCGACGCTCGAGGCGCGATCAGCCGACGCTCCACCGCGTCTCGTAGGGATACCGCTCGGCTCGGTAGAGGGCGACGTGGATCACGAGCGCGGTGACGATCAATCCGAGGTTCACCGGCGTCGAATCGTAGGCGATGATGTTGACGATGACATCGTCGCGGTACAGCGGCCAGAGGGGCGCGATCGCCGCGTCCGGCTCGGCCGAGAGCAGATCCACCGCGATGTGGCTGAGACCGCCGGCACAGAACGCCGCCGTCGTGAACACGAACGTCGTTTCGGACGTAATCGAGTCGCTGTGAATCAACCGGGTAGCGTTCAGGAACGGCGTCAACGCGTACGCGGCGCCGACGCCGAAGACGACACCTACGACCAGCATGAACGGCACCGTATGGGTGATCCCGTGGTGCTGGAGCAAGGGGTGTCCGAAGTGCTCCCGGAGGTAGAGATCGACGTCGGGAACCAGCGCCGTCGCCTGCGTCAGGACGGCGAAGGTGACCGCGGGACGACGGCCCCACAGGAGCCACGCCGGCACCGCGGACAGCAACGCCATCGCGACGTGGCCGATTGGTTCGACCATACCGGCTCACACCGATCGCTCGCTCTTAAGTAATCGCCACCATGCGGAGGCTCGAGGGGGACGGAGACCGTCCGACGGGAACGCGTTCGGGACGCACAATCGGCGCGCGTCGATCAGGCGATCAGGCAGTGAGTTCGCGCTCGAGCGAGCGGAGCTGTTCGACGCGCTTCTCGGTCGGCGGGTGGGTGCTGAAGAGGCGGCCGACGACGCCGGACTTGATCGGGATGATGAAGAACGCGTTCATCTCGGCCTCCTCGCGCATGTCCTCCTTCGGGACCTTGTCCATCTCGCCGGAGATCTTCAGCAGCGCCGAGGCGAGCGCGGAGGGGTTGCCGGTGATGGCGGCCGCGCCGCGGTCGGCGGCGTACTCGCGGTACCGCGAGAGCGCCCGGATGAGCAGGTAGCTGATGATCCAGACGACCAGCGAGACGAGGATGGCGACGATGATACCGCCGCCCCCGCCCTGACGGCCGCGGCCGTGACCGCCGCCGAAGAACGCGCCCCAGCGGACGATCATGAACGCGATGGTCGAGAGGAACGAGGCGATGGTCATCACCATCATGTCTCGGTTCTTGACGTGGGCGAGTTCGTGGGCGAGCACGCCGTCGAGTTCGTCCTTATCGAGCGTCCGCATGATCCCCGTCGTCACGCAGACGGCCGCGTTTTTCTGGTTGCGCCCGGTCGCGAAGGCGTTCGGCACCTTGGAGTCGACGACCGCGACTTTCGGTTTCGGGAGGTCGGCCTGCTGCGAGAGCCGCTCGATCGACGCGTGCAGCTCCGGATACTCGTCGGCCGAGACCGTCTTCGCGCCCATGCTCCGCAGCGTGAGCGTGTCGCTGAAGTAGTACTGGACCAGCGACATCCCGCCGAAGAGGACGACGAAGACGACGAAACTACCCATGTACGCGGCGATTACGCCCGCGAAGACGATGTACAGCGCGAACAGCAGAAACATCGTCAGGAACATCCGGAAGCGTAACCCCCAGTCCGCCTGCCATTTCATACATCAACGAAGGGGCTCCGGAGAAATAAGTGCCTTGACGAGATGCACGACGGGACACCGTCCGAGTCGACGTCGACGGCACGAACAAAAGACGTATTTCCATTGACCAATTCCACCGAACCAGCGGATGCCTTCTCCCAGTTCAGTACGCCTCGAGGAGTGTACCTGGCCGGAAGTCGAAACGGCGCTCGAGAACGGACGGCGGACGGCGATCGTGGCGGTCGGCTCGATCGAGCAGCACGGCCCGCATCTGCCGCTGAACATGGATACGCTCGACGGCGACGAACTCTCGCGGCGCATCGCCGTGGAACTCGGTGACGCGCTGGCGGCGCCGACGATTCGCCCCGGATGCTCCGGCCACCACATGGAGTTTCCGGGAACGATCACGGTGCCGCCGGAGACGCTGATGGACCAGATCCGCGCCTACTGTCGCTCGCTGGACGACCACGGCTTCGAGCACGTCGTCCTCGTGCCGACCCACGGCGGAAACTTCGCGCCGGTCTCGACAGTCGCGCCCGAGATCGCTCGCGAGATCGACGCGAACGTGATCGCGCTCGCGGACCTCGACGACCACATGGCCCTGCTGAACGAGGGCCTCCGCGACGCCGGCGTCGACTATCAGGAGGACGTCATCCACGCCGGAGCCGCCGAAACCGCCGTGATCCTCGCGATCGACGAGGGACTAGTCCGAACGGATCGACTCGAGGCGGGGCCGGAGGGATCGATCTCCACCGCGCGCTTGCTCAGCGAGGGGTTCAAATCGATCACCGAAAACGGCGTGCTGGGCGATCCCGGCGAAGCGACGCCCGAGGCCGGCGAGGCGATTTTCGACGCCGTCACCGCGGCCTACGTCGGACTGATCGAGGCCGAACGCGACGCGGTTCGATGACGAATTCGTCGATTCGTCGGCGATTCCGAAATCCGCGTCGATGGATGAGAACGTAACTAGTCGCTAAAATACAGTATCAGCGATCAGTCAGACCCCTTCATTTCGCATGGAGACACCGGTACGGGAGGGCGACCGACGGGTCGAGGACGACCGTCGTCTGACGCCCGTCTGACTGGTTTCGCGGACGCCACCGATCACCGATCCCCTCGTTTCCCGTAGCGTATTCAACCGCTCGGATAGTCACCGTTCGAAGACGACTCGCCGGTACCGGCGCCCGTTTCGGCCGTACACACCGACGGTTGACACTTATCGAACCGTTATGATCGATGATTCGAAGGTGACAACGATTCTACCCACTCGGTAGCTATTGACTCGAGTGACCGACGGTCGATCGTATGGTCGAACACGAGAGACGACGAGTACTGCAGTACGCGGGACTCGCGATCGCAGGTGGATCGCTCACGACTAGCGCCGCGGCTGCCGACGAAGGCGACGACCCGGCGTCGATCGGGGAAGCCGCCGGCTGGTCGTCGCTGGGCGGAAACCCGGGGAACAACGCCGCCGTCCCGACCGAGAGCGGGCCGAAAGTGCCGGTCACCGTCGCCTGGGAGTACGACCGCAGCGGCCCGACCGCGGTCGTCGACGGCACCGTCTACCTGGCGACCGATGGCGAGGTCCACGCGCTCGACGCCGCCGACGGATCGCTCGAGTGGAAAATCGACGATATCGGCGCGAGCGGGACGCCCGCAGTGACGGACGAGGCGGTGTACGTCGGCGGGGAACGGCTGACGCGGATCGAACGCGACGGCACGCTCTGTTGTCAGGCCGACCTCGGCTACGACGAGGCGATTCCGTCGCCCGTCGTCGCGAACGGGCTCGTCCTCGTCGTCGCTGGCGGGATTCTCTACGCCCTCGACGCCCGCGACCTCGAGGTCCGGTGGCAGTTCGACCCGGCCGACGGAACGCTGTACGAACAGCCGGTCGCCGTCGGCGACGGCGCGGTGTTCGCCGTGAGCGAGTCGCGGCTGTTCGCGCGCGAACTCGCGGACGGGACCCATCGCTGGACCGACGACGATCCGTCGGGCGAAGACGAGTACAGCCACTTCACGTCACCCAGCGACAGACAGATCAGCTACCCGGTGGCGACCGACGACGTCGTCGCCGTCGGCAGCGTGGATTCGGAGCCCGAAGCCGTGTGGGAAAACGGCCACGTAACGCTCTACGACGCGGAAACGGGCGTGAAGCGGACGAGAAGCGAATCCGCGATCACGCCGGGACCGATCACTGATGGGCGGTTCTTCGCCCGGACGACTCACGACCTGTACGGGTTCGATCGGGAGACGGGAGAGAACGATTGGGTGACGGAGTACGCCATGTACCACGTGTCGTCCGCGGTCGTCGCCGACGGGACCGTCTACGCGAGCGCCACCGTCAACGGGGATCGCTACACAGCGGACGGGATGCCCGACCCCCAGACCGGCGTCTACGCCTTCGACAAGAACGGCGAGGTCGAGTGGGCGATCGGCACCGGCGAACGGCCGACTCTGGCGCTGGCCGACGGAACGCTCTACGCCGGGGGCGAGACGCTGCTCGCGATCCGATCCGAAGCGAACGAGGCCGGCGACGAGTCGGACGGCGAGGACGATACCGGTGACGATGCACCGGAAGACGACGGCGGAGACGCCGAGGACGGCAGTGAGGGATCGGACGGCGACGAGGGAGCCGCGGAAGACGGCAGCGGAGGATCCGACGGTGACGACGAACCGACGAACGAAACCGAAGCGAACGGTGCGGAGCAGGACCCCGGATCAGACGACGGAGACGACGGAAACGGAACGAGCGACGCCAACGAGGAAGGGACGGCATCCGAGGGGGCCACCAACGACACCGAAAGCACGAACGACGGATCGAACGGCGACGCCGGCGAGGGAGACGGTGACGGGAACGCGAGCGAGGAAGAGACCGACGACGGCATGCCGGGGTTCACCGCGGGAGCGGGGATCGCCGGCGGCGCGCTCTCGCTCGAGTGGCTCCGCCGACGCGAAACCGACGGGGGATCGGGGGCCACCGACGAGGAGAACTCGTGACCGGATCCCATCGCGGAGAGCGCGGCGCTTAACTCCGCGAGACCCCAAACGGGGACACTAATGAGTGAGTCGCGTGCGTTCTGTCCCCGGTGCGGGGATCCCGTTCCGGAGCGATCGGCAACCGACGCGGACGGCGAAACCTCCGCGGATCCGCTCCGACCGGGCGCGGAGGTCGAACTCTGCGATTCGTGTTACTTCGAGAGCTTCGACTTCGTGGACGCGCCGGATCGGATCGACGTCCGGGTCTGTGCCCAGTGCGGTGCGGTCTACCGCGGGAATCGGTGGGTCGACGTCGGCGCGCAGGATTACACCGACATCGCCATCGAGGAGGTCAGCGAGGCGCTGGCCGTCCACGTCGACGTCGAGGACGTCGCCTGGCAGGTCGAACCCGAGCAGATCGACGAGAACACGATCCGGATGCACTGTTACTTCACGGGCGTGGTCCGCGGGACACCCGTCGAGGAGCAGGTGATGGTTCCCGTCAAGATCGCCCGCCAGACCTGTCTGCGCTGCGGGCGGATCGCCGGCGACTACTACGCCAGCATCGTCCAGATCCGCGCCGAGGATCGGACGCCGACGAGCGAGGAGATGGACCGCGCGAAGGAGATCGCCAACACCGTCGTCGCCGACATGGAGGCGACCGGCGACCGCAACGCCTTCGTCACCGAGATGGGCGAGGTCGACGAGGGGCTGAACATCAAGGTCTCGACCAACAAGATCGGCAAGAAGATCTCGAACAAGATGATCGAGGAGTTCGGCGGCACCGTCAACGACGCCGAGACGCTCGTGACGGAGGACGAGGACGGCAACGAGGTCTATCGGGTCACCTTCGCCGTCCGCCTGCCGCCGTACACCCCCGGCGACGTCATCGACCTCGCCGACGACGACGGCGGGCCCGTAATCGTCCGCAGCGCCCGCGGCAACCTCAAGGGGATCCGCGCGACGACCGGCGAGCGCTACGAGGCCGGTTACGAGGAGGGGAACGCGCCCGACGCCCGGAAGCTGGGCGACCTCGAGGACGCCGTCGAGACCACGGTCGTCACCGTCGAGGACGAGAACGCCGTGCAGGTGCTCGACCCCGAGACCTACCAGGCCAAGACCGTCTCCCGACCGGACTACTTCGATCCCGAGGCCGAGACGGTGCCCGTGCTGAAGAGCCGCGCGGGACTGCACGTGCTGCCGGGTTCGGACGGTGACACCGACCAGGACGTCGACGACGAAGAGTACGACCCGTACGCGGACACCGGTGCCGATGTCTGACGACTCGGAGCGGGTCGGTGAAACGCCGGTCGAGAACGTCGAAAACAACGAGAACACCAACGTGGACGCGGCGGACGTCGAGACGCGACTCGAGCGCGCGGACGCGCCGCTCGCGGCGATCGTCGAGAAGTCACGGACGGAGACGGCCATCGAGTCGCTGCGGGCCGAGGGCGTCTACGACGACTCGCGAAAGGTTCGCGAGGCGCGAGGCCGAAGCGGAGCGGACCCCTCGGACCGCGCAAATGAGTCGGAGACCCGCGAGGACGACCCTGAAAGGATCGCGCTCCCGATCACCGAGCCGCCGACCGAGACGCGGGTCCTCGAGATCGTTCGCCAGCTCGAGCCCGAACCCCGGAACCCGGACCTCGAGGACCTGTTGGCCGACCGCGGCTGGAGCGACGCGGAACTCGAGTCCGTGCCGGGCTCGTGGGCCGTGATCGGCTCGGTGATCCTCGTGACGGTGCCCGAGGGCTGTCCCGACGAGGCCGAACTCGGCGAAGCCCTCCTCGAGATCCACGGCGAGGCCGACAGCGTGCTGGCCGACGAGGGGATCGCCAACGAGAGCGAGGCGGGAACCTACCGCGAGCCTCGAACGCGGCTCATCGCCGGCGAGCGCGACACCGAGACGATCCACACCGAACACGGGACGCGGTACGGGCTCGATCCCGCAACGGTGATGTTCTCGCCGGGTAATCAGGCCGAGCGCGCCCGAATGGGCGAACTGTGCAGCGACGGCGAACGCGTCTTCGACATGTTCGCCGGCATCGGCTACTTCACGCTCCCGATGGCCCGGGCCGGCGCGCGGGTGACCGCGACCGAGATCAACCCGACCGCCTTCCGCTACCTGCTCGAGAACGCCGTGCTGAACGACGTCGGTGACCGCGTCGACGCCTACATGACCGACTGTCGGGAGCTCGCCGGCGAGATCGAGGCCGACCGCGTGGTGATGGGCTACTACGGCAGCGGTGAGGGAGCGAGCGGAGACGGTGACGGGGCTAGTGGCGGCGACGGGAGCCGCACGGACGAAGCCCACGAGTTCCTCCCCGACGCCCTCGAGGCGCTCTCCCCCGGCGGCGTCGTCCACTACCACGAGGCGACGCCCGAATCACGGCTCTGGGAGCGTCCGCTCGAGCGCCTCACGGCAGCGAGCGAGGCCGCCGGACGGGAGTTCGAGGTGCTCGAGAAACGCCGCGTCAAGAGTCACAGCGCCGGCGTCGCACACGTCGTCGTGGACGCGCGGTTCGAGTGACGACGGAGCCGGGGCGCCGGCGCAGAATCGCCGAGCGAACCGGACGGTCGTGACATTCATACCGGTGTAGTGAGTGCCATCCGGTATGGATCGGAACCAGATTATCGCCCTCACCTTCGCAATCCTGCTGGTCTCCTCGATGGTCGCGTGGGGAATCACCGCGCTCTAGGCGCGCTCCGGGCCGGTTTGCGCCCGTTCAGCGATTCGCCTCGTTGCCGTATTTTCGATAGCAGACGCTTCGTCAGCCGGTGGAACTCCTCGTCGTGAGCAGCGACGCCGCGAGCTAGCCGTCCGTGTCCCAGACGTCGGCCACCGGACTCGAGTCCGACGACCGGCTCGATCGCCGGGAACGCGAGCGCGTCCGGGACCGATCGGTTCGCGTCCGCCGCTCGGATCCGCCGGCGTCGCCGGTTCCGCCCCCTCGAGTCGACGACGCACCACCGCTACTGTCACCGCCGTCGAGTGCCGCTGCCGGCCGGAAATCGGGGAGATCCGGCCGCGTCATCCGATCGACCTGCGCCTCGAACCAGTCGGGCATGTCCGTCCGCGCTCGATCGAACAGATCCAAGAGACTCGAGTCGGCCAGGTACGTCGCGCCGTGGTCGTCGGGCGCTCGGACGACGCGACCGCAGGCCTGGATGACCGTCCGCAACGCGGTGCGGTAGTACCACGCCCACTGGCCCTCTTCCAAGCGATGGGCGACTCGCGAGTCGCCGGTGTTGAGGAAGGGAGCCTTGCAGAGCACCTGCCAGCGACAGAGGTCGCCCTTGAGGTCCAGCGCCTCCTCCATCTTGACCGAGAGGAAGACGTCGGGATCGTCGCTGGCCTTCCAGCCGTCCAGCGCGGCGTCGCGACCGTCCCGATCGTGAGTCCGGACGCGGTCGCCGACGCCGAAATCGGAGAGCAGGTCGGCGAGTCGCTCCTGGATGTCGTAGGAGTGGGCGTGGACCAGTCCCTTCTCGTCGGGGTGGCGTTGCATGAGCCGAACGATCGTGCGGGCGATCTTCGGCGTCGTCTCGTCGCGCTGTTCGTAGGTCATCTTCCCCTGCGAGACGTCGTACAGCGGCCGGTTCTCGACGGGGAAGGTGTGTTCGACGTCGACCAGCGCGACGTTCTCGGGGGTCAGCCCGACCTGTCGGCAGAAGGCCGCCTTGTTGAGGATCGTCGCCGACAGCAGTGCGAACCGATTGCCCCGGTCCCAGACGGTGTGCTGGAGGTACTTCTCGGGGTTCATCGGCTTGATCGTCAGGGGGCCGCCCGCGGGGTCGTCCGCGTCGCCGTCGGCATCGCTGCTCGTCCCGGAGCCCGACGATTCGGACTGATCGACCAGCCAGGTCGTCGGGCTCTGCGGGTCGCGATAGTCCGAGACGAACCAGTCGAGTTCGCCGATGAGTTCCTGCAGGCGGTCGCGCTCGCGCACCTCCGCCGGCGTCAGCGAGTCCTGCGAGAGCACCTCGTCCTTCCGTCGCGTGCACTTCTGCTGGAGGTTCTCGGCGTATCTGACGGCCCGATCGAGGTCGTCGATCTCGGGAACCCGCAACTCGTCCCAGAAGGGGACGGTCCGCGGCCCCAACTGAATGGTCGCGTACATTTCGGCCCACTCGGCCAACCCGTGGGCCTCGTCGACGACCACGACGTCGCGTTTGCGGAAGACCTCGCTGCCCGCGGTCTGCATGAAGTAGGCCAGCGTCATCGCGGCGATATCGCGGTTCGACGCGATCGCGCGGTCCGAAAAGTAGGGACAGCGATGCTTGACCGAACAGTCGTACCCCCGTTCGCGGACGCAGGGCGCTTGATTGACCGGCGTGTCGCGCTCGTCGGGGAGGATACAGGAGTAGTTGGACTTCCCGCGGATGACGTTCAGGTCCGCCAGCAGGTCGTCGGCCGCGACGTCGTCCAACTGCGAGACCTGCGGGGTCGTGTAGTAGGCGCCGGTCGCGTCGCTGGGATCGGCGTCGTCGACGTTGCGCGCACAGCCCGCGACCGCGCGGGCGAGCAGGGACTTGCCGCTGCCCGTCGGGGCGCGGACCAGCACCACGTCGTTGCCGGCCGCGAAAGCGTCCTGAATGTCGCGGAGGGCCTGCTTCTGTGCCCCACGGTAGCTGGGCGCGGGAAACTCCTCGAAGATCCGCTCGGGATTCACCGTTCGATGCACCGCGCGGCCGCGTCCTAAAGGCTACGAACCGTCGCGCGCGATGCAGTCGAACCGCCGCACGCGATTCGGTCGCGGGTCGACTCGAGTCCGTGGCGGCCGTCTCGAGCCGGTAACGGACGATAGTAGCTACTGAAACGAATTACACATCGATCGCGAAGCCGTCGTGCGATCGAGTGTGCATTGACTTTCAGTAGCTACTATACCTACCGCGACGATACCCGCGAGATCCGGTTCGGTAGGTGATCGCTATCCGCCGCTGGTCGACCGTAGTCGGTCGATTACAAACACGATATCGGCCATCGAACGCGGGTACGGAAGGGTCGCTCAGCGGTAGAGCACCGCGGCGTCTTCTGACCCGCGGCGGCGTTTCGCCTCGTGGCGTTCGAATCCCACCCCTTCCGCTTGCGGTGACGGTACCGCAGTGTGACGCGAGCGTGGCTCACGCGACAGTCCGCGATCGGTCGCGCGGCGATCGCCGTCCGATCGCACCGACCCGCGATTTTTTGCGACGCCTACGGCACGCTGAGCTGTGAGGTCTCCGCGTCGACCTGCTGCAGGCGCTCGACGTCCTCGGCGGTCGGCTCGTCGGGCAGCGCCTCGATGCAGGGATAACACAGCAGATGCTCGCTCCCGTCGACCAGCTCCAGCGTCATCGCGGTCCCGTCGCTGCCCTCTCCGAACGTCCAGAGGTTGGCGATACCGCCGGTGACGGTGACCGTTCGGCCGCAGCCGTCGCAGGAACTCTTTGCCATGGCTAGAGACGGGTTCCGAACGCTGAAAGTCGTTCCCCCGAAAGCCCCTGCCGGCGCCGGGTACAGCGCGGCGCCGGCAGCCACGTTCAGTCCCACCCACCGCAGCGGCGGCTGTCGATCGACCGACACGGGGAATCGAAGGGGGTCGTAGCGTGCTCGGTGGTTCGCCGGAGTCCCCTCTCGCCGCCCGCTTCCGGCCGGTCGGTTATTACTCGTCGCGTCGTAGCGGCGCGCATGGAGGTGCACTGTGAGGGCTGTGCCGGCTGTTGTATGGACTGGCGACCGCTGCTCGACGACGCGGACGACGAGGAGACGGCGCGCGGGCGGCGACGCACGCCGTTCGACGAGGGCGACGGCCGGCCGCCGCTCGACGACGACGCCAACTTCGTCGCCCTCACCCGCGACGAGGTCCGCGGATTCCTCGAGGCGGGGATGGCGCCGGCCCTGACGCCGCGGTTCTGGCGCGCCCGGGACGAGGGCGAGGGCGTCGAGATCGACGGTCACAGCGTCGCCGCCGTCGCCGGACGGCCGGTCTTCTTCGTCGGCCTCCGGAAGCCGCCCAAACCGGTCGCGCCCTTCGACCGCGAGGAGCCGGCGTGGCTCCCGACCTGCGTCTTCCTCGACCCGACGACGCTGCAGTGTCGGATCCACGACAGCGAGCGCTTTCCCGACGAGTGCGGCGCCTACCCGGCGCACAACCTCGCGCTCGAGCAGGAGACCGAGTGCGAGCGCGTCGAAGCGGCGTTCGGCGGCGAGCGCCTGCTCGAGGCCGCGGTCGACGAGGATCTCGACGGCCTGCTTCTGGGATCGCAGGCGCTCGGCACGAAACTGTTCGCGCATCCCCGACCCGAGGCCCTCGAGGGAATCGTCGAGCGGACCGCCGCGGGCACGCTGACGGTCACCGACCGCGCCGAGTGTCTGGCCGTCGCGGCGGCCTCGAGTCCCGGCACGCTCGCGACCTCCGACTACCACTACGAGTGGGGGAGAGAGCGGGCGCTCGAGGCCGCGGCGGACGCGCGTCGCGACTCGAGCGATGGCCGCGACGCGAGCGACGGCCGAATCGACGGCACCCGTGACTCCGATCGGGAGCGCGGCGAGTCGTGGGTCGGGCCGGCGATCCGGGAGTGGCACCGCCGCCGGACGGCCGCGAACGGGGCGGTTCCCGCCCCCGACGTCGCTATCGACGTCGAGGACGATCGCGGTGCACTCGAAACGCCGGGCTGGGACGCCCTCGAGTGACCGGGGGCCGGACAGCGATCGCACCGGACTCGAGACGAACTCCTCGAGGGCGAACGCATCGCTACCGATGAGCTATGAGAGCCCGTCGACGGGAGAACGAAGGGGACCGGTCGGCGCTATTTCGACTTGATCTGCTCGAACTGGTCGAGCAGCGCTTCGGCCGACTCGCCGGAATCGTACTCGACTTCGCCGTGGTAGATCGTCCGCTCGTCGTCGAAATCCGCGTCGACCCTGGAGGCCTGCTGCTCGCGTCGCTCGTGCTCGTCTTCGTCATAGGCACCCATTGACATGGTAAGTGTACACACGTTAGTTGTTGTCGCTAATTAATGTAACGGTCCATCATACCGAGCCGACACGTAACACGTATGCACCCCGGCGCCCTAATGAGAACGTGGCACGGCCGCTTCGCTTTCGGTACTCGCCCGCGTCGTGGAGCGAGGGGAAGGTCCGACAGGAGATTCTCCAGCCGCTCCGGTCGAACATCGGGGCCCGCGCAGTGGCGCCGCGGTTCGAGATCGGCGCCGACTGGGAGACCCACCGCTTCGAGATGCAAAACGGCGACGTCGCGCTCTTCGCGCGAAACGGCGAGGAGGCCTACTGGATGGGCAACACCGAGACGCCCTCGTCGCTGTGGAAGACCGATAAGTTCGGCTGGCGCGAGGTCCCCTATCACGTCTCGAGATGGGCCCAGCGCGAACTGCTCGCGACCCTCCACGAGGAGGATCCGTGGCTGGCCGACTACCCGCACCTCTCGTGGTTCTTCCTCCCGGTCTTCATGTCCAAGGACGGCCGCGAGTCGACGCGGGCCTTCTTCCGTGAACACGCCGCCGGCTTCCCCGACGCCGGCCGGCGCGAGACGACCCAGTTCTTCGAGGACCTCCTCAGGACCGGCGTTCTGGACGAGTATCGACACGTCATGTCGGGGAAACTCGGCACCAGCGACCACGTCGATCGGGTCCGCATGAGCGCGGCGATGGCCGAGTTCATCGCGGCGAAGCTCCTCACCGACGCCGGCTACGACGTCGAACCCGAGATCGAGGTCACGACGGGCCACTCGCTGGACTTCCGCGCCGAGGACGAGCACACGAACGTCCTCGTCGAGGTGACCCGCCCCCAGCCGCCGATCAACCGCGCGGCGGCGGGCCCCGTCGCCGCCGTCCGCGACACCGCCGAGACCAAGACCAACGGCCAACTGGCCGAGCACGGCGGCGGCGCGGTGCTGTTCGTCGACTGTTCGAGTTTCCGCGACGACGCCTGGAACGCCGTTCGCGCCGAACAGCCCGACGTGCGCCACCGACCGGCCGTCGTCTACCGCGTCCGGCCCGACGGCCGCGCCGAGGGGTACACGAAGGGCCGCGTCCCGCTCGATCTGGCGGGCGCGATCGAACTCCTGAACTGACCTCGCCGGACCCACATCTCCGAACGGTTCCCGACGAACAGCGGCTGCAACAGCTATTCTCTCCCTGCTGCGCTCGCGAGCCACCGACTGCATCGCATGAGAACGACGCGCAGCTATATGCTACACGGTATCGTCTCCCACAGACATGCGCGCAGCAGTTCTCGAGGAACACGGCGAACCGCTCTCGATCGAAGACGTCGACGCACCGGATCTAGATCCGAAGGGTGCCGTCGTCGAAGTCGAAGCCTGCGGCGTCTGCCGGAGCGACTGGCACGGCTGGCAGGGCGACTGGGGGTGGCTGGGCCTCGAGACGAAACCGGGACAGATTCTGGGCCACGAGCCCGCGGGCCACGTCGTGGCCGTCGGCGATGAGGTGACGAACGTCTCGGAAGGAGACCACGTCGCCGTTCCGTTCAACCTCGGCGACGGAACCTGCCACGAGTGTCGCCGAGGCCACTCGAACACCTGCGAGAACGTGATGCCGCTGGGCTTCGTCGAACCCGTACAGGGTGCGTTCGCCGAACAGGTACACGTCCCCGCGGCCGATCACAACCTCGTCGAACTTCCCGACGGCGTCTCGTCGGTCGACATGGCGGGACTGGGCTGTCGGTTCATGACGTCGTTCCACGCCCTGGCCCACCGGGCCGACGTGAGCGCGGGCGACTGGGTGTCGGTCCACGGCGTCGGGGGCGTCGGCCTCTCGGCGGTCCACATCGCCGACGCCCTCGGCGCCAACGTGATCGCCGTCGACCTCACGGACGAGAAACTCGAGAAAGCGCAGGAACTGGGCGCCGTCGAGACCGTCAACGCCGGCGACGTCGACGACGTCCCGGCCGAGGTCAAGGCGATCGCCGACGGCGGCGCCAACGTCTCGATGGACGCCCTGGGCATCGAAACGACCTCCCAGAACTCCGTCCAGAGCCTCGGCAACCGCGGCCAGCACCTCCAGGTCGGCCTGACCACCCAGGACGAACAGGGCATGATCACCGTTCCGTCCGACGCGATGGTGATGAGCGAGATCGAGTTCATCGGCTCGCTCGGTATGCCGCCGACCCGGTACGACGAGATCTTCCGGATGGTCGCGACCGGCAAACTCCGGCCCGCGGACGTCGTCTCCGAGACGATCGGCCTCGAGGACGTCACCGACAAACTCGAGGCGATGACCGACTACGAGACCGAAGGGATCCCGGTCATCGACAGCTTCTAGAACCTAAATTTTGCTCTGTCGTTCGAGAGAGCTTCGCTCTCTCGTGATGACGAAAGGCGCTTCGCGCCTTTCGAACCACGGGCGCGGCAAAGTCGCGCCCTCGGCAAAATTTAGTATAAAAGCACTCCTCCCTCCGTTCGCTCGTCCTTTCAGTCCTCGCTCACATCAGTCGTCGGCCCGCTCGCTCACTGCGTTCGCTCGCGGATGCTAGCGGTGTTTCCTCTATCCGCGGTGAGAGCAAGTAGTTGTACCGAGCGCGAGCGAAGCGAGCGCTCGGCCTTTTTTAATCGAATTTTTTGCTCGAGCGGTCGGCCTTCGGCCGACCCGAGAGTAAAAAACTTCGTTCCTTAGAACGAGACGGCGTCGGGCGAGTACGGACTCCCGGTCGGCGTCGGATCGCGATCGCTGTAGCCGACGCGGCCGACGGCCTTGTCGCTGACCGCGGAGTAGACGGCGAAGCGCGCGTCCTCCGGCGCTTCGAAGGTCTCCGACTCGAGGCGGGCGAGTACATCGCCGACCGTCTCGGACCCGTTCGGGAGTTCGAGGGTTCGATCGCCGTAGTTTTCGATCAGTTCCTCGGTGGTGGCGGGATACTCGTGGTCGTCGATGACCTCGCCGGTGCCGTTGAGCAACATTACACCCTATCTTCTGTGAACGATAATTATAAACATTGTCCATGTATGTCTGCTAGTGGCACTGGATACCTATTACACCTAATATTCCAGCCGGCGGGGTCGAGATCGAAGTCAGGTTCGGTCAGGTCGGGCGCGGAGAAACGGCTTTCCGACCGGCAGCCCTCGACTCGAGTAGATGCCATACGCCGATCTGCACGTCCACACGACGCGCTCGGACGGGAGTCTCGATCCGGAGTCGATCCCCGACGCCGCCCGCTACGGGGGCGTCGAGGTCGTCGCGGTGACCGACCACGATCGGCTCCAGCCGTTCGACGCGCCGGTGGTCGAGCGCGAGGGCGTAACGCTCGTCAACGGGATCGAACTCCGCGTCGAGACGCCCCACGGCGAGCGGGTCGATCTGCTCGGGTACGGCGTCGAGCCGACTCCGGAACTCGAGGGAACCGTCGAGCGGATCCAGCGAAATCGCATCGAGCGGGGGCGGGCGATCGTCGACTGCGTGGAGGCGCGACTGGGAGTCGATCTCGACGTGACCGTCGACGAGGGGTTCGGGCGACCGCACGTCGCCCGGGCGATCGCGGCCCATCCCGACGTCGACTACGGCTATCAGGACGCCTTCGACGAGCTCATCGGCTACGGCGACCCCTGCTACGTGGCCCGCGAGGTTCCCTCGTTCGAGCGCGGGCTGGCGGCGCTCTCCGGGGCCAGTCGGCTCGTCTCGCTGGCCCATCCGCTCCGCTATCGGGACCCCGAAGCGGCGCTGGGGTTGACGGCCGAGCCCGATCTCGAGGCCGTCGAACTCCACTACCCGTACGGGCGCGACGACGTCGACCGGGAGCTCGTCGAGCGAGCGATCGACCGCAACGATCTGCTGGCGACCGGCGGGAGCGACGCCCACGGGGAGGAACTCGGCATCGACGGTCTGTCGCGACGCGAGTACGAGGCGACGGCCATCGGCGAATCGTGAGACAACGTTAGCCGATAGCGGAGGGTTCAATGCATCGTGGTCCCAAAGGGCACCTATGAACTGCCACTACTGTGACCGCGAGGCCGCGTTCGCCGCCGAATCGGACGGTCTCAAAGTCGGTCTCTGTGAGGAACACTTCCGCGAGCGTCTACAGGAACTCGCCGAAGCCGACGGCCTCGAGACGCTCAAGGAGAAAGTGGACGTCGATCGCGCCGAGTAGCAGCTATCGACCGCGGTTCAGGCCGAGCGTCCCGCGTCGACGTCGATGGCGTCGACCGGACAGACGTCGACGCAGAGCATGCAATCGATACACTGGGCTTCGTTCGCGGGGTCGGCTTTCTCTTCGCTTTCGGGGTGGCCCGGTGTGTCGACCCACTCGAAGACGTCGACGGGACAGTCCTCGAGACAGGCACCGTCGGCGATACAGAGGTCGAAATCGACCGCGACGTGCGTCCCGTGGATGCCGAGCTCTTCGGGCTCGTCGACGGGACCCCAGACGGCGTGGCCCGCGTGCTCGTCGACCTGGTCGCGGTTCTCGTGAAACTGCGGATCGATGGCCATTGCTAACAGTTCTAGACGCGGCGTCACCTTAAATATACATACTCGCTGACCGGCGGCCGTCGGTCGCAGCGGCGGAATCGACCGGTCACTCCTCGAGCGAGCGGTCCTCGTGGCGGATCTCGAGGCGGTCGTCGAGCAGTTCTCGCATCCAGACGGCGAAGCCGTGGTCGTGACCGTAGGTCCAGACCGCCACCTGCTGGGTCACGTCGGGGAGGTCGCTCTCCTTGATCCCGGTCGCGACGATCGATTCCTGATCGGCCATGAGCAACTGACCGGGCCACTCCGAGTGGATTTCGTTCGTCGTCGCGATATCGGGCGAGAGCGAGACGTCGGCCCCCGGGACCGCGTCCGCGAACGCCTCGCGTTCGTCCTCGGTCGGCACTTCGATGTAGACGGCGACGCCGCGGTCGGCGGCCGACGCCAGCGCCTCGACGATCCGCGTTTCGGCCACCTCGGGCGCCGGGACGAGGTAGTGGACCGTGTCGTCGGCGTCCTCGAGGAACGTGACGACGCGGTCGGTGACGTGTTCGTTCTGTGTGATCGCCCACATCCCCTCGTCGTCGTCCGATTCCGGCGTCTTGAGATTGCCGAGCGCGTTCTCGGCGGCGTTGATCCGGGAGTCGTAATCCTCGCGGATGCGCCGGCAGGCCGTGTCGACAGAGACGGCCTTGTACTCGCGAGGGTCGGTCTGCTGGACGTTGACGAGCCCCTTCCGATCGAGACGTTCGATCGTATCGTACACTCGAGACCGGGGAATGTCTGCGACCTGACTCACCTCCTTGGCGGTCCCTCTGGAAATCCGCGTGAGGGCGACGAAACATCGCGCTTCGTACTCGGTCAGCCCCAGTTCTTCGAGGGCCATGACCGCTTCCTCGGCGTTGGACACGAACGGTTATCAGTGAGAAAGGGGGAAAAAACGCGGCTTGCCAACGCCGCCCCGTCATGTGACGGTCAGCCGAAGACGCGAAACGAGTTCTCACCGCAGGGACAGCCGTTCGCGCTTCCGATGGGACGAACCTCGTCGCCGTCATCCGAAAACCAGACCGCCATCGCCCTGCCACAGTTCGTACACCGCGCCGCTCCCTTTCGTTGTGACCGTGCTCCCATGATCGCTGCTTCTCCGGCACGACGGATAAGCGAGATGTGAGTCCTCGGAGCGTACGGTTCCGGATACTTCGGCCGTAACAACAGCCCGGACTCCGCCTCGAGCGCGAGGCGTACTCCCGACCGGTAGCGGCAGTAGCCGAGGAGAACGCCCGCTCGGTCGCGGGCTCCGACCCGACCCGCCCACGGACCGCCGGCGGACGGTCCGCACGGAACCGTGCCGACTACTGACTCGACGAGTGCCCCGCAGGACACGAAATCGGACCGCGAACGAGATTCTTTTGCGACTCCCGCCGGAAGAGACGGGTATGGATCTCACACATCGTCCCCGGCGTCTCCGACAGGATCGGGTGCGCGGTCTCGTCAGCGAGACGAGCCTCGAGCCCGCCGACCTGATCGCACCGGTGTTCGTCGACGCGACGACCGACGAGCGGGTGCCCATCGAGTCGATGCCCGGCCACGAGCGAGTGCCGATCGACGAGGCCGTCGCCCGCGTCGAGGACGTCCTCGAGACGGGCGTCGAAGCCGTCATGCTGTTCGGCATCCCCGAGTCGAAGGACCCAGAGGGGAGCCGCGCCTGGGCCGAAGACGGCGTCATTCAGGAGGCGCTGCGCCGAATTACGGCGGAGACCGACGCCTACGTCATCACCGACGTCTGCCTCTGCGAGTACACCGACCACGGCCACTGCGGCCCCCTCGAGGAGGAACTGCGCGGCGACGTCGACGTCGATTCCGGCGAGGACGCCCCCGCCTGCGAGCCGACGCTGACCGTGGACAACGACGCGACGCTCGAGGCCCTCGAGCGGATCGTCACCTCGCACGCCCGTGCGGGCGCGGACATGGTCGCGCCGAGCGGCATGATGGACGGTATGGTCGGGACGATCCGCGAGGCCCTCGATAGCGCGGGATTCGAGCACGTCCCGATCATGAGCTACGCGGCCAAGTACGAGAGCGCCTTCTACGGCCCGTTCCGGGACGCCGCCGACGGCGCGCCCTCCTTCGGCAACCGCCGACACTACCAGATGGACCCCGCGAACTCCCGGGAAGCCATGCGGGAGGTCCGCCTCGACGCCGAGCAGGGCGCCGACGTGATGATGGTCAAGCCCGCACTGCCCTACCTCGACATCGTCAGCGCGGTGCGTCGGGAGTTCGACCACCCCGTCGCCGCCTACAACGTCTCCGGCGAGTACGCCATGCTCCACGCCGCCGCCGAGAAGGGCTGGCTGGATTTAGAGGAGGTGGCGCTCGAGTCGCTGCTGTCGATCAAACGCGCGGGCGCGGATCTGATTCTGACCTACTTCGCGGAGGACGTGGCGCGGCGACTGCCCGCCGGCCAGTAGGGCGGTCGCGTCGATTTCGTTGCAAGCGGACACTCGACAATTACCGTATCGAGTCCGATTCGAGTCTATCGGCCGGTGGATCCGACCGTCGACGTCCGGCATTCGGACGAACGTCCATTCGGAATCGCCACGGTCGCACAGGTGGCAACATCTGCCGCGCGCGAGCGTCGCCGGGCCGCTCGAGCCGCGATATCGGGTTCTCGTGATTGGGAGCCGGATTCAGTTCGGTTTTTCCGGGTTTACAAAGAGAGAATATATAACCACGGCTCGAAAAATCCGCAAGATCGAATAGCCTTATACACATTAAATCTCCTCTAGATTTGATCGTATGCACCTATTACGGCCTGATTATTAGACAAACTTAAACGCTAACCCTTATATGAAGTCAGTCCATCGGAATCAGACGTGATTAAGCAGACAACCATGAGCTCGAACGAAGCAGACATGGACAAACGTCTACAACGTATCGGTGGGGGTTCGATCGGAACTGAGGTGGTCGCCTGATGGAGTCGACGCTCCTGCAGAGCGAAACGGAGATCGAGATGCTGATGGAGGCGGTCAACTACACGTGGATCCTGGTCGCGACGTTCCTGATCTTCTTCATGCACGCCGGCTTCGCCATGCTCGAGGCGGGGCAGGTGCGCTCGAAGAACGTCGCCAACCAGCTGACGAAGAACCTGCTGACCTGGAGCGTCGGCGTAACGGTGTTCTTCCTGATCGGTTCCACGATCGAAGGATTCGTGGCCGGTAACGGTATCGCGTTCCAGTTCAACGCCGAGGCTGTCAGCTGGATGGACTGGCTGTACGGCGCCGTCTTCGCGATGACGGCGGCGACCATCGTGTCCGGGGCCGTCGCCGGCCGCGCGAAACTCCGCGCGTACGTCACGTACACCTTCCTGCTGGCCGCGGTCATCTACCCGGTCGTCACTGGGATGACCTGGGCCGGCGGTCACATCGAGGCGATCACCGGCACGCCGTTCTCCGACTTCGCGGGCGGCATGATCGTCCACGGGATGGGCGGCATCGCCGGCCTCACCGCCGCGTGGATCCTCGGACCGCGCATGGACCGATACAACGACGACGGGAGCGCCAACGTCATTCCCGGCCACTCGCTGACCTTCGCCGTGCTCGGAACGCTCATCCTCGCGTTCGGCTGGTACGGCTTCAACGTCGGGACCTCGGCGATCTTCACTGACGGCTCGTTCGACGGCGCCGTTCTCGGTCGCGTCGCCCTGACCACCACGCTCTCGATGGCCTGCGGGGCGATGGGCGCCGGCCTCATCGCGCTGTTCAAGACCGGCAAGGTCGACACGCTCTACGTCGCGAACGGCCTGCTGGCTGGCCTCGTCGGGATCACCGCGATTCCCGACGCCTCGAGCTGGTTGGGCGCGCTCCTCGTCGGTACGCTCGCCGGCGCGCAGCTCCCGATCGTCTTCGGACTCACCGAACGCATGGGCATCGACGACGTCTGTGCGGTCTTCCCCGTTCACGGCTCGGCCGGCGTTCTCGGGACGCTGCTGTTCCCGGTCGTCGCCACTGACGGTGCACTCGAGGCGATCGGGGCGACCCGCGCCGAGGCGGCCGTCGCTCAGGTCACCGGCGTCGTCGCCATTACCGTCTGGACGGTCGTCGCGACCGGCATCATCTGGTTCATCTTCAAGCTGGCAGGCCAGGCTCGAGTCACGCCCGAACACGAACGCGACGGACTCGACGTCTCCGAACACGGCGTCGACACGTACCCCGAGTTCGGTCAGCCAGACGTCGCGACCGACGGCGGTGAGCGATTCGGAGAATCGCGATCCTCGTCAGAACTCCGTTCTGACGGCGGTCGCACTACTGACGACAAGATCATCCGCACTGACGGCGGTGAGCGACTCGACGAGTCGCGATCCTCGTCAGAGCTTCGCTCTGACGGCGGCAAGCCCAACGACGGCGATCTCAAGATGATCACCGCGGTTATCCGCCCCGACAAGCTGGGCGACGTCAAGAAGGGCCTCGCCGAGATCGGCGCGCCCTCGCTGACGGTCACCAACGTCTCCGGCCGCGGCTCCCAGCCCGCGAAGAAGGGCCAGTGGCGCGGCGAGGAGTACACGGTCGATCTCCACCAGAAGGTCAAGGTCGAGTGCGTCGTCGCCGACATCCCGGCTCAGGACGTCGTCGAGGCCATCGGCGAGGCCGCCAACACCGGCGAGCCCGGCGACGGCAAGATCTTCGTGATGCCCGTCGAGGACGCCTACCAGGTCCGGACCGGAAAAACCGGACAGGACGCCGTCTAAGCTCGGGGCGCGCCGGTCGTCATACGCGCGTTCCGCCGAGACGCGTTCCGCGGGCACGCTCGTGCTCGCGCGACCCACGTTCCGCGGTGCCTCTGACAATCGGCAGTTCGGCGCCCGCTCCGAACCGGGCGCCACCGGTCGTCGATGACACACCGACGACCGACGGTCTGGTGGGGTCTCGCTGACGCTTCGATCGTGTCACGGGAGTGGCTGTAATACGTCTCCACCGCTCTTTTCGCCGTTCGATGGTCGCCCGACGCTCGAGTCGATAGCGCCGCGAGTCTCGATCGCCGACGCGACGGGTGCGACGAGCGAACCTGCCAGTACGCTTATTGAATCGGGCTCCAAGACGGGGACTGTATGAGTCAGCAACGCGACGGGTCGGAGTTGGTGTACGACGAAGCCGAGACGGCCGACCGTGGTCCGGACCGTTCGAATCGGACCGAATCGGCGAGCGAACTCTCGCTGCTCGAGGGCGAGGAGGTCCTCGTCGACGCGCAGCCGACGTGGTGGAACTGGATCGCCCACGCCGTCGTCGGCGGACTGGCCGGACTGGCCGGACTGGTCGCCCTCGCGGCCGGGAGCACAGCGGCGGCGGCGCTCGGATTCGTCACGGGGCTCGCGATCGGGGGCTATATCTGGTATCGACGGCACCGAGTCCGCTATCTCGTCACCGATCGACGAATCGTCGTGATCGCGGGGTTCACCGCCAGGACGACCACCGAGACGTGGATGGAAGACGTCCGCGGACTACGGACGAGTACGACCGCCTTCAGCCGCGGCCGAGGGTTCGGAACGATCACCGTCTCGCACGCGGTGATCCCGCAGGGGTTCAGCCGGACGAGCGCGCTGTCGCTGGCGGGCGTGCCGAACTACGACGACGTGGCGAACACGATCCGACGGCGCCAGTCCGAGCGGAAGGCCGGCGACTACTGACGCCGCTTCGGGACCGCCCTCGAGGAGACCTCGGTACTACTTTCCCGTCCCGTGGCCAAGGCTGAGATATGAACGACGACAACTCACGCGACCTGTACGACCGGGCCCTGTCGGTCATGCCCGGCGGAGTCAACTCGGCGGTTCGCGCGGCGATCGAACCGTATCCGTTCTTCGTCCAGAAGGGCGAGGGCGGCCACGTCATCGACGCCGACGGCAACCGCTACATCGACTGGGTGATGGGACTCGGACCGCTGCTGCTCGGTCACGACCTCCCCGAATCCGTGCAGGCGGGTATCCAGCGGAAGGCCAGCGAGGGCCCGATGTACGGCACGCCGACCGAGGTCGAGGTCGACCTCGCGGAGTTCGTCGTCCGTCACGTCCCCAGCGTCGAGAAGATCCGCTTCGTCAACTCGGGGACCGAGGCGACCACCTCCGCCGTCCGGCTCGCACGCGGCTACACCGGTCGGAACAAGATCGTCGTCATGCAGGGCGGCTACCACGGCGCCCAGGAGTCGACGCTGGTCGAGGGCGACGCCGAGAATCCGCGCCCCTCCTCGGCGGGGATCCCGCAGTCGTTCGCCGAGCATACCCTCCCCGTCCCGTTCAACGACGAGGACGCGGTCCGCGAGGTCTTCGAGGAACACGGCGACGACATCGCGGCGGTGCTCACCGAGCCCATCCTCGGCAACTACGGCATCGTCTACCCCGAAGAGGGCTACCACGAGTTCCTCCGCGAGATCACCGACGAGCACGGCTCGCTGCTGATCTTCGACGAGGTGATCACCGGCTTCCGCGTCGGCGGCCTCGGCTGCGCCCAGAGCGAGTTCGGCGTCACGCCGGACCTGACGACCTTCGGGAAGATCATCGGCGGCGGCTTCCCCGTGGGTGCCATCGGCGGCCGCGCCGAGATCGTCGAGAACTTCACGCCCTCGGGCGACGTCTTCCAGGCCGGCACCTTCTCCGGCCACCCCGTCACGATGGCCGCCGGCCTCGAGACCCTGCAGTTCGCCGCCGAGAACGACGTCTACGAGCACGTCAACGGCCTCGGCGACCGACTCCGGCGCGGGCTGACCGACATCGTCGCGGATCAGGCCCCCAGCTACACGGTCACCGGTACCGACAGCATGTTCAAGGTGATCTTCACGCGCGAGGGGCCGGGCCCCGACTCGCTCGAGGAGCAGTGTCCGGCCGGCTGCCGGCAGGATCCGACCTGTCCGCGCTACGACTACAGTCCCAAGAACGCCGGCGACGTGAAGAACGCCGAGACCGAGCGCTGGCGGCGCATCTTCTGGGGCCAGATGAAAGAGCAGGGCGTCTTCCTCTCGCAGAACCAGTTCGAGTGCCAGTTCGTCAGCTACGGCCACACCGAGACGGACGTCGAGGAGACCCTCGAGGCGTACAAGCACGCGCTGTGATCGAGACGGGACCGTGATTCGGCACTCCCTCGAGCGCGTCGGAACGCGAGGGAGACTACGATCGACCGAGCGGCAGCGACGCGGGAGGAGAACCGGCGGTCAGCGGCGTGAGGCCGACCGCCGACGGCGCCAGAACGACTCGCGCTCGGAATGAGGACACACGTCGACGAGATCGATTGGGCGCGGATCATCGAGCGGTTGCTGTACCTGTTTCCGCCGATAATCGGGGTCGGAATCGTCGGCGCCCTACAGGACGTGGGGCCGGGCGTTCCCGGCCTCCAGTTCGTATTGGTGCTCCTCAGCGGGTTCGGGTACACCGCCCTGACTGTTGGCGTCCTCGTCGCGATCCTCTTCGACGCGCGGCGGATCCGCCGGCGACCGCGGGCCAGCGGGAACTGGACGCCGAACCCGTGGCTCAACGCGGCCGTCGCGCTCGTCTCGGCCCCGGTCGCGGGCGTCGTCTATCTCGCGCGCCGCCACAGGCGGTTCGGCACGCCGTCGGACCGGTCGGGCTGGTGGGTCGTCGTGGCGGTCTCGCTCGCGACGACGCTGTTCGGGTTCGTCGCCGCGGCCGTCGCGATCGTCTTCACGATTCCGGGATTACTGGCGGCCAGCGTCGGTCTCGCGGGGACGATCGCCGTCGGCTCGTTCCCGGTGGCGATCCACCGGGACGCGGCCTACATCTGCACGCATACCCGCTCGTGGCGCCCCAATCCGGGGCTCTACCTCGGGATCGCCTTTCTGAGTCTGTCCGTTCCGCCGCTCCAGCCGATCGTGGCGGGCTACTACCTCGTGCGTCGACACGACGCGGTCGGTCGACCGTGACGGCCAGCGGACGCACTCGGCCCGTGTCGGACACGTGATCGATCGCGTCGCCTCGATACGCGGCCCGGTTCTCCGTCGCGAGCAACCGGTTCGCTCTCACGGCCGCGGCCGACCTCCGTCACGAACGCAGCCGCACCTCCGCTACGACGGCGACCTCGAGCGGGCGTTCGAGGACGCGGTCGACGGCGAGTCGGCCGCCGGAAGTTCGACCGTAAACGTGGTTCCGTCGGGTCCCGTCTCGGTCACTTCGACCGCGCCGTCGTATCTGGTGACGAGCTGGCGAACCAGATACAGACCGATCCCGTGGGAGCTTCCGTGGCTCTCGGTTCGGTCGAAGAGCGTCTCGAGCGTCGCGTCGTGAATGCCGGGGCCGTTATCCGCGATTTCGATCCGGACGGTTTCGGGGCCGGGATCGACCGTGATCGCGACGTGCGGTATCGCGGCGTCGTTGTGTTCGACCGCGTTCGAGAGGAGGTTCCCGAAGACGCGAGCGACCAACTGATCGGCTCGAACGGAGACGTTCGGGGGGATCGACGTCTCCACGTCGACGGGCTCCCACTTGTGCTCCAGTTTCCGCACTTCGTCGGTCAGGACTCGAGAGACGTCGACCGGCTCGAGTTCCCACTCGCCGTCGGTCGACTGTAACAGGATTCGCACGTCGTCGATCACCGTCGACATCTCCTCGGATTCGTCGATCACGACCTCGGCCCACCGGCGTTGCTGGTCGGTCGTCGCCGCTTCCTCGTAGAGCAGCGACGCGTACCCGTTGATGATCGTCGCGGTGTTCAACACCTCGTGGCGGAGGATGCCGTTGAGGTAGTCGAGATACTCCCGTTGCTCCGCTGCGTGTTCCGCCCGGAGCGAGGCCCGTTCGGCGGCCAGGGACCGTTCGATGGCTCGCCCCTCGAGACAGCCGACGAGCAATCCGATTCCGGCACCGAGCGCGACGGCCCACCGGCTCCACGAGACGACGTGAGCCCACGATTCGGTCGGCATCACGGCGATGAGAGCGAGATTGACGAGCAGGAAGCCCACCAGTCCGGCGAGCGACCAGCCGGCGACCCGCGGATAGCGAGACGGCGAGAGGTCACCGGTACGGAGCCAGTACCCGCCGAACGCGATTCCGGCGAGGAACGGGATCGTCGTGACGACGCCGACCAGAAAGACGCCTTCGAAGACGAACCGTGGCGCGAGCGCGAGGTACAGCGCGATCTCACCGAGTAGAACGAGCGTCAGGGCCACGCCGAAGCCGACCACGTACTGTGGGATGCGGTCGCGTGAGGCGAGATCGGTGTCCGCGAACCAGCGCATACAACGGTACTCAGTGTCGGTTCGGTTAGCAGTTTTGGCTCGGTCGACGGGACCCCGGTTCGAGAAGTGAGCGCTCGCGGACCGCAAAGAACCCCGATCGGGAGTCAGTCGTCGTCGCTGACCGGGTCGACGGGGTCGACGACGTCGTCATCGCCGAAGATCCGGTCGGCGATGACGTGGCGTTTGGTCTCCTCGGCGGTCGCCTTCCGCTGGAAGAGGAGTTTCGCGGCGACGTCCCAGGCGAAGACCATCGCGCCGGCGATCAGGAGGGTATCGCCGGGCATGCGCAGCCAGAACAGCGTCTGGATCAGCCCGCCGTTGTAGAACTCGAGGCTGCGCGAGGCGGCGTATCCCTCCGTGAAGGCGACCTCGAGCTGGAGGAAGCCCACGGGGAGCAGCGACATGAACAGCATCAGCGCGAGCCCGGCGTTGCACAGCCAGAACGACCAGCGCAGCCGCCGGTCGGACCAGTGCGTGTCGCGGGTGGTCACCCGGAGGATGTAGACGGCCATCCCCATCGCGAGGAAGCCGAAGGCGCCGAACATCGCGCCGTGGGCGTGAGCGACCGTGAGGTAGGTCCCGCTCTCGAAGTAGCTGATCACCGGGAGGTTGATGAAGAACCCGATGACGCCGGCCCCGAAGAAGTTCCAGACGCTCGAGGCGACGATGAAGTAGAAGGCCATCCGGTAGGGGAAGTCCTTCCCGGCGGCGTCCATCGCGCGGTACTGCCCCAGCGCCTCGTAGAGGATGAACAGCAGCGGGATGAACTCGAGCGTCGAGAAGACGCTCCCGATGGGGAGCCAGACTTCGGGGAGGCCGGCCCACCAGTAGTGGTGGGAGACGCCGATGATGCCGCTACCCATGACCAGCGCGGCCTGGAAGATGACGGCCTTCTCGGCCGATTTCTTGGTCAGGAGGTTCATCGAGACCAGCGTGAGGGCGATAACGACGAGGATGAAGAACTCGAAGACGCCCTCGACCCACATGTGGACGACCCACCAGCGCCAGAACTCCGTGATGACGAAGTTCGTCTTCGGCGTGTAGAGGAAGCCGGCCATGAACAGCAGGCCGATCGAGCCGCCCGCGTAGACGATCATGTGGGCCAGTCCGTAGCGAGGCTCGCGGTCCAGCAACGGCTTGAATCCGCGCGCCACGAGCGCGGTCCAGCCGAGGAAGCCGACCAGCAGGCCGGCCTGCCAGACGCGACCGATCTCGAGGTACTCCAGACCCTCGTTGCCCAGCAGCCACCACAGCTGGCCGTCGAAGAAGTTGTTGACGCCGAGCCAGATACCAGCGAGGCCGCCGACGGCGACGACCAGCAGCGCACCGATCAGGCCCTTGATGTACAGCGCCTGCTTGCGCGGTTCGCGGCCCGTCAGCAGCGGCGCGAGGAAGAGCCCGGCGCCGAGCCACATCGTGGCGATCCAGAGGATCCCCAGGTCGACGTGCCACGTGCGGGCGATCGTCCACGGGAGGTACTCGAGGATGTCGACCCCGAGGACCTCGTGGAGGCCGAAGAAGTCGTCGCGCTCGACGTAGTAGTGGGCGAGCAGCCCGCCCATGAACGTCTGGAAGACGAACAGCAGCGCACCGATGAGGACGAATCTGGTGCTCAGTAACTGACTCGGGGTGAGGTCGATCTCCTTGGGATGGGGGATCGAGACGCCCGCAGCCTCCGGTTCGGGGAGTTCGACGGCCTGGTAGAGCCAGATCGCGACGCCGGCGCCGGCGACCAGCAACACCATCGCGATGACGCTCCAGGTCATCACCGCGCCGCCGGCGTCGTTACCTGCGGCCGGCGAGTACGGGAAGTCGTTCGTGAAGGAGACGTCGCTACCGGGCCGATCGGTGTGGGAGATCCAGGCGGTCCACAGCGCGAAGTCAGCGAACTGCTCGGCCTCCTCCTCGGTCGGGATCAACCCTTCCTGGACCCCGCGCTCGCGGTCGCCCTCGTGATACGTCTCGACGTAGTCCTGACGCACCTGCTCGTGGGCGTACGCTTCGGCAGCGGAGTACTCGACCTCGTCGGGGTCGTAGCTGCTCGACTGCAGTTCCTCTCGGACCTGCGCGTCGATCGCGGCCTGTTCGGACGACTCGAGGTCCTCGTAGGCCGTATCGTGCTCTTCTTGCGCGTAGTAGTCGCGCATGTAGTCGGTCTTCAACTCGAGGGCGTCGGCCGTGTAGTCGACGTCGTAATAGCTACCGCGACCGAGCATCGAGCCCTGGTTCATCAACCCGTTCTCCTGGAAGACCATCTTCCCGGACTGGACGTCGTCGCTGGTCGCGACGGTCTCGCCGTCCGGGCCGACGATCGTCTCCGGGATCTCGGGTTCGTTCTCGTAAGACAGCCACGCCCCGCCGCCCATCACGACGAGGTTCGCGACGAAGATCACCGCGAGGAACGTGGCCAGTTGTTTTCTGGAGACTTGCATGACAAGCGGTGATCGGACCTCCACCCCCTCAAGTAGCGCTGCAATTCCTACGGAGTGGAAAAACGTGCGAACCAATTCGGGCGGGGAGTCAAGGGGGAACGATCGAAGGGTTCGCGCGCCGAAATCGAGCGCCGAACGGACTCAAAACGCGTGCGTCTCCGCGAACCGCCCGACGCCGCGAGGCTCGAGCGCGCCGCGCGAGGCGGTCGTCGACTGCAGGCTGTGGCTCTTTGCCGCCCATGCCGGTAGGAGCGCTCGATGAGCCACATCGACGACACCGCCGACGAGGTCAGATCGCTCGAAATAGGGGCCGTGAGCCGGCTGTTCGAGGAGACGACGTTCCCGATGACGACCGACGAGATTCTGGCGGAGTTCGCCGACGTCGAGATCAGCTACCCCCGCCGGTCGGAGCCGCTCCGAGAGATCCTCGAGACCTCGGGTCACGAGACCTACGAGAGCGCCGACGAACTCGAGCTGGCGATTCTGAACGGCGTCCGACGCGACGCAGTGGGACGGCCCCGCTACAGCGACCGCGGGGACAGCCCCCACGAGACCGACGAGCGGATGCGGATGCAGCAGTCGTTCTGACGGCCCGACGCGCGAAGCGAGCGAACGCGAGAGCCACCGAGAAATTCCCATGAGTCCCACAGCGACCACAGCACGCGACGCACTGACGGCCCAGCTCGAACGACTGTACGCCATCGAACGGGAGCTGCAGTCGGCCCTCGAGACGCTGTCGACCGACGTCTCGATCGATACGCTCGACGACATGCGCACCATGGAGTGTCGCGAACAGCTCCAGTACGTCATCGACCAGCACCGGGAGGAGACCGACGCCCACCTCGAGCGGATCGAGAACGCCTTCGACGCCCTCGGCGCCGAGCCCGACACGCGGCCCGTACCGGCGCTGGACGGCCTCGTCGCCGACAAGGAGGCGTTCAACAACGTCGTCCTGAACGACGGGCTCCGACCGCTGTTCTACGTCCAGACGACGCTCCAGCTCGAGGCCGTCGAGTGTACGGCCTACGAGACGACGATGGCGCTGGCCAGCGCGCTCGAGGACGGCGAGACGGAGTCCACGTCTCGAGCGGACGCCGAGGATGCGGACACTGACGAGATGACCGATGCGGGCGACGCGGTCGTCGACGCGCTCGAACGCAACTACGACGACGAGCGACGGATGCGGACGGACCTCGAGGCGGTCGCCGACGGCGAGGCCCTCGAGACGCTGCTGGCCGCGAGTCCGGTCGACGACGCGCCGCGAGAATCGCTCGATCGATCCCGGAGAGAGTCCCCCTGATAGCCACCGATGAACGTCGAAACGCTCGAGGACCTGTTCGGCTTGCAGCTCCAGCGCGCCTACTACGCCGAACGCACGCACGTCGAACTGCTCTCGGAGATGGCCGAGACGACCCCGACCGCCGACCTCCGCGACGTCCTCGCCGACCACCGCGCGGAGACCGATCGCCAGATCGACCGCCTCGAGGACGTCTTCGCGGCGCTCGGTCGACGCCCGCGGGCGAGTCGAACGCGAACGATCGACGGACTGATCGAGTCGTGGCGCGGGCACCGATCGGCGGCGGGCGACGAGCCCGCGATCCCGAGCGCCCTCGAGATCGCGCTCACCGCCGAACGGGTCGAGATCCGCGCGTACGAATCGCTGCTGACCCTCGCCGGACGGCTGGCCTACGCCGACGACGTCGTCGAACCGCTCGAGACGACGCTGGCCGAGGAGCGGGCGGCGGTCGAGGCGCTCGAGGAGGTCGAAACGGAGGTATCGATTCCGGAAACCGTCGCGGTCGAGGAGGGGTAACGCGATTCGTCCGCGCTGTCCGCGGCGGGAGCTACTCCGAACGGAACCGATCGTAGCGGGCGCGATAGCCCGCCAGCCGACCGACGGGAGCGGTGGCCGTCGCGAGCGCCCGCTGGAGCGCGAGCGGAGCGCGCGCGAGGGCGAACTCGTCGCGATACGCGTCGGCGATCACGGCGAGTTGCAGCGGTCCCGGCAGGCCCCAGGCGTTGGTCTTCCCCTCTCGAGCGAGGCCGAACAGCGTCTCGAAGAGCCGATGGGTCTCGAGGGCGGGCCGCAGTTCGATGGTCGTGCGGACCGGCTCGTCGCCGTCGTTCCAGATCGTGTGGTCGGAGCCGGCCGGCACCGCGAAGCGAGTCCCCGGCGTCGCCGTCCACTCGTCGCCCCCGATTCGGACGCCGAGTCGGCCCGCCTCGACCGCGATCCGTTCGTCCTGCCCGGGGTGGACGTGGTCGACCTTGCCGACGGCGAACCCGTCGGGCTCGAGCGCGTACTCGAATCGCAGTCCCGCCGCCGTTCGCTCTCGAAACGCGATCCGTTCGCCGGTGACCGGGTTCGAGATGGCGGCCGTCGTCGATAGCGAAGTCACGGTCGGGCTTCACCGGTTCGAGGGAAAGCGCTTGTCGACGGACAAGAGAGTGTCAGCACCGCCGATACGAACCCGTACGCCGATGCAGCGTGGTCGAATACGACGGAAGCGCCGGCAGGCGGCTGCAGGCACCGTCGCTTCAACGAACCGCGTGAAAGGGACCGTATCGAACCGCGACGGCGGCGTCGGCCCCACCGACGAGCGCGCCGTCGTCGAACCGATCGGTAGCGCGGCGGCGAGAACCGCTCCGTCGGCTCGGCCGACGGGCCACCGACAGCGACCGCTGCGACGCCGGACGGCTGAACTCCCTTTCGAGTATGAACACGAGCATCGAAGTCGAGTACTGGGTCGTCGACACCGACGGCGAACTCACCGAACCGGGCGCGCTCGCGGACGTCTCCGAGCGGACCGAACGGGAGTTCGTCGAGCCGCTGTTCGAGGTGAAGACGCCTCCCTGCGAGACGATCGACGAGCTGCGGGCGACCTTCGCCGAGCAACTCGACGAGGTCCTCTCGACGGCGACGGCCGAGGAGAAGCGACTCGTCCCGCTGGGGACGCCGATCAACTGCGGCGCGATCGATCGCCGGCCCGACGAGCGCGGGCGCATCCAGAAGGAGGTCATCGGCGACGACTTCGCGTACGCGAAGTACTGCGCCGGAACCCACATCCACGTCGAGAAGCGAAACGTCACCGATCAGCTCAACACGCTGATCGCCCTCGACGCGGCGCTGGCGCTGGTCAACTCCTCGCCGTATCTGGACGGCGAGCGGGTGGCCAACAGCGCCCGCGCCCACTGTTACCGAAAGAAGTGCTACGGCGACCTCCCGAAACACGGCCAGCTCTGGCACTACGTCGACACCGTCGGCGAGTGGCGCCGCCGACTCGAGGACCGCTACGAGGAGTTCAAACGAGCCGCCCTCGAGGAAGGGATCGACGAGGCGGCGGTCGAGAACAACTTCTCGACCGACGACGTCGTCTGGACGCCGATCAGGCTGCGCGACGAGATGCCGACGGTGGAGTGGCGCTCGCCCGACGCGGCCCTGCCGAGCCAGTTGCTCCGACTGGCCGACGACCTCGAGGCGGTGATGGAGCGCGTCCACCACACGAACGTCGAGGTCGAGTCCGTGAGCGACAGCCGCCACGCCGGCCACGTCACGGACGACGGCATCAGGCTTCCCGCGTTCGAGACGGCCTGCGACTTCGCCGAATCGGCGATCGACGACGGCCTCGAGTCGGCCGACGTCGTCGGCTACCTCGACCGGATGGGGTTTTCCGTCGACGACTACCACCCGATCGCCACGCGGATCGACGGCCGCCAGTACGTGACGCGAAGCGACGCGCGGGACCTCCGACTGGAGTACGCGAACCGACTCGAGGAGGACGTCGACGAACTGGTCGAGCGAGTCGGCGTCTGACCGTTCGTCGGCATCGAGAGAAACAGCTTATAACAGTAGTCGGTAATACGGTTTCTTCATCCAGATGATAGACGAAAATTGTGTTTAGTGGAGGATAATAACTACGCTCTGGAGAGACTGATTACTGACCGCTCGAGAAGAAATCTTATATCTCGGATCAACCAAAATAAATCATGGCGGCTAACACAACAGATTCGGGCGGTAGTCTGTTTATCCGACTCCCGTGGGGGGTGAAAATCGGACTTGCACTGAGTAGTTTCGTGTACGGTATGGTGATATTGTCCGACACTATCGAGGACCCAATTCCACCAAACGTATGGGCAGTCGTGTGGTTCGCGGTGGCTGGCTACCTGTTTGTGCGTGCGGTACGCCTGAGTAGGCAGTCATGATACACTCGCATACGTAGCCACCATAATTCAGTTACAGGCACTGTTATGAATAAAGAAATCGCGCTACTATCTACTGATAACGATCCACGCCAGGACCGTTCTCAGTTCCCGTCGTTGTACTCGTACTCCTCCTCCGGATCCTCGACGCCCTCGGTCCGCGAACCGACCCAGGCGCCCAGCGAGAGTCCGTAGACGAGGTGACCCGCGTGGAACAGCGCGAGTTCGTCCGTGTCGAGGCGAATGCCCAGCAGTTCCTTCAGCATGAACTGCGAGCCGAACGCGGAGAGGACCATCCCGTAGATCGAGCCCCAGACGAGTCCGCGTTGCTCGGGTTCGATCGACCGCTCTGCGTCCTGGAGGGCGAACAGGCCGCCGAAGATCGCCCCCGCCTGAATTCCGTACACGAAGTGGAGGACGAGCCCCATGAACGTGTGCTCCTCGGGGTCGTCGCCGGTGACGTACTGCGCCCAGAAGTTCGCCGACGGCGGCAGCGACCGCAGGATCGGGAGGCGGAACGCCGTCATGATGATCGTCGCGACGAACCCGGCCTGAATTCCGCGGAGGACGGCGCCGGCGAAGTGCTCTCGTCGCGAATGTCTGTCGGTGGTCTCCGTGTCCCCTTCGGTCTCGGCGATCGATCGCAAACGGTCAGATATGGACATCGTGTGTCGCGTCTCTACCACGAACGGCGCCTTAACCGCCCGGCGTGCAGTGGACGGCCCCGAGGGTTGTTAGAACGCGGGCGACTATCTTCCGCATCGGAAGGAATTTGTATATTTGAAGTGATTTGAATTCTAATACGTATGCAATCGCTCTCGCTCGACGGCCCATCGATCGCGACCGGCGCCTACGTCGGGTTGGTCGGCTACGTCGCCGGCATAGCTGTCGGAATCGACGGAACGGGGTTGCTCGTCGGCTGCGGACTCACCTGGCTGCTCGTCGCGCTCGCCCTCGGACGGCGACCGGACCTGTGGGTCGAGCTGGGGCAGCGCCGACTGCTCGCCGTCCCGACGGTCGTTCCCACGGGAGTGATGGTTACCCTCGTTCTCGAGGACGAACTCGTCAACGGTGTCAGCGTCTCGTTACCGGTGTTGCTCTCGGGGATCGGATTCATGGTACTCGGCTTTGCGATCTGGATCCTGGGTAACAGGGCCTACGCCGACCAAGCGGCGGGCAAACTGCGTGCATACTGGGTTGCAAAACCGGATCCGGGGCGACGGCGGCGGATCCGTCGATGGAGCCTGCTGTTCGGTCTCGGAACCGTCGCAGCGTTCGTCGGTGTGCTCTACGGCGCCCCCTCGTTTCTCCTGAGCGGCGGGCTTGCGGCGCTTATCACGATGCAGATCAGCGTCCGACGGCCGCGGGAGTACGAGGTCTGCGAAAACGGGCTCAAATACGCCGATATCGGTACGGTGACCACCCAGTACGTCCCCTGGGAGCGGTTCGACGGGCTCCGCGAGACCGGCGGCGCGGTCGTCCTCGAGCGCCGCTGGTGGCTCGACGAGCGAATGGCCGCCGACGAGGTGCCTCCGGACGCCCGCGAGGCGATACGGGCGGCCGTCGATTCGCCGACGACCCGATAGAGAAGCCGCAATCGCCGTCCAATGCGGGGATATTTGAGGACGGTCGGGCAACGTGGCGTATGGATTTCGGCGTACTCAGTACGGCCGGTATCGCCCGGAAATCGTTTCTCCCCGCCCTCGAGGCCACGGAACACGAGGTGACGGCCGTCGCCTCCCGCGACGGTGAACGCGCGCGGACCTTCGCGGACGACCACGGGATCGACGAGTCCTACGAGGGGTACGAGGACCTCATCGCGGACGCGAACATCGACGCCGTCTACATCCCGCTTCCCAACGGCCTGCACGCCCAGTGGACCGAGCGGGCGGCCGACGCCGGCCTCGACGTCCTCTGCGAGAAGCCGTTGACGGTCGACGCCGGAGAGGCCCGCGAGGTCGTCGAACACTGCGAGGATCGCGGCGTGACCCTGATGGAGGGGTTCATGTACCGGTATCACCCGCGGACCGAGCGGGCGATCGAACTGGCTCGAGACGAACTCGAGGACGTCCGCTCCGTGACGGCCGCGTTCAAGTTCCCGCTGTTCGACCGCCCGGACGACGTGCGGCTCTCGCCCGATCTGGCCGGCGGGAGCCTGATGGACGTCGGCTGTTACCCGGTCTCGCTGGTCCGGCAGATCCTCGGCGAACCCGAGCGGGCCTACGCGCACGCGGACGACTCCCGCGGGGCCGGCGTGGACACGGAACTGGCCGGGATCCTGGAGTACGACGACGGCTCGTCCGCGCGCGTCGCGTCCGGGTTCGACACGCAGAAAGTCCAGCGGTACCGCGTCGAGGCGGCCAACGGCTGGCTCGAGGTCCGCGATGCCTTCGACGCGCCGACGGACGAGCCGCTGGACCTCGAGTACCGGATCGACGGCCGGCACGGCGTCGAGACGTTCGATCCGACCGACCAGTTCCGCCTCGAGATCGAGGAGTTCGCCTCGAGCGTCGAGGACGATCGACCGCCGCGGACCGACGGCGAGGAGGCGATCGCGAACATGCGGGTCATCGACGCGCTGGCGGAGAGCGCCGAGCGGGATCGCTCGGTCGAGGTCTGATCGCGGCCGCGCCGTCGAGCGCCGGGGCCGACCCGACGACAACGCGCTTTTGCCCGTCCGGTGCGAACCACGGGCCATGACAACGCTCGAGGCGAAACTCGAGGCCGCGCGCGAGGACCTCGCGGACCGCGACGGCGTGCTGGTCGCGTTCTCCGGCGGGGTCGACTCGAGCGTCGTGGCCGCGCTCGCCCACGACGCCCTCGGGGACGACGCGGTCGCCTGCACCGCGAAGAGCGAGACGCTCCCCGAGGCCGAACTCGAGGACGCCAAGCGAGTCGCCGACGAGATCGGCGTCCGCCACGAGATCGTCGCCTTCTCCGAACTGGAGAGCGACGCGTTCGTCGAGAACGACGACGAGCGCTGCTATCACTGCCGGACGATGCGGTTGGGCGAGATGCTCGAGACGGCCCGCGAGTTCGGGATCGAGACGGTCTGCGACGGCACCAACGCCGACGATCCGGGCGCGGGACATCGCCCGGGTCTCCAGGCGGTCGAGGAACTCGAGGTCCACTCGCCGCTGCTGGCCCACGACATCACCAAGGAGGAAGTGCGCGAGATCGCCGACCGCTACGGCCTCTCGGTCGCCGACAAGCCGTCGATGGCCTGCCTCTCCTCCCGGATTCCGACGGGGCTCGAGGTCACCGAGGAACGGCTCAGCCGCGTCGAGCACGCCGAGGCCCTGCTGCGCCAGTGGGGGTTCGACCAGTTCCGCGTCCGCGACCACGACGGACTGGCCCGGATCGAAGTCGCACCCGACGAACTCGAGCGGGCGCTGACCCGCGAGTTCGCGGAGACGGTCCGCGAGGAACTGTCGGAACTGGGCTTCGACCACGTCACGCTCGACCTCCACGGGTATCGGACGGGGAGCGTCAGTCCCGAGGGCGAGGCGGAGCGCGAAACCGACGGCGACGGCGAACGAGCCGACGGAACCCGCGACGGCGACGAACGGACCGACGGAACTCGCGACGGCGACGAACCGCTCGTCGAGGACGTCTTCGCCGCGGATTCGCGCTCCCGGAGCGACGACTGACGACCGACGGCGGTTCGGGACGAGCGATCGGCTGTCGAATGCTGTCCGCTCTCGCGCTCGAGTCCAGTTCCGTCTCGGGTTCCGGAGTTGATTTCGATATTCTCCTTATTACGGATCTGTTATTGCACGTGCTTTCAAAATATAATCCTCTTTGGCGCATCGAACCCATCATTAGTTGGGTCTGTGAACTAACGTCCGGGAATATTGCTCATTTCGATACGGACGTAGCACTCGGGTCGGTATCGTTGGATGATGGACGCCGACGTGCCGTCTGCGTGGAACACGGAAGAGAGTCGGACCTATACCCCGGCCGATACCGACCGGGAAATGGAGTATCGGACGTATCGTCACGAGTCGGGTGATCTGCGGCTGAAGGTCGCGCCGGCGTCGCTCGACGGCGAGGACCACCCCGGATACGCGTTGACCGCGACGAGCTATCCCGGCCTCGACCTCTCCGAGACGATCCGCATCCGAACGGTTCTCACGTTCGAACGCTGCGACAGCATCGCTCGCGACTTCATGGACCTCTTCTCGGCCAACTACGACGGCCCCGGGTCGCTCGAGGACGCGCTCGACTACGCCTACGAGCGAACGCGGGAACACCGGTAGGCAGCGGCTGCGAATCGCCGTCGTCCTTTTCCCTCGGCGTGACCGTCGTCCGGACGCGATGCTCGACGTTCGCGCGGCGGTCGTCCAGTGGCTGTACCTCGACGGCGATCGCCACGTCGTGGCGGCGGCGCTGGTGATCGGCGTCTGGATCGTCCTGACGGGACTGGGGTACGGCGGAATACTCGCCCTCGACGAACCGGCCGCAGTGCGTGGAATCGCCGGCGGACTGATCCCCGGGCTGTTCACGTTCCTCTCGATCGTGCTGGCGATCAACCAGCTCGTTCTCTCCCAGGAGTTCGGCTCGGCCGACGAGATCCGAACTCGCGTCGAGGAGTTGCGAGAGTACCGCCAGGACGTCGAGGACGCCGCCGAGACGTCTCCCAGCCCGATCTTACCGACGGAGTTTCTCGCCGTGGTCGTTCGGAGCATCGAGTCGGAGGCGGCGAGGCTCGGGGACCGCGCGACGACCGATCTCGACGGCGACCGGCGCGACTCGGTCGTCGACTTCGCCGACGCTGTCGCCGCCGACGCCCGGCGAGCCGACGAGATCCTGACTCGGAGCGGCGCCGGCCGCGTGAACGCGATCCTCTCGGTGCTCGACTACCCGTACTCGCGGCAACTGTACGAGGCGCGCCGATTTCGCGACGACGCGAACGCGCCGCCGGCGATCGACGAGGCGCTCGCGGACCTCGCCGAGACGCTCGAGTTCTTCAGCGTCGCCCGCACCCACTTCCGGACGACGTATACCCAGCGGGTGCTCGCACAGCTATCGCGGCGGCTACTGCTGGTCGGGGTTCCGGCGTTGCTCGCGACGTTCGCGGCCGGGCTGATACCGCTGCCCGTTCCGTCGCCCCTCGAGGGATACGGACTCGTCGTCGTCAGCGGGCTCTTCTCGATCGCGCTCGCTCCCTTCGCCGTGCTGTTCGCCTACATCCTCCGCATCGCGACCGTCTCCGAGCGGACGATCGCCGTCGGACCGTTCGTTTCGCGGCCCCACGAGTTCGAGAGCGAACTCGCGGAAGAGGAGAGGGCGGAACGGTGACGACGATCGTGCCGCCGTCGGGACAGCGATCCGCGTCGACGGTCGCTCGTCAGCCGTAGACGGCGCCGAGAACGCCGAACAGCCAGATCGCGATGTGGGCCCCGACGACGGGGATCAGCGAGCGCCGATACAGATACGCGAGCGTGAAGACGAGCGCGGCCAGCGAGACCTGCAGGAGATCGCCGAGGCGCCAGCCGACGGCGTGAGAGAGGGTAAACGCCGCCACCGAGAGCCCGCCGGCGAGACGCGCGCTCCCGGTGTACTCGGTGAGGCGCTCGATCGCGTAGCCGCGGTACAGCGCCTCCTCGACGACGCCGATCGTGATCGCGGACGCGACGGCGACCCCGACGCCGACTCGGTCGACGTCCAGTCCCGTCACCCGTCGCTCCGGAAGGCCGAGCGCGTCGATCAGCGGCCCGGTCGCCGCCAGCGCGAGGAACCCGAACACCGCCGCGACGAGCAGCGGGACCGCGTCGCGTCGGGACGGTCGGCGGACGCCGAGCGACCGGAGCGATCGGCCCTCGACCCCGATCGCGAGTCCGACGACGAGTCCGAGGAGCGCCCATTGGGCCGCGATCGTCACTAGCGGATGGAGGTCGATTCGGAGCGCTCGAGTCGCGCCGGAAAGCAATGGGAGTCCGAACAGCGCGATCGCGAGCCCCGCGGTCGTCGTCCGGGAGAACCCGTGACGCGTCGTCCGATCCGCGGCAGTCATGTCCTGTTATTAGGACTACACGAGCGTAAAATTACCTATCGACAGCGCTCGGCGCCGTACTCACGGGAGACGAAGAACCGACTACCGTCGGGCGACGCTCGTCCGACCGGAATCGCGGCGATACTCGAGTCAGTCGTCGGACGGAGCCGCGGCCTCCTCACCGGCGGCGGCCGCCGCGGACTCGCTCTCGGCGAAGGGGTACCAGGACTGCTTGGCGTCGTCCATGTACGGGGCCTCGAAGTCCGTCTCCTCGGGTTCGCAGAACTCGACGAGCTGTTCCTCGGCCGTGGCCTCGACCCACTCGCGGAACGTCTGTCCGTCCTCGCGGTGGGCCGCGTAGGCCTCGAGCAGGTTGCGGATCGCGCCGGGAGCCTCGTCGGCCGGGACGCGCTGCTGGACCCAGTCGATGAAGGAGGGGTCCTCGCCGACGCCGCCGCCGACGCCGATGTCGAAGGCCTCGACCATCTCGCCGTTCTTGCGTGCGCGCATTCCCTGCAGACCGATGTCGGCGGTCATCGCCTGACCGCAGTCGGCCGTACAGCCGGAGTAGTGCATCTTGATCTTCCCGACGTCGTCCGGCAGATCGACGTTCTTATTGAACCAGCGCAGCATGCGGGCCATCCGTCCCTTCGTCTCGGTCAGCGCGATCGAGCAGAACTCGGTGCCGGTACAGGCCATCGCGCCGCGCTCGAACGGGCTGGGTTCGGCGGGGTACTCCTCGAGGATCGGTTCGGCGAGCAGGGCGTCCAGATCCTCGTCGGCGACGTCGACGATGACGGGGTTCTGGCGGCGGGTCAGGCGGACCTCGCCGGAGCCGTACTCGTCGGCCAGATCGGCGATTTCGATCGCGTCCTCGGCGGGCAGACGGCCCACGGGAACGCTCAGGCCGACGTAGTTCCGCCCGTCCTTCTGGTCGCCGACGCCGACGTGGTCGTGCTGGCCGTCCTCGACGGGGCGGCCGGCGTTGTAGGTGTACTCCTCGCGGAAGTCCTCGCCCGCGCGGTGCATCTCGAAGTCCACGTACTCCTCCTGGAGCGTCTCGCGGATCTTCTCCATGCCCCAGTCCTCGGCGAAGAACCGGGCGCGGTTCTTCGAGCGGTTCTGGCGGTTGCCGTAGTCGTGGTAGAGCTCGACGAAGCCGCGGCCGACCTCGTAGGCGTTCTCGGGCCGAACGAAGACGTCCAGCGGCGTCGCGGCGCGGGGCTGGCGACCGCCGAGCCCACCGCCGATGCACACGTTGAACCCGCGAACCTCTTCGCCGTCGATCTCCTTGGTCGCCGGCTCGAATCCGATATCGTTGAGCGAGTCCTGGGCGCAGCCGACCGTACAGCCCGACGCGCTGATGTTGAACTTCCGGGGCATGTTCGCGAGCGCGTCGTCCTTGCGGAGGTCCTCCTCGAAGCGCTCGAGCAGGGGCCCGGCCTCGACGAACTCCTCGGCCTTGCCGTGGAGCGGACAGCCGGAGATGTTGCGCATCGTGTCGCCGCCCGCCGAGCGGGAGTGAACGCCGACGGCCTCGAGTTTCTCCCAGATCTCGGGGATGTCCTCGAGTTTGAGCCAGTGGAGCTGGACCGACTGACGGGTGGTGAGATCGATCCAGCCGTTGCCGAACTCGGGGTTCGCGACGGGACCCTTCGCGTACTCCTTCGCGACTTCGCCGATGCGGCGCAGCTGCTCCGGCTCTAAGATGCCGCTGGCGTTGGTCAGCCGCATCATGAAGTACTCCTCCTGGCCGGAGCGCTGCTGGAACACGCCCCAGAACTTGAACCGGGTGGTCCACTTGTCGACCTCGTCGTCCGGGATGGCCTCGAAGCCGCCGTTCTCGGCGAACCGCTCGATGTGTTCCCGCACTTCGTCGCCGTAGCAGTCCTCCTTCTGTTCTTCTTTCTTATGCGCCATTGTCGACCACCTCGATCGAACGATCGGACCCGCAGTCGCGAATTTCCACTCCAAACATGACGTAATTCACGTTTTTACGTCATGGCTCTAAACCATATAACAGTAATCGTTTACAAATGGGTATTTTTCTACCCCATCCAGCGTCGAACGTATCATCTCCAATCGGATATGATGTATATTAGGACGTATATTCGACTCGAGCGACGTGGCAATTGATCGATTCGAAACGGTGAGATCGGCTCGCAACCGGTAGAGAAGCTGCCAGCGAGATTCGATGGCGCACAACTGCACCTTCCGTCGCGCTCGAGACGCGGTCGCGAGTCGTCGGGTGCGGACGATGGAGCGGTCGCGCGGACTGCCCCACGTCGAGCGGGAGATCGATCGTCCACTTCGATATCGAAATCCGAAACGTTCGGTCGCCGCTCGACTCGCGATCGAAACGGGGGCGATCAGTCGTCGGCGGGCGTCGAGGAGTCGGCCGGAGCCGGCGTCGGCCGGGCTCGGTAGAGTCCGCTCGAGAGGCCGATCGAAACGACCCCGAGGACGAGGAAGACGACGAATCCGGTCGCGTATCCCGCCGTTCCCTGCAGGTCGACGAAGAGGCCGAGGATCGGCGGAACGGCGAATCCGCCGAAGGCGCCGATACCACCGACCAGACCGGAGGCACCGCCGACGGCGTCGGGGACGTATTTCGGCACCAGCTGGAAGACGGCCGCGCTGGCGACGCCCATGCCGGCGCCGAGCAGGACCGTCGCGGCGACGGCGAGGGCGAACTCGCGGGTGACGACGAGCACCAGCGTGGCGAGCGCGATCGCGCCGAAACTGGCGATCGCGGTCGGTTCGCCGCCGAACCGATCGCTGACGAACCCGCCCGGGACGCGGATCACCGCCGCGAGCAGCGTGAAGGCGACCGCCGTGAGCGCGCCGGCGGTCCGCACGTCGACGCCGTGGACGGCCTGCCAGTACGACGGGAGCCAGGTCGTCAGCGCGAGGAAGCCGCCGAAGGACGTGAAGAACAGCGCGACGAGGACCCACGTCCGCGGGATGCTCGCGGCGCCCCGGATGGAGGCCATCGCGTCGCCGCCGGGGAACAGCTCCTGCCCGCAGGCCTCGGCGCGCCGCCGAGCCTCGCGCTCGTCGACCCCTCGCTCGACGAACTGGAAGTAGGGGGCGTC
Organism: Haloterrigena sp. KLK7; assembly: GCF_037914945.1. Classification (NCBI taxonomy): domain Archaea; kingdom Methanobacteriati; phylum Methanobacteriota; class Halobacteria; order Halobacteriales; family Natrialbaceae; genus Haloterrigena; species Haloterrigena salinisoli. Next base: position 1,349,275 of record NZ_CP149787.1, read on the forward strand.
GACCGCGTAGTACGCGTAGGCGACGGTTCCGACGATCAGGAACGCGAACCACGCGAGGTACGCGCCCGTCAGGCCGAGCGCGGCCAGCGCGACGGGGAGGGCGAGCGTGAACAGCCCCGGCGACGTGTTGCCGAGGCCGCCGAAGACCGCGAGCACCGTCCCCTGTTTCTCCGAGGGGTACCAGTAGGACGTCTGGGTGGTCCCGACGGAGAACGTCGCGATGCCACAGCCCGACAGCGCCCCGAAGAAGAACACGAGCGGGTAGTGAGCCATCGTGAGCCCGTCCGGATAGGACGTCAACAGGAGCACGGACAGACCGCCCATGCCGACGATCGACAGGCCGAGCAGGACCAGAAACGGCTTCTTCGCGCCGACGTCCTCGACCCACGCCCCGAAGGGGATCCGGAGCAAGGAGCCGGTCAGCTGGGGCGCGGCGACGAGCAGCCCGAGCAAGAGCCCGGAGAGCCCCATCGCGCCCTCGAACTCCGAGGCGACCGGGCCGTAGCAGACGACGCCGGCGAAGCCCACGAAGAACCCGAGGGTAGCCGAGGCGACGCCCCGTCGCGGCGTCCCCCGGACGGCGGGCGCAGGCCCGTCGCTCGAGTCGACCGGCTCCGGCGGTCGCTCACGCATCGGTCGAACACCCGAAACCGACCGCCATCGTCAGGCACTCGCTTCCGCGACCGCTCTGGCCTCGCGCTCGCGGGGCGCCTCGAGGCGGACCGCGCACTGTTTGAAGTTTGGCTCTTTCGAACGCGGGTCGACCTCCGAGAGCGTGAGTTCGTTGACTTCGGGCTGATGGATCGGGAGCCAGACCACGCCGTCGGGGATCGCCTCGTCGCGCTCGACGCGGACGGTGATCGAGCCCCGGCGGGAGACGACGTGGGCGTACTCGGCGGGGTCGTCCTCGTCGTCGGACTCGCCGGGCCGGGACTCGAGTTCGTCGACTAGCGCGGCGGCCGTCGCGGGGCTGACCCTCGCGACGGGATCGTCGTCGCGCGCGCGGACACCGGAGTTGTACGCGTCGGGACGCCGAGCCGTCGTCAGGGTGAGGGGGTACTCCTCGTCGGTCGACTCCGGCAGCGGCCGGGCCTCGCCCGTCGAGAACTGCGCGCGGCCGGTGGGAGTCGGGAACGACCACGACTCCTCGCGCTCGGCCGCTGCGTCGTCGTCGGCCTCGGTCTCAGTTTCGTCGCCGCTCCGGTCGTCGCCGGCCGGCCCCTCGTAGTAGCGGTAGCCGGCCGAGACGTCCGGCTCCGGCGCGGGCCAGCGGACCGCCACTTCGTCCTCGAGGCGGTCGTAGCTGATCCCCGAGAGGTCGGCGGGGGTCCCCTCGGTCAGCGCCGCCAGTTCGTCGAAGACCGCTTCGGGCTCGAGATCCTCGTCGAAGAGGTCGGGAACGAGTCGATCGGCGAGGTCGCCGATCAGTTCGAGGTCGGTCTTGACGCCCGACGGCGTCTCCGTCGCGGCGCGCACGCGCGAGACGGTTCGTTCCATGTTGGTCGTCGTTCCCTCGGACTCGCCCCACGTCGCGGCGGGGAACACGACGTCGGCGAGTTCGACCGTCTCGCTGTGGAAGGCGTCCTGGACGACGAGGAAGGCGTCCTCGAGTCGCTCGCGGACGCGGTTGGCGTCGGGCATGCCGGCGACCGGATTGGTCGCGACGGCGTAGACGGCCTCGACGTCGTCGCCGATCTCGTCGACGATGCCGACCGGGCCGGGGCCGGGATCGTCCGGCAGCCGCGACCGGGGAACGTCCCACGTCTCGGCGACCTCGCGGCGGTGGTCGGGATCGGTGAAGGGCCGGTGGCCGGGCCAGGACCCCTTCGAGGAGCAGACGCGGGTCCCCATCGAGTTGGCCTGGCCGGTCAGCGAGAACGGACCGGAGCCGGGCCGGAGGTTCCCCGTCGCCAGACAGAGATCGATCAGGGCGCCCGACGCTGCCGTCCCGTTGACGCTCTGGTTGATCCCCATCCCCCAGTAACAGAGGGTCGGATCCTCGAGCGCCGCGGCGATTCGGTCGACGTCCTCGAGGGAGACGCCGGCGGCCTCGGCGGCCGCGGCGGCGTCGGGCAGGTCCTCGCGGAGGGCGTCGAAGCCGTCGGTCGCCTCGGCGACGAACGCCTCGTCGACGCGGTCGGTCTCGACGACGCGCGCGAGGATCGCGCGAGCGAGGTCGAGGTCGCCGCCGGGCGAGACGGGGACGTGGCGGTCGGCGACCTCGGCGGTCTCGCTCTCGATCGGATCGACGACGATCAGTTCGGAGTCGTCGTCGTCGGCCGACTGGTTGATCCACCGGAACATGACCGGGTGGGCCGCGGCCGGGTTCGCCCCCCAGACGAGGTGGGTCTCGGCCTCGGGGATGTCGTCGTAGGTCGGCGGCGGCGCGTCGCTGCCGAACGCGTCGTAGTAGGCCGTGACGGCCGAGGCCATACACAGCGTCGTGTTGGCGTCGTAGTACGGGGTTCCGAAGCCGCCGCGGGCGAGCTTACCCAGCGCGTAGGCGGCCTCGTTGGTCTGCTGGCCGCTGCCCAGCACCGCGACTCCCTCGCCGCCCGAACCGCTCTCGAGGGCCGCGTCGAGCCCTTCGGCGGCGCGCTCGAGGGCGGTCTCCCAGGTCGTCGGCACCAGTTCGCCGTTCCGGCGGACGAGCGGGCGAGTCAGCCAGTCGGCGTCGGGATCGACGGACTCGCTGATCCCGCGCTGGCAGGCCAGTCCGTTGTTGACCGGATGGGCGGCGTCGCCGCGGACGACGTCGAGACCGTATCCCTGTTCGACGGGACGGTGGACGTGACCACAGCCGACCGCACACCGCATACACGTCGTCGGTACGAGCTCCGTCACGCCGTCCACCTCCGCCCCGATCCGCGACGACCGGCGTGTGATTTACAATCACACTCTGCAGCAGGAGTTTGGCCCAATATCATACACTCATTCACAGTAATAGAGAACGTATGGGACTACTAAACGGTAATCGTTTACAAACCGTGACTATCTGGGCAATAACGGAGACTATCCATCAATCTACGGACGGATAGAAAGAATATAAGGACCTGAAATCAGCGGACGAGGCGAGCGATCGGACGGCCGTCCACGAATCGACGGGCCATATGATGGGAACTAATGGCATACGGACGCGGAAGTCCGGTCGGGAGTGCGCGAGCGCAGTCGCTCTCGAGCGGACCGATCGCACGAAAAACCGACCGCGTCGGGAGAATCTCCGACCGAACGGTCACTCCCGTCCGACCCACTTCAGGATGAAGAGGGTCCCCTCGAACAGCAGGATCATCGTGACCGCCACGAGGATGGGCGCCATCATGGTCGGGTCCATCGTGAACATGAATGAGAGGCCCGCGAAGCCCGCCCAGAAGTAGAGTCGCTTCTGGGCCAGCCAGCGGCGGGTCGTCACGCCCATCATGATCGCGAGCATGATGAAGAGCGGAATCTGGAAGACGATCGCGAGGAAGCCGGTCAGCGTGATGATCAGATCGAACGTCTCACCGAGCGCGTACGCGATATCGGCGCTGCCCTCCGCGTAGTAGGTGAAGTACTGGAAGAGGACGGGGAGGACGAGTACGTACGAGAACAGCATGCCCAGCGCGGCGAGAACGACGCTCAGCGGGACGGACGCGAGGTAGTACTTGCGCTCGTGGGGGTACAGCCCCGGCTTCATGAACTTGTAACACTCGTAGACGAACGTCGGGAGTGCCACCATGATACCCAGCAGCGCCGAGAGCTTGACCCGGGTCATCCACAGCTCGAGCGGATGGTAGATATGCGGCGGCGGCACTTCCTCGGCCTGGGCCGGGAAGACGTCGAGCCAGATGAACTCGAGTGCCTCCGACGCTCCCAGCAGCCCGATCGCCGTCCCGGTCGCCCCGAACAGGAGGACGACCGCGAACCGGAGCACCATCTCCTCGATGTGGTCGGCGAGGGGCATCTCCTCGTCGTCAGGCGGCGTCGAGATACCGCCGATATCGTCGTCGGGATCGGGGTAGTCGGCCCCGCCGTGGTCGGTGTGATCGCCGACGACGCCCTCGCCGTCGGTCTCGATCGGCCGGTCGTCGGGATCGGACTCGTCTCCACCGTCGGTCGCGACGGGCGGAGCGTCGTCGCTCCCGTCGTCGTCGATCGGTGGTCCCTCACCGGGCGACTCCTGTGGCTCTGTGGAACCCTCGACGTCCCCACGGTCCGCCGGCTCGTCCGACATCTATAGGAGTATGAAGGGGCCCCGGTTATAGGCCTTTTTCTTACGGACATCGTGCGAGAGTGACAAGGTCTGGAATCGGTCCGCATCGGGCCCCAGCACTCGAAAGGTTGATAACTGGATGTCAGTTAGCCACAGACGATAAATGAGTTCTGCCGTCGACGAGGATACGGCCAAAGCCATCAACGCCGGTCGAGAGTCGATCGGTGTGATGCTCTCGACCGCGCAGACGCATCTCCAGAAGGTATTCATCGTCTTCGTCATCGGCTTCATCGGGTCCTTCTACGCCCTCCGAGTCTTCATCTGGGACTTCCTCGAGGCGACGGCGAAAGCGCAGATGAACGAGACGGTCGCCGACGCGACCAATATCATCACCCGCACGCCGTTCGAGGTAATCCTCTTACAGGCGAAGATCGGGATGCTCATCGGCGTCATCGTCGCGATACCGGCGCTGCTGTTCTTCTCGCGACACACGCTTCGCCGACGCGGCTTCGACTCGGCGTTTCCCGTCTCGCGGGGGTACATCGCCCTCTTCGCGCTGACGTCGTTCACCCTGTTCTGGATCGGCGTCGGCTACGCCTACGGCATCTTCTTCCCCTTCGCCTTCGAGTTCCTCGGGTCGGTCGCCTTCGACGCCGGCGTCACCCCGAGCTGGGGGATCACCGAGTTCACCGAGTTCATCGCCCTGCTGACCATTTCCTTCGGGCTCGCGGCGCAACTGCCGCTGGCGATGAGCGTGCTGTCCTACACCGAGATCGTCTCCTACGAGACGTTCCGCGACAAGTGGCGCCACGCGGTCGTCGCCATCACGGTCTTCGGGGCGGCCTTCTCGCCGCCGGACCCGTTCACGCTGGTCATGTGGGCGCTGCCGCTGGTCGCCCTCTACGGGTTCAGCCTCGGCCTCGCGAAGGTCGTCGCCAACATCCGTCGGCGCGGCGCGGCCGAACTCGACACGGGCACCTCGTTCATGAAACGGCGCCTCCTCCAGTTCGCCGGCGCGCTGGCGCTCATCACCGTCGGGACGAGCGTCTTCATCAATCAGGACGGCGCCGATACCTTGGACGAAGCGGTCTTCCCGCTGCTTCCGGCGCCGATCCGACCCGAGGGAACGCTCGGTCTCGAGACGTACGCGGCCGAACACGGCCTGCTCGGTGACGTCGCCGTCGGCGCCGCCGTCGCCGCCGCGGTCGGGTTCCTCGTCCTCCTCGTCTACACGATCCGAGTGTTACAGGCGCCGGTCTACCCCCGAGAGGGAGACCTCCGGAGCGCCGACGATCCCGAGGACGTCGACTTCGAGACGCTCTCGGCCGAGGACATCGAAGAGATTCCGGCGACAGTTTTCCTCTCGATGGAGGAAGAGGACGCCCTCGACTACTCTCGGCAGGCGATGTACGACGACAACCGGGAGAAGGCGCAGGCGATCCTCGACCGGTTCGACACCCTGCAGGAACAGCAGGCGGGCGACGAGACCGACGGCGAGGGCGAAACCGCCGCGAGCGCCGCGGCCGGTACGGCGGCCGCCGGTGACGCCGCGGCCGCCGGCAGTGGCGGTGACGACGAGGAGAGCGTCTTCTCGAGCACCGCTGCGGGAATGCTCGACGCGTTCACCGAGGACGAGACGACCGAGGACGACATCGGCGGCTACGCCTACGACCTCGCCTTTATCGTCAACAGCCTCACCTCGAAGGCGATCTACATCGTCGGCGTCTTCATGGCCGTCCTCGCCGCCTCGTTCCTCGCGCTGTATCAGGGCGGGTTCGGCATCATCCTCGCCCAGTTCGTCGACCGCGTCCCCGAGGAGGTCCTCCGAGAGGTCTCGGGCGGCGCGGGCGTCGCCGGCGCGGAGACGACGACGGAACTACTCGAGGAGCTGGGACTGGTCATCGCCCTCCACCCCGTCGAGGTGCTGATCTTCATGGTGAAGGTGAGCACGATCCTCGCGTTCATTTCCGTCGTCCCCCTGATCATGTACTGGGGCTGGCCGGCGGCCAAGGAGCGCGGGCTGGTTCGGGGCGATGCGCGGGTGTTCCTCGTCTGGGGGCTCGCGATGTTCCTCGGCTTCGGCGCCGGGCTGTTCGCCGGGTTCTACTGGATCGCCCCGTCGGTCATCTCGTACCTCATCTCCGACGCCATCCAGAACGGGATGGAAGTCTCCTACCGGATCAACAGCTTCTCCTGGCTGGTGATCTACACGACCCTCGGCGTCGGCTTCCTCTTCAACATCGTCGTCACGATGGCGCTGTTCCACGTCGGCGGCATCGTCAGCTACCGGACGATGCTCGACCGCTGGCGGCCGGTCGTCGTCGGCATCTTCACGCTCGCCGCCTTCGCCAGCCCGAAGGGCGTCCTGACGATGCTGCTGCTGGCGATCCCGCTCGCGCTGACGTACCTGCTCGGACTCGCTCTCCTCTACGTCCTCACCGCCGGCGGCCGCCTGTTCGGTGGCGGGGGAAGCGGCGGCGAGCCGGCCGATCCGGAACCGGAGCCCGAATCGGGCGCTACGCCGGAGTAGTCGGCCGTCGTCGTGACGAGGACTGTTAAGGCAGCCGGCTCCAAACGATCACGCAAATGCCGAAGATCAGCGTCGAAATCCCACAGGAACTGCTGGACGATCTGGACGATCACGTCGGCGACGACGGGAAGTTCGTCAACCGCAGCGACGCGATCCGCGCCTCGATTCGCAAGACGCTCGACGTGTTAGACGAGATCGACGAGCGACACGATCGGCTCGAGGCCGACGAGCGAGAGTGAGCTTCTCATCGCGGCGGCTCCGAAACCGCGACGGAGAGCGGCAGTAGCCGCTTGACACGACGTCAGTAAGTAGCAGCACGACACGGCGTCAGCAGGTAGCAGCGCGACACAGCGTCAGCCGGTGTATCCGAACGCAGAACGGAGTCGAACCGTCTCGAGCGGCGCCCTCACTCGTCGTCGAGCGGCCGCGCGAACCCGAAGTTCGGCTTGACGTCCTCGATGCGGACGTCGACGACGTCGCCGGGTTCGGTCTCGGGGACGAACAGGCGGTAGCCGTCGACGCTCGCGATCCCGTCGCCCTCGCTGCCGACGTCGACGATTTCGACCTCGAGTTCGTCGCCCTCTCGGACGGGAGCGGTGAGTCTTCCCTTTCCGATCAGATAGATCTCGGAGGACTCCTCGCGGCTGGCCTTCGGCGCGGTCGCGCGGACGTACTGGAACTCGTCGTCGATGTCGGCTCGGAGGTCGTCGACGTCCGGCCCCTCGAAGACCTTCACGACGAAGTTTCCGCCGGACTCGAGGAGTTCGAGCGCGGTCTCGAAGGCCTGTCGCGCGAGGTACAGCGAGCGGGCCTGATCGAGCGAGTACTCGCCGGACATGTTAGGCGCCATGTCCGAGACGACCACGTCCACGGAGCCGCCCGCGGCGTCGGTGACGCGGTCGCGAGTCTTCTCCTCGGTCATGTCGCCGCGGATCGTCTCGACGCGCTCGTTCAGCGTCTCGTCCTCCAGGTCCTTGATCCGCTGGAGGTCGACGCCGATGACGGTTCCCTGCGGGCCGACCTTCTCGGCGGCGACCTGCAGCCAGCCGCCGGGAGCGGCGCCGAGGTCGACGACCGTGTCGCGCCCGGAGATGACGTTCTCGAGGTCGTCGAGCTGTTTGAGCTTGTAGGCCGCCCGACTCCGGTAGCCCTGCTGTTTCGCCCTGTTGTAGTAGTCGTCTTTCCGCGCCATGATCGGTTTCTGAACCCGCTAGGAGCCCGGTACGGATAGGTGTGGCGAGACGCGCGCCGGGAACCCCGTCTCGAGCGCGATCGAACCGCCGGCGAGAGAGCGGCAAGGGGTCCGAGGTAGCAGTTTCGTGCATGCCGCTTACGGCGAGCGGGCGCGACCGCTCGCACATGGACACGCCACCGGAACTGGAGGCCGCGGTCGACGATCGCGACGACGTCACGATCACGAAACGCGAGTACGGCGACGAACAGGTCATCGCGGTCGATTTCGGTCCCACCGGCGCCAAACCGTCGCTCGACGTCGTCGATGGGACGGCGATCGTCGTGGTAGATGGACAACAGTTCGAGTTCGACGTTCCCGCCGGCGCGAGCGACGTGACGGTCAACGACGGCATCCTGACGATTACGAACTGATTACTCGCTCGAGTCGCCGGGGCCGCCGCGTCGGGCGACGTCCTCGTCGGAATCGATCTCGGCCTCCGGCTCGCCGTCCGTCACCTCGTCGGGATCGACGTCGACGTCGTCGCGGTCTGTTTCGTCAGTAGTCGTCTCGTCAGTCGCTGTCTCTTCGACTCGATCGTCCGACTCCGACTGCGGTTCGGTCTCCTCCGGCGGCTCCATCTGGTCGTCGGGATCGATTCGCGCCCCGTCCTCTGGGGAGTCGTAGAACTCGTCGTCCTCGACCATCGGATCCGTCCCCTCGCGGTTGCCGATTTCGTCGTCCGGCGTCGTCCCGGGCTCGTCGGGCGGCGCTTCGGTGGGGTTCGAGGCCACCGGCTCGCCGGGGTCGTAGTCGGCGTCCTGGGGGTCGATCTCGGGCGCCTCGTCGTTCGACGGCGCGTCCTCGCTCGTCTCGTCACCCGACGTGACGGCGTCCGCCGCGAACCCGGCCTCGAGTCGGATCGCGTCCCCGGTCCACTCGCTGACGGCGCTGTCGGCCAGCGGGACGGCCTCCTCGTCGCCGCCCCAGTCGAGGGCGGCTCGGGTCGAGTCGCCGACGTCCGGTGCCGGTTCCACGTAAGCGGTCTCGGGATCGACGTCGGCGACGACGCCGATCTGATCGCCCTCGGCCGTCTCGACCGGCTTTCCGACGTCGTCGCTGGTGAAGCTCGGACTCATCCCCTCGAGGTTCGGGCGAGCGGAGCAAGCCGTTCGTGCCTGCAACTGCACAGGTGCTCGCCGACTCGAGGTACCGCCGTTGCTGTCGCGTTACGCCGCCTCGAGAGCCGCCTGCAGGTCCGATTCGATCGCGTCGACCTTGCTCCGGTCGTACAGCGCCGCGGCCGGGTGGAAGATCGGCATCACGTTGCGGTCTTCCCGTTCGAAGTCTTCGCCGTGCAGATCGGTGATCGTCTCGTCGGTCTCGAGGAGTTCGGCCGTCGCGAAACTCCCCATCGGGACGACGACCGAGGGGTCGACGCGCTCGAGTTCGGCCTCGAGCACCGGCCACCAGGCCTCGATCTCGTCGACGTGGGGATCGCGGTTCTCCGGCGGCCGCACCTTGACGAGGTTGGTGATATACAGGTCTCGCCGGTCGTGGCCGATCGACTCGAGGGCGCGGTCCAGTTGCTGGCCGGCCTGGCCGACGAACGGTTCGCCCTGATTGACCTCCTGTTTGCCGGGAGCCTCGCCGACCAGCATCACGTCGGCCGACAGCGGCCCGACGCCGGGGACGAACCGCTCCGGCTCGCGGTGCTCGTCGGGGACCGCCTCGAGGGCGTCGGCGAAGACGTCCTCGAACTCCCAGTCGGTGGACTCGCGGTCGCTCATGGGCCCTCACTACCGTCGCCTCGACAAACGTTCGTTCCCCTGCGTACGCATCCGGTCGGTGCTGACCCCCAATAGTCAACCGCTTCCCCGGTGGAGCGACGCGTATGACGGCGAACGAATCGTCCGCCGTGGTCGATATCGAACTGCCCGACGTGACTCTCGAGGGGGAACTCGCCGTTCCGGCGGAATCGAGCGGACTGGTCGTTTTCGCCCACGGGAGCGGCAGCAGCCGGCACAGTCCCCGGAACAACTTCGTCGCCGAGCGGTTGCGCGAGCGGGGACTGGGAACGCTCCTGTTCGACCTCCTCACCGAGCGGGAAGACCGGGCTCGAGAGAATCGGTTCGACATCCCGCTGCTGACCGATCGGCTCGTCGCGACCACCGAGTGGGTCCGCGAGCGGCCGGAAGCGAGCGGTCTGTCGATCGGTTACTTCGGCGCGAGCACGGGCGCCGCGGCGGCGCTGCGGGGTGCGGCCCGTCCCGAGACCGAGATCGATGCAGTCGTCTCGCGGGGCGGCCGGGTCGACATGGCGGCCGAGGTCGTCGACGGCGAGGCGTCGGAGACGCCTCGAGAAGGCGGTGGAACCGTCGACGCACCGACGCTGCTGATCGTCGGCGGCGAGGACGAGTCGGTGCTGAAACTGAACCGCGAGATCCACGAGGCGCTGTCCTGCGAGCGGGACCTCCGGATCGTCGAGGGCGCCGGCCACCTCTTCGAGGGCGAGGGCGAACTCGAGGCCGTCGCCGACCACGCCGCCGACTGGTTCGCGGCGCACCTCGAGTGAGTCCGCGAACGGCCGCGACCCGGCCCGCGCTCGAGAATCGATCCCACCCCGAAACGGGCGTATTCAGGGCGTACCGTTAGGCTCGCGGCCGGTGGAGGCGTTCGCATGGCCGACACGCCAGACGTCAACAAGGTGGAGACGGAGGACGACTACATCCACGTGCGGTTCCGCGACCCCGACGAGTACGACGAGGTCCGGACGCCCGACTGGGCGGAGAACCCGGCGGAATCGGTCTCGGAGAACAGCGAGGTCCGGACCGGGAAGGTCGAGGGCGACGACGACTGGGAGGTGACCAGCGTCCTGATCAAAAAGAGCGTCGGCGAGAACAAAGCCGAGGAGCAGGCGAAGGAGATCGTCGAGAAGATCGAGTCCTGAGCGATCGCTCGCTCGAGCGCTCGGTCGATCGCCCTGACGGCGGTTGCGAACTCCGGGCCAGCAGTTATCCCGACGTAGGGTGGAGCCCCGACCATGAGTACGGACCTCACGACGGAGGACGCCGGCAAGCGGGTCATCGACGGCGACGGCAACGAGATCCGCGTCGTCACCGACGACGCGATCCAGTTACGCGAGGAGTACTGACCGGAACGCCGGTACCGAGCACCGCCGTCACGGCCCGACGCGGCGGTTGCCGTCCGTCGCGAAACCGCGCTATCGGGGGCGTCGTAGCCGCGCGTAAAGGGTGCCTTTTTATGGCAACCGTCCGTAGCACGGCGTATATGTTCAAGGCCATCGTGAGCGCGGAAACGCTCACCAGCGCGCTCGATTCGATCAGCGTGCTGGTCGACGAGTGTAAGATTCACCTCGAGGAGGACGGCCTCGAGATCCGGGCCGTCGATCCCGCTAACGTCGGCATGGTCGACCTCTCGCTCGATGCCTCGGCGTTCGAATCCTACGAGGCCGACGGCGGGCTGATCGGCGTCGACCTCTCGCGGCTCGAGGACATCGCGAGCATGGCCGAGTCCGGCCAGCTCGTCCAGCTCGAACTCGACGAAGAGACGCGAAAGCTACACATTCAGATCGAAGGGCTGGAGTACACCCTGGCGCTGATCGACCCCGATTCGATCCGCCAGGAACCGGACATTCCGGACCTCGATCTGCCCGCGGAGGTCGTCCTCGAGGGGAAAGACGTCAACCGATCGGTCAAGGCGGCCGACATGGTCTCGGACCACATCGCGCTGGGCGTCGACGAGGGCGAGGAGTACTTCTACGTCGACGCGGAGGGCGACACCGACGACGTCCACCTCGAACTCACCGAAGCGGATCTGATCGACCTGCAGGTCGGTCCGGCCCACTCGCTGTTCTCGCTGGACTACCTGAAGGACATGAACAAGGCCATCCCCTCGGACACCGAGGTCACGCTCCACCTCGGCGAGGAGTTCCCGGTGAAGATCTACTTCGGCTTCGCGGAGGGCCAGGGACAGGTCACCTACATGCTCGCGCCGCGTATCCAGAGCGAGTAAGCCGACGTTCGCTTCGTTTCGATCGACTGTCGACGACAGTAGTCGATAGGGGAGACGGCGATCCTGACGGAGCGGCCGATAACTTAAAGGAATCATATGGAAAGGTGGGAGTCTACCAGTCCCTCCCGAATAGCCAGGGGCATGCCCTCCGCAGGCGATCCGACGGACACGAGCGACGCGGACGAGCCGACGTACGTCACGACGTTCGATCCGGACACCGGCGAGCGAGCCAGCGAGGCCGTTATCACGGCCGTCGCGGCGCTCGTCGGCAAACGGCCGGTCGACCTCGAGCCCCTCTACGAGGCCGTCGATCCGGACGCGCTGGACTCGCTGATCGACCACGCCCGGCGAGCCGACACCGGCAGCCACGAACTCTGGTTTCCCTACGCGGGATACGAGGTCGGCGTGCGAAGCGACGGGCGAATCCGGTTCTACGACGGCGCCGCCCCGTCGCCCGCGTAACCCCGGCCCGGTCGCCGCGACGATCAGTCGTGTTCGGCGAGGAACGCCCGCAGCTCCTCGTTGACCCGTTCGGCGTTCTCGATGAAAAAGCAGTGCGAGCCGCCCTCGACCCGCTCGAGTCGCGCGTTCGGAATCGCTTCCTCGAGCAGCAGTCCGTTCTCGAAGGGGACCACGCGGTCGTCGGTCCCGTGGAGCACCAGCGTCGGCACGCGGAGCCGATCGAGCCGATCGCTGACGTCGAAGTCCAAGACGGCCGCGGCCTGCGCCTCGCGGGCCGGATCCCCGGCGTCCTGCGCGAGTCGCCACTCGATGATCCGATCCATCAAGTGCGGATTACGATTGGTGAACCGCTCGTTGAAGGCGGGGCGCATCCGGTGGCGTAGCGTTTCGCGTTCGCTCGCGCCGTCGGGGACGTCGAAGATGAACTCCTGGGTCTCGTCGGGAACCGGGACGGCGTCGGGGCCGCCGTGGCTCGTACAGCACAGCGTCAGCGTCTCCGCCCGGGTGTACTCGAGCGCGTAGCGCTGGGCGATCATCCCGCCCATGCTCGCGCCGACGATGTGAGCCCGACGGATGCCGGCGTCGTCGAGGACCGCCTCGAGGTCCGCGGCGAGACCGCCGACGGAGTAGCCGGCCAGTTTGAAGATGAGGGGCGCGCGGAGTTTCCGCGGCAGGCGCGGGAGCAGCGGCGGGAGGCCGGCGTCGGATCGGCCCGTCCCGCGGTTGTCCGGCGCGACCGCGTCGCGGTCGCCGCCGACGGCCTCGCGCTGCCAGCGCCACATCCAGCGCCCGTAGCCCAGCCCCTGCACGAAGACGACCGGTGTCCCGTCGCCCTCGCTCTCGTCGTACTCGTAGTAGATCGACACGCCGTCTCGAGTGGCCCGTGGCATACTCGAGGAGACGTGTCGAACGCCCTTTAAATCGATCCTCGAACGCTGACCGATACGTCGGTCAGGGCCGCTTCTGTCGCCGATCGAGCGGGGATCCAATCCCGGCTTACCCGCGCCACCCTCCGCCGAACAATCAGCGGCTTTAACCCCGCGCAGTAACATCGCATTACCGATGCAGCGACTGCACGCCCGGTACCCGTTCCTCGAGACCGCCCGCGACGCCGTGGCGACGGAGGCCGTCGATCTGGCCACCGTCGTCGACCAGGACCGGGCGGTCGTCGACCGCGCCCGCGAGCGCGTGGTGGCGGCCCTCGAGGACGGCGAAACGGGCGAGCCGCGACGTGACACCCGCGTCGAATTGCTCTCCTACCCGGTCGCGCGCGTTCTCGTCTCGATGGTCGGCGAACGCGTCCTCGTGCGCAAGTACGCCCGCGCCGAGGCCGCGACGGCCTACGATCGCTTCACGGCCGACTTCGAGGACACCACGGAACTGAAGAGCGTCGAGTCGACCGGTCTGGACCTCGAGACCCTCCTCTCGGAGTTCGACCTGGCCGAGGCGGTCCGGGAGACGGACGACGGCTACCGGATCGACGTCGGCACCTACCTCCCCCTCGCCGAGGACCTGTGGGGCGACGAGTGGCGACTGGTCAACCGCGCGCTGACCGACGGCGAGGTGCCGGTCGACGACGACGAACTGCTGACCCTGCTGCGGGAGGCCATCCGTGGCCGTATCGAGGACGGGCTCCCCTTCGACGTCCCCGACGTCATCGCTTCGGCCCTCGAGGACGAGGCCGCCGAGATCCGCGAGGTGCTCGCCGATCTCGAACTCACGCAGGACATCGACACCGTCGTCCCCGACCTGTTCCCGCCGTGTATGAAGGCCCTGCTCGACGACATCCAGAAGGGCGAACACCTGCCCCACCACTCGCGGTTCGCGATCACCGCCTTCCTGACGAGCATCGGAATGACCACCGACGAGATCGTCGACCTCTACCGGGTCAACTCGTCGTTCGGCGAGGAGATGACCCGCTACCAGACCGACCACATCCGCGGCGACACCTCGCCGACGGAGTACTCGCCGCCCTCCTGTGCGACGATGCAGTCCTACGGCGACTGCGTGAACAAGGACGACCTCTGTGAACGCATTCCGCACCCGATGGCCTACTACGAGGAGCGGATCGACGACGCCGACGACGAGGAGATCGAGGACTGGCGCGAGGGGGAGAGCGAGGAACAGTCCGCCAGCGGCGATTAGGACGTCGCTCGCCGGTCGCTCCCGAAATCACGATCGCATCGACGCGACGTTCGGCGCCGTTACTCCTCGAGCTCGTCGGCCTGCCGCTGGATCTCCCGGAGCGCCCGTTCCTGTTCGCCGCGAGTGAGACCGCCGGATTCGGCGTGTCGACCGTCGTACTGCCAGGGCGGAATCGCGTTCCAGACGGTAGACTCCGCCCCGTCGCCGCCACTGCGGTCGACGGCGGCGTCGACGCCGCTACCGGTATCCTCGGCGGCCGTCGAGTCCGCGTCGCGACGCCACAGCAGGCCGGCCGCGGCGAGCGTCAGAATCGCGATTCCGCCGACGGCGACGCTCGAATCGACGAGCGACGTCACGAGGAACAGCAGCGACGATCCGAGCAGGGCGGCGAGGACGACAGCGGGGATCGCCGCCCACCTCGAGCGGGACCGATCCGTCGATTCGGGGTCGGCGTTGGAACTGCCCATAGTTTCTGTCAAACGGGAGTCGTGAAAAGAATACCGCCGTCGTCAGATCGCGCTTCCGGTATCGGCGTCCGTCTCGTCGTCGGCCTCGAGGCCGTCCTCGGGGTCGTTCAGGACGTACGCGAGGCCGATACCGACCGCGAGCATCAGGACGATGAAGCCGGTGATCGTACCGACGAGCAGTTCGCCGCCTTCGGGGGAGAGCGTACCGCTGGACCCGCCGTACTGGGTCCCGATAGTGATCATGGCGCCGAGCATCAGCAGGACCATCGAGACGGAGACGCCAATTTCGATGATCTGTTCGCGGTCGAGCATTGGTACGTTGCTTTCGGCGGCCGAGGCAAAAGCGCTTCGAAGGGCGTGGGCCCGCTCGCGTCCGATGTGACAGCGGAGCGAGCGCGTCGAAACCCGCATAAAGCGCCGGCCTGCAACCGCCGGCGCGCCCGTTATATCGCTCGAGCCCCTACTCTCGTCGAATAGCCAGCCGACCGACCCAGCGATCACTCTGACGCACCCATGAACACAACAGCGTCACCGAAAACAGCCCTGCCAGTACCGTCAAGCGACCACCTCGAGGAGCGCTCGCGCCGCGCCCGCACCGAACCGATGTCGGTGCTGGCGCTGGGCGACGGCCTCTACGAGGTCGAGTCGGCCAGCGATCACACCTACCTCGTCGACCTCGAGTCGGGTCGCTGTACCTGTCCGGATTACGTCTTCCGAGAGGCCCGCTGCAAGCACATCCGCCGCGTGGCGATCGAGATCACCCACGGCCGCACGCCGCCGCCGGGCGAGATCGCCATCGCGTGTCACGACTGCAGCGCGACGACCTTCGTCGACGAGGACGAGACCGAGCCGTTCTACTGCGAGGACCACGAGATCCGCCCGGGCGAGACCGTCGTCGACCGCGAGACCGGCGATCGGCTCACCGTCGTCGACGTCTCCGACCTGCGGGCCGACGCCGTGACGATCGGCGGGAGCGACACCACCGTCGCCGACTACGCGACCAACGAGGGCTACGACCCCGACGTTCCCGTCGTCGGCGCCGTCTATCCCCACGCGACCGTCGCGAAGAACGGCGTCGTCCCCGGCTCGCTGAAGGTCTACGTCTTCCCGCGGACCAGACTCGAGAAAGCGACGTAGCTCGTTTCTCGATGTCGATCGGTTTGCAGCGCTGACTTATTGTGCTTGACCACCAACCAGTGGTATGAGTATTATCGCCGAGTTTTCCGTCAAATCAGACGATCTCGCACTGAACCACGCACTCACAGCGGTTCCACAGATGATCGTCGAGATCGAGCAGGTCGTGGCGACGATGGAAGATCGGATTATGCCCTATTTCTGGGTGAGTGGCGGTGACCACGCGGAGTTTGAAGACGCGTTTCGGGACGATTCCTCCGTGACAAACGCCGCTGTTATCGACGAAGTAGAGGGGGCGAGATTGTATCGGGCCGAGTGGACGGAAAACGTCGAGACAATCATCTATGCATACGTTGAACTCGGCGCGACGCTCATGCAAGCAATCGGCAAAGCGGAAGACTGGGAATTGCGAATGCGATTCGACAGTCAGGACGCTCTCTCGGAATTTCAAAAATACTGTAATGAGAACGACATCTCATTTGAACTCAATCGAACCCAAGAACAGGAACAGGCGATGGCGAGCGCCCAGTACGATCTCACGCCGACGCAACGGGAGACACTGGTAGCTGCGCTCGAAGCGGGCTACTACGAGGTTCCACGCGCAGTAACAATGAGGGAACTGGCGGAACAAATGGGGATCGCACAACAGACGCTTTCGAATCGATTTCGCGCTGCATACAACAATCTCATCACCAGTACGTTGACGATCAGCCATCCAGACGAGGATAAAGACTAATTCACCAACTACAGGTGGCTGGACGCCACTCTCGGAAGTAGTACTATACAGCCCTTCCCCTCTTCCGCAAGGGGCCTATCTATCTGTTTATGGTTGGGACTTCTACCGAGTTCGATACGCTTCTCGAATTGTGTCGAGAGCAACACCGTCGCATCGTCCTTGCAGTACTCGCGAGCGAGAAGCGGTCGCTAACGGTGAACGATCTCACGAAGACGATCATTAAACACAATCATCACACACCGCTGAGAGAGATTTCCGGCGAAGAATCGATGCAGATCCGGATGGAACTGCACCACGTGCATATCCCGATGTTAGAAGAGCAATCGCTCGTTGAATACGATCAGAAACGCCAACTGGTGGAACCAACTCCCGAGTTCGATCAGTTGCAACCCCAGCTGTCAGCCATTATCGACGCGGATCCCGTTCTTCACCCGCTAGTTGCGCTGTGAGATCGTTCACAGTCATCCGCAAATGACGAGGTACTTCGATTGTGCTGTTCGACTATTCCCCTCTGCATCTCGCTCAGTGACCGTGATAGCCCGAACGTCGTCCTCGACAGAGATCTCGATCTGGTAACCGTCAGCGCTCATCGCCTCATCGCAGGAACCACCGAGAAGTCGAGTATCGGGATGTTCATTCGATTTCCCAGGGCCGACACGAAGCGCTATGGAATCGTCCGTCCCGTCGAAGGAGACGTCAGTAAGTATCGCTTCAGTACAGTTCTCTGATCCAACCCAGATCGCTCCCTCGACCGTTGCTTCGCTGGGTCCCTCGGTGAATGAGATCACGGGATCGTCCCTCGGATCGAAACCGGTATCGGTGATCTCGAATTCGAGTTCCGATACCGGATCGGGCAGTGATACGGAGTCCGAATCGGTAGCCGCTCGTCGTCCGAGGCACCCAGCTACCCCAACGGACGGAAGGATCGCTAGAGTAGAGAGGAGAACTCGACGGTTCATGTCAGATAAGACGATGCAAGATCGGAAAGACCTTCCTCTGACTCAAACGTCTATTTGACCTACCGTTCAGCTCGCATCTGGAGTCGCCGAACCGGACGTTCCGATTCGAACCTGATTTCGGACAATGAGGCCGTCCAGCCCCGCTAGCGCCGCGATCACGAAGACGGCGGCCGTTCCGACTCGAACGACCGGCGAGAGCAACCCGGAGTTCGTCGCCAGACGCGCGAATTGCGGATAAGATCGATAAATGAAGCGATCGGAAGGAAGCGGCTCGCGGTGACGGCTCGAGCGGCGTCCGATCGCGACTCGAGCGCAGCGGACGGCCCCGATCACGAGACCCGGCGGAAGTCGGTCCCGCCGCAGGGACAGTTCCTCGGGGAGCCGATCGGCCGAATCCGTCCGTCCGGCCAGATCCGGACCGCGAACACCGAGCCGCAGTCCTCACAGACCGCCGTCCCGCGCGAGATCGCCGTCGAATCGGTCATCGGTCACTGAATTCAGGCCGGTCGAATGGAAATCAGTTGACCCCAACTAGTTGGGCGGGCGTCGACCGCTCGGCGGCTCGCGGTCGCGGGCCGATCGGCGCCCGCTCACTCGAGCAGCTCCGCGGCTTCCTCGACGTCCATCACGTCCTGCTTGACGGCGTTGAGTACGCGCAGAACGTCCTCGTCGGGACCGTCGTCGCCGTCCTCGCCGACCTCCTCGAGGGTGACCTTCTCGGAGCGACCGACGAACTCGTCGAAGTCGGTGCCGTCGGCGATGGCGGTCTCCTTCTTGACGCGGTAGTTGCCGCCGTCGGTGACGTGGAGGTCGCCGGGGTGGAAGAAGTACCAGTCCTCGCGGTCGAAGCGGACGCCGATGCGGGGTTTCGCGCCGAAGTTCTGCGCGAAGAAGATCAGCGCCTCGACTTCCTCGCCGGTGAGATAGATGGGGTCGCCGGAACTGGACTTGGCCTCGATCGCGTAGAACACCTCGCCGTCGCCCGCGAGGACGTCGGGGAGTTCGCGTTCGGTCGCGGAGCCGCTGGCGGGCGCGCGCATCACCGCGAAGCCGGCCGCGTCGAGTTCGTTGACGAGTTCCCGCTCGCGGCGGTCGCCCTTCGCCTGAGACATACGGACCTCTCACCCGCGGGCGATAATAAAAGGACGGAGGGCGCGGCGAAAGTGATCGCTCGGCTACAGCGCCGGCGGCAGGGTCGCGACCGTCGCCACCAGGTCGACGAACGCCTCGGCGGTCGGCTCCGCGCCCTCGACGTCGTAGACGAGCACGATATAGATCAGTCCGAACTGGAAGCCGTTGTAGACGGCGTGAGAGAGGATCGGCACGAGCAGGTTCTCGCTCTTCGCGTAGAGGTAGCCGAAGATGAGTCCGCCGCCGAAGACGGTCGCGATCGGCACCATCGTCGCGAGCAGCGAGTCCGAGAGGACGGCGTAGGACACGAAGTGGACGAGCGCGAAGATGACGCTGGCGATGACGATCGCCTGAGTGCGGCTGAACGCCTCGTAGAGGCGCTTCTGGACGACGTTCCGGAAGAGGAACTCCTCGGCGGGCGCGTTGAAGAAGAAGACGATGCCGATCATGATCAGGACCATCGTCGGGTCGTCGCCGATGTAGGTCATCACGTCGTTTTCGGCGGAGGGCAGCGAGAGCATGGAGACCACGACGGCCACGATGAAGTAGAACACGAGGATGCCGACGACGCCCGCGATGGCGTATAGCCAGCCCCGTTTCGTCGGCACGCGGAGGTCGACGTACGACCAGCCGCGGTCGGTGACGGCGAGGTAAATGGCGCCGGCCAGGGCGATTCCGACGAAGTTGAGCGACAGCAACGCCGTTCTGGCGGTGATCGATGCCTCCGTCGGCGAACGGATCAGCGCGGGATCGAGCAGAAACGCCGGCAACGTCGTGAAGTTGGGGGCCACGAGGACGCCGAAGACGGTCAGTCCGATGGCCACGAGCGTCGAGCGGAGCGGTCCGTCCGTCCGCTCGCGGCGCCGTTGCGATGTTTCCATACCCGACTATATGCGGACCGGACCCTTGGGCGTTCCTCTCTCGAGCGGGATCGAGTCCGGCCGACGCGCCGTCGGAAGCCGAGGGGCTCACGAGCCGTCGGCGAGCGAGAGCGTCTCGTCGTCGAACAGTTGCGACAGCAGCCGCTGCTGGCCGATCCGGAGATGGCGGTTGACCGTCGGCTGGGTCACCTCGAGCATCTCGGCGATCTCCTCGCCGGTGCTCTCGCGGGGCCACTCGAAGAAGCCGGCCAGATACGCCGTCCGGAGCACCTCGAGTTGGCGGTCGGTCAGGTCCTCGAACAGCGACGTCACCAGTTCCTGTCGGGTGTGCATCGCTCGCTGAACGTGCCGGCGCGACCGCAGGTCGACGCGCTCGTACCGATCCCGCAGCATCTCGACGAACTCGCGGACGTCGGTCGTCACGGGGACGTCGACGGTGACCTCGGTCCGGCCGTCGTCGATCGCGATCGAGCGCGGACTCCCGCCGTGGCGGACCAGCCGCGAGGCGAGGACGTCGCCCGTGACGGTCGCCTCGAACAGACAGCCCTCCTCCCCGTCGCTGACGAGTCGGGACGCCGTCACGGAGACGAGGTCGTCGAGCGCGTCGCGGACGGCGTCCGCCGACGCGCCCCGGGTCTCGAAGAACAGGACCGTCTCGGACTCGCCGTGGGTACCGAGTCCCTCGTAGGTGACCGCGGCGCCGGTCGCCGTCGCGATCCGCGACAGGACGTCGTCGGCCTCGAGGTCGAGAGTCAGTTCGACGAGCGTCTCGGCGTGGAGGGCCTCTCGGGTCTGTGCCGCGTTGATCGCGTTGGCGATCCCCTCGCCGAGTTCCGCGAACACCGACCGCTCTAAGTCGGTGAACGCGTCGGGCTCGTCGGCGTAGACCGTCAGGACGCCGTACCCGTAGTCCTCGAAGGTGAGCGGCACGGCGATGACCGACTGGAAGCCCGCGTCGAGCGCGTCGGTTCGCCACGCCTCTCCCTGGAGCCCCTCGACGACGTTCTCGACGACCGTCGGCGCCTCCGACCGGGCGGCCCGGACCGCGGGCTCTCGCGACTCGCCCTCGAGACCGAGATCGACCGCGTCCAGATACTCCGGCTCGTCGCCCGCCCAGGCGCGCGGCTCGAGGGTCGAACCGCTCGCGTCGAGATCGCCGATCCAGGCGAAGGAGACGTTGTCGGCCGCGACGAGCCGTTCGGGGACGGTCCGTTCGATCTCGTCGCGGCCGTCGGCCCCGATGAGCGACCGGTCGATCCCTCGGATGATCTCCGTGATCTGGATCTGGCGGCGGAGGCGGCGGTTCTGGGCCGCCAGCTCCGCGTCGCGCTCCCGCAGGTTCGCCTCGCTCTCGAGGCGGTCGAACGCCGCTTCGGTGGTCGCGACGAGCGTCTCGAACAGCCGGCGGGTCTCGTCGTCGATCGTCGCGGGCGAGGCCAGCAGGACGAAGACGCCGTAGTCGCCGATCGGAACGAGCAGCCCGCCGGGGGCGTCGCCGCCGAATATCGGCGACCGGTCGCCGATCTCGGCGGCGTCGACGACGGTCTGGGTGCCCGTCACGTAGGTCGTCCAGAGCACGGAATCGCCGTCACCGACCGCGATGGACGGCGGACCGTCGGAGCGGTCGGCGAAGCCGGGCGTCGACGAGACCGGTTCGAACCGATTGGTCTCGGAATCGAGCAGGTAGACGCCGGCGCCGACGTCCCCGGACTCGAGCAAGTCGGCGGCCGCGTCGACGACCAGATCGGCGGCCGTCGACTCCGTCTCGGCGTTGAGCAGTCCGCGAGCGGTCTCGTGGAGCGACTCGAGGGCCAGTTCCCGGCGCTTGCGGTCGGAGATGTCCTGGACCGTGCCGCGGTACTTGTGGAGGTCGCCGGCCTCGTCTCGGATCGGTTCGCTGATCGAGCGGACCCACCGGATCTCGCCCTCGCCGGTCCGGATGCGGGCCTCGAAATCGTACCCCGTCTCCGTCTCGATGGCCGTCTCGATTCGCTCGCGGACGAACGCCCGGTCGTCGGGATGGTAACACTCGATCGTCCGCTCGAGGTCGGGCGTGACGTCGGGCGAGAGGTCGTGGAGCCGATACATCTCGTCGGTCCAGGTCGCGGTCCGCGGCTCGGGCTCGAGGTCGAGCTCCCACCCGCCGACCTTCGCCATCCGCTGGACACGCTCGAGCAGATCCGTCGTCCGCTCGAGTTCGCGCTCGCGTCGCTTGCGGTCGGTGATGTCGCGAACGACCCCCGCCGTGCCGGCGAACTCGTCGTCGTCCGTCGGCAGCAACGCCATGTGGTTTTCCGCCTCGATCACGCCGCCGTCCGCGGTCTCGAGGTCCATCTCGAAGGTCTCGTAGGGCTTTCCCTCCCGGAGCAGTTCCCGGACCAGTTCCCGGGCGGTCTCGAGGTTCTCCGGAGACATCACGGTCTCGATGTCCGAACCGATCAGCGTCTCGGGGTCGTACCCTGCGAGCGGTTCGATCGCGTCGTTGACGAACCGGAACGTTCCGGACTCGTCGAGCGTGTAGACCGGGTCGCCGATCGCCTGAATGATCGTCTCGTAGCGCTCGAGTTCGCGCTCGCGTTCCTTGCGGTCGGTGATGTCGCGGACGACCCCCGCCGTACCGGCGAACTCGCCGTCGTCCATCGGCAACAGGGCGACGTGCGTTTCCGTCTCGATCACGTCGCCGTCGGCCGTGACGAAGTCCGTCTCGACGGTCCCGTACGGCTCGTCCTCCCGGAGCAGGTCTCGCACCTGCTCGCGGGCCCGCTCGAGGTCCGGGGGCGGCAGGAGCGCCGAGACGTCGTCGCCGATCAACGCGTCGGGATCGTATCCCGCGAGCGGTTCGATCGCGTCGTTGATGAACTGAACCGTCCCGGACTCGTCGAGCGTGTAGACCGGATCGCCGATCGACTGAATGATCGTCTCGTAGCGTTGCAGGTCCCGTTCGCGCTCCTTGCGGTCGGTGACGTCCTGCAGCGATCCGTAGAGTTTGACGACTCGCCCGTCCTCGGAGACGGGTTCGCCGATCGTCCGGACCCAGCGTTGATCGGCGCCGTCGGCCGGTTGGAGTCGGACCTCGAGGTCGTAGCTCTCGCCGTCCTCGATCGCGCGTTCGATGGCCGTCCGGACCGCGTCGCGATCCGCCGGGTGGTAGAATTCCATCGCCCGCTCGAAGTCGACGTCCGTCCCCGGCGGGAGCTCGTGGACCCGGGCCACCTCGTCGGTCCACCGGACGTCCGGCGGGTCCTCGCGGACGTCGAGCTCCCAGGCGCCGACGGTGGCCAGCTGCTGGGCCTGCTCGAGCAGGTCGGTCGTCCGCTCGAGGTCGCGCTCGTACCGCTTTCGCTCGGAGATATCGCGGCCGATCCCGGCCACGACGGTGTCGCCGTCGATATCTTCGATCCTGGTCGCGACGAACTCGTAGGGGATCGACTCGCCGTCGGCGGTCAGGATCGGTATCTCCACCCGGGCCGTCCCGGTCTCGAGGGCGTCTCGAACGGCTTCGGTGACGGCCGCGTGGTTCCGTTCGGCGAAGAACTCGAGGCCGCTCATCGATTCGATCTCGGCGGCGTCGTAGCCGGTCACCGCGGCGAGCGTCTCGTTCCACCGGAGGAGCGATCCGGTCTCGTCGAGCACGTAGAACACGTCGTCGATGGCGTCGAGGACGTCGTCGGTGTACGCCTTGTAGCGCTGTAGCTCTCGCTCTCGCTCGCGCAATCGCCGCTCGTCGGCCTTTCGATCGGTGACGTCGCGGCTGATCGCCACGACCCGATCGCCCTCCGGGAGTTCGATGCGGATCAGGTGGACCTCGATGGGGAACGTCGACCCGTCCCGACGGCGGAATCGACCCTCGAACTTGCGGCGCTCGCCGACCGCCAGTTCGTCGAGCAGCGTCGTGATCTCGTCGGCGTCGAGCAGCCGCTCGTGGTCCCAGATCTTCGTGCCGATCAGTTCCGATTCGGCGTAGCCGAGTTCCGTACAGAGCCGCCGGTTCACCTCGACGACTGTCCCCTCGAGGTCGACGACGTCGATCATATCGGGAGAGTGCTCGAACAGCGCTTCGAGGCGCGCGCTCGTCCGCTCCAGTCGGCGTTCCCGTTCCTTGCGTTCGGTGATATCCTCGAGCGCGCCCATCGTGCCGGCGATCTCGCCGTCGGCGTCGTAGATCGGAGCGGCGGAGACGCTCACGTCGATCCGATCGCCGGTTTTCGTCACGCGCTGGGTCTCGCGACCGGTGATCGACTCGCCGTCGAACAATCGCTCGAAGATCTCGCGGTGGTCCTCGGCCCGATCGTCGGGGACGAACGGAAGCGGTTCGCCGAGGACCTCGTCCTCGGTCCAGCCGAAGATGCGTTCGGCGGCGGGGTTCCACAGCGTCACCGTATCGTCGGTATCGAGCGCGACCACCGCCGTCGGTGAGGACTCGAGGATCGCCTCGAGGCGCTGGTTCGACTCCCGAAGCTCCCGTTCGTGCGCGTCGAATCGACGCTCCCGCTCCCGGACCGCCGTCGTCAGGTCGTCGATCGCCGTCGAGAGGCGGCCGAGGGCGTCGTCGCGCTCGAGTTCGAAGTCGGGGTCCCCGGCGTCCGCGTCGAGAGCGGCGGACGTCTCGTCGCCGTTCCGAATCTGTGAGACGAACGTCTCGAGTTCGCCGGCGAGGCGATCGAGCGTCGACTCGCGATCGGCGCCGCCGCGGGCGGCCAGACCGAGAACGAAGGGGACCGGGACGACCGACGGATCGCCGAGTCGCGAGCAGAGACCGAGGAGCACCGCACCGACGAGAACCGCTTCGAAGAGAGTCAATGGCGGCCACCGGCCGGTGGTGTCGTCGACGGCGCCGCCGCGAGACGAACGAATGTCCATGGCCGACGTACGCAAGGGGCATACATGATCTGTACGGTTATTATCGGTAGTCTTCGTCCGGAATTTATCGGTCGCGTTATATCGATAGTGGATGACTCGTGAACCGACCTCGACGAACGGTCGGGCCCGGGCCGATCAATCGATGAAGGGAGGCGCGAGCGGTTCGAATCGATCGGCCTTCTATACATGTAGTGTCTCGATCGCGACGGGATTACGTGTATAATGGACAGCCGGATACCCGTCGTTCGCCTTTGAACGAACATAATGCCCGGAACGACGCTTGACTACCACAACGATTCGCTCAGTCTCTCAGTCATCGAGGCCCTCGCCGACGCGACCGACACCGACCCCGTCGAACTCGAGCCGCTGTACCACGTCGTCGATCCCGAGGCGCTCGATCAGCTCTTTCAGGAGACCACGCCGACGACCGCGCGCGTCCAGTTCAACTACGGCGACCACACGGTCGAAGTCCGAGGCGACGGAACCATCTCGGTCGACGGGACGGTCCATGAGCAACCGTAAGCGGTGCGGTCGCGCGACGGGGGCGGCCGTTCCCTCCAGCGTCGAGCCCTCGCGCGCGGATCGACCGGGTGGGAACCGATGACTCCGGCGGCGATCGCGCCCGACCTCGAGAGACGGTCGCCGATCGCCGAGGAGATTACGGCCCTCGCCGTCGGCGATCGACGGCACATCGAGCGGG
This sequence comes from Haloterrigena sp. KLK7, assembly GCF_037914945.1. NCBI lineage: Archaea > Methanobacteriati > Methanobacteriota > Halobacteria > Halobacteriales > Natrialbaceae > Haloterrigena > Haloterrigena salinisoli. Next base: position 1,374,675 of record NZ_CP149787.1, read on the forward strand.
TCGAAGCGGCCGTCGCCGACGACGATCGGCTCGCGGTTCGAACCGCGCCGTCGGTCGCGGACGCGCTCCCGGATCTCGACGACGCCGACTGTCTCGTCGCTTCCTACCCGTCCGAAAACGGGACCGAGCTCCTCGAGCGGGGGACCCGGCAGACGACCGACCGTCCGGTCGTCCTCCTCGTCGACGAGGGAACGACGGTCGGCGACGCGGTGCGGTCCCATCGCTGGATCGACTGGCTCGATCGCTCCGCGGCGACCGGTGACGGCGGGCAGTTGGGCCGCCAGATTCGGTCGCTCGTCGAGCGACGGCGACTCGCCGGTCTGACCCAGCGCTCGCTGGCCGGTATCGAACTCGCCGGGGACGCCATCGCCATCGTCGCGCCCGACGGCACCGTCCAGTTCGCGAATCGAGGGTTCGCGATGCAGTTCGGCTACAGTCGCGACGAGCTCTCCGGACGGTCGTGGCGGGCGCTGTTCACCGACGACAGCGTCGACCGGCTCGAGACGACCGCGGTACCGACGGTCGCGGACGGCTGGCGCTGGACCGGCAGCTGTACCGGCCGGCGAAAATCGGGGGTAACGTTTCCCGTCCAGGTCCGTCTGGGCGGTCCCGAGGACGGGAGTCTGGTATTCGTGGTGGAATCGCTCGACGCCGACCCCGAAGCGGCGGCGGACGACTCGGTGTAGTTTTCGGGAACTCGTATTCGGTTCCGTTCCGGACGACCGAACGGTAGCTGCTGCGCTTACGTTCCGTGGTCCCAGGAGTCCATGTACTCGCGCTGGGTCTCCGTCAGCGAGTCGTGGTCGACGCCCTCGGCCTCGAGTTTGATCTCGGCGATTTCCTTGTCGAGCTCGTCCGGCACGTCGTGGACGCCCGCGTCGTAGGCGTCGCCGTTCTCCAGCATCTCGCGGACACAGACGGCCTGAATACCGAAGCTCTGGTCCATGACCTCGACGGGGTGGCCCAGCGAGACGGGCGCGGCGAGGTTGACCAGGCGACCCTCGGCGATGACGTTCAGTTTGCGGCCGTCCTCGAGTTCGTAGGCCTCGACGCCGTCGCGGGCCTCGTAGCGGTCGACTGCGAGGTCGTCTAACGCCTCGAGGTCGATCTCGATGTCGAAGTGGCCGGCGTTCGCGAGCAGGACGCCGTCCTGCATCTTCTCGAAGTGCTCCTCGACGATGACGTCGCGGTTGCCGGTCGTCGTCAGGAAGACGTCGCCGACCTCGGCGGCCTCCGACATGGGCATCACGTCGTAGCCCTCCATGTGAGCCTCGAGGGCGCGTCGGGGCTCGACCTCGGTGACGATGACGTTCGCGTTCTGGCCCGCGGCCTTCTTCGCGACGCCCTTGCCGCAGTAGCCGTAGCCCGCGACGACGACGTTCTTGCCGGCCCACGAGAGGTTCGTGGTCATCGCGATGGAGGCCAGCGAGGACTCGCCGGTGCCGTGGACGTTGTCGAAGAGGCGCTTCATCGGCGTGTCGTTGACCGCGAAGACGGGGTAGTCAAGCGCCCCGTCACGGTCCATCGCGCGTAGGCGGTGGACCCCAGTGGTGGTCTCCTCGGCCCCGCCGACGATGCCGTCGATCAGTTCGGGGTAGTCCTCGTGGATCGCCGCGACGAGGTCCATCCCGTCGTCGACCGTGATCGTCGGCTCGTGGGCGATGACGGCCTCGATGGCGGCGTAGTACTCCTCGTCGTCGACGCCGCGTTTCGCGTAGCTGGTGATGTTCTCGTGAGTGTCGAGCGCGGCGGAGACGTCGTCGTGGGTCGACAGCGGGTTGCAGCCCGTGACCGCGACCTCGGCGCCGCCCTCTGCGAGCGTCTCGACGAGCATCGCCGTCTTGGCCTCGACGTGCATCGCCATGCCGATGCGTTCGCCCTCGAAGGGCTGGTCGGCGACGAACTCCTCGCGGACGGACTCGAGGATGGGCATGTGCTGGGCGGCCCAGTCCATCTTGCGACGGCCCTCCTCGCGTGCGGACTCGAGATCGTCGAGTTGCTCGCTGATCGGCGGATACGCAGTGTCGGTCATGAGTGGACTGAGTGGGAGGGGCGCCAAAACGCTACCGAAGCGATGTCGAGCGTGGAACGGCTGTTCGAAGCGAAACGATCGGTGGACGAGCGACTCCCCCACTGGAAACTGTCGCTCAGCCAGTATCGATCTCGGTCGAAAAAGGTCGTTCGAACGGCGACGACGGGGTTCGTTCCTCTGACGACTCGAACGCCGCACCGTCGACCGCCGTCCGCCAATCGGTCGTTAGTTGTTCGGACCGGCGTGAGACGGCGGACCGCCGCCGTCTTCCGCTTCGTCGTCGTCAGCGTCCTCTTCCTCCTCGTCTTCGACATCGTCGTCGGTATCGTCATCCTCGTCCGGCGGACCGGCGTGGGCCGGCGGACCCTGGCGCTTCTCGTCGTCGTCATCGTCGACGTCGTCACCGCCCGACGGACCGGCGTGGGCCGGCGGACCCGCGTGATCCGGCGCGTTACCCGGGTTGTGGTCGACGACGAAGCCGGCCAGTGCGAGACCGAACGGCTCGTCGCTCTCGTTGTCGGACGCGTTCTCGTGTTCCTCCATGAACTGGCCGACGAGCGAGCCGAAGTTCGGCGCGGTATCGTCGTCCTCCTCGGCCGGCTCGAGCGTCGCCGTCGTCTCGGCAGTCTCGCCGTCGAACGCCGCCGTGACGGTCACGTTGATGCTCTCGTTGCCCTCGGGCGCCGGAAGCGAGAACGTGCCGTTCTCGTCGGTCGTCCCGCTGGCCTCGTAGGAAACGTTCTCGCCGTCGGCCGACGCCGAGACGCTCGCGTTCGCGACGGCCTCGCCGTCGGCGGTGACAGTCACGACCCCATCGGTGACGTCGATCGAGAGCGTCACGTTCTCCTCGATCGAGTCGTTCTCATCGACCGTCTCGTTATCAGACGTATCAGTTTCGTTGGTCGGTTCTACCGTCTCGTCCCCGTCGGAGAGCGAGGCGGCCTCCGTGGTTGCGCTCGCTGCTGCCGCGGCCGGCAGTGCGAACAGCGATACCAGCATCGCGACGGCCAGGGCCGTCGCAAACAGTTTTCGTCTACTCATTCCGCTCGAGACATTCAGCAATTCGTGAATAAACCCCCCGGGTGGTTCTCGGTGTTTCTTGCACACCGAGACGGATTGAGAGACGTTTTGAACGTTTATAATTAGTTCTGAGTGTTCAGATTTCGGTGCGGACGGCGGCCACAGACGGTCCGATCGAGGTCACTCTTCGGCCGCGGTGACCAGCGTTTCGGCCGCCTCGCTCGCTCGCGACCGGACTGCCCCCTCGTCGAGGGTCGTGACCTCGCGGTCGCGCATGAGGACCTGTCCGTCGCAGACGGTGTGGCGGACGTCCGCAGCCGCCGCGGCGTAGGCGAGGTGACTCACGGGATCGTGACGCGGCGTGAGATGTGGCTTTTCGAGGTCGATCACTGCGAGATCGGCGGGCGAGCCTTCCTCGAGGCGACCCGTGTCGAGCCCGATCGCGTCCGCGCTGCCCTGCGTCATCATCTCGACGACCGCCTCCGCGGGGACGGCGCTGGCGTCCTCGGCCGCCAGTTTGCCGATCATGGCCGCGTCGCGGGCCTCGTCGAGCATCGAGAGGTCGTTGTTCGAGGCCGCGCCGTCGGTCCCGATGCCGACGGTGACGCCGGCCTCGCGCATGCGCTGGACGGGCGCCATGCCGCTGGCCAGTTTCATGTTCGAGGCCGGGCAGTGGATCACGCTCGTCCCGGCCTCCGCGAGCAGGCCGATCTCGCTCTCGTCGACGTGGACGCCGTGGGCGACGAAGTCCCCGTCTTCGACCATCCCGCGCTCGGCGGCGTAGGCCAGCGGCCGCACGCCGTGCTCCTCGACGATCGGCGCCACCTCGTCTTCGGTCTCGTTGGCGTGGTAGTGGATCGGGACGCCGAGCTCGCGGGCCTGCGGCACGAACTCCTCTAAGTACTCGCCGTCGACGGTCGTCAGCGAGTGGGGCATGAACGCCGACGAGATCCGGCCGTCGGCCAGCCCGTCGATCTCCTCGGCGACCGCGAGGCCCTCGCGGGCGTCCTCGCGGGCCGCGTCCGCGTCCTTGGCGACGGAGATCACGCCGTGACCGAGGCGGGCCCGCAGCCCCGCGTCGGCGACCGTCTCGGCGATCGTCGGCACGAAGAAGTACATGTCCGCGAACGAGGTCGTCCCCGACTTGATCATCTCGAGGAGGCCGAGTTCGGTCCCCGCGCGGACGGTGTCGGCGGTCAGTTCGGCCTCGACGGGCCAGATGTCCTCCCGCAGCCAGGCGTCCAGCGGCTTGTCGTCGGCGTAGCCCCGGAGCAGGGTCATCGCGACGTGACAGTGGCCGTTGACGAACCCCGGCGTGACCAGCGAGTCCGCGGCGTCGAGGGTCTCGTCGGCCGCGCCCGCGAGATCGTCGCCGATCTCGAGGATTTCGCCGTCGTCCTGATCGATCAGTACGTCCGCTCGGGTCACCGTGATATCGGGCAACAGCACCTGCCCGCCGGTGATCGCCAGCGTCGTCATGGCTCGGCGTTTCGCGCGGAGGGGCCTTATACTGTCGACCCGACGGCGGTCCGAGCCCCTGGCGGGAGCCGTCCGGCGCCGAATCCCGCCGACCGACCGGAGATTTATCCCCCATTTCGGTGAACTGCCACCATGAGCGGGAGCGACGACGACCGGGCCGGGCGGACCGACGCGACGACCGACCGCGGCGAGCGGCCGCCGTCCGACCGCCGCGACGAACCGCGGACCGACCGGCCTCCCGTCGACCCGCAGGACGATCGGGAACGCGACGCCTCGAGTCCGGAGCCGAACCGCGGCGGCGGGACGGAGCCGCCCGACTCGCCTGCCGGTCCGGGCTCCCGGCGGAATCGGGTCTGGGCCGCGCTCCTGCTCTCGCTCGCGGTCGTCGCCGTCGGTACCGCGGGGACGATTTTCGTCGCTCACGACGCGCCGACGGCGGCCGCCGGCGCCGCCGTTCTCGGGGTCGGACTGGGCGCGGCCGGCCTCGTCGGCCGAACGATCGCCCCGTCGCTGCTCGGCCGCCTCGACGACGCGTGGGCAGAGCACCGGCCGTACGTCTGGTTCTCGGCGGCGCTGTTCGCCCTCGGGATCGGCATCGGCGTCGCGCTGTACGCCGCCGGCGTCGACCTGACCGAGCTGTTGCTCGAGGTGATCACGGAGGACCTCGGCGAGGGCGAACTGCCCGGAGGGGGCGTCGATCCCGGCGGTGGGATCCCGTTCGAGCCCACGGCGTCGTTTTTCATCGCGAACAACACGCCGGCGTTCCTGTTCGCGATCGGCGGCGCGCTCACGCTGGGGATCGCGACGCTGCTGATCATGGTCTTCAACGGGCTGCTCATCGGTAACGTCGCGGCCGTCCTCGGCGCCGAAACAGGTCCGCTGGTGATCCTCGCTCTGATCGGCCCGCACGGGATCTTCGAGCTTCCGGCGCTGTTTATCGCCGCCGGCGTGGGGTTCCGGTTCGTCCACCGGGTCGGCCAGCGCCTCGTCGGCTCCCGAGACGCGCTGTTCACGAAGGCGTATCTCCTGCGAACGACCGTGTTCGTCGTCTTCGGCTGGCTGCTGCTCGTCCTCGCCGCGTTCGTCGAGGCCTACGTGACCTTGCTCATCGCGGACGCGCTCGTCCCGATGTAGCGTGGAACTCGACACCCGGCGTTCGATGGACTGACCGAACTCCGCCGTGCGGTGGCGCGCGCTGTCGGCTGGTCGAGCGAAGCGAGGTGCGACCGACGGGAGCACCTCGGATGCGAACGGGGAACGGAGTGACCCGTGAGCGATAGCGAGACCAGCCGACGAACCCGTGCGAGGGATGAGCGAGTGAACAGCGTGAACGAGCGAATCGGTTGGGGAGGGTGTGGCATTCTCCGTTGCCACGGTATGCGGAAAGTCAGCTGCGTCCGTCGATTACTCACCGAAACAAGGGAAATCCGTCGAAAACCGGAGTCCGCAGATACCGCACGCGACTAGCGTCGCAGTCGGCCGAGCAGTTCGTAGTCGTGATCGGGCGTGTACCGCCGGAACAGCAGGCTGTTCGAGAGCACCGACACCGACGACAGCGCCATCGCGCCGGCCGCGAGCACCGGCTGGAGCAGCCCCAGCGAGGCCAGCGGGATCATCGCGGTGTTGTACCCCAGCGCCCAGACGAGGTTCTGCTTGATCTTCGCCAGCGTGGCCTCCGAGATCCGGATCGCCTTCACCACGTCGAGCGGATCGTCGCGCATCAGGGTCACGTCCGCGGCCTCGATGGCCACGTCGGTCCCCGAGCCGATGGCGGTGCCGACGTGGGCGACCGCCAGGGCCGGCGCGTCGTTGACCCCGTCGCCGACCATCATCGCCTTGCGACCCGACGACTGGATGTCCTCGAGGGCGTCGGCCTTGTCCTCGGGCAACACGCCGGCGCGGACGTTGTCGGGGTCGATCCCGACCCGCTCGGCGACCGCACGGGCCGTCCGCTCGTTGTCGCCGGTGATCAGCATGACGTCCAGCCCGCGCTCGCGCAGGTCGGCGACCGCGTCGGCCGAACTCTCTTTGACCGTGTCGGCGTCCGCGACCACGCCCGCGACCGCGCCGTCGACCGCGACCAGCATCGCCGTCTTCCCCTCGCGCTCGAGGCGTTCCATCGCCGCTTCGGCGGGCGCGGGGTCGACGCCCCCGCTCTCGAGCAGCCGCCGGTTGCCGACCAGCACCTCGCGGCCGCCGACGGTCGCCCGGACGCCCTGCCCGGGGACGTTCTCGAAGTCTTCGGCGTCGACCAGTTCGAGGCCGCGCTCTTCCGCGCCCTCGACGATGGCCTGCGCGAGCGGGTGTTCGCTGTCGCGCTCGGCGCTGGCGGCGAGGCGGAGCACCTCGTCCTGGTCGAGCGTGTCGCGGGTTTCCACTACGCCGCCGTCGGCCGCCGTTTCGCCGCCGTCAGCGGCCGCTCGGGCGCCCTCTCCCTCGTCCTCGAGGGCGACCACGTCGGTCAGCGTCATCTCGCCGGTGGTCAGCGTCCCGGTCTTGTCGAAGACGACGGTGTCGACGTCCTTCGCGCGCTCTAAGACGTCGCCGCCCTTGAACAGGACGCCGTTTTGCGCGCCCAGCGTGGAGCCGACCATCGTCGCGGCGGGCGTCGCCAGCCCGAGCGCGCAGGGACAGGCGATCAGCACTGCGGAGGCGAAGACGACGACGGCGAACTCGAACGTCGAGAGGGCGGCCGGGCCGCCGCCGACTAGTCCCAGCGCCGGAACGACGTCGACGATCCCGACCAGCGTCTCGGGGAAGAGGAACCAGACCAGCCCCCAGAAGGTCGCGTTGAGGATGACCGCGGGGACGAAGTACGCCGAGATGCGGTCCGCGAGGTTCTGAATCTCCGGCTGGCGGGACTGGGCCTCCTTGACGGTCTGGACGATCCCCTGCAGGGCCGTGTCCTCGCCGACCTTGGTCGCCTCGACGACCAGCACGCCGTTCTCGTTGATCGTCGAGCCGATTACCTCGTCGCCCTCCTCCTTCTCGACGGGGACGGACTCGCCGGTGACCATCGACTCGTCGACCGCCGATTGGCCGTCCACGACGACGCCGTCGGTCGGGACCTTCTCGCCCGGCCGGACCTTCATCCGGTCGCCGACGTCGACGTCCTCGAGGGGCACTTCCTCCTCGTTGCCCTCGTCGTCGACCAGCGTGGCCGTCTCGGCCTCCATCTCGAGCAGTTTCCGCAGGGCGTCGCCGGCCTGGCCCTTCGAGCGGGCCTCGAGGTAGTTGCCGAGCGTGATGAACACGAGGATCATCGCGGCGGTGTCGAAGTAGAGGTTCCCCGCGAGCAGGCCCAGCAGGACGACGAGGCTGTAGACGTAGGCCGTCGAGGAGCCCAGCGCGATCAGCACGTCCATGTTGGCGGTCCGATTCTTCGCGAGCGCGGTGTAGGAGTTCTCGAGGAACTCACGGCCGAGCACGACGTAGACCGGCGTCGCGAGCAGGAACTCGACCCAGCCGAAGGAGACGCCGAAGACCGTCTCGGGCAGGACCGAGCCCCCGAGCAGGAACCTGTTGGCGAGGAAGAACAGGAACGGGGCCGAGAGCACGGCGCCGAAGATCGTCAGCCGGCGCTGCTTGCGGATCTCGGCCTGCCGGGCCGCGTCGCGACGGTCCTGGTCCGACTCGTCGCCCTCCCCCGTATCGTCGCGGACGGGCGTGTAGCCGGCGTCCTCGATCGCTCCGTAGAGGTCCGCGGGCGAGGCGTCGGCCGGGTTGTACGCGACGGACGCCTCGTCGGTCGCGTAGTTGACCTCCGCCTCGATGACGCCGGGGACGGACTCGAGGGCCGACTCGTTCGTTTCGGCGCAGTTCGCACAGGACATGTCCGTGATCCCGATCGACCGGCTCGAGCGGTCGGCCTCGTAGCCGGCCTCGTCGATCGCCGCGTATATCTCGGCGAGCGATACCGCTTCGGGGTCGTACTCGACGGTCCCCTCGTCGGTGGCGAAATTGATGGTCGCCTCGCGGACGCCGTCGAGGGACTCCAGGGCATCGCTGATCGTCTGCGAACAGTTCGCACAGCTCATGCCCCGGATGTCCAGGTGTGCGGTCCGGGTACTCATTAGTAACTCATAGGGGACTCCGCCTTACCCACTTTACTGGTCGAAATCCAAAGTTCAGAGCGGTCCGAAGCTTCGCATCGAAAGTCAGACGCCCTCCTCGAGCCGATCGTATCGGCCTTCGAACCGGCTCGAGCAGGACGGACAGCAGAAGTGGTACACCTCGCCGTCGATTCTCGTCGATTCCCCTTCGCTGTCGACGGTGTTGCCACACTCCGCGCAGGTGAGCGCGAACTGCGTGCCCTCGAGCGAGGGCGTCCACTCCGCGTCGTCGATCAGCGTCACGTCGTAGTCGACGCCGTCGCCGTCGGGGAGCAGCCCGTCGAGCCACTCGCGGACGCGCTGAACCTGCGCGCGGGCGTAGAACCAGAGCTCGCCGTCGGCGGTGACGAACACGTGCTCGACGGCGTCGGCGTCCGCGACGGCCGCTCGGCAGTCCTCGACCGTCCCCGCGGGGACGGTCGCCCGCACGAACACCGGGACGCCGGCCCGGAGCTGCGCCTGATCCACGTCGACGGTGAACCGCTCGATGACGCCCGCGTCCTCGAGGCGCTCGACGCGGTCGGAGACGGCCGGCCCGGAGAGCCCCACTCGCTCGGCGATCTCGCTGTAGGGTCGACGGGCGTTCTCGCCCAGCAGCCGCAGGATCGTCATGTCGGTCTCGTCGAGGTCGCGCATACGCCCCGTTCGGGCTCGAGTGAAAAGAGCGTGCCGCCCGTCACTTTGGAATCGAAACCCTCGAACCCGTTCGCGTTCGAATCGAAAGCAGAAACGCACAAAGTCCGGCGGCCCCTCTCTTCTCGTATGAGCCAGACCATCACCGTCGAAGGCATGTCCTGCGAGCACTGCGAACAGACCGTCGAAGAGGCGCTCGAGGGCGTCGAAGGCGTGCAGTCGGTCGACGTCGACCGGGAGGCGGCGCAGGCCACCGTCGAGGGGGACGCGGAGAGCCGGGAACTCGTCAGCGCGGTCGACGAGGCCGGCTACGACGCGAGCGCGTGATCGGAATCGGGTGACGTCTCCCCGATATTCCGTCGGGTCGCTTCTCAGCCGAGATCTGCCCCCTCGAACAGGCGGTAGCCCGCGAGGACGGGAACGATCCCCCACGCGAGCAACACGACTACTGAGAACCAGTCCGCGAGGTAGAACGGCACCGCACCCGCGAGCCGGTTCGAGAGCTCGAGCGTCTCGGGCGAGACGGTAGCGGGGACGTCCTCGAGCGGGAACTCGGGAACGGCGTCCACCCGCTCGTCGAGGACGGCACCGACGACGACGCGGTAGGCCTCGAGCGGGTTGAGCCGCTTCAGGAGGAAGTACCAGGGCTCGGCCTGAATCCCCGGGAGCGATCCCGTGACCGCATAATAGGTCCCGACGACGACCGGCTTCCAGAAGAACACCATCCCCACGAACGAGCCGATGGTGAGCGTCCGCGCCCGTCCCTGCGTCGAGGCGGCGGCCGAGCCGCCGACCGCGAGGGCCGTGAACGTCAGCCCGAGCAGGACGCCGGTCGCGACGAACCCGGCGAACGTCGTCACGTCGGGAACGCCGTACAGCGCCACGACGAGACCGCTGGCCGCGGCGAACCCGATCAGTAGCGCCGCCCCGGTGACGAGCAGTCGACCGGCGAGTTTGCCGACCACGATCTCCCCCCTCGAGAACGGATAGCTCAGCAGCACCCGCAGGCTCCCGGATCGGCGCTCGCCGACCACGGCCATGTAGCCGACGGCCAGCGCGATGCCCGGGACGAACAGCTGTGCGAGCATCGCGACGCCCGACAGCGCCAGCGCGGCGTCGACGGTCACGGGCTCCGGAAAGAGCTGTTCGGCCGAGAGCAGCGACATCACCAGGAAGGCGACGAAGACGGCGATGAGCCCCCAGAGCAGCCGCGAGCGGACGGCGTCCTCGAAGTCCTTCCGGGCGACGTCCCGCCAGGTGGCCGTCACGGCGCCACCTCCTCGACGGGTACGGGGTCGTCCGTCTCCGCGTCGCGAACGTCGCCGTCGGTCGTGTACGCCGTGAACACGTCCTCGAGCGACGCTTCCGCGGAGTCGACGTCGAGGATATCGACGCCGGCGTCGGTCAGCCGGGTGACGACCCGCGCTTTCGCGCGCGAGTCCGAGCAGGCGACCCGGTAGATGCCGTCCGCCGACCGAACCGACTCGACGCCGTCGATATCGCCGATACCGACGTCGATACCGCCGGTCACGCGCAGGCGGAGTTCCGAGCCGGCGCCGACGGTTTTCCGCAGCCCCTCGACGGTGTCGACGGCCACCAACTCGCCGTCGGACAGGATGCCGACGCGGTCGCAGACCGCCTCGACCTGGCCGAGGACGTGACTCGAGAAGAACACCGTCGTCCCGTTTCGAGCCTCCTCGCGGACCAGATCCCGCATGCGGCGAATGCCGTGGGGATCGAGCCCCGAGGAGGGTTCGTCGAGGATCAGCAGGTCGGGATCGCCGACCAGCGCCATCCCCAGCGCGAGCCGCTGTTGCATGCCCTTCGAGTAGTCGCCGACCGACCGGGCCGCGTCGCGGTCGTCGAGTCCGACGCGGTCCAGTATCGCGTGAGGGTCGTCGTCGGCGTCGGCCCACTCGATCGCGAACTCGAGGTGACGCCGACCGGTCAACCGGTCGTAGAGGTCGATCCCGTCGGGGAGCACGCCGATGCGCTCCCGGATCGCCGCCGACTCCTCGCGGACGTCCACGCCGAGGACCGTCGCGGTCCCCGCGGTCGGGCGGACGTAGTCCAACAGCACGTCGATGGTCGTGGACTTGCCGGCGCCGTTCGGGCCGAGGAAGCCGAACACTTCCCCCTCCCGAACGCGCAAGTCGAGGCCGTCGACGGCCACGACGTCGTCGAAGCGTTTGGTCAGGTCGTTCGTTTGGATCGCAGCCATCGCCCGCCGATACCGGCGCGAAACGCATTGGCCGTGCTCCGAGTATACTGGGACGGTTTATTCCGGCTCGAGCGGCGCGGCCGGTCGGTCGGAAACCGGTCAGGCGAGTGATCGGTGACCAACGCTTTACCCCGGTTCGTGGTACCTACGCGCATGAGGGAAGCCCACGTGACGCTCACCGATCCGGCGTTCGATCGGATGGGAATCGCGGAGCTGGTCTCGCTCAGTCGCGAGGCGGGGGTACTGGGATTCGAGGAACTCGCGTGTCACGGGACCGGAGCCATCGTGCAGGTCGCGGTCGAGAGACCGATCGACGAAGAGCGGCTGTCCGACCTCGAGTACGTCGACTGGTGGGAGCGAGTCGCCGACGCGGACGACGACCACCGCTACGTGATCGCGTTTACCGCACCGGGGCTCCCCCAAGGGCTCGCGGAGCGAGCGGACGACCTGATCGGGACCTGCGAGCCGGACGTGACCGATCGGGGCGCGACCCTGTCACTGGTCGGCTCACGGGAGACGATCTCCGAAACCGTCGCCGAGTACGAGGCCGCGGGCGTGTCGCCGGATCTCCGGAAGTTCGGGACCTACGACGGACGTGATCACCCGCTGGACGAACTGACCGACCGCCAGCGCGAGGCGATCGGAACCGCCTACGAGATGGGGTACTACGAGGTACCGCGGACGGTGACGAGCGAGGACGTCGCCGCCGAGCTCGAGGTCGATTCGTCGACGGTCGCCGAACTGCTCCAGCGAGCCGAGCGGAACCTGCTGGAACAGCACCTGTAGCCCGGTGCGCGGGGAGGGCGGCGTCGTTCGAGCGCTCGAGCGGTCAGTCGGTGAGTGCGGCCGCCAGTTCCGTGGCGCCCTCGAGCGGCATCGCGACGGTCGCCGCCGAGACGGAGTCGGCCCACCGCTCGTACGCCTCGCGGTCCGGGAACGCCCTGACGTACGGACAGACCGCGGCGTAGACGTCCGCGTGCGACGGCTCGCCGTTCGACGGCGGTTCGACGCTATCGTCGACGCCGAACGAGAACACTGCCGTTTCGGGAGTGGTCGTCAGGCCCGTGGTCCCCGCGGCGCGCGCTTCGATCACCGTTCCGTCCGGGCTCTCGGTTCGAATCGCGACCGGCCGCTCGGCGAGCGCGGACAGCAGCACGGCGTCGTAGAAACACCGGAAGCGGTAGCGGGTGCCGTCGAGCTCGCCCCAGTGAGCCGTCTCCTCGCCGGCGTGGCACAGATCGTCGACCGCGATCGGTCCGCCGCCGGTCCGACGACGGACCGCGGCGATCCACTCCTCGAGCGTTTCGACGGGTTCCGCACCGAGGAGTCGTCCCAACGCCGTCTGCAGATCCGAGGGAAGCTGTGTCTCGAGAACCGGGACGTCGGATAGCCATCGATCGGTCGTCGAGTCCGGTTCGCGCGTCCGGTCGTCAGTGCCGCTCCCACGGGCACCAGAATCGTCCGTCATACTCGGTAGACGAGCGGTCAGGGCTATCGAGGTGACTCCCAATTTACTGGGACCGTTTAGATGGTCGACGGAAGGTCGACGGAGAACGGTGCGCGAACGGCGTGCGAGGTGATCGGCACGGTTCGGTCACCGAGTCAGTCCGCCGGCCGCGGCTCCCGCGGCGCGGAAACGCCCGGCAGACCCGGTATCGAGAGGTCCGTCCGGCGGAGGAACTGCGCGTTGATCGCGACGATCACCGTGCTGAGCGACATGAGCAGTGCGCCGACGGCCGGCGAGAGGAGGATCCCGATCGGCGCGAGGACGCCCGCCGCCAACGGGATCGCGAAGACGTTGTAGCCCGCCGCCCAGACGAGGTTCTGCTGCATCTTCCGGTAGCTCGCGCGGCTGAGTTTGACGAGTCGGACCACGTCCATCGGATTGTTCTGGACGAGGACGATGTCCGCCGACTGGACCGCGACGTCCGTCCCGCTCCCGATCGCGATACCGATGTCGGCTCGCGCGAGCGCTGGCGCGTCGTTGACCCCGTCGCCGACCATCGCGACGGACTTGCCCTTCTTCTGGAGCTCCGTGATCTTCTCGTCCTTGTCCTCGGGCAACACCTCGGCGAAGACCGTGTCGATCCCGAGGTCGGCCGCGACCGCGCGGGCGACGTCCTCGGAGTCGCCGGTCAGCATCGCCACCTCGAGCCCCAACTCGTGGAGCGCGTCGACGACGCGGTAGCTCTCCGCGCGGATCACGTCCGCGAGCGCGAACGCGGCGACGGGCTCGCCCTCTCGGACGAGATACACTACGGTTTGCGCGTTCTCGCCCGCTCGAGCGGCGAATCGCTCGAGTTCCGTCGGCACGTCGCCCTCGAGTTCCGAGAGGAGGTTCGGCCCGCCGACGTAGATCCGTTCCCCATCGACCGTCGCGCGGACGCCCTTGCCTTTCAGCGCCTCGAAATCGGTCGCGGTTCGGCGCTCGAGGCCCCGCTCGTCGGCCGCCTCGCGGACGGCCTGTGCGATCATGTGCTCCGAGTCGCCCTCGACAGTGGCGGCGAGCCGCAGGGCTTCCTCCTCGGAGGCGTCCTCGACGGTCGCGATGTCGACCACGCCCTGCTCGCCCTCGGTGAGCGTCCCGGTCTTGTCGAAGACGACGGTGTCGAGCGTACGGGCCTGCTCCATGGCGATCCGGTCCCGGACGAGCATTCCGTTGCGCGCGGCCAGCGAGGTGTTGATCGCGATCACCAGCGGGATCGCCAGTCCGAGCGCGTGCGGGCAGGCGATGACGAGGACGGTCACGACCCGCTCGATCACTGCCGAGTCGAACCCGGTCGCGATCGTCCACGCGACGGCCGTGACGGCGGCCGCGCCGAGGGCGACGTAGAACAGCCAGCCCGCGGCGCGGTCCGCGAGCGCCTGCGTCTTCGACTCGCTCGACTGGGCCTCCTCGACGAGGCGCATGATGCCCGCCAGCGTCGTCTCCTCGCCCGTCGCGCTGATCCGCACCCGGAGGCTCCCGTCGCCGTTGACCGTCCCGCCGATCACCTCGTCGCCGGGCTCCTTCGAGACGGTCGTCGACTCGCCGGTGATCATCGACTCGTCGACGTCCGACTCGCCCGTCTCGACGACGCCGTCGGCGGGCACGCTCGCGCCGGGCCGGACGAGCACGAGGTCACCCTCTGCGAGTTCGCTCGCCGGAACCTCCTCTATTTCACCGGGCTGTGCACGGTTATCCGCGGGACGTGGTCCCGCGCTCTCGCCGTCGTCCGTGATCCGCTCGGCGGTATCGGGCATCAGCTTCGCCAGTTCGTCCAGCGCGCTCGAGGCCCGCCGGACGCTACGCATCTCGATCCAGTGGCCCAGCAGCATGATGTCGATCAGCGTCACCAGTTCCCAGAAGAACGCCGACTCGGTCGGGACGACGAGGCTCGCGAGGCTGTAGACGAACGCGACCGCGATCGCCATCGAAATGAGCGTCATCATCCCCGGCGCGCGATCCCGCAGTTCCGGGACGGCCATCTCGAGGAAGGGGACGCCCCCGTAGGCGAAGACGATCACCGCGAAGACGGGGACGATCCACTCGCTGCCGGGGAACGCCGGCACCGAAAAGCCGAGCCACTCCTGGAGCATCTCGCTGTACAGCAGGACGGGGATCGAGAGCAGCGTCGAGACGAAGAATCGGCGGCGGAACATCGTTTCGTGGCCGGCGTGCATGCCGCCGTGGGCGCCGTGGCTGCCACCACCGTGCCCGCCACCGCGATCCTCGCCGTACCGGCCGTGACTCCCGCCGCGCTCGTCGCCCGTGTGACCTCTCTCGCGCTCCCGTCGATCGCGGATCTCGTCTCGGCCGCGGGCGGCGTCGGCCTCGTCCTCGAGTAGCGACTCCTCGACGCGGTCCGATCGCTCGTCGGCGTCTCGAGCGCCCTCGGTCGGCACCGAATCGCTCCCGGTTCGGCGGTCGCGGTCGTCCATGAGCCGTTCCTCGGGTCACCGAAACGGTATCGCGAACCAAGGAACCGGGGCTGGCGACTCCCGGGGAAGGGGTTCGGGCGCCGACGGGTCGTCCGGATGAAAAGACAATTCCCCGCCGGCGACCAACGGAGGCCATATGCGAATCGCCGTTCCCAACAAGGGCCGCCTGCACGAGCCGACGATCGACCTCTTAGAGCGGGCGGGGCTCCATCTCGAGAACGGTGCCGACCGGAAACTGTACGCCGACACCGTCGATCCGGAGGTCTCCGTCCTCTTCGCCCGCGCGGCGGACATCCCGGAGTACGTCGCCGACGGCGCGGCCGACCTCGGAATCACGGGGTACGATCAGGTGCAGGAAGCGCGCGTCGACACCGTCTCGGAACTGCTGGATCTCGAGTTCGGGCGCTGTCGGCTCGTCCTCGCGGCGCCGGAGGACGGCGACATCGACGGCGTCGACGACCTCGAGGGCGGCACCGTCGCCACCGAGTTCCCGAACATCACTGAAGACTTCTTCGCGGACACCGGCGTCGAGCCCGACATCGTCGAGGTCACGGGCGCGACGGAGCTGACCCCGCACGTCGAGATGGCCGACGCCATCGTCGACATCACCAGCACGGGGACGACGCTGAAGATGAACCGGCTGGCCGTCGTCGAGGAGGTGCTCTCGAGTTCGGTCCGGCTGTTCGGTCGCGAGGACGTCCTCGACGACCCGAAGGTCGAGGAGGTCCGGACGGCGCTCTCGTCGGTCAAGCAGGCCGAGGGCAAGCGCTACCTGATGATGAACGTGCCCCGGGAGCGACTCGACGACGTCCGCGACGTCATCCCCGGCATGGGCGGACCGACGGTGATGGACATCGCCGGCGGGGAGACGCCAACGGGGTCTCCGGACGGGGAGACGCGAGCGGAGGCCGAAGGCGACGGGATGGTGGCCGTCCACGCGGTCGTCGACGAACGACGGGTCTTCGAGACGATCACGGAGGTCAAGAACGCCGGCGCGAGCGACATTCTGGTGACCGAGATCGAACGGCTGGTGGAGTAATCGCGGCCGCGCGGCGCCCGGTTCGCGCGGAGCGACAGCGGGCCCGAATCCTCCGAGCTACGGCCGCGACGACAGTCACGCGCGATCCGAGTTGCTGAGCGCCTCGAGATCGAGGACCGATTCGAACGCCGAGAGCCGCGCTCCGGGGGCGACGCAGCCGCACCCTTCGTCGTAGGCCAGCACGCGGTAGTTCTCGAGCAGCGGCAGGTGGGTTCGACACAGCGAGACGTGGACGCGCTGGCGCAGTTCCAGCAGTGAGGTGACGGCCGTCGCGTCGTGTTCGGCGTCGGCGATCCGGGCGACCAGCGCCGGCAACTCGAGCGTCTCCTCCGCGTCGAGCAGACAGCGCAGCAGTTCGCGGCGGCGATCGCTGTCCAGGACGCGGCGGACGGCCGCCTGCGGGATGGAGTCGTCGGCGGCGACGGCAGTCCCGTCCGCACGGTCGTCGCCGTCGTCCGCGCGCCGACGGCGGCTGGCAGGTGACGCGGTCGTCGGCCGGTCTGTGTGGATCGTCATCGATACCAGACACTCAGCGTCGGCGAGTGGATAAACCGGGTCAGTCGTTGGGCTGCTTGAGACCGAATTCAACCCACTATGGATCGTTCAACGGGGTTTGAACGATCGAAATTCGGCGGAAGAGCGGTGAAGTGACGGCGAAACGGTTTCCGGGCCGGTGATCGGCGAGAGTCGAAAAACCGCCTCGACTATCGACCGAAAGCGACCACTAATGCCAATGAGCAGAACAGTTATCGACCGAGATGGCGTCCGTCCGCGGTGGTTCGAACCCAGTCGGTGGCGGTGTCACGAGCGCGGCGCGGTGCGTTCGAGAATCGCACTGTGATTCTCGAGCCCACAGCACTGCGACACGCGGCTGTGGACGCCGCGGAAAACTATACGGCCCTTAACCGCGAGCCGATGAGGGGGCGAAAACGGGTGGCGCTACTCGAGCAGGCCCAGGTCCTCGAGGCGGGAGACGATCTTGTCGACCGCGTGTTCGGCGTCCTTGGGCTTCTTGCCGCCCGTGATGACGAGCTTGCCGGAGCCGAACAGCAAGGCGACGACCTCGGGCTCGTCGAGGCGGTAGACCAGACCGGGGAACTGCTCGGGCTCGTACTCGATGTTCTCGAGGCCCAGCCCGATCGCGATGGCGTTCAGGTTGAGGTTGCGGCCCAGATCGGCGCTGGTGACGATGTTCTGGACGACGATCTCGGGGTCCTCGTTGACCTGGATCTGGAGTTCGCGGAGCTTGTCGAAGACGATGCGGAGGCTCTCGTGGACGTCGTCGGTGCTCTTGGCACCGGTACAGACGATCTTGCCCGAGCGGAAGATCAGCGCGGCGGACTTGGGGTTCTGGGTGCGGTAGACGAGGCCCGGGAACTGCTCCGGATCGTAGTCGGCGCCCTCGAGGTCCATCGCGACGCTCTGAAGGTCGAGTTCCTGCCCGATACCGGTCGACGCCACCACGTTTTCGATGTTGATGGTGTCCTTGGGATCCGTCATAAGTCGCTTAAAAAGACGTATTTAAGGTTTATAAAGGTTAGTACCGCCACCTGATATATCCGGTATATTCGACGGCTCCGAAAGCGTGTTATATGCCAATTTAACCGGTGTCACTGGCTCGCAAGTGGGTTTAAGTCAGGACGAATTCGAAGCCGATCGGCGTTCGGAACGGCGCGGCGACGACCGCGAAGCGGTAGGCTCATGGCCGCCGCCGCGGTGAGCTACGGGCGTGTACCTGCTCGAGCTCGGCGGCGAGGACGACGCGTTCGCGGCCCGCGAAGCGACCAGCGCCGCGACCGGCGTCCGGCGGATCGCCCCCGGCCTCGCCGTCGCGAACGCCGTCAGCTCCGAGCGCGTCCGCGGACTGGCGTACACCCACCGCGCGAGCGAGCTGATGGGTCGGACGGACGCCGACCTCGAGAGCGCGCGGGCGCTGCTCGAGACCGCGCCGATCGACCGCGAGGGGAGCGTCGCCGTGCGCGCGACCGACGTCCACGGCTCGACGGCCGTCAGCACCGAACGCGCGGAGCGCGAACTCGGGAGCGTGCTGGTCGAGCGGGGCTTTTCAGTCGACCTCGACGACCCGGACCACGTGCTGCGTGCGACGTTTTCCGAGGGGACGCTCGAGGGCGGCGGGAGCCTCGAGGCCGACGCGGAGACCGGCGACCTGTTCGCCTCGGAGGGGGCGGACGCGGACGCACTGAGCGAACGCGTCTCCGTCTGCGCGCTGGGCTGGCTCGCCGCCGAGAGCGTCCGCGACTTCGGGAGCCGCGCGCCGACGGACAAACCCTTCTTCCAGCCGGGGAGCATGGACCCCCTGCTGGCCCGCGCGGCGGCGAACATCGCGGGCGCCCGGCCCGGCGCGACGATCCTCGATCCGATGTGCGGGACCGGCGGTGGCCTCGTCGAGGCCGGTCTCGTCGGCGCCGACGTCGTTGGAACGGACGCGCAGGAAAAGATGGTCCGTGGCGCGCGGGAGAACTTAGCACACTTCCTCGAGCCCGAGACGGCGTCGCCGACCGGCGTCGACCGCGGGGGCTGGGCCGTCGCGCGCGGCGACGCGACCCACCTTCCGCTCGCGGACGACGGCGTCGACGGCGTCGTCTTCGACGCGCCCTACGGTCGCCAGTCGAAGATCGAGACCCACCGCCTCGAGGATCTGGTGTCCGGGGCGTTGGCCGAGGCGCGACGAGTCGCCCCGCGGGCCGTGATGATCGCCGATCGATCGTGGGCGAGCGAGGCCCGCGCGGCGGGATGGGAACTCGAGGCCGCGTTCGAACGCCGCGTCCATCGCTCGCTGACGCGGTACGTGCTCGTCCTCGAGCGACGGGAGCCGTCGACGTAGGGGCGAGCGGACCGAGACTCGATCGGACGCGATCGGGTCGGGCCGCGGCACCGACCGGCGACGGCGGCGAGCTACTGCTCGACGTCGCAGGTGAACGTGGACGCGATCCACGCGCGATCGTTCTCCGGATCGACGATGACGCCGCCGACGCCGTCGTCGGACGTGAATTCGCGGAATTCCTCGCGGATCCGATCGTCCGCGGCGTCGGCGTCGGTCATCGGAGTCCCCGCGACCGTCGGTGACGGTTACGGGGTATCGGGTCCGTCGCGGGACGGGCGCCACTCGTCGCGGCACGCGTCGCTACAGAACCGAGCGAGACGGTACGTGTCGTCCGCGTCCGTCCACCCGACAGTCGGATGCCAACTGCCTCGATCGAGGCTCGTCCCGCAGTTCGCACACCGATCGGGGGCGTCGGACGCGTTGGTGGTCGATGGGGAGTCATCCATCGAACCCGTCGTGGCTGACGATGCGCATCTCAGTTCACGCGCGCAGGCATCGAGGTGGCCCGGTCGTCGGACGTCTCCGCGTCCGGGAAGACGGTAACGGTGCCGTCGCGGACGCTGACGGTGCAGCCCGCGATCGAGAAGGAAACGTGCGTATCCGCCTGCGGACGATCGCCGTTGCGTGGCTGGAAGATACCGTTGAGGGCGTCGGGGTCGATCACCGAGTACAGCGGCGGTAGTTCGTCGACCGGCGTCTCCGTCGCGTCTGCGACCGCCAGCGCTACCGTGGTACACACTTCATCGGATCGAGAGAGACGTCGGGTCGTTGGCTCAGTTGCGCTCATCTGTTATCTATTCGGAGAAACGAACCGTTCGGGGAAAGCAGTACTAGCTCAATTGAGAGGTACCCCTCTCGAGCGGACGCTATCAGTTGAGATATCCCCGATAGATCGACTCGAACGACGGTCGAGCGCTGCAAATGGAGACCCCTCAGTGCGTTCGGTCGACTGACACGTCGATCAGTCGGTGTAGAGCAGCGTCAATAGCTTGCGCAGGGCCGCTCGGAGGTGGTGGTTGAACGTCGGCTGCGTGATGTCGAGGGTCGCCGCCACGTCCCGCCCGCTGCTCGCGCGCGGCGATTCGAAGTAGCCGCTGAAGAAGGCCGTCCGAAGGACCTCCGCCTGCCGATCCGTCAGCCGGTCCGCCAGCGTCGTCTGGAACGCCTGTCGCGTCTGTACCGATCGCTCGTCCTCCCGACTCGCCACCAGCGATGTCCCGGGATACGTCGACTGAAACCGCTCTGCAAACCCTCGAACGTCCGCATCGCTGGAGAGTTCGACCGTCAAGTGGCCCGCTCCGTCGGCCGCCGTCAGCGTCTGCACCGTCACTCCCTGCTTGAGACAGAACGAAACGACGTTCGGCTCTCGCAGCGTACACTCGAACACGCAGTCGGTCGCCCGCTCCGCGACGAGCGTGAACTCCTCGATGACGAGCGATCGTTCGGCGAATTCGACTACTTCGTCGACCGATGCGCCGCCGGTCGAGAAGAACACCCGGAGCCGATCGTCCATTCGCGGAACGACGCTCTCGACGGTGCACTCGCAACCGATCTCTGCGGTCAGCTCGAGAAAGACGATATCCGCGTCCTGCACCTCGAACTTGAGTTCGACGATCCGGTCGCTGATCAGCGCTCGCTGGCTTTCGACCGCGTTGATCGCGTGGGCGATCGTCTCGCCGAGTTCGGTCAGCACGGACTGTACTCGCTCGGTGAAGATCCGCGGACGGTCCGCGTAGATCGTGAGGACGCCGTACAGCGTCTCCGCGTAGACGAGAGGGATGCTGGCGATGGACCGATAACCGCGTTTCATCGCTTCCTCGCGCCGTGAGGCGGACGACAGCTTCTGGACCGCGTCCTCGACGACCCGGAGTTCACGCGTCCGCACGGCGGCCCCGACCGGGCCGCACTCGGCCGAATCCCCGTCGGTCTCGAACGGGACGCTGTCGAGGTAGCCGTTCTCGACACCCGACCGAGCGTTCGGCGTAACCGTCCCCGAGAGCGAGTCGTGGGCGCCGATCCAGGCGAAGCGAAACGAATCGACGGCCACCAGTCGATCGCAGACGGCCTGCTCGATCTCGGTTCGCGTCGTCGCGTGGACGACGCTCTGGACGACGTCACGGATCATGGTGTTGATCCGGTTGAGTCGTTCGAGGGACTCGGTCTGCGACTCGAGCGCAGCCTCTCGCTCCTGCAGTCGCCGTTCGCGGCTGAGCCGATCGAGTGCCGCCTCCGTGTTCGTCGCCAGGATCGTCGCGTAGTCGACGCCGATAGACGGAATCGTCGGCGCGTTCGTCGAACCGACGAGGAACACACCGTGCGTATCGAGCGGGAAGGTGAGCCGACTTCGCAGCGGAGAGTCGGTGTCCGAGAGGGAGGACTGTGCGTCGTCGGCCGTAGCGACGTCGACCTGATTCGTGGCGAACACGCGCTCTACGATCTCCGCACAGGACGCCGATAAGCAGGTCGAGACCTCGGCCGCGTCGTCGGTCGGTTCCTCGGTGAACAGTAGTTCTTCGGCCCGATCGGTGGCAGCGCGGAGCCGCAACTCGCCTCGATCGGTGTCGTAGAGACAGATCACGGCGACGGGAAAATCGAGGGATTCGGCCGCCGCCGTGACCGCCCGCTCCGCGATGTCGTCGAAGGAGGTCATGGACATCAGTTCCCGCGAGACCGTCGAGAGCGCGGTCAACTGCGTTTCGCGATGGTGGCGTTCGAGCGCGTGTCGGAGCGATCGGGTCAGTAGCCCGCTGGTGATCTCGTCTTTGACGAGGTACGCCTGTGCGCCCTGCTGGACGGCGCGGACGCCGACCCGTTCGTCGGAGAGGCCGGTCAGCACCACGATCGGCACGGCCGCGGAACGCTCGAGGACGGTCGTGAGCGTGTCCAGACCCGAACTGTCCGGCAGTCCCAGGTCGAGCAATACGATGTCGACCGACGACGCCGCTAACCGCTCGAGTCCCGTCTCGAGGCGATCGGCACGAAGGATCTCCACCGCCTCGGCTCCGCGGTCGACGTCCGATCTACGGTCTCTACCGCGTTCGATCGACGACAACGGGACGGTCGTCTCCCGAAGCATCTCTTCGATCAAGCGAGCGTCGCCCGGATTGTCCTCGACGAGCAGGATCCGGAGACCGTCGTTCGCTATCATGTAAGAATATAGTTATCTATCATTCAGTTGCGGCCGTATACCAACCATAATTCAGAATACATTTACGGCCTATCTCTGATACGTCCACGTGGTCACTCATCGAATACATGATCTGATGACGAGGAAGCAAATAAATCCATAGGAGGCCGTGACCGGATGGTTATCCCCCAATGAATTCGAGCGGCATCCCATTCGTCGTTTGTCATAACCGCCCGATTCGTCGGTCGGTGCGTTAGTGTACTCGGATCGACAAGACGGTTCGTCCGAGCGGACCGTCGCACGCCGTTCGCGTGTCGAGGTCCGAGGGCAGCACCCGATTTCGCTACTCGGTGTATCGCCGCGAGCGCGACGGCCGGCACCTCACGGATCCGTGTCCCGGTCGCGGAGCACGGCCGTCTTCGTCGAATCGTCCGGAGGAACGCGAGCGTTCCGCGGTTCCGCTCGCACCGACGCCTGCCCGAGCAGGCCGACGGCCGACGCCGTTTCCAGCGATCGAAGCACGCGTCGGCGAACCGATTCGGTTTCGAGCCGCCGCTCTACGGGTTCGGGTCCTCCGATCGAGAGACTGTACCGTGTTCGTCAGTGGTGGGAACGCGACCGATCACCGCGTCCTCGAGCGCGGTTCACTGCGCCGACGCCCGCCGCTCGAGCAGCGACTCCACTTCCCGAGCGACCTCGGGGGGCATGACGATCCGCCGCGGGCCGGGAACGTACTGCCCGTCGGGCTGGGCGTACTCGAGCGTCACGATCGCCGCATCTCCGACGCGGCGACTCGAAGCGTCCCGAATGACCGCGAGATCGATCGCCTGATCGGGATCGTAGAGGTAGATCGTCCCCTCCTCGCGGTCGAGCGCGCCGACCGACCGCAGAAACGAGGCGAGCACGAGCGCGACGAGGGCCAGCGGGACCAGCAGCGCGGCCAGGCCGGTAAACGGTCCGGCGCCGACCGCCAGCAGCTCCCGCTGGGAGACGATCCGACCGACGGCCATCAGCGACCCCATGACCGCGAGCATCGCGATCGTTCCGAGGGCGGCGTCCACCGCCCGCTCGAGGCCCTGCCCCGAGGGCGCGTCGACGGGCAGTCGGCGGGCGAGGGCCGAGAGGTGTCGTTCGGTGTCGCCGACGGTGGCGACGGCGAACACCGTCACGACGAGGGCGGCGAACACCGCGATGACGAGGCCACCGGCGCCGCCCTGTCTGGCGAGGTCGTACAGGCGCCAGAAGACGATGATGGAGACGGTCGCGAAGAACGTTCCGACGCCGAGCGACCACAGGAGCCGGACGGTTCGCGACGTCGAGGCGTCGCGTCGCCACTGGATCGTCTCGGCGTCGCTCGAGTCCGCGGACACGTCCTCGTCCATACGCTCACTCGCGACCGGTCGTGTAAAGCCTGTTCGATGTCGACCGACTCATACGGTCTCCCGTCAGTCAGTGCCGGTGCACCCGCAGGCGGTCGCGGGTGCACCGGTACCCAGTGACAATAAACCGTATCAGCCGAGAACGGCGGCGACCGCGGTGAAGGCGACGTAGGAGATGATGATCGACCCGGCCAGCGAGCCGATCCACGCGAGGACGGTGTACCCCATCTTCCGGGCGCTGACGCCGCCGCCGGCGCCCGCGGCGGCGTAGCCGCTCCCGATGATCGCGCTGACAATGATCTCGTTGAACGAGACGGGGATCCCGAAGAGCACCGCGCTCTGTGCGATCATGAACGAGGGGATGAGCGCGGCGATCGAGCGCCGCGGGCCCAGCGAGGAGTAGTCCTGCGAGATCGCCTTGATCATCCGCGGTGCGCCGGTCCACGAGCCGAGCAGGAGCCCGAACCCGCCGCCGACGAGCAGCGCGATCAGGGGGATCTCGAGGGTGCCCGACAGCGGGATCAACGGCCCGACCGCCAGTCCGACCTGACTGCCGCCCGCGGAGAACGCGACCAGCCCGCCGAGGACGAGCAGGAAGTGTCGCTCGCCGCTCTCGAGATCGCTTCGCAGATCGAGGCCGACCACCACCGCCCAGAGGGTCGCGATTGCGGCCGTCATCGCGACGACGCCGGCGATTTCGGGACCGGGAATCCATCCGCTCGAGGCCTGCGCGATCGACGCCCCGCCGGCGCCCGCCGAGCCGAGGATCGCGAACTCGATGTTGGCGACGAGGACGCCGACGAACGCGGCCAGGACGGTGATCAGATACCGCTCGGCGATCAGTTCCGCACGGAGCACGCGCGCGATCGTGTACGCGATGCCGCCGCCGACGAACGGCACGAGAATCCACAGCGTCGCGATCTCTGTGTACTTCGCCCACGCGGGATCGCCGCCCATCGCGAGGCCGACGCCGATGACCGCCCCCGTCACCGTGAAGGCGGTCGCGATGGGATAGCCCGCGAAGACGCCGATCGCGACCAGTCCGGCCGCGATCGACAGCCCGATCGTCGCCGCCATCGGCGACAGCGTCACGCCGCGGATCAGCTCGGCGCCGACCGCCTCGGAGACGTTCGCTCCCTGTAACACCGCGCCGGCGAACCCGAGGAGGCCGACGAGAAAGCCCGCTCGCATCACTGAGATCGCGTTCGCGCCGACCGCCGGGGCGAACGGCGTCGATCCGCTCGAGCCGGCGCCGATCGCCCAGGCCATGAAGAGGCTGGCCAGTGCGGCAACCAGAAACGTCGCGATCGTCACGAGCTCGACCATCTATTCCGGCTTACCAGCTAGCCCTACAAGTGTGTGCCGACCTCCGACTCCCGCGCGAGCGCTGGCGGTGCCGTCAGGGCGCCGTCGTGTCGTCGGATCAGCGCTCAGTTCGTCGTCGACCGCGAGTCGTCGTCCGGCTCCGGCGGCGGCTCGGCCCCTTCGATCGCCTCGGCCGCGTCGGTGTCCTTCTCGACGCCGACGTGCCAGCGGTCGACCTCGTCCTCGTACTCGGCCAGCAGGTCGGAGACGTCGTCCTTGAGGACGTCGTCGTTGACGTTGACCTCGAAGACGAACTGCTCGCCGTTCCCGCCGTTGCGCGTCGACTGCTGGATGTTGGCGCTGATCAGCTCGTTGTCGAAGTAGTACGGCGCCAGCTGGGTCATCACGTTCTGGTAGACCGTGTCCTCGACGCGACGGAGCGCCTTGCGGCTCGCCGAGTCGGCCGCGCGCGCGACGTAATCGATCGACTCCCGCCAGTTGCCGACCGCGCCCTCGGCGTCGTCGTCCTCGAGTCGCTCGTACGACTCCGAGAGCTTCTCACCGGCGGTCTTGATGTCCTCATCGGGATCCTTGCCGGCCTTCTCGCCCTTGCCCTCCTCGACGCTGGCCTGGTCGGACGTCTTCTCGCTGACGTCGGTCTCGAGGGTCTCGTGGGCCTTGGGACGCCACTCCTCCCACTCCTCGAAGGCGTCGGCGAAGCGGGCACTGTCGGCCTCCTCGACCCCGTCGGAATCGGCGGGATCGTGGACGCCGGCGTCCCGGAGCGCGCGGGTGATGCGCTCGCCGTGCTCGACGACGTCGCCCCAGTCACCGCGAACCTTGAAGCCCGAGATGCTCTCTTCCATTCGGTTGCCCCGGCATAGGAGATGGATCGCTATAAACTTCGTTACTGCGCAATACTGGCCGCGGTCGCGATCAGTATCGCTGGCCGGTCATCTCGGAGCCGCTCCGCGGCTGGCCGCTCATTCCCTGCCCGTACTGCCCCTGTTCGCGCATCCCCTGCATTCCTCGAGCCCGGGACTCTCCGGTACCGGTCCCGGACCCCTGAGGTCCCTGAGAACCCCCGTCGACCTGCCGGAGGAGACTCTCGCAGGCGTTCATCGTTCGCTCGATCGTCGCCACCGTCTCGAGGACGTGCGGGTGGCGCTGCTGGAACCGTCGGAGCGTCGGCAGCCCCTCGTCCGCGACCCGCAGGAACATGTCCGCGACCTCCGGTCCGAACATCGAGTCGCGAGCGATCAGCAACTCGTTGAGCGCGGCGATCTCGGCGATGTCCTGGCAGATCCGGGCGCAGCGTCCGAGCTCCGGTCCCCCGCTCGCACACCGCGTGGCGCACCAGGCGGCGACGTGCGAGAGTTCGCCGAAGTCCTCGAGGGCGATCCACAGTTCGTCGGTCATGTGGTCCTCGAAGAAGGCGGCCTGCGTTTCCGCCGAACCGCCCTGCAGTCCCCGTGACGACTGCATCCCCCGTGTCGACTGCAGTGTCCCCTGCATCTCGGGTTGGGAGCCACTCGTCCGCTGGCCGCCTTGCCGACCGCTCGTCCGCTGGTCGCCCTGCTGACCGCTCGGTTGCTGGCCGCCTGGGTGGCGGCCGCGCATCGACCCGGACCCTCGCTCGGCCATCGATCGATCATCCCCCTGACTGGGACGCTGTCGAGTACTCCGCTGTCGGCTGTTCGTCGACCGATTCGCGTCCGCCTCTTGATCCCTCGAGTCGGTCCGGTGGGACGAGCCGCCGAACTGCGGCTGGTGGTCCATGCCGGTCCCCGTTCGCGTTCCCGTCCCCGTTTCGCCGGGCTGCTGGCCGTACTGTTCGCCGCTTCGGTCGTGCTGGCGCTGATCCGAGTGGTGAGTCACGAATAGTGCACCTCGAGTGCTGCCAGCGGCTACGCCGATCGGTCGATTAAACCGACGCTACCGTTTCGGCCGCTTGCGGCGACGAACGGTGGGCTTTCGCGGTCCCAGCGGTCGATAACGACCGAAACCGCTCGGACGCGAGCGAGTAATAGCGGATTGAACGCCACCGTCGGGTGGCGATTCGCGGGCCAGCGGCCGGAACTGCGGGAACGCTCGCCCCGCCCACGGCTGATCGACAACGTGAACTATCCGGCGACAGGCTGTACGGGTATGACGATCGAAGACCGGGAAAACGCCTATCTCGTCACGCACGCACTGGCGAAGGACACGCTCTCGCGGATTCGCGACGTCGAGACCGAGCAGGTCAGCTTCCGGAAGGGCCTGGTGAAGCTCGGCCGGATCTGTGGCTACGAGATCATCGACGGCCGGATGGAGACGGAGTACGTCGAGATCGAGACGCCCCTCGAGCAGACCATGGGCGAGCGCGTCCGCGGGCTCGACGACGTTGTGATCATCAACGTCTTGCGCGCGGCGACGCCGTTCGTCGAGGGGCTGTTGAAGGCCTTCCCGCGCGCGCGTCAGGGCGTCATCAGCGCGAGCCGCGACGAGGAGGCCGGCCGCGACGAGGACGGCTCGTTCCCGATCACCGTCGACTACGTGAAACTGCCCGAGATCACCGAGGAGGACACGGTGATCATCGCCGATCCGATGCTCGCGACCGGGAGCACGATGTGTACCGTCCTCGACCACGTCATCGAGAACTCGCCGGAGCCGGAGAACCTGATCGTCCTCTCGGCGGTCTCGGCCCCCGAGGGGCTGCTCCGCGTCGACGAGGCGTTCCCCGAGGCCGACCTGCTGACGGTCTCGATCGACGACCGCCTCGACGACGACGGCTTCATCGTGCCCGGACTGGGCGACGCGGGCGACCGAGCGTTCCGCACCACGTAACCGTCCGTCGCCGACTCGCCGCTGGCCGCCGTCGACTTTTTGTGAGCGAGCCGTAATCGGTTCGTATGGACTATGCCGTTATCGATCCGGACGACCTCGAGCGCGTCGAAGGCCGTCCCTGCGATCTGCGCCGCTTGAGCGACGCCGCGGGGATGGACAACGTCGCGATCAATCGCTTCGACGCGGAGCCGGGCGAACAGCTGCCGCTGGCCTATCACGTCCACGATACACAGGAGGAGGCCTTCCTCGTCCTCTCGGGAACCCTCCACGTCGAAACGCCCGAGGGCGACCACGTGGTCCCCGAAGGGTCGATGTTCGCGGCCCAGCCCGAGTCGCCGCACCGAGCGTACAACCCCGAGGACGCCGACGAACGGGTGTCGGTCGTCGCGGTCGGTGCGCCGTCGGTCGACGACGTCGCGCCCTACGAGGCCGACGAGTAGCGTTTCGGCCGCGGTTCACGCACTCGAGTCGCATCTCCCACCGACGGCCGGAGGGGATTACTTACCCGTCGGCTGGAGGGGATCACTTACCCGTCGGCCGAACAGGTATCGATCCCGAAGACGGCGTTGACCGGACACCGCTGGATGACCGCCGTCGCGACGACGTCGCTGCCGGCGACGAACGCGAGCGTGCCGGCCGTTCGGTCCCGGTTCCGGTAGCCGATCAACAACAGGATCGCACCGAGAACGACCCGCAGAAGGCGGTCCGATCCGCCGACGTTCTTGTCCATACCTGACCGAACGATCGAGACGACCGTAGTAGTGATCCCTGCACGCCGCGACGAACCCCTTCATTTCCGGTCGAACCGACTCGAGCGCCCGTTTCCGGGCGGCTCGACGGTCGCCGATCCAGACGAAACGGTGCTCCGGTCGCTCGAGGCTCGCGCCGCGACGCCGCAGGGCTCACGCTTCGTCCCGGTCGTCCTCGCCCCCGCTCGAGAGCCCCGCACCGCGCTCGCGCTCGAGCGCCGGCGGGGCGTCGCGGTGGGCGGAGTAGCCGTCGAACCAGCGGGCGATGCGCTCGAGTCGGTCGACGACGTGGGCGGGTTCGCCCGAGCGGGAGAGTTCGTGGCCCTCGCGGGGATACCGGACCAGTCGCGTATCGACGCCGTGTTTCTGCAGCCCGCGGACGAACAGTTCGGCCGTGTTGGCGGGCGTCCGATAGTCGCGGTCGGCGTGCATCACGAGCGTCGGCGCGTCGACGTCGGCGACGCCGGCCGCGGGCGACTGGTTCCAGAGGAACTCGGGGTCCGTCCAGGGGGTCGCCCCGAAATCGTCCTCGACGAGTTTGAACGCGTCGCTCGAGCCGTAGAACCCGGTGAGATCGTAGACGCCCCGCTGGGCGACGGCCGCCTCGAAGCGGTCGCTCCGGGCGACCGCCCACGCGGTCATGAACCCGCCGAAGCTGCCGCCGGTGACGAACACCTCGTCCTCGTCGACGAATTCGCGCTCGCAGACCGTCTCGACGCCGGCGAGCACGTCGGTCAGCGTGACCTCGCCCCAGTCGGCCTCGATGGCCGTCGCGCGGTCCTCGCCGTACCCCGTCGATCCGCGCGGGTTGCACCAGAAGACGACGTACCCCCGCGCCGCGAGCGTCTGGAACTCGTGCCACATCGTCCCCGCGGTCGTCCAGTGGGCGTGGGGACCGCCGTGGATCTCGAGGACGAGGGGGTAGCGCTCGCCCGGCGAGGCGTCGGCGTCGAACTCCGGTGGCGTCAGGAGCCAGCCCTGGATCGACTCGCCGTCGCTCCCGTCGTCGGCTTCCTCCCTACCGTCGTCGACCTCGAACCACACTTCCTCGGGCCGGCGCACCGGCCGATCGCCGAGGTAGTCGTCGTTGACCCGCGTCAGTCGGTGGACCTCGTTACCGCCCCGCGTCGTCACGAAGACGTCGCCGGGATGGTCCCACTCGCTGTAGACGTAGGCGACGGCGTTCGCGCCGACGGAGAAGTCTTCGATCGTGACGCCGTCGCCGTAGACTCGCGTCGGTTCTTCGCTCGCGTCGCCGGGCACCGACCAGCAGACTCGAGACCCCTCGTCTGGCGTCGTGAAGTACAGCGTCTCGCCGTCCGGCGCCCACTCGAACGCACAGCGGTGGCCGACGGTCCGATCGAGCGGTTCCGTCGGCGTTCGCACCTCGCCGGTGTCGCGGTCGTGTACCCGAATCTCGGTCTGGCGCATCGAGGTTCGGTCCTCGGGCGTGAACTCGACGGCGACGCGGCCGTCCGCAGTGGCGTCGATCGATCCGGACTCGAGCCAGCCCGTGGTTTGCGCGAACGTCTCGACCTCGTCAGATTCCGTCTCGTGCTCGTACAGGTCGTAGGTCAGCGTGTCGTCGGGTTCCTCGCCGGCCGCGGCGGCCTTGGCGGCGTAGTAGACCGTCTCGCCGTCTCCCCACGTGGGTGAGACGTAGTCGACGCGCGCGTCGGCCGGCCCGTCTCCGGTGAGTCTGGTGATCGCGTCGCCGTCCAACTCGTCTTCGGGATCCCTCGAGAGCGCTTCGGCCACGTCGAGGACGTAGACGTGGCGCCGCCGGCCGTCGAAATACTCGGTTCCCGCTCGGTAGATCATCCGGTCGATCACCCGGGGATCGGGGGCCGCTCGCTCGTAATCTGGATCGACCGCGCGGTCCCGGTCGGCCTCGCGGTCCTCGGACGTGACGCGCTGGGAGAAGCAGAGTCTGGAGCCGTCCGGACTCCACTCGAGGTCGTCGACCCCGCCGACGACCGACGTGAGCCGGCGCGCTTCGCCGCCGTCGGTCGGGACGAGCCAGAGCTGCTCGCGGTCGCCCGCGCCGCGGGTGCTGGCAAACGCCAGTCGATCGCCGCCGGGGCTCCAGCGGGGCTGGGAGTCGACGCCGTCGCCGGCGGTGAACTGCGTGGCTTCGTCGCCGCCGACGGGAACGGTGTAGACCGACGCCGTGTACGACGCGTCGCCTGCGGGCGTCCGCCGGACGAACGCCACGCGCTCGTCGTCCGGCGAGAGCCGCGGCTCCTCGGCGTGGACGAGATCGTGATAATCGCTCGCCGCGATCCTGTTCATACTCGAGGTCGGACCCGCCGGCCCATATATCTCGGCGAGGCGGCAGGCGGACGCATCCGCGGTCGTGCTCCTCGAGCACCGATCGACGTCGTCCGTCGCCGATCCGCGGGTCGACCGACCGTCAGCGCCGTCGGGTCCGGTAGGATTTTGTCAGTTCGCCGTCGTCTCTCGAGTATGGCAACGCGAAACTCGACCGAGCGCGTCTCGCTCGGCGACGGCGACGACGAGCCGTCCGACGGGCGCTTCCGGCTCGCCGTCGCCGTCTACGCGGGTGCCCTCGTCGCCGGCGTCGTCTCGATCGCGGCCGTCCTGACCGCGCTCGTCCCGGGCGATCTCCCCGTCGTCTACGCGGTCGGATTCGCCGGCGGTTTCGTCGGCGGACTGGCGCTGGCGAGCGTCGATCCCCGCCTCCCCTCGCGCCTCGGCCGTTCGCTCGTCCGCCGCGTGGCGCTCGTCGCGCCGGCGTTTCCGGTGCTATTCGGGTGGTTCGTCCTGCTCGAGTCGACCGTCGGGTTCGTCGTCCTCTGGTCGGCGCTGGCCGTCTTCAGTTCGGGCTACGTCCTCTCGCAACTGGCCGGAAATCGGTACGTCGACGCGATCACCGCCGGTGAACCCGACGAGCGATGGCGCTGGGAACCCGCCAGTTCCGCGGTTCTCGACGGAGTCATTGCCGGACTGTGGGCGCTGCTCGCGGTCGGCAACGTCGCCGTCGGCAACTCCCTGGAAGCCCTCGTCTGGCTGTTGATGGCCGTCGGCTGGATCGCGTCCGGACTCGCGGAGGGGCGCTGGTCGTTCGGCCCGGGACGAGAGCGCTGCGAGGTTCAGCTCTACGAGCGCGGACTCGTCAAACGACGCCCGTACACGAAGGAGTTCGTACCGTGGCGCGAGATCGGTCACGTTCGCCTGCGCGAAGACGAACTCGTCCTCGATCGCGGGCTGCGCGACGTGCGGTTCGACCGCGAGGAACTCGAGGACGCCGACGCGCTCCTCGAGGCGCTCGACCGACACCTCGAGACGGCCGGCGGACGATAGCTCCGGCTACCCCGTGTCACTCGAGGTCCGCCCGCCCGCTCGTCGCGCTCCGCAGTCGGTCCCGGAACGCGTCGGCCTCCTCGAGGGGGACTCGCACGTCGAAGGAGACGTCCTCCTGATAGTCGGCCTCGAACTCGTAGCCCTCGCTCTCGAGAATGCCGCGGACCGTCCCGGAGTCGTCGTACTCGACGGTGATTGAGACCTGTTCGTGGGGCCGTTCCTCGACGACACCGGCCGCCTCGACGGCCTCCTTCACCGCGCGGGAGTAGGCCCGGACGAGGCCGCCGACGCCGAGGTTCGTCCCGCCGTAGTAGCGCGTAACGACGACCGCGCAGTTCTCGATCTCCTGCTGGGTGAGGACGTTCAGCGCCGGCTTCCCCGCCGAGCCGGAGGGCTCGCCGTCGTCGCTCGAGTACTCCCGGAGGAATCGGCCCGCTCCCGGGGCGTCCTCACCGCCCCCGCCGTTCTCGCCGCTCTCGTCGCCGACCCGCACCCGGTAGGCGGGAACGTTGTGGGTGGCGTCGGCGTACTCCTCGCTCACGGCGTCGACGAACGCCTCGGCGGCGTCGACGGAGTCGACCGGACGAACGCGGCCGATGAACTCCGAGCCCTGCACGACGAAGTCGGCGGTGGCCGCCTGTGCGACGGTCCGGTACGATCGACTCACGGCGACTTCCCTCGCACGATACTCGGCGGTACGCCCGGTAGCGAAAAGAGCGCGTCGGTCCGTTCGGCCGTCCGAATTGTCATATTCCCGATGTTCAATACGCTCTTGTCCCCCGCTGTGGTGGATGCGGGTATGAGCGACGAAACCGAGCTCGAGACCGAAACCATCGACCGGACGCTCGCGGAGGAACTGCTCAGCGTCAGCCGAACCGCCGTCGGCGACGAACTGCGGAGCATCACCTACTTCACCGAGGACGAGGTCGAGCAGATCTACCTCCGCTCGGACCTCGAACAGACGGCCGACCTCGTCGGCTTCGCCGATCACGAACGGCTCGGCTTTCGCTCCCAGTCGGCCTACCGAAACACGCAGCTCGGCGAGTATCAGGCGACGGTTCGAATGTTCGAGAACGGCTACCTCTCGCGGGTGATCCGGGGCCCCCACGGCGTCTGGGTGACGACCGACAGTATGTCCATGGACCGGTTCAAGGAACTGACGACGGCGACCAAGTCGGTCTTAGACGAGCACGCCGACACGGTGTCGACCGATCGCGACGACTGATCACTGGAGTTCGATCTTCCGGACGAACTCGAGGTCGCGGATCTCGGTGATCGTCTCGCCCGGCAGGTCCTGGTCGGTGATCAGGTAGAGCTTCGGCTCGTCGGTGAACTCGGGGTCCTCGCTGATCGTCTGGCGGATCGAGATACCGTGCTCGGCGAGCGTCCCCGTGACGTCGGCGACGATCCCCTCCTGTTCGGCGTCGTGGACCGCGATCGACAGCACCGTCAGGTCGAGCACCGGCGCCAGGTCCATCAGGCTCGGCACCTGCGAGATGTTCTGGAAGATCCGTCGTAACTCGGGATCGTCGAGGATGACGTCCGTCGTCGAATCGACGACGCGCCGGTCGACGCCGATCTCGCGAGCGATACCCGTGTTCGGAATCTCGATCCCGCCGGAGACGACGCGACCGTCGTCGTTGACCGAGAACCCCCGCTCTAGCAGTAAGCGAATCACCGCCTGCTGGCTGGGCGAGCCCTCGAACTTCTCCATGATCTCGTCGAACATTCGTTGGCGGGTATACGCGGGCCGAGGTATAAGGCCCGGTGATCGCTCCGGCGGCCGATCGGTGCCACCCAGCGGACGTCGCGTCTGACGGGCGATTTTTGAGAGTCCGGGCGGAACGGCACAGCATGCGCGAACTCCGACGCTGTGACTTCTGCGGCGGCGACGCCGCCGGGGCCTTCGAGATCGTCCCGCCCGAACTCGAGCCGAGCGAGGGCGAACAGCGACGCGTCGTCCTCTGTCCCGACTGCAAGGACCGCCTGCAGACGCTCATCGAACCGCTACTCGCCCGTGTGAGCGCCGCCGCCGACGACGAGCCGTCGGCAGCGGCCACGGAGGGCGCGGGCGGGACCGACCGGCGCGCCGACGAGACCGACTCGAGAGACGACGGCGACAGTGACCGTCCGGACGCCAGCGAGAGCGAGGCCGAAACCGTCGTGGCGTCGGCCGACCAGGCGACCCGAGAGCGGTCGGCGGACTCGAGTCCCGATCCCGACGCGACGGTCTCGGACGGCACCGCCGAGGAAAGCGAGGCGCGCAGCGCCTCGGAACGGAGCGACGAAGTCGCGAAGAAGGACGCCGACGGCGACAGCGCCGAAACCGGCGACAGCGCCGAAACCGGCGACAGCGCCGAAACCGACGACAGCGCCGCCGAGGCCGGCGCCGGCGACGCGGAAGCGGCGTCCGGTTCGATCCTCGAGGACGGAATCACCGTCGAACGGACCGCGTCCGCGGAGGCGGAGCCAGAGGCGGAATCAGAATCGGAATCGGAACCGCGAGAGGAGCCCGACGAACCGACTGACTCGGACGACGAGCGCTCGAGCGGCGAAGAGACCAGCGGGTCGGCCGGTCGAGACGCCGCGAATCGGCCGCCGGCCGCGTACGGCAAGGTGTTGCGACTGCTGCGGAACCGCGAGTTCCCCATGCAACGCAGCGCCGTCGAAAGCCTGGCCAGCGGCGCCTACGACCTCGAGTCCCGCGAGGTCGACGCGATCATCGACCACGCGATCGAACGGGGCGAGTTCGTCGAGAAGCGCGGCGAACTGCGGCGACCCGAGCGCTAGAGCGTTCCCTTCGTACTCGGGGTTCCCTCGCGGTGCTCGTCGAGCCGCGTCGCGTCGTCGAGCGTCCGCGCGAGCGCCTTGAACAGCGCCTCGACCTCGTGGTGGGCGTTCTCGCCGGAGACCACCTCGAGGTGGACGGTCAGACCGCCGTTCATCGCCAGCGACTCGCCGAAGTGACGCGCCATATCGCTCGTGAAGCCGCCGATCGCGGCCTGCGAGAACGTGCCGTCGAAGTAGAACCGGGGCCGTCCGCTGACGTCGACGACGGCGCCGGCGACGGCCTCGTCCAGGGGCACCTTCCGGTCGGCGTAGCGGACGATCCCCGAGCGGTCGCCCAGCGCCTCGTCGAAGGCCTCACCGAGGACGATCGCGACGTCCTCGACGGTGTGGTGATCGTCGACCTCGAGGTCGCCGTCGCAGTCGACGGTCAGGTCGAACAGGCCGTGTTTGGCGAACGACGTCAGCATGTGATCGAAGAAACCGATTCCGGTGTCGACGTCGGCCTCGCCGTCCCCGTCGATCGCGAGCGTGAGTTCGATCGACGTCTCGGCCGTCTCCCGCGTGCGGGTCGCCGTTCGCTCGCTCATGCCGTCCCGAACGGACCGCCGGTACAAGGGAATTGCGCTCGGTCGGTCCCGTCGAGGGGCCGCTTCCGACGGCGTCTATAGACCGCTACTGTCGGCCACGTTTCACTCCCGAGCGGTCCAGATCCGAGAATCCGGTAGAAACGGAGTTATCGTCTTAGAATGACGTATGAAAATTCTAAACATATCTAAGAGAGTTTCGAAGTATCGTAGTGACTCGTTATCAGCGATGAAATGAAGCGAAACGACGGCAATATTCAGCCCGTTATATCACAGGTGGAGAGAATGTCGTGTATACGAAGAGGTGACCCGAATCGATGTCCAACCCCTCCCCGCTATCGAACGAATCGATCGGTCCGTCCGGCCCTGAATCGGACCGACAACGCGAGCGACGCGTCTACAGGCTCGTCCACTCGCTCAAAGGTCCGACGCAGTTCCTGTCGTTTTGGATCGCAATCGCCCTCCCGTTCGTCCATCTCCCGCTGCTCGCGCAGGGACTGGGCGATCCACAGATCACCTCCACGTTTCTCGTGCTCCTCCTCGTCAACGTCCTCGCACTCTACGCCGGCCACGGCTACAAGCAGTAGCGCACCGGCACCGCCCGCCCTGACGTCGCGCCGTTCCCGGTATCGGTCCCGTATCGTCCAAATCTGTTAATGGTCTCCACCGCCCAGGAGTATCCATCCAATGCGGATCCGCGTCGACTGGCGCTCGAGTTGTAGCCTCACCGGGACCGTCCTGAAGTGGCTGTCCGTGCCGCTGGCCGCGCCGCTCGTGCTGGCGCTCCTGGACAGACACGACCCGGTCCCGTTCGTCGTCGCGATCGTCGCGACGGTCGCGATCGGGATCGCCCTCGAGACCCTGCGCGGCGATCCGACGTTAGGGCAGCGCGAGGCGTTTCTCATGGTCTCGCTGACGTGGCTGATCGTCGCCCTCGTCGGCACGATTCCGTTCGTGCTCGTCGGCGTCGGCGCGCCGCCGGCCTCCGCGTTCGCCTTCTCGGTCGACGGCGTCGTCAACGCCGCCTTCGAAGGGATGAGCGGGCTCACGACGACCGGCGCGACGGTGATGAGCGGCTGGGACTTCAACAACCAGTCCCGGGCGATCCTCCTCTGGCGCCAGATCCTCCAGTGGCTCGGTGGCCTGGGAATCCTGATCGTCGCCATCGGGCTGCTCTCGAACCTGCTCGTCGGGGGCGCACAGCTCATGGAGACCGAAACGCAGACGAAAAACGTCACGAAGCTCCGCCCCCGAATCGGCGAGACCGCCCGCCTCATTTGGGGGCTGTACGTCGGTCTCACGGCGCTGGCCGCGGGGACCTTCTACGGGCTCCACCTGCTCGGTCTGGCCCCGAACATGGACCTCTTCAACGCCGTCTCCCACGCGTTAACCAGCGTCGCCACCGCCGGCTTCTCGCCGGAGGGCGGGAGCGTCGGCGCGTTCGAACCGATCGTTCAGTGGGCCGTCATCCCCTTCATGATCCTCGGCGCGACCAACTTCGTCCTCCTGTACGCCCTCACGCAGGGGGCGTGGCGGCGCCCCCTCGAGTCCGAGGAGTTCCGGTTCTACATCGGCCTGCTGGCGGGGATCGGCGCGCTCGTCGCGGCGATCCTCTGGCTCGATCCGGAAATCGACGCGGGCCTCGAGGCGACGGTCCGACACGGACTGTTCAACGTGGTCTCGATGCTGACGACGACCGGGTACGCGTCGACGGACTTCAACTACTGGTCGGCCGGCGCGACCCAGCTCCTGTTCTTCTGTATGTTCCTCGGCGGGATGGCCGGCTCGACGACCTGCTCGATCAAGACGCTGCGCTGGCTCGTCGCGCTCAAGGCGTTTCGGCGCTCCCTGTTCACCGCGATCCACCCGCAGGCGATCCGCCCGATCCGGCTGAGCGACGACGTCGTCGACGAGGAGACGATCGGCGACATCTTCGCCTACCTCATGCTGGCGATCGGCATCTTCGCCCTGCTGACCGTCTTCGTCGTCGTCGACGCGGTCCGCGCCGGGACGGCCGTCTCCGAGTTCGAGGCCTTGAGCGCGTCGGCCTCGATCTTCCTCAACATCGGTCCCGCGTTCGGGATGGCCGGTCCCATGGACAACTACGCCGGCTTCCCCACCACCACGCGGGTCGTCATGATCGGTATGATGTGGATCGGCCGCATCGAGATCGTCCCCGTGCTCGTGTTGCTGACGCCGGCGTTCTGGCGATCGTGACCAACCTTTTGCTCTGCGTGCGGTCGCTTCGCGACCGCACTCGGCAAAACGTTGATGAAAAGCACTCCTCCCTCCGTTCCGGCTCGCACAGCGAGTCTGGCTCACGGCTTCGCCGTTCGCCATACGCGGCGCGTAGCGCCGCGCTCTCCACATCGGTCGTCGGCCCGCTCGCTCGGCCTGCGGCCTCGCTCGCGGTCGGTGGCAGGGTGGCAGCCTGCCCTTCCCCGGGTCGCACGGCTCTCGCGGTGCTCGAGCCGTACTCCCGGCCGCGGAGACCTCGAGTGTGGGAGCCGAGCCCCTCGCCGCGGCGGTCGACAGCGACGGTCCGGTCTCCCGTCTCGGGCAATTCGTTTGCGGTGGCGAGCGAACGAGCGGCAGGAAATCGCGCGTTACGATTCGTCGACCGCGGCTCGGGCCTCCGCGAGCGTGAACTGCCCCTCGTACAGCGCGCTCCCGACCACGACCGCGGCCGCGCCGGCCGCTTTCAGGTCCCGCACGTCCTCGAGCGTGGCCACGCCGCCGCTGGCGATTACAGGAATATCGGTCGCCTCGACGAGCTCCCGAACCGGCTCGGTGGCGACCCCCTCGAGCTGTCCCTCGACGTCGACGTTCGTGAACAGGATCGCCGCGGC
This sequence comes from Haloterrigena sp. KLK7, assembly GCF_037914945.1. Classification (NCBI taxonomy): domain Archaea; kingdom Methanobacteriati; phylum Methanobacteriota; class Halobacteria; order Halobacteriales; family Natrialbaceae; genus Haloterrigena; species Haloterrigena salinisoli. The sequence continues at coordinate 1,412,910 of NZ_CP149787.1, forward strand.
GCCCAGTTTCTCGTAGCGCTCGGCCGCCTCGACCGGCGAGACCCCGGCGCCCTCGGTCCAGCCCTCGACGACGACCTCGCCGTCCTTCGCGTCGAGGCTGACGACCACGCTGTCGGGATGGTCGGCGCTGATCTCGGCGACGATCTCGGGGTTCTCGACGGCCGCCGTCCCGAGAATGACCCGGTCGACGCCGCGCTCGAGCAGGTCGACAGCGTCCGCGACGGTTCGAATGCCCCCGCCCAGTTGGGTCGGGACGTCGACGGTCTCGAGGACGTCGTCGATGGCGTCGCCGTTCGCCCGCTGGCCCTCGAAGGCCCCGTCCAGATCGACGAGGTGCAACGCCTCGGCGCCCTCGTCGAGCCACCGTCGGGCGGCGTCGACGGGGTCGCCGTAGGTCTTCTCGGTGCCGCGCTCGCCCTGGACGAGCTGGACGACCTCGCCGTCCTGAACGTCGACGGCGGGAATCACCTGAAACTCCGGAAACGCGCTCATACGATGGCGCAGGCCGGGCGCGGGCCTAAAGCCACCGACTTCGGGGCCGCGGTATCGACGACGGGTCCGGTGGGACTCGAGGCGGGGCGACTCGGGCGGCGGGACGACTCGGGCGGCGGGACGACTCGAGCGGTGACTCGGTCGCGGCGGTCGCGGCAGCGGGAATCGGTGCGGACCCGTTCGCGTTCGTCCTCGCGGGACCGTCGCCGGTATCGCCGTCTTCCGGGGCGTGTGATGCAGTTTCCCCAAAGTAATTTCACACGCTACCCTGAAATGACACTACGTTATGAGCGTCCGTGTGGATCGAGTCCGAAATCGACCCGTGACTACGCTGGAGAGGCCGACCGAACGATGAATCCACGCCGCATCGACGCGCTCGTCGATCTCGCTTACGGAGTACTGATCTTCCTCTCGGTCGTGCTGATCGTCGTCGAGGGAACGCGGGTCGGGTTAGCGCTCGGGCTCGGCGTCCTCGTATCGTACGCATTACACGTCATCTGGAAGATGGCCCGTTTCGATCCGGAGTGGATGACGCGGGAAGTCGAAGAGACGGTCGAAGAGGCCGTCGAACAGTCGATCGGCGAACAGGTCGATGCGGTTCAGCAACAGATCGAAACCGTCGACGAGCGCCTCGACCGTCGTCCGCGCGAAGACGAGATCGAAGACCTCCTCGAGGAGACGGTCGCCGACGAAGCGGCGGACGGCGGGGACGAGACCGGAGACACGACGCGGTAACCCCTCGCAGTCTCATCGGGTCACCGACGTGGGCACCACCCGCACCCGACGGCTCGTCGATTCTCTCAGCGTACACGACGGCACAACGAATATCCGAATCGACGTGAAAGCCGTATATCAGTATGGTGTCCGTGCTGCTGGTCGTGGGAGTTCTCGTGGCCGTCTTCGTTGGCTACAACATCGGTGGTGCGACGACGGGGCCGGCGTTCGGTCCGGCCGTCGGTGCCGACGCCATCTCGAAGACGATGGCCGGCGTACTGATGACGGTGTTTTTCTTCGTCGGCGCGTGGACGATCGGCCGTCGCGTCGTCGAGACTCTCGGCGGTGATCTCGTGTACGATTCCGCCGTCTTCACGCTCGAGGCGAGCGTCGGCGTCCTCTTTTTCATCGGCGTCGCGCTGTTCATCGGTAACTTCTTCGGCGTCCCCGCTTCGACGTCGATGACCGCCGTCGGCTCGATCGCGGGACTCGCACTCGCCGCCGGGGAACTCAACTGGGTCGTGATGGGGCAGATCGCCATCTGGTGGATCGTCTCCCCGTTTATCGGCTTCTGGGTCTCGCTGATCATCGGCCGCTACTTCTACTCGTCGCTCAATCGACGGCTCGCGATGGCGCGCAGCGAAGGCCCCCTCGTCCGGATCGATCGGTCCCGCCGCGTTCCGATTCCGGTCCCGACCGACACCACGAACCGACGCGAGCTGGGAGGCGTAGCGATGGTGATCGTCATCGGCTGTCTGATGGCCTTTTCCTCCGGCACCTCGAACATCGCGAACGCGATCGCTCCGCTCGTCGGCAGCGGCGAACTCGAGATGAATCCCGCCATCCTCATCGGCTGTGTGGCGGTCGGGATCGGGACGGTCACCATCGCGCGGCGCACCCTCGAGACGATGGGGAACGAGCTCACGGAACTGCCGCTGACGGCGGCGATCGTGACCGCGACGGTGAGCGCCTCGCTCGTTATCTTCCTCTCCGCCATCGGCATTCCCGCGAGTTTCGTCATCATCGCGACGATGTGTATCATCGGTCTCGGCTGGGGGCGGGCGACGCGCCCAGTGACGGTCGCCGACGCTGTCCGGGGCGAGGAGTCAGCCCCGGTCTCGGTCGACGCACTGACCACCGATCGGGAGGGCGAAGAACTGCCACCGATCGGCGACGAGGAACCCGAACGGGTCCCCAGTGCGGCCGACCTCTTCGATCCGGCGACGACGGCCCGCGTGGTTCTCATGCAGAACGTCGTCCCGATGATCGCGACGCTCGGCGCGTACGCCACGTTCCGGTTCGTCCCGCTCTTCGGACTCTGACTCGACGGCACCACCTGCGCTTATTTCCGTCGGCGTGGGAGGGCACGTATGATCACGCGCGTCCTCGTTCCGATGGACGGATCCGAGATGAGCGAACACGCCCTCGAGTACGTCCTCGAGGCCCATCCCGACGCCGAAATCACGGTGCTGACCGTCGTCGGAGAACCGTCGGCTCTGTGGGGCGAAGCGACGGGACTAGCGCTGGCCGACGACCTCGAGGAGATGGCCGACGACCACGCGGAAGCAGTGTTCGACCGTGCGCGCGAACTCGTCGACGCGGCAGACGGTGATGCGACCCTCGAGACGACGGTGGAGCTGGGACATCCGGTTCGGGCGATCCTCGAACGGGCCGACGAGTACGATACGATCGTCGTCGGCAGTCACGGCGGTACCATCGCGGACCGGCTGTTCGTCGGTAACGTCGCGGAGAAGGTGGTCCGTCAGTCGCCGGTCCCGGTGACGGTCGTCCGGTGAGCGCCGCGGTCGGTCCGACAGTACGTCAGTGAATGCGTACCGGTCACCGATCGACGGCGACTGTCAGTCTCCGGAGCTCCGCCGTCGACGGCTTCCGCGATTGGATCTCGGACCACGTCCTCGCGGGGCCGGCGGATCCGCGCGGACCGCTGTCGCCTGCAACCACGGAGACGAATGGGCGCGTTTTTAGTATCGGATCGCGTGATTACAGGACGTGAACGCGGAACCGCTGCTTATCGTCGGAATTCTCACCGCGGTCTTCGTCGGCTACAACATCGGCGGCTCGACGACCGGCCCAGCGTTCGGGCCCGCCGTCGGTGCCAACGTCATCACGAAGTTGATGGCCGCCGGCCTGATGTCGGTGTTCTTCTTCATCGGCGCCATCACGATCGGACCGCAGGTCGTCGACACGCTGGGGAACGACCTCGTTACCGACACCGCGATCTTTACGATGCGGTCTAACGTCGCCGTCCTCTTCTTCATCGGGGGCGCGCTGTTCGTCGGCAACTACGCCGGCGTCCCGGCGTCGACGTCGATGACCGCCGTCGGCGCCATCGCCGCGCTCGGCCTGGCGACCGGCGAACTCGACTGGTCGGTGCTGGGCGAGATCGTCGTCTGGTGGATCGTCGCCCCGATCATCGGCTTCTGGGTCGCCGGCGTCGTCGGCCGGTACTTCTACCCGCGGATCAACGCCTGGGTCGCCATCGAGGGGAGCACGGACGGCGAGCCGATGATCTCGGTCGACCGGTCCGGTGCCGTGCCGCGGCTCCAGTTCGGGGCCGACGGCGACCGACGGGAGGTCACCGGTGCGTTCGTCGTCGTCGGGATCGGTTGTCTGATGGGCTTTTCCTCGGGGACGAGCAACATCGCCAACGCGATCGCCCCGATCTACGGGACCGGCGCCGTCGACATGGTGACGCTGATTCTGATCGGGTCGGTGGCCGTCACCGTCGGGTGTTTCACCATCGCCCGCCGGACGTTGGACACGCTGGGCAACGACATCACGAACCTCCCGCTGACGGCCGCGATCGTCGTCGCGGTCATCAGTTCGGGGATCGTCATCACCCTCTCCTGGATCGGGATTCCGGCCAGTTTCGTCGTCATCGCGACGATGAGCATCATCGGCCTCGGCTGGGGGCGGGCCACCCGAACGACCACGCTCTCGGACGCCGCCCGCGGCGAGGAGACCCGCGTCTCCGTCGGCGCACTGACCGCCGAAGAGGAAGGGGAACGCTCGCCGAAGATCGGCGAAGAGGAACCCCAAGACATCCCGAAGGCGTCTGACCTCTTCGACCCCTCGACGACCGCCCGCGTGATCCTCATGCAGAACGTCGTCCCGATGATCTCGACGGTCAGCGCGTTCCTCACGTTCCGGTTCGTTCCGATATTCGGCTTCTAGCCGAGCCGGCAACGGCCGGTCTCGAGGGCATCTCGATGACGTCAGTTCGACGGCATCCCTCGAGTCGGCGACGAGCCGTCGGCCGGCGGCGTCGCCGCCGTCACCCCTCGAGCGCGGTCAGTATGGTAGCAGCCGGGGAAAGCGGCAAGTGATACGGGAACTCGGCAAGTTCGTTGAAACATTTCTTTTTCTCTCCTGTTTTGTGGACCCCCAGTTGACGGATAGTGACATTCTTGCGTTCGAACTTCCAAATTCCGAGTCAAAGACAATTTAGGACTGAACAGCAAGCTATACCAGTGCGGGACGTGAATCGTTGAGTGATGCCCACGGTAGAATACCTCAACTACGAAGTACTGGACGACCAGGGCTGGGATATGGACGACGACGACCTCTTCGAGCAGGCCGCCGACGCCGGTCTCGACGACGAGGACTACGGTACCCTCGATGTCGCCGAGGGCGAGTATATCCTCGAGGCCGCCGAGGCCCAGGGCTACGACTGGCCCTTCTCCTGCCGTGCAGGCGCCTGTGCGAACTGCGCGGCCATCGTCTTCGAGGGCGAGATCGACATGGACATGCAGCAGATCCTCTCGGACGAGGAAGTCGAGGAGAAGAACGTCCGACTGACCTGCATCGGTTCCGCCGAGACCGACGAGGTCAAGATCGTTTACAACGCCAAGCACCTCGACTACCTGCAGAACCGCGTCATCTAAGCTAGCCGCTGGGCCCGAACGGGCCGGCTTGCAGAGACGCAGGTTGTCACCACCTGCAGACGAATTTTTAGTGTGCGCGACCGCTCCGCCCTCCGAGAGTCATCGACGGTCGAGAGCGTCTGTCACCCCGTCCGTCCGGCGTCCGCAGCATCGGAGTCTCCACGGGGATCGATCTCGAGTCGCGACGCCGGTGACCGGCCGAAAGGATAACACTCCCCCGCTTCGAGAGGGGCACCTGTGACTCTCGCCGACGTCGCGACGATTCCCGATCTCCTGCGGCTCGTTGCCGTCCCCGTCTTCGCCTGGGTCGCCGTCCGCGACATTAAGACCAGGCGCGTCTCGAGCGCCGTCTGGATTCCCCTCTCCCTGCTCGGCGCCGTCCTGCTCGTCTGGGACGGCTGGCTCGCCTGGACGGCGGGCGGCTACGCCTGGACCTACGACTTCCTCCTGCCGACGGCGGTGAGCCTGGGGTTCGTCGTCCCCATCGCCTACCTGTTCTGGTGGGTCGGCGGGATCGGCGGCGCGGACGCGAAGGCGTTGCTCGTGTTGGCCCTGCTCTTCCCGGTCTATCCGGAGTACGCGGTCGGCTCGTGGACGTTTCCCCTGACGACCATGCCCGTCGCGGCGTTCGCGTTCACCGTCCTGGTCAACACCGTCTTCATCGGCCTCGCCGCCCCGATCTTCCTCGCCGTCCGCAACGCCGTCGCCGGCCGGTTCACCGGCGTCATGTTCATCGGCTGGCCCGTCTCGTGGGACGCGGTTCCCGAGACCCACGGCCGGCTCCTCGAGACGCCGGACGGTCCCTCCCGCGGCGGCCTCGACCTCGACGCCTTACGGATGTACCTCCGCTGGCGCGGCCTGACGCTGGTCGACGTCCGCGACGATCCCGACCGCTACCGCGATCCGGCGACCCTGCCCGACGAGCCCAATCCACCGACCGACGGCGCCGTTACCGCCGCCGTTCGCGGCGACGGCGGGACCGCGTTCGAGGCGGAATCGGCTGATAACGGAGCTGATTCCGCAGGCGACGACGTCGAGACCGACGCGGACGCTCGAGCGAGCGACGGCGAGGACGAACCGCCGGCGTTCGACGACCCGTGGGGCGCCGCGGCCTTCCTCGAGGATATCGACGGCTCGGCCTACGGAACCCGCCCCGCCGAACTGCGGGAGGGCCTCGAGGTGCTCGCGACGACGGAGACGGTCTGGATCTCGCCGGGGACGCCGTTTCTCGTGCCGACGTTCCTCGGGCTGCTGGTCGCGCTGGGCTACGGCAACCTGTTCATCGGACCGCTGCTCTGAGCGTCTCGAACGCGACCTTCGGCGTTCGTTTCGCCAGTCAACGACTGACGTGGACGGGCTCTCGATAGATCCGTTCTGAGCAATTGCCGTGCGGTGGCGCGCCGTCGATCGTGACCGAGCGAAGCGAGGGACGATGATTCGCTGTTGTCAGCGCGAGTAGTGTGCTCACTGCGCTGCTCAAGTAGTGCTTTCGGGTAACCGATCGGTCGAGAGAGAACTGAGACGGTGAACTCGAGGAAACCGAGTGCGAAACGAACCGTCCCGCTACTCGTGGCGGCTAGGGACCGCCACACCCTCCCCAACCGATTCGCTCACGTCGTTCGCTCATCCCTCGCGCAACTTCGTGTCGTGGTTCGCCGTTCGCTCACCACGATACAGCGCGCGCCACCGCACATCAATTCCGCAGTCCGGAGTGGAAGGGAAGTGCGATCCACCGAGAACGGATCAGTGACACTGACTGCGACTCACTGCTCGTACACGAATCGCTCGTACAACGGCACCAGGGCCGTCCAGAAGACGACGAAGACCGCGCCGACGCCGATGAGGACGAGCCACGGATCGCCCCGACCCGTCGGAAGACCGGTGGCGAACAGCGCGAGCGTCCCCAGAAACAGGAACAGACAGACGACCACGCTCCCCATCTCGAGGATCGTGGCGACGGGACGGGCCCGGAAGCTAGCGGCGATATCGGCGAGCATACGCGAGAGTGACGGGCGACTATCAAAAGCGTCACGGCACGCTTTCCGCCGGGCTCGTGTATCGCCCACCCGCGGGAACGGACCGCGAAATCAGGCTCGAGACTCGATTCCGTCGGCGATCTCGTCGAGTCGGTCGTCGTCGAGATCCTCCTGACCGCCGAACATGGCGTGGATCGGCCCGCCGCCGTCGCCCTCGAACCGCGGGACGATGTGACAGTGGACGTGGGGCACCTCTTGTCCGGCCGCCTCGCCGTTGTTGAACGCGACCGTCGAGGCGTCGGCGTCGACGCTCTCCTCGACGGCGGGCACCAGCCGGTGGACCGTCGCGTAGAGGTCCTCGGCGACGTCGTCGGGGACGTCGTTCAGCCGCTCGTACTCGTCTTTCGGGATGACCAGCGTGTGCCCCGGCGCCAGCGGATTGGCGTCGAGGAAGGCGATCGTCGTCTCGTCTTCGTACACGACTCGAGCGGGGATCTCCCCCTCGACGATCTGGCTGAAGATCGTACTCATACGCGAGTGTGTGTCGGCCGGCTGTAAGAAGCTTACTCGCCGGCCTCGCTGGCGAAACTGCTATCGACCGGCGACTGTCGCTGCTCGAGAACGGTGTAAATTGGCGTGAAATTCGGCTAACTGCGCTTACGTGTCGGAAATCGTGATGGACGATCGGTCCCGTTCAATACGTCTCTCCGCATCGATACGAGCGCCCAGCGGGGGCTGTCGTATCGCGCCGATAGGAACCTCGTGTCATCACGCACGCCCGTATCGGACCGACGCTGTCACCGACCGCTGGTATCGAACCACCGCGTCACGCACCCTGACACACCACCGCCAGCGGTTTTTCGCCGCTACTCGACGCGAACGGCGAGCGACGGCGCCGCGCTCGACCGCGAGACACCGCGAGGGCGCCCCGAAATCGGAATGGGTCGTTAGATCCGATCGACTGTACGATCGGTCGAAATATTCACGTGCGATTGACGTTCGTGCTTTTCACCCCCGTTTGAGTGCAAGTATTATTACTCTCACTGACCTACTCGGGGTATCGACCGACCGGTACCCCGGGGAGACGTCGTATCGGCTCGCGGACCGAGACGAAACGTCCGACGACCCGGTTTTCGGGTGACTGTGAGATGGTAGAGATACTGTACGCTATCGAACGACCGTTCATGCGAAAGACGTTCGAAGCGATCGACCGCCACGTAGCCGTCGAGTCGGCGTTCGTGGCGGTCCGAGCGGACGCGCGCGGCTGTAGCGACCGCATCGAGGAAATCGAGGTCCGCGATCCCGGCGCGGTCGACGAGAACGTGCGAGCGATCGATCCGTCCGTCGTCGTCTACAATCACCGGTTCGGAATCGAGCGGTTCAGCTTCTACGAGGAGTACCCGCTCGTCCACGTGCGCCACGGCGCGTCGATCGGTCGCGGGGAGATCGCCGTCACGGCGGAGACGATGCTCGAGCGCGTCGCCGCCGCGCTGGCTCCCGGCGAGCGGTGGGCGCGGGCCTACCGGGCCGCCGCGCCGCCCGACGTGACCGTGGCCGTCGTCGGCCTCCCGGAGGCCGACGCGCTGGTCGGCGCGCCGCCGCCCCGCGAGCGCCGGGTGCTGTACGCCCCGACCAACTACCTGGTCGGCCGCGGCGCGTACGCGAACACCGCCCGCTCGGTCGTCGAGTGCTTCGCCGACACCGAGTACGAACTGCTCTTTCGCCCCCATCCGACCGACAGGCGCGAGGGTCCGGGGCTGGCCGTCACTCGCGAGTGCAGGGCCCGAATCGCCGAGCTACCGAACGTCGTCTTCGACACGGCGGCGACGCCCACCGAGAGCATGCTCCGGTCGGACGTCCTCGTCTCGGACTACTCCGGCTCGATCGCCGAGTGGCTCCACACCGGACGGCCGCTCGTCCAGCTGACGGACGTCGACGCACCGGACCGCACGGTTCCGGAGATCGGCGTCACGACGGACGCGCTCGATCTCGAGCTCGTCGACGACCTCTATCGGAACGGCGAGCCCACACCTATCGCGCGCCGACGCGAGTCGTGGCTCGCGGCGCTCGGAATTCCGATGGACGGCCGGGCCGGCGAACGCGCCGCCAGCGAGGTGCTGCGATGCGGGGCGTGATCCTCGCCGCGGGCCGGGGCCGGCGAATGCGACCCTACACCGACGACGTTCCGAAGGCCTTCCTCGAGTTCGACGGGCGGACGCTGTACGATCGACAGCGCGCCCTGCTCGAGCCGTACGTCGACGGGACGAGCGTCGTCCTGGGATATCGCCACGAGACCGTTCTCGAGCGGTACGATCCCGTCGATCCGATCGTCCTCGAGGGATGGGACCGGTACGAGAACGCCGCGTCGCTGCTCCTCGCGCTCGAGCGGATCGACGACGATCTGCTGGTGATAAACGGCGACGTGCTCGCCGACGAGCGGGAGGTCGGGCGGCTGTCCGGCCAGTTCGACGCCTTCGGCGGTCGCCTCAACCTCGTCGGGTGCATTCCGGGGCTCCAGAGCGCGGAGACGGCGATCCGGTGGGACGAAACGGGACGCGTCTCGGCCTACGGTCTCATCGAGGGCCATCAGCACGCCGGACTCGGCGTCGTGAGCCGCGAGTATCGGACGGCCGCGATGCGAATCCTGCGCGAACGGCTTCAGGACTGGTACCCGTGCGTCTATCCGCGGACGCCGACGCGGCCGCTGTTGATCCCGGCCGAACGTCACGTGGAGCTCAACCGACCGGTCGATCTCGACCGACTGCGAGCGTGGCTCGCCTCCGACCGGATCCGGTGTGCGTGATCAGTGACCGGGAGAAGCCGTTTGAGATCGCGCTCCCGCGAGGCGGTCCCCCGCCGACCGACAGCTACGCCGGTCAGCGTTCGATACATTCTGGACGATTGTCCGAACTAGTAGCGCGGAACCAAAATGTTGATTGTCGGTGGCTACTGGGACCCGGATAGATGGAGATAATCGGCCATCGTGGCTGTGCCGCTCAGTTTCCGGAGAATACCCTCGTAGCTATCCGCGAAGCCGCCCGTCGCCTGCCCGCGGTGGAAGTCGACGTCCGGCGCTGTGCTACGGGTGAACTGGTCGCGTTTCACGACGAGACCCTCGAGCGCGTCACCGACGCGTCCGGCCGGGTCGCGGAGACGCCGTGGACCGACCTCCGCGACCTGACCGTCCTCGAGTCGGACGAATCGATTCCGCGCCTCGAGACGGTCCTGCGGGCCGTCCCGGACGACGTGACCCTGCAACTCGAGCTCAAGGAGCGAGGGATCGCCTCGGACGCGTTGCAGTTGGCGATGGCGGCCGGCGCCGACGTCCGCGTCTCGTCGTTTCTCCCCGAGGCGCTTGCTGAGATCGGGGACGCGTATCTAGACGTCCCGAACGGGCTGCTCTTCGGCGACGAACCCGACGAGAACCTCTCTCGAGCGGTCGACCTCGACTGTACGCACGTCTTCCCGCACTACGATCTCTGCGTCGAAACCGACGTCGTGTCCGCCGCCCGCGATCGCGGGTTCGACGTCATCGCGTGGAAGGCCGCGCGGACGGCCGACGACGTCCGCGCGCTGCACGAGGCCGGCGTCGACGGCGTCACCGCGGATCGGTGGGACGTCGCGCCCGCTTCGCTCCGAGCGAGCGCCGAATCACAGCGGTCGTAGCGGGGCGACGACCGTTCGGCGTCTCCGGTAGCGATGCGAGACCGCAGTCGGAGCGCTACTCCCCGACCGGATCACACAGCTCCGCGAGCGCCTCCCCGATCGCCGCGAGGTACTCGTCGGGCTCGTACCCCAGCCGCCCGATCCAGACGTCCTGATAGGAGGGGTGGAGGATCGGCAGGAGCGTCGTCTCGAGGCGCTCACAATCTACGGGCTCGAGGACCGTGTCGATGAAGCCCTCGAGGTCGCGGTCTTCGGCCGCGAGGACGCTCGCCGTCGCGTGTTTGCCGGTCGCGAGGACGACGTCTGGGGCGACGGTCTCGATCTCGGTCAGCAGGTGGCCGCGACAGTTCGTCCGTTCCTCGGGGGTCGGTTCGCGGTTACTGGTGGGGTCTTCGGGATCGGCGGGGAAGCACTTCACGGCGTTCGTGTAGTACGCGTCGTCGTCGTAGCCGACCCGCGCGAGCATCCGGCGGATGCGCCGACCGGAGTGACGGGAGGTGTAGGCCTTGCCGGTCCAGTTGCCGCCCTTCCAGCGGTCGGCGTCGGGATTGCCGGGGCCGGGCGCCTCGCCGATGACGAGCACGCTGGCGTCGAGCGGGCCAGTCCCCCACGAGATGCACTCGCGGTGTTCGGCGAGCGCCGGACAGCGGTCGCAGCCGGGTTCGATGACGTTGCGCGTCGTCGGGTAGGCCGGATCGGTGTCGGTGCCGGCCTCGGCGTCGGAGGGAGGGGATGGAGACACGTTCGTCACGTGGGCCGGCGGCGGGTTAGGCGTCTCGGATTCGCGTCCCGCTCGAGCAGACAGATTTACCTTTCCCCGGAAACTCTCGACAGGTAATGGGAACGGCAATTCCGGAACTCCTCACAGAACTGCTTCCGATGGTGGCCTACACGATCGCCGCGGGCGCCCTGACGGTCGGCGGCTTCGCCGCCGAATACGCGAGCATGCAACACGTCGGCGCGGGCGAGACGACGGTCGCGTTCTGGCTCGCCGCGATCGGCTGTGTCATGCTCTACGCCGGCGTCTACGGCCTCGGCTATCAGAAGGTGCTCGCGCGGCTGTTCGGCGTCGAAGCGTAGCGGTTCTCCGACTCCCGCTTTTCCCACCGATCCCGATCGAGCGACCGCCGCCTCGAGGCGCGCGGCCGCCCGCGGGACCGATTCCCCTTTACTCTCGGAGTGAGATTGCTCCCGTATGAGCAGATTCGGCGAGGTCGACGACCAGTACGATCCGCACGAACTCGAGGGGCGGATCTTCGACTACTGGGACGACGTCGACGCCTACGAGCAGACGGTCGAGCACCGGTCGGACGGTGAATCCTTCTTCTTCGTCGACGGGCCGCCGTACACGTCGGGGTCGGCGCACATGGGAACGACCTGGAACAAGTCCCTGAAGGACGTCTACCTGCGCTTCCTGCGGATGCAGGGGTACGACGTCACCGACCGGCCGGGCTACGACATGCACGGCCTACCCATCGAGACCCGCGTCGAGGAGCGACTGGGCTTCGAGAACAAGAAGGACATCGAGGAGTTCGGCGAGGAGAACTTCATCCAGGAGTGCAAGGACTACGCCGACGAGCAACTCGAGGGCCTCCAGGAGGACTTCCAGGACTTCGGCGTCTGGATGGACTGGGACGACCCCTACCGGACGGTCGAACCCGAGTACATGGAGGCCGCCTGGTGGGGCTTCTCGAAGGCCGCCGACCGCGGCTTAGTCGAGAAGGGCCACCGCTCGATCTCGCAGTGTCCGCGCTGTGAGACCGCGATCGCGAACAACGAGGTCGAGTACGAGGACGTCGAGGACCCCTCGATCTACGTCAAGTTCGACCTCGAGGACCGCGAGGGGAAGCTCGTCATCTGGACGACGACCCCGTGGACGGTCCCGGCGAACACCTTCGTCGCCGTCGACGAGGAGGGCGACTACGTCGGCGTTCGCGCGGAGAGAGACGGCGAGGAAGAGTTGTTGTACGTCGCCGAAGCCAAACACGAGGAAGTCCTGCGGGAAGGCCGGTACGACGACTACGAGGTCGTCGAGGAGCGCTCCGGCGAGGAGCTGATCGGCTGGTCGTACGAGCACCCGCTCGCCGAGGAGGTCCCCGACCGTCCCGACCACGAGGGCGCACGCGAGGTCTACGCCGCCGACTACGTCGACACGGACGGGGACGGGACGGGACTCGTCCACTCCGCGCCCGGTCACGGTGAGGTGGACTTCGAGCGCGGCCGCGAGCTCGGCTTCCCGATCTTCTGTCCCGTCGGCGGCGACGGCGTCTACACCGAGGAAGCGGGCAAGTACGAGGGGCAGTTCGTCAAGGACGCCGATCCGGAGATCACCGCCGACCTCGAGGACAACGGCGCGCTGCTCGCCTCGGGCACCGTCCAGCACAGTTACGGCCACTGCTGGCGCTGTGACACGGGCATTCTCCAGATCGTCACCGACCAGTGGTTCATCACGATCACCGACGTCAAGGACGAGCTCCTCGAGAACATCGAGGACAGCGAGTGGCACCCCGACTGGGCCCGCGACAACCGCTTCCGGGACTTCGTCGAGGAGGCCCCCGACTGGAACGTCTCCCGCCAGCGCTACTGGGGTATTCCGCTCCCCGTCTGGACGCCGGAGGACCGCGACGACGACGAGGACATGATCGTCGTCGCCGATCGCGAGGAACTCGCCGAGCGCGTCGATCAGGATATCGATCCCGAGGACGTCGACCTCCACAAGGACACCGTCGACGATCTGACGATCACCGAGGGAGACACCACCTACACGCGCGTGCAGGACGTGTTCGACGTCTGGCTCGACTCCTCGGTCGCCTCCTGGGGCACGCTAAACTATCCCGCGGACGACAGCCAGTTCGACGAGCTCTGGCCCGCCGACTTCATCCTCGAGGCCCACGACCAGACGCGGGGCTGGTTCTGGTCCCAGCTGGGGATGGGCACCGCCGCGCTCGGCGAGAGCCCGTATCAGGAGGTGCTGATGCACGGCCACGCGCTGATGCCCGACGGCCGCGCGATGAGCAAGTCCAAGGACATCCTGATCGACCCCCACGAGGCCATCGACCGCCACGGCCGGGACGTCATGCGCATGTTCCTGCTCTCTAATAACCCGCAGGGCGACGACATGCGCTTCTCCTGGGACGGGATGCAGACGATGGAGAACCACCTCCGGACGCTGTGGAACGTCTTCCGGTTCCCGCTGCCGTACATGCGGTTAGACGAGTTCGATCCGCAGGAGACGACCCTCGAGGACGTCGATTCGGACCTCGAGCTGATCGACGAGTGGGTACTCGCCCGCCTCCAGTCCACGAAGGACGAGATGACCGAGGCATTCGAGGACCGACGACAGGACCGCGCGCTCGACGCGCTCATCGAGTTCGTCGTCGAGGACGTCTCGCGCTTTTACGTCCAGGCCGTCCGCGAGCGCATGTGGGCCGAGGAGGACAGCGGCTCGAAGCGGGCCGCCTACGCGACGATCTACCGCGTGCTCCGGGAGAGCGTCGCCCTGCTCGCGCCGTACGCGCCGTTCATCAGCGAGGAGATCTACGGGACGCTGACCGGTGACGACGGGTTCGACACCGTCCACATGGAGGACTGGCCCGAGGTCGACGAGTACTGGCAGGACGAACAGCTCGAGGACGACGTCGCCATCCTGCGGGCCATCGAGGAGGCCGGCGCGAACGCCCGCCAGCAGGCCGGCCGCAAGCTGCGCTGGCCCGTCCCGCGGGTGGTCGTCGCCGCCGACGACCAGCGCGTCGTCGAGGCCGTCGAACGCCACACGCCGCTGCTCGAGGACCGGCTCAACGCCCGCGAGATTGAGCTCGTCTCGCCCGACGACCGCTGGGGCGAACTGCAGTACAGCGCCGAAGCGGACATGAGCGAACTCGGGCCGGCCTTCGGCGACCGCGCCGGGCAGGTCATGAACGCGCTCAACGAGGCCCGCATCGACGAGCCGAGCCTCGAGGCGATCGAGGACGCCGTCGCGGACGTCCTCGAGGACGGCGAGGAGATCACCGACGAGATGGTCTCGTTCGTCACCCAGACGCCCGACGGCATCGCCGGCACCGCGTTCGGACTGAACGGCGACGACCGCGGCGTCGCCTACGTCGACGCCTCGCTGACCGACGACATCGAGAGCGAGGGCTACGCCCGCGAGGTCATCCGCCGCGTCCAGGAGATGCGCAAGGACCTCGATCTCGACGTCGAGGAGCGCATCGCGCTCGACCTCGCGATCGACGACGACCGCATCGCCGACCTCGTCGCCGAGCGCGAGGACCTGATCCGCGAGGAGGTCCGCGCCGACGAGATCGGCGAGATCGACGACGGCCACCGCAAGGAGTGGGAGGTCGAGGACGTGACGATGGAGATCGGGGTCGAACCGCTGGCGGCAGCGGAAGCGTCGGACTAGGCCGCTCACTCTTATCGACGATCTGCTTCTGATTCGTTTTCAGCCGCGTCAGTCGTATTCGGCCGACAGTGTCCGTGCCACAAAAGTCATGGTCGCTGATTTACCAGCCGTAGATAGTGACCTCTCGGATCCCCGTTCTCGTCATCGTTCTGCTACTGATCGGCACCGTTCCGGCCGGCGTCGCCGGCGCCAGCGGGATGCCGGCGGCGAGCGAGCCCGCGTCCGGTAGCGCTGTGGCGCTCGAGCCGGCTACCGAAGCCGCCACCACCGGCGCCCTCGAGTCGGCCGCTGCGACGAACACCGATACCGAAGCGGCCGCGACGGCCGAAGCGGACGATATCCTCCACCGAACGGTCGAACTCCGGCACCTGCCCGAGCGACCGGACGAGTTCGAGGCCGCGTTCACGTTCGACGTGCCGGAGCCGATGAGCGGCCTGACGGTCGACCTCGAGGGGGCGGCCGACGTGCGGTCGACCGAGGGATTCGAGGCGACTGACGAGGGAACCTACCGGTGGACCGGGGACGTCGAGGAGCCGACGATCCGAGCCCGGTTCCCGGCCGATCGGACGGGGACCGGCGACCGCGTCGGGCCGAGTCGGAGCGGCTACAGCTTCGTGGATACCGGCGAGTGGGGCGTCGTCCCCGTGCCGGGCGTCAGCCTCTCCTACCAGCGAGACGCCGACGTCAGCATCGGGATCGAGGAGACGGTGACCGTCGACGGACCGGGGGCGACCGGGAGCGATATCGCCGTCTTCGGGCCGGTGACCGAGTACGAACGGACCGCCGACGGCGAGACCGTCAGACTGGTCGTCCCGGAGGCCGCCGAGCTGCGGGAGGATCCGGACGCGATCCTCGAGACGCTCGGCGAGGCGAGCCGCGAGCTTTCGATCGCCCCGAGCGAAGCGGAGGTGTTCGTCGCCGCGGTACCGAACGACGTCGACTGGGGCTCGCGGGGCCTCCAGTACGGCGAGGCCGACGCGTGGGTCGTCGCCGACGCCCCGCTCTCCGAGGCCTCGAACGTCTGGCTCCACGAGTACGTCCACGTCCACCAGCGCTTCGCCAACGGCGACGTCGCGGCCGACGCCGCCTGGCTCGTCGAGGGCGGCGCCGAGTACCACGCCGCGTCGCTCGCCTACGAGCAGGGACTGATCTCGTTCAGCGAGTTCCGCGATCACCTCGAGCGCGGCGAGCGGTCGCCGTACGCCGACGGCGTCCTCGCCGAGCCGGAGAGCTGGGCCCACGAGCGGACCGACTACGCGAAGGGCGCGCTCGTCTACGGCGAACTCGACCGGCGGCTTCGGGAGGCGACCGACGGGGATCGACGCCTCGAGGACGTCGTCCGGACGCTGAACGCCAACGATGGCCAGGTGACGGCGGCCGACTTCCTGGCGGCGCTCGAGACCGCGGGCGGGACGGAGCTACGAGAGAGCGCGACACGGTACGCGCACACGACGTCGACGCCCGAGACGTGGAGCTCCCTCGATCACCGGTCGGCGTTCGGGCAGCCCCGTACCGCGGTCACGTCGGGGCTCGGCGACGAGCCCGTCACGGTCGACGGCCAGCGGTGGGAGCGCTGGGATCGCGGGGGGCTCTCGGGGCCCGGCGCCGAGATCGGCGCCGGCGACGTGCTGGCGGTGCCGGCCGGCGACCGCGTCGCGGTGCCGGTCGCGCTCGAGAACGTCGACGACCGCGCGGGGACCGCCGACGCGACCCTGCGGGTCGACGGCGACGTCGTCGCGATCGAACAGCGGTCGCTCGAGGCCGGTGAGACGGCGACGACGGCGCTCGCGTGGACGCCGACGAAGCCCGGGATCTACGACGTTCGCGTCGGGACCGATCGACTGACGGTCTACGTCCGGTCGACGCCGAGTACGACCGTCACCGAACTGCGGGTCGAACCCGACAGCGTCGACCCCGGCGAGTCGGTGACGGCGACCGCCTCGGTCGCGACCGCCGACTCCCTCCCCGCGGCCGGGCGCCTCGCGTTCCGGACCGCGTCGGGGACCGAACGCGCCGAGCCGATCGCGCTCGCGCCCGGCGAGACCGGGAGCGTCGCCACGGAGCTGACGTTCGACGACGGCGGCGACTACGAGGTTAGCGTCGGCGGGCGGTCGACGACGGTCTCCGTCGGCGGGATCGAATCGACGGTCGAATCGATGCCCGGCTTCGGTATCGCGGCCGCGACCGTCGCGCTGGGACTCGCGGTCGCGGTCGCGGCGGTCGGTCGGCGGCGCCGCTGAGCGACGGTCGTCTCTGGAACTATCGGGACGGCGTCTCGAGAGCGCACGCTCCGAGTCGCCCGAAAAGCCGTAAATCCGCGCAGCGCGATGTTTGCGTGCCGGTTACAGTTCGTCGGCGATCGACGGCGCGACCGAGACGGCGCTCACTTCGCGTTCGATCGTATCGGTGCCGTAAATCGCTTCGACGCCCGCGCGGCGGAGCTTCGTCACCGCGTTCCGCGCCAGCAGCGGGTGGACGCAGGTGACGAAGACGCGCCCGACGTCTCGCTCCCGGAGGACGCCGACGGCCTCGCTCATGGTCGATCCCGTCGCGATGATGTCGTCGGTCACGACGACGTCGCGGTCGGCCACGTCGACGTCGCTGGGGGAGATTTCGACCTCGGTGCCGGAGTGGCGAGTCTTCTCGAAGTAGTCCGTCTCGCCGTCGCCGTAGGCGTCCCGGACCGTTTCGGCGAGCTCGATCGCTCCCGCGTCGGGCGAGAGGAAGACGGGGTCCGCGAGCTCGGCGGGCAGCGGATCCGCCAGCCGGCCCGACGCGTCGACGGCGGTCGCCGTCGGCTCGAAGAAGTCACAGATCGCCCCCTCGTGGGGGTTGACGGTCACCACGCGGTCCGCTCCGGTCGAAATCGCCCGAGCGACCGCGCGCGCGGAGACCGGATGGCCCGCCTCGAAGGCCTCGTCCTGCCGGGCGTAGCCCATGTACGGCAGGACGGTGACGACGTCCTCGGCGCCGGCCTCGCGGACGGCGTCCTGGAGTTGGAGCAGTTCGAGGTGGGCGTCGCTCGAGACGGTCGAGCCGACGACGATCGCCCTGTCGTCGTCGAAGTCGGGAGCGGCCGCGAGCAGTTCGCCGTCGGGGAACCGGTCGTACTCGACGGCGGCGAGCGATACCTCGAGTTCGTCCGCGAGGGACGCGGCCAGCGTCTGCGAGGCCGAGCCGCTGACGATCGTGGTCATACTCGAGCAGACAGGGCGGGGGATAAACCCGCTTTCGTTCTCGTATCCGGCAGCGTCGGAGACCGACCGCGGCGGTAGCCGGGGACGGCCGGCTACTCCGATTCGTCGTCCGTCGCGCCCTCGCAGTGGCCCGCGTCGGTATTGGTCGAATGCGTCATCGTCTGGCCGTCGGTGATTCGGACGAAGATGCTGAGACAGTTCGATTCGTTCCAGTTCGCGGGGGTGATGTTCACCGGCTCGCCCCCGTTGAGACGGGCAGTCACGCGGAACTGCTCCCGGTCGGACGACCAGCTGTGCTCGAAGGAGATGGTCTCGTCGGCCCCTGGAGATCTGGTCTCCCAGTGCTGGATCTCACCGCCGTACTCGACGAGAATGTCGAAGGTGTGAGACGACTCGTCGAGGTTGTCGACGACGATTCTTCCGGAGACCTGCTCGGCGACGGTCTCGTCGCCTTCGTCTTCGGTTCCGTTTTCGGCCTCGTTTTCGGCGCCGTTCTCGCCGCCGCTTTCGTCGCTCCCCAGACAGCCGGCGATCGCACCCGTGAGGCTGACACCGGTCGCGGTGAGGAGTCGACGGCGTTGGATCCCACTCATATTCGAAGTTGAAAGTATCCAAAACAGATAAGTTTTCGTCAGACGGTCGAACCGTGATCGTCGACTCGGGACGTACTGGAACCGCTACTCGTCGGTGGGAACGGCGAGCCCCGTCACACCGCTGACGCCGATCGTCTGCGAACGCCATCGGCCGGCCCCGTCGTCGGGCGTCGCCGCGAGGAAGGTGCCCCGTTCGGTGACGGCGTAGACCGTCCGCCCGTAGCCGATCCCGACGATCGACTCGCTCGAGCGGTCGTACTCGGTCCACGACTCGTCGGCGGCGTCGTAGCCGTAGATCGGATTCGCGTCCCCGTCTCCGGCGACCGCGTGGGCGCGAGTCAACTGCCCGCGCTCGCTGCGCGGGTCCGCGGCGACGGTCTCGAAGCTCCCCTCGAGGGCCTCCATCCAGCCGTTGCCGAGCTTGTAGAGGCCGTCGGCGGTCGCGGCCAGCGGGACGCCGGCCGCGGAGACGTCCCGCACGTCGGAGAGACCGGCGTGATCGAGTCGCCCCTCGTGGACCCGGTAGACGCCGCCGTCGGTTCCGACGAGGTCGCCGTCGATCGCCCGCACCGCCGCGATGCCGTCGCTCTCGAGCGTCGTCCACTCGCGAGCGTCCGCATCGGTGCTTCCGGCATCGGCGCCGGCACCAGTGCGGGTGGAAGGCGACTCGAGGCGGGCGACGTCGCCGTCGGGCCCGGCGGCGACCAGCCCGGCGCCGTCGGCGCCCACGGCGACGGCGGGACCGAAGCCGCTGTCGACGAACGTCGCGTCGCCGGTCGTCTCGTCGTCGGTCGCGTCCGCGTCCTCGCCCGCCTCGAGGTCGAGCAGGCGGACGTCCTCGTCGGTCGCGATCGCGACGACGCCGTCGGTCGCCGCGATGTCGCGGGCCGTAGAACGGTCACAGAGGCCGAACTCTCCGACGGTGTCGTCGGCGACGCGGACGCGGACGACGCCGATCGAACTGGCGACGTAGGCCTCGAGGGCCCCTTCGCGGTCGCCGTAGACGCGCTTTTCCTCGATGGAATGCATACGTCCACGGTCGGGGTCCCGCGCCGAAAGCGTTCCGTCTGCTCCGGAATCCCTTTGAGGGGACCCATACGACTAGCGCGTGATGCAAGTGTTCGGATCGAGCGGAACGCGCGGCGTCGCCAACGAAGAGCTGACGCCGGCGTTCGTCCTGCGCGTCGCGAAAGCGGCCGGGACGGCGTGGGGGGTCGACCGGGTCGGTATCGCGCGCGACACGCGATATACCGGGCGGATGCTCGCCGACGCGGCCGCGAGCGGACTCGCGAGCACGGGGACGGACGTCGATCGGCTGGGGATCCTTCCCACACCGGGCGCGCAGGCGTACGCCGAGCGGGAGGGCATTCCCGTCATGGTGATCACGGCCTCGCACAACCCGCCCCAGTACAACGGCGTCAAATTGATCGGCAGCGACGGGATCGAGCTCGCGGTCTCCGACCTCGAGGGGATCGAGGAGGTGCTGCTCGCGGAGGCGTTCGACGTCGCCTCCTGGGACGAGACCGGTCGCGTCCGGGAGGTCGACGGCGTGAGAGGGGAGTACGTCGACGAACTGCTCGCGGCGGCCGACCGCGAGACCATCGCCGACGCCGAGCTGACGGTCGCGCTCGACCCCGGCCACGGCGCCGGCGCGCTCACCAGCCCCGAGTTCCTCCGCGAACTGGGCTGTCGCGTCGTCACCGTCAACGGTCAGCCCGACGGCCACTTCCCCGGCCGGGATCCCGAGCCCGTCCCGACCAACCTCGAGGACCTCGGGGAACTGGTCCGGGCCACCGACGCCGACGTCGGTATCGCTCACGACGGCGACGCCGACCGCGCCATCTTCTTCGACGAGACCGGCGAGTACGTCGAGGGCGACGCCACCCTCGCCGCGCTCGCCGCGGCCGAACTCGAGCCCGGCGACACGACCGTCTCGGCGGTCAACGTCTCCCAGCGGCTGGTCGACGTCGTCGGCGAGGTCGGCGCCGACCTCGAGCTGACGCCGATCGGGTCGACGAACATTATCACTCGAATCGAGGAACTCGAGGCGAAGGGCGAGCGCGTCCCGATCGCGGGCGAGGGTAACGGGGGGATCTTCTTCCCCGACTTCCGGCTCTCGCGGGACGGCGCCTTCACCGCGGCCCGATTCCTCGAGCTCGTCGCCCGGCGGCCGGTCAGCGAGATCGTCGCCCCCTACGGCGGCTACGCCAACGTCCGCCACAACGTTGCCTACGAGTCGACGGCCGAACGCGACGCGATGCTAGACGCCGCGGCCAACCACGCCCAGTCGGCCGACGCCGACCTCAACACGCGCGACGGCTACCGACTCGATTACGGCGACGCGTGGGTGCTCGCCCGCCCCTCCGGCACCGAGCCGCT
Organism: Haloterrigena sp. KLK7; assembly: GCF_037914945.1. NCBI lineage: Archaea > Methanobacteriati > Methanobacteriota > Halobacteria > Halobacteriales > Natrialbaceae > Haloterrigena > Haloterrigena salinisoli. The sequence goes on from NZ_CP149787.1 coordinate 1,434,234, forward strand.
CGTCCGGATCTACGCCGAGGCCCGCAACGCCGAGCGCGCCCACGAACTGGCCGACGAGATGTTCGAGACGCTGACCGAGGCGAAGGCCGAGGTCTGAGTCGGTCGATCAGCGAGCCGGTCTCGACCCCTCCTTCCGGCTTCGTCCGAGCTGACCACACTACGTGCAGTGGCGCGTGCTGAGCACCAGTGAGCCGGCGGCGAACTGGTGCTCGAACGCACGCGAGGGACGAGCGAGTGACCGGCGAACGGCCACCGGCCGTGAGCCACGGAGCGAGCGAATCGGCTGGGGAGGGCGTGGCAATTCCCCGTTGCCAGCGCGAGTAATCTGCGTACGTCCGTCAGTATCGCTCCAAACGCAGGCCGATTCAGCCGAATCGCTCAGCCCGGACGAGACGAACACTCATCCGAGGAACGGACTCGAGAGCACGAGCAGGATCGCCCCCGCCACGACGGCGCTGGCGCCGACCATCGCCGCGGTCGCCGCCCGATCGGAGCGCTCGAGTCCCGCCCTCGAGGCAATGGCCTCGACGGTCGTTCGGAGGAGTTTGCCGCCGTCGAGCGGGTAGCAGGGAATGCAGTTGAAGACGCCCACCAGCAGGCTGAGCCACCACGTCCAGAACAGGGCGTTCGCCGCGAGGAAGACGCCGCCGCCGAGGATCGAGAGCGGCCCCGTCACGGCGTAGAAGTCCGCGACCGGGCCGACGAACCCGCCGAAGTTCGCCGTCGAGAGGCCGTCGATCAGCCCGGCGAAGGGGAGGGCGAACGCCGCGAACCCGCGCGCTACGGGCGACGACCCGAGCCCGTCCGCGACCGGCTGCCCGCGGAGGACGCCGAGGTGCTGGGCGCTCGGATACGGATCGACGCCGAGGTCGGTCACCGTCGTCCCGCTCGTTCCCGGCACCAGGGAGATCCCGAGGACCGCCTCACCGTTTCGGTCGCCCAGCCCCACCTCGTACTCGCGGCGTTCGCCGTCGACGTACGCCTCGAGCGAGACGGTCTCACCGGGGGCGGCGTCCGCGAGCGTCTCGCGGAGATCGTCGCCGTCGACGATCCGCTCGCCGTCGAGGCGCGTGACGACCAGCGACCGCGGATCGCCGTCCGGGTCGGGGACGCCGGCCGCCGCGAGCGGGCCGTCGTCGTCGATCCCTGCGACGGCCGCACCGGCGACGACCGTCGTCGAGCCGTCGTCGGTCTCGAGGGTCGCGACCGTGTGATTCTCGAGGGCCGCTCGGAACTCGCGTTCGGTGGCGACCGGGCTGTCGTTGACCGTCGTGATCGTCTCGCCCGGCTCGAGCGCGGTCGCGTTTCCATTCCCGCCGTCGGTGCCGTCGTTTCCGTCGTCGCCGCCGTCGGCCCCGCTGTCGCTCCGCTCGCCGCCACCGGAGCTCGCCGCAGTCCCCTCGAGCGTGCCGGTAACGACGACCGATCGCTCGAGAGTCACCGTCTCGGTGCCGTCACGCCCGTCCCTGACGGAGAGGGCGACGCGCTCGTCGGTCGCGTCGAGGGCCGCGCGCAGGTCGTCGGCGTCGTCGATCGCCTCGCCGTCGACGGCGGTGACGACGTCGCCGCGCTCGAGTCCGGCCCCGTCGGCCGGCGTCCCGGCGTAGACGCCGCCGACGGCGACGCCCGGAACGGCGGCGATCGAGGTGGAGACGAGCAGGAACAGGGCGAGGAACGCGACCAGCGCCACCGCGAGGTTGTTCGTGATCCCCGCGGCGTAGATCCGGTTGCGGCCGGTCGGCGAGGCGTCGGCCTCGTCGGTCTCGTCGATACCGACGAACGCGCCGAAGGGGACGAGGGCGAGGAAGATCAGACCGGCCGACTCGACGGCGACGCCCTCGACGCGAGCGAGCAGCCCGTGGCTGAACTCGTGGACGACGACGGCGACGGCGAGGCCGACGAGGATCGCCGGCGTCGCCGCCAGCGGCAGGAAGTCGTTGACGCCCGGAATCGCCAGCGCGTTTCGCGGCTGGTTCACCTGACTGGCGCCCCCCTGCGTCAGCGCCGCGTAGGCGGCGAACAGGACGACGGCGGTCATCGCGACGAGCGACAGCAGCGCGACGACGGTGCCGACGTCGGTCCACCGCCGCCAGAAGCGACGGTAGCGCGGGCGGGCCAGTCGGTCGAGCGCGCCGAGCCCGTTCTCCGTCTCGCAGGTGACGACCGGTCCCCAGACGCTGATCCACGGCGGGAGGAGCCCGCGGGCCTCGAGGGCCATCGCGACGACGGTGGCACTCGCGGCGGCGATCCCGATCAGAAGCAGTGTCGTCAGCATGGCCGCCGACGGACGCTTGCGGGCGTTAAGCCGGTCGCTCGCGGTTCGATTCGCTCGGTCCGCTCGTTCCCACCGGTTCGCGGCATCGTATTCGATATCGTGATAGTCCCGATACCGTATCAATATCGCGGTCGCGCGGTCGTCGCGGTCTACGACCGGAGCCGGTTCCCGTACCGCGCGCCGACCCGTGCGGTCGCGAGCAGGAGTTCGTGAGCGGCGACGAGCACCACGACGGTGGCGACGATGAGGACGCCCTCGAACGGCCTCGAGAGCAGGCCGAGCGAGACGATCAGCGTCGTCGCACAGGCCGGCGGGTGGCGAGTATCGGTCCAGAGCATGCCGCCCGCGGTCAGCGTCGTCGCGATGACGCCGCTCGCACCGAGGCGAAGCGCCTCGAGCGAACCGGGATCGGCCGTGGCCGTGATCGAAATCGTGACGCCGAGCAAGTGGTAGGCGAGCAGGCCGGCGGCGACGCCGATCGCGTGGCCCCCGATCACGCGTCGCGGGGAGGTCGCCTCGCTGTCCTGGAACAACGCGAGCACGAACGCCGAGGGGCCAAGACTCGGGAAGAGCATCGGGAGGCCGGAGAGCCACGCCATCGCGGCCGTCGTCGAGATGAGAAGTCCGGTGTGGATCGTCGTCCCCGTCCGATCGTCCATAGCGATCCCTTACGTCTTCGATCGAAAAACACCCGCGATTCGATAGATCACCGGTTCTCGAGTCGGCCGGCGATCGTCGTCGGACGTTCGTCCGGTTTTCGGACGGTGACCGTGCAGACGACAGATCGACGGCCGGACCGTCGAATCCGGCATTTCAGCGGCTACGAGAGGGAACGATCGTAACCGGCACCGACGCCTGCCGCGTGACCGCTTCGGCGACGCTGCCCAGCAGCATCCGCGAGACGCCCGACCGGCCCTCGCTTCCCATCACGATCCCGTCGACGTCGTTGTCGCGGACGTACTCGAGGATCGCGTCCGCCGACGTGCCCTCGACGACGGCCGTATCGACGCGGCGGTCGTGCTCGGCGGCGATGTCGCGCACGTCGGCGAGGAACTCGGGTTCGTCCGCGTCGGCCCCGCCGCTGTCGGTCACCGGCGGCCGACCGCCGTACCCCGCCTCGAGTTCGTCGACGACGTGAATCACCGTCACCTCGTCGTTCGGGAACACCGCCAGCGCGTGCTCGAGGGCCGCGCGGGCCGTCTCGGAGTCGTCCATCGGAACGAGCAGGTGTCTGGTCATACCGGTGGTACGACGGCCGGCGCCTTCAGTCGTCGCCTCGAGGCCACCGTCCCGACGGTCGGTCCGAGTCGCGGGTGCTCGAAGACGCGCGGAGCGAGTTCGCGATCGCGAGGGCGTCCGAGCGCCCGCGGAGCGAACGGCGTTCGAACGCCACGGAGCGGGCAGCGTCCGCGTGCACACTTTTCCGGCGCTGTATCGACAGCGATGGCATGAGCGCGGACGAGTCCGGTATCGACGAGGAGGAACGGATCGACGAGGCGGTGAGCCGGAGCGATCTCGTTCACGAGCGGCTCCGCGAGTCGCCCGTTAAACGGTGGCTCCTGCTGGACGGGAACCGATACGTCATCACGGGGCTGTTCTCCGTGGTCGTCTTCACCGCGTGTGCGAGCATCGGCGTCGCCGGGTACGTTCCGGTCACCGATCCCGACACCGCGACGACGCTCGTCGCGGCGGTCGTCGGCGGGACCCTGCCGTTCATCACCATCGTGCTCGCGATCAACCAGCTGGTCCTCTCGCAGGAACTGGGCTGGCCGGGCGACCTCTCGGATCGGTTCGAGGAGATGGCGACCTTCCGGCGCGAGATCGAGACCCTGACCGACACGCCGGTCAGTCCGGCGGCGCCGGCCGACTTCCTGCAACTGGTCGTCGACACCGTCGTCGAACGGACAGAGCGGCTGGAGGCGGTCGCCGAGCGAATGACGGATCCGGACCGCGCCGCCGTCATCGGGGAGTTCATCGAGGCGGTCGAGACCGAGGGCGAACTCGTCTCGGCGTCGCTCGAGGACTCGGACTTCGGCACCTTCGAGACGCTGTCGGCGGTGCTCGGCCACTTCAACGGGGCGCACCTGTACGCGGCCCGGCAGATCCGGGCCCACTACGCCGACGCGCTCTCGGAGGCGGACCTCGAGACGCTCGACGACCTCGTCGAGTTGCTCGGCCAGCTGGCGATCGCTCGCCAGACGTTCAAGACGCTCTATATGCAGTACGAACTCGCGCACCTCTCGAAGGTGCTGCTGGTCGTCGGCTTCCCGACGCTTCTGGGCGGTGGGATCTTCATGATGACCTACTCGACGATCATCGAAGCGGTCGGATCGACGGGAATCCTCGTGCTCGTCGTCAGCACCGTCGTCACCTTCGTCTTCCTCCCGTTTACCGTTCTACTGGTCTACACGTTCCGGATCGCCTCGATCGCGTCGCGAACCGCCGACTTCGGTCCGTTCGTACCCCGCGTTGACTTCGACGAAGCGGCGGAACTCGAGGAGAGGCAGGAGTGACGCGTTCGAACGGTTCCACGCGGCACTCCCTCTCTATCTGTCGAACGTTCGCACAAAACACATATATTTCTAATAATACTCTGTTGCCATGCACCGTCGAGCGCTTATCGCGAGTCTACCTGTCGGAGCGGTACCCCTGTTCAGCGGCTGTGTCGATTGGACGACTGCCTCCCACAGGATCTCCCTCGCTCCCGTGGATGCCGCCGAGGTCACGCACACTGCGACGAGAACGGCGGACGATTTATCCCCCTCGCCGCTCGTCGGTGACCTCGTGTCCGCCCTCCTCGACGAGGAAGCGATCACACTGGAACTCTCCGGTACCCTCGATCTGTTCGAGCACTCGTCGTTTCATCACGGACCCGTCTACTACCGAACCGAAGAGGGGGCGCCGGTCTATCGGTTCGACCGAGAGACGCTCGACGAAGGGACAGTCACCGGACCGAAATACGAGATCTCCCGAATTCACGCCCTCCCCGACGACGTGTCGGCAACTGACGAGGGCGAAGTCCTGCCGTTCACGGACCTTCCCGAGTACGAACGGTGGCGAGTCCACGAAGCGTTCACCTTTTCGGACGGGAGATTGATCTTCTTTACGAATCCGGTCGTTATCAGCTATCTCGAGCCCGATTGGGAGGAGAATTCGCGACTCCTCGGCGGCGTCGAGCAACGGTTCCTCGAATTCAACGACAGGTACGTAGAATTGAAGGAACGAGAGACGGTTTCGGAACCCGTACAGCGGATTCGAGTATCGGGAGAGCGGTTCGCGGAGGACGAGGACTCGTTCGCGGAGCGGATTCTCGACGAATACGCCGTCGACGCGACGGCGATGAGCGAAGACGCGCAGCAGTTACTCGACGACGTTCGCGAGAACGGCGGTTCGCTCACCGCTTCCGACGAGGACAGCGGGTTCGAGGAGCAGCAGGAGATACTGGAAGAGTTCGAATCGAAACGCGACGAAACCGAGACGCCTCCCGGAGAGAGACCTGGGGCGTATATTCTGTACGAGGACGAATACTATCGTCTCAGTTGGAGTTCTCACGTGGCACCATAGCAGCAGTAGTTACTACCGAACGAAATTCGAGAACGGACGTCGGTTCCGGGGCATCGATCCGATCAGATCGGGTCCTCGACCTCGAGCGCGTCCTCCAGCCGCTCGCGCTCGCGGCGCAGCGACTCGAGTTCGTCGGCGACCCGGCCGTCGGCCAGCCGCTCGCGCTCGGCGGCCGAAAGCCGTGCGACCGCCTGCGCCGCGGTCTGGAGTCGATCGTACTCGAAATCGGGATCGGTCGTCAGTCGGCGGACCGACCGCAGCTTCGCGACGACGTCTTCGCCGGCGACGCGCTCGACGAACGGGCGACACTCGCGGATCCGGTGTCGGAGCGCGCCCGCCTCGCCCGGCGGCCACGGGATCGTCAGCGGCTCGGCGTCGATCCCGTCGAGGAACGTCTGCTGGGTCGCCACCCGCCGCTTGAGTTCGTCCGCGCTCTCGACGTAGTGCTCGAGTTTCGACCGCGAGTAGTTCGCGTACTCCAGCAGTTCGGGAATCGTGTACTCGCCGGCCGGATCCTCGCGGACGTATCTCGCGAGGTCGTCCGGCGGTCGCTCGTAGTCGACGAAGGGGTACCAGCGGCTCCGCTCGAGCAGTTCGAACACCTCGCGAGCCGACGCCTCGAGGCGGTACTCCTCGAACGCCGCCTCGATCGCCTCGTTGTACGTCGCGATCGGCTCGCGGAGCTCCTCGACCGGCGCCTCGAGGTCGGCCTCGCCGAGTTCGACCAGCCGTTCGCGGTCCGCGATCGCGTCGTCGAGTTCGCGCCGGCGCTTCGCGGCGGCGGTTCGGGCCTCGTCGATCGACTCCCGGGCGTCCTCGCGCTCGTCGAGCAGTTCGGCGTATCGGGCCGCCGGCTCGAGGGCCTCGTGGGCCCGCTCGAAGTCCGACTCGCTGAGCCGGCGCTTGTCGAGAACGTCGAGGGCCTCCTCGAACGCCTCGCGGCCCTTCAGATCGTCGGGCAGTCCCGAGACCAGCGAGTCGAACTTCCCCTCGAGTTCGACGTAGGCCTCGAAGTTCTCCCGACCGGTGCCCGTCGCCCTGTCGACGTAGTCCTCGAGCAACGCCGTCGCGTCCCGGTAGGCCTCGGCGGCCTCGGCGACCGCCTCGCCCCCGTGGTCTTCGATGCGCCGTTCGGCCTCCTCGAAGCGGTCGCGGGCCGCCTCGAGGGCCTCGAGCGGGGACCGTCCCGCGGACCCGGTTCCGGCGGCGTCGCCGCCGCGGTGGGCGCGTTCACTCATGGGCGGTTACGCGTCGTCGTATACTTCGTCGGGGTCGTAGACCTTCTCGCCGACGTTCTCGCCCTCGATGGTGCGATAGAAACACGAGCGATGGCCGGTGTGGCAGGCCCCGCCCTCCTGATCGACCAGGTAGAGCAGCGTGTCGGCGTCGCAGTCGACGCGCACCTCCTCTACCTCCTGGACGTGGCCGCTCGTCGCGCCCTTCTCCCACAGTTCCTCGCGGCTGCGGGAGTAGTAGTGGGCCCGGCCCGTCTCTCGCGTGCGCTCGAGGGCCTCGGGGGAGACGTAGGCGAGCATGAGCACCTCGCCGGACTCCGCGTCCTGTGCCACGGCGGGGACGAGTCCGTCCTCGCCGAAGTCGACCGAAACGTCGTCGTCCATGTACGGGCGGTTGGTTGGAAGGGCGATAGGTCTTTTGCCGCGCCCCCGACCCGGCTCGCTCGAGGGCGTCGGCGGCGCGTTCGCGGACGACGGGCCGCTGTGGACGAGCGAGCCGAGCCGCGCGCTCGGCGGGATCGACGGACGTCCCAGCTGTCGGTGACATCACACCGGGATACGCCGGAAACGGGTTTCAGGAACGGGGCGGATTCTTACGCCGCGGGAATCGGACCGAAGCCGGCGCTCGCAGTCACTGGGTTCCGCGAACGCGCACCGTCTGCTGGTCCGAATCGTCGGCCGTCTCGACCCGGACGGGGAACTGCTGGTCGGACGCGACCGGGGGCGTCTGGTAGCCCATCGTGAGCGTCGTCTGAGCGCCGGCCTCGAGCGACACCGACCGCGACTCGACGGGCGTCGGATCGCGACCGACGATGAGGTCAACGGACCCGGTTCCGGCGGCGCCGCCGGTGTTCTCGACCCGCACGGTGCCCTCGAGAGAGTCGCCCGCGTCGACCGGGGAGTTGGTGCCGACGATCGAGACCTCGAGCGACGGCTCGGCGCCGGCGTCGCTCTCGCCGTCACCGCCGTCGCTATCGGTGTTGTTGCTCTCGTTGTCGCTGTTGCCGCTCTCGCCGTCGTCGCTCTCGTTATCGGTGTCGCCGCTACCGTCGTCGCCGCCATCGTCGTCGCTACCTCCGTCGCTGCCATCGCCGCCGGCCTCGGACTCGAGTTCGCTGAGGCAGTCCTCGGCGTGCGGGTTCGGCGTCGTCGGCGAACCCACGGCGTAATCCGTCTGCTCAGTCGTCAGCGACGTGATCACGGTACCGACGCTGCCGTAGTCGGAAACCGTGACGACGATCTCGTCGCTTCCCTCGGAGACGCCCGCTTGGGCGCCGACCTCGAACACGACCGTGCCCGAGAAGGGCGCGGCGACGTCGTCGCCGAAGACGACGCCGTCCTCGACGATCGTATTGCCGTAGAGGCCGTCGTCGTCATAGAAGCCCGTACTCGCGAAGGCGACGTCACCGTCAGCGAACGAACCGGACACCGTCGCCCGCGTGCAGGACTCGAACGAGGTCGTTCGTTCCGACGGGACGGATTCGTCCTCGTTTTCGCCGTCCGTTTCGTTGGTGTCGTTGCCCTCGTCCGCGTCCGAGCCGTCGGAATCGTTGGACTCCGAGTCAGTCGCAGACTCGTTGTCGCTGTCGTTCCGATTCCCGTCGGCGCCGGGGTCGCTCGAGTGACTCGCATCCGCAGAGTCGTTCGCGTCGAGACTCGCGTCGCCGGCGTCGTCGCTATCGGCCCCGTCGTTCCCGTCATCGGTTCCGTTACCGGTGAGACAACCCGCTACGCCGACAGAGACACTCGTCGCCGCGATGAATTTCCGACGATTCATATCGAGAAGCGCAATATCCCGGCTCATAAAAATGTATGCTACCCGTCATATCCGATTACAGTCGCTGTTCAGTGAGAGTCTCGAGACAGTGATTCGGGATCGGCCACCGGGGAAAGGGTCGTGATATCGTGTGTCACGAATGTCATGATCGTTCGCCGACCGCGTCCGAAAGAAAGACAGTCGAATACGCCGAGCGGCCGGCCGACCTCTCAGCCGATGTGAGTCGGTCGACGGGCCGGGTCCGAATCGACCGCGGCGTAGCGAGGATCGGTACTGGGTGGCGGCTGATCGGTGCCGCGGACGGTGCTTGCAAACGTCAGCGCGTCGGATATCCCCCTCGAGGCCCGACTATCGACGATGAGTTCACAGAGACATCTCGAGACGCCAGTCACCTGCCGCGTCTGCGGAACGGAAAACGACCACCACTACACGTACTGCCGAAACTGTCTCCAGACGCTTCCCGCGAGACCGGACGCGAACCGCTGAGCGACGACGGCGGCCGTCGGATAGCGCAGTCCCGGGACTCTCCTGCGATTCGGTGTTCCGTCCGCGCTCGCAGCCGCTGCGGTCGCGCCGAACCGCGAGCGAACGGCAGGTCGAACCCGCTCAGGCCTGGCCGTTCAGCGTGATATAGTTGAGACCGATGATCCGCTCGTCGGCCTCGAGCTCCTCGCGGGCGGCGTCGGGGATCTCGCTGTCGACGTTGTAGACGGTCAGCGCCTCGCCGCCGATGGTCTCGCGGGCGTTGAACATGCCGGCGATGTTGACGCCGTGGTCGCCCATGACCGAGCCGATGAGGCCGATGACGCCGGGTTCGTCGGTGTTGCGCGTGACGACCATCTTGCCGTGGGGGATGGCGTCGACGCGGTAGCCGTCGACGCGGACGATCCGCGGGTCGTCACCGGCGAAGAGGGTGCCGTCGACGGAGACCTCGTCCTCGTCGTTGCCGACGGTCACGGAGATCAGGCTCTGGAAGTCCTCTGCCTGACGGCTCTTGGACTCGGTAACGTCGACGCCGCGGTCCTCGGCGACCTGCGGGGCGTTGACGGCGTTGACCTGCCACTCGAGCGGTTCGAAGACGCCCTTCAGGGCGCTGGCGGTGACGAACTCGACGTCCTCGTCGGCGATCTCGCCCTCGTAGACGACCTCGATGTCCTCGATGCGGCCCTCGAGCAGTTGGGCGGCGATCTTGCCCGCCGTCTCGGCGATGTCGATGTAGGGCTCGAGACGGGGGAACGCGCTCTCGTCGATCGAGGGCGCGTTCAGGGCGTTCGCGACGGGTTCCCCGACCAGTGCGGCGTTGACCTGCTCCGCGGTAGAGGTGGCGACGTTCTCCTGTGCGGCCTCCGTCGAGGCGCCGAGGTGGGGCGTGACGATGATCTCGTCGTGCTCGAGCAGCGGCGAATCGGCCGACAGGGGTTCCTCGGCGAAGACGTCGAGCGCGGCGCCGGCGACGGTGCCGTCCTCGACCTTCGCCGCGAGCGCGTCCTCCTGGACGATGCCGCCGCGGCCGACGTTGACGAGGTAGCCGTCCTCGAGCAGGTCGAGTTCCTCTTCGCCGATCATTCCCTCGGTCTCGGGGGTCAGCGGCGTGTGGATCGTCAGGAAGTCGGCCCGCGCGAGGCAGTCCTCGAAGTCGACGAGTTCGGCGCCGAGTCGGTCGGCGCGCTCCTCGGAGATGTAGGGGTCGAAGGCGACGATGTCCATGCCCAGCGAGTCGAGCTTCTTGGCGACCTCCTGGCCGACCCGGCCGAGGCCGACGACGCCCAGCGTCTTGCCGTCGAGTTCGGCGCCGAGGTAGTCGCTTTTCGCCCACTCGCCGTTCTTCAGGCGGATGTGGGCCTGCGGGATCGAGCGCGCGACCGCGAACGTCATCGCGACGGTGTGTTCGGCCGCCGCGCGGACGTTCCCTTCCGGAGCGTTCGCGACGATGACCCCCTCGTCGGTGGCGGCGTCGATGTCGATGTTGTCGACGCCGATACCCGCGCGGCCGACGATCGCGAGCTCCTCGGCGGCCTCGAGCACCTCGGCGGTGACTTCGGTTCCCGAACGGACGATCATGCCGTTGGCGTCCGATACCGCCTCGAGGAGGGCCTCTCCCTCGAGCTCGTAGCCTGTCTCGACCTCGTGGCCGGCGTCCCGAAGCACATCCAGACCCGCATCGGCGATCGGGTCTGTCACCAGTACTTTCATGCGCGAGACAATCGCGCGCAGCGGGTAAACGCTTCCGTTGTCGTCGGCGGTGGCAAGATTTGTCTCGACCGGCCTACAGGTCGTCGGTTCCGGCGGCGTCGACCCGAACCGAAACGACCGGCCGTCCCACCGTCGGCTCCGACGATGTTCGAACGAACAACTATATGTGCGACTCGTGTCACATCTCACCAATGGCACGACTCGAGCGACTGCGGGTCTACCCGGTCAAGGGACTCGACGGTATCGACCTCGAGGCCGCCGACGTCATCGAGGGCGGTACCCTCGCGCACGACCGAGAGTTCGCCCTGTTCGACGCGGACGGCGAGGTACTCAACGGCAAGCGAACGGATCGCGTCCACGACCTGGGGACCGATTTCGATCCGGAGGCCGCGACCCTCGAGGTCGACGCCCCCGACGACGAGCGCGTCCGCTTCGACCTCGACACCGAGGCGGACCGCGACCGCGCCGAGGCGTGGTTCGGTGACTTCTTCGACGCGGACCTGACCCTCGAGCGCGACCGGACGCTCGGCTACGTCGACCGCCGCGAGATGGGACCGTCGGTGATCAGCACCGCCACGCTCGAGACGGTCGCGGACTGGTTCGACGACGAGGGCATGACCGTCGAGGGGGCCCGGCGACGGCTGCGGGCGAACATCGAAATCGGCGGCGTCGAGCCGTTCTGGGAGGATCGGTTCGTCGGCGAGGGCGCCCCCGCGTTCGAGGTCGACGGCGTCCGGTTCGAGGGCGTCACGCCCTGCGGTCGCTGCGTCGTCCCCCAGCGCGACCCCGAGACCGGAGACCCGATCGAGGAGTTCCAGCAGCGGTTCGTCCGGAAGCGCGAGGAAACCTTCCCCGACTGGGCCGACGAAGAGGCGTTCGACCACTACTACACGGTGATGCTCATCTCACGAGTTGCGGAGGCCGACCGCGGCGCGACGCTTCGCGTCGGTGACGACGTCAGCGTCGACGAGTAAGGCAACCGCGGTGGCCGATACGGGCGGCGCCGTCCGATCGCGAGTCGCTACCCCGCCGGCTCGGCGTCGGGCGTATCGGCGGGGAGCTCGAGGGCGTCGGCGACCCCCGTCACGTCCGTGATCGGACCGAGATACCGGTCGGGCGCCTCGCGATCGACGGCCGTCCGGCCCGCGATCAGAGCGTGATCAGCACGGCGCCGGCGACGATCAGCGCCGCGCCCGCGACGACACCCCTCGTCACCCGCTCGACGTCTCGCAGGAGGACGGCGGCGAACAGCAGGGTGAAAAAGGGCGCGGTCGCGACCAGCGGATCGACGAGCGCGATCCGGCCGCCTTCGAGGCCGAGTGCGGCCATCAGGGAGAGCATCGCGACCGTGGTCAGGAGGCCGCTACCGGCGAAGTAGCGATACGATTCCCGCGGCCGCTCGAGCGCGTCGCGGCCGCCGACGGCGACGGCGTAGGCCGCCAGCGCGACCAGTCCGGCGGTCTCGTTGAGCGCTACCGCCTCGAGCGCCGACAGCGGGGACTCGAGCATGCCGTACCGGCGCGCGACGTTCGCGACGGCGAAGGTCGCGGCGGCGGCGATCGGCCACAACAGGTCCCGGGGCGCCCAGCCGGTCAGATCGCCGCCCCTCGAGACGGTCAGCAGGGCGAGACCGGCCACGAGAACGACGATTCCGACGCCGGTCACCGGGCCGAGCGGTTCGTCCAGCCAGACCAGCGCGATGAGGGTCGCGAACAGCGGGCGGGTACTGAGGATCGCGCTGTTGAGGCTCGCCCCCACCCTGTCGACGCCGACGAAGATCGCGATCCGGCCGACGGCAGTGCCGACGACGCCCGCGAAGGCGAACACGGCCGCCGTCTCGAGGGTCAGGGCCGAAAACGCCGCGCGGCCGTAGAGTGCAGCGATGACCAGCCAGTAAATCGTCGAGTCGACGAGGGCGACGACCAGCGACGCCTGCACGGAGCCGCCGCCGGCGGCCATCCCGCGCTTATCGAAGATCGGCGTGAATCCCCAGAGGACCGCCGGCACGAGGGCGAGCGCGAGGACCGCCGGCGTCGTTCCCGCGCCCGTCATCGCGTCGTCTCACCCCCGCGCGTCCGAGCACTCATCGACGGTCCTCGTCGGGGACGGAGGGTCAACGTTGCGGAGGCGGTTCGATTCCCCGGCTCTCGGCGTCGATAGCGGGCGCCGTCAGTCGGGTCAGTCGGTCTCGTCTATCGTCGCGATACCGGAACCACCGGCGCGACGCGAAACCTGAACTGGTTTATCCGGGGCCGCACAATCAGCGGGCGATGACAGTCGTCGCTTTCGACTTCGACGGGACGCTTTCGGACTCCGAGATGACCGTGTTGCTGGGCGACCGCCGCGACGTCGCCGACGAGATGGCCGAGATCACCGAGCGCTCGATGAACGACGAGATCGACTACGCCGAGAGCCTGCGCAAGCGCGCGGCGCTGCTCGAGAGCCTGCCGAAAACGGAGGCCGATGCCGCCTTCGATCAGGTCGAGCTCCGGGAGGGCGCGGCCGACCTCATCGCCGAGTTGAACGACGCCGGCGTGACCACCGCGATCCTCACCGGCGGCTTCGAACGCGGCGTCGCCGCCGCCCTCGAGCGCGAAGGCGCTTCCGTCGACCACATCGTCTCGAACCGGCTACCGATGCAGGGAGACGAGCTCACGGGCGCCGTCGAGGGACCGCTCATCGAGGGCACCAAGGACGACGCGCTCGAGGACCTCGCCGACGACGTCGGCGTCGATCTCGCCGACACCGTCGCGGTCGGCGACGGCGCCAACGACCTGCCGATGCTGAAAGTGGCCGGCCTCGCGATCGGCTTCGAGCCGAAGCCGGCCGTCGAGCCCCACTGCGACGTCGTCGTGTCCTCGATGGCCGACGCCCGCGAGATCCTCCTCGAGGAAGGCGTCCTCCCGGAGACCGACGAGTAACGGGGTTTTTCTCCGCTTCGTGCGATACCGTTCGAACGGTTACGCGTCATTACGGAGTCGTACTACCGAGGTATTGCGGCCGACGCGAGCGAATTCATCACTATCGATCATTGAGGCTTCACGTAGTGGCCTGAAATTCTCCTAACCGTGAAATACCGGCGTAAGAGCCGATTTCCGGACCGAGAAGGTTATTAACTCATGAGCGAGTAAGTAGTTGTATGATGTGGCAAGACTTCATCTTCATGATCGGTAGCAGCCTTTCGATCGTCTTCCTGGCGCCGACGCTCCGCGACGCCAGCGCACGCGTTCCCCTCGGAACGAGTCTCCCCTCGATGGTGATCGGCGTCGTCTACGGAATGACCTTCCTCTCGCTCGGGATGGGGTTCTCCGCGATCGGCTCGCTCGCGGCCGGAACGATGTGGGCCCTGATCGCGATGGTTCGCTCGCCGATCGGCATGAGCATCACGGGTCGACTCTTCCGGCTCGAGAGTCCCGTCCTCTTCGCGAGCGATCTCCGTCGCTGGCTCACCGGCTCCTCGTCGTCGATCGACGCCGACCAGTTCGTCTCGTCCGGCGCCGACGCCGACCACCAGTACCGATCGGCGGCCGACGGCTCCGCGGACTAACTCTCTTCTCGGTTGTCGCGACTCCGTTCGAGTAGCTCGGCGTCGAGCGGTCCGAAAGCGAAAATAGCGTCGATCGAACTGCGCCTCGCCGGCCGAAATCGGCCGTGACCCGACCCTACAGCCGGTCGACTTTCGCCATCAGCTTCTCGAGGGCGTCCTCTCGCTGGGCGGCGACGCCGCCGAGCGCACCGAGGACGACCGGCACGGCGATGCCGGCGTAGAGGATCGCGTCAGTGACCGACGGCCCGAACTCGACCTCGGAGGTCACGTGCCCGTCCGAGCCGAGGTACTCACCGGCTTCGAGTCCGGGAACGGCACCGCTGCTGAACTCGCCTCCCACGAGCGCCTCGATCGCGGGCGCCTCGGAGAAGGTGTGCGACGTCACGAGCGCGGCCAGCAGCGCGAACGCGAAGTACGGGAGGGCGACGGTCACGCCGGCTTTCGCCGCCTCGACGGCGTCGTCGGCCGCCGTGTGTCGGGCGACCGCGTAGCCGGCGGCGGCGATCCCGCCGATCGTCACGAGAAACAGGAACAGCGTCGACATCGAGAACGCACCGGTCACGTACGCGGCACCGTGGTTCGGAACACCGCCGAGGCGCGCGATTTCGCCTTCGGCCTCGAACCCGGTCCCGAACGTGCTGAGATAGCTCCAGCCCGCGGCCTTCCACGAGGCGATCAGCTCCGAGACCACGAGCGAGGCGTCACCCTCCGCGCCGACCGTGCGGGCGGCGGGCGTGGACTGAGCCGTCGCGATGGCCGTCAGGAAGAGGTGAGAGAGATACGTGGCGAGCAGCGCGAGCGCCCCGAACACCGCCCCCTGTTTGATCGGGAGATCGCTCCCGGTGTGCTGTCCGGCTGCCGGTCGCTGTGCCGGCTGGTCGTCCGTCCGTTCGTCTTCGTACTCGAGTTGACTCTCGTTTGCCATCGATGACAGATCAAACAGGGATACATTATAAGTTACGACATAGTATTTACAGAGAGGAAGTCTCGAGTGGCACTCAGCCGCGTGTACTCGCGAGTCGATCGACCGGGTCCGGAGAAGGTATCACTCAGAGAAGAGGCTCGTGTGGACCGGTGCGAACGACTCGGACTCGACGGGTTCGTCGGCGGCGTCGGTGTCGGTGATCGCCCGACCGGAGAGACCGGTCTCGAGCAGATCCGACAGCGGCGGCCCGACCTTCTCGGGTTCGACGAGGAAGGCGTCGTGGCCGTGGTCGGACTCGACGACGTGATGAGCGACGTCGACGTCCGCCTCGCGGGCGGCCTCGGCCAGCGCCTCGGCCTGCTCGGCGGTGAAGTGCCAGTCGCCGGTAAACGAGAGGACGAGGAGTTCGCCCTCGAAGGCCGCCAGCGCGTCGGCGTCGGACTCGTACCCCGCCGAGAGGTCGAAGTCGTCCATCGCACGGGTCATGTAGAGGTAGCTGTTGGCATCGAAGCGGTCGACGAACTTGTCGGCCTGATAGTCCAGATAGGACTCGACCTCCCGGTAGGGGAAGAAGGCGGCCGCGGGGTCCGGCGGCTCCTCGCGGACGGCCTCGCGGCCCGCCGATCGGCGGCCGAACTTCCGGGCCATCGAGGGTTTCGAGAGGTACATGATGTGACCGATCTGGCGCGCGCGTGCGAGCCCGTCCGTGGGCTCCGGACCGCCGTAGTAGTGGCCGCCGTTCCAGTTGGGGTCGCTGGTGATCGCCCGCCGGGCGACCGTATCGAGCGCGAGACACTGCGGATCGAGTCGGGCGGCGGTGGCGACGGCGCCCGCCCGCTCGACGTCGTCGGGATAGCGGCGGAGCCAGTCCAAGACGTTCATGCCGCCGACGCTGCCCCCGACGACGGCGTGGAGGCGGCCGACGCCGAGTTCGTCCAGCAGCTGCCGCTGGGCGCGCGTCCAGTCGCCGACCGTTACGGGCGGGAAGTCGGTTCCGTAGGGCTCGCCCGTCTCGGGGTTCTCGCTGGCCGGCCCCGTCGTGCCGTAACAGGAACCGGGCGCGTTCGCACAGACCACGAAGTACTCGCTGGTGTCGATGGCCTTCCCGGGGCCGACGACGTCGCCCCACCAGGCCCGCGCCTGACCGGCGGTGTCACCGCCCGAGTCGGGCCGCCGAGCGACGTGTGAACTCCCGGTCAGCGCGTGACAGACCAGCACCGCGTTGTCGCCCGTGAACTCGCCGTAGGTCTCGTAGGCCACCTCGAGGCTCGGAATCGTCTCCCCCGAGAGGAACTGGAACTCGCCGAGGTCGGTCGTGTCCTTGGTCGTCATCGGTACCACCCCATCGGCGTCGGGCCCCGTGGTCGAGAGTCGCGACCGCTCGAGGCGACGGTCGCTCGATAGGAAGAGTCGAGAGATCGATTCCGGCTAGTCATACGTGAGGTGCATAGCTTTCCTCGAGTGTATAACCGAGAGTTACGGTAATTTCTGCAGGGATCGGGTAGCGGGCGGCGATATGGGGAGACTGAGGGCTACCAGAATTGAGCCAGAGAAGAAACGGCCGAACCGAAACAGTGCGTCGTGTGCCGAACACGCTCATCGTCTCGCCGGCGCGCTATCGAACATCGACGGTATGGTTCTCGAGGAAGGAAACCGAGTACCACGCCGAACCAGTCGTCGCGGCGATCGCAGACAACGACGCCCAGCCGGAAGCGAGGGCGACGAGTCGACGAGCGGAGAGACCAGTGAGATCGACGAGCACCTCGAGCAGCGTCGGCGAGAGCACGACGAGGATCGGCACCGCGACCGCGACGTAGACGAGACCGTACGTCACGAACGCGAGCGGTGACGGAACGATCACTGTCGTCTTCCGCGTGACGTGGGATTCCTCGAACTTGGGAAACAGGAGGCCACAGGCCGTAGCGACGCTCGCTGCCATCACTCCAAACCCGATACAGAGGAGCGCGTACCCGACAAGTTGCGCTAACCCGGTTCCGGTGGCGAGGCCGGAGAGTACCAACAGTGAGAGAAAAATCGGAACGCCAGGAAGACACCCTGCCAACACGTTTGCAGTGAACACCAGCCGGTTCCTGGGAACCGAGATGAGCGTCAGCGGACGTGCAGACTGTTCGTCGCCGAGAACGTTCAACGACAGCACACCGCCCATCGCCCACGGACCGTATAAGACGATGAGAAGGGGAACGTACGAGGGGACGGACCCGGTTTCGACGATCGTTTTAACGGGGAAATAGAGCCCCATCAACGGATACAGTACGTACCACATTTTGAGTGGTCTTCGGATTGCTCGGGTCCATTTCGTGACGAGGATCGTCGAAAGCGGCGTCGTAATCGATGTCGACCTGATCGACGAACTATCGGTACTCGTCCCGGTCGCCGAATCGGATCGGGGGGTATCTCTGAACGTCGAGACCGCGGACAGCCAGCTGAAAGAGAGCAGGAAAACGGGGAGAAAGGCCAGTGTTCCTCCTGCAGTGGCGACTGCTCGCCGAAGCGATCCGCCCTGAGAGAGCCAGAATAGGTCCGCGTACCAGCCGAGCGGCGACCCGCCGACCAGTTCACCTGCTCTGCTGACGGACGTTTGCGATACGCCCGATGCGATCAGAACGAGTAGCATCACCATCGCGACGACGGACAGTTCACTCGAACTGGTATGCGGTCGAACGAATTCTCGTACGAGAGCTCGGACCGCTCCCGCGACGAGAATTGCCAACAGCGCACTCGAGACGACGGTCAGCAAAACGCTTCCCGTCGCCGCCGGAACGAGCACGAGCGACCGGAGTCCGAATCCGAACCCGATCGCTCCGGACGCAGCGGGAACGAAGACGGACAGTATCGGGACGGTAGATCGTGCGAAGAACGTTCCCAAAACGGCATCAGAAAACGGTACCGAAGTGACGAGACCGGTATCTACGACAAACAGATCCGGCGTCCGGACGACCCACAGCGAAACGAACAGAAAGACGGTCACCCAGAGGAGTCCGACGAACTGTCGGGTTCCGTCTACGAGCGAAAGCGAGCTGGCATCGGCGTATCGTCCGATTCCATACGCAGTCAGACAACAAAATACCGCGGCCACGATCCACGCAACTGTCTCGAGAAGCAGGCCGAGAGAGCCTCGTTTCCCGCTTGCTCTGCGTCGAAACCGCCGTCGAAGTTCGGTTCGAGTGACTAGGAGAACTCGATCCGGGGTGATCATTAGTATCGAACACCTTATTCTAAACACATTTAACTTTCTATGATAGATATCAGATCGTATCCGATTTAGCGGCCGAAAAGAACTGGTCCGGAACTTCCGGACGTCACTCGGCAGCGTCGTCAGCTGCCGCGATCGCCTGCTCGAGGTCGGCCAGAATATCTTCGGGATCCTCGATCCCGACGGACATTCGGATCAGGTCGTCGGTCACGCCGGCCTCCTCCCGCTCCTCGGGGGTCAGCTGGCCGTGGGTCGTGCTCGCGGGGTGAATCACGAGCGTCTTCGCGTCGCCGATGTTGGCGAGGAACTGGGCCACCTCGACGTTCTCGCAGAAGGCCTTGCCGGCCTCGAAGCCGCCCTCGAGACCGAACGCGACCATGCCGCCGAAGTCCGCGAGGTACGTTCGGGCGTTGTCGTGGGTCGGGTGGGTCTCGAGACCCGGATGGGTCACCCAGGCCACGTCCTCGTGGTCGGCGAGGTACTCCGCGACGACCTGCGCGTTCTCGCAGTGCTTCTCGACGCGGAGCGGCATCGACTCGAGGCCCTGCAGAGTCTGCCACGCGTCGAACGGCGACTGCTGGTTCCCCAGACTGCGCAGCGAGCGGTAGCGCGCGGTGGCGGCGAACGGCGCCTCGGGGAAGTCCCGCGAGAAGTCGACGTCGTGGTAGGCGTGGTTCGGGCCCGCGATCTCGTCGTAGCCGTGCTCGCCCCACGGGAACGACCCGCCGTCGACGAGGACGCCGCCGACGGTCGTGCCCGAACCGTGGAGCCACTTGGTCGTCGACTCCCAGACGACGTCGGCCCCGTGCTCGAGCGGGCGACAGAGCGCCGGCGTCGCGAAGGTGTTGTCCACGACGAGCGGCACGCCGTTGTCGTGGGCGATCTCGGCGACCCGCTCGAAATCGGGCGTCACGAGCGAGGGGTTGCCGATCGTCTCGACGTGGACGAACGCGGTGTCCTCGTCGATGGCGTCGTCGTACTCGTCGTACTCGAGGGTGGGGACGAACGTCGTCTCGATGTCCCGTCGGGAGGCGGTCTTGGAGAAGTAGGCGGTCGTCCCGCCGTAGGTGTCGGTCGAGCAGACCACGTTGTCGCCCGCCTCGGCGAGGATCAGCGTCGCCGAGTCCAGGGCGGCCATCCCGCTTGCCGTCGCGACCGCGTCCGCGCCGCCCTCGAGCGAGGCCAGGCGCTTCTCGAGGGTGCGGACGGTCGGGTTCGCGATGCGCGAGTAGATGTAGCCGTCGTCCTCGAGGGCGTAGCGGTCGGCGGCGGTGTCGGCGTCGTCGAAGACGTAGGAGGTCGTCTGGAAGATCGGCGGGGCCATCGCTCCCGTCTCCGGGTCGGGCGATTGGCCGGCGTGGACGCTTCGTGTCCCGAGACCGCGCTCGGGACGCTCCGATTCGTCGGCGGTCCCGTCGCTCGCGTCGTCGCTCATGTTTCGTATGCATACTACTGCAGAGCCATATGCGTCTCAGTAACGGCAAAAACCGCAGCCGATTCAGTGGTATTCACACACAGACGGAACGATCACCGCTCGTTCGGCCGGTCTCTTTAAGACCACATCGCAGCGTAGAGACCTGCATGAAGGGAACGCAGGACCGATTCAACGGCGACGCGAGGGTTCTGCATCAACGCGCCGTCAGAACGCCGCTTCCGAACGAGGAGGCCGAGCGGCTGTTCCACGAGAACATGATGAACGTCGCCGCGGCTCGCGAGCGCAAGGCGGACCTGCTCGCCGATCCCGACGTCCCCCTGCTCGAGGCCTACGAGCGGGAACTCGAGCGAGTCGCGGGGAGCTTCGAGCGTCGGCTCCGGCGGATCGCCGGTGACGACTACCGAGCGGTCGCCACGGCGTACAACCGCGGCGAGCGCGACGATCGGATCGGGGCGATCGCCGCGTACTACTTCGAGGGGCTGTGGCGGATCCAGCAGCGGACGACCGTGACGGACATGCTCTTCTCGCCGCTCATCCTCCGCTACCCCGACAGCTTCACGGTGAACGTTCGGTTCACCAGCGGCTACACGACGCCGAAGTCGATCCGCTACGAGTCACCGGAACACTCCTCGGAGGAGTTGACGGACGATCACGCCGAGACGTACTACGAGGAGAGCCTGTACTCGCAGCGTCAGGCCGCGGAGTACGTCAGGGAAACGGCGGAGGTCATCCGCGAGGAGTTCCCCGACCCCGCTGAGACGAGCTTCGAGGAGCGCAAGTACGGGGGCATCGTCTCGGCGGGCGGCCGGCGCGGCTCGGTGTTCTCCGCGATGCTCGACTCCGTCGAGCCGGATCCGGACCGCTTTTCGGAGTCGATCGCCGAGCCGAGGCTCGTCGAAGCGGGTCCGGAGGCGAAGCAGACGGAGCGGGAACTCGGTCTCGACGAGGAACTCGTCTACTGACTGGGCGGACGGTCCGGTACGGAACCGGCGGCGAGCGCTCGAGTGACGGCCGCGTTATCCTTGCAGGGCTAACAACTACCCGGGCACGCGACGGAGCGTCGGCCGTGCAGACAGTCTTCCACCTGATCGCCGACGACCCGAAACAGCAGCAGACCGCGCTCACCATCGCCAAGAACCTCACGGAGGACGACTCCGTCGAAATCGACGACGTCGCCGTCGTCGCACAGGCCGACGGCATCGAACCGCTGACGATCGGCGGCGACGGCAGCGACGCGGTCGAGGAACTGCTCGAGACGGGCGTCGCGGTCAAGGCCTGCAGCAACACCCTCGATCTGAAGGACCTCGCGGAGTCCGACCTCGTCGACGGCGTCGAGACCGTCCCCTCCGGGGGCGGAGAGCTGACTCGGCTGCAGGACGAGGGATACGCCTACATTCGCCCGTAGTCGTCGCCGCGCGGTTCGCGGCTCGTCGTTCGGCTGCGCCGAGCGTCACCGGGGAACGGTGGCGTCCATCAGATAGTAGTCGTGGCGGGGCTCTCGCCCCCACAGCGTCGGCTCCGTTAGCGGTTCGTGTTCGACGTCCCGAAGGCCTTCCCCGGCGAGCACCTCGCGCAGTTCGTCCGGCGGGCGGCCGTCGTACAGCGGGAGGTCGTCGTGGATCGCTTCGTACTCGTCCCACGGTTCGTCGTGGTCCCAGTACCCCTCGATGAGGAGAATCCGGCCGCCCGGCTCGACGACGCGCTGCCACTCTCGAATCGCCGCCTCGGGGTTCGGGAGCGTCCAGACGAGGTGCCGAGCTGTGACCAGCTCGACGGTGTCGTCCGGAACGGGGAGCGCCTCCGCGTCTCCGCGGTGAAAACCGATCGACTGGTCCGTCTCCCGAGCTTTCTCCCGGGCGCGCTCGAGCATCGCCGGCGCGAAATCGACGCCCGTGACGGCGTGGCCGAGTTCCGCCAGTAACAGCGAGACGACTCCCGTTCCACAGCCCACGTCGAGGACGCGACGCGGTTCGTCGCCGATCCGCTCGCGCAGAACCTCGAGCCAGCGATCGCGCTGTTCGTCGGTGTGAATTCCGTGCTGGGGCTCCTCGTCGAACGTCGCTGCGCGACCGTCCCAGTGCTGCCGGACGAGGCCCTTCACGGTTCCGTCGTCCTGTGGTGACGGCGTCACGAACGAATACCCTCCATCCCGTCGAACGTGTGTCCAATTCGACGTAATCCTGTGGGTTCGATCAGTTCGAACGCGACACGAATCGGTTCGCGCGATCCTCGAGTCGCCGCGCCGTTCCCGTCGAGCGCTCAGTCGTGCTCGAGGGCCTCGAGCAACGTCCGGACGTTCCCTGATTCGGTTTCGAAGCCCCGGACCTGCGGGAAGACGGCGACGCCGACCGCGAAGTCGTCCCCGTGGGCGACGGGTTCGCTGACCTGCAGGAAGACGTCGAGAGTCGTCCCGACGTCGATCAGTCGGGCCTGAGCGCGGTAGCGAGCCAGCGTCGTCTCGGTTCCCAGTATCGAAACCGACTCCGCGCCGACGCGCTCGACGGCCTCGAGTTCGTCGTATCGGTTCTGGATCAGCGCGACGAGTTCGTCCGTCGAGTACTCGCCGACGGGATTGAACGTCTTCCCGAGCACCGACACCTGCGGCGTCGTGAGCACGGAGACGACCGACGCCTGCAACCGTCCCAGGCCGAGCGCGTCCAGCGCGAGCGCGCGGTCGTACTCGGCGTACCAGTTGCGGGCCTCGATCGTCCGCTCGAGGCCGAATCGACCGACGGTCCGTTCGACGACGACCTCCTCGACGGTGTGTTCGGCGTAACCGGTCTCCTCGAGGGCCGCTCGAGCGACCGTCGCCCGGTCCGACGAGAGCGAATCGGCGACGAAATCCGTACAGCCGGCGAGCGCGCTCGCTCCGGCGGTCGCCCCCGCTGCGAGGAGTCCGCGGCGCGCGAGAGTCATCGGAGAAGACAGGTCGGCAGCGAACGAAAGTACATCGGTTCAATACGCCAGTCCGTATCCCGACACCGTTCGCCGAGACCGACGGCCTTGATAGCCAGCAGTGAGAAGGGAGAGACGTGCACTCGAGCGATAGGGAACGGGTTCTGCTCGCGGCCGTCGTCTTCGCCGTGCTGTTCTCACAGCTGTTGCTCTATCCGGGCGTATCGACCCTCGTCGACGCGCTGGGAGCCGACGCGGCGACGTCGGCGTTCGCGGCGACCGCCCTCGACGCCAGCATGTGGTTCCTCGTCGCCGAGTTCGCGGGCTACGTCGCCTTCGTGGGCGTCTGGGGCGCCGCGAGCGATATCACGGGGCGTCGCACGCCCTTTATCGTCGCCGGCGCGCTCGCCGGCGCCGCCAGCTACGCCGCCCTCGCCGCCGTTCCCGCGATCGGCGCGATCCCGTTCGAGGGCGTCCTCGTCATGCGGTTCGTTCAGGGGTCGCTGACCATCGGGGCGTTCTCGCTGACGATGACCATGCTGATGGACCTCGAGGGGGGCCACGGGCGGAACATGGGCGCGGCGGGGATCGCCATCGGCCTCGGCGCCGCGCTCGGCGCACCGATCGGCGGCCAACTCTCCGAAGTCGACCCGCTCGCGCCGCTGCTCGGCGCCGCCGGGTTGCTCGTCGTCGTCGGCCTCCTGGTCACGCGGGTCGCGGACCGCTCGCCCGACAGCCGGCGGGCCGCCCGCGCGCTCCTCGAGGGCGTTCGGAAGCGACCGACGCTGTCGATCCCCTTCGCCTTCGGCTTCATCGACCGAATGACGGCGGGGTTCTTCGCGCTCGTCGGCACGCTCTACTTCCAGGACGCCTTCGACGTCGGACCCGCCGCGACCGGACTGCTGTTGGCGTGCTTTTTCGCCCCCTTCGCGCTGTTGCAGTACCCGATGGGGGCGCTCTCGGACCGGATCGGTCGAACGATACCGATCGTCGTCGGTTCGGTGTGTTACGGGGTCGGGATCCTCGCGGTCGGGGCCGCGCCGTCGATCGCGACCGCGGCGATCGGTATGGTCGGCGTCGGCGTCCTCGGCGCGCTGGTCTCGCCGGCGACGATGGCGCTGGTCACCGACATCGCCGCCGAGAGCGAGCGCGGGCTCGCGATGGCCGGCTTCAACGTCGCCGGCAGCCTCGGCTTCCTCGGCGGCTTCCTGATCGGCGGCACCGTCGCCAGCGACTACGGCTACGGCCTGGCTTTCCTCGCCATCGGCGGCCTCGAGATCGCCATCGCGCTGCTGGCCGTACCGGTGTTCCTGCGCCTGTCGATCGGCGGTCGCGACGGCTTCGCAACCGAAGACCGTGGACTCCTCTGAGCCGCTCTCTCACCAGACACGGTAGATCGCGCGATTCGTTCGACCCAGCTGTCAGTAAGGAAATAATACACTCGAACGAGAGGGTCCGTAGGCCGATCACGCTCGAGCAATCGTCGATCTCTGTAATGGTCTTTGAGACGCTCTCGAGGCTTCTCTGACTATCATATCCTGGGGACCTACCAGAACGCTGAATGGTGTGTGAACACATGACAGTGTCACGATAGAGGGTATCAATTTTTATGTACTCAATCCTAATCCCGTAGTGATGGCACGAGATAACCCAATCTCACGGCGGACAGCGTTGAAGCTCACAGGCGCGACGGCAGCGGCCACGATGGTCGCCGGCTGTGGCGGTGGCGGCGGTAACGGCGGCGAGAACGGCGGCGGTAACGGCGGCGGCAGCGACGGGTACGAAATCGACCCCGGTACGACGATCGAACTCGACGCCCAGACGACCGAGTGGACCGGTATCGCTCCGAGCGACATCGAGGGCGAGTCGAACCCGACGCTCATCCTCCAGGCCGGCGAAGACTACGAGATCGGCTGGACGCAGGGCGACGGCTCGTCACACAACATCGAGATTTGGGACGACAGCGACAGTGTCGTCGACGATCTCTCGACGGAGGAAGTCTCCGAGGAGGAGCCCAGCGACCAGATGCTCCAGTTCACCGCCAGCGAGGAGATGACCCAGTACGTCTGCCAGCCCCACTCGGCTAACATGAACGGCGACCTGCAGGTCGAAGGCAGCAACGGCGGCGGCAACGGCAACGAGTCTGAGAACGGTAACGAGTCTGAAAACGGCAACGAGTCCGCGAACGGTAACGAGTCCGGCAACGAGTCCGACAACGAATCCGAGTAATAACGACTGACGCGGCGTTCGCCGCAGTTCGCCGCCGAACAGGGCTACGCTCTGTCCACGATCTGTCGGTTTCGGTTTTCCCGTTTTATAGCTCATTGCCGACGAGTGACGACCGTCTCGATCGAAGCGCGAGCAGTAGGCGGTTCGGAAACGCCGAGAAGAGTATCGACGAGCGGATCGTACGATGTGATCGATAGAAAGAATTTTTATTCAATGATAGTAGTGATACTATGACTCATTCCGACCGGATGACTCGCCGGGCCGTCGTTCGAGCCGTCGGGCTCGCAACAGCGAGCGCCGCACTCGCCGGCTGTATCGACGAGAGCAGCGTCAACGACCCGAACGAGTCGACCGACGGGGACTCGCAACCGTCCGACGAGCAGGGGTCGGAACCGAACGATACCGGCGACGAGGACCGATCGAACGGCGACGACGAGTCGGCCGACGACGCCGGCGAGGAGCAGATTCCGGCGCCACCAGAGCTCGAACTCCGTGGCGAACGCGATGGCTGGCGGGTGCTCGCGCCGGACGGACTCGAGGGCGACGTGAACCCGGACCTCCTGCTCGAGGCGGGACGGACGTACCGAATCGGGTGGACCGAGGGCGACGGGCTCGGACACAACATCGAAATCCGCGACACCGACGGCAACGTCGTCGACGATCTCTCGACGCCCGTGACCCAGGACCCCGACGGGGAGCAGTGGCTCGAGTTCGAGGCGACCGAGGAGATGGCCGCCTACGTGTGCACTCCCCACGAGAGCACTATGCGCGGCGAACTCTCCGTCGAGACGCCCGTCGACCGAGGGTCGGATTCGTCCGACGGGGAGGAGCCAGCGCAGGACCGCGAGTTCCGGATCGAACCGGAGACGACGATCGAACTGTACGCGAGGACCGCCGACTGGAGGGGCATCGCTCCAGCGGCGCTCGAGGACGTGGCGAACCCGACGCTCGTCCTCGAGGCGGGCGAACGGTACGAACTCGGCTGGACAGACGGTGACGGCGCCGAACACAACATCCGAATTCTGGACACCGACGGAAACGTGATCGACGACCTCAGGACCGATCTGACTAGCGATCCCGGTGACGAGCAGGTTCTCGCGTTCGAAGCCAGCGAGGAGATGGCCATCTATACCTGTGAACCGCACCGGAGCCACATGCAGGGCGATATCCGCATCGACGCGACCGAATAGCGGACTAACGGAGAGGAGACGCTCGTCGCGGATGCGGTCGCCGAACGACCGCTCCGTCTCCGGCGTGGCATCAAAAGTACCATACCATCGCACGACGCAGTAGGCCGTACTCAGGTGATTCCGTGACAGAGAAACGCGAATACGGAGACGACTATCCCGACAAGACGCTGTACATCCCGGGTCCGACCGAGGTACGCGAGGACGTCATCGAGGAGATGAGCCAGCCGATGTTCGGCCACCGGATGGACCGCATGACGGACCTCTACACGACCATCGTCGAGGACACGAAGGAGTTCCTCGGCACCGACAACGAGGTCATCATCCTCACCGGCTCGGGGACCGAGTTCATGGAGAGCTCGATCCTCAACCTCGTCGACGAGAACGTCCTCGTCACTACCTGTGGCAGTTTCAGCGAACGGCAGGCCAACGTCGCAGAACGGCTGGGTAAAACCGTCGACACCCTCGAGTACGAGTGGGGACAGGCGGTCAAGCCCGAGGACGTCCGCGAACGGCTCGAGGAGAGCGACACCGACTACGACGTCGTCACCTGCGTCATGAACGAGTCCTCGACGGGCGTCCGGAACCCCATCGAGGAGATCGGCGACGTCGTCGCCGAGTTCGAGGACACGTACTTCGTCGTCGACGCCGTCTCCGCGCTGGGCGGCGACCTCGTCGAGATCGACGACCACAATATTGACGTCATCTTCACGTCGGTCCAGAAGGCCTTCGCGATGCCACCCGGATTAGCGGTCTGCGTCGTCAGCGACGACGCCTACGAGCGCGAACTCGAGAGCGACTCCGCGTCGTGGTACGGCGGCTTCCAGCGCTCGCTGGATTACTACGATCGGAAGGGCCAGACCCACTCCACGCCGGCGATTCCGGTCATGCTCGCGTACCGCAAACAGATGAAACACATGCTCGAGGAGGGCCACGAGGCCCGGGACGAGCGCCACCGCGAGATGGCCGAGTACACCCGCGAGTGGGCTCGCGAGCACTTCGACATGTTCCCCGAGGAGGGCTACGAGTCCCAGACGGTCTCCTGCATCGAGAACACGCAGGGGATCGACGTCGCCGAGACCATCGACGCCGTGAGCGAGGAGTACGACTTCGTCTTCTCGAACGGCTACGGCTCGGCGCTCGGCGAGGAGACGTTCCGCATCGGGCACATGGGCGAACACGACCTCGAGTCGATTAAGGAGCTAACCGACGCCATCGAGGACGTCGCCGATCTCTGAGCTGCCGCTCGGATTCCGATTCCAGCGCGACCGCTCGGGATAGTCCGACGGTGATGACGTCTCGAGGGTCGAGCGGGCGGCTGGAGGCGTCGGCGACACCCGGGGTGACTCGCCGTCGGCTACGAAAACAGCCCCCAGAGCCACTCGAGGAAGCCCGCGACGAGGTCCACGAACCGCTCGAGTAGCGACCGAAGCCCGCCGACGGGACCGCTGCTCCAGTCCGCACCCTCCGTCGCGCGCTCGTCGCCGAGCGCCGCCGGGGCGTTCACGAGCCCGTCTCCTTCCGCGCAGGTTCCGAGCACCGTCTCCGCCGTCTCGCCGAGGATCTTCCGAACCGGATCGGTCGGTCCCGGGCCGTCCTCCTCGCGAGTCTCCCAGACCAGCGCCGCGACGCCGGTGACGAACGGACACGCCATACTCGTCCCGCTCGCCTCGGCGTACTCGTTGTCGACGGTGCTCGAGGTGACGTTCGTCCCCGGCGCCAGCAGATCGACGGCCGATCCGACGCTGCTGTAGGACGCCAGCCGGTCGTTCTCGTCCATCGCAGTGACCGCGACGACGTTCTCGTGAGTCGCCGGATAGGTCATCGTCTCCGCCTCACAGGAGTCGCTCCCGTCGTTCCCCTTGTTCCCGGCCGCACAGAGCAGGAGGTGTCCCGCCGAATGCGCGGCGTCAATCGCCCTGCCGAGCGTGGAACTCTCGGCCTCGCCGCCGAGGCTCATCGAGATGATCTCGACGTCGTTGGACATACACCAGTCGATTCCGGCGATCAGCTCGCTGTACCGGCCGGAGCCGTCGTCGCCGAGCACCTTCACGGCGTACAGGTTCGCCTCGGGAGCGACGCCGACGACGCCGCGATCGTTGTCCGACGCACCGGCGATCCCGGCGACGTGGGTCCCGTGGCCGTGGCGGTCCTCGTAGTCGCCGGCCGTCCCGTCGTTCGTGAAGTTCCGACCGCCGGCGACCGACAGACTGCAGTGATCCGATTGGATTCCCGTGTCCAGAATCCCCACGTCGACGCCCGACCCGGACGGACCGACGTCGTGGGCGCCGATGCGTTCCAGCCCCCAGGACGGTCGCTGGTCGGGATGGGTAGAACAGTCCGAGCCGCCGGGGGGATCGAAGATGCCCGGCAGGGACGGCGACCAGTCCCCGGGAATTCCCGTCTCGTCGTCGTCTTCGACGGACGCCACGCGGCGGTCGCGCCGCAGCTCGTCCAGTCCGCTCGAGGGCACCTTCGCGACCACGAAGTCGAAGTTGTCGTACTCGAGGACCGTCGTGCCGCCGACGGCCTCGACCACGTCGAGGAGTTCGCCGAGTTCGTCGAGCAGTCCCGTTTCGGGGTGGACGAACACTCGCTCGGTGTCGGTGCCGATGCCGGATTCCGCGGCTGACGCCGGCACTCCGAACAGTCCGGCCGCGGCGCCGGCCCCGATACCGCCGAGTAACCGCCGCCGACTGAGTTTCATGCGCGGGTGGATGCACAAAGGCAAAATAAGTCTTCTGTATTGAATGACAGTCAGTAGAAATGATGGGTCGCGCTCTCGAGCCGCTTGACTGGACACCCTCGAGAACGCGTTTTCTGCGGCGGTGAACCTCGTTCGTACCGTCGGCGAGTGAGCGGTTCGGAGAACCCGAACGGTGCGCGGTTCTTGCCCCTACGGGACTCCGAACCGCGGAGAAGCGAACGGGGAACGAAGTGATCCGTGAGCACCGCCGTTCACCGCGAGCGCCGACGGCGCTCGCGGGCCGACGACTGACCCGGAGTGAACGAGAGCGCGGCGCAACGCGCCGCGAGTCGAGTGAACGCAGGGGAAGGAGGAGTGTCCTCGTGAGCGAAAGCGAACGAGGGCTCGGAAGACGCGAAGCGTCTTCCGATGCTTTTCATCAACGTTTTGCCGAGGGCGCGGCGAAGCCGCGCCCGTGGTTCGAAAGGCGCAAAGCGCCTTTCGTCATCAAGCGAGACCTTCGGTCTCGCGGACCTCGCGAATCTCCGATTCGCTCAGTACGAGAGAGCGAAGCTCTCTCGAACGACAGAGCAAAAGGTTGGTTATTGGATATGGCCTTCCTCGCGCAGCTGGTCGGCCTCGCTCTTCTCGTAGCGCCAGGTGATGTCGGCCTTCTCGTCCTGCCAGTCCCAGGGTTCGACGAGGACGACGTCGTCCTCGCGGATCCAGATGCGCTTTTGCATCTTACCGGGAATGCGCGCGGTGCGCTCCTGACCGTCGGCACAGCGTACTTTCACCCGATTCGCTCCGAGCATGTCCGTGACGGTCGCGAAGACCTCGTCGTCCTCGGGCATCCGGAGGTTCTTCCGACCGCCGTTACCGTCGTCGCTCATGGGCGAGCGTTCGGAGCCTAGCGGTTTAATCGTTTATCAACGCGAGGAGCGGACCCGACGCCGACGGCGACTCGAAACCGGAAAACCACGCCGTTTATTTCCTTCGGCTAGGCAGTGCTAGGTATGCTGAAGAATCTCGACGCGTTCGGTATCATCGGGCTCCTGATTCTGCTCGGCGGGATCGGACTCATCGCATATGCGAACCCGCTGATCGCGCTCGGTATCGCGCTCGTGGTCGCCGGACTCGGACTGGTCGTCAAGTCCCTGATCTCGGGGATGCTCCAGAACTTCGGGATGTTCTGATCGGCCGATCGCCAGCCGGTGAGCGCGGCGTCGACGGCGGCATACCACCGTTGCGAGTGCGCTCCGAAACGTTTTGGCGATCCGTCGACGTGTTCGCGTATGGGCTACTCACTGCACTACTACGATCTCGTCTTGCTGTGTATCGCCGCGAGCCTCGGCCTCGGCGCGGGGATCGGCTACGCGACTGCGATCGAGATCGAGACCTCGATCGCCGTCCTCGGCCTCGTCGCGATCGGCTTCATCGTACACGCGCTGTTCGTCAACGGGCCAGTCGATCAGCCCGAGGAACTGACCGAGGAAGTCGAACTCGAGGAGGTACCGCAGGTGCTGTCGCCGGTGGACTCGCCGGAGTAGTCAGACCTCGTTGTCGCCGGCGCGGTGTTCGCTGATGAGTTGATCGACCATCGACGCCTTTCGATCGCGCCGGCGTTCCTCGGCGCGGTCGTGCCAGTCGTCGATGACGGCCTCGACGTCGTCCTCGCGGGCGACGGCGAGTTCGTCGACCTCCTGCATGGCGACGTCGTCGGCGGGGCCGACCGGGATCTCCTCCTCGAAGAGGATCTCGTCGGCGATCTCCGAGAGCCCGCCGTCCTTCAGGATGACGCGTGGTTCGAACCCCGCGAGCAGTTCGGCCGTCGATCGGCCCGCACCGCTGGCGTCGCGAAGGTAGACGACGTCGTCGGAAGCGATCCCGTACTGGTCGTCGGCCTCGCGGATCGCGCCCTTGGTGAACTTCTCGACGACCTTGACCGGGACCAGCCCCTCCTTCTTCGCGGAGACGTCGCTGAAGTTCGAGTGGTCGAGCTTCCAGAGGGCCTTCATCCGCTCGACCTTCGACTCGAGTTCGTCGACCTCCTCCCGGGCCGCGTCGCGCTCGCTCTCCAAGCGATCGGCCTTCCGCTCCAAGCGGCTGACCTCGCGGTCCTTGCGGACCTGCGTGCGCTCCTCGCGGCGCTTGAGGGTGAGTTCCGACTCGAGTTCCTCGATGCGCTCGTCGCGCTCCTCGACGCGGCCCTCGAGGGTCTCGACGTGGTCCTGGAGGCGTTCGACCTGTCGCTCGAGCTGTTTGATCCGCTTTTCCTCCTCGGTGAGTTCGCGGGGTTCGTGTTCGGTCGACTCCTCTTCGCCGCCGGTATCGTCGTCGTTCAGGTCCGTGAGAACGGCCTCGACGCTCTCCTCGCCGGCGACGACGCGGGCAGTGACCTCGCCGCGGTCGATCCCCGGCGGGAGTTTGTCGGCGATGCGGTCGAACTGATCCTCGTGGGCGTCGACGGCGTACAGCGCCGCGGCCATCGCGTCGCGCTGGTGGTCGTTATCGTAGGGTTCCTCGCGCGTGCGGTGCTGTTTCTCGTCGACCGGGAGATCGCTGTCGGGGGCCCAGCCCGCGGCGTCGAAGCTCCGGCGGAACTTCTCGACCGTCTCGGGCATCGGCGTCACGTCCGCGGCGACGATGATCGGCCGGCCCCGCTCGACGATCCACTCGATCACGTCGGCGGTGTCGCTGGTGCGAGAGC
Organism: Haloterrigena sp. KLK7; assembly: GCF_037914945.1. Classification (NCBI taxonomy): domain Archaea; kingdom Methanobacteriati; phylum Methanobacteriota; class Halobacteria; order Halobacteriales; family Natrialbaceae; genus Haloterrigena; species Haloterrigena salinisoli. The sequence goes on from NZ_CP149787.1 coordinate 1,466,106, forward strand.
TCCAGACGTCCAACACCTCGCCCTCGAGCGAGACGATGGCGACCGCGGTCGTCGTCCCGGGGTCGATGCCGACGATGACGTGGTCGCGGCGCTTGACGAGCGGCCTGAACTCGATGCCGTCGCGGCGCTCGCGCTCGATTTCGACGCGGACGTCGCCCGATCGATTGCGCGAGACGGGGATGTCCTGCGGACGGGCCTCGACGGTGAAGACCGCGTTGGCGAAGCCGCCGTAGGCCTCCCGGACGTCCCGCTCGTACTCGAGGTTGGCGTCCTCGAGTTCGGACTCGACCTCGCGGGCCCGTTTCCTGACCGAGCCGTGGATGCGGCGGGTGTAGCGATCCTCGCTCCAGCCGCCGCTGCCGGTCGAGCGCCCCCTCGAGACCTTGACCGTCGTGGTGTCCGTGAACGCGGAGACCTCGTGGCCGACGTTGTGGGCGGCCAGCCGGGCCGCGGCCTCGGCCTCCTGCATGGGATCCTTCCCGTAAGGGATGCCGTGGCGTTTCGCGACCCTGGAGAGCGGTTCGGGCTGTTCGGCGCCGGTCACCTGGACGAGCTTCGTCCCGGCGGGCAGGGAGCCCAGAAAGTGGATGAGCTGGTCTTTGTCGGCGGCCAGCTCGTACATATTGTCCGTCGCGACGATCGCCGGCTCCTCGTCGTCGATCAGTCGCCGGAGCTTGCGGTGGGTGACGACGTCTCGAGTGACGTCCTCGCCGTCGTAGACCGCCAGCGCGTACGACGGGGCGTCCCCGCGCACGTCGCCGCTCTGGATGTCGACTCCGAAGACGACCGCATCGAGCGCACTCGTTCGCGTACTCACAGCGGGCCATAGGGGCGAGTCGAGTATAAATCCGGCGCGGGTTCGCACGATGTCGTCGAGGTACGTATTGAACGTAGACTGGATGGAGGCGATGGTGAAACGAAGTGTCCTGCTACCGTGGCAACGGGGACTCACCACGCCCTCCCCAGCCGGTTTCTGCTCACGGGCGCGGAGCGCCCGTTCGCACGGTCCGCGGAACCGTTGGTTCCGCGCTACGCTCGTTCACGACGTTCACTCGCTCATCCACAGTCAGAGCAAGCTCTGACAAGTCTTCGCGAGTTTCACGAGCGAAGACTTCGCACGAGTTCGGACTGCGGTTCGTCGATGACTCACCGCAGTCAAGCGTGCGCCACCGCACGCCGGTTGTGACGGCTCGAGCGCTCTGTAGACTTCTGTCTCGATCGGCGACGGATAGTCGAGCCGCTCGGAAACGGAGCCCGAGGTTCGATCCGAGCTATTCCGATTCGCCGTCCGGATACGGAATCTCGAGTTCGTCGCCGTCGTCGGGGACGAAAACGCTCCCGGCGTCGCCCGCGAAGACCTCGCGGGCCTGTGCCTCGTGGTCGTCGGTGTGACCCGCGTAGCGCGAGGAGAGGTGCATCAGCGCGAGCCGATCCGCGCCGGCCCGGGTGGCGATCTCGGCGGCCTGGCGGGCCGTCGAGTGGGCCGTCTCGGCGGCGCGGTCGGCCCGATCGTCGGCGAACGTGGCGTCGTGGATCAGCAGATCGGGCTCGTCGGCGGCCTCGACCGTCGCCGCCGCGGGGCGGGTGTCGCCGGTGTACACGATCGACCGGCCGGGACGGGGGTCGCCGACGACCTGCTCGGGTTCGACGACGGTCCCGTCCTCGAGTTCGACCGGCTCGCCCTCGTGGAGTTTCGAGAACTTCGGTCCCACCGGTACCCCCAACTCTTCGGCGCGCTCGCGGTCGAATCGGCCCTTGCGGTCGTCCTCGACGAGGGCGTAGCCGACCGAGCGGGCGTCGTGGTCGGTCGCGAACGCGCGGACCTCGTACTCGTCGGCGCGGTAGGCCACGTCGCCGTCGCCGACCTCGTTGATCCGGACGGGAAACGAGGGGCGGTTTCCGAGGGCGTTCACCAGCCCCTTCAGCTGGCGGCGCGTCCCGTGGGGCGCGTGGATCGCCAGCGGCTCCTCGCGGTCGTTGAAGTCCATCGTCTGGAGCAGCCCGGGAATCCCGAGGACGTGGTCGCCGTGGAGGTGCGTGACGAACAGGTGCGAGACCGAAAACCCCGTCCCGAAGCGCATCATCTGGCGCTGGGTCCCCTCGCCGGCGTCGAACAGCAGCTCCTCGCCCTCTCGAGCGACGAAGATCGCGCTCGGGTTCCGCTCGGTCGTCGGGATCGCTCCGGCCGTCCCCAGAAACGTCACGCGCAGTGGCATCAGTGGCTCCTCCGGCTGCCGGCACTAAACCCCCTTCGGATGGCCACTGGGGCCGTCTCCGCCTCGAGAGGGCATCGAGCCGCGGGGACTGACTCGAGAGCGATTCCGGCGGTTCGGGAGCGGTCGACGGTTCGGAGTGCCGGCGCGCTCGAGTCGGTATCGCGTCCGCGCGTTCGGTCCGAGTGCCCTCGCAACCGGCCGAGCCACGGGACGGAGCCGGGCGTGAACGGTTTCGAACGATTTCGACTCGCGCGAAGGCGGCGAAACCGCTCCACGCCGTGCGAACGGACTCGGTATTTTACGTCCGTCGAGCCCCTACCCACGGACGATACCACCCCCAATGAGTTCAGGACTGACGTTCGGTACGATCAAGCGGGTCGGCGCGATCCTGCTCGCGATCGCGATCGTACTCGCGGCGGGGATCGTCATCTTCCAGGCCCCCGCGATATTCGGCGTCGAGGAGAATCCCGACGCGTCGATCACGTTCGACGACCAGCGCGGCGACGGGGAATCGGTCACCGTCGACGAGGTCAGCCTCTCTGACGGCGGCTTCGTCGTCGTGGCCGGGAGCGACGGCGAGACGGTGGCCGTCTCCGACTACCTCGAGGCGGGGACCCACGAGAACGTGACCGTCGAGCGCGGCGAGGACGCCCAGACCGAACTCGTCGGTCAGCTCACCGCGACGGTCCACCGCGACAGCGACGGCGACGAGAGCTACGACTACGGCGACAGCGACGGCGAAGACGATCAGCCCTACCTCGCGGACGGCTACCCGGTCTCGGACACCGCGACGGTGACCGGCGACACCGAGGACGCGCTCGACGACTCCTTCAGGGTCGAGTCCCTCAGCGCGCCCGACTCGGCGACGACCAACGAGACGATCGAGGTCAGCGCCGAGATCGCCAATCCGAGCGATCTGGGGAGCCAGCAGAGCGTCGAACTGCGACTCGACGGCGCCGTCCTCGAGCAGCAGGCCCTGGAGCTGGGGGCCGGAGAGACCGGCGAGGTCACCTTCGAGATCAACACGACCGGCCTCGCGGCAGGCAACCGAACCGTCGGCGTCTACACCGAGGGCGACGGGGAGCTCAGCGAGATCGAACTCACGTTCCACACGACGCCCGGGATCGACATCGTCGAGGCGAGCGACGACGCGATCACAGCGGACGTCGCGACGCCCCGGGAGGGATTCGTCGCCGTCCGGGACGCGAACGACACCGTCGTCGGGACCAGCGACGGATTCGGACCCGGCGAACACGGGAACGTCACCGTCGAATTCGACGAGAACGCGACCGTCGAGGACGACGACGAGCTGACCGCGCTCGTCGCGACGGGCGACCCGAGCGCCCCCGAGAACGCGACGCCGCTCGAGTACGAGGGCGAGCGCATCGAGACGACGTTCACGCTCGCCGACGTCGCGGGTGGGAACGGTGCGGGCAACGAGAGCGAGACCGACGGCGAGTAACGAGAAGCGGCGGCGACGGACCGACCGATTCTTACCCCGGCCGGCCCTACGGACGGCCGATGGACGCGCCGCTGTGGACTGACACCCACGCCCCCGAGCTGGCCGAGTTGCCCCAGGACGACGCCCGCGAGTACCTCCAGCGGGCCGTCGACGAGCCGATCAACCTCCTCCTGCAGGGCCCGCCCGGCAGCGGGAAGACGGCGGCGGCGCGCGCGCTCGCCCGCGAGGCGCACGCTGACCCGGACAACGACCTGATCGAGATCAACGTCGCCGACTTCTTCGGGCGCACGAAGACCGAGATCAAGAACGACCCGCGGTTCGCCCAGTTCCTGGTCGGCCGGTCGTCGATGTCCAAGCGGGACATGATCAACCACGTCCTCAAGGAGTCGGCGAGTTACGCCTCCGTCTCCGGCGACTACAAGACGGTCCTGCTGGACAACGCCGAGGACGTCCGCGAGGACTTCCAGCAGGCGCTGCGCCGGATCATGGAGCAACACCACCGGACGACGCAGTTTATCATCGCCACCCGCCAGCCCACGAAGCTCATTCCGCCGATCCGCTCGCGGTGTTTCCCCGTTCCCGTCCGCGCGCCCACGAGCGAGGAGACCGTCGCCGTCTTAGAGCGAATCGTCGAGGCCGAGGGCGTCGAGTACGACGCGGACGGCCTCGAGTTCGTCGCCGGCTACGCGAACGGCAACCTCCGGCAGGCGATCCTGGCGGCCCAGACCACCGTCGAGGACGAGGGCGAACTGACGATGCAGGCGGCCTACGAGACCATCGGCGAGGTCGGCCTCGAGGACGAGGTCGAGGGGATGTTAGACGACGCCGAGGCCGGCGACTTCACGGACGCCCGCAAGACCCTCGACGACCTGCTGGTCGACGAGGGGTTAGACGGCGGCGAGGTGCTCGACTCGATCCTCGGTGTCGCTCGCAAGCGATACCAGGGCGAGCGGCTGGCCCGCATCCACCGGCTGGCCGCCGATATCGAGTTCGAGATGCAGGAGGGCTCGAGCGACCGGATCCACGTCTCCCACCTGCTCGCCGAACTGGGTCGAGACGCATAGTTGCCCGTTTCTGCAAGCTTTTTCGGGTCCCCCTCTCGAGTACTGCTATGCCCACCGTACTCGACACGTACATCAAGAACCGATATCGGGTGCAGCCGAACCACGCGAACAACAACGAGACGCTCCACGGCGGCAACCTCATGAAGTGGCTCGACGAGATCGGCGCGATGTCGGCGATGCGATTCGCCGGCGAGACCTGCGTCACCGCCCGGGTGAACGAACTCGACTTCGAGCGCCCGATCGGGATCGGCGACACCGCGATGGTCGAGGCCTTCGTCTACGACGCGGGTCGTCGGAGCGTCCACGTCGGACTGCGCGCCTGGCGCGAGGAGCCCAGAACCGGCGAGACCGAGCGGACGACCGAGTCGTCGTTCACCTTCGTCGCGATCGACGAGGACGGATCACCGGTGCCCGTCCCGGAGCTAACGGTCGACTCCGAACGAGGCCGAGAACTCCGGGATCGAATGCTCGAGGCCGATAGGACCGCTAACGGCGACGACTGACTACTCCGAGGGGACCGACTCCTCGTCGGACTCCGCTTCCTCCGACGCTTCCTCGAGGGGTTCGGGCGGCTGCTCGAGTTTCCGCAGCCTGGCCTTCATGATGCGGGTGTTCTCGACGGTCTCGACGGTGATGCGGACGCCGTCGTAGGTGATCTCCTCGCCCTCCTCGACGAGCCGGCCCGCGCGGTTGAAGATGAAGCCGGCGATGGTCTCGAACTCCTCGCCCTCGGGGAGGTCGATCTCGAGGGCCTCGTTGACGTCCTCGATGTTGACCTCGCCGCGGACGATGACGGTGCGGTCGTCGAGCTGTTCGATCGGTTCGTCCTCGCCGGACTTGAGGATCTCGCCGACGATCTCCTCGATCATGTCCTCGACGGTCACCAGCCCCTCGGTGGTGCCGAACTCGTCGATGACGATCGCCATGTGCATCCGGTTTTCCCGCATCTCGGTCAGCAGTTCGTCGACGTTCTTCGACTCGGGGACGTGCAGCGTCGGCTGGATGAGGTCCTCCAGGGCCAGGTTCTCGGCCTCGGTCTCCCCGTAGTTCAGATCGCGAACGAGATCGCGGATGTGAACGACGCCGAGGACGTTGTCGAGACTGCCCTCGTAGACCGGCACGCGGGCGTGGCCGCTCTGGATACAGGTCTCGATGGCCTCGTCGATCTCGGCGTCCTTGGGGACCGCGGTCATGTCCAATCGGGGCGTCATGACCTCCTTGACGATGGTGTTGTTGAAGCGGAAGATCCGCTGGAGCATCTCGTGTTCCTCCTCCTCCAAGACGCCCTCGCGTTCGCCGGACTCGATCATCTCCTGGATCTCGTCGCGGGTGACGTACGGCGACTCGATCGCACCGGTCGAGCCGATGAGCCTGTTGACCTGTCGGGTGAGGTAGTCGAAGAGAATGATCAACGGAAACAACAGGTACTCCGTCGCCTTCAGCGGCCTCGAGATGCGGATCGACCACGACGCGGCGTTCTCGACGGCGTAGGACTTGGGAACGCTCTCGCCGAACAGGAGGACGAGCGCGGTGATCCCGAACGTCGCCAGCAACACGCCGACCAGTCCGCCGAAGTGCAGCGACAGGATCGCCGTCGCGATCGAGGACATCGCGATGTTGACGATGTTGTTGCCGACGAGAATCGTCACGAGAAGGCGGTGGGGATCGTCCTTGAGTGACTTGACCAGTTCGGCGCCCGGGACGCCCTCCTCGACCATCCCCTCGAGGCGGTGTTTCGGCAGGTTGAACATCGCGATCTCCGAGGAGGAGAAGAACGCAGAGAATCCGATAAGCAGGAGTACGGCGATGCTGCCGAGAATCGTCACCGTCGACTCGTCGAACTCGAGACCCACGACTGGCACCTCGTAGGCGGCGGCTACGACCGCGGACGGCAGAGATAACGCCATTGATGTGGAGGCTTGTAGCCGGATCGGTTAACCGTTTACCATCTCGGCAGGTAGCGGGTCCGCCTCGCCGCCGACGACACGTTTACCCGCTCGTTTCCCCAACGAACGAGTATGGAAGCGTCCGCCACCCCGGCCAGCGACGCACCGATCACGTTCTACCGGCTACAGGCGTGTCCCTACTGCGAACGCGTCGCTCGGCTGCTCAACGAGTACGATCTGGAGTACCGATCGCGGTTCGTCGAACCGATGCACTCGCGGCGCGACGTCGTCAAACGGGTCGCCGGCGTCCGCACCGTTCCCGTCGTAGTCGACGAGAACACGGGCGTCACGATGGCCGAGAGCGCCAACATCGTCGACTACCTCGAGTCGACCTACGGCGACGGCGCCGACGCGGCCGCGACCGGAGGTGACGACTGATGCCGGACTTCGAGGTCACCGACCTCGGCCCCGCGGACCACCTCGAGGCGGGCGACGAGGCGCCCGATATCACGCGCCCGCTGGTCACCGACGAGTTCTGGGAGGACCGGAGCCTCTCCGAGGTCGCCGCCGACGAGGGACGAACGGTCCTCGTCTGCACGCCGATGATCGGCTCCTTCGCCGCGAAGTACATCTACGACGAGCTCGACGAGCGGGACTGGTTCGACCGCGCCGACCGGATCGTCGGTCTCACCGCGTCGACGCCGTACGCGGTCTCGTCGTTCCTCGACGAGAACGACCTCCCGCTTCCCGTCTTCGCCGATCCGGCCAACGACGTCGCCGACTCGCTCGGCGTCGTCAACGATCTGGACGGCATGGCGGGGATCACCGAACCGCGCGTCGCCGTCTTCGGACTCGAGTCCGACCTGACGATCGACGGCGCCTGGGTCGCCACCGAGTGGCCCGAGTTCCCGCCGTACGACGACCTCGAGTCGGAACTGGGCCTCGAGTGAGTCGGCTCGCGGAACGGGAACCGTTTCCGCTCCGAGGAGCGGAGCGGACGGCGTGACGCTACGTTTTTGTCGCCGACGCGGCGAGAGACGGGTATGGACGAGGACGCTCTCGAGCGCGCCGCGGAAGCGGTCCGCGCGGGCGAACTGGTGGTGTATCCGACTGAGACGGTCTACGGGCTCGGCGCAGACGCGCTCGATCCCGACGCCGTCGAACGGGTCTTCGAAGCCAAGGGACGGGATCGCTCGAAACCGGTCTCGTTCGCCGTGCCGACCTTCGAGACGGCCGTCGAGGAGGGGTACGTCCGCTCGAGCGAGCGCGAGCGTGCGTTCGCCGACGAGTTCCTGCCGGGCCCCGTGACGCTGCTCTGTCGGCGGCGAGAGCCGCTGCCCGACGTTCTCACGGCCGGTCGCGACCGGGTCGGCGTCCGGGTCCCCGACTGCGAGCCGGCGCTCCGCTTTCTCGAGGCCGCCGACCGGCCGGTCACCGCCACGAGCGCCAACGTCAGCGGGGAGCCCAGTGCTCGGCGAATCGAGGACATCGGCCGACAGGTACTGGACGAAGCGGTCGTCCTCGAGGCCGACGACCTGTACGCGTCGATCGACGAGACGGTCCCGAGCACTGTCGTCGACCTCGAGTCGGAGACGATCCACCGCCGCGGGGCGCTGGCCGACGAGATCGAGGCGTGGCTCGAGGCGCACTGAACAGGAGTCGAAGTCGAATCGGGGACGAAACGGCGAAAACGGCGAAAACGAGGGTCAGTCGGCCGCTTGCTCTGCGTCGGTCGCCGCGGACGGTCCGGCACCGAGCGCGTCGGTCACGGACCGCCGGGCGCGGCCGGGCAGTGACGCGACGAACCGGGCGATCGTTTTCGGTCCGCTGACGGGACCGGGCGAGCGGTAACAGGCGATCAACGACCACATGGTCGCGACGCCGAACGATCCGAGCGCGGAGAAGGTCATCCCCATCGTCGCGTAGGTAATCGAGTAGACGGTCCCGACCGTCATCGACGGGACGCTCGAGCCCAGCGGGACCTGTGCGGCCGGGTCCCGGATCGTCGGGGCGAGGACGGCGATCGAGAAGACGCTTCCGGCGAGGAAGACGAGGTCTTGCCACATCATCGTAGAACACACTACTCGGTTACGAGTAAAAGTCTCTCGGTATCACTCCCACAGGATCGCTTATACGTCTGAATTCGTGACTTACAAGCCGTTGTGCCCGATATCAGGTTCCGACTCATCCCGAGCCGAATCCGGGCAACAGCGAGCGCAGGGTTCGGGTCCGGACGCCACATTGGGCGGCGAACTCGCAGGACTCGCACTTCGAGCGGTTCGTCGTGCGGGCCGGCGGGCCGTCGAGATCCCACACCGTCCGGAGCGCGCGTCGATATCGCGCTTTCCGCCGCGTCGTCAGGTCGATCGAGCGAATCACGCCGTAGGCGGGGTACTCGAGCCACGCGCGGTCGACCGACTGCTGGTGCTCCCAGGCCAGCGCCTTCGCGGCCGCGACGGCGTGGACCGATTGGGGCTCCCAAACGCCGTCCGACGGCGGTTCGCCGGACGAGACCAGTACCGGCTCGAGGGGGTCCGCGAGGACCTTGTGAACGATCCCGCGGCAGTGGCGGCCGGTCGCGAGGACGTCCCGCTCGTCGGGTTCACAGAGGCGGTCCCACTGTTCGCGCGCCGCGAGTCGCTCGCGGGTCGCGGCCAACCGCTCGCGGTAGCTGACCGGTGGGACGGCGATCGGTTCGCCCTCGAGCGCGCCCGCCGGCGACTCGAGCAGTTCCGCGTAGCGGGTCGAGAGCGCTCGAACGGACTCGACTCGATCCGGCGGCTCGCGGTCGACGTCGTCGCGCGTCCGCTGGTAGTAACACTTTCGCGGACAGTACGCGGCCGTTCGCAGGTCGCTGAAGGAAACGTGGGCTCGAGACACGGGCGGTCTGGCCGCCCCTTCTCGTAAAAAGTCTCGGACGGGAGTGGAATCCTCTCGAGTGGAAATGGAGGCGTTATCTCGAGGGAAACCACAGCGTTCGCTGTGCGGTAGGGAAAGCGGTTGTACCGAACGCGAGCGGAGCGAGCGTTCGGCCTTTTTTCATCGAAGTTTTTTGGCTGGGTTCGAGCGAGCGAAGCGAGCGAGGACCCCGTTAAAAAAGTTCGTCTCTAGAACTCTACGTCCGTCTCCATTCCCTCGGTCGCGTCCTCGAGGCCGTCCTCGCGGACGTCGGTGGTCATGCGCTCGGAGAGGTCGGCGTCGGCGAGGACGCTGTCGAACTCGTCGCGGTAGCGGTCGTTGGCGGCGCGGGACTCGTCCTCGGCCGCGGCGACGCGGCGGTAGCGGCGGATCTGTGGCTCGCTGACGTCGTACTCGTCGGCGAGGGTGGCGTCGTCCTCCTCGCGGTCGCGGATCGCCGCGAGGTCGACCTCGTCGGCGTCGTCCTCGCCCACGAGGTGCAGCGACATGCGGGCCTCGAAGACCGTCTCCTCGTCGACGTCGAGATCGGCGGCGATGTCGGCGTCGCTGTCGCCGTCGTAGAAGCCTCGCGCGACCTCGATGAGCTCGTCGTCGGACAGCGACACGTCGAACCCGTAGCGCTCGCGCATCTGCTGGACGACGCTCTCGAGACGCTCTTCGTCGGACCGCTCGTCGCGATCGAGCGATCCGCGGGTGTTCTCCTGCGATTCGGTGACGGTTTCCTCGCCGTCGGTGACGTCGGTGAAGATATCGCGGAGTTCCTCGGTTTTATCGTTCATGGATGGACACTCCCGACGGGCGGCTATTTAAGCCTGTTGCCAGATAGCGTTGGGGCTGAGAATAGACATCGTGAATTATTATAAACTAGATGTGCGTGGTGAATTTTCGCAAGACGGCAGTAGGGTATGGTCTGCGGGCCGTGACAAGAATTAAGTCATAGCCTCCCACGTCATTGTACATGAACACCATAGCACAGTCGGAGGTGAGCAGGGAGACCTACCTGGGAATCGGCGGCGTGGAATACGTGCTGTTCTATTTCCTGGTCGCGGTAACGCTCGCCGTCTTCGCCTACGGCGTCTACCGGCGGTTCAGTCGGTACACCGAGGGCGACGGCGATCCGTTCGCTCGGCTCAACGAACTACCGAGTCGTATCGTCAGCGCGGCGAAGATCGTCATCTCGAACGAGAAACAGTTCAACAGGGATCTCTACGGCGGCCTGATGCACTCGTTTATCCTCTGGGGGTTCCTGACGCTGTTGATCGCGACGTCGATCATCGCCGCCGAACAGTACGGAACCGAACTGCTGCTCGGGTTGACGTTCTGGGAGGGCGACTTCTATCTCACCTACCAGTTCATCGTCGACGCGATGGGACTGCTGTTCGTCGTCGGGATCGGAATGGCGCTCTATCGGCGCTACTGGGTCCAGAATCACCGTCTCTGGGGCCGACACACCTCTAACGAGGACGATATCTTCATCTGGACGCTGTTCGGTCTCGGCGTCGGCGGCTTCCTGCTCGAGGGCTTTCGCATCTACATCAGCGGAATGCCGGACCACGAGGTCGTCAGTTTCGTCGGCTACGGGCTGGCGACGGCCTTCGACGCGGTCGGTCTACCGACGACCGGAGCAGCGACCGGCGCGGGGTACACTGCCGTCGCCAACCTCGGCTTCAACGCCGAGACGCTCCACTGGCTGACGTGGTGGTCTCACTCGCTGCTCGCGCTCTTCTTCATCGCGTGGATCCCCCACGCCGGCAAGCCGTTCCACATGCTCTCGTCGTTCGCGAACGTCGTCACGCGCGACGAGAAGGCCGGGCGGCGCCTTCCCAACGTTCCGTCTGATCTGGACGCGACCAACGCCGAGTCCATCGACGACTTCACCTGGAAGGAGATCCTCGACCAGGACGCCTGTACCAAGTGCGGTCGCTGTTCGTCGGTCTGCCCCGCGAAGGCCTCCAACCGCCCGCTGGACCCGCGCGACGTCATCCTCGACCTCCGCAAGTATCGGGAGGACCTCGAGGCCGGCGGCGAGGAGCGGCCGATCATCGCCGATGGCGGGACGAGCGTGATCGACACGGAGACGATGGAGTCCTGCATGGCCTGCATGGCCTGTATGGACGCCTGTCCCGTCGAGATCGAGCACCTCCAGTCCTTCACTCGGCTCAACCGCCAGATGACAGATCAGGGCGACGTGGCCCCCAGCATGCAGGACGTCTTCCAGAACGTCATGCAGAACGGCAACACGTTCGGCGACTCGCCGCGCAACCGCGGTGACTGGAGCGAGGAACTCGAGTTCGACGTCCCCGACGCCCGCGAGGAGGAAGTCGACTACCTCTGGTACGTCGGCGACTTCCCGAGCTACGACGAGCGCAACAAGCAGGTCGCCCGCTCGCTGGCGACGATTCTGAAGGAGGCGGACGTCAGCTTCGGCATCCTCTTCGACGACGAGAAGTACGACGGCAACGACATCCGCCGCGTCGGCGAGGAACTGCTCTACGTCGAACTGGCCGGCCACCACGTCGAGACCTGGGAGGACTGCGAGTTCGACAAAATCGTCTGTACGGATCCCCACTCCTACAACACGTTCGAGAACGAGTATCCGGAGCTCAACTTCGACGAGTTCGCCGACGATCCGATGATGCCCTTCGAGTACGACGAGCAGTGGAACGCGGACGGCGAGATCGAGGTCTACCACTGGACCCAGGCCGTCGAAGAGTTAGTCCGTGAGGGCAAACTGAATCTGAACGGCACCGAACTCGACTACACGGTCACCTACCACGACCCCTGCCATCTCGGCCGGTACAACGACGAGTACGAGGCCCCGCGCGAACTCATCCGCGCCACGGGCTGTGAACTCGACGAGATGCCCCGCAACCGCGACAACTCCTTCTGTTGTGGCGGTGGCGGCGGCGGCCTCTGGATGGACTTCGAGGAAGAGCCAAAGCCCAGCGAGGAACGGATTCGGGAGGCTCTCGAGGACACCGACAGCGGCCCCGGCGTCGAGAAGTTCGTCGTCGCCTGTCCGATGTGCATGACGATGTACGAGGACGGCCGCAAGACCGGCGGCTACGAGGACGAGATCGAGATCGTCGACGTCGCCGAACTCATCGTCGAAGCGATCGGCAAGGAGGAGGAAGCGAACCTCGAGGTCGCGGCCGACTGATCAGTTCATCCGGTTCCGGTTCGGTGAACTGTCCGCCGTAATCGCGTTCGAACGTGTTTCCGATTCTCTCGAGACCCAATTCGATGCCGGCGTGAGACGCGTCTCCGCCTACGGTTCGCCTCGCGGAAAACGGTTACTCGAGAGACGAGAGAGGACGGAATCCGAGAGCTCCGAGACGGAAGAGCTAGTCAGAACGGCCGACTCGAGCGGCCTCCCGAGACTCGGCCTCCGTCTCGGCCGCGACCTCGCCCGCTCGAACCTCGCAGACGAACTCGAGGAAGTTGTCGAAGACGAGTTTCGCCTCGCAGGCCCGTTGATAGTTCTCCTCAGTGATCTCGTCGAGGACCGACTGGCGGCGGTCGTCGGAGAGGTCCTTGCGGTGGACGAGTTCGCGGGCGGTCTTGGTGTCGTACTCGGGGTGGAACTGGACGCCGAAGACCCGGTCCTTGCGGAAGCCGTGGTTGGAGTAGTGATTCTCGGCGAGGGGCTCGGCGCCGGGGGGAAGTTCCGAAACCTCGTCGGAGTGGCTGGTGAAGGCGGTGAACTCCTCGTCGATGTCGTCGAAGAGGCGCGAGTTCCCGTCGTGTTCGATCTCGCTGTAGCCGACTTCGTAGGCGCCCATGTCCTCGACGGTGCCGCCGAGGACGTCCGCCAGGAGCTGGTGGCCCCAACAGACGCCGAGGAACGGAATTCCACGGTCGATCGCCTCGCCGACCCACTCCTTGATCGGTTGCATCCACTCCTCGTCCCAGTACACCGACGACCGCGACCCCGTGACGACGGCGCCGTCGTAGTCGAACTCGTCCGGCACCTCGCCCTCGGTAGCGTCGAACTCCGCGAGCGAAGCGTCGAGTTCGCGCCGGAAGTTCCGCGTCGTGTTCTCGTCCCGATGAGCCGCGTTCAGGACGGCAATACGAAGCTGTTCCATCGTCCCGTATTGGCGACTCAGGGAAGATATGCCTTCTGTCCCGGACCGGGGTTGCCGCAACCGCTGACGGCTAGCCCGTCCCGATCTCGAGCGAGAGCACCGAAATCCGGGGACGAAGGATGGGAGGTCGGCAGTCACTGCGGCCGATAAGCGCCGTCCTCGTCGCGCCGGTACCGATCGCCCGTTTCGAACCGGCCGTCGGTGAACCGACCACGGTCGCCGGACTCACCGTAGTCGTCGCTTTGTTCCTCGGCCGACGCGTACCAGTTCCCGTCGTCGGTTCCGGCAGCGTTTACGTAGCCGTCGGCCACGACCGGGCCAGACAGTTCGAGTCGGCCCTCGGCCGCGCCCTCGAGGACGGTCCCCGACTCGTCGACCAGTCGCGCGCGGCAGTCGGGGACGGGCGTGCCGACGTCGTCCGCCTCGGCGTCCGCGTCGAACGACTGGCAGAACGCCGTCGGACACTCGAGGCGGCCGTCCGCGCGTGCGACCGGGACGTTGCGGTCGCGGTAGGCCCCGAGCGCGTCGTCCTCGATCGCTCCCTCGACGATCACGCGCTCGAGCGAGTCGACCGCGTCGTCGAACCCCGACTCGGCGGCGAGGTCGCGGATCGCCGTCTCGCGACCTGCGAGCAGCGTCGCGTTCTCCTCGGCGATCGCGGTCAGCGTATCGCCGGGATCGAACGCCCGATCGAGCAGCAGGGTGCCGCCGACGTACAGCACCGACAGCGCGACGCGGACGAGCCCGTCGGGACTCGAGAGCGGCGGCGTCAACGGAACGACGTCGTCGCTCGAGAGCCCCCACGCGACGAGCGACGAGACGCAGTTCCACTCGAGCGCGGAGGCCGAGTAGCCGACGAGCGGTCGGCCGTCGTCGCCGTGGAGGAGCGCGAGCGGGGCGTCGGACTCGGAACCGCGGTCGCGCTCGTCCGGGTCGGTGACGGCGTCCCGGTCGGCCTCGGCGAGCTCCTCGAGGGTCACCGACCGGTCGAAGGGGATCGAGCGCACGAGGTCGCGCTGGGCCGCCTCGGAGACGACCAGATCGGGTTCGATCGCGTCGAACGGGCGCTCGACGGACGCGGGCGTCAACCGGTGGGAGATCGGGAAGAAAGTGGCGTCGAGCCGCCGACAGGCGAACAGGAGCGCGAGCGACGCGACGCGGTTGCGCGTGAGGAGACAGACGACGTCGCCGGCCCCGACCCCCAGCGCGGAGAGGTGTTCGGCCGTCCGCGTCGCCATCGCCGAGAGTTCGCCGTAAGAGACGCGGTTCTCGTGGATCGTCTCCGCGGGGGCGTACAGCCGCTCCTCGGAGACGTCGACGACCGCCGTCCGTTCCGGAAACCGTTCGGCCCGACGTACCAGCGAGAGCGTCACGAACGGGACTGCCACCCCCGCGTCCGTAGTAGCTGGGGGGTCAATCGCAAGCACGTGAGCGCGTTCATCGAGCGTGTCCGCGTGGCAATCTAGCTCGATGCGCAACTGAACCGGTATGAGTTTACGGCAATAGTGGGCACCCCGGAAATAGCACCAATCAAATTATTCTCAGATTATAAATGCAGCCCGATATAAAGAGGGTTATATGCCGTTAGAAAATGGCGAAATCAACACCAGTCGCCGGCGCCTCCTCGAGACAGCCGGTCGGGTTCTCGCAGGGGGATTCGCCCTCGGCGCCATTTCATCGAGTACGAGCGCCGATTCTGGTGCCGATTCTGACGCCGATTTAGCGTTGGAATCGGATTTCGAGGCACTGTCTCACTACATGGGGAGTACTACCGGAACCAAGCACGTGAGCTACGACGCATACGTATACAGACCGATGCAGGATACCGAACTCGGGCGTAGCGGGACTCGAGTCGTAACGGTCGAAATAGAAATCGGCCCCGACGGGCCACCGCTTCGCGATGCCAGAATCGAAATCGACGGTATGAACGGAGCGTTTTTCGAAACGACGTGGCCGGGAAACTGGCTTCCGGTCGGGACGTCGTCCGGGACTGTCGACATCGATAGCGGAACTGGCTCAACTAGTCTCTCGTTTTCATTGAATACTCGGTTGACGAAGAGCGCGTCCGCGGACGATAAAAGCGAACGCAGTAGCGATACCTATCGTCAACAGTACACCTTCGACTCAGTATCAGAGCATCGCTCCGTTGCTATCGGTGGGTTGACCGCTTTCGATACGTACGGCGTCGAAGACGGCGAGCAGTTACTCGACGGAGAATGGGAAGTAGTCGTCGGAGACAGTATCAACCGTACCAGCATCTCAGACGAGTTCTCCCGGATATACTATTCGGGGAATTTGGAGTGAGAATCCGGCCTCGATTCCCAGTCGGTCGCCCTCTCGAGAACGATCGATAATTGCCGGCGACCGTTCGATCCCGAATCGGGCGTCCTATTCGTCGTCGGTGTGGGCCTCGAGAAAGCCGAGCACCCGATCGTTGACGTCCCGCGAGCGCTCGATAAACGCCAGGTGGCCGGCATCCTCGAGCTCGGTGAACTCACCGCGGGGCAATCCGTCTGCCAACGTCCGCCCCGCCGACGGGGACACCAGTTCGTCCGCGCCGCCGTGGAAGACCAGCGTCGGCTGGGTCACCTCGACGAGCCACTCGGTCGCGTCGAATCCCTCGAGGGCCGCGACCTGTGCCTCCCAACCCGCCCGGTCGGCGTCGCCGTCGGCCCGCCAGTCGACGATCCCCTCGCGCACGTCGGCGGGCTGGCTCTCGAGGAACTCGGCTGAGAGGCCCGCCTCGAGCGAATCGGCCAGCGCCTCGCGGTCGTCCGGCGGCGCGAACAGCGGTTCGAGGTCGAACTGCGCTCCTCGGGGCGCGGTGCCAAACAGCGTCAGCGTCGCGACGCGACTCGAGGTCCGGGCGGCCTCGAGGGCGATGGCCCCGCCGAGCCCGCAGCCGACGAGGTGTGCCTTCCGGATCTCGCACTCCGAGAGGACCGCCTCGAGGTCGTCCGCGAGCGTCTCGAGCGTATATGGGCCGGGCGGTGCGTCCGAGCGACCGGTACCCCGGAGATCCCAGACGACGGCCTCGTAGGGGCCGGCGACGGCGGCGTGTTGCCAGCCCCAGAGCCAGCCGCCGAGGCCGGCTTCGGGGACGAAGACCACTGGGTCGCCCTCGCCGGCGCGGTCGTAGTACAGCGAGACGCTCCCGTTCGATGCGATGGGCATACGGAACGTGTGGCAGCCGAGAAAGGCGACGGTTTCGATTCCGTGCGGTCCTCAGCGATGGCAGCCGGTACTATTCGTAGAAGTTATAAATTATTCATTATTTTCATCGTTGAACACCCTACCCCCATTATAACTTGATGTCCTATATTAAGGGAAATTATAAATACAGTAAATATTATATCTCTGGTATGGGGTTCGAAAAAGAACGATTGGGTGCAGTATTCTTCGCCGTACTACTGGCGACCTCGCTGGTCGCTATGCCCGCACTCGCGAGCGGACCGAGTGCGAGTGCGGCGGACGAGCAACGGTCTCCGTTCGCAGTCCAGCCCGGTAACGCTCCCGGGCCTAACGATGGATCGCTCGGTCAGAAGGGCGGTGGACCACCGGGTCAAGACGGACCGCCGGGACACGACCGCGGCGATGCAAACGTCGCGGTTCCGAATCTCGAGGAGAACACGACGCTCGAGACGATCCTCGCTGCGACTGAGCGCCTCGAGGAGCTCGATATCGAGGACGACGACGCCGCGACGGCGGCGGCGAACGATACCGTCGCAGCGATCAATGCTTCGCTGCACGAGTACCGTCGGGTCCGATACGCTGATTCGCAGGCAGCCTTCAAACACTTGGCTGACGCACAGCAGGCGCTCGCGACACTGCGGAGCGAAGTCGTTGAGGACGACGAAGCGGTCGTCGATGCGATTAGCGAAGAACTGTACACGGCGGGCAACGCGAGCGCTCGCCTCGCCGTCTCCGATGCGACCACTGTCGTCGCCGAAAACGAAGGCGAGTTCCGCAATCACGGACAGCGACAGAAGGTTGAGAGTGCACTCGGAAACGCCATCAATGCCCTCGAACGGGCCGATAGGACCGTTTCGCGGGATACCTCTGGGAAGGGAAAGAAACGAGGCAAGTCCGCTGACCGATCGATCGGTCCGGACGACCGCGCGAAAGCGCTGTCGCACCTCGAAAACGCCTGGAAGCAGACGGAGCGAGTGTTCGACACGGTCGAAGCAAACACCGAACCCTCGCTGTCGCTGACGCAGGGGCGCCCATTCGAACGAAACGGGACGGTCCAAGTGTCGCTTCAGGCAATCCTGACTGACGTTCGTCCCTATAACTACGACAACGCCACGGTGACGGTCGATGGAAACGCCGACGTCGATCCCGTTTCGTTCACTACCAGCGAAAAAGCGGGAACGACTGCGATCGGGTCGACGCTCGTCGATCTGGGGTCCAACCCCGAAAATGTGACCGTTACCGTGGCGGCGACGGCGGACCACGACGCCGACCGAACGGTCGAAGCGACCCACGAGATTCGTATTACGGAGGACGATATCGTGTGGGAACGGCCCGCCCCCGACGAATACCAGACCGTTGAAGCCATCGACGAATCCTCTGGCGTTTCAGTCGCCGTCGGCGGGGACGGCCTCCACGAGACCGACATCTCGGTTTCCGACGAGACGCCCGCGACCGATAGCGCGTACCGTGCCGGACCGATGGTACGCATCGAGAACGCGACGCCGATCGACGAGGCGACCGTCGAGATTCCTCTCGACGGCGAGGCGCTCGAGCGCGAGGGGAATCTCTCGATCGTCACGTGGGATCCCCACAGCGACGAGCCGTGGACGCCGGTCGAGACCGAGATCGACCGCGACGCCGGCGTCGCGACCGCCGACGTCGACCACTTCTCCTTTTTCTCGGTGTTCTGGATCGACGACTGGGAGGATCGGACGAGCGATACGATCACCCTCGACGACGAACACCTCGACGACGGCGTCGGAAACGGCACCGAGATCGAAAAAGCCGATTTCGTCTTCGTGCTCGACGAGAGCGGCAGTATGAGCGGTGCGCCGATCGACTACGCCGAAGACGCCGCCAAGCGCTTCGTCGGCGCGCTCACCACCGACGAACGCGCCGGGCTGGTCGGCTACGACTCGAGTGCGAGCCTCGATCAATCGCTGACGACCGACCGCGACGCGCTCAACCGCAGCCTCGAGCGACTGGACGCCGGCGGCGGTACCCACACCGAAGCCGGCCTCCGCGTCGGCCTCGATCACCTCGAGAGCGCAGGCTGGGAGAACCGCTCGGACGTGATGATCCTATTGTCTGACGGAAAGTCAAACAGCGACTCCTATCCGCTATCGGTTGCCGAAGACGCCGCCGACGCCGGCGTCGAGATCAGTACGATCGGCCTCGGGAACAGCATCGACGAGAACGAACTCCGCGAGATCGCGGCCATCACCGGCGGCGACTTCCACCACGTCGAACGGGAGGAAGACCTCCCCGAGACGTTCAAGCGCGTCGCCGAAAATCAGACCGGCGTCGACCTGCAGGATACCAACGGCGACGGGATTCCCGATCTCGTCGCTGAGATGGATCTCTCGATGCCGACCGGCGAACCCGGCGTCGTCGGCGAACCGCTGAACCTCGATCCGATTGCTCTAGATACCAGCGGCGACGGCATCCGCGACAACGAGACCGTCGACATCAACTATCGCGTCTACGAGGAGAACAACGAGACGAAGCTCACCGCACAGGTCACCTACGCCGAGCATCATCCGGCACGGATCGATACGACTGGCGACGGATTGACGGATCGCGAACAACTCGAGGGCTGGGAGATCGAGGTCGTCGACAATTGGAAGGACGCGAAGGCTCTCGAAGAAGCACTTCACGAGAAGGACAATCCAGACCTCGATCCGTACTTTA
This sequence comes from Haloterrigena sp. KLK7, assembly GCF_037914945.1. Taxonomy (NCBI): domain Archaea; kingdom Methanobacteriati; phylum Methanobacteriota; class Halobacteria; order Halobacteriales; family Natrialbaceae; genus Haloterrigena; species Haloterrigena salinisoli. Next base: position 1,485,624 of record NZ_CP149787.1, read on the forward strand.
CACCGAAGACTGCATCAGCCGATCCGTTAGTTAGCGACACTACTGGAAACGGTCTCACCGATGCCGAGCAGGTTACACTCGGAACGGATCCCGCTGCAGTCGATACGACGGGTGACGGTCTCTCGGACGCGTACGCCAGCGAATCGTTCCAAGAGGATCCAACGGTCTTTACCACCACACCGCCGCGGATCACGGCACTTGACGCCGACGAGGAAACCATCACGGAATGGCGAACGAAAGATGTGCTTTGGTGGACGGTCTCGTACCCCGTTTACACCTACGAGTACGAGTTCGAGTACACGATCGAAGACGAGGCGGGTCTCTCCCGGAGCGAGTTGACGAAAGACGGCCGGAGCTGGGACACTAACTACTATAGCGGTATCGAGGAAGTTGACGAATACACGCGCTTTACGTCGGCGTACGAAGGGTTCATCGCCGATTCGCTACGCGGTGCCGAGGTCTACATCGAAGTTGCCGACGTCCACGGAAACGAAGACAAGGTTCGCGCGTTCCAGAAGAATGCGTTCTATACCGACCTCGCCGAGGAGTACGCCACCGGCTCGCTGTCGGCCGGGACGACGGGAACGCTCTCCGGGTTCACACACGGGGCATCGGAAACGGCGGATCTCCTCGTCTTGGTGTTCACCCGGCCCCACGACACATACGAGTCGTTACAGGAGGTTCGAGACGCGCTCGGGGAGACGACGGTCAGAGAAATCGTCGAAGGCCTCCCCGAGAGCGTCAGGGAGCAGCAACGTCAGGAGAATCCCTTTAACCCCCACACGCAGACGGCCAAACACGACGCGTTCGCTGACGGCTGGTACGCCGGCTACAGCCTGCACTTCGCCGCTTCGATGGCATACGGCGGCTCCGTGACCAAAGCGGCCAGAAACCCCGACGAACTCATCGACGCGCTCCGGCAGGCGCGTCGCGGCGTCGGCGACCTCTCGGTGGGGCTGCGATCGGGATCGAAGACTGGGATGGTCAAGCAGGTAGCTGCAGACGGTGGACGGGTGACCGACGACCTCGTTTCGGGGCTTTCGTCGGCTCAGGCGGCCCAAAAGGTCAGGGAGCTGGTCGACGATATCCCGCCAGGGAAGTACGACGACCTCAGCCGTTCCCACGAACAGCTGGGCACGTTCCTCAACAGACACGGCGAGGACGGCGTCACGGTGATCAACCGCCTCGATTCGGGCGACGCCCACCAGTTGCTGTCGGCCTCGCCCGACGACGAACTGGTCACGACTATCGTTCGCACGACGAACGACCACGCCATCGATCCGAACGCGCTGATGCGGGTCGCCGAGCGGGGCCAGGACGTGCGGCATGTGGAGAAAACCCTGAACAACAAGGCGACCGGTCGATGGTCACCCGGTGGGCCCGGTGACTCGGCAGCGAACTTTAATCGTCATCACAGCGATCACGCCAGCGAGTGGAGCCCGACGTTGAGTAAGGATGAGTACCGGACTAAGGCGACGAATCTTGCAAACCAAGATTCGAATGTCGAGCTGTACTATCAATTTGACAAGCAGAATATGGCAGTATACGATCGGGCATCGAACGAACTCGTAACAAAGAACGCAAATGGCGAAATCCAGACGTACTTTAAGCCTCGACCACCGAGAGAGTACGTCGATGATCGAGTGGATGCCGATCAGGCGATCAGGATGGATCTGGGGTGATCACGATGGCGATTGATCCCTCACAAGAACGGACAAAACGGTACTTGAGATCCTATCGTGACCAACTGGACCGGTTCAGCGCTATCGAGGACTACTCTCAGCTTCCACCGGCCGAAGAGCCGAGCCTCTCGGCAGCCCTCGTCGCGGACACGGAGGTGAAGGGGTTACTACGAGCGCTTCGCGAGACGGACGTGGATATGTTAGAGTTGGAATCCGAGTACGCTACGTGTCGGGAAGAGATGGAGGAACTCCTGCGTTCACCTGACGTGCGACGATACGCGGTCGCCGAACTCGAGTATTTACTCGAATCGTTCCCGGCAAAGGTGAGCCACTTCTTAGAACTCGAACCGCTCCAGATGGAAGTCGAACAACATCTCGGATGGCGAGACAGCATCGAAGCGCTGCTCACCGAACTCGATACCACCGAATCGATCGACGTCCACGAACAGCGAATCCGTCTCGAAACGCTGGATGAGGTGTTGCGGGTGCGGTACGAGGAGGGCATCGAGACGATCCGATCCGAGTGCCCCACGGTCCAGCGTCCCTACTATCCGGAGTCGTTCTGGTGGCGACATCCGTCGAAGGTCGACGAAGAACTCGATTCGTCGTTGAACGGAGCCTGAGCGACAAGGTGGGAGACTCGACCGTCTGGAGATCACCGCGGGAAAATTGCAATACCCGATCATGCCACATCACGAATTAGTCGAACGGCACGCCGATTCACTCGGCGAGAGCGTCTCAGCAGTCCGGGACGCGTCCGTCGAGGATCTAGATCCGTTCAATCGACACGCGCTCAGCGGGATGCTTTCGCTGTCGGGAGAATCGAATTCCTCCTCTCGAACGAGGAAACACGAAACGAGGTCGATACGACGGTCACCAGTGAATATCGATCACTCAAAGCCGAGATCGACGAACTGCGCTCGAGCGACTGGTTCCAAGAGCAGGCCAGTAGCGAGCTCGAGACACGTATCGATCACTTTGAGAACATGGTCGAGAATATCGAAACGAACGACTCGCTTCCAGACCCGTTCGACAACATGATCTGGAGCCGAGATTCCCTCGAGTTCGGTCTCGACGAGTTGGACTCCGTGCGAGACGTCGACGCGCACCGGTCCCGTCTCGAGGACATCGACGAGCGATTTCGCCGGGCGTACGAAACGCACGTCGACGATATTCTCGAACGGGCGCCTCACATCGAGCGGTCCTGGTACCCCGACTCGTTCTGGTGGCGACATCCATCGTGGGTCGCGAACGAACGAGACTCGGTCGAATAAACGAGATCTTCTCTTTCCGACTCTCGGTATCTTCACTGTATTCTTGCAGGAAGCGATACTATCTCGAGTCGCGATTTGACGAGACTATGACGACGGCTCGACCGATCCGGATCGAATATAACGATAGGTGACTACGTTTACAATCGGGCTTCCGACGGTCAAATGACGAAACTGGATGGAGGAACGTAACGTGACCACATTATCACAACAACTCGAGAGGACCCTGAATCGGTACGAGACGGCACTGGCTGAATTGCGAGAGACCGATCACCTCGAGGAGATCACGCCGTACGATTCACCGATCAGCAGGATCATTCTGTACGATGCGAAAGCTGACTTTCTGCTGGACGAAATTCCGTCAGAGACCGTTGAGAGCGGCACAATCGACCGGTACGAACGGTTGAGTACGGAAACGCAATCCGTGCTGGACACCGCCGAATATCGAGAGAAAGCGCGCTCCGAACTGCGGACCCGAATAGACCACTTCCCGAAAACGGTGTGTTACTTCCACGAACTCGATCCGGTACCGAACGAAGTCGAACTCGCCGTGAACCGTCGTGACGCGATCGAGATGTACCTGGACAAATTAGCGGACTACTACGACCTTTCCGAACAACAGATTCGAATTGATACGTTAGACGATGTGTTCCGGTGCCGGTACGAGATGTACATCGATGATGTCCAGGATTACGTGGTAGAGTTGCCGTACTACCCTGATTCGTACTGGTGGCGTCACCCGTCGGCAGTCGCCGCCGAACTCGAGTGAGATTGTGCTATACGCGAGAAAGCGCTCTCGACCCGGATCGACGAACCGGGGAGGAGCCGTCGATCGTCATAGAATCGACGGCACTCATCGAGGAATCCCTCCGAGCGGCAAGGGAGTTTCACGAGCTGGTGATCGACGAAAACGAGCGGCTCGCCGACGAGCTGATCGAGTTCGAGCGATATCGACGCGCTACTGAACGGATTGCGGCTGATCTGACGGTGGGGCGATCGTCGTAATCTCCCGAACCACCGAATACGCGTACCGGGGAATTGACGACGACATAGTCCGGATCGCTCGTCGATGCGTTCCGCCGGGACACAGCCGAATACATCGAAACGGTGACCGACGAGAAGAATAGGAGAGCCGAACAGCGATCAGACGTCCTGAATCTGCCGCAACACGTCCGGTGCGTCCTCGAGCGCCGCGTCTAAGTCCTCGACGTTGGGACCGCCGCCCTGCGCGAAGTCCGGCGGGCCGCCGCCGCCGCCGCCGACGCGGCCGGCGAGTTCGCCGACGACCTCGCCGGCGTTGACGCTCGAGTCGTCGGGCACCGCGACGACGAACTGAGCCCCGCTCTGGCCGCTGCCGAGGACGGCGATCTTCCCCTCCTCGACGAGGGCGTTCGCGGTCGCGCGGAGTTCGTCCATATCGGCGTCGATGCGGTCGACGACCGCGGTTCGGTCGCCGACCTCGACCTCCTCGCCGCCGCCACCGCCGCCGGCGCGGGCCGCGGCGAGCTGTTCCGTCAGGTCCTCGATCTCCTTGCCGCGCGCCTTCCACTCCTCGAAGAAGCGTTCGGCGGTCTCGGGCACGTCCTCGGGGGAGACGTCGAGGATTTCGGCGGCCTCGTAGAGGGCGTCCTCCGTTCGCTGGGTCGACTCGATGGCAGCCTCGCCCGCCGCAAAGGTGATGCGCTCGACGCCGTCCTGGACGCGTTCCGTGTTCAGGATCTTGATCGAGCCGATGTCGCCGGTCCGGGCGACGTGCGTGCCGCCGCAGGCCTGGATATCGTCGGCGACCTGGATCAGCCGGATCTGCTCGCCCGGCGGGATCCCGCCCTGGTAGAGGTCGAAACCGTGTTCGGCCTCCGCGTCGTGGCGGTCGGGCCACTCCTGGGTGACCTGAACGTTGTCCATCACGAGCTCGTTCGCCAGCGATTCGATCTCCCTGACGTCCGCGCGGGAGATGCGGTCGTAGTGGCGGACGTCGATCCGCGAGGAGTCGACGCCCTTCTGGGCGCCGGCCTGACGGATGTGCTCGCCCAGCACCTGTCGGGCCGCGTGGATGACGATGTGGGTCGCCGTGTGGTGGCGCATCAGCTGCCGGCGGCGGCCGCCGTCGATCTGTCCGTTGACGAACTCACCCTTGCCGGGGTTCTCGTCGGCCCGGTGGAGGATGACGCCGTCCTCGATCTGGACGTCCGTGACCTCGGCGGCCGTGTCGTCGGTCGAGAGCGTCCCCGTGTCTGCGGGTTGGCCACCGCCCTCGGGGTAGAACATCGTCTGATCGAGGACGACGTCGTACCCCTCCTCGCGCTCGAAGACGTCGAGCACGACGGCCTCGAACTGGGTGCGCTGCTGGTCGTCGTAGTAGAGCTTCTCGGTCTCGGGGAGGTCCTCGAAGCGGTCCTCCTCGTCCTCGTCGGCCGCCTCGACGGCCTCGGGGGTGTCGTGGCGCTGGGCGACGAGGCTGTAGAAGTCGTCCGGCACGTCGATCTCGGCGCCGGCCTCCTCGGCGATCTCCTCGACCATATCGGGCTGGATGCCGTGGGAGTCGTAGAGTTCGATCAGCTCCTCGGTCGGAATGGGCTCGCCCCGTTCCGCGTACTCCTCGGCCAGCGACTCGACGCGGCGGCCGCCGCGCTCTAAGGTCTCGCGGTACTTCTCGACCTCGGTGCGGACGATGTCGCGGATCGTGTCGCGGTTCTCGTACTCGAGGCGCTCGGCCTGCATGTCGACGAGTTCGTCCAGCGGCGCGTCGACGCCGGCGTTGTCACAGAGGCGCTTCGTGCGACGCAGGACCATCCGCGCGAGGTAGCCCGTCCCGACGTTCGAGGGGACGATACCGTCGCCGAGCATGTAGGCCAGCGTGCGGCAGTGGTCGGCGATGGCGTAGATGTCCTCGAGCGGCTCGACGAGATCGCGCAGTTCGTCGACGGAGACGCCGATTTCGGCGGCAATATCGCCGCGGGCGGCCTCGACGTCGTCGACGTCGTCGATATCGAGCTGCCCGGAGAGGCGGGCGGCACGGGAGACGACCTCGGTCTCCTCGTCGGTGTAGGAGAGGCCGGCGTTGTCCTTGAGGAAGTCGATCATCTCCGGGTAGATCGCCTCGTAGACCGTCGCCGTGCCCTGGCTCATCCAGGTCCACCGCTCGAGGCCGTAGCCGGTGTCGACGATGTAGGTGTCCATGTAGGAGTACCGGTTCCCGTCCTTGAGCTCGTACTCGCCCTCGGGGTCCTGCTCCATGCACATGAAGACCAGCGTGGCGATCTCGAGCCCGCGGTAGATGACCTCGATGGCGGGGCCGGCGTTGCCGCCGCCGACCCAGGGATCCTCGATGTAGGTGACCTCGCTGATGTCCGCGCCGAGTTCCTCGAGCAAACCGTCGCAGAGCTCGACGGTGCGGTCCTTCCAGTAGACCTCGCCGTGGTAGGCGTACTTGTCCTCGGGGATGTCCTCTCGCGTGTTGAACGCGTGGTGGGCCATCATCTCGAAGGCCATCGTGTGCCGCCCGGTCTTGCCGACGTTGTCGATGTCCTGCATCCGGATGCAGGGCTGGGACACCGTCAGCGGATTCGCCGGCGGCGGCGTCTCGCCGCTGGTGACCAGCGGCTGGAAGTCGTAGATCGACGCCTGCGTCAGCAGGACGTCGTCGCGCCAGCGGTTGGCGGCGACGGGGTAGGGATCGATCCGCTCGTGGTCGTGGTCCTCGAAGTACGAGAGGAACACCTCGCGCATCTCCGTCAGACTGTACTCCTCGTCGAAGCCGGGGTTCTCGATGAAGCCGTACTCCTCGCAGGGCGGCTCGCCGCACGTCTCCCGGTCGTGGTCGCGGGTCCAGAAGTGCGCGCCACAGGACGGACACTCCTTGCGTTCGAATCCTTCCTCCTCGAAGTACTCGAGGCGGTACTCGTCCGCCAGTTCGCTCATTACGTATGTGTTGGCCAGCCAGCGCCTAAAACAGTTCCGCAACGTTCAATCGGGCGAAATCGTTGGGCACGGCCGAAGCCGTCGGTTGCTGTGGGACGTTTCGTTAGCTCGCGGCCGTCCCATTGAAAAGGTATATACTATTGCCATTGATTTTATCGTGCAAGAGTCGAGATGGAGAACGCCGAACAAGTCACTCGAGGCGGCCGCGGGCGCTCGATTCGAGCGATCGGGGGGTAGCGATGCGATCGAGACGCTCCCTGCTCCGGACCGGTGGACTGGCCGCCGTCGGGACGCTCGGTGGCCTCGTCGCGTTACCGTCGCCGCCCGACGCGACGCCGATGGATCGAACGGCCGAAGCCGCCGCGCTGCCGAACGCGGTGGCCGGGTGGACCGACGATCAGATTACCCGCGAGACCGAGACACCGATCGCGCGCTACCAGTATCGAGCGACCGCTGCCGAACCCAACCGAACCGACCGCGAGAAGTTCGTCGCGACGTCGCCGATCAACGTCGTCCTCGTGCCAGACACCGAGACCGACGCGTCCGGCCTCGAGAGCGTCATGCAGGTGCTCGAGGCCGAGGGCTGGCTTCGCGACCCCGACGAGTACACGCGCTATGCCTGGGACCGGACCGAGGGTCGGTTCGTCCGCCAGCAGGCGACGGCCGCCGAATCCTACTTCGGCGCCAGCGGCCGCTTTCACGTGCGCTGCTGGTCGTTCGAGGGAATCGTCTCGATGCAGGTCCACGAGGACTCGGCCGCGCGGCCGAAACACGACGTCATCTCCTACGACCGCGGCCGGAAGTCGATCGCCGCCACCTTCGACGCGGCCGGCTGGGAGGTCTCGCCGGACGCGATCGATCTCGACAACGGCCAGCGCGATTACGACGGCCTCGCGGCCGTCATCACGGAGTCGCCATGAGCACCGACGACCGCCGCGGATTCGACCTCCGATCCGCAGTCGGTACCGTTCTCGACCACCCACTGGTCGGCCTCGAGCGCCGTCGAACGGCGATCGCCGTCGCGTCTCTGGCCGCCCTGATCGGGCTGTTCGCCGTCAGCTACGCGGGAGCGACCGTCAGGGTCGACGGCGCGCTGCTGGACACGCTGTCGCTCGGGTTCGATCACGTCAGCACGGTCCTGATCGTCGCCGCGACGGTGACGATCACGATCGGCCCGTTCGCCTACGCGATCTGGAACGGCGGACCGGGACTCGCCTTCGCGATTCCGCTGGTGCCGATCGCCCTCGGCGACCTCGCGGCGGGGCAGTACGTCCTCGGCGTCGATACGGCGGTCGCGCTGACCACCGGTGCGGTCGGGAGCGCGCTCGCCCTCTACGCGGCCGACGTTCGAACTGCGGACTCGCTTCGTCCCTGGCGGACCGCCGGCGGCCCCGCGATCCCGCGGCTGCTGGCGGTGACGGTACTGACGGTCGTGGCCGCCTTCGGCGTCGTCCGGTTCGTCGCCGTCGTCCCGCCGCGGAGCCTCGAGCGGTACGCGCCGTTTGCCGCGCTCTGGCTCGTTCCCCTCGGGATCGTCGCCAGCTACTGGGCCGGCGAGGTTCGAACGACGGTCGCGACGCGGACCGACCACGCCGACAGCGACCGAGCCGACACGTGACCGACGGCGAACCGACGTAGCGATTCTCTCGAGCGGGCTCGAGTAGCGGTTCTACGGAGCGGCCTCGAGTAACGATTCGACTCGGCGTACCGTAATCGGCGGCGACCGATCAGCTCCGAATACGGTCACGAGTGGCCGTGAAACAGTTCTTTACCACTGGTTCGTGAGAGCTACGGCCGCATTATGGGAACTGTTGATGTCGCGATCGGCGTCGACGCGGACTGCGTCGCCGGCTGGCTCGGCTCGTACGGCGGCGAAGACTCGCCCGCGGATCTCTCGCGGGGGCTGGCCGCCGGGAACGAGGGCATCCCGCGGATGCTCGCGCTCTTCGACGAGCAGGACATCGAGACGTCGTGGTACGTCCCCGGCCACACGATCGACACCTTCCGCGACGAGATCGAGGCGGTCGCGGCCGACGGCCACGAACTGGGCGTCCACGGCTACTCTCACGAGAACCCGACCGACCTCTCCCGAGAGCAGGAAGACGAGATCCTCGAGGTCTCGATCGACCTCATCGAGGACGTCACCGGGTCGGAGCCCGTCGGCCACCGCGCCAGCTGGTGGGAGTTCAGCGAGAACACGCCGGAACTCGTCGAGAAGCACGGCTTCCTGTACGACAGCAGCCTGATGGAGCGGATGTTCGAACCGGGCTGGATGCGGAAGGGTGACAGCTGGGAGAAGATCCAGTACGACGAGGAGCCCGAGACGTGGATGGAACCCTATCAGTACGGCGAGGAGACCGACATCGTCGAGATTCCGATCAGCTGGTACCGCGACGACATTCCGCCGATGCTGTTCATCAAGCAGCCGATCTACCACGCCGGCTACAAGGATCCGGAGATGATGTACGAACAGTACTACAAGCGGCAGTTCGACTACCTCTATAATCGCCGCGGCGCGGGCGTCTACACCTTCACGATCCACCCGGACATCCACGGCCTCCCGCACATGATCCCGCTGTTCGAAGAGTTCATCCAGTACGTGAAGAGTCACGAGGACGCACAGTTCACCACCCTCGAGACGATCGCCGAGAAGTACAAGGAGGATCCATCGGTGTACGAAGCCGAGAGCGACTACGTCTGAGAGTCAGCGGGCGAAAACGCCTCCCGAATCGCGTCCTCGTCGTCGAACGCCGTGAGCGCCAGCGCGAGTCGAAGCCTGGCCTGCTGGGCGGTGCGATCGGCGGCGAAGATGGCCCCGTACTCGCGAAGCCGTTCGCCGCCGCCGTCGCCGCCGTAGACCGGCGCGACTCGCCCCTCGAGACAGCGCGACGTGACGACGACGGGGACGCCCGCCTCGATCGCGTCGCGGACGGCGTCGGCGAGTCCCGCCGTGGCATTTCCGAGTCCCGTCCCCTCGAGGACGAGACCGTCCGCGTCGCGCTCGAGGGCGGCGTCGACCAGGTCGCCGGTGACGGCGCTCCCGCTCTTGATCGTGTAGACGGTCGCCGCGAGCGACGTCGCCTCGATCGGTCGCGTCTCGCTGCGGGGCCGGCGGTGGATCGCGACGCCGCTCCGGTCGACGGTCGCGACCGGCCCCGCGTTCCGCGAGCGGAACGCCTCGAGGGCGGACGTGTGCGCCTTCGTCACCGTGCGGGCGCTGTGGACCGTCTCGTTGAACGCGACGAACGTCCCGCCGGCGTCGCGATCGGCGAACGCTTCGGCGGCGCGGACCGCCGTCAGGAGGTTGCTCGGCCCGTCAGAGCTCACCTCGTCCGGTCGGCGCTGGGCGCCCGTCAGGAACACCGGCGTCTCCGGCTGGACGGTGACGTCGAGGTAGTAGGCCGTCTCCTCCATCGTGTCCGTGCCGTGCGTGACGACGACGGCGTCGACCGTCGGATCGGCCTCGAGCTCGCGGACCCGCTCGCCGATCGTCTCGAGCGTCTCGCCGTCGATCTCGAAGCTCGGTACCTGCGCGACCGACTCGACCGAGAGTGACGCGTGTGACTCGAGTTCCGGGACGGCCTCGAGGAGTTCCGCGCCCGTTCGCGTCGGTCGCGCCCCGCCGTCCGCGTCGGTGCTCGCGATGGTACCGCCCGTGCTGAGAAGCGTCACGTTCATGGACCCACGTTTCACGGTGACGGCCGAAAAGGTAGTCCAGACCGGGGTCGCGCACGTGGCCTCGAGTCAATCGTCGACGGACGACGAGCGGGGTCGACCGCGAGCCACTCGTGGCAGGCGGCGAACAGGTTCGGCCGCCTCAGCGTTCGATACGTCCGGTGGATTAGTATAGGGGGAGTCGGTCACTGCAAACGAATACGAGTCCAGGGTCATGACTCCCTCGCCGCGATCACGACCGCGTACGGTGATCTACCTCGCCGAGACCGACGCCGCGGCCCGCGACGGCGCGGCCGCCCTCGAGGGCGTCGACTCGGGCCCACAGCGGCTGGTCCAGCCGCTGACGCCGGACGCGGTCGATCAACTGGACAGTTGGGCGGCCGAGGCCGACTGCGTCGTCTTCGCTGCGACGCCGACGACCGCGGCGGGCGCCACGCTGCTCCAGGCCGTCGGGGCCTGTGGGCCGACGCCGGTGATACTCTTCTCCGAGGCCGCGTACGCGCCGTCGGCCGCGCGGGCGACCGACGGGATCGACGGCTACGTCCGCCGGGATACCGACGACGCCGTCGCTCACCTCGCGGACGAGATCGAGTGGGCGTGCGCCGGCGAGCGCGAGGACGCGCCGACGGCGCTGCCCGCCGCAGATCCGGACGCTGACGCGGCGTCGGACGCCGTCGAGACGGGCGATACCGATGACGCGACCGATACCGGTGACGCGACCGGACGGCCGACCGCCGGGCTCCTCGAGTCGATCGCCGAGGTCACCGGCTGCGAGGAACGCGGTCCCCTCTTCCAGCGGCTGGTCGAGATCGCCGCCGACGTCGCCGGGGTCGAGTACGGCTGGCTGTCGACGGTCCACTTCGGCGAGTTGACGGCGCAGGCGACCACCGAGGCGGTCGCGGCGAACGACCTCGAGCCGATCCCCCGGGAGGGCCCGCTCGACGAGGCGCTGCGGACCGGCGATCCGATCCGAATCGACGATCTCGCGGCCCGCGAGGACCTGACGACGCCCCTCGAGGGCGTAACGTCGCTGTGCTGTGCGCCGGTCGGCGACGTCGGCCTCCTCCTGCTCGCCGCCGAGGACCCGGCGGCGTTCGACGAGCGGGACCGCGACCGCCTCGCCGCGTGCGGACGGTTCGGCGCCGCCGCCCTCGAGCGCCTCGAGACCGCGTCTGGCCTTCGAACCGACCGCGATCGGCTGCGCCGGGAACTGGACCGCGTCGAGGCGAATCGGGAGCGACTGGCCGCCGAGCGCGACGAACTCGAGGCCGAGCGCGACCGCCTCGCCGCGGAACGCGACCGCGCCCGAGCGCTGTTCGCGAACGTCCCGGAACCGGCGGTCCGCTACGAGATCGACGGCGGCCGACCGATCGTCCGGGACGTCAACGACGCCTTTGCCGACGTCTTCGGCACCGATTCGACGGCGATCGTCGGCGAGCCGCTCGACGCGGCGACCGTCCCGCCGGGACTCGAGCACCGACAGGAGAGGCTGATCGAGGCGCTGCGGACCGGGGACCGCCGGCAACTGGGCAGTCGGCGCGAGACCGTCGACGGCGTCCGCGAGTTCCGCCTGACGCTGATCCCCTTCGAGGCGGCCGATTCGGACGGGTCCGACCCGAGTCGCGACGGTGCCGACGGCCCCGAGACGGCCGATGACGGGATTCACAACCCCGAGGGGCTGATCGTCTACAGCGACGTCACCGACGCGAACCGCCGGGAGCGAGCGCTGGCGGCCGCCGAGGCGCGCCTCGAGTCGATCGCCGAGAGCCTCGAGGCGGACGTCCGGACGTCGCTGAACGTCGCCCGGGGCTATCTCGAACTCGCCGAGGAGACCGGCGACGCGGAGCACTTCGCGGAGGTCGAAACGGCCCAGGAACGCCTGCGCGAGCGCGTCGCGGAACTGCTCGCGGTCGCCCGTCGAGACGCGGTGGCCGTCGAGACCGAACCCGTCGCCGTCACTGACGTCGCGCGCCGGGCCTGGGTCGCCGTCGACACCGGCGACGCGCGGCTCGTGACCGGCGAGGACCGCGTCCTCGAGGCCGACAAGGCGCAGGTGCGGGAGCTGTTCGAACACCTGTTGCGGGCGGCAGTCGAGAGCGTCGACGCCGACGGAGACGGGGCCGACGACGAGGACGCCGGGGACGGGACCGCCGAAACCGGCGGCGACGCTCCGATCGTCACCGTCGGGGCGACCGACGACGGGTTCGCCGTGAGCGGCCACCCCGCAGGGACCGACGTCGACCCCACCGGACGGGAAACGACCCCCGTCGACGGCCGGTTGACCGCCGCCGACGGCACCGGGTCCGAGCTCGGCCCCGTCGAACGGATCGCCGACGCCCACGGCTGGGACGTCGGCGTCGCCGAGGGCGAGGGCACCGCGTTCGCGTTCCGTGGGGTCGGTCCAGCCGACGTGAACGGCGACTGACGGAGGCACTCGAGCGCGCCAGCGGCCGTTTTCGGACGGGGGTTTACGAGGACTCGAGTCGAAACGAGGGGCCGAGAGCCGTGGTGAACGGAACGCTGGTCCGGGCGGACGGGTATCCGGCCCCCGAACGGTTCGACGATCCGGCCGTCGCGGAGTACGGGCTCTTCTCGCGGTACGCGGACGCGGCGGCGCTGCTCGAGGCGTCGTCGCTGTCGGTCGACCGCGTCGAGCCGTCGCCGGCCACCCTCGAGGACCTCTGGCTGTGCTGTTCGGAGCGGCGGCTCCGGCGCCTCCTCGGGTCCCCGCCGGCGGACCCGCGAACCGTCTCGAGCGCCGACCCGGAGCTGCGGGCGGAGGCGCTCGCCGTCGGCGGGACGCTCGCGGCGACCGAAGCTTCCTGTTCTCGATGCACGGCTGGAACCTGTTTCCCGGCACCGGCTGGCTCCACGAGACCGGCCGCGGGCACGCGACGGGTAACCACCTCAACGTCCCGCTCCCGGCCGCCACCGGCGGGCGGACGTCCCTCGCCGTCCTCGAGCGACTGCTCCCGCCGTGGCTCCGGCGAGTCGATCCCGATCTCGTCGTCTACGTCGCCGGTGCGGACGTTCACGCGGCCGATCCGACGGGGAACCTCCGGCTCACGGTCGGCGAGATCCACGAGCGCGACCGCCTCGTCGCCGAGCACGTCGGCGCTCGCCCGCTCGTCGCGGTGCTGGGCGGCGGCTACGGGCCCGAGGCGGGGACGATCCACGCCAACACTGCGGCGGCGATTCTCGAGGGTGACGTCGATTCGGACCCGATACGAACGCCGGACGGCTCGGCGATCGAACCTGACGAACGACCGACGCCGGAAACGAAAGGCGACGACGCGCCTCGAGTGGTCGCTCGGCGGTGGCTCGCGGCGCTCGTCGACTACTGCGAGCGTCACTACGACGGGGTGGCCGATCCCGAATAGCGAACGGAGGGAAAACCGAACCGCGGTCAGGCCTCGTCCTCGAGGGCCAGCGACGCCAGCATGGCCTCGAGTTGCAGCCGCTCGTTCGCGCCCTCAGTGATCCGATAGTCCACTTCGCCAAGTCGCTCGAGCAGCCGAACCGTCGCCCGCTCGGGGATGTCGAACTCCCAGGCCGAGCGGTGGAGCTGATCGATGACGTCGCCGCCGGCGAGGCCGCGCTCCATCAGGAGGTCCTCGAGGGCGGCGCGAGCGGCGGTGAAGTCGCCGTCGATGGCGTGCTCGACCATCTCCTCGACCTCCTCCGGGCGGGCGGTGGCGGTGATCGCGAAGACGGTCTCCTCGTCGACGGTCTCGCCCATCACGGCGGCCGCCTGGAGGCCGTTGATCGCCTTTCGCATGTCGCCGTCGGACGCGTAGACCAGCGCGTCGACGCCGTCGTCGGTGACCTCGATCCCCTCGTTGTCGGCGATTTCCCGGACTTGGGCCTCGATGGCGTCCTCTGTGAGTTCGGTGAATCGGAAGACCGCACACCGCGATTGAATGGGGTCGATGATCTGGCTCGAGTAGTTACACGAGAGGATGAAGCGCGTGTTGTTCGAGAACTGCTCCATCGTCCGGCGCAGCGCCGACTGGGCGTCGGAGGTCAGCGCGTCGGCCTCGTCCAAGAAGATGATGCGGTGATCGTAGCCGCCGAAGGACGAGCGCGCGAAGTCCTTGATCCGGTCGCGGACGACGTCGATCCCGCGCTGGTCGGAGGCGTTCAGTTCGAGGAAGTTCTCGCGCCAGTCGTCGTCGTAGATTTCGCGGGCGATAGCCTGTGCTGCGGTCGTCTTGCCGGTTCCCGCCGGCCCCGCGAACATGAGGTGGGGGAGGTCGTCCTGCTCGACGTACCGCTTCAGGCGCGGCACGATGTTCTCGTGGCCCTTGATCTCGTCGAGCCGTTCCGGGCGGTACTTCTCGATCCAGACTTCGGTCTTCCCGGGAGTCGGCTCCGCCGCCTCGACGTCGGCCTCGCTCATACCGCTCGAAAGGGACGGCCGGAAGGTGAATCTTGCCTTGTCCGCGTCCGGACGGTCGTCCCGGCGTTACCGTCGTACGGAGCGAATCACGGCGGAAAGACAGTCCGTCGTGCTGACTACTGCGTGTGGGATTTTTCTCAGCGTTCGTCGTACGGTAGTGTATGGGAGATAACATAAACTCGCGGACACTACTCGTCGTCGCTCTCGTGGGAATCGTCGTCGCTGGCACCGTCCCGATGACCGTCGCGGCACAGGCGGATCGAACGGGCGGAACGGTCGTCGTCGAGGAAGGAGAGACGGTCGACAGCCTCGAGGCGTTCGGCGGCACCGTCATCGTCGAAGGCACCGTGACGGGCGACGTCAGCGGCGTGGCCGGCGACGTCCGGATCGAGGGCGACGTCGGCGGCGACCTCGAGGTCGCGGCCGGCAGCGTCACGATCGCGGGGACCGTCGAGGGCGACGTCGAAGCCGCCGGCGGGAGCGTGACGATCACCGAGGCGGGCGTCGTCGGTGGGACGACCTCGATCGGCGCCGGAACGGTCGTCGTCGACGGAACGCTCGAGGGAGACGCGGAGATCGGCGCCGAGACGATCCAACTGGGTGAGGACGCGTCGATCGCGGGCGACCTGCGCTACGGCGGCGACCTCCAAGGGAACACCGACGCGGTCGCCGGCGACATCGAGCAGGACTCGTCGGTCGGCGTCGATCTCGCGCCGACGATCCAGCCGATCGCCTCGTGGCTGTTCGCGGCGTACGCGCTGGCGCTGAACCTCGTGCTCGGAGCCGCGTTGCTCGCCCTGTTCCCCCGGTTCTCTGACGGA
This sequence comes from Haloterrigena sp. KLK7, assembly GCF_037914945.1. NCBI lineage: Archaea > Methanobacteriati > Methanobacteriota > Halobacteria > Halobacteriales > Natrialbaceae > Haloterrigena > Haloterrigena salinisoli. Next base: position 1,501,393 of record NZ_CP149787.1, read on the forward strand.
GTCGCGGACCGCGTCTCGAGCGCGCCCGGTCGGTCCGGGCTGGCCGGGCTCGGCGTCCTCGTCGGCGTCCCCATCCTGCTCATCGCGCTGGCGATCACGGTGGTCGGAATCCCGTTCTCGATCGTCGGCGCGTTCGCGTTCGTCCTCGTCGTCTGGCTCGGGATCGTCTACGGTCGCTTCGCCGTCGGGGCGTGGCTCCTCTCGCTCGTCGGCGTCGGCAATCGGTGGCTCGCGCTGGTGGTCGGGCTGGTCATCGGCGCGGCCCTCGGACTGATTCCGATCGTCGGCGGCGTGCTGGACCTGCTCGTCCTCCTGCTGGGCATCGGCGCGCTCGCCGTCGGCCTGTACAGCCACTGGCGGACCGCGCGGAAGCGCGACCGAGAACCCCGACACGGGGTCGGCCCCGACGGGCCGACGATCGACTAATGGGACCCCGCGTCAGCGCCGGCCCGCCGGTCCGCGGCCGAGGGCGAGAGCGACGCGCTCAAGTCCGCGCTCCCGCAAGAGCGATCATGCGCGTCACCGTCGATGTCAAGGGCGAGACGACCCACGAGATCGACCTCGAGGCGGTCTCGGCGTCGGGAACGGCCGCGGACGGCGAGACGGTCTCGACCTATCAGGACCTCCTCCGCGAGGTCGATCTCAGCCCTCACGAGGTGAGCGTCCTCGTCGACGGTCGCCCCGTTCCCGAGGATCAGCCCGTCGAGAGCGACCACGTGACGGTGTTGCGGTTGATCAAGGGCGGCTAGCGGTGGTCACGACTGCTCTCCTCGGGACTCGCGGCCGGAACTGATCGGGGGTAGCGTCCGCTCGAGTTCCGAGAGCACTCCGTCTTTCCCACGTCTCTGAGCGAAACGTTGATTTTCGGAAGCGCCTAGCTCTCACGTGGCCAGTGAATGACACTTGGTAACATCGACCGATACGATCCGTCGATGGGCCGACGAATCGGTGGACGAGCCGTGATACTCGGTGCGAGTATGTCCGGTCTCGCCGCCGCGAGGGCGGTTTCCGACGCGTTCGACGAGGTCGCCGTTCTCGAGCGCGATCCGTTACCGGAGGGTCCCGAGACGCGGGCCGGGGCGCCACAGACCGACCACCCACACGTGCTTTTGGAGGCCGGTCGAACGACGCTGGAGGACTTTTTCCCCGGCTTCAGCGAAGACGTCATCCGGAACGGCGGACTCATGGTCGATGCCGCGACGGAGATGAAGTACTACGAGAACGGGGGGTTCTTCGCTGATGGCCCGAATCGGTTGCCGATGCTCTGCGCTAGCAGGGCCTTGTTCGAGCACGTCACTCGCGAACGCGTACGAGACCTGGAGAACGTCGATCTCCGCGACGGGTGTCGGTTCGTGGACTACGTATTCGAGTCGAAAGACGGCGTTAGAGGGGTGCGATACCGCGATGAGGACGGGACCGGAGCGACGCTCTCGGCGGACCTCGTCGTCGACGCGACCGGTCGAACCAGCCGAACGCCCGCCTGGCTCGAGGAGCACGGATTCCGAGCGCCGGACGTCGACGAAGTGACCGTCGACGTGACCTACAGCACGATCCGTCTCGATAGACCGACGGGCGAACGAACCGTTCTGTTCGTCCCGCCGTCCCCGCCGCGCACCCGTGGGGTCGCAGCGATCCCGATAGAAGACGATCAGTGGGAGTTCATCCTCCAGGGAATCCACGGGGACACCACACCGACGGACCCCGACGCGTTCCTCGCATTCGCGAACAGTTTCCCGGTCGCCGAGGCGGGACGGCTGCCGGCCGAACGCGAGTGGACCTCCGAGGAGATCCGCCACTATCCGTTTCCGTCGAGCATCAGGCGCCGCTACGACGAGCTCGAGGCGTTCCCCGACGGGCTCGTCGTGACCGGTGACGCGATCGCCAGCTTCAATCCGGTATACGGGCAGGGGATGTCGATCGGCGCGCTGGACGCGCTGATGGTCCACCGAACGCTCGCAGAGAACGGGCTCGACGATCTCGCGCTCGAGTACTTTCCGCGCGCCGCCGACCTGATAGAACAGGCCTGGCGAGTGGCCGTCGGCGCCGATTTCGAATTCCCGCAGACGACTGGCCCCAAACCCCGGGGAACCGACCTCTTCAATAGATACGTGAACCGACTGATCCGGAAGGCCCACGCGGACGACGAACTCACGGACGCGTTCTACCGCGTGTTCAGGCTGGAGCGTTCCGCCACGACGCTGTTGCGTCCCGGCATCGCGTGGCGAGTGCTGCGGCCGTAACCTGTCCCACACCTCCCGATATGCGTTTCCCGTGTCGTGACCGTCCAGCGACGGAAGTGAGGGGAACGTCGCGACCGTCCGAGGCGAAACGAAAACGACGACCGCAGTCGAGAGTCGACGTTCGACGCGTCGGCCACCCTCAATCGTCGTCGGGGGTAGCCGACCCGGTCGGCGCGGTCGAGCGGTCCTCTTCGCGCAAGAAGACCGCCCGACGGCTGCCGAAGACCCAGATCATGACCCCGACGGCGATCAGCGTGATGATCGCGAAGGGACCGCCGGCGATGATCGCGGCCTGTTGTAACGCCGTCGTGCCGCCGGCGACCATCAGCAGCGAGGCCAGCGCGCCCATGAGCGCGCCCCAGATGACGCGGTTGATCGTCGACGGCTTCCGCTTGCCGCCGGTGGTGAGCATCCCCAGCGCCAGCGTCGAGGAGTCCGCCGACGTCACGAAGAACGTCGTCACCAGGACGAGGAAGAGGACGGTGAGCAACTCGCCCGCCGGCAGCGCCTCGAACAGCGGGTAGCCGGCGACGGCCTCGTTGTACCCCCACGCCTCGAGCGTCCCGAGGATGTCGGCCTGGCCGCTCGACTGCAGGAAGATGGACGTCCCGCCCATCGTCGCGAACCAGGGGATCGTGACGGCCGTGGACGCGACGACGCCGGTCGCGGCGACCTGCCGGACGGTCCGTCCCCGGGAAATCCGGGCGATGAAGAGGCCGACGAACGGCGCCCAGGAGAACCACCACGCCCAGTAGAAGACGGTCCAGGCGCCGACGAAGCCGGCGTCGGCGCCCTGCCCACCGGTCTGGCCCGCGCCCATGAAGAAGCTCATCGAGACGAACTCGTTGATGTACGCCCCCAGCGCCTGCGTGCCGACGGTCATGATGTACACCGTCGGCCCGAGGACGAACGCCGCGGCCGTCAGGACGACGAACAGTCCCATGTTGAAGTACGAGATCCGTCGGATCCCGCGCTCGACGCCGAGCGCGACCGAGGCGGTAAAGGCGACGGTCAGTCCCGTGATCACGAGCACCGTCCCCGCGTCGCCAAAGGAGACGCCGCCGGCGTACTCGAGGCCGACGAGGAACTGATTGCCGACCAGCCCGAGCGTCGTCGCGATGCCGCCGATGGTGGCGAACACGGCGAGGACGTCCACGAGCTTCGCCCAGGGGCTGTCGAGGTTGTCGAACCCGATGATGGGCCCGATGATCGTCGAGATGCGCATCGGCGCGTCCCGACGGTAGGCGAAGTAGGCGATCGGAATCGCCACGATCACGTACGCCGACCACGCCGAGAGTCCCCAGTGGAAGAACGTGTACTGGAGCGCGCTGACGGCCGCGGCTGTCGACTCGGCTTCGACCCCCGAGAAGGGCGACGGGGTCGAGTAGTGGAAGATCGCCTCCGCCGGCCCCCAGAAGACGATGCCGGCGGCGATCCCCGCGGAGTACAGCATCGCGAAGTACGCGAGAAAGCTGAACTCGGGGTCCTCGTCCGGCTCGCCCAGCTTGATGTTGCCCCAGGGACCGAAGATGAGGAACAACACGAACGCCACGAGCGCGAACATCGACACGAGATACGCCCAGCCGAAACTCGTCCAGAGGTACTCGTTGGTTCCCTCCATGAGCGCGAGCGTTTGGCTCTCCCGGAAGAGAAACGCCGCGACGACCAGCGCGGCGACGACGAATCCGACCCCGAAGACGATCGGATCGAGTTCGTCGAGGAACGTTCGGACCGCTCCCTCTCCGTCCCGTTCGCGGTCACTCATCGCCGATCACACGCCACCGGCGTCCGATAACTCGCTCGCTCGGTCGATCCCTCTCGAGTTCGCTCACGGGCGAATCGACGAACGCACCCTCGTTCCGCTCCGGCACAGGTGTTGCGCCAATGTGTTCCATGATCTCACGCACCGTGGTGAAGAATAACAAGTACCGCAATCAAGATTGATCTTAATAACCGGCGTCGCTTTTATACCGCCGACCGAACCGGTTAGCGAGAAGAGTGGGGAAAGTCACGCGTTCACGTGTCGGACCTCGTACCCGTGATCGCGAATCGACCGGACGATCGTCCGCGATTGGCTCGAGCCGCTGGTCTCGATCTGGAAGACGAGGTGGGCCTCGCCCACGTCCAGTTCGGGCGCCGAGCGGTCGTGTCGGACGGTCTGGATGTTGGCGCCGTGGTCGGCGATGAGCCCGGAGACCTCCTCCATCTTCCCCGGTCGGTCGTCGATGCGGACGCGCAACCGGAGCAGTTGCTCGCGGTCGGTCAGCGCGTGGACGAGCACCGTCTGTAACATCGTCATGTCGAGGTTCCCGCCGCTCAACAGGGGCATCACTGTCTCGCCGCGCACGTCGAGTTCGTCGCTGACGATCGCGGCGACCGACGCCGCGCCGGCCCCCTCGACCACCTGTTTTGCCCGCTCGAGCAACAGGAGCACCGCGCGGGCGATCTCGCCGTCGGTAACGGTGACCACCTCGTCGACGTGCTCGTCGATCAGCGAGAGCGTCAGCTCCGAGACGCCGCCGGTCGCGATGCCGTCGGCGATCGTGTCGACCGAGTCGAGCGAGACGGCCGTCCCCTTCCGGAGACTCTCGGCCACGGTCGCCGCGCCGGCCGCCTGCACGCCGACGATGCGCGTCTCCGGCGAGCGCTCGGCGAAGGCCGTCGCGATCCCCGAAACGAGGCCGCCACCGCCGATCGGGACCACGACGGTGTCGACCGACGGGAGGTCGTCGTACATCTCGAGGCCGAGGGTCCCCTGGCCGGCGACGATCGCGGGGTCGTCGTAGGCGTGGACGAACTCCGTCGCGTCGTCGTCGACGAGGCCCTTCGCGTGGGCCATCGCCTCCCGGAAGTCGCTGCCGACGAGTTCGACGTCGGCGCCGTAGCTCCGGGTGGCGTCGACCTTCGCCTGGGGCGCGCCGCGGGGCATGACGATCGTGGAGTCGACGCCCAGTTTCGTCGCCGCGAGCGCGACGCCCTGGGCGTGGTTGCCCGCGCTGGCCGCGACGACCCGCTCCGTGCCGCCGTCGGCGACGGACTGTGCGATCCTGTTGTACGCGCCGCGGGTCTTGAACGAGCCCGTCCACTGGAGGTGCTCCATCTTGAGGTGGACCTCGCCGCCGGTCAGGTCGTCGAGGGACGTGCTCCGCTCGACCGGCGTGCGCTTGACGACCGACTCGTCGTCGAGCCGGTCGCGGGCCGCTTCGATGTCGTCGAACGCGACGGGGGCGAACTCCTGGCTCATCGTTCACCGGATCATCTTCTCGCGGTCGGGATCGAACAGCGGCTCGTCCCGGACCGTCGCGGCGTACCGGTCGTTCTCGTAGCTGATCTCGACGTCGCGGCCGGGTTCGGCGTCGGCCGCCGGCAGGTAGGCGTAGGCGATCCCGGCGTCGATCGTGTAGCCGTAGTCCGCTCGGGAGACGTAGCCGAGCACCTCGTCGCCGCCGGGTTCGAGCACCGGGTGGCCGGCGTCGACGAGCGCGCCGGGCTCGTCGAGCGTGATCGGCGCGAGCTTCCGGTCGATCCCGTTCTCGCGGGCCTCGAGCAGCGTCTCCTTTCCGATAAAGTCCGTCTCGAGGTCGACCGCGAAGCCGATCCCCGCCTCGTAGGGGTTGTACTCCGGCGTGACGTCGCTCCCCCACAGCCGGAACCCCTTCTCCATGCTCGTCGAGTTGAGGGCTTCCCACCCCATCGGGACGATGCCGTACTCCTCGCCGGCGTCCTCGATCAGCTCCCAGAGCCGCGCGCCGTACTCCATCGGCGCGTACAGTTCCCACCCTAACTCGCCGGCGTAGGAGAGCCGGAGCATCGTGACCGGGACGCTCTCGAGGTAGGTCTCCCGAGCGGTGTAGAACGGGAACGCGTCGTTCGAGAGGTCCGCCTCGACGAGCGACGACAGGACCTCGCGGGCCTCGGGGCCGAAGACGCCGATCCCGCACATATCGGAGTCGCGGGTCGTCACCGACACCGAGCCGTCGTCGGGCGCGTGCTCGCGGATCCACCGCGAGTGCAGCGTCGCGGAGTTCCCGCCGCCCGTGAACACCGTGTAGCGATCCTCCGCGAGCCGCGCGACCGTCACGTCCGCGAGGATGCCCCCGTCTTCGTTGCACATCGCCGCGTAGCGGATTCGCCCCGGCGAGACGTCGACGTCGTTCGTCAGGAGTCGCTGGAGGAGGTCGGTCGCACCGTCGCCGGTCACCTCGATCCCGGTGTAGGTGGTCATGTCGACCATCGCGACGCGGTCGCGGACGGCCTGGTGCTCGACGCCCTGCGCCTTCGACCAGTTGCGGTCGAGCCAGTCGGGCCTGGCGGGCACGTCGTACTCCTCGAGCAGGGCCTCGTTGGTCTCGTACCACTGCGGGGTCTCCCAGCCGCCCGAATCGTAGAACTCCGCGCCCAGCTCGTCCTGACGTCCGTAGAACGGACTTCGGCGGAGCCCGCGCTGGCCCTCGGGCTGTTCGCGCGGGTGGATCAGCTGGTAAACCTCCTGGTACTGCTGTGCACCGCGTCCCCGCGTGTACTCCCGCGAGCCCGCGTGGGGCTGGAACCGCGAGATGTGCGCGCCCGTCGCGTCGACGCGCTCGCCGTCGAGGCGGGGGACGCCGTCTTCCATCCAGTGGGCGACGATGCTCCCGGCGCCGCCCGACTGGGTGACCCAGATCGCGAGCGCCCACCAGAGCCCGTCGATCTCCTCGGTCGGGCCGAGGATCGGCATCCCGTCGGGGGTGAAACAGAACATCCCGTTGATCGCGGACTCGAACTCGGCGTCGGCCAGCGAGGGGACGAGTTCGCTGGCCGCGTCGGCGGCCGCCTGGTCGTGGTCCGGATGGGTGTTCTCGTGGAAGTGCTCGTCGGTGAACTCCCGCAGCGACGGGTACTCGAGTCCCAGGTCCTCGAGCTTCTCGGGGCCGTAGATGTCCTCGGGATCGACCAGCAGCGAGTCGTGGTTGTACGAGCCGATACCGTACCCCTCGCCGTGCTGGCGGAAGTACAGCGACCGGTCCTGGTGGCGCAACAGCGGCTGCTCGATCTCGCGGCTCGCCCCCGCCAGCTCCGGGAGTTCGTCCGCGACGAGGTACTGGTGAGCACAGGGGATCAGCGGGATATCGACGTCGACCATGTCCCCGAACAGCGGGCCCCAGATGTTCGTCGCGAGCAACACCTCGTCGGCCGCGATGCGGCCGCGGTCCGTGACGACGGCCCGGATCTCGCCGTCTTCGACCTCGAGGTCCGTCACCGTCGTCTCGCCGTAGAACTCGGCCCCGTCGTCGCGGGCCGCCTCGGCCATCGACGCGGAGGCGTCGACGGCGTGGGCCTTGCCGTCCGTCGGGACGTAGTAGCCGCCGCGAATGACCGATTCGTCGATCTGCGGGATGCGGTCGGCGACCTCGGCCGGCGAGAGGAGTTCTCCGCCCTCGATTCCGTAGGACTGGCCGCGCTCGCGCTTTCGTTTGAGGAACTCCCAGCGGTCCTCGGTGTACGCGACCTCGATGCCCCCGCAGGTCCGGAAGCTCTCGAGGTCCTCGTACAGCTCGCGCGTGTACGACGCCATCCGCGTCATCAGCTTGTTGCCGCCCGTCTGGAACACCAGCCCCGGGGCGTGGGAGGTGGAGCCGCCGGTCTCGAACAGCGGCCCCTGATCGACGACGACGACGTCCTCGCGACCGAGGCGAGTGAGATGGTAGGCGGCGCTACAGCCGACGCAGCCGGCGCCGACGACGACGGTTCCCGCGCTGTCAGGAAGTATGTTCCCTGTGCTCATATATCACGATTGCACCCGGCGATCGAGCATAGCTATCCGGGTGGATAATCTGCGGCGTATAACAACCGGTGGTGTGATCGGGTCCCGACCGACCGCCCTCGAGTCGGCGATCGATCGACGACGTATCGACCCGTTCGAATCGGTATCGCCTCGGACGAGGACCCGATCGCGGACACCACCGATTCGAGCGTCCGAAGCCATCGGTGCCGAGTCGAGGAGGGGACGCGAGCGGCTCAGTCGTCGAACCGATCGAGCCGGAACATGTCGATCGGGTGGTCGGTCTCGCCGTCGACCGCGAGGTCAGCGAGGATCTCGCCGATGACGCTGGCGAACTTGAAGCCGTGGCCCGAGAAGCCAGCGCCCACGGCCACCTGCGGGTGCTCGGGGAGCGTATCGAGGATGAAGTGCTCGTCGGGGGAGTTCGTGAACATGCAGGTCGCGAGCCGCATCGTCGGCCCGGCCGCCCCGGGGAAGTAGTTCTCGGTGACCTCGCGGAGGAGTCGCTCGTCCTCGCGGTCGGGTTCCGTCTCGTAGTCGTCCGGATCGACCTGCTCGTCGCGGTGGTGGTACTTGCCGATCTTGAACCCCGGCACGTCGTAGATCGGTAGCCCGTAGAACCGCCCCTCGGGAACCTTCAGGTTCCAGACCGGGAAGTTCGCGGGTTCGAACGTCGACGGGCGCTCGGGCTGGAACCAGCCGAGCACCTGCCGTTCGGGGACCGCGAGTCCCTCGAGCGCGTCGGCGAACTTGGCGTTCCAGGCGCCGGCGGCGAGCACCATGTTGTCGGCCTCGTAGGTCCCGCGGTCGGTGTCGACGCGGACGCCCTCGTCCGGCGTCGGCTCCCACTCGAGGACCCGCTCGCGGGCGCGTATCTCCGCCCCCGCCGCCTGGGCCGACTCGACGTGACCGACGATGGCCTGTTCGGGGACGACGAATCCGCCGTCGGGCTGATACAGGGCCTTGTACCCCTCCGGCAGGTCGTAGCCGGGGAACCGCTCGGACACCTCCGCGCTCGTGAGCACCTCGTGGGGGATGTCGTGTTCCTCGCAGGATCGCAGCGAGCCCTCGAAGACGACGTTGTCCTCGGGACCGGCGTCGATCGATCCCGTTCGGTGGATCACGTCGCGGCCGGTCTCGTCCGCGAGGTCGTCCCAGAGCTCGTAGGCCCGTTCGATCAGCGGGATGTAGGAGGGATGCTCGTAGTAGGCCCGCCGGATGATCCGCGTGATCCCGTGGGAGGACCCCATCGTGTGGGGCACGTCGTAGCGCTCGAGTCCCAGCACGTCGCGGCCGCGAGCGGCGAGATGAGCGGCCGTCGCACTGCCCATCCCGCCGACGCCGATCACGATAACGTCGTATCGATCTCCTGTCGCGTCCATACCGACGGTCGGTTCGTCGAGCCCCTACTTGATTGTTAGTGCGTCCCATATCGTACCTTTTTGAAGCGTCGGGGACGACTCGAGGCGAATCGCTCGCAGTCGCAGGGGCGATTCGATCAGCGGTCGGTCGACACCGCCCGGAGGCGCGTCACTCCTCGCGGAGCGTCGACTCCACGAGTTTCCCGGTCCCGCGGCGGATACGGCCGCCGACGGCCGTCGGGGAGATGCCGAGACGGTCGGCGAGCTCCTCGAGCGAGGTCTCGCGGGGCTCCTCGAAGTAGCCTTCCTCGTGGGCGCTGACCAGCGCGGCGCGCTGTTCGTCGGTCACCTCCGGAACCGTCTCGCTGGTCCACTCGTCCTGCCGGAACATCCGGCGCAGTTCGAACGAGATGTCCCGCTCCTCACAGCAGTCCCAGAGCTCGGCGAGCGCTTCCCGATCGGGGAGGTGAAGGCGGTTGGTCCAGCCCCGCTCGGTGCTCTCCGCGTTCAACAGCAGTCCGCCGAGTTCGGTCGTCATCGGCGAGATGAGCACGGTGTCCTCGGCGTGCTGGAACCGATAGATCCGCGTCGAGCCGAGATCGTCGACGAGCATCCAGTCCGTCACCGTGTGATCCCGCTCGAGCACGTCCTCGAACGTCTCGTCCGCCCCCTCGACGAGGTAGAAGAACAGCCCGGTCTCCGGATCCGTCGTGGAGTGAGGGACGACCTCGATGGAGACCTCGGGACAGTCGCGGATCGTCGGCGTCAGCGCGAGATCCGGGTGCGCGATGTCGAGGATTGCGATCAGGCTCACGGTTCGTCACATCGACGACTGTCGCGCGGCTCTCCGGTTCCAGAATCGCCTCTCGGGCGGGATTTTTTCGACTGGTTGTTAACGTTATCGCCGAATGTGTTCCCCATATTGGTATCGGGTATGAGACACCGTCACTTAATCGTTACTTCGAACCCGAACGCGGAAGTGAAACCGCGCGTGGTTCATCGCGGGTCCGCCGCGAGCGCACCGCGTTCGATCGGGGAGGTTCGGCCGCCCCCGGCGACGCCGACGGTAGCACCCCCCTGTCCGATGAAAGCCCAGTCGCTTTCCCGACCGCCGTGGTACTCCGCGTATGACAGAATCTCCCCGCGAGCTGACCTTTCCGAACGTCGGTCCCGGGCCGGACCCGCTCTCGCTCGCCGACCTGACGGACCCGGTCGCGCCGGCCGACCCGACGACGACCGAGGACGCCGATCCGGCCCACGACGCGATCCTCCTGTTGCTCCATCGGGACCACCACGCCGGCCAGTGTCGCCGGCAGGTCCGGGCCGTCGCCGACCGCTATGGAGAGTTCCGCGACCGGGGCTGTCAGGTCGTCTCGATCGTCCCCGAACCCCGCGACCGGGTCGCGGAGTGGCAGGAGCGCTACGACCTGCCCTTCCCGATCTGTGCGGACCCGGAGGCGACCGCGGGCGAGGCCTTCGACCAACCCGTTCGGCTCGGGCCGGTCGGTCGCCACTTCGACCTCGTCGGGCGGATGCCCGCCGCCGTCGTCCTCGATATCAGCGACCCCGACGCCCTCGAGGTCGTCGCGACCTACCGCGGCCGGACGAACATGGATCGACCTGAAATCGACGACCTGTTAGCCACGGTCGACCGACGCACCTGACGAATGGACGACTCCGACGAGAGGGGACCGGACGATCCCGGCGAGGCGGTCGGGTACGTCCGCACCGCGACCGACGACGACGCGCTCGAGGTCCGGCGCATCCTCGACGCGGCCATGCTCGAGCCGGGGGACGTCGAGGCCCGGATCGCGGAGGAGAACGTCCTGGTCGCCGGCGACGAGCGCGGCGGAACGAGCGGCGGCACAGACGCCGAACGGGTCCTCGGGACGGTCGTGCTCGAGCCCCTCGAGGCGGGCGGAGACGGCAGCGGGAGTGGAGACGGCGACCGGGGCGCCCACGTCGCGGCGATCGGCGTTCGCCGCCGCCACCGCGGGCGCGGCATCGGCACGGCGCTGATCGATCGGGCGCTCGAGCGGGAGGGGAGACTGACGGCGCGGTTCGACGACGGCGTCCGCCCGTTCTACGAGCGACTCGGCTTCGCGATCGAGCCGATCGACGGGCAGCGACACCGCGGCGTCAAGGCGGATCGCGAGACCGAATCCGACTGACGACCCGTCGCCTGCCAGCGGAGTTTTATCCGGGAGAACGTGGTAGCCACCGCCGCATGGCACTCAAAGGATTACTCAGCGGCAATCCGTCGCGAAACGCCAAACTCTACATCGGCATTGGTCTCATCTCGCTGGTCAAAGCGGTCGCGGTCCGCAACGACCGAAACCGGTTCCGCCGGGAACTGACCGACGCCGCCATGTTCATCGGCGTCGGCCTCGCGTTACGGCAGTACAGCCAGCTCAAGGACGAGAAACGACGGGAAATCGAATCGCAGGTCCCCGACTGGGCGATCGACATCGCGACCTCCAAGGGGGCCCAGCAGGGCGTTCGCAGCCTCGCGAAGCGCCGACTGGGGAGCCAGTCCGAACCGGAGCCGACCCTGAAGGATCGGGCTCAGCGAATGCTCTCGAGTCGCTGATCGGCGGCGACGGCGCCACTTCTTCGGCGGTCGCTCGCGTTCTCACGAGGATATCGGCTCGAGAGACGCCGTGAAGTGGCGGAGCTCGCGGTTTTCGGGTTCGGAGACGATCTCGAGTCCGTCGACCGCCTCGCGCTTCTCGAGGACGGCCGCGGCGGTCTCCGCGACGTGTTCGAAGTGTTCCGCGTGGTACGTGCGCCGCGGGACCGCGAGCCGAACCAGTTCCGGTCGGTCGGTGTCGGGGAACGCGAAGCTCCCGAGTTCGACCCCGCGGACGCCGCCCTCTCGATACAGTTCGCAGACCAGCGCCTGCCCCGGGAACTCGTCGGCCGAGAGATGGGGGAGCGCCGCGCCGGCGTCGAGGTAGACGGCGTGGCCGCCGGGCGGCGTGTAGATCGGCACGCCCGCGTCCTCGAGCAGGGCCGCGAACGCGCGGACCTCGTCGATCCGATCGGTGACGTAGGCCTCCTCGACGGCCTCCCGGAGACCGACGGCCAGCGCCGCGACGTCCCGGCCGGACATCCCGCCGTACGTGGGAAAGCCCTCGTAGAGGATCGCGCGCTGCTTGCACCGCTCGAAGAGGTCCTCGTCGTCCGTCGCGACGAACCCGCCGGCGTTGGCCAGACCGTCCTTCTTCCCGCTCATGACGATTGCGTCGGCGTAGCCGAGTTGCTCGCGGGCGATCTCGTCGATGTCGGCGTCAGAGAACTCGTCCTCGCGGCGCCGGACGAAGCCGGCGTTCTCGGCGAACCGGCAGGCGTCGATTACGAACGTCGCGTCGATCTCGTCCGCGAATTCACGGGCGCGGCGCGTGTTCTCGACGGAAACTGGCTGGCCCGCCGTCGAGTTGTTCGTGATCGTCAAAATGACCAGCGGCACGCGCTCGGCGCCCACCTCGTCGACGACCGACCGGGCGCGCTCGAGCGAGAGGTTCCCCTTGAACGGCTCGTCGGCCTCGAGGTCGTGTGCGCCCTCGGCGGGGCAATCGACCGGCTCGGCGCCCTGGTTCGCGACGTGGGCTCGCGTCGTATCGAAGTGGGTGTTGTTGATCGCGACGTCCCCCTCCTCGAGGAGGGTGCCGTAGAGGACGTTCTCCGCGCCGCGGCCCTGATGGGTCGGGACGACACGCTCGAATCCCATCACGTCCCGGACGGCGGACTCGAGTTCGTCGAAGCTGCGCGAGCCGGCGTAGGACTCGTCGCCACGCATCAGCGCCGCCCACTGGGCGTCGCTCATCGCACCGGTGCCGCTGTCGGTCAGGAGATCGACGAAGACGTCCTCGGCGTCGACATTAAAGAGGTTGTATCCCGCCTCGGCCAGCGCCCGTTCGCGCTGGTCTCGAGAGGGGAGGTGGATCCGTTCTGCTACTTTCGTCTTGTAGGCGACCATGTCCCCTCATGGCCGTCGCGCGTGTTCAGTCTAGTTGAGAGTTCGTGTGCATCGATGAGTCGAACCGTTCGTTCCGGTCCGAATCGGGTCATCGACGGGCGAACGTAGCGGTATCTCGTCGCGACCGAACGTCGATAAGGGTCGGAGGAGACCGACCGGGATCAGGACCCGTCCCCGTTGACCCGGCCGAAGACGTCGGTATCGATCCGCGTCGTCGTCGGGTCGGGACCGACGAGTTCCAGATCGGCCGTCGACTCTTCGGCATCGGTCGGCGCTTCGGCCTCGGTTATCACTCCGGACTCGAGCGGCGCGTCGGCCTCGTCACTAGCGGGCGTCTCGTCTGACCCGAACACGCGCTCGGCGACGGCGTTGAGTTCGGCGGCCGTCGACTCGACGAGCCCCTCGTCCTCGCGGCCGGCGACCGACGGATCGCCGACGAAGGCCGCCTCGAACTCCTCGAATTCCGGCGCGGACTCGCCGTCGCTCGACTCGGCCGTCGCGTCGGTCGTCCCCTCGTCGGGGTCCCGTTCCTCGAGGACGGGCGTCTCGGCGGCCTGCGCCTCGAGGTCGGCGAACAGTTCGGCCGCCGTCGTGTCGTCCACGTCTCTCTCGTCGTCCGGGACCGTGTCGTGGGCGCCGCCGTCGGCGACGAGGTCGTCGGGCGACTCCACGCCGAACGCGTCGAGAACGGCGTCGGGATCGGGGTCGATGTCTTCGAAGGCGTCCGTGCCCGTCTGCTCTGTGCTCATGGCAGCGGCTGCCACGCTGTCCCCCTTCGTTACGACCCCCATTACCGTGCTTTCGGGCCGATAATCGACGACTAAAACACTGTCACGGACTCCGAGATATCGCCGCAAAATCGACCGACGGAACCGGTCCGACCTCGGCTCGAGGGGCTCTCCCCGCTAGAAGAGGTCCTGAGTCAGCTCGAGGGTCTCCTCGCGGTCGTCCCAGTCGACGAACAGCGCGACGCTGGTCGCGCTGGTGATGATGTCGTTCAGGTGGATCCGGGCCTCGTTCAGCGGGTTGACGATCTCGCTGATGATCCCCGGCTGGTTGGGGAGCTCGCCGCCGGTGACGCGGACGACGGCGACCGGCGAGTCGACGGTGACGGAGGAGAGCTCGTCGCGGGCGATGACCTCGCGGTGGAGGATGTTCTCGGCGCGTTCGGCCTCCTCCTCGTCGATGTAGAAGGTGATGGTGTCCATCCCGCTGGCGACGGCGTCGACGTTGATGTCGCTCTCGGCCAGCGCCTCCGAGAGGTGGTTGAAGATGCCCGGCTCGTTCCGGATCGCGCGGCCGGCGACGGTCAGGCAGGCCAGCGGTCGCTCGCGCAGGTCGACGAGGTTCTTGAACTCGCCCTCGATGCTCGTCCCGCCCGAGAGCAGGTCGCCGTGCTGGTAGTGGACGACGCGGACGTCGAGTTCGCCGTCCTTGTAGGACAGCGCGGAGGGCGCGACGACCTCGGCCCCGCGGAACGAGAGGTTCCGCAGCTCGTCGACGGAGATCTCGCCGACGTTCCGGGCTCCCTCGACGACGTGGGGGTCGCCGGTCATGACGCCCTCGACGTCGGTGACGATGACGACCTCGTCGGCGTCCATGTACTTGCCCATCATGACCGCCGTGGTGTCGCTGCCGCCCCGTCCCAGCGTCGTGATCGAGCCGTCCGGTCCCTCGGCGAGGAAGCCGGTGATGACCGGGACCGTCGCGTCCATCTCGCTGGCGACCTCGAGGGCGCGCTCTTTCGTCTCCTCGACGTTGACCTCGCCGTACTCGTCGGTGACGACCGGCCAGTCGTCGCTGCCGGGTTCGAGGAAGGTCGCGTCGATGCCCCGCGCGGAGAGCGCGGCCTTGAGCATCCGGACCGAGGTTCGCTCGCCCATGCTGACGATCTGGGCGCGGTCCTCCTCGTCGGTCTCGAAGGTGATCTCGTCGAGGAGGTCGTCGGTGGTCGATCCCATCGCGCTGGCGACGACGGCGATCTCGTGGCCGTCCTCGACGGCGGCGGCGACCGAATCGGCGGCGCGGTTGATCCGATCCCCGCTGCCGAGGCTCGTCCCGCCGAACTTGGCGACTACGCGCATACTGACACCTCGTCCGCGGCTCGCGTGACGATAACTTCGCTCATATGCCAGACCGTTACCAGAGCGGGCAGATAACTGTGTCCCATCGCCCGCGTTTTTACCGCGAGCGATCGAACGGCCGAATGTCAGTACCGACGAACAGTCCCGGACGGCGCCCCCACCGACGCGGGTCGACGGGGCGCCGTCGCGGCCGGGATTTATATTTGTGGGTGTCATTACCATACGCTGATGAACGTACGGGACGCACTCGAGGCCGACGCGGACGCGCTGGCGTCGATCGCCGACTCGCCGACCGACGTGATGCGGAATCTGGTCCACGACCGGACCGTCCGCGTCGCCGAGGACGGCACGCACGACCCCAACGCCGACGTGTCGGACTCGCAGTTCGACGGTTCCGATCCGGAAGACCTGCTGGGCTTCATCAGTTTCGACGCCCGCGAGGACACCGTTCACGTCACCCAGCTCGACGGCACGGCCGAGGCGTGCAAGCAACTCCTCGGCGAGCCGGTTCGCTTCGCGAAACGCGAATCGATGGCCGTCGAACTCCTGGTCTCGCCCGACTCGGAGGTCATCGAAGACGCCGCCGAGGAACTCGGGTTCGAACGGCGCGGCCGCGGTCCGCGGTTCGACGGCGCGCCGACGACCCGGTTCCGACTCGAGCCCTAAACGCTGGCGCCGCGTCGGCGGGCGCCGTATCGACGGCGGCGTCGCTCGAAACTGATCGGGCGTCTCCCGGTCAGGGAACGACGCTGCCGGCAGCTACGTCCGTGCCGTCCCTCCGCTCAGACGATTCTCCGCGTCACGAAAACGAGGATACCCACGACGAGGAGGGCGACGCCCCAGTAAACGGACGGGTACGGGAGATACGCGAGGGTGAGCGTTACGATTCCGGACGTGATGAGCGACCAGCCGATCGTCGTTCGAATCGCCATACGCACGCTCGAGGGTATCGAGAGTTAGTTAGGGACGGGCTACAGTCGAGTCAGCGTTCGAGTGCGCGAGGGACGAGCGACGTGGCGTCGTCGCGAGTCGCGACGACTACTGGACGTCCGAGCTCGAGGCGCTGTTCAGGAAGTAAACGGCCACGGCACCGAGCACGAGGTCCAGTGCGCCGAGCACCGCCAGCGCGGGGACGAGCGTGTTCCACATGCCGCTGAACGCCGACACCTCGAGGACCGTCATGACGTCCTGGCCGAACATCAGGGCGCGGGCGGCGTCGACGCCGTAGGTGATCGGGTTGAGCGCGGCGATCGTCTGGACCCACTCCGGGAGCGCTTCGATCGGGACGAACGCGCTCGAGAGGAACAGGAGGGGGAACTGCAACACGTTCACGGCGATGATCGTCGACTCCTGGTCGCGGGTGATCAACGCGACGACGTTCGAGATGGCGGTAAACCAGATCGAGAACAGGATGGCGACGAGGACGATCCCGACGGCGCCGAGGAAACCGGTCTGGACGTACTCGCCGGGCGAGGCGCCCGTGTCCAGGTAGAGGAGCAGGTAGCCGAGCGTGAGGATGATCGAGACCTGCGCGACGATCCGGATGATCTCCGACAGGGACTTCCCGAGGAACACCGCGCCGCGGTGCATCGGCGAGACGAGCATCTTCTCGAACATGCCGTTCTCGATGTCGTCGACCTGCCCGATGCCGGAGGTCGTCGCGGCGATCAGCGCCGTCTGGATCGCGATCGCCGGCACCAGGTAGGTGACGTAGCTCACCTCCGCGCCGAGGCTCTGGCTGACGGTACCCGCCGTGATGCCGCCGAACACCTCCGTGAACAGGACGAGGAAGACGATCGGATTCAACAGCGAGGAGGTCATCACGAACGGGTTCCGGACGGTCTTTATCAGCCATCGCTTCAGGACGATCCACGTGTCCCTGGCGAACCCGTTGCCGCTCGTCTTCCGGCCGCCGGCGGGTCCGGTGCCGGTTCCAGCCCCGGGCTCGGTCTCGGGTTCGGCGCTCATCGGCTCACCTCCGCGGACGCCGAGGCGTCGCTCGTCCCGCCCGTCCCACCGGCCGGATCGGTCGCTTCCTCATCGAGTCCCTCGCCGGTGATCGCGAGGAAGACGTCGTCGAGCGTCGGATCGCGGACGTTGAACCCCGTGACGGGAACGTCTGCCTCCTTCAGTGCGACGAGCAGCTCCGGTCCCCGCTGCCGGGCCGCCGTCGACCGGACGCTGAGCCCCTCGTCGGTGACCTCGATCGCCGTCTCGTCGAAGACGTCCGCCTCGAGGGCGACCTCGCGCGCTCGCTCTCTGGTCTCCGCGTCCGAATCGCCGAGTTCGACCTCGAGGACGGCGCCGCCGACCCGGTCCTTGAGTTCGGCGGGCGACCCCGAGGCGACGATCGAGCCGTCGCGAATGACGCCGATCCGATCGCAGAGTTGGTCGGCCTCCTCTAAGTACTGCGTCGTCAGGAAGATCGTCGTCCCCCGATCGTTGATGCGCTCGAAGTAGTCCCAGAGACGGTTGCGGGCCTTCGGGTCGAGGCCGGTGGTCGGCTCGTCCAGGAAGACGATCGGCGGTTCGTGGACCAGCGCCGTGGCCGCGTCGAGGCGCTTTTTCATCCCGCCGGAGAACCCCTTGGCCTGCTTGTCCGCGACGTCGGCCAGATCGACGAGGTCGAGCAGGTCGTCGATCCGCTCGTCGCGGTCGGCGCCCGTGACGCCGTAGGCCTCGCAGGCGAAGCGGATGTTCTCGCGGGCCGTGAGTTCCGGATCGATGCTGGTCTCCTGGGCCATGTAGCCGATCGACTCGCGGACCGACCGCGACTCGGCCTCGACGTCGTACCCGTTGACGGTGACGGTGCCGCCGGTCGGCACGAGCAGCGTCGTCAGGACCTTGATCGTCGTCGTCTTCCCGGCGCCGTTCGCGCCGAGGAAGCCGAAGAACTCGCCCTCCGGAATCTCGAGCACGAGGTCGGTGACGGCCTCCGTCCCGTCCGCGTACGTCAGTTCGACGTGGTGGGCGTCGATTGCGTTCGTCTCGCTCACACGTGATAGAAGGAAGTGACAAGGCATATAGCTTTTTAATGAATATTCATTCACATGGGTGCACCCGATCCCTTCGAGTCCGCGTCCGACGAGACGCGCGCCGAGATGATGCGCGCGACCTACGACGCGCTCCGGAAACACGGCTACTCGGACCTGACGATCCAACGCATCGGCGACGAGTTCCCCAAGAGCAAGTCGCTCATCTACCAGCACTACGACGGGAAGGACGGGCTGCTCGTGGCCTTCCTCGAGTTCCTCCTCGAGCGGTTCGAGGCTGACGTGCCGACCGACGACGAGTTCGCGGACGCCCGCGAGCACGTGCTGACGCTCGTCGACCACGCCCTGGCGGACCCGGACGACGACGAACACGCGGCCTTCCTCGGCGCGATGACCGCGCTCCGCGGACAGGCGCCGTACGACGAGGCCTACCGCGAACAGTTCGCGGACACCGACGCGTTCTTCCGCGAGCACGTCGCCGACATCGTCCGCGACGGGATCGAAGAGGGCGTCTTCCGGGACGTCGATCCGGAGCGAACGGCCGCGTTCGTCGCGGCGACGATCGACGGCGCGCAGTCCCAGTACGTGACGACGGGGAACGACGAACCGATCGAAGCGGCGCGCCGCGAACTCACTGACTACGTCCGGACGCGACTGGTCGCCGACGGCGAAGACGATCGGTAACGGGACCCCGCGCTGTAGCCAGTTTTTATCCGACCGCTCGAGCCCCGAAACCATCCGTAGTAATTATTGCCGCAAGCGATGGCGTCCGTGGTATGGTATCGGAGCACAACATGCCCGACTACGAGCGGGTTCGGGACGGCTTCGCGTGGGAGGACCTCCACGAGGCGGCCGACTGGGACGCGCCCGAGGAACTGAACGTCGCCCACGAGGTCTGTGACCGCCACGCCGAGAACCGAGAGAAAGTGGCGCTCTATCAAGTGAGCGAGGACGGCGAACTGACCACGACGACGTTCTGGGAGCTCGCCGAGGCGACCGACCGGTTCGCGAACGTCCTCGAGGACCTCGGGATCGAGCGGGGCGACCGGGTCTTCTCGTACATGCCACGAGTTCCCGAACACTACGTCGCGCTGGTGGGGACGGTCAAGCGCGGCGCCGTCTTCGGCGGGATCAACGAGCGGTTCGGGCCCGACGGCATCTCGTATCGGCTCTCCGACTGCGACGCGAAGGCGATCGTGACGACCGCCGATAATCGAGAGACCGTCGCCGACGCCCTCGAGGACGCCCCCTCGGTCGAGCACGTCATCGTCGTCAGCGACGACGGGCGGGGACTCCGGCGGGGCGACGTCAGCTACCGGGCCGCGATGGAGACCGCGAGCCGCGAGTACGAACCGGCCGATACCGGCGCCGAGGACGACGCGCTGCTGTACTACACCAGCGGGACGACCGGGCTCGCGAAGGGCGTCCTGCATAAACACCGGTGGGTGTTGGGCGTCGCGGCCACCCAGAAGTACGCCGTCGACCTGCAGGAGGGCGACTGCTACTGGTCGACCGGCGATCTGGGCTGGCTGACCGGGCCGATCAACACGCTCGGCGCGTGGTTCTGGGGCACCGCCCTGTTCACCTACGAGGGCGAGTTCGATCCCGAAGCGTGGGCCGACCTCCTCGACACGTACCCGATCAGCGTCCTGTTCTCGGTGCCGACGGCCTACCGGATGCTCAGAGAACACGAGGACGTCCTCGAGGACGTCTCGCTGGACCTGCGCCACGCTCTCTCGATCGGCGAGCCGCTCTCGGCCGGCGTCGTCGAGTGGGGCGAGGAGACGCTCGGCGTGACGGTCCACGACACCTACGGCCAGACGGAGACGGGCAACATGATCATCAACAACTACCCGACGATGGCGGTCCGTCCGGGCTCGATGGGGAAGCCGCTGCCCGGCATCGAGGCCGCCGTCGTCGACCCCGAAACGGGCGAGGTGCTCGAGCCCGGCGAGACGGGCGAGATCGCCCAGCGCGGGGACTACCCCTGCTTCTTCGCGGAGTACTGGGAGAAGCCCGAGCAGACGGCCGACTGCTTTGTCGACGGACCGGACGGGGAATGGTATCTCTCCGGAGACCTCGCGCACACGGACGAGGACGGCTACTTCTGGTTCGAGGGCCGGGCCGACGACGTCATCCTCTCGTCGGGCTACCGGATCGGCCCCTTCGAGGTCGAGAGCTCGCTGGGCGAACACGAGGCCGTCGCCGAGGCGGCCGTCGTCCCCAAACCCCACCGCGAGCGGGGCAACATCGTGAAGGCCTACATCGTCCCCAGCGAGGGCGCGACGCCCTCCGAAGAGCTGAAGGAAGACATCCGGACCCACGTCAAGGAGGAGCTCTCGGCCCACGAGTACCCCCGCGAGATCGAGTTCCGCGACGAACTGCCGAAGACGGTCACCGGGAAGATCCGCCGGACGGAGCTCCAGGACGAGGTCGAGGCGGACGACTGACCCGACTCTCGGTGACGGCCCGGCCGCCTCGAGAGCGAGGCGCGAGCGAGAACGGGTTCGTCCGCAACGAATCCGACTCGAGGTCGGATTCGGCCACGAGCGGCGACGCATCGATCGACGACCGACGACCGACGCGACGAACAGCGATTCGTACGCGACAGCACACATGAACTTCGAAGACACGCAAGAACGGCAGATGATTCGGCGGACGGCGAGCCAGATCGCCGAGCAGTTCGGACCCGAACACTGGCGCGAGAAGGAGGAGGCCGGCGAGTTCTCGAGCGAGTTCTGGGACGAACTCGGGGAGGCGGGCTTTCACGGCCTGCTGGTCCCCGAGGAGTACGACGGCGCCGGCATGGGAATGGAAGAGATGGGACTCGCGATGGAGACCCTCTGCGCCGAGGGCTGCGGGATGGCCGGCACGTGGTACCTGGTGCTGACCGCCGGCATGGCCGCGGTCGGCCTCCGGGAGTACGGCACCGACGAGCAGAAGGAGCGGTACCTGACCGACATCGCGACGGGAGCGCGCAACGTCTCGATCGGGATCACTGAGCCGGAAGCGGGGACGAACACGCTGAACGTCGCGACTCGAGCCGAGCGGGAGGGAGACGAGTACGTCCTCAACGGCAAGAAGGCGTGGATCACCTTCGCGGATCGGGCCGACGACATGATCCTCGTGACGCGGACGACCCCTCGCGACGAGGTCGAGCGCGGCACCGACGGCATCAGCCTCTTCGTCGTCGACATGGACGACCCGAACATCGACGTCTCGCCGATTCCCAAGCACGCGATCAACTACTCCAACTCCTGCGAGGTCTTCCTCGAGGACGTCCGCGTCCCAGCCGAGAACCTGCTCGGCGACGAGGACGACGGCTGGTGGGTGCTCGTGGACATGCTCAACCCCGAGCGGATCGGCTTCGCCGCTGCGGCGACCGGGATCGGCAAACTCGCGGCAGACGCGGCCATCGAGTACGCCAACGACCGCGAGATCTTCGGCGCGCCGATCGGGACTCACCAGGCCGTCTCGTTCCCCATCACCGAGGCCTACGCGAAGATGGAGACCGCCGCGCTCATGCGCGAGAAGGCGGCGTGGCTCTACGATCAGGGGGAGGACTGCGGGTACGAGACGAACGTCGCGAAGGCGACGGCCGTCGAGGCCGGCATCGAGGCCGTCGAGCACGCGATGCAGGCCTTCGGCGGCTGGGGCTACGCCAAAGAGTACGACGTCGAGCGCTGGTGGCGCGAGGTCAACCTCACGCGACTCGCGCCCGTCTCCCAGCAGATGGCGTACAACCACATCGCTCGCCAGCTCGGCTTCCCGAGGTCGTACTGAACATGCCGACGACGATCACGCTGACGCCGACCGCACTCGAGACGCCACCGCCGGTCCGGTTCCCCACTGACGCCACCCGCATTCACGTGCTACCAATCGGCACAGCCGATATGAACGCCCCCCTCGTAGGAGCCACCTGACGGAGCACGCATGGAACTCAGAGTCAACACCGCCGCGACGGACCAGGAGGCACAGGCGATCGCGAAGGCGCTGGCATCCCACTTCGGGGAGGAGGTGGAACTCTACCCGAAGCGGGGCGACGACCTCCTCGCGACGGCCGCGCCGGAGGAGAGCGAGACCCCGACTGACGCGAGCGAGGCCGCTGCGGAGGCGATCGACGCCGCGGCCGCCGGCGGCTCCAAAAATGCCGCGTCGTCCGGCGACGATCTCGGGCCGACCGATCGCGAAGCGACGCTTCGGGAGGAGATCGACGACATCCTCGAGGGCGGCCCCGAGAAGTACCGCGAGCGGCTCACCGAGCAGGGGAAGCTGTTCGTCCGGGACCGACTGGACCTCTGGTTCGGGGAGGACGGTCTCGCCTTCGAGGACGGCAAGTTCGCGAACTTCGACTCGTGGCACCCCAGCGGACAGGAGGGCGAGGCGGAGTCGGGAGACCGACTGCCGGCGGACGGGCTGATCACCGGCGCCGCGGAGTTCGAGGGACGGGACGTCCACTTCATGGCCAACGACTTCACCGTTAAGGCGGGGTCGATGGCCGAGAAGGGCGTCGAGAAGTTCCTCCGGATGCAACAGCGCGCGCTGAAGACCGGCCGGCCCGTCCTCTACCTGATGGACTCCTCGGGCGGGCGAATCGACCAGCAGACCGGCTTCTTCGCCAACCGAGAGGGTATCGGGAAGTACTACTACAACCACTCGATGCTCTCCGGGCGCGTGCCCCAGATCTGCGTGCTCTACGGACCCTGCATCGCTGGTGCGGCCTACACCCCCGTCTTCGCGGACTTCACGGTCATGGTCCGCGATATGTCGGCGATGGCCATCGCCTCCCCGCGGATGGTCGAGATGGTCACCGGCGAGGAGATCGATCTCGACGAACTGGGCGGGCCGGACGTCCACGCTCGCCACTCGGGCAGCGCCGATTTGATCGCCGAGGACGAGGAGCACGCCCGCGAACTCGTCGCGCAGCTGATCGGCTACCTGCCCGACAACGCCGACGAGAACCCGCCCCGGACGGACGGCCGGGAGCCGAAACGGGCGCCCGCGGGGATCGACTCCGTCGTGCCGCAGGCGCCCAACCGCGGCTACGACATGTTCGACGTCATCGAGCGGATCGTCGACGCGGATTCGACCCTCGAGCTCCGCCCCGAGTACGGATCGGAGATCATCACCGCCTTCGCCCGCATCGACGGCCGACCCGTCGGCATCGTCGCCAACCAGCCGAAACAGCGGGCCGGAGCCATCTTCCCCGACGCGGCCGAGAAGGCCGCGCAGTTCATCTGGACCTGCGACGCCTACGACGTGCCGCTGCTGTACCTCTGCGATACTCCCGGCTTCATGGCCGGCTCGGGGGTCGAGAAGGAGGGCATCTTAGAGCAGGGCAAGCGGATGATCTACGCGACGTCCTCGGCGACTGTACCCAAGCAGTCCGTGGTCGTCCGGAAGGCCTACGGTGCGGGGATCTACGCGATGTCGGGACCCGCCTACGACCCCGAGAGCGTGCTCGGACTGCCCAGCGGAGAGATCGCCATCATGGGCCCCGAGGCGGCGATCAACGCCGTCTACGCGAACAAGCTGGCCGCGATCGACGACCCCGAAGAGCGCGCAGCGAAGGAGCAGGAGCTCCGCGAGGAGTACCGCGAGGACATCGACGTCCACCGGATGGCCAGCGAGGTCGTCATCGACGAGATCGTGCCGCCCAGCGAGCTCCGGGACGAACTCGAGGCCCGCTTCTCGTTCTACGAGACCGTCGAGAAGGACCTGCCGGACAAGAAACACGGAACGATCCTCTGAGGTGCGCGCTCGAGTCGAAACGATCCCCCACCACACCGACCCCACTGAAACGAATTCCACCGAACCCATGACAGGTCTGTACTACGAGGAGTTCGAGGTCGGCCAGACCATCGAACACGAGCGACGGCGCACGATATCGGAGAGCGACAACCAGCGCTTCTGCGACATGACGATGAACCAGCAGCCGCTGCACTTGGACGCGGACTTCGCCGAAGACACCGACTTCGGCGAGCGGCTGGTCAACGGGCTCTACACGATGAGCCTCGCGGTCGGCATCACGATTCCCGAGACGACCGACGGGACCATCGTCGCCAACCTCTCCTACGATAACGTCGAGCACCCCGAGCCGGTGTTCCACGGCGATACGATCCGGGTGCAGTCAACGGTCACGGACAAACGCGAGACCAGCGACGGCGAGCGCGGCGTCGTCACCATGCACGTCGAGGTGTTCACGGTGAACGACGGTCCCGCGAGCGAAGCGAGTGGGACCTCGTCGGACGAGTCCGACGGTGCCGACGAACCGCTGGTCTGTGAGTTCGATCGCACGGTGCTCTCGCTGAAACGCGAGCACGCCGCGGAGTGACGGCAGACGGCGATTCGACCGCCCGCTCCGGCTCCGATCCATCCGCTCCGGCTCCGATCCATCCGCTCCGACTCCGATCCATCCGCTCCGACTCCGACTGACGAACCGGCGTGCGGTGGCGCGCGCTGTCGAGGGTCTGAGCGAAAGCGAGGACCCGCGACGAAACCGTGCGAGGGATGAGCGAACGAGTTTGCGAGTGAGCGAATCGGCTGGGGAGGGCGTGGCGACCCCCAGCCGCCACGATGAGCAGCGTACCTGTTCTGTCTCGGCTCCGTCGAATCCGCTAGTCCCGTTCGAACGTGACTGAACGGTGTGCTCGAGGGAAATGCGGACGAACCCGAGAACTGTGCTGCTGACCCTGGCAACGGGGAGTTGCCACATCCTCCCCAGCCGATTCGCTCCCTGCGTCTGCTCACGGCGCTTCGCGCCGTTCGCATGGTATGCGGGACCTTCGGTCCCGCACTATTCGCTCATCCCTCGCGCGGCTTCGAGACGCGGATCGTCAGTGACTCACCGCATCTCAGCGCGCGCCATCGGACGCTGTTCTTGGTTGTCCGCGATGTGTTTCGCACTGATATACATCGCTGATAGGAGGATCAGTCCGAAGAATCCACGACAGCGTCGTCCTCGAGCCCCAAATACTCGAGCGCGGTCCGGTAGAAGATATCTCGTGCGGCCTCCCGCGGAAGGTCCCGACCGAGCAACTGTGCCCGCTCCTCGCGGTACGGATACGGAATATTCGGGAAATCGGAGCCGTACATGATCGACTCCGAACACTCGACGAGCGCCGCGTCCGAAATCGACGACGGATCGAACCCCATCGTTTCCGGTGCGGACGTCGACATCGCGAAGGTCGTATCCAGATAGGCCCCCTCGTACTCGCGGGCGAACGCGAGGAATCGATCGGTCTCGTAGGTCCCCATGTGGGCACAGCAGACCCGTAGCTCCGGATACGACTCGAGCAGTTCCTCGAAGACGTCCGCGCCGACGTAGGGGCTCCCCTCGTACAGCGGCGCCGTCCCGCCGTGGTAGGTGATCGGCCGGTCGTAGTCGGCGGCGACCTCGAGCGCGGGCGCGAGCCGCGAGTCCGCGGGCTGACACTCCTGGACGGGACAGTGGATCTTCAGGCCGCGGGCGCCGGCCTCGAAGGCGTCGCGGACGACGGCCGCAGGGTCATCGTCGTCGGGGTGGACCGTCGCGAACGGAATCAGGAAGTCGGAGGCGTCGGCCTGCTCGAGGAGCCACTCGTTCAGGTCGGTCGCGAGGCCCGGCTCGTGAGCGTACGGGAGGGCGACGTAGGCCTCGACGCCGGCCGACCGGAGGACGTCCTCGACGTCGGCTCGAGCCGTCGGCGTCGAGAACTCCCAGTCGGTTTCGGCGCTGAGCGTTCGCTGAATGGCGGCCGCCAGCCGGTCGGGAAACAGGTGCGTGTGGGCGTCGATGGCCGGCCGAAAGGCGGTCGAGCGGTCGTCGGCGTCCGTCGATCGATCGGAAGCTGGCATCTGAATCAGTGAGAGTCGAGGCTCGAGGACGGCTACCACAGGAACGGTGATAGGCGTACCGCCGGCGGCGGATGGCCCGTCGGTTCGCGGTCGTGGGGTCGTCGCTCGAGAGTTGTTCGAGAGTGGCTCGAGAGCCGCGGAAATTATGGGCGCCCGTATAGTGCGTGTGGGTAGAACACCACATGACCCGGCCAGTCGAGGGCGAGACCCACACGTTCGAGCGGACGTTCACGACCGACGACGTCGAGCGGTTCGCGGAGCTCTCCCGCGACAGACAGCCGATCCACACCGAGCCGGACGAGGACGGCCGCCTGGTGGTCCACGGCCTGCTGACCGCGACGGTCCCGACGAAGATCGGCGGCGACCTCGAGGTGCTGGCGCGGTCGATGGACCTCGAGTTCGTTCGACCGGTCTACACCGGCCAGCGCATCACCTGCACGTGGACGTTCGAATCGGTCGCGGAGCGCGACGATCGCTACGTGATCGGTGTCGACGTGGACTGCGAGAACGGCGACGGGGAAGCGGTGCTCACCGGTAGCGTCGAGGGCGTCATCTGGAAGGACGAGAGCTAACTGAACTTCTGGACCGTCACGTCGAGCGTGTCGAGGTCGACGATCGGCGCGTAGCCGGCGTCGGGATCGATGTTGACGCTCTTCTGGAAGTCGGTCTGGGCCTGCCAGCAGCCCGAGTTAATGGCGAGCACGTTGTGGTACTTGCCGAAGCCGAGCTTGTGGACGTGGCCCGTGTGGAAGATGTCGGGGACCTCCTCCATCACGAGGTAGTCCCGCTCTTCGGGCGCGAGTCGGGTGTGGCCCCCGAACTGCGGGGCGACGTGGCGCTTCTTCAGGAGCTGGTACATCGCCTTGTGCGGGTCGTCGTAGCTGGCCTTCTCCTCGGGGAGTTCGGCGATGACCTCGTCCAGGCTGACGCCGTGGTACATCAGCACGGAGACGCCCTCGAGGGTCACCGTCGAGGGATTGCTCACGATCTGTGGATCGTGGGCGGACATGATCTCCCGCAGTTCCTCGTCGAACCCGGGCTGGGGCTCCGCGAGGCGGACCGCGTCGTGGTTGCCCGGGATCATCACGATCTCGATGTCGCCGGGAATCTTCTTCAGGTGCTCGCTGAAGGCCTCGTACTGCTCGTAGATGTCGACGATATCGAGTTCCTCGTCCTGATCGGGGTAGACGCCGACGCCCTCGACCATGTCGCCGGCCAACAGCAGGTACTCGACGTGTTGGGCCTGCTCGGTGTGCAGCCAGTCGGCGAATCGGTTCCAGGCGTCCGCCATGAACTCCTGGCTGCCGACGTGGACGTCGCTGATCAGCGCCGCCTGCACGTGTCGGTCCGCGGTCGACGGCTCGTGCGTTCGCGGAATGTCGGGGAAGTACATCGAGTCGACGAAGGCGATCCCCGAGTCGTCCGCCAGCGTCCCCTCCATCGCCAGCACCTCGTCGCAGAGCAGTTCGTCGACCAGATCGACGTACTCGCGGTCTTTCATCACCAGCCACGGGAAGGTCCCGGTCGCGTCCTCGAGTTCGATCAGCCAGTGGCCGCTGGCCGTCGACCGGATGTCGTTGACCAGTCCGACCATCGCGACGTCGCTGCCGCCGGGCATGTCCTGAATGGCCGACGCCGGCCGGTGGTTGACCCGCCCGCGGAGTTTCGAGCCCAGTCTGTCGAGCCGGTCCCGGAAGACGGCGACGAAGTCCTCGTACTCGCCGGTTCCGGTGCTCTGGCCGGTCATGTCTCCGTCGATCTCCAGCGATCGGAGCTCCGGGTCGATCGAACGGTCGGTGTCTCCTCCCCCCTCCGTTTCAACTGGAGCTGTCCCGCCCGTAGTCGTCGTATCGGCCATATCGTCTCCAGTTGAAACAGTGGAGTCAGACGGCGCGCCGGTAGCGCCGTCGGCTTCCGAATCCGCGGTCGCGCCGACTGACGGCTCGGCCGTCGAATTCGCTGTCGTCGAGTCCGCGGTCCTCGAGTCCGACCGGGAGAGGGCCGCGTCGACGTGGTCGGTCCGGACGACCAGCGCGTCCTCGGGGAGGTCCTCGACGACGCGCTCGAGGGCCGCCTGCGGGTTCTCGGCGGCGGCGAGGCGGGTGACGGCCTCGCGCTCGGCGTTGTAGCCGCGACTGGTGAGTTCGCTGACGATCCGGGCCGACGCCTCGAGTGGCACACGCGTCGCATTCGCGAGCGACGAGAAAAGGATACCGTAATCGGTGTCCCCGACCGGGGTGGGTCTGCAGCGAGCGGGAAGGGGCCGAGCACCAGTAACATTATTTCCGCGAGCGATAATTCTACCCCAATGGTAGGATCCGACGGGCTCGGTCCTCGAGCGCGGGTGGGATTCGATACCCCCCACCGGAGCAGAAAGTTGATTGGACGCCCCGGCGAAACGGGTGACGATGAGCGGCTCTAGCTCCGGTGACGCGTCCGACGATCCCGACGACGTTTCCGCTCCCGATCCCGATCGTCCGAACGATCGGGAGCGGAATCGCGGGGATCGAAACGCGGCCGACGGTCCCGCCCCGGGCAGGGGCGACTCGAGTGCGGCTACTCCGGCGTCCGACGACGGCGTGACGATCGAAGACGACGGCGTCGTTCGCTGGTTTCTCCGATCCGAGGACGAGAACGTCCTCTTCGCCCGCGACGTGCTCAGCAGCGTCGCGATCGTCGCCGTCATCGGACTGATCCTGTTCGGCGTCAGCGGCGTCTGGCCGCCGCTGGTCGCCGTCGAAAGTCCCAGCATGGACCCGAACATGAAGACCGGTGACCTCATCTTCGTCGTCGAGGACGATCGGTTCGTCGGCGACGGCGCCGCCGCCGGTACCGGCGTGGTCACCCTCGAGAACGGGCGGGAGAGCGGCTACCAGAAGTTCAACAAACCCGGCGACGTGATCGTCTTCCAGCCGAACGGAAACGAGCGGCGGACACCGATCATCCACCGCGCCCACTTCAGGGTCGAAGAGGGCGAGAACTGGGTCGACACCAAGGCCGACGAGGAGATCGTCGGCGACATCACCTGCGCGGACGTCACCACCTGTCCGGCGCCGTACGACGGATTCGTCACGAAAGGTGACGCGAACAGCAACTACGATCAGATCGCGGGAGGCGCGAACACGAACGTCGTCAAATCCGAGTGGGTCACCGGCAAAGCGATGTTCCGGGTCCCGTGGCTCGGCAACATCCGCCTGACCTTCGACAAACTCCTCGGCGGCATGGTCGCCCCCTCCCCGACGGGTCCGACTCCCACCGTCAACAGTGCGCCGGCTCCCACGACTCCGGACGCACCCGCGACTCCGGCGAGTCTCGCCGGCGCGACCGGGTTCGCAGCCCTCGGCGGCGGCGCCGTCACCGCCATCGGACGGAGACGACACTGACGGATCGTCCGACGCAGTTTGCGGGACTCCCTGTACTCATTTCTGCAGGACGTGATCGCGACTCGAGTATCTCGAGCAGTTCTCGGACGTCGTTCCGAAATACGGGTCGGTGTTGTCGAGATATGCCGGCGTTCAACCGTTCATGATAGCGATGTCCGTTTTCGACAGTTCCGGAGTTCGTTTCCACCAGACACTCGATAACAGAAAGCTGATTGATAGGCGCAACGAAGCGGGTGGCAATGAGTGGTGGCTCCGTCGATCCCTCCAGTGGGTCGAGTGATGGCGGCGGTTCGGAACGAGACGCTCAAACTGCGGGCGATCCCTCACCACGCGGAGAGCCATCGAACAGGTTCGGGGCAGAGTCGGATAGCGAAGAGACAGCACGCGTGACGATCGAAGACGACGGCGTCGTTCGCTGGTTTCTCCGGTCCGAGGACGAGAACGTCCTCTTCGCCCGCGACATGCTCAGCAGCGTCGTGATCGTCGCCGTCATCGGACTGATCCTGTTCGGCGTCAGCGGCGTCTGGCCGCCGCTGGTCGCCGTCGAAAGCCCCAGCATGGACCCGAACATGAAGACCGGTGACCTCATCTTCGTCGCCGAGGACGATCGGTTCGTCGGCGACGGCGCCGTCGCCGATACCGGGGTGGTCACCCTCGAGAACGGGCGGGAGAGCGGCCACGAAAAGTTCGGTAATCCCGGCGACGTGATCGTCTTCCGGCCGAACGGAAACGAGCGGACGACGCCGATCATCCATCGCGCCCACTTCTGGGTCGAAGAGGACGAGAACTGGGTCGAGACCAAGGCCGACGAGGATATCATCGGCGATATCACCTGTGCCGACATCGATGACGAAATCTGTCCGGCAGATCACGCCGGTTTCATCACGAAGGGCGACGCGAACTCCAACTACGACCAGGTCAGTAGGACGAGCGGTGCGGACACGGGCGTCGTTAAATCCGAGTGGATCGCCGGCAAAGCGATGTTCCGGATCCCGTGGGTCGGCAACATCCGCCTGACCTTCGATAAGTTCCTCGGCGGCACGCTCACCCCGTCAACGGCTCCGACTCTCGACGGCGTCTCGAGTCCGGAATCCCCGTCTACAGCCGCCAACCCGCCCGGTATCGCAGGCATGACTGGACTCGCAGCCTGTGGAGGCGGCGCCGTCACTGCCATCGGTCGACGACGGAACTGATCCACAGCTCCGGCAATTGGCGGCGGGATTCGGGACGTACCGTTCTCACGTTTCTGATTTCGACGGGTGACTCGAGGCCGACTACTAGCTGTCCGGCTGAAAACAACGGACCTCGAACCGAGACACCGAATCGGTGGCGTGCGCTGTCGGCCGTCCGAACGACAGTGAGGGCGGACGATGACAGTGCGCGAGGGATGAGCGACTGCAAGGAGCGAATCGGCTGGGGAGGGTGTGGCACACCCCGTTGCCACGATAGCAGAGCGTCCTGTACGGGAACGGGGCACACCGAACGACAGCAGAACACGCTGGACACCGCAGACAAGTCCGGGTCGGTTACTCGTCGCTCGCTTTCGCATCAGTCGTGATCGTGCGTCGCCGCAATGTATCGGTCGCAACTACGTCTCGGTCGTGATCTCGAGGCGAAGATCGTCGCCGTCGCTGACCTCGTACTCGGTGGGATCGACCGGCTCGTCGTCGACCAGAAACGTCAGCTCCGTCCCCGACTCGCTCCCGTCGTACTCGGTGCCGTCGATGGTCACGACGTGGTCGCCGTCCCGCTGTGCGTACGCGAAGTGGGGCAGCAGATCGAGTCCCTCGGCGAACGTGACCGGCTCCTCGCCCTCCATGTACCAGTAGTCGTCGTCCTCGTGGAGGTGAAAGGCGATCGAGTCGTTCTCGACGTTTTCGGACTGGAATCGGTCCGCGGAGAGGTCGACCGGCTCGCCGTCGACGACGACCGCGATATCGCCCCGATCGTACTCGACCTCGCCGTCGGTGAAGACGCAGCCGGCGAGTATGGCGAGCGTCGCCGACCCGGCCCCGGCGAGGACCGCCCGTCGATTCATGTGGAGGAGAAGTGACTCGAGGTATATCGATGCGTCGTTACTTCCCGCGAGGAGTTCGGTCCGATCTCTCGAGTCGAAGTCGATCCGAGCGCCGCTCTCGAGTCGAATCCGTCGGTCGCTCGTTCAGTTCTCGAACCGCGCTTGCACGAACGGCTGGACGTCGTCGATGTCGGAGAGTCGGGAGTCCGAGAGGAGGACGGCCTCCGTCTCCTCGAGTGGCACCGAGAGGCTGATCTCCTTGGTGCGACCGTAGCGGCCCTTGGAGACGACGACGGCGTTGACGATCCCGAGCATGTCGAGTTCGCTGATGAGGTCGGTGACCCGGCGCTGGGTGAGAACGTCGGCGTCGATCTCCTCGCACAGGCGCTTGTAGATGTTGAACACCTCGCCCGTGTTGATGCTGTGAACGCCGTTCTTCTCGAGCAGGATGATCGCGAAGAGGACGAGCTTCGACTGCGTGGGCAGCGTGCGGACGACCTCGACGACGCGGTCGAGCTCGATCTTGTCCTGGGCCTCGCGGACGTGCTCCTCGACGATCGTCTCGGCCTGGGAGCGTTCGGCGAGTTCGCCCGCGGTCCGGAGGAGGTCCAGCGCGCGACGCGCGTCCCCGTGCTCCTGGGCCGCGAAGGCCGCACACAGCGGGATGACGTCCTCGGAGAGCGCGCCGCCCTTGAACGCGACCTCCGAGCGGTGCTCCAGGATGTCCCGCAACTGGTTGGCGTCGTACGGCGGGAAGACGATCTCCTCCTCGCCCAGCGAGGACTTGACGCGGGGATCGAGGAAGTCGGTGAACTTGAGGTCGTTGGAGATACCGATGATCGACACGCGGGAGTTCTCGAGTTCGGAGTTCATCCGCGAGAGGTTGTAGAGCGTGTCGTCGCCGCTCTTCTCGACGAGCTTGTCGATCTCGTCCAACATGATGACGACGACCCGCTCGTCGTAGTCGACGGCGTCGAAGAAGACGCTGTAGACGCGATCGGTCGGCCACCCGGTCATCGGCACCTCCTCGAACGACTCCTTGTCGTCCTCGAGGGACTCGATTTCGGCCTCGATCCCGCTCCGAGAGTCGAACGGCGTCGAGGCGAGGGGATGGTCCGGCGGGACGTCGTCGGATCGGTCAGCGGACGACCCGGAACCGGTCAGTTCGGGATCGGTCGTCTCGCGGTCGGGTTCGGCGTCGGCACCGTGAGCGGTACCGTCGTCGCTCCCGTTGGACGGCAGCTGGCTCGCCGGGTCCTGATCGACCGGGTCCGAGCCGGCGGGATCGGACGGTGGAGACCCCCCTGTTTCGAGTGGAGATTCGCCGGACGACGGCTCGGTTCCGGTTCCAGACGAAACGGATTCGTCATCGGTGTCCGGAAGCGCCGATTCGAAGGGGTCGCCCTCGTCGAAGAGATCGGAGCCCTCGGTTTCGGGTCGAGCTGCGGCGTCCGCGTCCGCGCTCGCGGCCTCGTACTCGTCGAGGGCCGCGAGCAGCGACTCGAGTTCGTCGATCCGGTCGTCGATGCGGGCCTCGTTCTTCTCGATGAACTTGTTGGCCAACTGCGCGAGCACGCGATACTGGGTGTCGGTGACCTCGCAGTTGATGTACTCGACGTCGCAGGGGACGCTGTACTTCTGGGAGGTGCTCTCGAGTTCCTTGCTGACGAACTTCGCGCTGGCGGTCTTGCCCGTCCCGGTCTTGCCGTAGATGAGGATGTTCGACGGGGTTTCGCCGCGGAGCGCGGCGACGAGGATCGTCGCCATCTTGTTGATCTGGTCGCTCCGATGGGGGAGTTCGTGTGGCGTGTACGACGGTCGCAGAACCTCCTTGTTCTCGAAGATCGGTTCGCCGCTGAGCAGGTCGTCGAACAGTCCCTGACTCGACTCCTCGTCGGCGAGGTCGGACCCGTCGAAACTCGAGAACCCGCCGGTCTCGTCAGTGTGTTCGACCTCCTCTGATCTCGTCCGTTCTGAATCGTCGTCTGACATCCGTCGTACACATACCCCCTCGTTTCGAGTGGAATTCGGACCCGAACGCAGGAATAACACGCAGTAGATGGGACGAATAGGGTCTCCCACTAGTTCGCGTCCCTGAGCCGAGTCCAGTTGATGCAAACGAAACAGAGGAAAACCACGGTATTAAATTCTTCCCTTCCCTCCACAAGGATCAATCATCGCCGACGATATCGGCCGTCTAGCGGCCTAAACGGGCGGGTACGACGACCATCGAGCGGAGACACCGAAGTCGGCCACGTGACAGACGTCCGTTTCGAGTCGATACGATGCCCATAATGAATGTAGTTTCACGCGCGGTCGGGGTATCTTCGGGATCCGATAGGGATCGGGAACGCGTCGACAAAAATAGCGCTGCTCGCCCGGGGAAGCTGCCGTCCTCGGATACTCATCCTCGAGTACTCATCCCCGAATCGCCGTCGAGAGAGGGAGTTGCGACTCGAGAGCGCAAATGAACATCGTGCTGGGAGTATCGATGTTCGCGATGTGGCGGTCAGGCTCATCGGAGATGCCGTTCAAAGCGGGATGGGTGTCCGTGAAGGTGAGTGAGCGTGGGTCCGACTGACAGGAGTGGAGGCGATGGGAACTGTCGATAGCTGTTCGATGGTGACTGCGAACAGAGCGTCTCTCGAGCAAAGGGCGTGATATGTTATTTCACAACGGGAATGAGCTATTGATTGATAGTGTTG
Source organism: Haloterrigena sp. KLK7 (assembly GCF_037914945.1). Lineage (NCBI taxonomy): Archaea > Methanobacteriati > Methanobacteriota > Halobacteria > Halobacteriales > Natrialbaceae > Haloterrigena > Haloterrigena salinisoli. The sequence continues at coordinate 1,535,752 of NZ_CP149787.1, forward strand.
GTAGTGTGATATAGTAGCAGACACCATGATATGAGTTGTGAGTAAACACGATACCATTCCCTACCATTCCAACCCCCCCACCCCTTCGTTTCGAGTGGAACGCTACGAAGGAGGGGGTGGGGGAGGGGGCGTCTCTAGGACGGGAACCTTTATGACCATAGGCCAGAAACACGGTCCGTAGCACTAGCAAACTAGGTTTTTTACTAGAAGAGTTGGTTCTAGTTACTAGTCCCTACTAGGACAGCTTCTCTAGGCGGCTCGAGTTACTAGAGTCATCGCTCGACCCGAAATACTCGGTCTCAGGGTTCGTACTGTCCTTCTACCGGATATCTCGGGATCTCTACAGCGACGTTCCACCTGATCAATACCGTTCCCCCTCCCACCCCATCGTCGCTCTCCAGTCGAAACGAAGGGGTGGGGGGCTATCTCGCGTCCAGCGAACGTTCTCAGTGTGTGATTAAGGCTCACTATGAGATCAGATTCTATAGCGAGCTAACCTAGGGGAATCTAGTATCGCTAGTAGAGTATTAGCAGCAGGGTATAATCTCGAGGCGATTCCGCTGTGCAAATAATGCACAGGTGCTCTCTCATTCGCTTTCCACAGCGACGAACCGACCATCTTCTCCGCAGAGCCAGTCGTCTGTAGCGACAGTTCCGATTCCTGTCGACCCCCCCAATTTCGACTCGAGTCGACCGTTTCCCGACCGTAGCACCGTATTTGCTCCGCCGGTGGGTATCCATCCATATAACTCCGTCTCATTGAATAGTCTACACGTCTGACGTAGGCTTAAGTGGGTTCAGTTTGTAGTACGCGCAGATGCACCACCCCGCGGTGCTGGAGGGCCCCACAGATGGGACTGTTCACAGAACTCAAAGATAGTATCTCTCGGGTTACGGATCGCCTCTTCTCGGAAGAGGAACCCAAACGAATCGGTATCTACGGTCCGCCGAACGCAGGAAAGACGACGCTTGCCAACCGAATCGCTCGCGACTGGACCGGTGACGCCGTCGGTGCGGAGAGTCACATTCCACACGAAACGCGACGCGCACGCAGGAAAGAAGGCGTCGAGATCGAACGCAACGGGAAGTCCGTGGAGATCGACATCGTCGACACGCCCGGCGTGACGACGAAGGTCGACTACGAGGAGTTCACCGACGAGATGGAGGAAGACGACGCCATCCGTCGCTCCCGCGAGGCGACCGAGGGCGTCGCCGAAGCCATGCACTGGCTGCGCGAGGACGTCGACGGCGTCATCTACGTCCTCGACAGCGCGGAAGATCCGATCACGCAGGTCAACACGATGCTGATCGGCATCATCGAATCTCGAGATCTCCCGGTTCTCATCTTCGCGAACAAGATCGACCTCGACGACGCCAGCGTCAAGCGCATCGAGGACGCCTTCCCACAGCACAAGACCATCCCCCTCTCCGCGAAGGAAGGCGACAACATGGACGAAGTCTACGACAACATCGCGGAGTACTTCGGGTGATTATCGATGCCAAAAGCAACTAACGCGGACGACCCGGACGCTCCTGACGGTGTCCAGATCGACCTGATCAGCGGCGAACGGATGGAGAACATGGCCACCATGGAGAAGATCCGGATGATCCTGGACGGCGTCCACGATGGCAACATCGTCATTCTCGAGGAGGGGCTGACCCCCGACGAGGAGAGCCGGCTCATCGAGGTGACGATGTCCGAGATCAGCCCCGACGAGTTCAACGGTATCGAGATCGAGACCTATCCGAAGTCAAAGACGAAGGACTCGTCGCTGCTCGGTCGGATCATGGGCGGCGAGGAGTCCGCGGCGAAGCTGACGGTTATCGGACCCGCCAACCAGATCGAGACGCTCCACAAGGACGAAACGCTGATCAGCGCGCTCGTATCCCGAGACTAATGCCACACGAATGTACGAACTGCGGCCGGACGTTCCCCGACGGCTCCAAGGAGATGCTGTCGGGCTGTCCCGACTGCGGTGGGAACAAGTTCCAATTCGCACCCGCCGCGCGGGCCGCGACCGGCACGAGCGAGTCGGCCACCGCGAACGCGGCCGATTCGGCGGGCGATCCCGGCGGGAACGCGGCCGAAGCGGCCGACGACGCCGGCACGGTCGAACGCGCCGCAGAGACCGTTCGTGACTGGGTCTCGTCGGATACGAACCGATCCGCGAATCAATCGCCGACCGACGTCGACGATCAAACGGAGCACTCCTGGCCCTCGAGCGACGACCCGGCCGACGGCGCGGACGCGACGCCAGCCGGTCAGTTCGAGGAGTGGCCGGAGACAGCCCGCCGGCCCGAGGATCGGTCGCCGTCGGACGCGGACGCTTCCTCGGCATCGACGCCGACAGCGGATGCGTCCACGTCGTCGACGCCGACGCCAGACGCTTCCTCGGCGTCGACACCGACAGCGGACGCCTCCCCGTCGTCCTCGAGTGCGAACGCGGCGGCCGAAGCCGCCGATTCGCCGGACGAGCGGTCGATCATGGCCGACAGCGAGAACGACGCGCAGGCCGACGCCCGGACCGAGGTCGTTTCGACGAACGATCTACCCGACAAATCGCCCCAGAGCGATCGGGTACCGGACGCTCCGTCCGACGAGGCCGCTCGAGCGGCCGAGCCGGGCGACGGTACCGACGCCCCGCCCAGCGACGGCCGGGTCGTCAGCGAACCGTCGGGGGAGCAGCCCTCGATCGAGGAACTCCGGGAGGAGCTCAACGAACAGTTCGAGAGCATCAAGATCGTCAGTCCGGGGCAGTACGAACTCAATCTGATGGAACTCTACAATCGCGAGGAGTACATCATCTCCCTCCAGGAGGACGGTCGGTACGTCATCGACGTCCCGGATTCGTGGCGGGACGACGAGGAGTAACGCCCGGTAGCGCGACGAGCGCCCTTCTCTGTACCCCACTCTTTCGACTGCAATTCTCGTCTGAACATCGCCGTCAAGATACGCTATTGGTATTTCGGTTCCACATGAAATGATGGTTCAAGAACCCGACGGCAGGGCGAGCGATACCGCCGAGCGCGAGAGAGCGACCAGACGTTGCTGTGTACACGGACGCCCTCGGCGGTGAAACGCCTCGATAGCGGTCTTCTGTCGGGAGAGAAAGATGGATTTAAGCGACGCGGCCGAGTTGCCTTACGCATGAGCACCCCAACCAAGGTCGTTCTCACCACGATCGCTGCATCGGCACTCCTGGCGCTGCTGGTCGTCGCCCAGACCACCCTCGCCTGATGTTCGCGGCCCGCGAGCTCTCGAGCCCCGTCGCGGCGGTTCGCGACGAGTACGCGCCCGACGCACGGATCGTCGACTGCGAGCGCGACTTCGAGACGCTGCCGCCCGCTCAGGCCGAGGAGCTGGGACTGTTCGCCGACGCCCTCGAGCCGGCGAGCTATCCCGCCGACTGGCTGCCCGCGGACGCCCCGCAGTTGCTCGCCCGGTACGCGAGTTCGGATTTCACCGTCGGGATGCCGGGCGACGGCAGCGTCGTCTGGACCCGCCAGACCGACCCGCCGACGGTCATCGTCAAACCTCGCGTCGAGGGATCGCCGGAGTCCTTTATCGACTTCCTGCTCGCCGAGGCGCTCGTCGAACTCGACCTCGCGGTTCCCGAGCACTTCATCGGTTTCTTCGAGGAGACGTATCCGGACCTGAATCGAGCGGTCGACCTGGATCCGAACGGCACCTACCAGGTGGCCGCCGCGCTGTACGACGGCTGGGTCGGACTCCAGAGCCGCGAGGTCTTCGCCGACTGGCACGACGACCACCCGGAACTCGCCGACGCGTGGCAGGACGCGGGGACGCGACTCGAGGACCGCGTCTCGGGACTGCCGCGGGCGGTCGCCCGCGGCGAGACGGAGTTCGCCGACGCGACGGAACTGGCGTGTGCGGCGATCAAGCACGCCATCGAGTTGCCGGCGCCGTTCGCGGCGCTGGACACCGACGCCTACCGGGATCACGGTCCCGAGTACGCGATTCGGTGGGCCGAGAAGACGTTCGAGTCGCTCGCTGAGTAGCTTCTCGAGGAACTATCGCCATTTCCGAACGGAAGCCGCCGACTCGTCGCGGCTGAGTCGTTCGGACTCCTCCTGCTATCGTGGCAACGGGGATTGCCACACCCTCCCCAGCCGATTCGCTCGTTCGCTTCGTCTGCTCACGGACGCGAATCGTCCGTTCGCACGGTACGCGGAACCGGAGGTTCCGCGCCAGTCACTCACTCATCCACTGGAAGACGTAAAGCGTCTTCCACGCCGTTCGCTCACTCCGTCTGCTCACGGCGCGAAGCGCCGTTCGCACCTCGCTTTCGCTCACCGCGATTCGGCGCGCGCCACTGCGGGGTCTCGGATCGGCACTAGCCGACGCCGGACCCACCGAAAAGCGAAACCGAAACTCGACCGCGGCCTCAGAACTCGGCGTCGACGCTGCCGTCCTCGTCCAGATCGATGACGCCGTCGAAGAGATCGCGGAACCGCTCGACGAGTTCCGGGTCGTGAGGTTCCTCGGAGACGTGGAAGAGGCCGATGGCGTCGTACTCCTCGAGCAACTCGAGGATGCGCTCGACGGCCTCGAGCGCGTCGTCGTCGCCGGCGTAGTAGGCGAGTTCGGTCACGGAGTCGAAACTGAGGCGGAGCTTGCCGTCGTGGCTGTCGAGGAAGCCGTCGATGTGCTCGACGATGCCGTCGATGTCGTCGGGAGCGGCGACGTAGTGGACGGTGTCGCTCTTGCGCCGCGAGTAGCCGTGTTCGATGCTCAGCGTGTCGAGGATCTCGGCGCGGTCCTCGTCGACGTCGTAGTACTCGAGTTTCTGTTTGACTTCGCGAGCGGTCGTTCGCGTAGAGACGACGAGGAAGTGATCGGTATCTGTCTTGAGAAATTCGGTGTCGATACGGTCGGTTTCACCTGTGCTGGGGTGGAGGAGGAGCACGCCGGTGCCGCCTGGGACCGTCTCCGGTGTGCCGTCTATCTCAAGCGTATACTCCATACTGCCGTGAACAACTTGCGGGACCGACTTAATAGTGCGGATGTTTGTGGGACCGTCGCGTCCCTACTCGGCGCGAAAAGACGACCCACGGAAGAGTTCGCTCGGCCACGATCCGATGCCCACGGATTTCGGCCGACCTAAACCTCTCCGTCCATTTCTATTTAGGCTAGCCTAAAAAGCCTGTCGGTCGATCCATCGTCAGCGACTCGAATCGAGCCGGTGCGTCCTCGAGGCGGAATCGACGCTCGCGGCGCCGAGTCGAACACGTTTTCCTCGCCCGGCGTGAGGACTCGCGTATGAGCGTTCGCGAGGAGTTCGACGAGTGGGCCGCGAGCGGCCGGGACAGAGGCATGGAAGACCGCCACTGGCACACCGCGAAGCACGCGCTCGCGCGGATGCCGGTCGAACCGGGCGACGTCGTCCTCGATCTGGGCTGTGGTAGCGGCTACGCCGGCCGCGCGCTGCGAGACACCAAGGACGCGGGACGGATCTACGGCCTCGACGGCTCGCCGGAGATGGCCCGAAACGCCGCGGAGTACACCGACGATCCGGCGGTCGGATTCCTCGTCGGCGACTTCGACGAACTGCCCTTCGAGGACGACTCGATCGACCACGTGTTCTCGATGGAGGCCTTCTACTACGCCGCCGACCCCGACCACACCCTCGAGGAAATCGCCCGGATCCTCCGACCCGGCGGTACCTTCTACTGCGCCGTGAACTACTACGAGGAGAACGTCCACTCCCACGAGTGGCAGGAGTTCATCTCGATCGAGATGACCCGCTGGGACCGCGACCGGTACCGCGAGGCCTTCCGCGAGGCGGGACTGCACGTCGCCGAACAGGACAACATCCCCGACCGCGAGATTACGATCCCCGCCGAGGCCGAGTTCCCGACCGACGACTGGGACACTCGCGAGGAGATGGTCGAACGCTACCGGGAGTTCGGCACGCTGCTGACCGTCGGCGTCGCGCCGTGACGAAGTCGTCATTAATTCCGGCGCTGACTTTCCGTAGCGCCCGTGCCGTCGTATCCAACCTGTAGTGGCGCGCGCTGTCGATCGGCTGAGCGAATGCGAGGCCGATCGATGAATCCGTGCGAGGGATGAGCGAGTGAACAGCGTGAACGAGCGAATCGGTTGGGGAGGGAGAGGGATTCCCCGTTGCCACGATAGTAGGGCGCTTCTTTCCGTTTCGTCCGCTATCAAAGCGTCTCCCAAAAGTGCGTTACTCGTTTCCGTGTGCCCCCGTTTCGACTCGAGTTATCCGTCGTCTGACAACCCCTTCGCTTCGACTCGAGACGCGCTGCCGTCTGCCGGTTTCCGAACTGTAACTCGACCCGAAACTGTCCGTGGGAAACGAGGTCACACGGGACAGCGTAGCCGTCGTCACCGTACACGGCGTCGCTACTCGAACCGTTCCCCGGCCGGAATCGCCACCTCGAGCCAGTTCTCTTCGGGCGGCAGCGGGCAATCGAAGGTGTCGCTGTAGGCGCAAAACGGAGTGTACGCGAGGTTGAAGTCGACGACGATCTCGTCGCCGTCCGCGAGGTCGCGGTCGGCCGACAGCTCCATGTACCGACCGCCCTCGTAGCTCTGCTGGCCCGTGGTCTTGTCCCGGAAGGGGACGAACAGCGGCTCCTCGTTGGGGCTCTCCATCTGGTACGCGTTGAGTTCGAACGCGCCGTCCTCGAGGTCCTCGTCCTCGCGCTCGAGGTCGAACTCGAGGGTCGCGACCCGCAGATACCGCATCTCTCGGCCCGCGGTCGTGTCCATCAGGACGACCTCGGGATCGTCGTGGACCGTCGCGGTCGCGGTGACGCGGTAGTCCGGATCGGGATCGAAGTAGTCCAGGCCGTCGAACGAGTCGCGCTCTTCGGGCGGGATCGGCGACTGCGGGTGGTCCGCGAAGAACTCGTCTTTCTCGTCGCGTTTCGACTCGAGTTCCTCGCGCCAGCGGTCGACGTCATCGATAGTGCTCATGGGAGTCGTTGGACGTCGCGACTGGTGTGCGTTGCGTTTGTCGCCGACCCTACAGCCGGTTGATCAACAGAACGGTACCGCCGAATAGCGGCAGCCAGAGCATCGTCGTGAGGATCAGCCCCAGGAGCGCGTTCGTCGTCCGCGTCTCGCGGTCTACTGACTGACTCGAGTCCGTCATCGGTCGCCGGTAGTTGTTCGGATGACGAGTTTATTGCTATGACTGCCACAGAACCGCAGAGCGACGACCGGAATCTCGCCTCCCGCGGTCGTCTCCTCCGTCCGCCCCGCAGTTCGTGACGCGCGACCCGCCGGAGTCGTCGTTCTCTCGGAGTCGTCGTTCCCTCGTTCTCGAGCGAACCCGCCGTCGCCTCGCTACTCCTCGATCGTGAGGACGCCGTTTCGCGCGGAGACGTCGCTGGCCTCTGGGGGCAGTTCGAACTCGAACTGCTCGCCGTCGGCGACGATGATCGCGGTCGAACCGAGAACGTCCATCTCGATGTCCGCGGCGGCGTTCCCGAAGTCGACGGCGATGACGCTGCCGTCGTCGTACTCGAACGTGCGGATAACCACGTCGTCCCGGTCGACGTTCTTGAGTGAGGTGGGGACCTTCATGTGCATCGATAGGGGCCGAGGCAATTAAAGGGGCACGCCGGCAGCGTCCGGCCGATCGACACCGGACTGATCGTCGATATCGCGAGACTCGGACGCTGTATCTGCCGTTCGGTCGGCGGCAGAGCGACGCTCGATAACGGTGATAACGCGGGTAATGATCCACGACACGGCACGACGATCGACTCGAGATGCGCGGAAACGTGACTCGAGGTACCATCACCCGACCGCGCGATCGACGGTCCCGTCCGTGACTTTTTGTATCGGGGCGCGCCCAACACAGTTCGTCAACGCTATGGACGACCACCCCCGAGTAGGCGAAGAATGACCGACTGGCGCTCGATCTTCGGCCACGACCGTCCCTACGACGAGCAGGTCGACGGCATCGAGACCGCGATCGACACTGCTCGAGACGGCGGCTACAGCGTCGTCGAGGGCGCCTGTGGTACCGGGAAGACGATGATCGCGCTGACCGCGGGGATCGACCTCGTGCGCGATCCGGACACCGACTACGAGCGCGTGTTCGTGCTCACGAGCGTCAAACAGCAACTACACCAGTTCGAAGAAGACCTCGAGACGATCAACGAGAACCTCCCCGACGACTGGAACCCCGTTTCGGGGCTCACCCTCGTCGGAAAGGCCGACGTCTGCCCGTACAACCGCGCCGGCGCGGGCGGGATCGACGACGGCAACGTCTACGACCGCTGTGAGACCCTGCGGGACCGCACGCGCGACCTCACCGGCGAGGGCGGCGACACCACCGCCGGCAGCCTGACGGCCCAGGCCCGCAGCCAACAGATGGGATTGGCGGACAGCGGCGCTCAGGGCGGCGGCCCGACGCTCCTCGAGACCGCCGGCGAGACCGCGCCCTACGCGCCGGACCTGCCGGAGTACAGCGACGGCGGCCCCGTCGACGTCTCGACGGAGTACTGCCCGTTCTACGCCCAGTACCTCGAGGACCTCCCCGAGGAGGGCAGCGACGGCGACGCGGTCGAAGCCGTCCCCTACGACTTCACCGAGGCGGGGATGATCACCCCTCAGGACCTCGTCGCCCGCTCGGTCGCCCACGGCACCTGCCCGCACTCGGTGATGGGCGCCGTGCTCGGCCACGTCGAGGTCGTCATCGGGAACTACTACCACGCGTTCGATCCTCGGACGACCGGTTCGTTCACCGGCGCCCTGCTCGACGACTCCACGTTCGTCGTCTGCGACGAGGCCCACATGCTCGAGCCCCGCGTCCGTGATCTGGTCAGCGACGGGGTCGCCGACACGACGCTGCGCGACGCCGAAACCGAGCTCTCGCGGGTCATCCAGCCGATCAAGTTCGAGCGCGAGGGCCGGCGCGCCGAGGGCGGCTCCAAGACGGCCGACGCCGACCTCGTCCGAGCGGAACTGAACGACAGCGACGTCAGCTACGACGAACTCGAGCAGACCCTCGAGTTCGTCCGCGACCTCCGGAGCGAACTCGACCGCCGGGTGACTGCCCGTCTCGACCGGAAACACAGGGGATGGCAGTCGAACCTCACCGACCTCGCGGACGACGAGATTCCGCTGCGAGATCCCGCGGAACCGACCGAGGACGAACTCACGGCGTGGGCCCGCGAGGCGGGCTACGGCGACGCTGACTGGGTCCGCGCCGAGGCCGTCGGCGCGGTAGTCGAGCGCATTCTGAACGAAGCCGAGGACGAGGACCGGACCCGCGCGGCCCCCGCCGTCGGTCGCGTCCTCGGCGAGTGGTACCGCCGCGGCCACACCGACTACTTCCGGGAGATCGAACTCGAGCGCACCTGGGACGACACCGAGCCCGCCGACTCCTGGCGTCGGGCCTACAACGCCCGGCTGGCCCTCCACAACTGCGTCCCCAGCGACGCCATCGGCGAACGACTCGGGATGTTCGGCGGCGGGATCCTCATGAGCGCGACCTTAGAGCCGATGGACGCCTTCACCGAGGTGACCGGACTGGACTACCTCGAGCGCGAGGAGGACCGCCCGGTCGTCGAACGCCGATACGGGCTGCACTTCCCCGAGGAGAACCGCGAGAGCTTCGCCGTCGCAGCGCCGAAGTACACCTACGACAACCGCGGCCGGCCCGGGGAAGAGAATCCCACGCGACGGCAGTACGTCGACGCCGTCGCGAAGGTCGGCCGGCTCCCGGGCAACGTCCTCGTCGGGATGCCGAGCTACGCGGAGGCCGACTGGCTCGCCGGCGTCTTAGCGGAGCGACTCGAGAAACCCGTCCTGCTCGACGCCGCCAGCGACGACGAGACCACGCAGGCGCTCAAACGCGAGTTCTTCGCCGGCGAGGGGAAGGTGCTGGTCACGAGCCTCCGGGGCACGCTGACCGAGGGCGTCGACTACAGCGGCGACCGGCTCGCGGCCGCGGTGGTCTGTGGCGTCCCCATCGTCAACACCTCGAGTCCGCGCACGAAGGCCGTCCGCCGGGCCTACGACGATGAGTTCGGCGACGGCTTCACCTACGCGCTGACGATTCCCGCGGTCCGGAAGGCCCGGCAGGCGATCGGCCGCGTCATTCGGAGTCCCGAGGACGTCGGCGTCCGCGTGCTGCTTGACGAGCGCTACGCTCGCGATAGCTGGGACTCCGTCCGCCCGTACCTGCCCGACGACGGCGAGTTCCAGCCCGTCAGCCCAGACATGCTCGACGTCGGCCTCGAGCGGTTCCGGGGCCGACTCGAGCGGTAGCCGGAACCGACTCGCGCGGTGGCGAAATCGACTCGGACGGCCCTCCTCCCGACCCGGACTCGGCCCTCATCCCGACTCGGACTCGGACTCGGCGTCGGACCCGGATCCGGATTGATTCAGCGTGATCGTCGTCGTTCTCGTCGTCGTCTCGGCGTACAGCGAGTACAGTAGAATCGTGAAGCCGCCGGCGGTGCACCCGCTCTGGATCGCGACGCCGAGTCCGACGTTGCCGGCGCCGAGGTGGGCGATCGCGCCGCCGACCGAGCCGGCGACGATGAAGCTAAAGCCGATGGCAACCGCTCGCAGCGCCGCCGACTTCGTCCGCTGAAAGGCCCGATAGGCCAGCGCGGCGACGGCGCCGCCGGTGACGAACGTCGCCGTGTTCGCGGCCGCGATGAGGAGCGTGTATTCGTCCATAGCTACGTGGGGTCACTCGGTGATTCGCTCCTCGAGTCCGAATCGCGGACCGTCGCCGTCCCGTCGATCGGACTCGAGTGAATCGATAGTACGGTGTCCGCGGCTCTCGTACTTCAGTGACGTCGCCGATTCTCAGTCGGAAAGAACGGTCCGAAGACGTTCGGCGTATGTGGTCGGTTTCCGACCGACGTCACCGGTTGGGTCCGACGGCGCGGCGGCCACCTCCGCTGATCGAACCCGAGGTTCCGCCGATCCGAAAGATTTTGTCACACCGGTGAGAGTCACGGCTGTGACAGCGAACGCGACTGCGGCCGATAACCGACGGTACGTGCTCGCGGGTATCGTCGCGCTCCTCGGCCTCGTTACCGGTGCGATTCTGCTCGACGTCCTCGGTACGATCATGTTTGCACTGACGGTGGCCTACGTCCTGTTGCCCGTGCAGGGCTGGCTCCACCGACGCGGTCTCTCGGAGCGGCTGTCGGCCGTCGCGGCGACCCTGCTCGGTTTTCTCGGCACCGTCGCCGTCTTCGCGCCGCTGGTCGTCGCGCTCTACTTTCGGTTCGAGCAGATACAGACCCTCGTCGAAGAGGTCCCCCGCGAGATGCCCGTCGCGGCCATGGGCTATACGTACACGGTCAACGTCGCCGAAGTCAGGTCGCTCGCGCTGGACTTTTTGAGCGACGCGGCCGTCTCCTTCGCCGCGGCGCTGCCCGTGCTGGGGATCAAGTTCGCCCTGTTCGTCATCCTGCTGTTCGCGCTGCTGCTCGAGGCGGACGCCGCCGGCCGCGCGGCCATCGCGCCGGTCCCCTACGACTACCGCGACGTCGTCTACGCGCTCGCGACGCGGGCCCGCGAGACGCTGTACGCGATCTACGTCCTGCAGTTCGCGACGTCGGTGGCGACGCTCGCCGTCGCCTACCCGCTGTTCTGGCTGCTCGGCTACGACGCGGCGTTCACGCTCGCGTTCTTCGCGGCGATCCTGCAGTTCATCCCGATGATCGGCCCCAGTCTGCTGATCGCGCCGATCGCGCTCTATCACGTCGCCGTCGACCAACTCGTCGCGGGCCTCCTCGTCGGCGTCCTCGGGATGGCCCTCGTCGCCTGGTTCCCCGACATCGTCGTCCGGCCGCGACTGGCCCGCCGTTCGGCGGGTCTCCCCGGGAGCCTCTACTTCGTCGGCTTCACCGGCGGCCTGTTCACGCTGGGCGCGATCGGCGTCGTCGTCGGTCCGCTGATCGTCGCCGTCTTCGTCGAGGCCGTCGACCTGCTGGCCGACGAGGTCAACGGCGACGCGACGTTCGCCGAACTCGTCGAGTCCGATCTCGAGGAGCCCCCGGGCGACGCCGCCGACTCGCGGCCCGGAACCGAGACCACGATGACCTCGCCGGAGGAGTCGGGAACGCGACCGGCCGACGACTGACCGATCCGTCCCTCGAGGTCGGTCCGCGCAGACGGACTCGACCTCGCGACCCACCGCCACCCCCTGCCACTTTTTACCACGGCAGCCGTCCGTTCGGTATGGCTTCCGGCCGAACGCTCGCCAACGCGATTATCGGTGCCATCGTCGGCGTCGTGCTCTCGTTTATCCCGCTCTCGCCCGTTCTCGGCGGCGCTATCGCGGGCTTTCTCGAGGGGTCGAACACCCAAAAGGGAGCGCTCGCCGGCGCGCTCGCTGGCGCGCTCGCGTTCCTCCCGGTCGCCGGCTTCGCGATCCTCGGACTCGGGGTCCTCGGGTTCGGGATGGGGGTCGTCGAGGCGCCGATCGAGGGCTTCGCGATCGCGGCGCTGGCCATCGTCGGCTTCGGACTGCTGCTGTTCCTCTACACGGTCGGCCTGTCGCTGCTCGGTGGCTATCTCGGCGCGTACCTCGCCCGCGAGTATCCGGACCAGCGGATCCGGACCCAGGAGACCCTCGGCCTCTCCGCGGATCGATCGCGGTCGGTCGACGCGACCCGGCCTCCGGACGTCCGCTCGGACTCGCTGCGGAACCGCGACCGCAGGCGCGAGCGACCCGGAGTACGCGACTCCGACTCCGGATCCGTGTCCGAGTCTGAATCCGAGTCCGGAGCCGAGTCCGACTCGGAACGCGACCGAGACGTCGATCGAGAACGGTTCTAGGGCGACGCCGTCGATCCCGCTCCGGTCACTCGTATCGAAGCGCGTCGATCGGATCCGTCCGCGCGGCCCGCCAGGCCGGGTACAGCCCCGCGAGGATCCCGACGAGCATTCCGACGACGATCGCCAGCGCGACGTACTCGTAGGGGTAGACCAGCGGGAGCTCGATGTACCACGCGCCCAGATAGCCCGCTGCGAGGCCCAGTAGCGTGCCGAGGATCGCCCCGACGACGCCCAGAATCACCGATTCGGCCAGAAAGAGCCCCAGAATCTCCCGGTTCTGTGCCCCGACGGCTTTCATGATCCCGATCTCGCGGGTCCGCTCGGTCACCGAGACGAGCATGATGTTCGCGATGCCGACCGAGCCCACGATCAGCGAGATCGCCGCGATACCGACGATGAAGTTCTGGAGCAGGTTCAGCACGTCCTCGAGCTGCTGGAGCAGCTCCGCGCTCGTCTGGAGCCGCACCTCGAGGCCGTCGGCGAGCAACGCGCTGGCGTCGGACTCGTCGCTCTCGAGGTAGGTCCGCGCGCTCTCCTTCGCTCGCTCGATCGCCGCGTCGTCGGCCGACTCGGCCTCGATCACGATCGCGAGGAACAGCGCGTCGTTCGTGCCGTTCGCGCCGCCCGCGTCGCTCGAGTTCCCGTCGGTCGCGGATCCGTTCCCGTCGGTCGCGGTTCCGTTGCCGTCACCCCCGTCGCTCTCCCCGCCGGAGCCGCCGCTGCCCGGAATCATTCCCGCGGCGTCCTCCGTGTAGAAGGGGTCGGTCGGGACGTAGACCCGCGGCGACGGCTCGAACCCTTCGAACGGGCTCAGTCCCTCGGAGCTCTCGGTGATGCCGACGACGGTCACGGTCGTCCGCTGGCCGCCCTGCAGGGCGATCGTCAGCTCGTCGCCGACCGCGACGTCCTCCTCGAACTGGCCGGCGACGGCCGGGTTGATGACGGCCTCGCGCTCGCCCTGTTCGAACTGGCGTCCCTCCGCGAGGGTGTCGTTCCGGATGTACGGCGGACCGGCCGCGACGAGGGCGTCGCTCTGGGGTGATATCTCGCCCTCGTAGACGAGCGCCTGCGTCGACAGCGGCATGTAGCCGTAGGCCGCATCGACCCCCTCCCGCTCCGATACTTCCTCGAGATCGTCCTCGCTGAAGACGGGCTGGGCGCCCGCGAGCGGGCCGCCCTCGGTCTCGGGCTCGGCGGCCCAGCCGTAGACGTTGCGCCGGTCGTCGGGGCTGACGTCCCCGAGGACCCCCTCCTGCAGGCTCGCGCCGAGCGTGACGAACGCGATCACCGCGGCGATGCCGATCACGATGCCCAGCGTGGTCAGCGACGACCGCAGTTTGTGGCCGCGGATCGACCGCCACGCCAGGCGCAGGCTCTCGACCGGTCGCATCAGTCGCTCGCTCCCGAATCGGCGCGACTCGAGGCGTCGCCTGCCTGCTCTTCCCCGTCACCGTCCCCGGCCCCGTCTTCCTCGAGGCTCTCGATCCGTTCGATCTTCCCGTCGAGCAGGTGGACGATGCGCTCGGCGCGTTCCGCGACGTGGCGCTCGTGGGTGACGACGATCATCGTCGTCCCGGCGTCGTGGAACTCCCCGAAGAGGTCGAGGATGTCGGCCTCCGTGTCGGTGTCCAGATTGCCCGACGGTTCGTCGGCCAGCACGAGGGCGGGGTCGTTGACCAGTGCCCGCGCGAGCGCGACTCGCTGGCGCTGCCCGCCGGAGAGTTCGTTGGGCAGGTGATCGGCCCGATCCGCGAGGCCGACCCGCTCGAGCAAGTCGCGGGCCCGCTCGCGGCGTCGCTCGCGATCGACGTTCTGGAACAGCTGCGGGAGCGCGACGTTCTCCGTGGCGGTCAGCCGGGGCATGAGGTTGAACGTCTGGAAGACGAAGCCGACCGTCGTCCCTCGCAGCGTCGTCCGTTCGCGGTCGGTCAGCGCCGCCACGTTCTCGCCGTCGACGACGACGGTGCCCTCGGTCGGCGTGTCCAGACAGCCGACGAGGTTCATCAACGTCGACTTCCCCGAGCCGCTCGGCCCCATGATCGCCGTATAGGAGCCGCGCGGAATCTCGAGGGAGACGCCGTCTAACGCGTGGACCGGTTCGCCAAGCTGGTAGGTCTTGCGGACGTCCTCGAGGGCCACTGCCGTGCCGATACCGTCGTCGGGATCGGCACTGCCGGCGCCCCCGGTTCCCGATGTCGCCATAGGTGGTCGACCACGGCCCCGCCGAAAAAGCTAGTACTAGCGGCGGATCGCGTCCACGAACTCGAGCCAGCGCTCGTGGTCGTCCAGCGTCGCCGAACGGGCTTCGGCGCCGAACCGCTCGCGCCGAAGGCTCTTCAGGGCGTTTCGCGCGCGGTCGATCCCGACGATCGTCTCGACGATCTCCTCGCCCGTCTCGCGGTCGATCGGGGCCGACTCGAGGCGCTCGACGAGTCGTTTCCGTTCGGCGGCCAACTCCCGTTCGGTCTCCCGGACCAGCGGCTTCACGTCATCGGGGATACCTTCGACTTTCCGGGTCTCGATGATGAACTCCTCGAGGGGGAGGTCGTCGTCGCCGACGGTGATCGTCTCGGGGAGTTCCCGTCCGATGGTCGCGCTCTGGCGGTTGGCGCGCTCGAGGAGGTCGCGTCGGTCAGCGGCGTCCAGTTTGTCGGTTGAGCCTGTCATACTGCGTGAATCGAGTGAGAACGCGGGACGGTCGTCGCTACCAGTCGGTGTCGTCAGCGTCGCTCTGGGGGGAGTCCCATTCGTTGCCGGTCGTCTCGGCCGCTGTCGGCTCTCCGTCGGTTGCGTCGCCCCGAACGAAGTAGTACACGATGAGTGCGATGACCCCTGCAGGAGGGAACAGGAACATCACCACGCCGGCGCCGATCGCCCAGCGGAGTTCGTTGTTCTCCCGCTTGGACGCGTCCCTGTAGACCCAGTAGCCGGCCCCGATTCCGAGGAGCAGCAGGACTGCCAACTGAATGAGTAGCGTTTCCGTGCTCGGCATAGTGACCTCCTCGCCGGCCTGTAACGGAACGAGCGCGAGTTCGATCATGCGATCACCTCTCGGTCGCGACTCGCTCGAGCGCTGTGACGCCGCTGTTGACCGTCGATCTGCGGGGATACCATGTTCATCTGTTTTCTACAGGCAAAAAATAATAGATATCGAATATATTTCTTTCGTTTGTTCCGCTGCTATCTGGATAACAAGAACTGATAATTACCTCTCCTTTAATCGGGATGAGCCGCGTAAATCTATGGGAGAAGCGATAATTTCCCCGTTCGACGTTCCTCTAATCGGATGAACCTATTTAATAGCAGAACATATATGTATAATGGATAGAAAAGACTTACTTAATACTGTGTCAGCAATCGAACTTTCCAACGTGACGAAGCGGTACGGGTCGGAGACGGCCCTCGGCGGGCTGGATCTCACGGTCGAGTCCGGCGAGATCTACGGCTTCCTCGGGCCCAACGGCGCGGGGAAGTCGACGACGATCAATCTCATCCTGGATTTCATCCGCCCGACCGCCGGCGAGGTGCGCGTCTTCGGCCTCGACGCTCGAGCGGAGACCCTCGAGATCCGCAATCGGACCGGTATCCTCCCCGAGGGCGTGGAGACCTACGACCGCCTGACCGGCCGCAAACACGTCGAGTTCGCCATCGAATCGAAGAACGCGGACGACGACCCCGACGAACTGCTGGAACGGGTCGGCATCGCCGACGCGGCCGACAAGAAGGCCGGCGGCTACTCGAAGGGGATGGCCCAGCGGCTCATGCTCGCGACGGCGCTGGTCGGCGAGCCGGACCTCCTGATTCTGGACGAGCCGTCGACCGGACTCGACCCCAACGCCGCCCGCGAGATGCGCGAGATCATCCGCGAGGAGAACCGCCGCGGTGCGACCGTCTTCTTCTCGAGTCACATCCTCGGTCAGGTCGAGGCGATCTGTGACCGCGTCGGCATCCTCCGGGACGGCGTACTGGTCGCCGAGGACACCATCGAGGGGCTCCGAGACTCCATGCCCAATCAGACCCGCCTCCGCGTCCAGCTCGATCGGGTTCCCGACGACTCGGCGGGCGCCCTCGAGGCGGTGCAGTCGATCGACGGCGTCTCCGAGGTCTCGGCCGACGGAACGACGCTCGTCGTGACCTGCGAGGACCGGGTGAAGACGGCCGTCCTCCGGACGATCGAGGAGTTCGACGTCGAGGTCGACGACTTCGCGACCGACGAGTCCTCGCTCGAGGAGCTGTTCATGGCGTACACCGAGGACGACGCCCAGGGGGTGCAGCCATGAGCGCGGTCACCGTCGCGAAGAAGGAGTTCGAGGACGCCGTCCGATCACGCAAGCTGATCGCGCTGACGGCGGTCTTCGCCCTCTTCACGCTCGGCGGAGCGTACCTCGCCGCGCAGCTCGGCGAGTTTTTCGCGGAAATCGGCGAAGAGGGTGCACAGGGGACGCTCGATCTCGTCTTCGCCCTGCAGACGCCCGCGGCCTTTCTCGTGCCGATCATCGCGTTGATGGTCAGCTACAAGGCGATCTGCGGCGAGCGCGAGAGCGGGAGCCTGAAGTTCCTGCTCGGCCTGCCGCACACGCGTAACGACGTCGTGTTCGGGAAGGTCCTCGGCCGCTCGGCCGTCGTTGCCGCCTCGATCGTCGTCGGCTTCGCCGTCGGATTGGGCGGCCTCGTGGCCTTCGTCGGCTCCGTCTCGATCGTCGATTACCTCCTGTTTACGCTGGTGACGATGCTGTTCGGATTCGTCTACGTCTGTCTGGGAATCGGTATCTCCTCGATGACGCGCTCGACGACTCGCGCGGCGGTCGGCGCGTTCGGACTGATCCTGTTCTTCCAGATGGTCTGGGCGATCCTGTTGCAGGTGCTGCTGTACGTCGTCGAGAACACGCTCGTCCCCGAACAGTATCCGGACTGGTACATCGGACTGGCCTCGATCTCGCCGGACGCCGCCTACGGCTCCGCGCTGGGGGCCGTCTTCGACGAATCGGCGCTCACCATGGCCAACGCGTACGGCGTCGAGGAACTTCCGCTGGTCGCGGAGCCGTGGTTCGGCTTCGTCTGGCTCGCGCTCTGGGCGGCCGTCCCGCTCGGACTCGGTCTCTGGCGGTTCGGCAGCGTCGATCTCTGAGGCGGAGACCACCGATCGACTCGAGAGTACAACGTTTTTCCCGTCGCCCCGCGCCGTAGTAGCCATGAAGACGGCAGGCGGTTCCGACGCGGCGAAGCGACGGGCCGGCGAACGCGCCGCCGACGAGGTCGCGGACGGGTTCGTCGTCGGGCTCGGCACCGGGTCGACGACCGCGTACGCGATCGAGGCGCTCGGCCGGGCCGTCGACGACGGCCTCGAGATCCGCGGCATCCCCACCTCGTTTCAGTCCCGGCAGCTGGCCCTCGAGGTCGGGATTCCGCTGACGACGTTAGACGCGGTCGAGGGAGTTGACCTCGCGATCGACGGCGCCGATCAGGTGGCCGACGACCCCGCGGCCGACGGCTACGGCGCGCTGATCAAGGGCGGCGGCGCCGCGCACACGCGCGAGAAACTCGTCGACGCGGCGGCCGACCGGTTCGTCGTCGTCGCCGACCCCTCGAAGCTCGCGGCGACGCTCGAGCGATCGGTCCCGATCGAGGTGATCCCCGACGCCCACACGGTCGTCGCCGACCGCGTTCGCGACCTCGACGGTGAGCCGACCCTTCGGGAGGCCGAGGGCAAGGACGGGCCGGTCGTGACCGACAACGGCAATCTCGTCCTCGACTGCGCGTTCGGCTCGATCGAGGATCCCGACGCGCTGGCGACCCGCCTCTCGCGGCTCCCCGGCGTCGTCGAACACGGCCTGTTCGTCGGGCTGGCCGACGCGACCTACGTCGGGACGGACGACGGCGTCGAGCGCCGCGACTACTGAGCGGTCTCGGTGTGACGTCGATATCGGCTCACTCGCGGCCGTCGTCCGGCGCGGCTCCGCGGCCCGCGAACAGTCCGACGGCCAGATACCACGCTCCAAGCAGTCGCGTCGCCGGCACCACCCACGGTTTCACCTCGAGTGCCGTCGGATTCGCGTAGGCGGTCCGAAGGCCGAGCCGGAGCGACGTTCGCGGCGCCAGCGCGAGGGCGATTCCCAGTCCGGCGAGGGGCCGCTCGAGGGCGGTTATCCCGTCGGGACGGCGGACGACTACCCAGACGACCAGCAGTCCCTCGAGCCGACCGATCGGGAGCGTCCACGGTCGCAGCCGGCCGTCTTCGGGGTTCTCGAAGGCGAGCCGTTCGGCGGGCTCGACGATCCGATTCGGAGCGAGAACCATGAGCAGCCCGAGCCCGAGCGTGAGGTATCGTCGCATACGGCTACGTCTCGCGCCAGTCGCAAAACGGTTCGCGAGCGGTCCGTCACGGACCGCGGCGGTCGCGCCGACTACCGCTCCGTCGACTTCGGTCCGATCTCGGGCAGCACCTCGTCGCTCCCCGTCGCCTCGTCGCCGCCCATCGATAGGACGACGACGAGCAGGTAGAGCGCACCCAGGGCTCGAGCCGCGGGCCCGATCCACGGCTTCAACTCGAGATCGTCCGTGTTCTCGTAGACGACGCGCTGGCTGAGTTCGATGACCGGCTGCGGGAGCAGTACCAGCACGAGCCCGGCCAGCCCGAGCAGCGCGCTGACGGGTGTCGACCCCTCTCGGCCGCGAACGAGCAGCCAGACGAACAGGAGCCCCTCGAGTCGCGCCCCCCATAGCGCCCGCGGACGCAACTCCGCTTCGTCGGGGTTTTCCAGGCCGATCCGCTCGCACGCGTCCATGACCGGTCGTGGCCTGACGATCTCGAAACAGCCGAAGCCGATCAACAGTTTCCTGAGCATCCTCGGCCGGCCGATACCACAGCCATCGTGAAAAAGTTCGACTCGGCAGCGCCACGGCGCCCGGTGCGACCGAACGGATGGCCGACGCTACTCGAGAACTGACGTCGATAAAAAACCGCTTCCGTGGCGAACCTTACAGGTCGCGGGGCTGGACCGTCTTCCGGTCGTTCGCTTCGGCTCGTCGCGCAGCGTCCTCGAGCAGCTCGTCGACTTCGTCGTCGAGCGCTTCGTAGAAGTCCGAGGCGACGTTCTTGTCATCGAGCGCTTCCTTCACGGCGGCTTTGACGATAAGATCTGCCATACGATTCACGGATTCCGCTTTACCTACTATAAATGCTCTGGTTGCTATCGGGAATACGGGGGTTGCAGCGGTTGCTCCGCCTGTTTCGACGCCCGACACCACCGGAAAGTATATGTTTGATGAATCACCGAGCGCGATTCGACCGCCGTCGACGGACGAAATCCGGCTCGCGCGCGCTGCAGGTCCGCTCGCGCGCGCTTTCGTTTGACACGCGTTGGGCCCGACCACGCGCGAACGGGTCGACGCATTGGAGTACGTTCGCCCACGAGTGCGCGTATGCGCGAACTGCTCGAGGCCGTCGCTGACGGCTCGCTCTCGCCGTCGGCGGCCGAAGCACAACTCAGAGGATACGTGACCGGCGAGGCCGGCCGGTTCGACGCGGCCCGAAAGCAGCGCCGCGGCATTCCGGAGGCCATCCTCGCCGAGGGGAAGTCGGCCCCACAGGTCGTCGCGCTCGCCGAGACCGCTCTCGAGACGACCGACCGAGCGCTCGTGACTCGCGTCTCCGACCCGCAGGTCGAGGCCCTGGAGACGAGTCTCGAGGAGACGTTCCCCGACGCCACCCTCGAGCGCCGAGGATCGACGGTTCGGGTGCTGGCGGCCGACTACGACCCGCCGTCGCTCGAGGCGACCGTGGGAATCGTGACGGCGGGGACCGTCGACGGTCCCGTCGCCGACGAGGCGGAGGTCGTCTGCGTCGACGCGGGAGCGACCATCGACCGGATCGACGACATCGGCGTCGCGGCGCTCGACCGGACGCTCGATCAGGTCGACCGCCTCCGGGAGGTGGACGTCCTGATCGTCGCCGCTGGCCGGGAGGGGGCGCTCCCGACGGTCATCGCCGGGCTCGTCGACACGCCGGTCATCGGCGTCCCCGTCTCGAGCGGCTACGGCCACGGCGGCGACGGCGAGGCCGCGCTCGCGGGGCTGCTCCAGTCGTGTACCGTCCTCTCGGTCGTCAACATCGACGCGGGATTCGTCGCCGGCGCACAGGCGACGCTGATCGCGCGAGCGATCGATCGCGCCCGCGAGGAGGGGTGATCTAACGCACCACGAAAAATATCTTCGGTGAACGCAACGCCAAACGGTGTTTGGGGAAGCTTATTTAACTTCACACCGGGTAGCTTTGGATACCGGCTCCGGCCGGTGTGACCAGTACCCAATGCCAACCTGTGACCATTGCGGCGCACACGTCTCCGAACGCTTCGCACGCGTCTTCGCCGACGAGAACGGTGAAATCCGTGCGTGTGTGAGTTGTTCGGCCAACGCTGGGATCGAACAAGCCGCGAGAGAACGCGCGCGCGGCGCCTGATCCCACTGGAGCATCGCGACCGACGACCACGCGTCCCCGTAGCGTGACGCTTTTTACGCCCCGTTTCGATCGATCGCGCATGACCGAGGCCGACCACGTCGTCTACGTCCTCGAGTGTGCCGACGGGTCGCTCTACACCGGCTACACGACGGACCTCGAGCGGCGGGTCGCCGAACACGACGCCGGCGAGGGCGCGAAGTACACGCGCGGCCGCACGCCCGTCGAACTGCGCTACCACGAGCGCTACGAGTCGCGATCGGCCGCGATGTCCCGGGAGTACGAGATCAAGCAACTCTCCCGTCGGGAGAAGGAGCGTCTCGTCGGCCTCGAGTGAAGGTCTCGAGTCCGCTGCCCTCGAGTACGGGCCTGATCTCGTCGCCTCTCGAGCGACGGCGACGAAACCGGGTTCTCGTGCTAGTATTCTCCCGTTGGATATCCCGAAAAATAGATACTATCGGCGCCCCCTTGTGGGAACGACATGGAACTCGAGATCGTCGACGACCTCAAACAGCCGGCGTACACCGGCGAGAATCGGTGTGAGCCGTGTACGATACTGAACCTGGTTATCGCCGCCCTGGTCGGCTCGCTGATCGCGCGCAAATCCAGACTCGGCGGCGCGCTCGCGGTCGGCATTTCGATCGCGCTCATCTATCTCCGGGGGTATCTCGTCCCCGGAACGCCGACGCTGACGAAGCGCTACCTGCCGCCGGAACTGCTTCGCTGGTTCGGCAAGGAGCCCGAACCGGAGCTCGCGAGCGGGCTCGGTGCCGTCGACGGCACCGACACCGCGGCGTCCGCCGCCGACGCCGCTCCCGCCACCGACGACGAGCGACCCGCCGAGACGAGCGCGACCACCGACGAATCGACCGCCGAAACGGACGCGACCGACTCCGCGGATCCCGCTGACGAACGGCCCGTTGCCGACCTCGAGACGTACTTCCTCGAGCACGAGGTCTTAGAGCCCTGCGCCGAGGACGACGACCTCTGTCTCACCGACGCGTTCGAGACCGTCTGGCTCGAGGAGATCGAGGCGGTCGAGGAGTCGGGGCTGGCGGTCGCGGACGCCGTCGACGCCTTCGGCTTCGACGCCGACGTCGAGGAGTTCGAACTCGACACGCGCGACGACGTCCACGTCCTCCGTTCCGAGCGGGGTATCGCCGGCCGCTGGCCGTCGCGGGCCGCGCTGCTCGCCGACGTCGGCGCCAGCCGCGCGCTCGCCGAGTGGATCGACGACTGGGACGCCCACGGTCCCGAACTGAAGGGACAGGTCCTCAACGGGCTCCGGATGTTCCTCGAGACGTGCCCGACCGGCGGCGAGATCAGCATGAGCGAGGAGACGGTCGAGTCCTGCTGTACCTCACACGAGGTCTTCGCCGTCACCTGCGACGAGACCGGCGAGCGGCTGTTCGAACAGCGACTCGACGCCGTCGACGCCTGAGCGCGGGGGGGCGGCGTTCGGTCTCGATTTCGCGCTCAGTCGTCGGCCGCCGTCGACTGCGCCGACGTGACGCTGGGGTCGATGAAGGCGTACTCGACGAGGTTCCGACCGAGTTTCTCCACCCGGTCCTGCAGGCCGGGATCGCGGAACCGACGACCGTCGATGGATTCGGGATCGGCCTCGAACTTCCCCGAGGCGTCGCGGAGGCCGACCTGATGGGGAAGGACCCAGCCGTGGACGCCGCGGACGGTGATTCGCAGGTGATCCAGCGTCGAGCCGTAGCTGCCGCCGCCGGCGGTCGCCAGCAGCCCGACCGTCGTCTCCTCGTACTCGTCGAAGCCGCAGTAGTCGTGGAAGTTCTTCAGCGCGCCCGAGTAGGAGCCGTGGTAGACCGGCGTCCCGAGCGCGACGGCGTCGGCCTCGCGGACGAGTCGCGTCGCTTCGGCGGCGTCGCCCTGATCCTCGAGGTCGCGGTCGGGGTCGTAGACGGGGAGGTCGTACGCTCGGAGGTCGAGCAGCGTCGTCTCGGCGCCGGCGTCAGCGGCGGCCCGTAATACGTACTTCAGGGCCGTTCGGGTGTAGCTCTCGTCACGGAGACTGCCGCTGACGGCGACGACGGAGGGCGTCTGGCTCATACGTGGTCCTACGAGCGACCGTCGGAAAACGTCAGTGCCGGAACCCACCGGTCTCTGCGCGTCGGGTCGTCCCGTCGGTTCGACGCCCGCTCTCCCTCGAGCGCCCGCTGCGGAATGGCGTCGCTTTTTTCGCCGCCGACGTAGACCCGCCTGTATGGAGTCGATCAGCTTCGGCACCGACGGCTGGCGGGCGACGCTCGAGGAATTCACGACGCCGCGGGTCCGGATGGTCGGGCAGGCGGTCGCAACGTATCTGACCGACGAGGGACTCGAGGGGACGGTCGCGGTCGGATACGACGCCCGCGAGAGCTCCCGTGGATTCGCCGAAGAACTGGCGCGCGTGCTGTGCGTGAACGGGTTCGACGTCGTGATGCCCGAGCGCGACCGGCCGACGCCGCTGGTCGCCCACGCCATCGTCGAGCGTGATCTGATCGGCGGGTTCGCCATCACCGCCTCGCACAATCCGCCGGAGTACAACGGCGTGAAGTTCATTCCGCGGGACGGTGCCCCCGCGCTCCCCGAGGTGACCGACGCCATCGCGGACCGGCTCGCCGAGCCCGAACCGCTCCCCGAGGACGAGCACGGGACCGTCGAGGAGGTCGACCTCGTCACGCCCCACGCCGACGCCGCCCTCGAGTTGGTCGAGGAGATCACGGGCAGCACCGACCTCTCGGGGCTGACCGTCGCCTACGACGCCATGCACGGCAGCGGCCGTGGGACGACCGACGCCCTCTTAGAGCGGGCCGGCGCCTCGCTGGAACTCCTGCGCTGCGAGCGCGACCCCGAGTTCGGCGGCGGCGCGCCCGAACCGGCCCCCGAAAATCTCGAGACGCTGATCGACCTGGTCACCGACGACGACGCCGGACCGGACCTCGGGGTCGCCAACGACGGGGACGCCGATCGGATCGCAATCGTCACGCCCGAACGGGGCTATCTCGACGAGAACCTCTTCTTCGCCGCGCTCTACGACTACCTGCTCGAGGACGACGCGGGAGCGGTCGTCCGGACCGTCTCGACGACGTTCCTGATCGACCGCGTCGCCGAGGCCCACGGCGAGACGGTCCACGAGGTCCCGGTCGGATTCAAGTGGGTCGCCGACGCGATGGGCGAACACGACGCCCTCGTCGGCGGCGAGGAGTCCGGTGGCTTCACCGTCCGCGGCCACGTCCGCGAGAAGGACGGCGTCCTGATGGCGTTGCTCGCGGCCGCGATGCACGCCGAAGAGCCGCTGGACGAGCGGGTGGATCGGCTGCTCGAGGAACACGGCACCGTCGTGCAGGACAAGATCAGCGTGGCGTGTCCCGACCACGAGAAGGTGCGAGTCCTCGAGGACCTCGAGGCCGAGATCCCCGACGAAGTAGCGGGGACGGCCGTCGACGGCGTCAATACCGCCGACGGCTTCAAACTGCAACTCGCCGACGGCTCGTGGCTGCTGATCCGCCCCAGCGGGACCGAGCCCGTGCTACGGGTTTACGCCGAGGCCGAAAACGAAGAGCGGGTGGGGGAGTTGCTCGAGGCCGGCGAGGAGTTAGTCGAGCCGCTGGTCTGACCTGATTCGGGCGGCCTGCCCGTGACTCGAACCGGGTTGCGTGCTCCGGGCCCTTCTTTACCACTGTTGGTCCGTAAGTTAGACACATGAGCGAACGAGACCGCGAGGACGCCGCGTACACGGAACTCACGCCGGACTCGTGGCACCAGAACGACGAGGGCGGCTACTATCTCGATTGCCCGGAGTGTGGCTCCGCGGCGACGCTGATGAACATCGTCAAACACGGCCGCTGTAACGGCTACATGGACCAACGGGAGGAGGAGACCGAACTCGACGAGGAGGGGGAGGAAGGGGTCGACTGTACGGCGAAACTCACCCTCGAGCTCGGCTACACGTCCGATCCCGATCCCGGAGCGACCGAGTCGGACGCCGAACAGTCTTCCGAGAGCGTCTCGACGGGCGAGGGCGTCCCCGGGGAGGGATCCCCAGCGGGCTCGGACGGGACCGTAAGCAACGAGCAACAGTAGGAACCTGGCGAATCCGTGCGTCGACGCTCAGACGGACTGTTGGAAATCGGTACAGCAGACCGTCTCAGTCCACCCGTTCTGCCGGTACCCCGACGACCGTCGCGCCCGGGTCGACGTCACTCGTGACGACCGAACCCGCGCCGACGGCCGCGTCCTCCCCGACCGTGATATCGCCCAGCAGCGTCGCGTTCGCGCCGATGTGGACGCCCGTCTCGACCGTCGGGTGGCGCTTGACGGGTTCGTTCGTGTCGCCGCCGAGCGTGACGCCGTGGTACATGTGGACGTCGTCGCCGATGTCGGCCGTCTCGCCGATCACCACGCCCATTCCGTGGTCGATCGTCACCCGCTTTCCGAGCGTCGCGCCGGGATGGATCTCGACGCCGGTCAGCAGGCGCACGACGTTGGACAGCAGCCGCGCGGTGAGTTCGAACCCGTCGTTCCAGAGTCGGTGGAGCAGCAGGTGTGCCCAGACGGCGTGGAGGCCCGGATAACACAGCAGGACCTCGAGTCGGCCCGTCGCCGCGGGGTCGCGGGCGGCCATCGCCCGGACGTCCTCACGTATTCGTCGGAACATCGCTCACCCGGTTGCACGCGGTCGGAGCGGTCGCGGCGCGAGGCTGGCGGTGCGGTGTTCCGTGAGGACGCGGACCACAGCGACACCGGCCACTGTCGCGACGCGGATAGTTCCTGTCGGTACGCGCGGTGTGGCCGGTGGGTACCATATCCGGCCATATCGGCGAGATCGTCTAAAAGGGTTCGTTTCCCCGCGGTCCGGACCGACCGGCGGGCCGTCACTTCCCGCGGGCGAGCCGCCGGCCGATCCGTTCGGGGAGCCCCGCCTCCGTGACGGCCGCCTGGACGGCCTCGATATCGTACTCGAGGCGGTGTGTCTCGACGGTCAGCGCGTCGAGGTCGACGACCGCGTAGCCCGCCCGCGGGTCGCCGTCGCGGGGCTGGCCGACGCTGCCCGGGTTGACGACGATTCCCTCGGTGAACTTCTCGACGCCCTGGACGTGGGTGTGGCCGAGCACGAGGACGTCCTCGTCGCCGAGCAGCCGCGGTGAGAACTCGTCCGGGTACGTATAGCGGGTGTACCGGTCCGGATCGTCCGGATGGCCGTGGACGAGTTTCACCCGCCCGTCGCACTCGAGGCGCTCGGCGGGCAGGGACTCGAGCCACGCCAGCTGGTCGTCGTCGAGGCGCTTTTTCGCGTGTTCGACGCCCGCCTTTGCCATCCCGTTGAATCGGAACGGGGTAGTCGCGGCGACCGCGGCGTCGTGGTTACCCATCACCGTCGGCACGTCCCGCTCGCGGAGTTCGTCGACGCACTCTCCGGGCCACGGATTGTAGCCGACCACGTCGCCGGCACAGAGGAGTCGGTCGACGGATGGCATGTCCTCGAGGACGGCCTCGAGGGCGACCCGGTTGCTGTGGACGTCCGAGATGAGTCCGACCTTCATGCGCGATTATAACAGCCGCGAGGGGCTTGTAGGTTGGCCGAGTGCTTCGTCATTGTAGTCATCACGCGAGGAACTCGAGCGGAGTGGGACGAAACGACGTGTTCTGCTATCGTGGCACCAGGGAACCGCCACCCCCTCCCCAACCGATTCGCTCGTTCCCGTTGTCTGCTCACGGGCGCGACGCGCCCGTTCGCATGGTTCGCGGAACCTCCGGTTCCGCGCCAGTCACTCGCTCATCCCTCGCGCGTCGCCGTCGACCGCCCTCACTGACGTTCGGACGTCGACAGCGCGCGCCACCGCATACTGACTGATCGGGACGGAGTATGCCGTAACCCGAGCCGGTCGAACAGCCTCGGTTCTGCGGGAAGCGACCTCGGCCGTTCGAGTCGCGACGGACCGATCAGTCGCCGTTCTCGATCGCCGTCTCGAAGCCGTTCTCGGTTCTGGCGACGCCGGCCGCACAGACCGCGTGTTCGAACTCGAGGTCGTACGCCTCGCTCGCCGCTTCCGACGCGCTCTCGGCCTCGAACGCGAACGGCTCGGGGGCGTTCTTCTCGTAGGTCGCGACCAGCGTCGGCTCGTCGACGGTCTCGACGAGCAGGGCGTCCTTCCGGACCGTCCCGATCAGCGCCTCGCCGTCGTCGCCGATCGTCGCCGCGATGCGGGGCGTGTCGTAGTCGTCCTTCTCGTAGTCCAGCGCCAGCAGGCTCTCAGCCAGCGCGTCGCGGGCCGGGTAGCCTAACTCGAGTTTCTCCGCGATCGGATCGACGTGCGAGCCGTTGCCGAAGGCGACCGTCTCGCCGGTCGGCGTCTCGACGACGCGCAGGCAGTTGTACGAGACGTAGGGGTTGTCCGTCTCCGGGGCGTCCGCGGTGGGCCCCACGGTGAGGGCCTCGTCTCGAGCGGTGATCTCGCGGTTCGGGAACGATCTCGAGGAGACGCGGTAGGCGCCGCCCTCGGGGCCGACGACGACGAATCGTCCGACGTACATACTCGAGGGTGCGCGCGACCGGGAAAAAGGAATACCGATTTGACTCGAGGCGAGGCGTATCGGCCTCGTCCGAGAGTTTATCTGTTATCGAGCGGCCAACCGGGGTGTGACTACGGCGGAGGAGTGCCTCGAGGCGTTGCGCGAAGCCGCCGAGCGACTCGGCGAGTCGCCGACGAAGGCGCAGTACGAGGAGCTGGGGTTGACGCCGGCGTCCGCGACGATCATTCGGACGTGTGGCGGCTGGAACGATGCGAAGGAGAAGGCGGGGCTCGAGACGTCGCACTCGAGGGGGTCTCGAGTTCGAAAGGAGCACTACGACTTGCACTGTACCGATAATCTGAGTTCGTAACACTCTAATACGGGTGCCGTCTATCACATGATACGCCGTTGGAAGCGGACACCAACGGAGACATATCAGTCCATTGGGGTAGCGGCCAATCCTGAAGCCTTCTGGGGGCTTCGACCCTGGTTCGAATCCAGGATGGACTACTCCTTTCCGTTCTTTCGACTCGAGTCCGTTCCCAGTCCCGTCTATCGATTTCCACTCGAAACCAAGGGGTCTGACGAACGCCGTTCCGCCACCAGAAGCCCTATCTCTCCCTCCACACTACAAGTCGAGTATGAATCGACGGACGGTCCTCGCTGTCGCCGGGGCGACGGCGCTGGGCGGAATTGCGGGCTGTCTCGGTGATGGCGATGACAGCGCGACGGCGGCAAACGAGTTCGACTACGAACTGTACTCGCCACGCAACGGACCCGACGTTCCGCTCGTGCCGGTCGAAGACGCCTACGAGTGGTACAAAAACGACGAGGCGCGATTTGTCGATGCGCGCGGTCGGGCCCAGTACGACGAGGCGCGGAT
Source organism: Haloterrigena sp. KLK7 (assembly GCF_037914945.1). Classification (NCBI taxonomy): domain Archaea; kingdom Methanobacteriati; phylum Methanobacteriota; class Halobacteria; order Halobacteriales; family Natrialbaceae; genus Haloterrigena; species Haloterrigena salinisoli. The sequence continues at coordinate 1,564,420 of NZ_CP149787.1, forward strand.
CAAAGGCGCCGTCTTCTCGCCGGCAAAGGCGGCGGGTGACGTCGACGACGATCCGGTCGAGGAGTGGTCGACCGATACCCGGATCGTCACCTACTGTCAGTGTCCGCACCACCTGTCGTCCCAGCGGGCCGCGTCCCTGATCGAAGCGGGATACGAACACGCGTACGCGATCGACGAGGGGCTCCGCGGTTGGATCAACAGCGGTTACCCGCTCGAGGGGTCGGCCGTCGACGCCGAATGGCAAAAGTACGAGATCAACGGGACGACTGATTCCCAGTACGCGGGTGAGATGGTCACCCTCGAGCAACTCGAGAAGGATCGCAGCGAGATCGCGCCGATTCAGGACGACGGCTCGTACACGCTTCAGTTACACTATGCGGGGTCGACGGACTCGCGGTTCAGAGTCGTGGCGCCCGATTACACGGTCGAGGGAACCCTGGAGGAACTGACGAACGAAACCGTCAGCGGCTGAACCGGTTGATCGTCACGACTCGGTCCGATCGTACACGCCTTCGCGCTCGAGTTCGCCCCGCTTTCGAAGCACGTCCGGCGTCCGACAGATTCCGGGGGCACCCGTCACTTGCGGAACGGTACAGTTGTTGCAACTCTCACAGAGCACCCGCGGGTCGGTATCTTCTGCCCCGGTCTCGAGCAGTCGCGCACCCAGCCGCGGTTCGGCGTAGAAGGGCCGGGCCATGCCGACCATGTCGCAGGCCGGCGGCTCGCCCCCGTTAGTTCCCCCACCACTCGAGCCCCCCAGCAACCGATCCATCCGCGATCGCTCGCGGATCCCGCCCTCTGCAAGCACGGGGATCGACACCCGCTCGCGAACGCGCCGGCAGAAGTCCGCGTTCCACGCGGATTCGAAGTCGTACTGCAGCGACTGGACCCGATTCGCCGCCGAGACGAGTCGCTTTCGCGTCGAACCGCCGAAGGCCGCGTCGTACGCCGCCTGCAGCCCCTCGTTAGTCCACGCCCGTTCGGGGTACTCTCCGCGGACGATGCTCATGTCCCAGACGACCGACGTCTGCACCGGGACGACCGCATCGTAACCGATCCGCTCGAGTCGGCGGGCGATCTCGACGCCGTCCTCGAGCGACAGCTTTCGGCGAACGACGGGTGCGGGCGGCGCGGGCGTCTCCGCCGGTACTTTGGTCATCAGCGGGACGTCCCCGGCCCGATCGCGGATCTCGTCGTGGACGACGGCGAGGAACTCGAGTCGCGCCGCCGGACTGCCGCCGAACTCGTCGTCGCGCCGGTTGTAGAAGGGCGAGAGGAACTGCTGGACGATGCCCATGTTGGCCCCCGCGAGGTGGATCCCGTCGTAGCCGGCGTCGACCGCGGACGCCGCGGCCCGGCCGAAATCGGCCGCGAGGTCGTACACGTCCTCGGTCGAGAGGACGCGCGGATCGTAGTCTAGGAAGCCGAGTCGATCGAGCAGCCGCAACTGCCACGGCGGCCGCGAGACCGCGAGCTGCTCGAGGTCGGGGTGCTCCCGGCGATACTCGGCGTGCCAGGTCTCCATGCTCCGCAGGCCGCCGTGCTCGAGTTGGACGAAGATTCGACTGCCGTAGTCGTGAATGCGGTCGGTCAGCCGGGACAGCCGCGAGACGAAGTCGGGGTCGTGGACGCGGGTCATCCCCGGCGCGGCGCAGCCGCCGTCGCCGCGGACGATCGTCGCTCCCTGACAGATGAGACCGACGCCGGACTCGGCGGCCGGCTCGAGGTCGTCGATTAGCGCGTCGACCGCGTCGGGGCCGTTGCCCGCACACTCGAGCAGCGGCGCGCGGTAGAGCCGGTTGGGGATCGTGACGCCGCCGATCTCGATGGGATCCTCGAGGGTGGCCATGGAGGTGATATCAGGCGATTCCACAAGAGGGTAGCGACGCCGACGGTTCGACCCTCGAGGGACCGATAGACGGCGGCTCGGTTTCGGCGTGACTGGTTCGAAATACTGACGGTGCGAACGTCTATTTCGTGGTGGGTGTTACCATAGGATGGTGGTGGTGATGGCCGCCGAAAACGAGCGAACCACGGAACCGCCCACGTGTTCGGGCTGTGGAATCGAGATGGAGTTCAGGGGTGCCGGGACCACGAGGACCGTCCCGATCGTCGGCCAGGAGATCGAGTTCCGGCAGTACAGTTGTCCCGAGTGCGGACAGGGTGCTCGACTCGAACGGCGCGAGCATGAGGAGGCGTGGTCGCGACCCACCCTCTGAACGGACGCGAGGAGCCGAACCGTCCGAACGGCTGTCGATCCGAGGTGTCGATCGTCGAACACGCTCCGCGGCGCTATTTCTATCGACGAACGCGACGATCGGGTCGCCGTCGCGACGGACGGTCCGACGCCGTCCGTTCGGTGGACGCCGCCGGGAGGCTCCGCTCCGAGAGGTATCTGCGACGGCCGAGCGACTCACGGCGGCTGGATCACCGCCCGGCCCTCAATCTCGTTGTGCTCGAGTCGCTCCGCGACCGTGTTGATCTCGCTCAGGTCGTGGCGTTCGGTGCGCAGTTCGACCTCGCCGCGGTCGACGAGCGCGACGAGCTCCTGCAGTTCGGCGTACTTGCCGACCAGCGTCCCCCGGAACGAGAACTCGCCGTCGACCAGTGCCTGGCTGGGTTCGTGGATGTGGCCGCCGTAGCCGACGATGTGGTGGTCGCCGCCGGCGGCGACGACGTCGCCCGCGAGCCCCGTCGTCTCGTCGCTCCCGACGAAGTCGATCACCTGTTGGGCGCCCTTGTCGTCGGTCAGATCCGCGATCACGTCCGGGAGGTCCTCCTCGGCGGAGTTGACGGTGTGTCGAGCGCCGAGATCCTCGGCCAACTCGAGGGCCTCGTCCTTGATGTCGGCGGCGACGATGTCGGCGGCGCTCATCGCCTCGAGACACTGCAGGCCGATGTGGCCGAGGCCGCCGACGCCGACGACGACGCAGGTGTCGCCGGGGTTCAGTTCGTCGACCGCCTTCTTGACGGCGTGGTAGGCCGTGATCCCCGCGTCGGCGTGGGGTGCGATCTCGGTCGGATCGACGCCGTCGGGCAGCGGGATCACGGCGCGCTCGTTTGTCTGCAGGTACTCCGCGAAGCCACCGTCGGTCGTGAGCCCGTTGAACGCGCTGTTCTCGCAGTACATGTCCTCACCGAGCCGACAGGGCCGACAGATGCCGCAGGTCTGGACGGGGTGGCAGATCACCGGATCGCCCTCCTCGACCAGCGTCACCTCTTCGCCGGTCTCGGCGACGATCCCGGCGTTCTCGTGACCCAGCGTCATCGGCAGATCCTGCGGAGCGTACTCCGCCCACATCCCCTCGATGATGTGGTTGTCCGTCTGGCACCACCCCGCGCCCGCGACCTCGACCAGCACCTGATCCGACCGCTCGAGATCGGGGCGGTCGATATCGTCGATCTGCAGCGCCTCGCTCATCTCCTCGGTGTACTCGTGGAGTCGTGCTGCTTGCATGGTACTGAGTCACAGTTCACCGTCATCCGTGATAACGTTCCGCTCGCGTATCGCCGCGTGTGAATATTTGAATTTTGATACGAATTGGACGATCCGCTAATTTTAGTGAAGCGTACTCGTGTCCCAGTGTCACTCTGTGATGTCTGAAAAAAGAGTAATGTGGTGTGGTATCTACCTTCACGGTGCGATGTACCAGCACAACGGCGAGGAGATCTTCGTCATCGACGGGCACGTCCACCTGTGGGACGCTACAGAGGAGAACATCAAACACGAGGGCGGGGAGGAGTTCATCCAGTGTTTCTACGACTATCACACGACGTTCACCCCGGACGATCGGCAGTGGAGCATCGACGAGTATCGCGAGTACGGCGCCGACCGAATGGTCGAGGACCTGTTCGGCAACGCCGCCGCGGACATGGCGATCTTCCAGCCGACGTACCTCACTGACTTCTACGAGGACGGCTTCAACACGACCGAGCAGAACGCCGAACTCGCGACCGAGTACCCCGAACGGTTCGTGCTCAACGGCACGTTCGATCCTCGGGACGGTGAGGAGGGCCTCGAGTACCTCGAGGAACTCCACGAGACCTACGACGTTCCGGGCGTCAAACTCTACACCGCCGAGTGGCGCGGCGAGTCGAAGGGGTGGCGACTCGACGACGAGGAGGCGTTCGAGTTCCTAGAGAAGTGTTCGGAACTGGGGATCGAGAACATCCACGCGCACAAGGGCCCGACCATTCGCCCGCTGAACCGCGACGCGTTCGACGTGGCCGATATCGACGACGCGGCCTCGTCGTTCCCGGAACTCAACTTCGTCGTCGAACACGTCGGACTGCCCCGCCTCGACGACTTCTGCTGGATCGCCACCCAGGAGAGCAACGTCTACGGCGGGCTGGCCGTCGCCGCGCCGTTCGCCCAGAACCGGCCGGGCAAGTTCTCGGAGATCCTGTCCGAACTCCTCTGGTGGCTCGGCGAGGACCGCGTCGTCTTCGGGTCGGATTACGCCATCTGGAACCCCGACTGGCTGGTCGAGGAGGTCATCGAGGCCGAACTCACGCAGGAACACCGCGCGGAGTACGGCGTCGAGTGGGACCTCGAGACGAAACGGAAGGTCATGGGCGAGAACATCGCCGACCTCTACGACATCGACATCGAGGAGAAACGGCGGGCGTTCCGGAACGACGAGATCAGCCGGGAGTTCGGTCTCGGCGACCACTACGCCAGCGAAGAACCCGCGGCGGCCGACGACTGATGAGCGGGACCGAATCCGACGGTGCGACGCCCGAACCCGCGCGGGCGGCCGTCCGCGACCGACTGGACCGCGTCACCGATCCGGAACTGGACCGCTCGATCGTCGAACTCGACTACGTCGACGGGATCGAGATCGACGGCGGCCGCGTCGGCGTCGATCTCACGCTCCCGACGGCGTGGTGCTCGCCCGCGTTCGCCTGGATGATGGCCGTCGACGCCCGCGACGAGGTCGAGTCGCTGTCGGCGGTCGACGAGGTCCGGATCACGCTCCGCGAACACATGCACGAGACCGAGATCAACCGCGGCGTCAACGAGGGCCTGTCGTTCGCCGAGTCGTTCCCCGACGCGGACGGCGACGTCGCCGCGGTCCGCGCCGAACTCGACGAGAAGGCCCGCGTCGCCCGCCAGTACGACGCGGTCGAGGCGCTGCTCGAGGCCGGACTCGACGCGGATTCGATCGTCGACCTTCGACTGCGGGACGTCGATGGGCTCGAGCCGACGGAAGCCGGAGACGAGGAGGTCGTCGGCGAGAGCGGGGACTCGGACGAGACGGTCGCCGTCTACGTTCGCGACCGCTCGTTCGCGGTCAGCGTCCCAGCGGATCCGCTCGAGCGCTACCTCGAGAAGGCCCGCGAGACCGACCTCGTCTCAGATCCGGACGACGTCCTGTTCCGAACGCCCGAGGGCGAGCCGATCGAGGCCGACTCCTTCGACCTCGTCCACCAACGGGGCCGGCTCGCGCAGGTCAACATGTCGAGTCAGGGCGGCATCTGCGACGGTCTCCGGGAGGCCAGGGAGGGGCGACTCGAGGACCCCGCGGACGACTGATTCCGACGGCGGTGTCGTCTCCGGGAGACGGTTCTCTCCCGAATGATGAATCCCGCGGGCGGCCGGTCACTTCTCGACCTCGAGCAACGCCACGCGCTCGCGGACCAGCGCCGACAGCGAGGCGTCGGTCGCCCCGCGCTCGGCGTCGGTGATCTCGAAGAAGGCCGACAGGGTCTCCTCGTCGGGCTCCTCGAGCGTCGGTTCGGTCGCGACGACGGCCGCGAGTTCCGTGACGGCCTCGACGGCGGCCGCTTCGTCGGCGTCGGCGGTAGCATCGCCACTGCCGCCGTCCCCGTCCGGAACCCCTTCGTTTCCGGTGGAACCCCCGTCAACGAGGACCACGGTGCGGGTCTCGCCCTCGTCGACGCCCATCTCGAGGGCGCGATCGATCTGGCGGCGGCCGGCGGCGTACAGCAGGATCTCGACGGCCCGATCCCGGGCGACGTTCTCGCCGCGGGCGATGGCGCGATCGGCGAGTTCGACGGCCCGCTCGAGGTGGGCGCGGTCGACGACGTAGCGGGCGTCGAAGGCCTGTATCGTCACGTCGTGGCGGTCGCCGATTTCGCCGAGGTCGGCGACGAACGCGTCGAGGTCGTCGATCGAGAGGGTACACTCGAGTAGCTCCATCAGAAGTCACCCAGGCTGGACTGGCTGTCGTCGGATTCGGTCCCCGCCGTCGAGGCCGCGTCGTCGCCGCTACTCGAGTTTACGGCGTCTGTCCCGTCCCCGTCGATGCCAGCCGGTTCGACGCCGTCCATCGAGGGATCCTCGCGGCCGGCGTTCTCGAGGATGTTCTCGGCCGTCTTTTCGCCCTTGAGCACGCTCAGCACGACGCCCTTGTCGGCGCTCCGGAGGTCAGCGGGCTCCTCGATGCCCGCATCGTAGAGTCTGCGGGCGCGCTTGCGGCCGACGCCGCCGACCGAGACGAGCTCGAGCAACTCCTCGCCGACGCCGTGTTCGACGCAGGCCCGCGCCTCGCGGACGGCGACGGTCCACTCGCTGCCGAGCTCCGCGGCCAGCGACTCGGCCGCGCCCAGCAGCCACTCTGCGGTGTCGACCTTCCCGCGGAGGTCGCCGGGACCGATCTTGTACCGGTCGGTGATCGTCTCCTCGTCGGTCTCCTCGGCCCAGTCCTCGAGCAGTTTGCCCGTCTTCAGCGCGGCCAGCCAGTCCTCGAAGCGGTCCTCCTCGTACTCGCTGGGCGCGTCGCCGAGCAGTTCGGCCTCGCGCTCGTAGAAGAGTTCGCCGAACTTCTCGTCCTCGCCCGAACGCAGGTAGAGCTCGTACATGTCCGGCGTCCGCGAGACCAGTTGGTAGAGACCGAGCGCGGTCGGGCGCTCGTCGGCGCGCTCGAGGCCGTGGACGATCTCGGCGGCGCTCATCGGATCGAGATAGAGCCGCGAGACGGTGTGACCGAGGCTGGTCGCCTCGAGGGTCTCTTCTCGCTTCGCGGCCTGCTGGTCGGCGAGGTCGGCCGCGGAGGTGAAGGGGCCGTCGTCTTCGCCGCTGTCCTCGGCCGCGTCGTCTTGGCCCCGTTCGATGAAGTCGTTCCGCTCGAGGTAGTCCAGCACGTCGTCGGTCACGGACTCGAGTCGACCGCTCTCCGTCGACTGGCTCGCGTAGAGGGTGGCCTCGAGGAACTCGAGCAGTCCCTCTCGCGTGCGGGCGAAGCCGGAGGCGATGGTCGCGAGCACGTGGGTCCGCAGGGCGGGTTCGGCCGCCAGTTTCGAGCGGACGGGTTCGGGGTCGGCCCAGACGTAGCGGTCGAACAGCTCCTCGCTCTCGTCGTGGCTCTTCGCGAGCAGGACGGCCTCGCCGTAGGGGTCGAGGCCGGGTCGGCCGGCCCGGCCCATCATCTGGTGGACCTCGAGGACGTCCAGCGGGGCCATCCCGCCGGCGCTGGGGTCGAAGCGCCGCCAGTCGCGGACGATGACGCGCCGGGCCGGCGTGTTGACCCCTGCGGCGAGCGTCGGCGTCGCCGAGATGACCTTCAGCAGGCGGTCGCGGAAGGCGTCCTCGACGAGGCTCCGCTGGGTGCTCGAGAGCCCGGCGTGGTGGAAGGCCGCGCCGCGCTCGACGCAGTCGGCGAGGTCCTTGCTGGTCTCGGTGTCGCTATCGTCGCGGATCTCCTCGGCGAGGGCGGCCAGTTCCTCGCGTTCGTCCTCGGTGATCTCGCGGCTCGAGACCTGTCCCAGTCGCTTCGCGGCGCCCTCGGCGTTGCGCCGGGAGTTGACGAAGACGAGCGAGGAGCCCCCCTCCTGGAGGATGTCCCGGACGAGCGCGGCCTCCTGTTTCTCCGATCCCTCGACGGGCACCTCTCGGGTCGAGCCGTCGTCGAAGTTCAGGGCGTTGCCGTAGTGGACCCCCATCCGGAGGTCGATCGGGCGCCAGTCGGTGTCGACCAGCGCGGCGTCGAGCCAGTCGGCGATCTCGTCGGCGTTGCCGACCGTCGCCGAGAGCGCGACGACCTGCATTCCGGGGTTGAGCTGCCGGAGCTTCGCGAGGGTGACCTCGAGGGTCGGTCCTCGGTTGCGGTCGTCGATCAGGTGCACTTCGTCCGAGACGACGCAGGTCAGCTCCGAGAGCCAGTCGGCGCCGTTTCGCACCAGCGAGTCGACCTTCTCGCTCGTCGCGACGATGATGTCCTTCGTCGCGAGCCAGTCGTCGGTGCTCTCGTAGTTGCCGGTCGTCACGCCGACCGTGACGCCGAACTCCTCGTAGGCCTCGAACTCTTCCTTTTTCTCGCTGGCGAGGGCTCGCAGGGGGACGATGTACAGCGCTTTCCCGCCGCGCTGGATCGCCGACAGCATCGAGAGCGCGGCGATCATCGTCTTCCCGCTGGCGGTGGGGACGGCCGCGACGAGGTTCTCCCCGTCGGTCGCGCCGGCCTCGACGGCGTCGGCCTGAGGCGGGTAGAGCTCCTCGATCCCCTCCGCCCGGAAGTGGTCGGTCGCACCGGGCGGGAGCCCCGACAGCTCCTCGATATTCATTACTCGCCCTTGGCGCGTCCCGCGGTTTAAAGTATCGTCTCGAGGGCTCGAGCTCATTTTCGGTGCCAACGACGTCGACGAACGCGCGAGCGATGGCGATCTGCGATGCGTCCGGGACGACGGCGTCTGACGTCGTCCGGCAGTAGCTAATACGATCGAGCGTCACTGACGGTCACTCGAGGGCGCGCTTGCGCTCTCTCCGGTGGGCCATGAGGTCGGCGCACGTCTTGAAAAACACCAGGACGACGATTACGCCCATCGGGCCCCGGGTAAACGAGGTTGCACCGAGACCGAAGATGATCGTCAACAGAAGTGCCCAGAACCGCGGTGCCGGTTCGACCAACAACGACACCGGACCCCGTCGTTCGTACTCCCGGAGCCCGACGTACTCGTACCAGTACGAGAAGACGTGGTAGCCAACGAGGCTGACGCCCGCGAGGGCGACGACGCCGGGACTCGCCGGCTCGACGGACCACTGTTCGTCGACGAACGGGATGATGCAGACGAACCCGCCCGCGAAGAGCCAGGTACCCGCGTAGTTCGAGACGAGGGCGTCGGCCACCGTTCGGTTCGACTCGCCGACGTACGACTGGGGCCGCTCGCCGCTGACCTGTGTCCACGACCGAATCTCCTCGGGGTCGTCGGTCCCCTCGGCGCGCAGGATTTTCGCCACGGAGACCGCCACGACGACGCCGGTCTCCAGCCAGTAGACGATCAGGAGTGCGTGGGCTCGCCAGTCGTACCACCAGATCGCGGCCACCGACGCGAGATTGGCGAGGATGACGCCGACGAACGACGTCTGCGAGCGCTTCCACGTTGTGCGCACATCGGCCCGTCGCGCGCCATATTTTGTTAACGTATTGATCTCTATCGCAGCTGTGATCGAAGCTGACCCTCGTGCGGCGCAGTTCGCGTGTCGACTGTCACAGTCCGATGATCGCCTCGAGGGCGGCGGTGCCCCGCTCCCGTCCGGTCACTGTCCGCTACCCCAATCGTTTAGAACGACGCGAAAGCCTTCGACGTATGGCCGAACAGCTAACGGACGTTCAGCAGGCGATCGCGACGTCGCCGACGCCGGCCGCAGAGTTCCAGCGACTGTCGCGGCGTCGCCAGCGAGAGGTGTTCTTCCTCCTCCCGGAGACGGTCCGGGAGTCGCTCGTCGCGGACATGGACCGCGAGGGGTTGCGGGAGTTCGTCCGCCGGCTCGATCCCGACGAAGTCGCGGACGTCCTCGAACTGGCGGACGAAGACACGCGGACGGCGGTGCTCCGGCGACTCGACGAAGACCGTCGAGAGCGGGCCGAGTATCTCCTCGGATTCAGTTCCGAGAGCGCCGCCGGCCTGATGCACCTCGACTACGTCACCGTCGACGTCGATCAGGGACTCGAGGCCGTCGCGGACCGCGTCCAGCGCCACGAGGCCCGGACCGACCGGATCCCGACGATCTTCGTCACCGACGACGGGGAGTTCGTGGGCGAACTTCCCGGACAGGTGCTGGCGATGGCCGACGACGGACCCGTGGATCTCGGCGAGCACGTCCACGAGACGCCGGCGGTCGCGTACGACGCGCCCGACGAGGACGTCCTCGACGTGTTTCGACGGCATCCCGAGAGTTCGGTCGCCGTCCTGGACGACGACGGCTCCGTCATGGGCGTCATCTACGCCGAGGACCTCCTCAGCGTCGTCGAGGAGGAGGCGACCGAGACGCTCTACGAGTTCACGGGCGTCCAGGAGGAGGAGAGCATCCTCGACGGCCCGCTCTCGAAGGTCCGGTACCGGTACAAGTGGCTGATCATCAACCTCGGGACGGCGTTCCTGGCGGCCGGCGCGGTCGGCTTCTTCGAGGACACGATCGCGGCGTTCACGCTGCTGGCGGTGTACATGCCGGTCGTCGCCGGGATGGGCGGCAACGCCGGCACGCAGTCGATGGCCGTGACCGTCCGCGGCATCGCTCTCGACCAGATCTCGCTGTCGACCGGCGGTCGCGCCGTGGTCAACGAGATCATCGCCGGCGCCGCCAACGGCCTCATCACGGGCGTCCTCGTCGCGGTCATCGCGTCGGTGTTCAACCAGAGCCCGCTGCTGGGGCTCGTCCTCGGCGTCTCGATGGTACTGAACCTCGTCATCGCCGGCTTCTTCGGGACGATCATCCCCCTGATCCTCGACAAGATCGGCAAGGACCCGGCGACGTCGGCGACGATCTTCATCACGACGATGACCGACGTGCTCGGGTTCTTCATCTTCCTCGGGCTGGCGCGAGCCGTCCTCTGAGGCGGTCGCCTCGTCCGTTTCCGCGGTCGCCCTTCTCGAGTGTCCCGTCCACGTCCCGTGACGACTCGAGCGACGGCGACGCTCCCGGCGATAGACCGATGGCCGTGGCGACCGAACCCCCACCCATGGCCGATCCCGACCGCGTCCTCGTCCCCACGCTCGGCCGTCCGCGGGAGGACGAGGCCCTCACCTACGCCCTCGAGACCTTCCCCGACGCCGAGATCACCCTGCTGGCGGTCGTGACGCCGCTGGACGCGCCGCTCAGCGAGGGCGGCGTCCTCGAGCGGAGCGAGGACCGCGCGTCACAGGCGCGATCCAGCGCGGCCGAGTTGCTCGAGTCGGTCGCCGAACCGACCGCGGCGGCGCGGGTTCGAGTCGAGACCGTCGACGGGCGGCCCGGAAACGTCATCCCGCAGTACGCGAGCGAGGCGGACGTCGATCACGTCGTCATGTACGGCCACGGGACCGAGACGAGCGGCTTCGTCCGGCGGTTCCTCGGCCGCGGAATCGCCGCGACCGTCGTCGAACGCACCTCGGAGCCGGTGACGGTCCTCGAGTGAGGCGCCGTCGCCTCGGTCTCGAGCCGCCGCTCGCCCGCTCGAACGCCGTCACCCGCCGATGACGGCCGCGAGCAGCCGGTACAGTCCGTAGCCGACGACGATCGAACTTCCCAGCGTCAGCAGCCAGAACGTGATCGTGACGCCGATCTTCCGTCGCGAGACGCCGGCCGAGCCGCCGGCCAGCCCGCCGCCGATGACCCCAGAGAGGACGATGTTGTTCAGCGAGACCGGAATCCCGAGCGCGATGGCCAACTGCGCGACGACGAAGCCCGGCACGAGCGCGGCGATCGAGCGCCGGACGCCGAGCTGGGCGTACTCCCGCGAGGTCGCCTGCAGCAGTCGCGGCGCGGCCATCCAGGCGCCCGCGAGGATGCCGGTCGCACCGATCGCCAGCAGGACGATTCCCGGCAGACCGAGTTCGACGCGAAAGAGGTTCTCGAGCGGGCCGGTCGCGAGGCCGACCTGCGAGCCCCCCGAGGAGAAGGCGACGATGCCGCCCAGGACGAGCAGGAACGACCGAATCCCGTCCTCGACGGAGACGCGGACGCGCTCGCGGACCCAGTAGAAGGCGAGCGCGCCGCAGGCGATCGTCACGAGGGCGGTCCCGAGGTCGAACTCGCCGACCAGCGCCGGTCCGCCGCCGAACTGCCGGGCGACGAAGCCGGCGAGGGTGCCCTGGTCAGCCGCCGGATCCGGGATGATCCCGAGGCGGACGTTCGCGACGATGGCGCCGACGATGCCGGCCAGCAGCGGCACGCCCACCGTCTCGGGGACGTCGTCGCGTCGCAGGACCGTCGCCGTCGCGTACGCCAGCCCACCGGACATCACCGGCACCAGCGCCCAGAAGATCCCGAGCCGGCGGTAGGTCGCCATCGCCGGATCGCCGCCCAGCGAGAGGCCGACGCCGACCATCGCGCCCGTCGTCGCGAACGCGGCGGGGATCGGATACCGCGTGTAGATGCCGATCGCCATGAACGTCGCCGCCGTCAGCAGGCCGGCGGTGGCGGCCAGCGGCGTGATCACGACACCGTTGATGAGATCCGCGCCGACCGTCTCGGAGATGCTCCCGCCCTGCATGAGCGCCCCCGCGGCCGCGAGCAGCCCGATCACGAACGCGGCCTGCATCGTCGAGATCGCGTTCGCGCCGATCGCGGGGGCGAAGGGCGGTGAGTTGCTGTTCGCCCCGAGCACCCACGACATGAACAGACAGGTGACGATCGCGGTCCCGACGAGTACCGCAGACGACAGTGCGACCATTACGTCTCGTACCCCGTCGTTCCACGACCCGGTGGAAAAGCGTTGGCTCGGCGGGCCCTATACGGACCGCTTTTCCAGCACCGCTCGGTAGTGGGCGTCCCCGTCGGCCCGGAGCACGTCGCAGACGCGCCACGGCGTCTCGACCGTCGTCTCGCGGAGCCGAGCGGGCGAACACAGCAGGAAGTGCAGCGTCCGACCGACCTCGCGGTACCGCCCGCCGTCGGCCCGTTCGCCCACGAACTCGAGGTGAAAACACCGGTGAGCGATTCCCTCGCGGGGATCCGACCGGTAGCCGAAGCAGTCGTCCAGTCGCGTCGGATCGTAGTTGTCGACGACGCCCATCGCCTCGTCGGCCGTGACGCGGGCGAACTCCCGAAGCAACTCGCGGATCCCCGCCAGCGAGCCGCCCAGTCCCAGCTGGGTGCCGGCGGCGTGGACGGCCCCGAACGCGCCCGTCGGCACCGGCAGGTCGAACATGTCGCCGACGAGGACGGCCTCGAGGCCGCTCCGCTTCGAGGTCCCGCGGCCCTCGCACCGCTCGCGGGCCGTCAGGACCGCGTTCGGGCTCGCGTCGACGCCGACGGCCGCGACGTCGCGGGCGGCCCACCACAGGAGGTGCGCGCCCGCGCCACAGCCGACGTCGAGGATCGGCTCGCAGTCGGCCAGGCGCTCGAGGGCCTCGATCGTGGCCCGGTCCCAGGACTCGCTGGGCGAGAAGTAGAACGACTCGACGTTGCCGTCCCGGGTGTCGGCGCCGTCGCGATAGACGAGTTCTCCCGGTTCGTCGCGGTGGTGTGCGAGCATCGCTCGGCCGAGCGGATCGGCCGCCGCCTGCATTCCGTCGCGATCCCCTGTCGGCTGTGAGCCCACCGGTCGAGTCCGATCTCGTCCCATGCTCGAGTCGACGTCTCGGCCGATAGTAAAGATCTAGTGACATGTGTTCTACGCACACATTGAACACAATCCCGACCGCTACCGATTTACGACGATCGATCCAACGCTCACGCATGAAGGTCGAATTCGACGAGGAGGTCTGTATCGGGATGTACCAGTGCGTCGCCGAGTGGGACGCCTTCGAGAAGGACACGTCGAAGGGAAAGGCCGTCCTCGAGGGCAGCGAGGAGGTCGAGGACGGCGTCTTCGCCCGCGAGGTTCCCGAGAGCGCGGAACTGGACGCGAAGTTCGCCGCCCGGACCTGTCCCGTCGACGCGATCAGGATCTACGACGACGACGGCGAACAGTTGATTCCCTGATTTCCCTCGATTCCGACTCGCCGTCGTCGACCCGTCACCGAGCGACGGCGGCCTCGACCAGCGCGGCCTCCGCCGATCGGAGCAGCGTCGACGCCGCGCTCTCCGAACAGTCCAGTTTAGCGGCGACCTCGGCCAGCGACCCCGTTCGCGGGACGTCGAAGTAGCCCAGTTCCTGAGCGACCTCGAGCGCCTCGAATTGGCGGGCGGTGAGCCGCCCCGCGAGCGTCTCCGCGCGACGTTGGTGTTCGCTCACGCGCCGGACCTCGACGCCGACGCCGTCGGGAATGCGTCCGAGCAGCGTCGGCATCGCTTCGGGATCGCCAAGAACGGTGATGTGAACGTTCTCTCGGCCCGTGTACACCATCGGTGGGACGATCACGAGGCCGGGAAGATCGAACGCCTCGAGGAGCGCAACGTCGGAGCTCCGGAGGTCCATCTCCACGTAGCCGTAGAACGTATCGGCGTCGACCGGCGTGAGGTCGTATCGGTACATGTGCTCGAGGTCGTCGGCCAGATCGCCGAGCACGCCGGGATCGCCGACGATCAGTGACAGGAAGCGGATCCGCCGGGCCTCGCGGTCGATCTCCCAGGAGAGCACCTCCTCGCGCCGGACCGACTCGAGCGTCCCCTCGGGAGCCGGCGACTGCATCGCGGGCGGGAGTCGAAGGGTGAGATCGGCCGATTGCACAGCGGGCGTTCGACAGCCTCATATAAAGAGGTTCAGTGGTTCGAGCGAGCGACGATGACCTATCGGCGCGAACCGAGAGCTATGAGCGACGCACGACCGTCGACGTCCTCGCTTCCGGGCCCCCGCGGCCTCCCGCTCGTCGGAAACACGATCTCGTTCGCCCGCGAACCGCTCGCGTTCCTCGAGGCGATCCGCGAGTACGGCGACCTCGCCCGGTACGAGGCGTTCGGTCGCGAGTTCGTCGTCGTTTCCCGCCCCGACCTCGTCGAAGCGGTGCTGGTCTCTCGGAGCGACGAGTTCTGGCGGGGGTCGTTCGAACACGAGTTGGGCGAAGGCGTCGGTATCGAAGGGGTGTTCTTCTCCGAGGGCGAGCAGTGGCGACGGCAGCGGCTGCTCCTGCAGAACGCGTTCACGCCGGCGCGGATCGAATCGTACGCCGAGGTCATGGTCGACGAGACCGTCCGAGAAGTCGACGGCTGGCGCGAGAGCACGGTCGTCGACGTGAACGAACGGCTGTCGACGCTGACCCTCGGCGCGCTCACGCGGTCGCTGTTCGCGCTCCCGCTCGAGGGCGACCGCGCCGACCGCGTGCGACGCTGGGTCGACGCTATGGGCGCGTACCTCGAAGCCGACTTCTTCGGCCCGGGCGCCGTGTTGCCGTCGTGGCTGCCGCGGCGAACCGAACGCGAGTACGAGCGCGCTACGGCCGACGTCGAAGCGCTCGTCGGTGACCTCCTGACGGAGCGTCGAGAATCGGACGGCGAGGGCGACGACCTCCTTTCGCTGCTCGCGACGGCCGAGTACCCCGACGGAACCCGTCCCTCGGCCGACGAAATCTCCGATCAGTTGTTGACGTTCCTGCTCGCGGGCCACGAGACGACCGCAACCGCGCTCACCTACGCCTGTTGGTTCCTCGCGGCCGACGACGAGATTCGGGAACGGCTCGAGCGGGAGGTCGAGGCCGTCTGCGGCGACCGCGACCCGACGTTCGCCGATCTCCCCGAACTGACCGTTGCCAAGGCCGTCGGTCGAGAGGCGTTGCGGCTCTATCCGCCGCTGCCGTTCCTCCACCGAGAGCCCCGCGAGCCGACGTCCCTCGACGGCGTCCGCGTCGCGCCTGGGACGACGATCCAGTTGAACATGTACGGGATCCACCGCGACGATCGCTGGTGGGCTGCTCCCGATTCGTTCCGTCCGGGGCGCTGGCTCGACGACGCCGATCGACCCGAGTACGCCTCCTTCCCCTTCGGCGGGGGACCGCGACACTGCATCGGCATGCGATTCGCGATGACGGAGCTCAAACTGTCGCTCGCGACGATCGCGCGTCGGGTCCGGTTCGACCGCGTCTCGACGTCGCTCGATCCGTCGATCGAGGTCTCGCTCGATCCAGGGACCGTCGAGATGCGTGTTCGTCGACCGTAGCCGCGGGCTCGCTTCTCGAGGTCCGGATTCGACGGTCGTCGGTGCGTTCTTCTGGTGGGATACTAAGCATGGTCGATCGTCACTACGCGTCTCTCTCCGTCCCCGTTATCGACGAAAAAAGCGGGCTCGAAACCGAGAGACCGCGATTACGAGATCTCGTCGTACTGCTCGGAGAGCTTCTCGGCGGCCTCGCCGAGCTGGTTGCGCTCGTACTCGGTGAGGTCCCACTCGACGATCTCCTCGACGCCGTCGGAGCCGAGTTTGACGGGGACGCCGAAGGCGGTGTCCTCCTGCCCGTACTCGCCCTCGAGTTTGACGCTGCAGGGCAGCACCTCGCCCGTATCGCGGAGGATGGCCTCGACCGTGTGGCCGACGCCGGTCGCCGGGCCCCACTGGGTCGCGCCCTTCTTCTCGATGACGTTCATCGCCGAGGTCTGGAGCTCCTCGAGCAGGTCGTCCTTCTCGTCCTCGTCGAACTCGGGGTCCTGCCCGTTGACGCGGACCTTCGAGAACACGGGGACCTGCGCGTCGCCGTGTTCGCCGAGGATCGTCGCCTCGACGTTCTGGACCGGTGCGTCGAAGCGCTGGGAGATCACGTAGCGGAACCGGGCGGAGTCGAGCCGGCCGCCGAAGCCGATCACCTTCTCGCGGGCGCGGTCGCCCGTCTCGTAGAGGTGGCGGTTGAGCAGGTCGACGGGGTTCGACGTGGTGACGGTGACGAAGTCGTCGTTGTGCTCGGCGATCGAGGAGCCGATGTCCTCCATGATCGGCGCGTTGTCGCCGGCCAGATCGATCCGGGTCTGGCCCGGCTGGCGCGGGATGCCGGCGGTGATGACGACGACGTCCGAGCCGGCGGTGTCCTCGTAGCCGCCCTGCCGGATCGTCGTGTTGGCGTCGTAGGCCGCGCCGTGGTTGACGTCGGCGGCCTGCCCGATCGTGTCGTCTTCCTTGTCCGGAATGTCCACCAGGACGAGTTCGTCGGCGATGTCCCGAAGCGCGATGTTGTACGCCGCAGCGGCCCCGACCGTGCCGGCCGCTCCGACTACGCTAACTTTCGTCATACCACGTAAATCTCTACCACGCTACGCGTTAAATCCGTCGGAAACCGCTCCGTGAGATGGTCTGACGATCGATCGTTCGACAGTCGTCGATCACCGGCGAGCCCGTCCGATTGCACCGCAGGAAACTACACGTGTCATCACATCTCGAGCGTATTCGGTTCGAAAATCACACGTCCGTCGGCTAGTGGCCGCGAGCGATCGGCGGCAGTGTCGATCGAGCGATCCGCCTCGAGGCCGACGGCCGCGGACCGACGCGGCAGCCGCGATCGGCGTGGGAGCGACCACGGCCACTGGCCGGAACCGAACCGATCATTGCCGACGTCGTCGTCGTTCGCGTATGCGCGTCAGCGTTATCGGCGGCGGTGCGATCACCGACGAACAGGCGGCTCGCGCGGAAGCCGTCGGGCGGGAACTCGGCGCCCGCGAGCACACGGTCGTCTGCGGCGGCCGCGGCGGGACGATGGAAGCGGTCTGTCGCGGCGCGACGGACGAGGGCGGCACGACGATCGGGATTCTCCCGAGCGACCGCCGCGAACAGGCGAACGAGTACGTCGACATCCCGGTCGCGACGGGGCTCGGCCACGCCAGGAACGCCCTCGTCCCCATGAACGGCGACGCAGTTATCGCGCTCACCGGCGGCGTCGGCACCCTCTCGGAGATCGGCTTCGCCGGCATCTACGACCGACCCGTCGTCGGCCTCGCGACCCACGACGTCTCGAGTCTCGAGGCTGACCTCGCGCTCGAGATCGAGACCGTCGAGACGCCGGCGGCAGCGGTCGACGCGGTTGAGGCGGCGCTCGAGCGTCGTTCCTGAGCGGGAGCCCGGCGGTTCCGAGCGGCAATCAGATGGAACTGATATAGCTGCGGAACTGACTACCGGCCGACATGGGGCTCGTGGCCGAATTCGACATCTCCTGTGAGCGGCTTCCGCTCGTCGGCGTCGCAGCGGCCGTGCCGGACGCGGCGCTGACGCTCGAGTTACAGTACAATCACGGCGAGCGGCCGCCGTTTCTCGCCACCGTGACCGGTGGCTCGCCGACCGCGATCGAACGCGCCTTCGACGACGCCGTCGACGTCGCCGAGTGGACGCTGGTGGGTGAAGCCGGCGACACGCGGCGCTATCAGGCGTTACCGGCGTTCAGCTTCGAGGAGCAACTCGGGGCTCACCTCGACGATCTCGAGGGACTGAAGGCGCTCGCAACGGCCGACGCCATCATCGAACGAATCGAAGTGACTAGCGAGGGGTGGACGCAGACGGGCTGGTTCGCCGACCGCACGGCGTTCGACTCGTTCCGGAAGTTCTGGCAGCGCAACGACTATTTCCGGCTCCGTCGACTCACTCGAGACGGTGATCCCGAACCGCCCGGCGACGGGCTCACCGACCCCCAGCGCGAGGCGCTTCGGACGGCCTACGAACTGGGCTATTTCCGCGTTCCGCGGGGTGCGTCGCTCGAGGACGTCGCGGCGGAATTGGGCGTTTCGGCGTCGTCGGTCTCCGAACGCCTGCGCCGCGCCCAGACGCAACTCATCGAGGAGTCGGTCGCCACGATGTGGCCGCCGCTGCACCACTGAGGGCGTTCCATCGGACGCTCGACGATCGGATCTCCCGGAGCCGTCTCGTGGAACTCGAGGGCGTCGGTCGCGTCGGTATCCAGACGGCGCCCGACCGGGTCGCGACGGCGCTTCGAACCTTCCGGCAGGAGCAAACGTCAGGGGCTCGATCGGCGCTCGGACTGAAACTCGCTTTCGAGGACGAGAGCTGTCACTTTGATAGCGGACGTCGACGGCTTCGACGAGCGATTCGGGGACGAGGAGATCCGTCCCGCCTCGAAGGGGATGGCCCGTCAAACCGAGTCGCGCTCCGTTCGCCGGCGTTCGGGCGCTGCAGCGTCGCCCGTTCGCCCCTTCGCAGCTTTTTCGACGTTCCAATCCCTCGAGACGGATATGAGCGACTTCGACAAGGAAGCCGAGCGCGAGAAACTCCGGGAGAAGTACGAGCGCGATCAGGAGGAGCGACAGGCCACCCAGCGCATGAGCGATCTACTGCTCAAGGGCGCGACGATGACCAACGCCCACTGCGGCACCTGCGGCGACCCCCTGTTCCAGATGGACGGCACCACCTTCTGTCCGAGCTGTCACGGCAACCCCGACGCCGTCGAGGGGACGCAACTCGAGGCCCAGTCGGCCGAGGAGACGGCCGACGAAGCGACCGACGAGACGGCCAGCGACCGGGACGCGACCCGTCGCGACTCGAGCCAGGCGGCCGGCGGCTCCGAGTCGACCGAAACGGCCGAACCGGACGCCGCGGCCACACGCTCGGACCGACGTCGCGGCCAGCAGGCGGGCGGTGCCGACGCGAGCGGGCCGACCGACTCGAGGACGGCGGCCGACGAGACCGCGGCGGGCGACTCGGAAACCGCGAGCGAGACTCCGACGGCCCCCGCCGCCGCGGACGACCGGCAGCCGTCGACCGCTCGCTCGGAGTCGACGCGCTCGACCGGCGCCGACCGCGAGCGCGCCCCCCGATCGGCCACCGACGACCGGCGATCGACTGGCGGTGCCAGCGCCGGCAGGACCGCTCGCGCCGCTGACGGCGACCTCGAGGCCGCCCACGATTCGCTCGTCGCGGCCCTCGAGAAGTTCGCCGGAAAGGCCGCGGCGACGGACGACCCCCGCTACGCGAAGGAGTGTCTCGAGGCGGCCCGCGAGGCCGGCGAGACCCTCGAGACGCTGCGCTGATCGGCGTCGGTCCGGTTTCGCGTCGGTCGACTCGAGCGGACGACGCCCCGATCGGCGCCGTCAGCCGTCGGATCGCTCGACACTCGTTCTATCGTTCGGATCGCTCGCGTTCGTTCGACGGCGGTCGAACGGAGCGCGATTCGGAGTCGCGAGTGATTCTATTCTTAACTGTTTGCGGGAACGTGTTCACGGGACTTCCCACCCGGTAAGAACGGCCTCGCCCCGTTATACGTCGGCTCTTCATAGGATCGCATGTCTATGAACGATCGCATCGGCGCACCCGGATCCGGCCTCTCGCGACGCGACGTGATGATCGCCACCGGCGGCGCGGCGGCCCTGGCCGGCTGTATGAGCCGCAGTCGGGCGGACGATCCCGAGTCGTCGGAGTCGAGCAATGAAGACGAAGACGAAGACGAGGGCCGGTCGTCGGACCTCCCCTGGACGAGCGCGCCCGAAGTCGTTCGGGTGGACGAACAGGGCGGGAGCGTGACGCTGCGTTCGGTGACGTCTCGGCACGCCGTCCACCCGATGGATTCGATGGGCGGCCCGATCGAACTCCCGAAGGTCTGGGCGTTTCAGGCCGACGACGGCGAGCCGAGCGTTCCCGGCCCGATCCTTCGGACCACGGAGGGCAACGACATGGAAGTCACGCTGGACAACACGGACGCCAGCCATCCCCACACCCTGCACTTCCACGGCGTGCGGAAGACGTGGGAGAACGACGGCGTTCCCACGACGACCGGGATCCGCGTCGATCCCGGCGAGAAGCACACCTACACGATCCCGGCGAACGTCCCCGGAACGCACTTCTATCACTGCCACTACCAGACCCATCGCCACATCGATATGGGGATGTACGGGATCTTCCGCGTCGATCCGAAGGGGTACGAACCCGCCGACAAGGAGTACTTCTTCACCCTCAAGGACTGGGACTCGCGGGTCAACCGGCAGCTGGCCGGTGAGGACGTGGACTACAGTCCGCGCCAGCGCAACCCCGACGTGTTCACGATCAACGGAAAGAGCCTCCCCCGGACGCTCCACCCCGAGGAGGGGTCGCCGATCATCGTCGACCACGGTGACACCGTCCGCCTCCACATGGTCAACGCGGGCTACATGTCCCACCCGATGCACACACACAACCACCGGTACCGCCTCGTCGAGAAGGACGGCGGGCAGATCCCCGAAGCCGCCCAGTACGAACAGGACATCACGAACATCGCGCCAGCCGAGCGCCACACTATCGAGTTCGAGGCCGACGCCGACCCCGGCATCTACCTCATGCACTGCCACAAGGTCGACCACGCCATGAACGGGCGCTCATACCCCGGCGGGATGGTCAACGGCATCGTCTATCGCGACGCGATGGACACCGACGTCTTCGCTGATCTCATGGAGTACGCCGGATACAAGGGCTAAGCCGACGATACAGGTCGTCGGGAGAGTTCCACGCCGGTACGATCACGAGAGCCGGTATCGACGGGCGCCGGAGGGTTTCCGAATCGGTCGCACGGATTCCGGTCGATACACGCCTCTTTCTTCCGGTCGAACGGGTACCGTCCGATGGACGCGGTTCGCTCCGGTCGGGGATCCTCGAGCGACCGCGATTCGCACTCGATTCAAGTAAATAGATATATATATAAGTAAAAGATATAGAATTACTAGAATAACGAGGATACTACGATAATGGCACTGGCTAATATGCTCCTCCTGACCGTCCTCGCCGTCCTGGCCGGGTTGACGATGACGTGTTGTCTCTGCCTCGACCGCGAGAAACTCCGCCGAACCGTCGGTGAGTACGATTACCGACTCCGGGAAGTCGCCCCGTATCTCGGCGTCGCGGCGCTGTTCTTCCTGACTAAGCGGGCGACTCACGGCTACAGCGTGAAACTCTCGCACGCGCTCGACTGGGATATCACGGCCGAACTCTACGCCGTCGAAGGCGAGTTCGTCGCACACCTCCAGCGTATCGATCCACCGGCTATGCTGGAGTTCTTCTCAATCATGTACATGTTCGGCTTTCCGTTCCTCCTGGTGACCGCGCCGATCCTCTACTTCGCGTTGCCCTCCCAGCGCCACCTCAAGGAGTTGCTCATCGCGTACGTGCTCAACTACGTGATCGGCGCGATCTGTTACACGCTGTTCATCGCGTACGGACCGCGAAACCATCTGTCGACCGTCGAGGGCCTCATGTACGACTTCTACCCGCAAACGCAGGACATGACGTCGGCGGTCTCGGCGAACACGGACGTGTTCCCGTCGCTGCACACGTCGCTGGCGGTCGTCGTCCTGCTGTTCGCGTGGCGCTCGCGCCGGGAGTACCCCCGCTGGTTCCCGCTCGCCGCGTTCGTGGTCTCCAGCGTCGTCTTCTCGACGATGTACCTGGGCATCCACTGGTTGACGGACGTCGTGGCCGGCCTCGTCCTCGGCGTGGGAAGCGTCTACGCCGCGGAACGGATCGTCGCCCGCTCGGAAGGCGACGCCGGTCGGGTGACCGTTCCCGGCGACCGCGAGGAGGGGATCGCGTCCGACGCGACCGACTGACGTAAACGCCGACTACCCCGTATACTCGCTCCCGATGACCTCCCGGATCCGCTCGGCGGTCACCGCCCCGACGCCGTCGGCCTCCTGTAACTCGTCTTCGGTCGCGATCATCATCGCCTCGACGGTGCCGAACTCCTCGAGCAGCGAGCGCGCCGTCACGGGCCCGATCTCGGCGATCGAGGAGACGACGTACTCCTGTTGCTCGGCGAGCGTCTTCGACTGCTTCTCGCCGTGGACCGACACCTCCCGGTCGGCCGTCTCCTGCTCGCGGCCGGCGATTACCGCCAGCAGTTCGGTCGTTTCCTCCTCGCCCTCCGTCCGGAGGACGCTCGCGCCGAAGTCGACGGCCAGACTCGAGAGCGCGCCTCGGACTGCGTTGGGGTGGACGTCCCGCTGCTCGTAGAGGCCGTCGCCCTCGACGATCACGATCGGCCGGGAGTAGTGGCGGGCCATCGCGCCGACCTGCTCGAAGACCGACCGGTCGCCGCCGACCAGCGAGTCGACGAAGTCCGCGACGGACTTGCGCTCGACGACCACCCGGTCCGAACAGACGTAGTCGCCGACGTCGAGCGTCTCGAGGGTCACTTCGATCTCCTCGCGTCTCGAGAGGTCTCGCGCGATGTTGGCGTCCATCTCGCGCTGGTCGGCGACGACCTCGATCGCGTCGCCCTCGGCGTGGGGTTCGTGGGTTTCGACGTCGTCTCCCGCAGCGCCGTCTCCGCTCTCCTCGTTCCCGTCGGAGCCGTCTTCGGTTTCGCCGTCGCCCGCGAAATCCCGCAGTCCCGGCTGTGTCGAAACCCCTTCAGTTCCACTGGAAGAATCGCCGACGGCGTCGGGGTTTTCGCCTTGCCCGTCCACTTTCACTTCGCTTTCCGCGGCGCCTCGGCTCGCGGCTCCGCCGCTCGCCCCGTCCGAGGAGCGTCGCTCCTCGCTCCCGTCGAAGTCCGTCAGCGCCTGCTGGGAGTCGTCGAGTTCCGCCTCGAGCTCGTCGGCGACCCCTTTCAGGTCGCGCAGCTCCGACTCCATCTCCTTCTCGCGGCGCCGCGAGATCCAGAAGTAGGCCTCGTCGCGGGTGTCCTCGGCCATCAGGACGACGACCCGGCCCTCGGACTGGCGGCCGGTTCGGCCCTTGCGCTGGATGGAGCGGATCGCCGTCGGGACGGGCTCGTAGAAGAGCACGAGGTCGACCTCCGGCACGTCCAGCCCCTCCTCGGCGACCGAGGTGGAGACCAGCACCTCGAACTCGCCGCCGCGGAACTGGTCGAGCACTTCCTGTTGCTCCGTCTGTGTCATCCCGTCCGAGCCCTCGCGGTCGCCCTGCCCGACGAACCGCTTGGCCTCGAAGCTCTCCGAGAGGAACTCCGTCAGCGCCTCCGCGGTGTCGCGGGACTCGGTGAAGACGATGACGCGTTCGCCGCCCTCGAGACCCAGCGTCTCGGCGAGCAGCATTCTGGTCTTGCGGTACTTGGGGTGGAGCTGGTCGAAGCTCTCGGCCTTGCGCATCGCCTCCCGCACTCGCGGGTCCGACACCAGCCGCTGGCTCGCCTTCGAGGCGCCCGACGAGCGGGCCTGGTTGCGCTGGCGGTCGAAGTACCGACAGACGGCCTCGACGCTCTGGGTCTCGACCAGCGTCACGGCCTGCCGGAGCTTCATGATCTCCGCGTGGATGGACATCCCCTCGAACCCCTCCGACTGGTCGTTGTTGATCAGCTTCTGGAGCTCCGCGCGCATCTTGTTCAGGTCCTTCTGGGACTGGTCGGGCTGGGTCGAGGACGCGACGCCGAGTTCCTTCAGCTTCTCGAGGCGCTCCTTGATTACCTCGTTGAGCCCGTCCCGGATCTCGATGACCTCCTCTGGGAGGTCGATGCGCTCCCACTCGACGTCGGTGTCGTGGGTGAACTCGTCGACGTCGGCGTCCTCCTCGGTCATCACCTCGACCTCCTGCAGGCCGAGGTTCTCGCAGACCTCGAGGATGGCCTCCTCGTCGCCGCCGGGGGAGGCCGACATGCCGGTCACCAGCGGATCCGTCGCGTCGGCGTGGTAACGCTCGGCGATATAGTTGTACGCGTAGTCACCCGTTGCGCGGTGGCACTCGTCGAAGGTGATGTGAGTCACGTCGGACAGGGAGATCCGACTGCCGACGAGGTCGTTCTCGATCACCTGCGGGGTCGCCATCACGACCGTCGCTTCCTCCCACATCGCGGCGCGGTCGTCGGGACTGACGTCGCCCGTGAAGACGACGATCTCCTCGTCGGGGATCTGCAGCGCTTCGCGGTAGAAATCGGCGTGTTGCTGGACGAGGGGTTTCGTCGGCGCGAGCATCAGCGACTTGCCGCCGACCTCCTCGAGTCGGCGGGCCGTGACGAGCAGGCTCACAGTCGTCTTCCCCAGTCCGGTCGGGAGACAGACGAGCGTGTGATGGTTCGCGGCCGTTCCCGCGAGCTTTAGCTGGTAGAGTCGCCGTTCTAGAAAGTCGGGCTCGAGGAGCGGATGCTCGATCGAGGGCGGTTCCTCGTCCTGTGCTGCCATTGCCGGCGATTCGACGCGGCCGCGGTTAAGCGTTGAGAAAGCGGGGTGGAAGTGAACGCGATGTTCGAGCCGGCTTCCTCCCGCGGCGCTATCGTCGATTTCAGCCCGAACGTGTAGATTTAAATATACTATGTACGGATCCTCGACGTGATGGACGAGCCCTCGAGTCGGTCCCCCGCCGAATCGGCGACGAACCGACTACATCCACGCATACGGATCGTCTGGGCGATCAAGTGGCTGCTGGTCGGCGTCGTCGCGGCGGTCGTCGCGACGATCGTGCTGTCGTCGGACTCGAGCCTCGAGCGGCCCCTCCTCGCCGTCGCGGCGGCGACTCCCGTCGTCGGACTCCTGCTGGCGGTCGTCCGCTACCGCCGGTTCCGATACGCGGTCACCGACGACGGCGTCTACGTGCGCCGCGGGCTGGTCACCGTCAACGAGACGGTCGTGCCCGCCGCGAGCATCCAGCAGGTCGACGTCGACGAACCGCTCCTCGCGAGGCCGTTCGGCCTCGTCTCCGTCCGGCTCTACACCGCGGGGACGTTCGGCGGGCGGGTCGCGATCCCCGGACTCGACTCGGACACGGCGGCCGACCTCGCGGACCGACTCGATCGACTCGCCAGAGGTGAGTCGGGCGTATGAGTGCGCACACGAGTCTGAAGCCTGACATCCGGTCAATTCCGGTCAGAGCGCTCGAGAACGTCGACTTCACGACGGTCGCGATGCTCGCGGTGATGCTGACGGTGCTCGGCGACGGATCGGCGTCCGGAATCGACGCGGTCGTCTCGGGAGTGGTAACCCTGGTGCTGATCGCCGTCTCCTTGGGATGCTTCAACCTCGTCATCGAGGGCGTCGAGTGGTGGCGCTACGAACTCACCCTCGAGGAGGAGTCGATCGTCGTCCGCTCCGGCTTCTTCCGGCCCAAACGCCGGACGATCCCGTTCTCTCGGATCCAGCAGTCGACGGTCTCGACGACGACGGTGAGCCGCCCGTTCGGACTCGCTGCCCTCGAGTGCGAGACCGCCGGCAACCCCGACGAGCCCGACGTCTCGGTGCGGTACCTCGAGCGGGCCGACGCCGAGGAGCTCCAGCAGCGAATCCAGTCGGCCGCCGCCGTCGATGCGACGGCCGCGGAGCCGCCGGACCGCCGTCGCGTCTTCACGCTTCGGCCGCGGGAGCTCGCCCTGTACGGCGTGACCCGAACCCACCCCAAGACGGTGCTCCTGGCCGCGCTGGCGTGGGTCGGGGCGCACTACTTCGAACCGGACGCGATGACCGACTTGCGATCGACCGCCGTCGCCGTCCTCGAAGATTTCCTGCCGCTGTCGCCGGCGGTTATGCTGGGTCTGGTCGTCCTCACCGGCTGGCTCGCCGGAGTCGCCCTCGGAATCGAACGGATGGCCCGCTTTCGCCTCTCCGCGGGCGAGGGCTCGTTTCGGCGCCAGCACGGCCTCTTCCGGACGACTGACGCGGACGTCTCGAGCGACCGCATCCAGATCGCCCGCGTTCGGTCGAACCCGCTACACCGACGGCTGGGACTGGCGCAGGCGGATATCGGCACCGCTGGGCTCTCGGACCCCGTTCCGTTCGGATTGCAGTGGCCGCTGGCACCGCTGGCCCGGCGGGACGTCGCGTGGGACCTCGTCGAGCGAGCGGTCGGAGTCGACCGATCGGCGGTCCAGTTGCGGTCGCTCCCCACCCGCGCCCGACGGCGGTACGTCGTCAGATACGCGCTCGGCGTCGTCGCGCTGGCCGTCGGCACGGCGATCGCCCGGCAGTTCGTTCCGGCGGCTCGAGCGATTCCCCTCCCGCTGTTCGCCCTCCTCCTCGCGCTCGCGCCGCTCGCGGGCCACGTGACGTGGAGCCATCGCGGCTACGCGCTGCTCGAGGACCATATCGTCGTCCGGCGCGGCTTCTGGACGCGCCGAACGTACGTCGTCCCGACCGACACCGTCCAGAACCTGACCGTCTCGCAGAGCCCGTTCCAGCGACGCGTCGATCTCGTCTCGGTTCGCCTCGACATCGCGTCGATGCCGTTTCTCCCCGGCGTTCCGCTACCCGACGTCGACGCGTCGGTCGGCGGACGACTTCGGCATCGGCTGCTCGAGGACGATTCCGATGGTGACTCCGAGGACGGCCCCATTGAGGTACCGAACGAACGCGCATGATGACGGATCGCACCGTCGGTTCCGGGCCTGCCGCCGGGCGACCGTCGGCATCGTCGACCGCCTCGAGCGCGCCGTCCGTGACGATGTCCCTGCGCACCGACGGCGACGATCACAGTTCGGTGCGGCTGAATCGCTAGTAGCCGATTCGCTATCGCCTGCCGACGAAACGGCGGTCGCTCGAGTGTCGACCGGCAGCTCGGAACGGCACGCGTTGCGTCCCGCTCGCGCGATCGCGTTCGTCGGGAGCCGAGAACTCGTCTCCCGCGTCGGCAGCCGTCGGCTCAGTCCGCGCTCGCGTTGGCGGACGAGGCGGTGGTCGCCGCCGTCGCTCCGGAGACGGTCCCGGTCGCGTCCGGAATCTCGCGCTGTCGAGCGTCGATCGCCGCACGGAACGCCCGAGCGAGCCGCTGAACCCGGTCCACCGAATACGACTGCCGCGCGTCGGGCCGTCGTTCGCTCGAGTCGCGGTCGTCGGACGCCGTCCCGACGAGCGGAACGCGGTCGACGAGCAGCGAGAGGAGCCGGCGGAGCCGATCCGCCGGCGAGCGGTCTCGAGTCGCGTCGGCTTCGGTCGTCGCTCCTGCAGGTACATCCGATGCCCGTTTCTCGCACTCGACGTAGCCCTCGAGTCGCGCCCGAATCGTCTCCAGTTCGCGGAGCGTGAGTTCGCCCGTCGGATCGACGCCCGTGATATCGACTAGCAGGTCGCGATGGGGCTCGAGCGAGAGCCGCCACTGTCCGTCCTCGCCGTCGAGTCCCTCGACCGGCGGTGGCATCCGTTCTCCGTCGACGCGAATCGGTAGTTCCCCACCCATGAGTCGTCGAATCATACTGACTAATATGTATTTAATACTTTGGATAATAGATGTACGTTCGAAAACGTATTCTCGGAATTCGAACGTAGAATCCGATGATAGCGGTACCTCTTTTCGATATCGAACGCCCCTTCCGCTCGGCGGAGGGGAGTACGGAGTACCCGGTCGATCGATCCATCGTTCCGATTCGAACTCGCCGCTCGTCCCGTTCTGGCCGGTCTAATGCCCTATTCCGTCTGTTCTGATTCACCGTCAGTGTACGTACTCCGGATCGAACTTCGGTGCGTTCCGTTTCGAGAGCCGAATCGAATCGTCTCCAAGAGTGGATATGATGGACTATATACCGATACGTATTCGAACGTATATAAAATATAACATCTTATCTCTGATTTTTCGAAGCTTTTGGTAGGAAACTCGTGACGATTGTTCCATCCGCTGCCGACGACGAGGTATCGTTCGACCATCAGTGTCTCGACGCCGACTCCTACGACGATGTCTACGTCATCGGCGACGTTCACGGCTGTCTCGACTCCCTCGAGCGGTTGCTCTCGACGCTCGAGTTCGGCCCGAACGATCTCGGCGTGTTCGTCGGAGATCTCGTGCGGAAGGGACCGGAGAGCAAGGCGGTCCTCGAGCGAGTCAGGGACTCGCCGCAGTTGCAGTCGGTCAGGGGCAACAACGAGCAGAAACTCCTCGACGACGAGGCCGACCTCCCGGATCTCGAGCCGGCCGATTACCGGTACCTCGAGTCGCTGCCGACCGCCATCTCGTGGGACGACCACCTCGTCGTCCACGGCGGCGTCGATCCGACGCGATCGCTCCCCGACCACTCGGATCGAGACCTGCTGACGATGCGGAGTCCGAACGGCGACGGCTACGACGGCCCGTTCTGGTTCGACGAGTACGCGGGCCCGCTGCGGGTCTTTTTCGGCCACACCGTTCTCGACGAGCCCCTCGACCGCGAGTGGGCCGTCGGTCTCGATACCGGCTGCGTCTACGGCGGCCGGCTCACGGCCTATGACCTCCGCGGCGAGCGGTTCGTGAGCGTCTCGACGCCCGAGCACCAGCCGCGCCCGGACGAGAAGTTCGCCGAACCTGCGGAGTGAGATCGGGATGAACGGGGATGACACATCCGAAGCCGATCGATCGGAGCAGTGGAATCGACCGACCGAACGACCGAACCGCACGACCCAGGACGACGACGTACCGACCGCTCGAGCGATGAGCGACGGCGGTTCGTCGGGGGACGACGCCGACGCGACGGCCGAGGACGACGCGACGCTCGCGTACGATACGGGTGCCGACGACGCGCCCGCCGCTGACCCCGACGATGGAACCGGGTCCGAGCCCGACGCAGTCGATGCCGAGGACCGTGGACCCGACGCCGACGAATCCGAGCCGACCAGCGCCCTCCCCGCCGACACGTTGTCGGTCGACGAGGCGAGCGTCGCGGACGCCGCGGCGACGACCGACTCGGCCTCGGAAGGGGACGTCGTTCGGGCCGAGTCCGTCGATCTCTCGGACCCGCGCTACTACCTCAACCGCGAACACAGCGTCCTCGAATTCCAGCGTCGCGTCCTCCACGAGGCCATGGACGAGAAGAACCCGCTGCTCGAGCGGGTGAAGTTCCTCGCGATCTTCACGACGAACGTCGACGAGTTCATCCGGAAACGCGTCGGGGGGCTCAAACAGCAGATCGCCGCGGGCATCACCGAGGAAACGCCCGACGGCCGCACGCCCCGCGAACAGTGGCGCGAGGTCCTGGCGGAGGCCCGTTCGCTGCTCGAGCGCCAGAGCCGCTGCTACCGCGAGGAGATCCGACCCGCCCTCCACGAGGAAGGGATCCACATCGTCGACTACGACGAGCTCTCGACCGCCGAGCAACGGGAGGTTCGCGACTACTTCGAGAGCTCGGTCCTGCCGACCCTGACCCCGCTGACGTTCGATCCGGCCCATCCCTTCCCGTTCATCTCGAACCAGAGCCTCTCGCTGGCCGTCCTGACTCGGGAACGACCCGGCGCCGATCTCACGTTCTCGCGGGTGAAGATCCCGCGCAACCAGGTCCGGTTCGTCCAGCTCGGCGACGACGACCGCTACGTGCTCCTCGAGGACATCGTTCGGGCGAACCTCGACCTGCTGTTCCCGGACGTCGAGGTCGTCGATACGGCCCTGTTCCGGGTGACGCGAAACGCCGAGGTCCGCCGCGACGAGGAGGTCGCCGAGGACCTCATCGAGATGATCGAGGAGGTCTTAGAGGAGCGTCGGTTCGCCACCGTCGTGCGCCTCGAGATCGAGGAGGACGCGCCCGAGGGAATCCTCGAAATCCTCCGGCGTGAACTCGAACTCGACGAGCGGGAGGTGTTCCACCTCGACGGGCCGCTGGACTACCGGGACTTCTTCGAACTGGCCGACCTCGACCGCGAGGAGCTGCAGTTGCCCGACTGGACGCCCCAACCGCATCCGCGGCTGGGAACCCGGGGGGACGGCCGCCCCATCTTCGACGTGATCCGCGACCGCGACGTCCTCGTCCACCACCCCTACCACGCCTTCGAGGACACCGTCCAGCGGTTCTTAGAGGAGGCGGCCGAGGATCCCGACGTGCTGGCGATCAAGGCGGCGATCTACCGCACGGCCAGCGACTCGAAGATCATCGAGACGCTCATCGATGCCGCCCGCAACGGGAAACAGGTCGCGGTCATGGTCGAGCTCAAGGCCCGCTTCGACGAGGAGAACAACCTCGAGTGGGCCAAGAAACTCGAGGAAGCGGGGATCCACGTCGCCTACGGGACGATCGGCTACAAGACCCACACGAAGACGTCGTTGGTCGTCCGCGAGGAAGACGACGGCGTGCAACTCTACTCCCACATCGGCACCGGCAACTACCACTCCGAGACCGCCAAGCAGTACGAGGATCTCGGCCTGCTGACCGCCGATCACGACATCGGGCAGGACCTCGTGCGGGTGTTCAACTACTTCACGGGCCACTCGATGCACCGCGACTACCGCAAACTCCTGATCGCCCCCGGCAACATGCGCGAGCGGTTCGTCGACCTCGTCCGGACGGTCGCCCGGCGCGCTCGGGACGGTGATAACGGCCGAATCGTCGCCAAGATGAACCGACTGGAGGACCCGCAGCTCGTTCGGGAACTCTATCGCGCGTCGATGGCCGGCGTCGACATCGACCTCATCGTTCGCGACATCTGTCGGCTCCGTCCCGGTCTCGAGGACGTCAGCGAGAACATCACTGTCCACAGCGTCGTCGGCCGGTTCCTCGAGCACTCGCGGATCTTCTACTTCCGGGTAGGCGACGAGGACTGCTATTACACCGGCTCGGCCGACTGGATGACCCGAAACCTCGACAACCGCGTCGAGGCGGTCACGCCGATCGAGGACCCGCGGCTCCAGTCCCGCCTCGACGAGATCCTCGAGACGCTCCTGCAGGACACCCGAAACCGGTGGGTGATGCAATCGGACGGCACCTACGAGCGGTGCCGGAAGCGGGTCGACGAGGCGACGACGGACGCCCACGCGACGTTCATGGAATCGGCTCGAGAACGGACGACGCGACACTGACCGGCGCGAACCCGCGTTTCGGTCCGCCGCGTGCGATCCCGTCCGGCACTCGCACCCGGAACGACCGGTAGCGACCCGCGTCGGCGTGATTACTTTCCGTCGTCCTTCGAAAACTGATAATCTACCTCGCACTTTTCAACGGTACTGACGTTCTCGAAACCGTGACTGACTGGACCACGACGCGGCGCGGACTGCTCGTCGCCGCCGGCGCCGGCGTCGGCCTCGCCGGCTGTCTCGGGAGCGGCGATGACGACGACGGCGGTAATGGAAATTCGAACGAGAACGGCTCCGACGACGGAACGGCGGACTCGACCGAGCAGGTCAACGGCGTCCCGGCGGGGGACATCGAGGCTCGCCGGGAACAGATGCCCGACCCTGGCGTCACGGTCGACTGGTCGGACGCCCGGGAGTTCCGCAAGTGGCTGTTCGACGACGGCAACGCGAGTAACGGTCGGTTCGACTACACGGAAGACCTGCCGCCCGCCGAGGACGTCGACTCGCCCGTCCTCGAGGTGCTCGACGTCTATCCCGATCGAGTCGACGGGCTGCTCAGCCAGGGCACGACGCAGGTCGTCCTCGGTCAGTTCGACGCCGACGCGCTCGAGACGCAACTCGCGGAGTCGGACCGGTACGACGCCACCGACGAATACGCCGGCTACGCCCTCGCCGGGGGGACCGACGACGAAACGTCGGCGGGACCGATCGCCGTCGGCGACGACGCGCTCGTCCTCGGCGCCGGCTACGAGGCGCCGATCGACGCCAGACACGGCGACCGCGACCGACTCGAGGACGTCGATCCGTGGATGACGCACCTACTCGAGACGCTGCCCGAGGACCCCCTCGTTACCGGGGAGTATCTGACGCCGCTCGTCGACACCGTCGATATCGACGAAATCTACTGCTGGGGGCTGTCGATGCCGGGACGCGACGCCGAGACGGCGACCTGGGCGTTCGTCTTCGACGATCCCGACGACATCACCGACGACGTTCGCACGGAGATTCGGACGCTGGTCGACGAGGTCGACGACCTCGAGACCGACGGTCGGACGCTGACGATGACGGGGACGGTCCCCGAGAGCCCCGATGCGGGCCAGTAGCGGTCGATACGGCAGTCAGTCGATAGCGATCGTCGGGACGGGGGACGGTCGTCAGTCCGACGCCGATTCCGTGAGGTCGGGCAGCCACCGGACGAGCGCCATCGCGACGAGCGCGAACGCCGCCAGCACGACGTAGCCCTCGTCGAAGAACCCCCGCTCGGCGAGCGCGCCGAACAGGACCGGGCTCCCGGCGCCGATGGTCATGTAGGTGCTCCGCAGGAACCCCACGCCCGTCCCCTGCATGTCCGACGGGAACGCCGCGGTCATGTACGGCAGCGTGATCGTCCCGTACCCGAGGATGCTCGAGAGCAACACCGTCCCGGCGACGACCGGCCAGAACCCCTCGAGGAACGGGAGGGCGACGAGCGAGACGGCGATGACGGCCAGGATGACCGGAAGCGACCGTCGGATCCCCAGTTCGTCGTAGAGTCGCCCGGTCACCGGCTGGACGACGATCCCGAGCGCGAAGAACGCGCTGAACAGCGCCGTGGCGACCCCCTCCGAGAACCCCTTGATCTCGATCAGATAAGTCGGATAGAAGCCGGTAAACGCCTGCCAGACGCAGTAGGTGAGGATCTGGATCGCCGTCACGACGACGATCTCTCGGCGGCGCAACTGGGCGGCTACGTACCGGACGGTCTCGAGCGAGAGGCTATCGACGGCGCTGCCCTCGCCGGAGGTGCGGCCGGGGACGACGGTCCACAGCAGGCCGGCGACGAGCAGGAAGACGGGCGCGGCGAGCCCGAAGCCGAACTGCCAGGCCAGCGTCGTCGCGATGGCGCCGGCCGCGAGCGGGAGCGCGGCGTTCCCGACCTCGCCGGCGGCCATCGTGACGCCGACCGCGGTCCCGGCGTTGTTCGGGAAGACGTCCGAGAGGATGGTGAACCGAGCGACGCCGTACAGCGCCGTCCCGAAGCCGAAACAGCCCGTCGCGAGGTAGACGAGCGCCGCCGAATCGGCGACGGCGACGACGCCGACCGTCACCGCCGAACTGAGCGTGCTCAGGACGAGGATGTTCCCCTCGCCGAGGCGGTCGGCGAGGATCCCGCCGGGAAGTTGGCCCAGCGCGTACGCGAGCCACAGCACCGTCAGCAGGAACCCCGCCGTCGTCAGGTCGAGTCCGTAGGCCTCCCGCAGGAAGGGTAACAGTACCGGATAGGTGAGCCGGACGCCGATCGAGAAACACCAGCCGGTCGCGACGGCGAACAGGATCCTCCCCCGCCCGTCCGCGAGCACCGACTGGATCCGCGACACTCGTTCGAACCGCTGCAACCGAGACACGGGCCTCCACGTTCGAGGCAGGCGATGTTGAGGCCTCCTGAACGGTACGGTGTTGCCGATACCGGAACGGGCTACGTGATCGGTCTCGCTGGACAACACGGCAAAAGGGTACTGATATCGAATCTCTCCGCCCCGGATTCGCTCGCTTCGCGAGCGGCTGCTACATTCAGACCGGCCCGAACTCGAGGACCAGCGTCGCCAGCAGGCCGGCGTAGATGGGGATCGTCAGGTT
Source organism: Haloterrigena sp. KLK7 (assembly GCF_037914945.1). NCBI lineage: Archaea > Methanobacteriati > Methanobacteriota > Halobacteria > Halobacteriales > Natrialbaceae > Haloterrigena > Haloterrigena salinisoli. Next base: position 1,598,430 of record NZ_CP149787.1, read on the forward strand.
GTCGTCGACGATGTACTCACCCAGCCTGAGCTTGACACCGTCGGCGACGGTCGCCCCGACCGCGGCCGCGAGGACGGCCAGCGGTCGCTCGTGGAGAAAGGGGACGGCGATGAGCGTCGAGACGACGAACATCGTGACCAGCACCTTCGGCCCCTTGACGAACTTGAGGCTGTCGTCCGAGACAGTCCCGCTGATCGGATCGCCGATCGCGAGCATCAACATCGCCGGGAGCGCGACCCGCGGCTCGAAGAACAACACGGCGGCCGTCATACTGACCATGTAGTAGCCGTAGCCGGCGAACTGGTCCTGTTCGTACTCTCGAGTCAGTGGGTCGTAGAGCGACAGCTCGAGACCGACCTGCAATCGGAGGAACTCGAGGGCGATCGTTCCGGCCGCGAGGAGCCCCATCAGGAGCTGAAATCGATCCCAGGTCAGTCCGAGATCGAACTGAGCGGCGAGGAGATAGAGCGCGACCAGTCCCGCCCCGCTCGCGTGGACGGCTCGTCGCTTTAGTTCGTCAGCCATCAGGTTTTCCCTCGAAGGTAGCGACCTTCAGTCCGTCGATCAACTCCGACCTTTTGCTCTGCGTGCGGTCGCTCCGCGACCGCACTCGGCAAAATCTCGAGAGAGCGAAGCTCTCTCGGACCTCGCGGGATCGAAGATCCCGCTTAGCTTCGATGAAAAGCACTCCTCCCTCCCCTCCGCGCGGCGAGCCGCGCTCCGGGTCGGTCGTCGGCCCGCTCGCTCGGCCTGCGGCCTCGCTCGCGGATGCAAAACGGTGTCCCGGTGGAGTCGACCTACAGCTCGTCGAACTCGAGGTCGCCCTCTCGGATCGCCGACAGCGTCTCCGCGAGATCGTCGACCGAGAGTCGCTTCTGCTCGGTCGTGTCCCGCTCGCGGACGGTGACGGTCGTCTCCTCCTCCTCGATCGTCTCGTAGTCGACGGTCACGCAGAACGGCGTGCCGACCTCGTCCTGCCGGCGGTAGCGCCGCCCGATGTTCCCCGAGTCGTCGTAGGTCACGGAGAGCCCGACCTCGCGCAGGTCGTCGACGATAGCCTGAGCCTGAGACTCGAGTTCGTCGTCGCTCTGCAGCGGGAAGACGCCGACGAAGGTCGGCGCGACCTCGGGCTCGAGTTCGAGGTAGGTCCGCTCCTCGTCGGCGACCTCGTCCTCGCGGTAGGCGTGGTGCAGGACGGTGTAGACCAGACGGTCGACGCCGAAGGAGGGTTCGACGACGTGGGGCGTGATGTGCTCGCCCGCTTCGGTCTGCTCCTCGACCGCGAAGCCGGTCTTCTCGACGGGGAGCTCGTGGGTCTCGCCCTCGAGATCGATCTCGACGGTATCGCCGTCGAAGGCCGAGCGATCGCGCGCGGCGAGGTCCTCGAGTTTCTGGACGACGGCCTGCGCGTCGCCGCCGAACTCGGGACCCAGGTAGCTCATGTCGGGGTCGACGGTGGCGCGCTCGACGGTCTTCGGTTCGTCGTACTGCTTGAAGATCGTAAAGCGATCGTCCGAGTGCTCGCCGTGCTTCGAGAGGTCGTAGTCGCCCCGGTAGGCGAAGCCGGCCATCTCGATCCAGTTCCCGTCGATCTCGCTCTCGGCGTCCCAGCAGTCGCTGGCGTAGTGGGCCCGCTCGCCCGAGAGGTGCTGGCGGAACCGAAATCGGTCCATGTCGACGCCGACCGCGTCGTACCACGGCTTGGCGACCCCGAGGAAGTAGGCGACCCACGGGCTCGAGATGATCCCCTCCTCGACGGCGTCGCCGATCGTCGTCTGGATCTCGTCGCCGTCCTCGGCGTTCTGCTCGCTGGCCGGATAGAGCGTCACCTCGACGTCTGCGACGCTCGAGAGGTCCGGTTCGTCCGTCTCGGGATCGATGAAGTACTCGAGTTCGGCCTGGGTGAACTCCCGCGTCCGGATGATCGAGCGTCGAGGGCTGATCTCGTTCCGATACGCGCGGCCGATCTGGGTGACGCCGAAGGGGAGCTGGTTGCGCGCGTACTCCTTCAGGCGGGGGAACTCGACGAAGATGCCCTGTGCGGTCTCGGGGCGCATGTAGCCCGGATCGGAGTCGCCGGGGCCGATGTTCGTCGCGAACATGAGGTTGAACGTGTCGACGGCCTGGCCCGCCAGTCCCGCCCCGCAGGACGGACAGACGAGTTCGTGCTCGGCGATGACCTCCTCGACCTCCGGAATGGGGAGGCTCTCGGCGTCCTCGTACTCGGTGTTGTCCTCGACGACGTGGTCCGCGCGGTGGCTCTCGCCGCAGTCGGGACACTCGACGAGCATGTCGTCGAAGCCCTCGAGGTGGCCCGAGGCCTCGAAAACGGGTTCGGGCATGATGGTGGGGGCGTCGATCTCCATGTTGCCCTCGGCGACGGCGAAGCGATCGCGCCAGGCGTCCTCGACGTTGCCCTTCAGGGACGCGCCCTGCGGGCCGAAGGTGTAGAAGCCGCCGACGCCGCCGTAGGCCCCGCTGGACTGGAAGAAGTAGCCCCGGCGCTTGGCCAGTTCGACCAGCTTCTCGCTGGTCGCCTCCGCTTCGTCCTCGGTCGCCGCCGCGGACTCGTGCTCGCGGTCACTCATAGAGGGCCTCCAGGAGATCGACGTCACAGACGACGCCGACGAGGTCCTCGCCCGTGACCATCGGGATCTGTTCGATATCGTTGCTGATCATCCGCTGTGCGGCCTCCTGAATCGACGCGCCCGCCGAGACCGTCACCACGTCGTCGCTCATGAACTCGCTGACCGGCTCGGCCGGAATCTCGATGTCCCGCGTGGGGAGGTAGCGACTGCCGACGGCCTTGATCCCCTCCCACGACCAGTCGTCGTCCTGATCGCCGAAGTTGTCGCCGGTCTCCTCCTCGCCCTCGACGATGCGGGCGACGTCGATGACGTCGACCTCCGTCAGGACGCCGCTCATCCGGCCGTCGTCGTCCAGCGCGACGGTGTAGGGGACGTTCGCGTACGAGAGCTCGCGTTCGGCGACCGGGAGCGGCGCGCCCTCGTAGGTGGTGTTGACGTCCTCGCTCGCGTAGGACTCGACGGTGCCGTCGGTCTCCTGATCGCCCGTCGCGATCGCGTGGATCACGTCGGTCACCGTGACGATGCCTTCGAACTCCCCGTCCACGACCGGGACGCGGCGCGCTCCGTCCTCGACCATCGTCCGCGCGACGTCCTCGAGCGCGGTGTCGGCCGTGGTGGTCGGCACGTCCTCGTCTAACAGCATGACGAGTTGGTCCTCGTCGGGCTGTTCGATCAGGGCGTCGCGGGAGATCAACCCTCTGTACTCGAGGCCGTCCTCGGTCGATTTGAGCACCGGAACGGACGAGAACGGCCGCTCCTGGAGGTACTCGAGGACGTCCGAGCGCGAACCCGGCAGTTCGACGGTTACCACGTCTTCGCGGGGCGTCATCGCGTCGGCTACGTTCATATCCCCACGGTACGGCGAAAATGAGTATAAACCCAGTGTTTCGTGTGCCCGCGATAGCGTCAGGTGACCAGTCACGCAGACGGATAGTTCGATTCGATGAGTTTATATGTTATTGGGAAAGAGTCACATGCATGGCGACGAACCCCCACGCCATGACGTCCGACGACAGCGACACCGTCGTCGGTTCGATCGACTCGACGGACTCGAGTACGGAGTACGTCATCGCCGACATCTCGGCCGATGGCGCCTGGCTTTCCATGCAGGCTGACGACGCACCGACGCTTCCGGCATGGCGATAATTGGGGGTGGGACACGGGATTTCTGTCCCGTCGGCGGAATCGGGTCGCGCACCGGTCACCGGTGATCGGGCGGGGACCGACTCCGACTCGACGGAGTATTTCACGAGGCCAGTCGCGACGTTCGTCGCGGCCGAGAGCGGCATCCCGACGGTTTCCGTCGGCGTCCGTCGCGACGCCGAACGAGACGACCGCGATCGATGGCGTCGCGATCACGTCGCCGGTCGCTCGCGTCTCCGGCGCCAACGGCCGTGGGGCGACCAACGACTTTAGTACGCGAGGGACGAGCGTCCGATCGATGGACAGTCCAGACCCTCGACGCGACGGCGGGTCCGAGCGCCAGCGGTCGGCGGACGCGTTCGGCCTCGAGCGCGACGGCTCGCGGCCGACCGTCGCGACGTTCCTCTCGTCGCTCGTCCCGGCGGCGCTGGCCCGGCGGGCGATCGCCGTCTCGATCGCGACCGACCGCGACGTCTACGCTCGCGACGAGCCGGTCGAAATCTCGATCGACTTCAAAAACCGGCTGCCGGTCCCCGTCTCGGTGCCGACGCCGCGGCGGCGCCGCTGGGGGTGGACGATCGACGGCGACCTCGAGGGCAGCGACGAGCGCCGCTACGTTCCGGAGCGGCCCTCCACGTTTCGCTTCCGGGGCGGCGAGCGGAAACGGGTTCAGGTGACCTGGAACGGCCGCCTCGAGCGCACCGGCGGCGACCGCCGCGAGTCGGTCGTCCCGGATCCCGGCACGTACGACCTCCGGGCGTTCGTCGCGACCGGCGCGGACCGGTACCGGCCCAGCGACGCGACGACGATTCGCCTCGAGTAGCGCGATTCGGACCCACCGGTAACCGTTTACTCGATTGTGCTGTGGTATCATACATGTCGCTCGAACAGGTGTTCTCTCGACTGCCGGACCCTCGATCGCACGCGTTTCCGGACCACTCGCTGCCCCGCGGCGAGCCCGTGTTCCCGATCGCGGTCACCCGAGCGGAACTCACGACGGTTCTGGACCTCTACGAGACGTTTCGGGCCGTCGACCCGACCGGACTCGACGCGAGCCCGTTCCTCGAGGCGGCGACGACGCACATGCGACAGACGTTCGGGGTGCCCCGGTATCGGCCGGACGAGCAGTTGGCCGACGACGTCGCGGCGCTGCTCAACGACTTCTCGGACGATCTGGGCGGCCGATCGATGGGCGTCGTCGACGCGACGCCGGCCCACCACCGGACGCTGTACTTCTTCCTGGTGAGTTGTCGCGGCTATCACGGCGCTCCCCACATTCGATTCGAGCCCGACGAGGCGGCCGTGGAGACGCTGTACGACCTCTATCAGCGGGTAACCGAACAGGAGGTGTATCTCAAGCGGCCGTCGTCGGTCCTCGAGTGACGTCGTCGCGTTCCGTTCGGTGTCCTACGCGTCGCCGGTCGCTCGAGTGAGGCGCCCTCGAGCGCGGCGCTATCGCCGGCGTTCGACCGCGTCTGCGGTCCCGCTGCGACGCCAGCATTCCCTGGCCCAACCGCCACGGACGGCTCCGTGCAACGGGACGCTATGGAACGACACGACTTCTACCAGTCCGTGCAGTACGAGGCGACCCTCGCGGGCGAAGCCGACGCGCGAAACGCGACGCAGGCGGTGCTCTCCGCGCTCGGCGAGCGACTCGACGAGACGCGGTCCCAACGCCTCGACGGGCAGCTGCCCGAGGAGATCGGTGACCACCTCGTCCGGGGCGATTCGGACCGGCGGTTCGACTACGACGAGTTCGGTGCGGTGATTCCGGAGACCGGACCGGGCGCCAGGAGTTAACAGTCGATTGTAAGAACCCGTTTCAGGGAGAGTGGCCGGGCTGTTGCTGTTTCCCGCCCGCCACCCGGCAGTTGCCGCCCGAACCGTGAGGGCCAGAGTCACCCTTCCCACGGATATGGAGCAAGCAGAACTACTCGAGACGGTACGCGACCGTGCCGCCGCCGATGCGGACGAGGAATCGGCCGACGACGCGACGCGGGCGGTTCTCCAGACGCTCGGCGAACGCCTGAGCGAGGACGAGGCCGAGGATCTGGCCGCACAACTTCCCGGCGATCTGAGTCGGCACCTCACGCAGAGCGAGTCGGGGCAGCGCTTCTCCGAGGAGGAGTTCGTCTCTCGAATCGACCAGCGCATGGACACCGTCGAACTGCACGGCGAAGAAGCGGCGACGACCGTCCTCGGGACGGTCCTCGAGGCGGTCGACGAGAGCGAGCGCGCGGCCGTCGTCGACCGGTTCCAGCACTACGGCTTCGGCGAACTGCTGGCTGAGACGGACGCGGACGTCGACGTCAACGATCGGACGCCGGGCGAGTACTGACCGCTCGATTGCTCGAACCCCGTTCGCGCTTTTTTCGCAGCGTCGGACTCGGGCTGAGTCGTCGCCCTACGCTTGATCGACCTGCTCGCGGTAGTCTTCGACCTCTTCGATCGCCTCCTCGACCTTGTCCTTGGTGTTGCCGTCGGCCTCCTCGCGGACCTGCCGGAGCGTGTTGAGCCGCTCGTCGAGGATCGCGTGATCGGGCGCCGTGTCGCTCATCACGTAGTCGTCGAACGCGTCGGTCGTCTCGCGGATGTCGTCGCGGACGTCGTCGTCGGCCGACTTGGCCGCTTCCTCGAGGTCGTCGCGCGCCTGCTGGAGTTGCTCAGTCATGGTCGAATCCACCACGAGACGACGCATAACGATTGGGCGAGCAATCGCCACGTTCGTCAACTCCACTTCGGACCGGGTTTCAGTATGCGATGGCGCGCGCTGTCGATCGTGGCCGAGCAATAGCGAGGCCCGATCGACGACACCGTGCGAGGGATGAGCGAACGCAGTGAGCGAATCGGCTGGGGAGGGTGTGGCGATTCCCTGTTGCCACGATAGCAGAACACTCCCTTTCGGATCACATTCCATCGGTTTCGACGATCAGTTCGCAGACGGTGTCCAGGTTCGATTCGTCTACCGAGAAGTCGCGTAATGCGAGCGCGTAAAGTACCTCGAGGCCCTGATCCCGCTAATGAGCGACTCCGATTCTCGAGGCCCTCTCCAGCCGGATCGTCCCGACGTCGATCGACCGTTCGAGGTCGACGCGCCCTTCGAACCCGCGGGCGACCAGCCCGAGGCGATCGAGCAGTTAGCCGAGGGCTTCCGGCAGGGGATGGACAAACAGACCCTGCTCGGGGTGACCGGCTCCGGGAAGACCAACACCGTCTCGTGGCTGATCGAGGAGATCCAGAAGCCGACCCTCGTAATCGCGCACAACAAGACGCTGGCCGCGCAGTTGTACGAGGAGTTCCGGAACCTCTTCCCCGAGAACGCCGTCGAGTACTTCGTCTCCTACTACGACTACTACCAGCCCGAGGCCTACGTCGAGCAGACCGACACCTACATCGACAAGGACGCCTCGATCAACGACGAGATCGACCGCCTGCGCCACTCCGCGACGCGCTCGCTGCTGACCCGCGAGGACGTCATCGTCGTCGCCTCGGTCTCGGCCATCTACGGCCTCGGTGACCCGCGCAACTACGTCGACATGTCCATGCGACTCGAAGTCGGCGAGGAGGTCGGCCGCGACGAGCTCTTGAAGCGGCTGGTGGACCTGAACTACGAGCGCAACGACGTCGACTTCACGCAGGGCACCTTCCGCGTGCGCGGCGACACCGTCGAGATCTACCCGATGTACGGCCGGTACGCGGTGCGCGTCGAGCTCTGGGGCGACGAGATCGACCGCATGGTCAAGGTCGATCCGCTCGAGGGGCAAACCCAGGGCGACCAGCAGGCGGTGCTGGTCCACCCGGCGGAGCACTACTCGATCCCGGAGACGACCCTCGAGGAGGCGATGGACGAGATCAGAGACGATCTGGACTCGCGCATCTCCTACTTCGAGCGGCAGGGCGACATGATCGCCGCCCAGCGCATCGAAGAGCGAACGAGCTTCGACCTCGAGATGATGCAGGAGACGGGCTACTGTTCGGGGATCGAGAACTACTCGGTCTACCTCTCGGACCGCGAGTCGGGCGACGCACCGTACACGCTGCTGGACTACTTCCCGGACGACTTCCTGACCGTCGTCGACGAGTCCCACGTCACGCTACCCCAGATCCGCGGACAGTACGCCGGCGACAAGTCGCGCAAGGACTCGCTGGTCGAGAACGGCTTTCGACTCCCCACGGCGTACGACAATCGGCCGCTCACGTTCGAGGAGTTCCAGGAGAAGACCAACCAGACGCTGTACGTCTCGGCGACGCCGGGCGACTACGAGCGCGAGGAGAGCGACCAGATCGTCGAACAGATCGTTCGGCCCACCCACCTCGTCGACCCCGAGATCGAGGTCTCGCCGGCCAGCGGCCAGATCGACGACCTGATGGACCGCATCGACGAGCGCATCGAGCGCGACGAGCGCACGCTCGTCACCACCCTCACCAAGCGGATGGCCGAGGACCTCACGGAGTACCTCGAGGAGGCCGGCGTGAACGTCGAGTACATGCACGACGAGACCGACACGCTCGAGCGCCACGAGATCATCCGCTCGCTGCGACTCGGTGAGATCGACGTCCTCGTCGGGATCAACCTCCTGCGGGAGGGGCTGGACATCCCCGAGGTCTCGCTGGTAGCGATCTTGGACGCCGATCAGGAGGGCTTCCTCCGCAGCGAAACGACGCTCGTCCAGACGATGGGTCGCGCGGCGCGAAACGTCAACGGCGAGGTCGTCCTCTACGCCGACGACCCCTCGAACGCCATGGAGTCGGCGATCGAGGAGACCCGCCGGCGCCGCCGGATCCAGCAGGAGTACAACGAGGAACACGGCCTCGAGCCAACGACGATCGAGAAGGAGGTCGGCGAGACCAACCTCCCGGGGAGCAAGACCGAGACCTCGAGCGTCTCCGGTCGGGACATCGCGGACGACGAGGAGGCCGAACGCTACATCGCCGAACTCGAGGACCGGATGGACGAAGCGGCGAGCAACCTCGAGTTCGAACTCGCCGCGGACATTCGGGACCGCATTCGGGAGGTCCGCGAGGAGTTCGATCTCGCAAGCGACGAAGACGAGGGAATCGCGCCGCCGACCGAGGAGTTCTGAGCGGGCCGACGACCGATGGATGGTGAAGTCGGTAGACACGCGCGAGCCGGGGGCCGCTTTCGAGAACCTACTCTCAGAAAGATTCCGATCAAAAGCCGAAACTGATCCGGAAAATCGCCACGAGCAACTGGAGTCTGTCTCTACGAAAATTCGGGAGACGGGCATCGAATACGATGTGTTTGCGCTATACGAGGAAGCGGTAGATTATTGCCAATCACTCAGTAGTCCTCTCCCGAAGATTCTAGAGCTTACAGCACGCCGAAACCGTACTCCGCCATCCCGAAGACGGGCGCCCACAGGAGGTGGAGCGCGACGCCGACGACGACGGCGGGCAGGAAGTTGTAGATCGTGGCGACGATCGCGGCTCTGGCGTCGACGGCCAGCAGCGGGAACAGCGCGTCGCCGTCCTGGGCGATCGCGTTGGCGGTCAGCGCCGAGAACGGCAGGCCGCCCTCGGCGTAGACGCTCGCCAGCAGGATCTGCGGGCCACAGCCGGGAATGAGGCCGACGACGGCGCCGCCGATCGGCGCCAGCACCCCCGCCGCCGCGGCGACGGTGGTGACGTCGATCCCCGTGAGGAGGACGGCGTACTCGTAGACGAGGAAGGCCACGAGCACCCAGACGGTGACGAAACTCGTCTCCATCGCCGCGTGGGTGAGCGTATCGTATATCGACCCGAAGGAGTCCCGCGCCCGGGCGATCTCGCCCTCGCCGACGTAGTGGCGGCCGACCGCGTAGAGGTACAGCGACAGCGCCGCGCCGACGATGCCGACGACGGTGAAGAGCCCGTCGAAGCCGAGGCCCGCGGTCAGCGCGACCTCGGGACCGCCGCGCAGCAGGTAGAGGCTTCCGAGGACGAGCCCCGCGACGGCCGCGACCCACCACAGCACGTGCGCGAGGTGCGAGAGCGGGGTCAGCACCCGAGACGTTCGATCCGGGCCGGCTTCGTGCGCGTGCGCCGGCGCCGGGCCGCCGTAGTCGTGGGCGGGATTCGGTCCGACACCGCTGTTGACGACGGTGCCGCCGTCGGCCATCGCCGGCGAGAGCTTCGCGACGGCGTCGTCGACTCGAGTGACGCCGAGCCCGACGGAGTCGACGAGGTAGCCGGTCGCGACGGAGGCCGCGAAGGCGATGGCGTAGGCGTACAGCGCGGCTTCGGGCGCGAGCGCGAGGATGACGAACGCCGAGTCGCCCGCGGTCGCGCCGAGGGTCGCGACGACGGTCCCGAAGCTGACCGTGCCGCGGACGTACAGCGGCATCACGACGATCGCCCCGCCGCAGCCGGGCGTCAGCCCGAGGAGGCCGCCGAACAGCACCTGCAGTCGCTCGTTCTCCTCGATGGTCGAGAGCACGGCGCCGTCGGTCCGGTACTGGATCAGTCCGAACGCCAGCACCGTCACCGCGACGAACGCGCTCACCTGGACGTAGCCGTCCCGTAGCGACTCGAGCAGGACGGTCAGCAGTTCGTTCACGGGACCTCACCCGCCGTTTGTGAGGGGCTCCACAAAAGATTAGACATCTCTAAACATAGGTTTAGTAGCATACGCTATATAGTTGCTGGTGGCCCCTGCCGGTCGGTGCGGCGACGATCGATCGACTGTCCGCTACAGCGAGCGTCGGCTACGCCGTGTTCGCCGCCGTCCGCTCCCAGTACTAGCGATCGCAAGCGATCGGTCGGCGGTCGGCGCGGCGTCTCGAGAACAGTCGCTCGAGCGACGCTCACCCGTCGTTCGGTCCGAATGCCGGCTACCCGACGGTCAGAGTTCGAGCGTGTAGACGACTTCCCGGCGCTCTTGGCCGCCTATCTCGACGGTTCCCTCGCCGGTCCGCTCGAACCCCTGTCGCTCGTAGAACTCCTGGCCGCCCTCGTTGGAGGCGAGGTCGATCGCCCGCACGCGCTCCATATTGAAGTCCTGCAAGTCCTCGCAGAGCCGCTCGTGCAGCGCCGTCCCGATCCCCTGTCCCTGATGGTCCGGATGGACCGCCATTCGGAGGACGTCGCCCTCTGCCCCGCTGACGACGCCGTGGGTGAAGCCGACCACCTCATCGTCGACTTCGGCGACGAGAAACGCCGTTCCCGGTTTCGACAGCGACTCCTCGAGTCGCTCGTCGCCGTACCAGTCGTCGATCGTTTCGTCGATCGCGTCGGACTCGAGTTCGTCGTACGTTTCGTGCCAGGTGTCGCGAGCGACGCTCCTGATCGCCGAACGGTCCTCGAGGGTGGCCGGTCGAAGCTCCATACCGCCCGCTACACCGTCGGCTGTCAAAGTGGTTTCACCCATTCCTCTGGGGCAATAACAGGCGACTAGAACGGTCGCTTCGAGTGGAACCGAAACGGGAGTCGAACGCTGGTTGCGGGAGGCGGTCGAACGATACGACTCCGTGCGAATGACTGTCGAGCCAGCGGAGGCCGGTGGCTGCGATCGGCGCGGTCGCTACGAAGTCAGTCTCGAGTGGAAGGAGAGGGGTCGCGATCGCGGGCGGCGGACATCGCCGTCGTCCTCACCCGGTGAGGAGACCGCCGGCCGGGATACGCGTCGCGGGACTGCCGTCCTCGTTCGTCGTTCGGTCGTCCCCGAAGTCGGGGGAGTGGCGGATCGTTCGTCGGGCCTTTGCGAATCGCTGCGTGCCTGCCGTGACGGTGGCGAGTATCTTACTCATGTATGAGTAAAGAAGTGCGGCACGCATATAAGTATTTTCGAAATGAAAGATGGTGTGGTTCCAGCGGTACTGGACAGAGATCCTGTTATCTGACGAACGGGCGCTTTAGACTCCTTCGATGCCGAATTCGGGTGATTTATCAACACTAATTTCCGGTCCTAGAGAGCAGTTCACAATGGTACTAAATCAGATACAACGGCGGTATCGATGCCGAACCGTCAGCGGTGGAGGTGACACGCGGCGAAGTGCTCGCCCGACCCGACGGCCGGCTCGAGTTCGTACGCGGGTCGCTCCTCGGCGCAGATACTGCGTTCGGCGAACGACTCGAGCAGGAGGGCGGCCGCCTCGTCCCAGTCGTCCTCGGTGACGGCCCCGCCGCCCGCACCGGCCGAGCCGTCGCCGCCGTTGCGGTCGGTCGCGAGCCGGTCGATCGCCTCGGCGACGATCTCGCCGGCTTCGCCGCCGGGCGGCTGGCCGCCGAAGAACTCCCGGCGGAGCTCGTCGGCCGGCATCGCCTCGAAGGTCCGGCGTTTGACCGCGCGCATGAACGCGCGGGTGTGGGCCCACTCCTCGTCGGTCAGGTCGTACTCGTCGGGGGCGATCAGCCGCGGGCATCTGGTTCGGAACCGACAACCCGAGGGCGGGTCCTGCGGGCTCGGTACCTCTCCCTCGAGGACGCCGCGGACGCCCTCTTCGCGCGGATCGGGGACGGGGATGGACTCCAGCAGCGCCTTCGTGTAGGGATGCTGGGGGTTCTCGAACAGCTCCTCTTTCTCCGCGAGTTCGACGATGTGGCCCAGATACATCACCGCCACGCGGTCGGAGACGTAGCGGATGACCGAGAGATCGTGGGCGATGAAGAGGTAGGTCAGGCCGAACTCCTCCTGGAGCTCGTCCATCGTGTTCATCACCTGGGCCTGGATGGAGACGTCGAGCGCGGAGACCGGTTCGTCACAGACCACGAAGTCGGGGTCGACCGACAGCGCCCGCGCGAGGTTGATCCGCTGGCGCTGTCCCCCCGAGAACGCGTGGGGATGGCGGTTGTAGTGGCGCGGATCGAGCCCGACCTTCTCGAGCAGTTCCTTCGCCCGCGCCTCCCGCCCCTCGTCGTCGAGCATGTCGTGGGCCCGCATCGGCTCCTCGATGATCTGCCCGACCTTCATGCGGGGATCGAGCGACGACTGCGGGTCCTGGAAGATCATCTGCATGTCCGAGCGCGTCCGCCGCAGCTCCTCGCCGCCGAGGTCGGCCAGATTCTCGCCCTTGAAGTAGATGTCCCCCTCGGTCGGCTCGAGCAGGCGCAGGATCGTCCGGCCGAGCGTGCTCTTCCCGCAGCCGGACTCGCCGACGAGCCCGAGCGTCTCGCCGGGCCGAATCTCGAGCGAGACGTCGTCGACCGCCTGAACGCTCCCGTGGTCCACGCTGATCGGTGGAAACCGATCCGGATCGAACTGCAGCCCCGCGAACAGCCCCGACTCCTGGGCGAAGTGCTTCGAGACGCCCTCGAGTTCGAGCAGCGGGCCGTCCCCCTCGTAGCCGCTGTCGTCGCCCAGTCGAAGCCCGCTACTCACGGCCCTCACCTCCGCCGTCGTCGGTCGTCGGGTTCGCGGTGAGACTCGAGTCGGCGCCGGCGGCTTCCTCCCCGCTCGGCGTCGGCTCCCGTCCCTCGAGCGGCGGGCTCTCGTCGTAGCCCACGTCGAAGGCGTCGTGTTTCACGCAGGCCGCTCGATGGGGCTCGCCGTCGCCGTCCGCGACGACCTTCGGCTCGGGATGGACTCGCTTGCACACCTCCCGCGCGTCGGGACAGCGGGGGTGGAACCGACAGCCAGAGGGCGGGTCGATCGCTTCGGGCATCACGCCCTCGATGGGCTCGAGGTCCTCGACGGTCCGGTCGGGGCGGGGCATCGAGTCGAGCAGGGCGTTCGTGTAGGGGTGTTGGGTGTCGTAGAACAGGTCGTCCACGGAGGCCTGCTCGATGATCTCGCCGAGGTACATCACGTTCACGCGGTCGCAGATCTCCGCGACGACGCCGAGGTCGTGGGTGACCCAGATGAAGCTCGTCCCGTACTTCGCCTGGAGCTCGTCGACGAGATCGAGGATCTGGCCCTCCACGGTGACGTCGAGCGCCGTCGTCGGCTCGTCGGCGATGATGAGACTGGGCTCGCAGGCTAAGGCCATCGCGATGAGCACGCGCTGGCGCATCCCGCCGGAGAACTGGTGGGGGTACTCCTCGTAGCGCTGCTCGGGATCGGGGATGCCGACCTCCCGGAGCATGTCGATCGCCTCCGCCTTCGCCTCCTCCTCGGAGAGCCCGCGGTTGAGTTCGATGAACTCCCGGAGCTGTCCGCCGACGGTGAAGACGGGGTTGAGCGACTCCATCGGGTCCTGGAAGATCACCGCGATCTCGTTGCCCCGGATTCGGGTCCGGATCTCCTCGTTCGAGAGCACGTCGTCCCGTTCCCGGAGTTCGCCGTTCGGTCCCTCCTCGAGGCCGAAGATGGTCTCGCCCTTGTAGGTGATCTCGCCGGCGACGATCTCGCCGGGGTCCTCGACGAGCCGCAGCAGGCTCATCGAGGCGACCGACTTGCCGGCGCCGCTCTCGCCGACGAGGCCGACGATCTCGCCCTCGTAGACCTCGAAGGAGATCCCGTCGACTGCGCGCACTGTACCGGCTTCCGTGAAGAACTGCGTCTTGAGGTTCTCGACGCGAAGGAGTGGTTCGGAGCTCATGTTAGTCGTTGATCCGCGGGTCGAGGGCGTCCTGTAAGCCGTCGCCGAACAGGTTGAAGCCCATGATGGTGATCATGATCGCGATTCCCGGCCAGATCGACAGCCAGACGTTCGAGTGCATGTAGCCGTGGGCGGTCCTGAGCATCGCGCCCCAGTCCGGGGTCGGCGGCTGGGCGCCGTAGCCGAGGAACGAGAGGCCGGCGACGATGAGGATCGTCACGCCGATCTGCAGCGTCGCGTACACCAGCACCGGCGCGAAGCTGTTCGGAATGACGTGCCTGAGGATGATGTTGCGATCCTTGACGCCCGCCGCCCGAGCCGCCTCGATGTAGTCCATCTCGCGGATGCTCAGGACCCGGCTCCGGATGATGCGGGCGAAGACCGGCACGAACGTGATTCCGACGCCGAGCACCGCGTACCAGATGTTCGCCCCGCCGACGAAGACGGTGAAGACGATGATGAGGATCAGCGGCGGGATCGAGTAGACCGTCTCGACGGCCCGCATCAGGACGTCGTCGATTCGACCGCCGTAGTAGCCGGCGGTGGCGCCGATGAGCGTCCCGCCGAGCAGTCCGATGAACGCCGAGATCAGCCCGACGAACACCGACACCTGCGTCCCGTAGACGATCCTCGTGAAGTAGTCCCGGCCGGCGCGATCGGTCCCCAGCGGGTGCTCGAGGGTGCCGCCGGCCGGTAACGGGTTCCACGACTGCTCCGCGAGCGGGAAGTACGGCGGGACGTGTTCCTGGCCCTGGCCCGGCGGCGGGATGTGGGTCGGATGGTCGAAGATCGGGAGCAGCTGCGCGAACCGATAGTTCGACACGTGCCCGAACGTGAGCCGCGAGAGGTTGCTGTCGATCAGGGCGTACACCGCGACGAATAGCACGAACGAGACGATGTACAGCCCCCAGCGGGCCGTCGTGTCCCGTTTGACCTGTGCGACGGTGTACCGCCAGCCGACGCGGGCTTCGACCTCGTCGTCCTCTGGGACCGATTCCGAGCCGCTTTCGATCTGTGATTCGCCGACTGCCATGTTATTCACTCTCTCCGTAGGTAACGCGCGGGTCGACGTACGCGTAGGAAATGTCGGTGACGATGACGCCGATCACGAACAGGAACCCGAGCATCATCGTGATCCCCATCACGAGCTGGTAGTCGTTCTGGGCGATCGCGTCGACGAACAGCCGACCCATGCCGTTGATGTTGAACACCGTTTCGACCAGCACCGCGCCGCCGATCGCCGTCGACAGGTTCAGTCCGACGATCGTGATGATCGGCAGCTGGGCGACGTTGAAGGCGTGCTTTCGCAGGATCGTCCGCTCGGGCACGCCGTAGGCGCGGGCCAGCTTGACGTACTCGCCCTGCAGGGACTCGATCATCTGCGTCCGCTCGACGCGCATGATCGTCGCCATCTGGAGGGTCCCCAGCGCGATCATCGGCAACAGCAGGTGCCTGATCGTCTCGTAGTAGAGCTCGGGGTACCCGCTGATTCCCCGAACGGCACTGGGCGGTCGCCAGGGGTAGACGAGCCCGCTCGAGGGGAACCAGCCGAGTTTGACCGCGAAGATGAGGATCAGGACGATCCCGATCCAGAACGACGGGGTGCTGACGCCGAAGAGGGCGACGATCCGCGAGACGTGGTCGGTCGGTTCGTTGCGCTTGTTCGCGGCGATGATGCCGAGCGGGATCGCCGTCACGAGCGCGAACGCGTACGCCGACAGGACCAACAGCAGCGTCGGTCCGATCCGTTCCAGCATCAGGTCCGCGACCGGGCGCCGGTAGTAGATGCTCCGGCCGAAATCGCCCTGCAACAGGCCGGCCATGTACGTGACGTACCGCTCGTGTAACGGTCTGTCGAGTCCGTACCGCTGTTCGATCGCCCTGACCTGTGCTTCGGTGTGCTCCTGTCCCTGCAGCATGAGGCTGACCGGATCACCTGGTCCGAGGTTCGCCAGCAGGAACGTGATGACGGAGATCCCGATCAGAACGGGGATCGCCTGTAAGATCCTGTATATCGTGTATTTGAGTAGTTTCATTGGTCCGCGGGTCGGTAGTGATCTCGTCGCCGTTCCGGTGCCGGCGGTGGGGGCGGTCCGCCGGGGTTCGATCGACGGGCCCGAACACCGTGTTCGGGCTCGGTTCGTTCACTCGATCGAGACGTTCGCGTAGTCCGAGGCGAGGGTCGGGTTGTACGTGGAGTCCGGGTGCGCCTGCAGGTCCTGCACGTAGTCTCGCGAGGCCATCGTGTTGTCCTGCGTGAACGCGGGCAGCGCCGGGAGCTGCTCGACGATCTCCCGGATGATCGGTTCGTAGATCTCGTAGCGCGCCTCCTGATCGGCCATATTACGCGCCTGCGCCAGCCCCTCGTGGAAGCCGTCGCTGCCCTCGTAGAAGTGGCCCTGGTTGAGCTCCTCCTGACTCTCGTGGAACAGCGAGTAGAGGTAGAAGTCCGGGTCGGGACCGCCGCTCCACCCCAGCAGGTACATGTTGTAGTCGTCGGCGTTGCCCGTGGTGTACGTGTCCACGAGCGTCGAGAAGTCGAGCTGCTGGACGTCGGCGCCGTAGCCGATCTCGTCGAGCCGCGTGGCGATCCGTTCGGCGAGCTGCGCGCGGATCCCCTCCGGCGTGATGATCGTCGGCTCGAAGTCGTCGGGCGCGTGCTCGTCTAACAGCGACTGGGCCTCGTCGGGATCGTACCCCGGCAGGAGCTCCTGGTACTCGTCTTCGGGGAATCCCCAGACCTCGTTGACGACCGGCGGGATCGGGCTGTACATCGGCGACGTCACGTTCGCGGCGTTGGACTCGATGAAGTCCTGCATCGAGAACGAGTGGGCGACCGCTCGGCGGACCTCGGGGCTGGTCGTGGGCCCCTCGTTGCAGTTGAACGCCATGTACATGTACGTGGCACTCTCCGCTGAGTGGAGGTTCACGCCCTGCTCGCTCTCGAGGACGTTCCAGTCGTCGTTCGGAATGCCCGCGATCACGTCGGTGTTCTCGGACCGGATGTCGGAGACGCGTCCCGCCGGGTCGTCGTGGGCCACGAAGCGGACTCGCTCCAAGTTCGGCTCCAGATCGTCCCAGTAGTCGTCCCATCGGGCGATCTCGACGTAATCGCCCTCGAGTGCCTCGAAGGTGAACGGCCCGCTCCCCACCGGGTTCCTGTTGAACGCCTCGGGGTCTTCGGACCGGACGCTTTCGGGGACTACCGACACGCCCATCGTCTGGAGCTCGAACGGACCGTACGGGTCCTCGCCGAGGTCGACCTGGAGCTGATAGTCGTCGATGACCTCAGTGCTCTCGATCATGTCGTACTCGGCGGCGTTCTCCGTCTCCTCCTCGACCGGGGCGGTAAACGAGTAGGCGACGTCCGAGGCGGTCACGTCGTCGCCGTTGTGGAACTCGGCCGCCTCTTCGATCTCGAAGATAAAGCGCGTTCCCTCGCGCTCGACGGTCGGCTCGCCCGTCGCGAGTTTCGGCTGGAGCTCGAGGTCCTCGCCGAACTCGTAGAGCCCGTCGAAGACGTGGTTGATCACCTGAAAGCTGTAGACGTCGTTCGAAACGATCGGATCGAACTGGTCTTCCCGCGATTGCTCTTGCGTGAACTGGAAGGCGTCGTCGCCGCCGTCGCCTCCCCCACCGATGCACCCTGCGATCGCTGCTCCGGAGACCGCAGCACCCGAGGCGAGGAGCTGCCGTCGAGAGAGTTCTATGCTGCGTTGCACCATAACGTATGATATGGTATGACACTACGAATATAGCTTTTGCCACCTATCAAAATTATTGGAGAAATTGCGTGGATGGTTGTTGGAATATGAGTAATCGTGGATATGTTAGGGACATGCCGTATACTTATATACGGAATCGTCCACTCTCGTTGTACTCTCCCGATACCGCGCCCGACTGTCCGCTCTCGTTGTCGGTTTCGTGCTCCGGCGACTCGGGGGAGCGATCGCTCCACGGTGGCCAACCGGAGAGCTTTTTCTATGGGCCGGTACAGATGTTGAGTATGAACTACCGCGCCGTCGAGACGACGGACGAGTACGTCGCCCGCCTCGAGCACGGCGCCGACTGGCGGGCCGAGATCGAGTCGCTCGCCGAGGAGGTCGAGGCCGACGCGGCCTGGTTTACCGCCCTCGGCGCCGTGCAGGACGCCGAACTCTGGTTCTACGACCAGGCGGAGTGCGAGTACTACCCGATCGAGTTCGACGAACCGCTCGAGGTCGCCAGCTGCGTCGGCAACGTCTCGCGGCTGGATGACGAGCGATTCGCGCACACCCACGTCGTCCTCTCGGACGACGAGGGGACGACGTACGCCGGCCACCTGAACGAGGCGACGGTCTGGGCCGGCGAGGTCCACATGCGCGTCTTCGAGGAGCCCCTCGAGCGCGAGTACGACGAGACCACCGAACTGGACCTGTGGCTCTGACATGCGCGAGGCAGACGAGCGCTACTTCGAGCGACTCGAGTCCCAGTTAGACGAGGCCTTCGACGTCGCCGAGCGGGCCAAGGAGCGCGGCGCCGATCCGAAACCGGAAGTCGAGATCCCGACCGCGCGGGACATGGCCGACCGCGTCGAGAACATCCTCGGGATCGACGGCGTCGCCGAGCGCGTCCGCGAACTCGAGGGCGAGATGAGCCGGGAAGAGGCGGCCCTGGAACTGGCGAAGGACTTCGCCGAGGGACGGGTCGGCGACTACGAGTCGAAGGCCGGCAAGGTCGAGGGCGCCGTCCGCACCGCGGTCGCGCTCCTGACCGAAGGGGTCGTCGCCGCCCCCATCGAGGGGATCGACAAGGTCGAGATCTTAGAGAACGACGACGGGACGGAGTTCGTCAACGTCTACTACGCCGGTCCGATCCGCTCTGCGGGCGGGACCGCGCAGGCCCTCTCGGTGCTCGTCGCCGACTACACCCGCGCGCTCGTCGGCATCGAACAGTACGGCGCCCGCGACGAGGAGATCGAGCGCTATGCCGAGGAGATCGCCCTCTACGACAAGGAGACCGGGCTCCAATATACGCCCAAGGACAAGGAGACGAAGTTCATCGCCGAGCACATGCCGATCATGCTGGACGGTGAAGCCACGGGCGACGAGGAGGTCTCCGGCTTCCGCGACCTAGAGCGGGTCGACACCAACAGCGCCCGCGGCGGGATGTGTCTGGTCATGGCCGAGGGGATCGCGCTGAAGGCCCCGAAGATCCAGCGCTACACCCGCAACTTAGACGAGGTCGACTGGCCGTGGCTGCAGGACCTCATCGACGGCAACTACTACGACGACGCCGGTGACGAGGAGAGCGCGGACGACGGCGACGAAGACGACGCGGCCGACGACGGCGACGCGGAGAGCGCGGACGGCGGCGACGCCGAGTCCGACGCCGACGGCCCCGAGGGACCCCCGCGCGTCGACGAATCCACGAAGTTCCTCCGGGACCTGATCGCCGGGCGGCCCGTCTTCTCTCACCCCTGTGCGGAAGGGGGCTTTCGACTGCGCTACGGTCGCGCGCGCAACCACGGCTTCGCGACCGCCGGCGTCCACCCCGCCGCGATGCACCTGGTCGACGACTTCCTCGCGACCGGCACCCAGATCAAGACCGAACGACCCGGCAAGGCCGCCGGCGTCGTCCCCGTCGACTCCATCGAGGGGCCGACCGTCAAACTGGCCAACGGAGACGTCCGGCGGATCGACGACCCCGACGACGCTCTCGAGATCAGAAACGGCGTCGAGAAGATCTTAGACCTCGGCGAGTACCTCGTCAACTACGGCGAGTTCGTCGAGAACAACCATCCGCTCGCCCCGGCCTCCTACACCTACGAGTGGTGGATCCAGGACTTAGAGGCCGCCGGCGCCGACGTGCAGGCCCTCGCGGACGACCCCCGGATCGACCTCGAGTTCCCCGACCCCGAGGAGGCCCTCGAGTGGGCCCTCGAGTACGACGCGCCGCTGCATCCGGAGTACACCTACCTCTGGCACGATATCTCGGTCGACGCCTTCTGCGGCCTCGCCGCGTCGGTCGCGGACGGGCGGATCGAGCGGGACGGCGACGGCAGCGTGAACGGCAACGGGGACGACAGCGTCCTCGTCCTCGCGCACGACGACGCCGTCGCGGACGCCCTCGAGACGATCGTCATCGAGCACCGCCAGCGCCCCGACGCGGACCGCATCGAGATCGACGACTGGCGGCCGTTCGTCCGCACCGTCGGCTGCGAGCCCCGGCAGGCGGTCGCCGACGGGGCCGCGCTCGAACCCGAGGGCGGCGAGCGCCCCGTCATCGAACTCGAGCGCACCTGGTCCGACGATGACCTCTCCGACCGCGCCCGTAACTGGGGCCGCGAGGACGAACCCGCCGGCGCCAACGCCGTCGAGGCCGTCAACGAAGTCGCGCCGTTTCAGGTGCGCGAGCGCGCCCCCACGCGGATCGGCAATCGGATGGGACGCCCGGAGAAGTCCGAGAGCCGCGACCTCAGCCCGCCCGTGCACACGCTGTTCCCGATCGGCGAGGCCGGCGGCGCACAGCGCAACGTCGCCGACGCCGCCAAACACGCCGAGACGATGTCGGACACGCCCGGCGTCGTCGAACTGCAGGTCGGCCGCCAGCGCTGTCCCGACTGCGCGACGGAGACGTTCAAGAACCGCTGTCCCGACTGCGACGCGCGGACCGAACCGGACTATCGGTGTCCCGACTGCGACGAGTCCCTCGAGCCCGACGACGCCGGCCGCGTCGAGTGCGACCGCTGTGAACGCGAGGGCACCTGCGTCGAGGTCCGCGAGATCGACGTCAACGACGAGTTCCGCTCCGCCCTCGAGTCCGTCGGGGAACGCGAGAACGCCTTCGACATCCTCAAAGGCGTCAAGGGGCTGTCCTCGACGAACAAGATCCCCGAACCCATCGAGAAGGGGATCCTGCGCGCGAAACACGACGTCTCGGCGTTCAAGGACGGCACCGTTCGCTACGACATGACCGACCTCCCGGTCACGTCCGTCCGCGCCAGCGAACTCGACGTCGACGTCGGTCAGCTCCAGTCGCTCGGCTACGAGGAGGACATCCACGGCGATCCGCTGACCCACGAGGACCAGCTGGTCGAACTCAAGGTGCAGGACATCGTCCTCTCGGACGGCGCGGCCGAGCACATGTTGCAGACGGCCGACTTCATCGACGACCTGTTGGAGCAGTACTACGGCCTCGAGCCGTTCTACGAGTTCGAGGACCGGCAAGAGCTGGTCGGCGAACTCGTCTTCGGGATGGCGCCCCACACCTCGGCAGCAACTGTCGGGAGGGTGATTGGTTTCACGAGCGCGGCGGTCGGATACGCTCATCCGTACTTTCACGCCGCGAAGCGGCGGAACTGCGACGGTGACGAGGATTGCGTGATGCTGCTTCTCGACGGACTTCTCAACTTCAGTAAGTCTTTCTTGCCCGATCAGCGCGGGGGGAAGATGGACGCCCCCCTCGTCATGTCCTCCCGCATCGATCCCTCCGAGATCGACGACGAGGCCCACAACATGGACGTCGTCTCGCAGTACCCCCGCGAGTTCTACCTCGCGACCCGCGAGCAGGCCGACCCCGAGGACGTCGACGTCCAGATCGCCGAGGCGAACCTCGGAACCGACCTCGAGTACACCGGCTTCGAACACACCCACGACACCACCGACATCGCGATGGGGCCCGACCTCTCGGCGTACAAGACGCTGGGTTCGATGATGGACAAGATGGACGCCCAGCTCGAGCTCTCGCGGAAACTCGAAGCCGTCGACGAGACCGACGTCGCGGAACGGGTCATCGAGTACCACTTCCTCCCGGACCTGATCGGGAACCTGCGCGCGTTCTCCCGGCAGGAGACCCGCTGTCTCGACTGCGGCGAGAAGTTCCGGCGGATGCCCCTGACCGGCGACTGCCGGGAGTGCGGCGGCCGGGTCAATCTCACCGTCCACAAGGGCTCGGTGAACAAGTACATGCAGACCGCGATTCAGGTGGCCGACGAGTACGACTGCCGACCCTACACGAAACAGCGGTTAGAAGTGCTCGAGCGATCCCTCGAGAGCATCTTCGAGAACGACAAGAACAAGCAGAGCGGTATTGAAGACTTCATGTAGACCAAACTTTTGCTCTGCGTGCGGTCGCTCCGCGACCGCACTCGGCAAAACTTTGATGAAAAGCACTCCTCCTTCCGTTCCGGGACGCAGAGCGTCCCTCCACATCAGTCGTCGGCCCGCTCGCTCCCTTCGGTCGCTCGCGGCGACTACCGGTGAATCGCCTGCCCTCCCCCGTTGAGCGGACGCTACGCGTCCGCGATGCTCGGAAGAGCTTGCTCTTCCGTAGAGTCGCGCGGCTCTCGCAGTGCTCGAGCCGCGCTCTCGGCCATACAGTTAGAAACGTAGATGCGTTCGCTCAGTTACCGACTCGAGTGACCCCGGGCATCTCGGCCGTCGGGTAGTCGATCGTCGGCGCACAGCGGCGGTCCGGGAGCCAGTTTCGGAGGCTCTCGTTGAACCGCTCGGGGCGCTCTCGAGGCGCCCAGTGGCCGCAGTCCTCGATGACGTCGAGTTCGGCGTCCGGGATACGGTTCGCGGCCCGTACCGACCACTCGAGGGGGACGAGGGGGTCCTCCTCGCCGTGGATCAGCAGCGTCGGGACCGACAGGTCGTCGAGATCGTCGACGAAGTTCGTCGCGACGCGGCCGTCGTACGAGAGTTCGTTCCCCTGAAACTCTTTGAACGCCTGAATCGATCCCGGTTCCATCAGTTTCTCTCGGGCGTCGTCGACGAATTCGTCGGAGAGGCCGCCGGAGTCGGCGACGAGGCTATCGAGGACCAGTCTGACGCTATCGGTGGTGGCGCCGGCGGCGATCTTGCCCAACTCCGTCATCCCGGGGACCTGCGACAGCAGCTTCCACGGGAGCGCGTTGGGCAGTCGCCCGCCCAGTCCGTAGCTGTCGACGAGCGCCAGTCGCTCGATTCGCTCGGGGCGCTCGAGGGCGTAGCCCAGCGCTGCACCGCCGCCCATCGAGATCCCAGCCAGCGAGACGCGCTCGTAGGGGAGCGACTCGAGGAACCCGTCGAGGACGTCGACGTAGGTATCGATCGTGTGGGTGACCGAGCCGGTGCTGCGGCCGTACTCCGGCCAGTCGATCGCGTAGACGCGGTAGTCCTCGGAGAGTGCGTCGATGGCGTGGCGCCACGAGACCGTCGCGTCGTCGATGCCGGCGCCGTGACAGAGGACGATCGGGGGGCCGCTCGTCCCCGCGCGCCGGTAGGCGATCCGACAGTCACCGACGGTGGTGACGCCGGTTCCCGTCATAATCGCCCCTCGCTATCGACGGGACGGCTCGGAGACGGGACGACGATCGGACGGCGATCGAACTGACGACCGAACGAAGGCGTCTGAATCGACACGTCCACCGAAAGCGCTCGATCGTTGTCCACCTTTTCCCTTGCAATAGTCGGTACCGTTCTCACCGCCTCGTCACCGATACCGCGTCGGCTAGCCGACCGCCGACCGTCGGGCGAATCGAGCGTGCGGGTACGTATCATGCCATGGCTATCTATACGGGGGATGTATATTGTTTTCTATTATCGCGGGTATCCCTTCCATCACTTCCTGACAGCTCGGTTTCGGTTTACAATTCTGCTCCCCTTCCGTACCGCTCACCGATCGCTCGTCACGGGCCGGTACTGATCCTCGAGCGGCCGTTCGCACAATGCGCGCTGTGACTTTATCGCCGTCGCCGGTGTCGATTCACATATGGTCGAAACTGGGGAGACACCGGCGAAGGAGGGCGAGCAAGAAGCCGTCGAGGACGTTCGCGACCTCAACTTCGGGCAGGTCGTCTACGACGAGGACGGGAACGAACTCGGGACGATTCGCGGTTTCGAGCAGAGCGGCTTCTTCGTTACCACGCGCGAGGGAGCCGAGGCGATGAGCGTCGAACACGCCCGCTCGGGCCACGAGTTCGGCGAGGCGGAACTCATGTGGCGCTGCATGGAGTGCGGCGAGATGGGCGACATCGACGACGGACTGCCCGACGAGTGCCCGAACTGCAACACCGAGCGGGAGAACCTGATGTACTGGACCGAGGACTGAGCGGGCGTCGATCGGACCGGTACCGGCAGAAAGGAACGACGATGTCGCACGCGGCGGGTCTCGCGACGCGACGACGTCCGGACGAAAACCGTTTTTATCGCTCCGCACGGACCCCTGGCCATGGAGATCGTCGTCTTCGGGGCCGGCAGCCTCGGCAGTCTCGTCGGCGGCGCGCTCGCGCGCGACCCGACACACGACGTGACGCTCGTCGGGCGCGACCCCCACGTCGGCGCCGTTCGCGAGTCGGGCCTCGAACTGTCGGGCCACATCGAGGCGACGGTCACCCCGTCAGCGACGACCGACGGACGGGGGCTCGCTGCCGACCTCGCGATCGTCGCGGTCAAAGCGTTCGACACGGCGTCGGCCGCCGAGACGCTCGCGACGGGCGACTACGAGGCCGTCCTCTCGCTGCAAAACGGGATGGGAAACGAGGAGACGCTCGCCGCCCGCCTCGAGGCGCCGGTGCTCGCGGGTACCGCCTCCTACGGCGCGATCCTGCACGCTCCCGGCCGCGTCGAGTGCACCGGGATCGGCGAGCTCGTCCTCGGCGCGCGCAACGGCGGCCGCTCGGACCGCGCCGACCGGATCGGTTCGGCGTTCGCTGCGGCCGGTCTCGAGACCACTGTCGCCGACGATATGCCCCGCCGTCTCTGGGAGAAACTCGCCGTTAACGCCGGGATCAACCCCGTCACGGCGCTGGCGCGGACCGACAACGCGGCCGTCCTCGAGGCCGAGGGAAGCGACCTCGCTCGCGGGGCCGCCCGCGAGACGGCGCGGGTCGCACGGGCCTGCGACGTCGGGCTCTCGAACCGCGAGGCGCTCGCCGCGCTCGAGGCCGTCGCGAGCGATACGGCCGCGAACACGTCCTCGATGCACCAGGACGTCCGCGCCGAGCGGCGCACCGAGATCGACGCCATCAACGGCTACGTGGTCGATCGAGCATCCGAGCAGGGACTCGAAGTACCGACGAACCGGGTCTTGACGTCGCTGGTACGGACGTGGGAGCGCGAACGCGAGCTCCGGTGACGGCGGTGGCCCTCGCTTCGATTCGCTCCGGATCGTCGCGGGAGCGCTAGTCGGACCCTCGCGAATCCCGTTCCGCACCGATCCACGTCTCTCTGACCTCCGCGAGCGAGTCACCGATCTTCTGTCCCCGGTAGCCGAAGATGTCCTCGGCGCCGTCCGCGGACATCAGTAGCGGCCAAAAGGGCTCGTCGGCGGTCAGCTCCTCCCCGTCGACGGTCGCGTAGGCGGTCCCTTCGGGGACGCGTTCGAAGTTCTCGACGTGCACCTCGTAGGACGATCCGTCGGGTTTCGGTACGGACTCGCCCATGTGGTAGTAGTCGGGATCGGCTTCGGGCGGCTCTCCGGGGAGCGCGTCCACCCGCTCGAGGAACGCGCGGGCCTGCCGTTCCGCGGTCGCGGCCACCTCCTCGGAGTTCTCGGCGGCGAGCTCGATCTCGACGCTGAAGCCACACGTCGTGATCGTGTGCTCGTTGACTCCCCAGTGATCGATGACGTGTGGAACGGGCAGCTCCGAGGCCAGTTCGAACTCGCGTTCCTGAGCGCTGTGTACGAGCGCGAACGGCGTGGGCTCGGCTTCGGTCCCGTGCAACGAGAGCGTCGTCCGCCCCTCGACGAACTCGCAGAGTCGCGCCGCGATCCGTTCCTCCCGGTCGCCGTCCGGATCGCCGGGGAACACGCGGTTGAGGTCCGAGTCGAGGTAGCGTTCGTCGGCCGCGATCGCGGCCGGGTTGGCGAGGACGAACGCGACGCCCCGTCGGAGCTCGAGGTCGGCCTCGCGCAGCCGGCGTACCGCGCGAATGCCGCTCCGCTCGTCGCCGTGGACGCCGGCGACGACCACGACTTCGGGCTCCCCTGGTCCCCGGAGCGTCACGTCGAGCGGGCCGTGGTCAGTCTCCATGCTGCTGTCATGAGTGAGTGGCGAGCGAGTAATGAGCGATCGGCCGGCGTATCACGGCTCTCCGAGAGAACGGAGAGAACGACGTAGACGCGTAAACGCTGTGCGACACGCTCGAGTAACGTTACCCTCCGCCGGACCGGCTGTACGACCGGCTCTCGGCGGCTAAAATAGCGAAAATACGGTTCGAACTACGCGGGACGACCGGTGCTCAGAACGGTGCTTCCGGCCCTTCGTCGGCCTCGCCGTCGTCGTCGACGGTCTCGCCGGGGAACGAGGGGCTCATGCCGCCGCCACCCATGTCGGCTTCGCCGCCGTCCATACCGGTCGAGGCGTTGACTTTCTCGATCTCGGGAATCTCCTTGACCATCCGGCTCTTGATCGCCTGGATCGTCATCGGCGAGATCCCGCAGCCGCTGCACGCGCCACCGAGGGCGATGCTGACTTCGCCGCTCTCGCGATCGATGTCCTGAATCGCTGCGCTGCCGCCGTGCATCTGGATCTGCGGGAAGTTGCGTCGGAGGAAGTTCGCGACGCGGTCTTCGAGGTCGTCCCCGTCGTTCTGGGTTTCGGTGCTCATGAACCACCCTTGGATGTGGGAGCCCCTAAACCTTCCGTCATACCCGTTCGGCTGCCGACACTGGCGACGTCCGAATCGCGGTGCTCGAGTCGTCTGGTCCGGCTCAGGCGAATCCGAAGACCCGCTGCAGTTCGGTCTCGATCTCGTCGACGTGGCGCTCGAGGATCTCCTCGAAGCGGTCCCGTTCGACGAGCACGCCCGTGAGTCGATCGTAGGGGTCCTCGGGGAGTTCGACGCGGAACTCGCCGTCGCCCTCGTAGAAGGGCTCGCTCTCGTTTAACACCTGCTGGTCGATCGCGTGGACCAGTTCGGAGTCGTACTGATCGTTCATCCGATTGAACGCGTTCTTGTACGCCTGCTGGAGTTCCGGGAAGTAGTTGGCGTACTTGTCTTCGAATTTCTCGGGGTCGAAGTCGGCCATACCCGGAGAGAGAGCGAGCGGAGACAAAAGTCGGACGATCGGTCGGCCGCTGTCGGCTCGCAGCTGTCACCCGCCGAGAGAATGACAAGGCACTGACCCGGTAGCGGGTGTGATATACGAACGATGCGTACGCAAGCGGAACCAACACTCCCGTATCTCTCCTCAGAGAGGGACATGCCCCCCGATCAGCCCCCTATCCCACGCGAGGCGTTACCACCGGGATGGGGCCCCATCGACTGCTGTGACGCCCGGTTCGAGTACCGTCACAGCCAGCCGCCGCTCGAACTCATCGCGGACCGAACGGCCGCCGATCGCTCGCATCCGGGGCTCGGCCTCTGCCGGTGCTGGGAGCTTCGATATCGGTACTTTCTCACCGATCAGACGATCACCGAAGTGATCGGTCGCGTCTCGACTCGTCGGGCCGCCGTCAAAGGCACCCTCGCCTGTATGGAACGGATCCACGAGACCGTCTCGACGACCGACGATCCGCTCGAGGTTCGGGACGTCCTCGAGAGCGTCTCGCTCCCGGACCTCGTCCCCGACGGCCTCTCGCGGTCGTCGCCGTAGCCTCCGTCGGTGGACGGGCGATCAGACACGCCGTGTCAGATGCGCCCGAACCGTCCGCTGACAGTCGCCGCAGATTCCGTACAGCCGCGTCGCGGTCGATAGGAGCGGGTACTCGACGGAGAGGTCCGCGTAGATCGCCGCGACGAGTTCCCGGTAGCCGTCGGTCCCGCGAGGGTTCGTCTCCCCGGCGAACTGCGCCTGCCGCTCGTCGATCAGCGCCTCGAGTCGCTCTCGGTGTTCCTCGAGACGATCGTGTTTCTCGTGGAGTTCGTCGAACCCGAACTGGAGCAGCGATTCGTCGGCCGTCGCCCGCAGCCACGCGACGATCTCGTCGATCTCGTCGATCGCCTCCTCGAGCGTCCGTCGCTCGCGCTGGAGCGTCTCCTCGAGCAGCACCGTCTTCCGGCGCTGGGTCTCGACTTCCTCGAGGACGGCCCGCTTGAGCGCCGGCGTCCAGTCGGTTTCGGCGGCCAGCGAGACCGCGATCTCCTCGGAGAGTTCGGTCGCCATCGCCTCGACGAGCGAGTCGTCCTCGGCGGCGATCGTGTGCGGTTCGACGGTATCGGCGAACGCCTCCCTGACGGTCGCACAGCGATTCTCGGACGGCTGCGGAGTGGCGGCCGCCGATCCGACCGCCGTCGCCATCGCCTTCGGCGTCGTCGGTGTCGTCCCGGTCGCCCGCGCGGGTCCGGACGCCGTCGGCACGTCTCGAACGTCGCGCGCGAAGGTCTCGAGCGCCGACGCTCGGTCGGCGACGTCCGCCCGCTCGTCCTCGAGACACGCCACGGCTCGGTGGACGTCCGTCGAGTCCGTCACGGTTCCTCCTCCCTGAGACAGACGAGGCCGCCGGCCGTCTCGATGTCACTGGTCACGACGAGTTCCCAGTCGCCTTCGCCCAGCGCGGTCACGTCGGTCACCCCCAGCGCCGCGGTCGTCTCGGACGTCCGGCGCAGGATGTCGATCCCGATCGGCAGGGTCGGAAACCGTCGGCCGTCGCAGTCGATCGCGTACCCGCGCAGGGAGACGGTCCAGGCGTCGGTTCCCGTTCGCGGCTCGCGCGTGACGTCGTACGAGCGCACCAGCGACAGCGAGTCCAGGTACGCTAGACTCGCCTCGACCGGATCGGCCGTCGACGCGACCGGCGAGAGGTTCTCCGCCGCGGCCCGCAACAGTCGCGTCCGCTCGTCGACGGTCAGGTGTCGCTCGAGTTCCGCCGCCATCGCCTCGAGCAGCACGAGACAGAGCGTGTTCCGATCGGTCGTCGCCTCGGCCGCGGCCAGATAGGTCTCCATGATCGCCGTCTCGGCCGCCTCGTGAGCGCTTCCCGAGAGGACCTCGAACACGGCGCCGGAGACGTCGTGGCAGAAGCTGATCAGCGGATCGTCGGTCTCGTCGTCGTCGACGGCCCGCTGGGGGGCGGGAGCGGTGTCCTCGTCGGTTCTATCGGGGCCGTCGCCGACGTGTAGCGGCTGGTTCTGACGGACGATCGGATCGTAGTAGGGCAACTGCGGATCGTACCGTCTGAGCGCGGCCCGGTACTGTTCGGTCGCTCGAGCCGCGTCGGCCGCGGCCGTACGGGTCGCGAACCGCTGGCCGGCGACGGGGACGGGCCGCTCGCCGGAGCGGGCACAGACGACGTAGTAGTCGCCGTCGTCGTCGGCCAGCCGTTCGATCTCGTGGCGAATCTCTCTGAGTGTCGTTCCGACCATGGGTCCAGTCACTCCGTGGGAGCAGTTTGGCGGTCACGCGGCGCCATGTCCCCGATGCGGGGACGGATCGTCTCCTGGCACCGATTCGCGGTAGCGGGGACCGCCGCTCGTTCTTTAGGCCTACCTAAACTAACATAAGTCCATCGAATTTTAGGGTTGCCTAATTCTCGGAGGTCGAACCGACTGCGGGGAGATTTCGTATACCGAAATAGGATTTACTCTCTCTGCCTCCCGGTAACGGATCGTTGCTCCGGACTGCCGGCTCGAGCGCTCTCGACGCTGCTTCCTCCCGATTCGGCACGGGACGCGGGAGGAGCCGTTTTCCCGATCGATGCGAACGAAGGGATCGGCCGACGAATCACCGCGAACTGCTCGAGCGTAGCCGCCCCGTCACCGGTGTCCCCTCGTCATCCACGTCGACAATCCCGACTTCGAGGCGATTCCGGCGACGATGCGGTCACGTCGGCGCTCGCGGCGCGGATGAAGGTGTCGACTACTTAATATATCTGGCCAATGCTCTCATTGGGTCGTCGGACGAGCGTCAATCGGTTGCTCCGGGTCAGTGGCGCGTGGGCTCTCGGTCCTGGAACGACGTTCGTCGAACCGACGAGTTTCCGGCCGAACGCGCTCCTCACGCAGCCCCCATCGATGCCCTCGACGTCATCCGCGCGGCCGACGACCTCGAGATCGGCACCGCCGTCTACGGCCAGCTCGGCGTCGGCTACCGATCGACGCCGGGTTCCCCTCCGCTACTCGATTCTCTGGCTCGGACGTTTCGACGCGTGTTTCGTCGCGGATTCACATCGCTCTCGAGTCGTCGATCGGCTCGTCACGGCCCGTTTCCCGCTGCCATAAATTCGATATTGCTATATTGAATTCCTATGCCGCTCGACGGCCGATCGGCAACACAGCGTTTATGCGGACCAGCACAGTACTGGGCGTAGCGTTCCCCGCTGCCCTGATCCCGCTATGACGACTCAGATTCCGTTCGCGATCGACTTTCACGTCCACTCGGACGATTCCTACGACGGGCACGAACCGATCGAACTCATCCTCGAGCAGGCGGCCGACATCGGACTCGACGGGGTCGTTATCACTGACCACGACGAGATCAGCGAGTCGCTTCGCGCGGCCGAACTCGCGCCGGAGTACGGCCTGATCGGCATCCCCGGCGTCGAGGTCTCGACGCGCCACGGCCACCTGCTGGCCATCGGAGTCGAGGAACGGCCCGACCCCGGTCAGCCGTTCACGGAGACCGTCGAGGACGTCCGCGCCCTCGGCGGCGTCGCGATCGTCCCCCATCCGTTCCAGCGCAGCCGCCACGGCGTCCGCAAACGTCGCATCGAGGACGCCGACGCGATCGAGACCTACAACTCGATGGTCTTTACCGGCTACCGCAACCGCCGGGCGCGGGCCTTCGCCCGTCGCTGCGGCTATCCCCAGATCGGCGCCAGCGACGCCCATTACCTCCCTAACGTCGGCAAAGCCTACACCGAGATCCTCGTGTCCCCCGACGCCGATTCCCCGACCAGGGCCGACATCGACGGCGACGAACTCGTCGCGGCCATCCTCGAGGGCCGGACCCAGATCCGCGGCAAGCGGACGCCGATTCACGAGAGCTCGGTTCAGTACGCCAAGGGCGCGGTGCGGAAGGTGTCGTACATGCTGACCTCGCGCGCGCCGCTGGTGCCGACGGTCCCGGCCTCGATGGACCGGTCGACCTGAGTTCGAACGCTACCGACTCGAGGTCGGATCCCGCGGACTCGAGTCGCCGTATCCGCTCGTCAGGAGAGTTGATCGCCGACGATTTCGTCGGCTCGCTCGATGAACGCGTCCTCCTCGCCGCGGGGTACCGTCGCTCCGGCCGCGACGTCGTGCCCGCCGCCGTCGCCGCCGACGGCCCGCGAGGCGTCGCCCATGACGGTCGAGAGGTCCAGCCCCTGCCGGACGAGGTTGTGGGTCCCGCGGGACGAGACCTTCACTTCCTCCTCGTTTTTGTCTGCAAAGGCGACGATCGGCTTCGAGCGGCTGATCCCCTCGTTGCCCATCGCCATGCCGGCGACGATGCCGACGATGGTCTCGCGGATCTCGTCGCCCGCGTGGAACCACTGGAGATGGTCCTCGTGGGTGACGCCCTCGCGCGTGACGAGGTCGATCCCCTCCGAGAGGTTGCGCCGGTGGTTGCGCAGCAGTTTCCGGGCGCGCTCGAGCGCTCCGTCGCGGTCCCCGAGACAGACTCCGAGACCGACGTCGGCGCGCTCGTAGCGGGCGGTCGCGTTCAGCAGCGTCGAGAACTCGCTGGCGTCCCGGAGCTCCGTGCCGACCGGCTCTTCGGGGAGGACGTACGCCGTACTCACGAGCTGGTCGATCTTCGTCGCGGGGACGCCCGTCGAGACGGCCCGCTTGACGAGCGCGCTGGCGACGGTCTGCTTCTCGTCGTTGGTCAGCCCCGACCAGCGGCGCCACTCGCCGTCGCGTTTCAACTCGAGGTCGAGGCCGTCGAGGAACCGAAGCGCACCGTTCTCGTCGTTCGAGATCCCGGGGATGTGGACGTCGGTGGCGTACTCGAGCAGCTTCGGCAGGGGCCGGGTCTGTTTCCCGTAGAGCGCCAGGTCCTTGCCGGTCTCGAGGACGCCCGCCTCGACGCCCTCCGCGACGATCTTCTCGTTGGCGCCGTGGAGTTCGCCGCCGGAGGCCTGCATGTCGCCGACGGCCCCGACGACCGCGAGGGCGGCCAGATCGCGGTTGTCGGCGCGGACGTCGGTCGCGCCCGAGGCGGTGACCATCCCCCCATCGGAACGCAGTTCCGCCGACCGATCCGCGGTGTCCGCGAGCGCCCGCGCGAGGACGTAGCTCGCGCCGGCGCCGGACAGTTCGGAGGCGCCGTCGATCCCGAACAGCAGGGGATTCAGGTGGAACTCGGTATCGCGGTCGGCGGGCTGGTGGTGGTCGGCGATGACGGGCGTAAAGGCGCCCGCGTCCTCGTGCTCGCCGATGATATCGAGCTGGCCGCTCCCGAAGTCGGTGAAGAGAACGGTGTCGTAGTCGGTCTCCGCGATCGAGGCGATCGCCGCCTCGTCGAGTTGCTTCTCGAAGACCGTCTCGAAGGGGATCGCCGCTCGCTCGAGGGCCCGCGCGGCGATCGCGGCGCTGGTCAGTCCGTCGGCGTCGATGTGCGAGGCCAACAGGACGCGATCGGCATCGAGGAGGCGGTCGGCGCAGGCGGCCGCGCGATCGGCGAGGTCGGGAACCGGACCGGTCATCGGTGCATCGATCGAAGATGAGGCGGCATCCGGCATAAACGTCCGGTCATCGGTCATCGGTGGCGGCCGGCGTCAGCGCCGGCGTCACCACAGCCCGAGGAGCTCCGGCAGCGGTTCGCGAAACGCGAGGAGGAGCACGTTGTTCGCTGCGAACAGGACGTACAGGCCGACCACGATCGCGACGAACCGAACGTCCATCGGATCCGAGAGGAAGTGACCGATCAGCATCACGATCGCGGCGTAACAGGCGGCAGCGAGCACGACGCCGGGCAGTCCGACCAGCTGGTAGAAGAAGACGGTAACGGGGTTGAGCTCGCTCGCGTAGGGGACGAGAAAGAACAGGGTCGCAGCAGTCGCGTCGATCCCCCAGAGGACGAAAAACGCGAGGCGCACGCCGACCGAATCCGGCGGGTCGAGTCGCTTTCCGAGGGACGTTTGTACTGACACAGTAGGAGAACAATCGGGCCAAGTGCGAGTAGGGGTTACCCTTGCTAACGCGGGTTGCGACGCCCCTGCACGGGTTTTCTCGCGCTCGAAATGTCCGGACGGAATCGGGTCGCGGGGGCTACTCCCGACCGCGGCGAACGGCCGCGACCGTCTCCCGCGCGAGCGCGTCGAACGTGGCCTCGTCGGGCACGATGTCGACGTCGATCCCCCGCTCGGCGGCGGTCTCGGCCGTCGGCTCGCCGATGACGCCGACGGTGGCGTCGGCGAGCCCCTCGAGCGCCGCGTCTCGGACCCCGCGTTCGGCGGCGGCCTCGAGGAAGTGATCGACGGTCAGCGACGAGGTGAAGCAGGCGGCGTCGAGTTCGCCGTCGGCGGCCAGCGCGGCCGACTCGCCGCTCCCCTCGGGACGGACCAGCCGATAGAGCGTCGTCTCGTGGACGTACGCGCCCGCGTCCTCGAGGCCGTCCAGCAGGACCGCGCTGCCGTGGTCGCTGCGGGCGACCTCGACGCGGGCGCCCGCGACGCGGTCCGCTAACGCGGCGACGAGGCCGCTCGAGGTGAACTCCTCGGGGACGAGATCGACCGCGTACCCCTCCTCGCGGAGCGCGTCGGCCGTCGCGGGGCCGATCGAACAGACGGTCTGGTCGCCGGGCTCCCAGCCCGCCTCGGAGACGAGTTCCGCGCCGGTCTTGCTCGTGAAGACGACGTAGTCGGCGTCGGTCCGCGGGGTCGCGCCGGTCGCCTCGACGGCGAGCATCGGGTCCGGGACCGGGTCGGCGCCGAGGTCGGTGAGCAGCGTCGCGGCCGTCTCGAGTCGCTCGTCGTCGGGGCGGAAGACGGCGACGGTGGGCGTGTCGGTCGCGTCGGGCGTCTCTGGTTCGCTCATCGGTCGCCTCCGTTCGCCTCGTCGGCGTCGACCGCGCCGTAGTCGTTCTGTAGGAAGTCGACGACCGACGCGCGGGTACCGGCGACGTCGCCGATCACCGTTACGGCCGGCGGCTCGATCCCGACCTCGTCGCGGGCGTCGACGATGGTTTCGAGGGTACCCGTCGCGACCTGCTGGTCGGGCCAGGTGCCGCGTTCGACCAGCGCGACGGGCGTCTCAGGGTCCATCCCGGCCCTGAGCAGCGCCTTCGTGTAGTCCGGCAGGCGGCCGACGCCCATCAGGACGACGATGGTGCCGCCGGTCGCCGCGAGGGCCTCCCAGTCGACCGCCGACTCCTCCTTCGTGGGGTCCTCGTGGCCCGTGACGAAGGAGACCGAGGAGGCGTGATCGCGGTGCGTGACCGGGATGCCGGCGACCGCGGGCGCGGCGATGGCCGACGTGACCGCGGGGACGACCTCGAACGGCACGTCGTGGGCCGCGAGGTACTCGGCCTCCTCGCCGCCGCGGCCGAAGACGAACGAGTCGCCGCCCTTCAGGCGGACGACGGCCTTGCCCTCGCGGGCGAGTTCGACCAGTCGCTCGTTGATCTCCGACTGGGGCGTGCGCTCGCCGCCGGCGCGCTTCCCGACGTCCTCGCGGCGGTCCTCGGGCAGGAGATCGATGATCTCTGGACCCGGCAGTTTGTCGTGGAGGACGACGTCGCTCTCCTCGAGCAGTCGTTTGGCCTTGACGGTCAACAGATCGGGATCGCCGGGGCCGCTACCGACGAGGTAGACGGTACCCGGTTCGGCGTCGATAGTTGTGCCTGACATTCGGTATCGGCTAGCTATTTCCCCTCGGGCTTATCTTCCTCGGCGACGCTCTCGCCCTCGTCGCTCTCGGCGTCCTCGCGGGCGGCCTCGATCAGGTCGGCCGCGCCGCGGTCCGCGAGATCGCGGGCGAACTCGCGGGCGGCCTCGGCGTGGGTCTCGACCGGCAGGTCGCGGCTCCCCTCCACCGACTCCTCGCCGTCGCGGTCGAAGACGCTGACGGTCGCGTGGACGTACTCGCCTTGGACGACCGCGTAGATGCCGACCGGCGCGATACAGCCGCCGCCGAGTTCGGCGAGGATCGTTCGCTCGACGGTCGTCTCGACGCGGCTCCGGGGGAAGTCGATCGCCGACTGGATGTCGCGGGCCGTCTCGCCGTCGCGCGCGGTCACCGCGAGGGCCCCCTGGCCCGGCGCGGGAACGAACGTCCCCGTCGGGAGTTCCTGATAGTCGACGTAGTGGGCGAGACCGCTGCGCTCCAGCCCCGACTGCGCGAGGACGATCGCGTCGTACTCGGTCTCGACCTCCCGTCCCAGCGCCTGTCGCTCGAGTTCCGACAGGTCGTCGAACCACTCGTCGACGGTGCGATCGTACTCGGGTTCGAAGTCCTCGTCCCCGGTGTTGCCCTTGCGTTCTTTGTCGGCCTCCGAGCGCTCCTGGTGTTCCCGCTGGAGCGCGGGCGCCAGCAACTTCTCGAGGCGCGTGTCCACGTTCCCGCGCAGCGGTTCGACCTCGAGGTCGTCGCGCTCCGAGAGGAGCTGCGCGCGACGGCGCAGACTCGAGGTGCCGACGGTCGCGCCCGCGGGGAGTTCCTCGAGCGTCGACCCGTCGGGCGTGATGAGGACGTCCCCCGGCGGCCCGCGTTCGGGTACCGCCGCCGTGACGAGGTCCTGGGGCTGTTCGGTCGGCATGTCCTTCATCGAGTGGACGGCGCCGTCGAGATCGCCCTCGAGGACGCGCTCGTCGAGTTCGCGGACGAACGCGCCCGTCTTCCCCAACCGATGGATGAGTTCGTCTCTGATCTGGTCGCCCGTCGTCTCGACGGTGACCAGTTCCACCTCGTATCGCCGGTCCTCCAGGGCCTCCTTCACCAGCGAGGCCTGTCGCCGGGCGAGTGTGGAACCCCGTGTCGCCAGTCGCAGCGTCCCGCGCGTTCTCATAGGAAGCAGTCGGCGCCTGGGGTATGAAAAGCGCACGCTTGTCGGACGACCGTCGGCGGACGGCGTCCGTGCGATGCCACCATTGTCATTTGTGACCACTAACCATGAATTTTCGCGCGAACATATTCGAGAGACGATTTAATGAGCCGCCATTAGTAGGGCCGACTGGATGAGCGAAACTCTGTACGAACGACTCGGCGGACAGGACGCGATCGGTGCAGTCGTCGATCAGTTCTACGAGCGCGTGATCGAGGACGAGCGAGTCGCCCACTACTTCGAGGACGTCGACATGCAGAAACAGCGGGCCCACCAGACCCAGTTCATCAGCGCGGTCGCGGGCGGTCCCGTCGACTACTCGGGCGAGGACATGGAGGCCGCACACGACGACCTCGGGATCACGAAACCCGACTTCGACGTCATCGTCGAGCACCTCGACGCGACGCTCGAGGAGTTCGACGTCGACGCCGAGGACCGCGAGGCGGTGCTGAACGCGATCGCCGAGTACGAGGACGACATCGTCACGGTCCCGGCCTGATCGGGCTCCGACGGGACGGTCGCCGACCGATCCCCGGCGAACCGACCGACAGCGTTCGAGACGGACCCGAGGCCTTTTGATCCCGTCCGCGCTATCACCAGCCGATGGTCGCAGTTACGCTGGGTCCCGAAGGAACCTACTCGCACCGGGCGGCGACGGCGGTCGCGGACGGCGACGAGATCGACTTCCGACAGTCGGTGACGGCCATCGTCGACGCCGTCGCCGGCGGCGAGTACGATCGCGGCGTCATTCCGATCGAGAACAGCATCGAGGGCTCCGTCACGGAGAGCCTCGACGCGCTCGCGGAGTACGACGTCGCCGTCGTCCGCGAGATCGTCACCCCGATCCGCCACGCCCTCCTCGCCCAGGGACCGGAGTTCGACACGATCGCCAGTCACTCTCAGGCGCTGGCCCAGTGTCGCACCTACCTCGAGCGCGAGTACCCCGACGCTACCCTCGAGGCGGTCGCCAGCACCGCCCAGGGCGTCGAGTTCGCCCGCGAGGACCCCTCCGTCGCGGGCATCGGGCATCCGGCCAACGCCGACGACGAGCCCACGCTCGAGGTGCTCGCCGAGGACATCCAGGACCAGGACTCGAACGCGACCCGTTTCTTCGCGCTGGCGCCCGCCGAGGAGCGCTCGAAGGGCGGCGGCAAGAGCTCGCTCGTCGTCTACCCCAACGCGAACTATCCCGGTCTGCTGCTCGAACTCCTCGAGCCCTTCGCCGACCGCGACATCAACCTCACGCGGGTCGAGTCGCGCCCCAGCGGGCAGCGGCTCGGCGACTACGTCTTCCACGTCGACTTCGAGGCCGGCCTCTACGAGGCCCGGACGAAGGAGGCGATCGAGGAGTTAGAGGAACTGGCCGAGAACGGCTGGGTCCGCCGGCTGGGCTCGTACGACACCGAACACGTCGTCGAGTGATCGATCGCCGTCGAGAGTTCGTTTCGATACCGACGTTCGCTACCGGACGGCGCTCGATCCGTTAGAACGCCGTCGCGTCGCGCCGGAGCTCGAGCGCCGCGGCGAAGTCGGCCCGCGAGACCAGGCCGACGGGCTCGCCGTCGCGCACGACGAACCCGACGTCGGCCCGGCTCCGTTGCAACGTCTGGAGCGCATCGAACGCGCTCGTCTCGGCGTCGATGCGCGGGAGATCGGTCGTCGCGACGTCGCCGACGGCGGTCGTTTCGTACTCCGCCGGACCGATGTCGCGCAGCGCGGTCGCGGTGATCGCGCCGACGATCGCACCGGTCTCGTCGACGACGGGGAGATCAGTTCGCCGAGCGGCGAGCAAGCGAGCGAACACGGTTTCGACGGTCGCGCCGACCGGAACCGGCTCCCGCGACGCGAGGAGGTCCGTCACGGTCAGCCCCGAGAGGAGGTCGTCGAGAACGACCGCGCGGGACTCGCCGGTCGCACTGACGTAGATGAAGAGCGCGACCAGCACGAGGATCGGGCTGAACGTCACGACGACGCCGAGAAAGATGAACAGGATCGCGAACAGCGTTCCGGCGCGGGCGGCCGTCCGAGTGGCGCTGACGTACGAGCGGTTGCGCGCGAGCACGGCCCGAAACACCCGTCCGCCGTCCATCGGGAACGCGGGGAGCATGTTGAACGCCACCAGCGAGACGTTCATGACGCCGAGCAGCCCGATCGCGAAGACGACGACCGTCGCCGACTCGGGAACGACGAAGAGCGCGCCGATGCACGCGGCTCCGACGAGGAGGCTCGCCGCGGGTCCGGCGACGGCGATCCAGAACTCGCGGTTCCACTCCCTGGGCATCTCGGAGAGGTTCGCCAGTCCCCCCAGAATCCAGAGCGTGATCGACTCGACCTCGATATCGTAGCGCATGGCGGCCCACGCGTGGCCCAGTTCGTGGACGGCGACGCTCGCGAACAGGCCGACGGCCGCGAGGCCCCCGATGAGCCAGCGGTCGGCGTCGGTGAGGCTCGCCGCGTCGACCGTCGCCGGCGTCGCGGCGTTGATGACGGTCTCGTACGCGGCGAGCTGTTCGCCGCTTCCGATGAGCCACACGAGAATCGGAACGAAGACGAACAGCGAGACGTTCACGCGGATCGGGATCCCCCAGACGCGGACGACTGTGTAGTTCACGGCGTGTCTACTCGAGAGAACGCTGTTAGGTGTTGGGAATACGGTCACCGGCTGCGTCAGCCGGTTCGCGCTCTCGACTCGAGTCGACCGCCCCTCGCGGCTTTTTCTCGCTGGAAACCGTGCGTTCGGTATGCTACGCGCGTCCATTTCCATCCCGCCGGAAGCGCTGGCCCTCGACCACGCCGCGAGCGCCGTTTCCGGGCTCGAGGTCGAGGCCGAACGGATCGCCGCGCACAGCACCGAGTGGGTGATGCCCTGTCTCTGGGTCGCCGATGCGGAGTCCGACGGCGTCGAGGCGGCGATCCGGTCGGATCCGTCGATCGACGAGATCGTCGAGAGCGTGCGATTCGACGAGGCGGCGTTCTATCACGTCGAGTGGACCGACGACGTGAAGCGGCGGATCGATTCGTACCTCGACAAGGAGGGATCGCTGCTCGAGGCGCGGCTCGCGGCGGAGGAGTGGCGAGTCGACCTCCGCTTCGCCGACCGCGAGCAGTTCGACGCGTTCCGCGACCAGCTCGCGGACCGCGGGCACTCCTTTCGCCTGTTGAGCCTGACCGAAATGACGTGCCCGGACCGCGGCGTGCGGGTCCTCACCTCGGCGCAGCGGGACGCGCTCGTGACCGCCGCGGAGCGCGGCTACTACCGCGTTCCGCGGGAGACGACGACCGACGAACTCGCGGACGACCTCGGCATCTCCCATCAGGCGATCTCCGAACTCCTCCGGCGCGCCACTGAGAACCTCGTCTTTTCGACGTTGACCGCGGAGCGGGACTCCGGGCCGTCGTAACTCGCCGTCTGGTCCGGTACGCGATCCGCATAAAACGTTGCGCGGCGCAAGTTCGGCGCTCTTCCGGTCGTATCGCCTAGTCGAGCTAATGGTGGATGAGAATATCTCGCAAGACGTCGCGTTCCGACTGTTGAGTCACGCCTATCGTCGCGCGCTGCTCGAGTGTCTCGATCGACGCGACGATCCCGTCTCGCTGGCCGACGCGGCGAAAGAGGTGGCACGAGCGTGCAAAGGGAAACCGGCGCCCGACGTCTCGGACGGGGAAATCGAGCGGATCCGTCTCTCGTTGCACCACTCGCACGTCCCGCGGTTAGCCGCTCGGGACGCGGTCGCGTACGACCGGGACCGAACGCTGATCACGCTCACCGAACGAGGCGAACGGGTCATCGCCGTTCACGATCGAGTGGGCGCCGCCGAGCCGCTCGAGGCGACGGAGTAGGGGTGACTACGGGCTGTACTCCGGCGACTGGGACTCGATCGTGTCGGCGACGTTGTTCAGTTGCTCGCCGATGGTCGCGACGAGGTCGTCGAGCGTGACGATTCCCGCGAGCGCGCCGTTCTCGTCGACGACCGGGAAGCGGCGCGCGCTCTCTTCCTTGATCGCTCGCGAGACCTCGATCGCGTCCGCGTCCTCGCGGAGCGTCGTCAGCCCCGCCGTCATCACGTCCTCGGCCGGTGTCGCGGCGACGTCGTCGCTTTGGGCGACCTCGAGGGCAATGTCGCGGTCGGTGACGATCCCGACCGGCTCCTCGCCCTCGGTGACGACCGCGGCGCCGACGTTGTTCGACGCGAGCCGCTGTGCGACCGTTTCGAGTTCGGTGTCCGGATCTGCCGTTACGACGTCGTTCGGACCGAGTTCGCCGACTGACATAGCACGAAGGGAGACAGCCGGCTGACTCTTCAGCGCGAGGCTTTCACCTGAACGCGACGCGACTGGCCGCGACCGTCGACCGTCGCGGTTCGCGCGACGCCGCGCCTCGGCACTGCAAACGGTTTTCCGCGTCCCTCCAGTACCCCCGTCCATGACGCTCGACGAAGGCGACGACGCGCCGACCGTGACCGCACCGAATCAGGACGGCGACGAGGTCTCCCTCGAGTTCGACGAGCCGACGGTCCTCTACTTCTACCCGAAGGACGACACCCCCGGCTGCACGGTCGAGGCCAATCAGTTCCAGCGCGAACGCGAGAGCTACGAGGACGCCGGCGTGGACGTCTACGGCGTCTCTACCGACGACGTCGACTCCCACGAAGCGTTCTGCGAGTCGGCGGGGCTCGAGTTCGACCTGCTGGCCGATCCGGACGGCGAGATCGCCGACGCCTTCGACGTCGAACTCCGGGGCGGGACCGCCGCGCGGACGACCTTCGTCATCGCCGACGGCGAGGTGAAAGCGGTCTACGAGAACGTCGATCCGGACGGACACGCGCGCGAGGTGTTGTTCGACGCGCTCGACGACGGACTGGTGACGCTTTCCGAGTAGCGATCTTTTGACCTCGAGTCGCGGGCAGAATTTATCTCGCTCGAGCCCCTACCTGTGCGTATGCGACGAAATCCGTTCGACGATATCGAGGAGTTGCTCGACCGCGTCAGCCGACAGGTCGAGGAAGGGATGGGCAGCGGCGGCCTTCAGGTCCCGGGCTCGGTCCCGGTCGACGTCGTCGACACCGGCGAGGAGTACCTCGTCACGGCCGACCTCCCCGGCTACGAGACCGACGACATCGACCTGACCCTCTCGGAGGGCACCCTGCGCCTCGAGGCCAGCCGCGAGGACGAGTCGGAGTACGCCGAGGGACGGTACCTCCGTCGCGAACGGACGCACACGTCGGCCAACCGTCGGATCCGCCTCCCCGAACCGGTCGAGGAGGAGAACGTCTCGGCCGGCTTCGAGGACGGCGTGTTGACCGTCCGACTCCCGCAGGTCTCGGGAACCGACGACTCGAAGCGGATCGACATCGAGTAGCGCCGCGACGACGCTCGAGTCCCGCCGTACTGTGGCCGCTCGCTGACAGCCGGCGAATCGGTCGCCCGAGACTCGCCGACCGAGCCGTGATCCGGCGAGCGCGACGAGCGATAGCGACTATCGCCGACCGATCGCGTCGGACCGCATCGTGAATTTTCAAACGATTATTGTCTCTCTGCTATAACTTCTCAGTTATGGTCAGGCTGTTCGTCCTCGCCGTCGCAGCAGGGTTCATGCTGTTCGGTTGGATGGCTCTCTCCAGCGCTCGTGAGCGGCGCGATCGGCAGACGACGATCGACGAACTCGAATCGACGGACGAGGGTCGTCTCGAGCCGGGCGGCGAAGCGACGATCAGCGGCCCGGTCTCCGTGGTCGAACCGGCGTCGCCGGAGCGAACCGGTCCCGAGTCGAACGGGACCGACTCGGCCGCCCTCTGGGCGTGGCGGCTCCGCCGGAAGGAGGGTACTGAGAACAAGAGATGGCAAACCGTCGACGGCGAACTCGCGGTCGGCGAGTTCACCGTCGATCACGGCTGGGACCGCGTTCGCGTCGACGCATCGACGCTTTCGGCCCGGGTGGACGACCCGTTCGATGCGTCGCAGTTGTTCCTCGACGAGCCGGAAACGGACGTCTATCTCGGTGAACTCGATCCGATCAACAAGTTCCTCGAGCGCCACGGGTTCGCGGACGAAGGGGGTATCGTGAGCGATGTGGAGGTCTCGATCAGCGCCGGTGGGAAGACCGCCATGCCCGACAAGTATCAGGCCACAGTCGTCCGTGACGGCGACGAACTGATCGTCCACGGCGATCTGACCGAGACGGCAGACGGGTACGTTCTCCGAGGATCGGACGAGACGCCGCTGTCGGTCGCGGCCGGTGATCTCCAGAACCAGGAGGACCGGTTGCGCTCGGAGGTCCGCATGCGAAAAGTGGTCAGCGGTGTGTTCTTCGGTCTCGGTGTGTTCGCCGCGATACTCGCCGTTCTCTAGGGGCGGTGTCGATGTCCCCCAACGTTAGTACCACGCTCCGCCCGAGGAGACGTTGATATCCTGGCCCGTGACGTGGCGCGACGCCTCGGACGCGAGGTGGACGGCCAGCTCGGCGACTTCCTCGGGCGGGACCAGCTCCTCGATCATGAGACTGTCGAGGACCTCGCCCTCGACGTCCTCCACGGGGACGCCCGCCTCCTCGGCCTGTCGCTCGAAGACGCCCCGGATCCGCTCGCCCTCGACCGGCCCGGGACAGATCGCGTTGACGGTGACGTCGTCGTCGCCGAACTCGGCGGCTAACGCGCGAGTCACGCCGATCAGCCCCATCTTCGAGGCGGCGTACGGGCCCCGGTTGGCGTAGGGTCGTTTCCCGCCGATCGAGGAGATGTTGACGACGCTCCCCCGCTCGGACTCGCGGAGGTGCGGAGCCGCCTCGCGCGTGACGCGAGCGACGCCGACGACGTTGACGTCCAGGGTCTCGAGCCACTCGTCGTCGGTCGTCTCCTCGAGCCGCGCGGTGGGGCCGGCGATGCCGGCGTTGTTCACGAGACAGTCCAGACCGCCGAAGGTCTCGATCGTCTCGTCGACGGCGTCGGCGACCGAATCGGGATCAGTCACGTCCGTCTCGACCGCTAGCGTCCGCTCGGGAGCGTCGATCAGTTCTTCGGTCTCGTAGATGCCGTCGCTTCTGGCCGCGAGGACGACGTTCGCACCCGCCTCGGCGAACGCGGCGGCGATCTCGCGGCCCAGTCCCCGGCTCGCACCCGTGACGAAGATAGTGTGGTCTGATACCATGCCTCGAGATGGCGTGAGACGGACCTAAAACCTCTCGGCTACCGGAACCCGACCGCTCGCGACGACTCGAGGCGGCGATCGATCGCGTCGACGGGGGTACGGTATGGAAAGGTATAGGGCGGCGTCCCCGCCTATAGCTATATAAGCAAATGAGTGACGCGGGATACGACCACGCAACGGTCGAACGGCGCTGGCAAGAGGCGTGGGACGAGGCGGACGCCTATCGGACGCCCGACGACGTCGACGATCCGACGTACGTGCTGGGGATGTATCCGTATCCGTCGGGCAAACTCCACATGGGCCACGTCCGGAACTACACGATCACGGACGCCTACGCTCGGTTCCGCCGGATGCAGGGCGACGAGGTCCTCCACCCGATGGGCTGGGACGCCTTCGGGCTCCCCGCGGAGAACGCGGCCAAGGAGCGCGACACCAACCCGCGCGACTGGACCTTCGACTGCATCGAGACGATGACCGAGCAGATGGAGTCGATGGGCTTCGGCTACGACTGGGAGCGGGAGATCGCCACCTGCACGCCGGAGTACTACCAGTGGAACCAGTGGCTCTTCGAACGGTTCCTCGAGGAGGATCTGGTCGAGCGCCGCGACGCCGAGGTCAACTGGTGTCCCCACTGCGAGACCGTCCTCGCCGACGAGCAGGTCGAGGGCGAGGCCGAACTCTGTTGGCGCTGTGACACGCCGGTCGAACAGCGCGAACTCGAGCAGTGGTTCCTGAAGATCACCGAGTACGCCGACGAGCTGTTAGAGGCGATCGACGACCTCGAGGGGTGGCCCAACTCGGTCCGGCAGATGCAGCGCAACTGGATCGGCCGCCAGTACGGCTCGGAAGTCGACTTCGACGTGGACGGGCACGGTCCCGTCACGGCCTTCACGACCCGCATCGACACTATCCACGGCGCGACGTTCTTCGCGCTCGCGCCCGACCACCCGATCAGCGAGGAACTGGCCGAAGAGAACGACGACGTCCGTCGCTTCGTCGAGGAGGAGGCCGATCCCGACGGCGACGAGCCGAACGGCGTCGAGACGGGCCTGACCGCCACGAACCCCGTTACCGGCGAGGAGATTCCGGTCTACGTCGCCGACTTCGTGCTCTCGGACGTCGGGACCGGCGCACTGATGGCCGTCCCCGGCCACGACGAGCGCGACCACGCCTTCGCGGAGAAGAAGGACCTGGATATCGTTCCCGTCATCGCTCCCGAACCCGAGGAGGGCGAGGACCCCGAGGCGCCCGACGTCGAGGAGGCGGCCTACACCGAGGACGGTGTGTTGATCAACTCCGGCGACTACTCGGGCCTCGACAGCGAGACGGCTCGAGAGCGACTGACCGAGGACATCGACAGCGCCGAGGAAGCGAAACAGTACCAGCTTCGCGACTGGGGAATTTCCCGACAGCGCTACTGGGGAACGCCGATCCCGGTGATCCACTGCGAGGAGTGCGGTCCCGTCACGGTCCCCGAGGAGGACCTGCCGGTCGAACTGCCGGAGTTCATCAACACCACCGGCAACCCGCTGGACGCCGCCGAGGAGTGGAAGCAGACGACGTGTCCCGACTGCGGCGCCGACGCCGAGCGGGAGACGGACACGATGGACACCTTCGTCGACTCCTCGTGGTACTTCCTGCGGTACGTCTCGCCCGGTCTCGAGGACGCGCCGTTCGACTTAGAGCGGGCCAACGACTGGATGCCCGTCGACCAGTACGTCGGCGGCATCGAGCACGCCGTGATGCACCTGCTGTACTCGCGCTTTTTC
The DNA here is from genome assembly GCF_037914945.1 of Haloterrigena sp. KLK7. Lineage (NCBI taxonomy): Archaea > Methanobacteriati > Methanobacteriota > Halobacteria > Halobacteriales > Natrialbaceae > Haloterrigena > Haloterrigena salinisoli. The sequence continues at coordinate 1,643,421 of NZ_CP149787.1, forward strand.
ACGAAGGTGCTGGCCGACCACGAGGGCCTCGAGCACCGCGAGCCGTTCACGAACCTGCTGGCCCAGGGGATGGTCCAGCTCGAGGGCGAGAAGATGTCCAAGTCCAAGGGCAACGTCGTCTCGCCCCAGCGGATCGTCGAGGAGTACGGCGCCGACACCGCGCGGCTGTTCATGATGCAGGCCGCCCAGCCCGAGCGCGACTTCGACTGGAGCGAGGAGGGCGTCCGGTCGACCAACGCCTTCCTCGCCCGACTGAAGGGGATGGTCGAGGAGTTTGCTGCCGACGAGCCCGCGGGCGAGGACGACGCCGTCGCGGACTACGTCGCGGCCGAGATCGACGCGACGATCGCCATCGCTACCGACGAGTACGACGAGCTGACCTTCAACAAGGCGCTGCGCGAGACGCAGGATCTGGTGCGGACGCTGCGGCAATACGCCGACTACACGGAGCCCCACGCCGAGACCTACGAGCGCGGGCTGTCGGCCGTCGTCCGCCTGCTCTCGCCGGTCGCGCCCCACCTCGCCGAGGAGCTGTGGGACGCACTCGACTACGACGGCCTCGTCGTCGACGCGGAGTGGCCGACCGCCGAGGTCGACCGCGACCACGTCACTAAGCGACGCCGCCTGGTCGAGAACACCCGCGAGGACATCCGCGACATCGTCGACGTCGCCGGCATCGAGGATCCCCAGCGGATCGACGTCGTCGTCGCCCCCGACTGGAAGTACGACGCCCTCGAGATCGCGATCGAGAGCGACGCCGACAACCTGATCGGCGAACTCATGCAGGAGAGCCACATCCGCGAGCAGGGCGACGCCGCGGCCGACTACGGCCAGGACCTGCAGGCCGAACGCGAGGCGCTGTCGATGACGCTTCCCCCCGAGGCGGAGTACGCGGCCCTCGAGTCGGCGGCCTGGCTGATCGAACGCGAGTTCGAGGCGCCGGTGACCGTCGTCGACGCCGACGAAGCCGACGCGGACGTGCTCGCGAACGCCGAACCCGGCCGCCCGGCGATCGAAATCGACGACTGAGCCGCCCCGTTCGAGCATCGTTCGACCGGTGCCTCCGGGTTTGACCGTTCGTCACTGACCGAGCGGTAGTCCGCGAGCCCGAAGCCGTTCGGTTATCGATGCCGAACCCGGTCGGAGACTCTCGAAATTGGACATTTCTCGTCCGCGCCGTTCTTCGCTCTGATACGAGAACCATCTGGGAGGGCTGAAACGCGCTCTCCTCCGTTCGAGCGACTGATCGCGGTCTCCCGTGGAACACCAACCTCAGTTGAGTGTTCAAGCGTGTCGATACATTCAATTACGATGAATGTGCACCATTACGGAGACACGTCGCAGCAGTACGCTGCTCGACACGTCCACGGTACACTATGGCACTCGAGGATTCCATCCCTGATCGACTCAGAGAAACGTATAGCGTAAAGATCGGTTTGATTTTCGTCGCGATCGCTCTCGTGACGCTGCTCGTCTCGGCGCTCTTTTTCGCCCACGTCTCCGGGGCGGTCGGGCCGGCGGCGGAACAGCACTTCAGCGACCGAACCGACGACCGGAGCGACGTCGCGGCGACGTGGCTCGAGACGAACGCGGAGACGACGGCCGGACTGGCGGCGGACGCGACCGTCCGGGACGGCGATCCCGGAGCGATCGGCGATCGACTCGCCGACGCGCAGGCCGAACGCAGCGATCGCGTCGCGGAAATCCACTACCTCGACGGGAACGGGACGGTACTCGCGAGCAGTGACGACGCGGCGACGAGCGAGAACTTCTTCGACGTCGCCGGCGTCGACGGCGCGACCGACGAACCGACGACGACCCACGAGGCGCTCTCGAGCGACGACGAGGTCCTCTCGTTCGTCGCTCCCGTCCCGGGCGAGGATCGGTACGTCGCCCTCTCGGCGCCCGTCGGCGCCTTCGCGTCGACGCTCGAGAGCGGCGACGGCTACCGGACGGTCGTCACCGACGCCGACGGCGAACGGGTCGTCGGCGTCGGCGAGCTGAGCGGGGACGCCGAGATCGACGACGCGGCCGTTCTCGAGGCCGTCGACACCGACGCGTCGGGCGTCGTGACGGCGACTCCGGCGGGAAGCGAACGGGAAATCGCCGCGACGACGGCGACGATCGGCGGCGGCGAGTCGGCGATGCGGGTCACGACCTACGGCGTCGCGGACGAGGTCTTCGGAGCCCAGAACGCCGCAACCGCCGGCATCGCGGCGCTGGCGTTCATCGTCGTCATCAACCTCGGCTTCGTCGGCATCGTTCTCGGCGGCAACCTCTCCCTGCAGCTCCGCCGGCTCGCCGACAAGGCCGAGCGGATGGGCGACGGCGATCTCGACGTCGACCTCGAGACCGATCGGATCGACGAGGTCGGAATCCTCTACGACTCCTTCGACTCGATGCGCGACGACCTCAGCGTGACGATGACCGATCTGGAGGACGAACGCGAACGCGCACGCGAGGCCAAGCACCGCACCGAGCAGCGCAACCGCGAACTGGAGGCGGAAGCCGAGCGGTTCGGCCAGGTCATGGCCGACTGCGCCGACGGCGACCTCCAGCGACGGCTCGAGCCGCGGACCGACCACGAGGCGATGGTCGAGATCGCCGAGTCGTTCAACGAGATGATCGCCGACCTGGAGTCGGCGGTGTCTCAGGTCAAGCGGATCTCGCGGGACGTCGCGCGGACGAGTACCGAGGTCCAGTCCAGTTCCGAGGAGATCAGCCGGGCCAGCGAGGAGGTCAGCGCGTCGGTCCAGGAGATCTCCGACGGCTCCTCGGCGCAGGCCGAGGATCTGGAGACGGCGACGACGGAAGTCAAGGAGATGTCGGCGACCGTCGAGGAGGTCGCCGCGGCGACGAGTACGATCGCCGACCAGTCGACGCAGGTCGACGAACTCGCGACGACCGGACAGGAATCGGCCGAGGAGACGACCGCGGAGATGCACGTCGCCAGCGACCAGACGGAGACCGTCGCGGAGACGATCCACGAACTCGAGCGCGAGGCCGAGCAGATTCAGGAGATCGTCGAGCTTATCGACGAGATCGCCGGTCAGACGAACATGCTGGCACTGAACGCGGCGATCGAGTCGGCCCGATCACAGAGCGCCTCGAGCGAGGACGGCGGGTTCCAGGCCGTCGCCGACGAGGTCAAGGAACTGGCCGAGCAGACGCAGGCGGCGGTCGACGACGTCGAAGCCATGATCGAATCGATACAACAGCGTGCGACCGAGAGTGCGGCACAGATCGAGGAGACCGAGGAGACGATCGGATCGGCCACCGAGCGCGTCGATTCGCTCGCGGACAACCTGGATCGGATCGCCCGGGAGATCGAGCAGGTCGCGAGCGGCGTCACGCAGATCGACCAGGCGACGAACGAGCAGTCCGAGTCCGCGGAGGAGCTCGCGACGATCGTTCAGGAGGTCGCCAGCGTCGCCAACGAGACGACCTCGCAGGCCCAGCAGGTCGCGGCGGCGGCGGAAGAGACGACGGCGACGATCACCGACGTCTCCGCCGAGGCGACGCGGCTCGACCAGCGGGCGACGGAGCTGGCCGACGCCGTCGACGAGTTCAGCGTCTCGGAGGCGAACGCGCCCGAGTCACGGCCGGCGGCCGCCGAGTCCGGAGGTGAGAGTCGATGATCTCCGAACTCCGGATGTACCGGCTCGGCTTCTACGTGACGGCGGTCGCGACGCTGGCGTTTCTCGGCTGGGTCGCCCGCAAGCCGGCGGGGACCCGCCGGTACTACCTGCCGGCGCCGATCGTCTGCGGGACGCTCTCGCTCGCGTACTTCGGGATGTCGATCGAACTGCTTCGAGTGACGACCCCGAGCGGTCAGCCACTCCCGATGACGCGATACGTCGATTACTTCATCGCGACGGCGATCATGGTCGCGGTCGCGGGGAAGGTCGCGGGCGCGACCCGACGCCAGTTGGCCGCGCTCGTCGCCCTGACGGTCGGCTGGGTCGGCGTCAGCCTCGGCCGATACTTCCTCACGGGGACGGCGGTGCTCGTCGCGACCCTGGGCACGGTCGTCGTCCTCGCGGCCCTCCTCTACGTGATGATCTGGCCGGTGACGAAACGCTCCGGGAGGACCTCCGGCGAGCGAGTGCTGCTCTACGGCAAGCTCAGAAACGTGCTCATCCTGCTCTGGATCGCCTACCTGGTGATCGGCGTCATCTCTCGACAGGGAATCGGCCTTCTCGACGCTTTCGGCGGCGTCTTCGCGGGCGCCTATCTCGACATCGCCACCCGGATCGGCTTCGGACTGCTGATCCTGCGGGGGAGCGATGCGATGGTGCAACTCATCGACGATACCCAGTCGAACGGCGGCTCCGGCGAGTCCGGCGACGAAGTGACGTTCACGGAGTCGTCGGACGACCCCGACGCCGATCCCGACATCGAACCGGCCGACTGACCGGTCGCGTTCCAGTCCGAGATCTGACCGAGTATCATATTTCGAGATATCAATCGAAACTGGCAACTATCTGTCTCCTTTATGCAGCCGTCTACCGTATCGGGGATACAGTCCGCAGGACTGAATCTCGAGGATGACGGATCACAACGATAGACAGACACGACGCCGAACACGATCGCGAACTGATCCCTTTCGGTGGAACTTCGCCGACGGCTCGATCCCGACCGCACCACACGTCGCCTCGATGACGTGGCGCGACGGGTTGTTCGTCCACTGGCCCGTCGACGCCGACGCCCTCCGTCCGCACGTCCCCGATCGACTGACGCTCGAGACCCGAGACGGCGACGCCTGGCTCAGCGTGTTGCCGTTCGTGCTCACGGACGTCGGACTCCGCGGTGTGCCGACGGTCGCCAGAACGGCCGTCGCCGAACTCAACGTCCGAACGTACGTCCGGTACCGCGGCGACCCCGGCCTGTTCTTCTTCAGTATCGACGTCGGGAACCCGCTGATCGCGGCGATCGTCGGCCGGACGACGCGGCTCCCGGTCTATCACGCCCACATGCGGGTCAGCGCCGACAACGGGCACGTCGACTTCTCGAGCACGCGGAGTCAGACCGCGGTCGGCGCGCGGCCGCGGTTCGACGGGGACGCGCCGCCGGCTCGCTTCGACGCGACGTATCGGCCCGAGGGCGACGTCTTCCGGCCCGAACCGGACACGCTCGCCTACTGGCTCGTCGAACGCCGGCGGTTCTACGCCGCCGAAGACAGGCGGGTGCTAACGGGCGAAATCGCCCACGAGCGGTGGCCCCTCCAGCCCGCCACGGTGACGATTCACGAGAACACCATGTTCGAAGTCAACGACTTGCCGGAACCGATCGACGAGCCGGTCGTCCACTACTGCGACGAACTCCCGATGACCGGCTCAGTCCCGCGACGGATTCGAACGGAGTGAGGGGTTTCGTCGGGGAGAGCCCGCGAGACCGGAGATCGAAGCCGGAACGCATCGGGGACGCTCGAGACGCGAGAGAGGTAACGTCGCGATGACAGCTCCTGCGGAAGACCGGAGGATTTGTTAACTACGATACGAGATAATTATATTGTAGAATCATCCATGACTACGACATCGACCGACGGTGCGGTCGACGGACGGAACTCGTTCGTCTACGTCGTCGCGGCGCTCGCCGCGCTCAACGGCTTACTGTTCGGCTTCGACACCGGCGTCATCTCCGGTGCGATGCTCTATATCCGAGAGACGTTCGAACTGGCAACGATATTCGGCTACTCGATAAATCCTTCGCTCATCGAAGGAGTCATCGTCAGCGGTGCGATGGTCGGCGCAATCGTCGGCGCCGCCTTCGGTGGCCGGCTAGCTGACCGACTCGGTCGCCGACGGCTGATCCTCGTCGGCGCGGTGATCTTCTTCATCGGCTCGCTGATCATGGCGATCGCGCCGAACGTCGAAGTGCTGATCCTCGGACGGATCGTCGACGGGATCGGCGTCGGCTTCGCCTCCGTCGTCGGGCCGCTGTACATCTCGGAGATCTCTCCTCCGAAGATTCGCGGCTCTCTGGTTTCACTGAACCAGTTGACGATCACGAGCGGGATCCTCATCGCCTACCTCGTGAACTACGCCTTCTCCGAGGGCGGCCAGTGGCGCTGGATGCTCGGCCTCGGGATGGTCCCCGCGGCGATCCTGTTCGCCGGCATGCTCTTCATGCCCGAGAGTCCCAGATGGCTCTACGAGCGGGGCCGCGAAGACGACGCTCGCGACGTGCTCTCCCGCACGCGCACCGAGAGTCAGGTGGCCGGCGAACTTCGCGAGATCAAAGAGACCATCCAGACCGAGTCCGGAACCCTCCGCGACCTGCTTCAGGCGTGGGTGCGCCCGATGCTCGTCGTGGGAATCGGACTGGCGGTGTTCCAGCAGGTCACCGGCATCAACACGGTGATGTACTACGCGCCGACGATCCTCGAGTCGACCGGCTTCGCGGATAACGTCTCGATCCTCGCGACCGTCGGCATCGGCGCCGTCAACGTCGCGATGACCGTCGTCGCGGTCCTCTTGATGGACCGGCTCGGTCGACGACCGCTGTTGCTCTCGGGGCTCGGCGGCATGACCGTCATGCTCGCGGTCCTCGGTGCCGTGTTCTACCTGCCCGGGCTCTCCGGGATGCTCGGCTGGTTCGCGACGGGGAGCCTGATGCTGTACGTCGCCTTCTTCGCGATCGGGCTCGGTCCCGTGTTCTGGCTCATGATCTCGGAGATCTACCCGATGGAGATCCGCGGGACGGCGATGGGCGTCGTCACGGTCCTGAACTGGGCCGCGAACCTGATCGTCTCGCTGACGTTCCTCCGTCTCGTCGACGTCTTCGGCCAGTCCGGGACGTTCTGGCTGTACGGCGTGCTGACGCTGTTCGCGCTCGTCTTCTGCTATCAGCTCGTCCCCGAAACGAAGGGGCGGTCGCTCGAGGAGATCGAGGCGGACCTGCGGGAGACGGCGTTCGGAACCGACGCCGACGGCAGCAGTCCGCGACCCGCTGAGACGGACGACTGATCGCTCCGGACGGTTTCGACTTTTTTCGGCCCGTATCCGCCGCGAGCGCTTCGCTCGACGGTGCCGACTACTGCGCGGCGTCTCCGGCGCCGACGAGATCGAACGACAGCCCCTTCCCCGCGTCGCTCGCGCGGTCGTAGACGACGTGGGCCGCCGCGACGTCCTGGATGGCCAGCCCAGTCGAGTCGAAGACGCTGATCCCGGTCTCGTCGGTCCGTCCCTCCTTCGCGCCGACGACGACCTCGCCGATCTCGGCGTGGATGTCGTCGTCGGTCAGGGTGCCCTCGCCGTAGGGGACGTTGATCTCGCCGGAGTGGGTACACTGCTCGTGGTCGTCGATGACGATCGTCGCCGCTTCCAGCAGTTCGTCCGTCAGTTCGTGTTTCCCTTCGGCGTCGGCGCCGATCGCGTTGATGTGGGTGTCCTCGCCGACGTCTGCGAGGTCGACGACGGGGTCCTCGACGGGCGTCACCGTCGAGAGGATATCGCAGCCCCCGGCCTCCGAGATCGAACCGCCGCGGACGTCGAACTCGTCCTCGAAGGTCTCGACGAATCGCTGGACGCGGTCCTCGTCGGGATCCGAGACGACGACCTCCTCGATCGACCGCACTTCGCTGATCGCCCGCAGTTGCGTGTAGGACTGGACGCCGGCACCGACGATACCGAGACTCGAGGCGTCCTCGAGGGCCAGATAGTCGGTCGCGACGGCCGCGGCGGCCCCCGTCCGCTTCATCGTGAGCGTCGTCCCGTCCATGATCGCCAGCGGGAAGGCGGTCTCCGGGTCGGAATAGATCATCGTCCCGAGGACGGTCGGCAGGTCGTGGTCCGCGGGGTTGTCGGGGTGGACGTTGACCCACTTGAGCCCCGCGGCGTCCCAGTCGCCGGTGTCCAGATACGCGGGCATCGACCGGAAGTCGCCGTTGTACTGGGGCAGGTCGATGTAGGACTTCGCGGGCATCTGGGTGTCTCCGCGCTCGAAGGCCCCGAAGGCCTGCTCGACGGCGTCGATGACGTCGCCGAGGGCGGCGTACTCGTCGACGTCGTCGCTATCGAGAAGCAGCGTGTTCATACTGGCAAATATCGCGGGAAGCTACTTAATTTGCCCCGAAACGCTACAGGTGACGCCAATCGGGAGCCCGACCGCGCCTCGAGTCACGTTTTGAACGGTCTGTTCGTCAACGACTCGAGTTACGACTGGCACGCTCGTCTAGCCAGTGCCGATCGGACGGACCGCGAGAGTACGGAATTCGGGAGCGACGACGAAAGAGAGATCGATGAAATGGGGCCGACTGCAGTGGACGACTCGAGCGGGCGATAGCCCGCCGAACAAGCTTCCGATCGAACGTCGGCGAGTGAGCGGTTCGGAGAACCCGAACGACGCCGTTCACCGAGCGCGAAGCGCTCGGGCCGACGAGCGACCGGTGCGCGGCGCCACGCGCCGCGGCATGGCGAGCGGCGAAGCCGCGAGTCAGGGAGCGAGGAGCGCTTTTATACTAAATTTTGCCGAGGGGCGGCGTAGCCGCCCCGCAGAGCAAAATTTAGGTTTACATCATGCCGCCCATGCCGCCGCCCATACCGCCCATGCCGCCGCCCATGCCGCCGCCGGGGCCGCCGGGCATCTCCTCGTCATCGTCGTCGTCGGCGACCGCGAGGTCGCCGGCGGCGATGACGTCGTCGATGCGCAGCAGCATGACGGCCGCCTCGGTGGCAGACTCGATGGCCTGGGTCTTCACGCGCAGCGGCTCGTAGACGCCTTCCTCGGCCATGTCGATGGTGTCGCCGGTGTAGGCGTCGAGCCCGGAGCTGGTGTCGCCCGCGTCGTGGTCGGCGCGGAGTTCGACCAGCGAGTCGATGGGGTCGAGCCCGGCGTTCTCGGCCAGCGTGCGCGGGATGACCTCGAGGGCGTCGGCGAAGGCCTCGACGGCGAGCTGCTCGCGGCCGCCGACGGAGTCGGCGTAGTCGCGAAGCGACAGCGAGAGGTCGACCTCGGGGGCGCCGCCGCCGGCGACGACCTTGCCGTCCTCGAGGGTCGTTCGCACCACACCGAGGGAGTCCTCGATGGCGCGGTCGACCTCGTCGATGACGTGGTCGGTGCCGCCGCGGAGGATGAGGGTGACGGCCTTGGCGTCGTCGACGTCCTCGACGAAGATGCGCTGGTCGCCGGCGATCTCCTTCTGGGCGACGCTCCCGGCGAAGCCGAGGTCGTCCTCGCTCAGGTCGTCGACGCTCGAGACGGGCGTGGCGCCGGTCGCGCGGGCCAGCTGGTTCTGGTCGCTCGCCTTGACGCGGCGGACGGCGATGATGCCCTCCTGGGCGAGGTAGTGCTGGGCCATGTCGTCGATGCCGCCGTCGACGAAGACGACGTCGGCGCCGGCGTCGGAGACCTTCTCGGCCATCTCCTTGAGCTGCTGTTCCTCCTGCTCGAGGAACTGCTCGAGCTGGTCGGGGTCGGTGACGTTGACCTCCGCGTCGATCTCGGTCTCCTTGATCTCGAGGTCGCCGTCGACGATCGCGACGTCGGCGTCCTCAGCGAAGTAGGGCATGTTCTCGGAGACGCGCTCCTTGTCGATGATGACGCCCTCGACGAGCTCGGACTCCTCGATGGAGCCGCCGACGACCTTCTCGACCTTGATGTTGTCCGTGTCGACGCCCTCGTCGTCCGCGACGGCCTGGACGGCCTCGACGACGAGTCGGGACAGCAGGTCGCGGGCGCTCTCGGCGCCCTTGCCGGTCATCGCCGTGGCGGCGATCTGCTCGAGGATTTCGTCGTCGTCCTCCTCGACGTCGATGGCGACCTCCTCTAAGGCCTCGGTGGCCTCCTCGGCGGCCTGTCGGTACCCCTGGGCGAGGGTGGTCGCGTGGATGTCCTGGTCGAGGAGCTCCTCGGCCTGGCTGAGGAGTTCGCCGGCGATGACGACGGCGCTCGTTGTGCCGTCGCCGACCTCGTCCTCCTGAGTCTCGGCGACTTCGACGATCATGTCGGCCGCCGGGTGGTCGATCTCCATCTCCGACAGCAGGGTGACACCGTCGTTCGTGACGATGACGTTGCCCGTCGAGTCGACGAGCATCTTGTCCATCCCCTTCGGACCGAGCGTGGTCCGTACGGACTCGGCGACGGCTTTCCCGGCCTGAATGTTCATCGACTGCGCGTCTTTTCCGGAGGTCCGCTGGCTATCCTCCGAGAGAACGATAAGGGGCTGGTTACCCATCTGCTGAGCCATAGTCAAGAGAACGATTGATTGTTATTCTATATAAGTTTTTCGTTTACGCTCCGGTCGGTCCCCCTTCCGTACGGGAGTTTTTCACACGCCGTCGATCTCGAACCGGGCACCGCCGCGATCGCTGTCGGTCACGGAGATACTCCAGCGGTGGGCGTCGACGATCTCGCGGACGATGTGAAGCCCGAATCCGGTCCCGTCGTCGCTGTCGGTGTATCCGCGCTCGAATATCCGGGACCGCTCCGCTGGCGGGATACCGGGGCCGTTGTCGGCGACGAAGAACCCGTCTCCGTCGTCGAGCGTTCCGACGGTGACGACGAGTCTGTCGTCCGTTTCGCTGTGTTCACCGTCGTCAGCGCTGGAATCGCGTTGACTGCTCGCCGAGCCGTTCTCGACGATATCGTCGGACTGCGGCCGACTATCCGTGGACCCGTGTTCCACACTGTTCCGAAACAGATTCTCGAACAGCTGTCGAAGCCGATCCGGATCGGCTTCGAACGTCGTCGAGTCGGCGACGCGAAGCGTCGCGTCGGCCGTCTGGACGGTCCCCCAGGCCCGTCGGGCGATCGACTCGAGATCGACGGACTCCGCGTCGTCGATCCCCTGTCCCTGACGGGACAGCGTCAGCGTGTGGTCGATGATCCGATCGATGCGTTCGTGGGCGTCTCTGACCTCCTGAACGTACTCTTCGTCACCGGTTTCGACGGCCAGTTTGAGGTAGCCCTCCGCGACGGACAGCGGATTCCGCAGGTCGTGGGACACGATGTTCGCGAAGTCCTGGAGGTCCTCGTTTTTCCCCTTGAGTTCGTCGCGGTCGTCCTCGAGCGTCCGAATGCGCCGCCGACGTTCGATCGCGCCGATGGCCGCCGTCGCGATCGGTCGAAACGTCCGGACGTCGATCTCGCTCACCGCGTCGGCGTCGACGTCGCCGAGTCGGACGATCCCCAGCGTCTCGGACGGGACGACGAGTTCGGTGGACGACACCGCGGTCGACTCGTCCGACCGGAACGCCGACCACCACGGCTCCGCTCCCTCGGCGATCGGTTCGATCTCGAATCGGGATTCGGCCGCGGGCGTGACGAGTTCGGGAACGAGTTCGGATCGGAGGCCGTCGTACCGGTAGACGGCGACCGCGTCCGTATCGAAGAATTCGCCCGCGACGTCGGTCACCGGCTCCGCGATCCCCTCGATCGTTTCCGACTTGACGAACGATCGGACGGCGTCGTCGACGACCTCGAACCGGGACCGATCGGAACCGTCCTCGTCGCCGCCGTTCGTCTCCGTCGACGGATCGTCGACGTCGAGCGCCTCGATCCACCGCTCGACGGCGTCGCTCGAGAGTCCGGTGAGTGCGGCGATCTCCGCTGTCGAACGGCCCCGGCGCGACGCCAGCGCCACCAGCAGACCGTCGCGCGTCGCCGGCGACTCGGCCGCCAGCACGGCCTCGACGGCGTCGCTGTCCGACAGCGAATCGAGATCGGACATTGCCTTGCAGATAGTAACGAAACGGCATAGTCATTGTGGGCCGCGGGTGGTCCTCCCACGGACCGCGTTCGAGCGTCTCCGACTCGTCGCCGCTTCGCGTCTCACAGTGGGTCTCCGGCGCTGTCGACGCGCCGGACAGTACGTTTATATGAGTGTGCTTCCATCCTTGCCACTAAGTATCGATGAGCACGATCCTCGCCGGAGTCGGCCACGCGACCGACGACGACCCGACGACGGCCGGACGACGCGCGGCCCGCACCGCACGAGACGAACTCGACGGCGACGAGCGGCTCGCGTACGCGTTCGGCTCGAGCGAGTACGACCAGGCCGCGTTGCTCGGTGGTATCGAGGACCGGCTCGACTGCCCGGTCGTCGGCTGCTCGACGGCCGGCGAAATCGCTCACGCACAGTCGTACACGGAGAGCGTCGTCGTGCTCGCGCTCGCGGGCGACGGCGTTCGTCCCGGTATCGGTTCCGCACCGGGCTTCGCCGAGCATCCGAGGCAGTCGGGAATGGATGCGGCCTCGGCGGCCGTCGACGAACTCGGCGACGGACCCGTCCCGACGACGGTGTCGACGGCCGAGTCGGGCCGTCGGCGGTGGTACCCGAAACTGCTCGTGAACGCGTTCGGACCCGGTCTGACCGGCAGCAAGGAGTGGGCGCTGATCGGCGTTCAGGACGCGCTGGGCTGGGCGCACGTCTCCGGCGGGTTCGCCGGGGACGACTGGAAGCTCGATTCGACGTGGGTCTATCGAGACGGCGAACCGGTCGAGGACTCGATGACCGTCGCCGCGATGGACGTCGACGTCAAGACCGGCATCGGCGTCGCTAACGGCCTGCGCGAGACCGAGCACACGTTCACCGTGACGAGAGCCGAGGAGAACCGCCTCTACGAACTCGACGGCAAACCCGCACTCGAGGCCTACCGCGACCGCTACGGCGACCGGGTCACCCAGGAACACTTCCTGATGACCCACCCGCTCGGAACGGACGACGACGGCGAGGAGAGCCACATCGCGATGGTCACCGGGGTCGACGAGGAGGCAGGCTCGATGATCGTCGGCGAGAAACCGATCGAGGAGGGCCAGGAATTCACCGTCATGGACACGTCGGCCGACGCGGTCCTCGACGGTGTCGAGACCGCGGTCGACCGGGCGTTGACGGCCGCCGGCGGTCCGGAAGATATCGCGGCCGTACTGGTGTTCGACTGCAACTGCCGGTGGTACCACCTGTCAGACGAGGAGACTCGCAACGCCGAACTCGACCTCGTCAGGGAGCACGTCGGGTCGGACGTTCCGGTCGCCGGATTCTACAGCTACGGCGAGATCGCGACGCCGAACCCGCTGTGGAACGACGATCCGCGGTCGCTCATGCGCCAGGACGTCCACCACCAGAGCATCGCTATCGAGATTATCACCAATGAGTCACTGTAACCCCGTTCCGACGCGGCGGACGAGCGCGCCTCACCCATGTCCATGACGAGCGAAACCCCCGGTTACACCGCACTGATCCAGGCCGCGATCGACCGGGAGAAGGACATTCTGGGTCCGGAGGACGCGATCGAGTGTGCCGACACGGTCGACGGACTCGTCGTCGACGGTGACGGGACCGTCGTCACCGTCGAGCGCGACGGACGGGCCGTCCTCGACGACCTCGTCGGTGCGTACGTGGCGACGGCGGGCGACGTGGCCGCGTTCCTCATCGCCCGTCGCCTCGAGAACATGTGCAACCGGGAGGACATCGATTTGCCGGACAACCTCGCGAAACACATGTGATCCGACGGACCGCGTAGCGGAGACTGTCGGTCCGAAGCGGACGAAGAAATCGAGAACTCGAAATCAGGACTGTCCGCCCGGGAACCGGTGGTACTCCATTCCCTGGTGTTTCATCTCGTTGTGTTTCTCCTCGAGGAAGGAGTACACCGCCCCGTGCGGAGCGCCGTCGAGGAGCATCTCGGCGGCGCTCCGGACGGCGTCGACCTGTTCCGGCGTGCCGATGATACCCAGCGTCGAACCGTAGATGACGACGTCGGCGCCGGTGAGCTCCTCCATGAGTTCGCGGGTCCGACCGCCTTCGCCGATGAGTCGGCCCTTCTTGCGCTTCATGTCGTTTTTGTTGCGGGCGGCGGCGTCGATATCGACGACGTCGAACAGCATCATGTCGTCCTCGAGCAGGCGCAGCGCCGCGTCGGGGGCGAAGCCGCGACCGACGGCGCGGACGATCTCGGGGCCCTTGAGCCCGCGGACGGGGTCGCCGACGGTCTCGACGGCGACGGAGCCGTTCTCCGAATCGATGTCGAGTCGCACCTCCGCTTCCGCTTCGATCTCGCGCATCGTCTCGCCGCCCTCGCCGATGAGGACGCCGATGCGGTCCTGCGGAATCTTCACGTGTTGCATACTGTCCGATACTGGCTGGGTGAGGTTAAGACCTTGGTCCGAGCGTTCAGGGTCGATGTGGAGCGGTCCCGGACCGACCCGGTTCGTCGATCGCGGCGGCCGCGATCCGACGGTGACCGCCCTCGAGCGTCGCGGTCGAGTCTCGTCGTCGGCGCGTCGGTTCGGTCGCGGTCCGCGACAGCCGGAAGATGGAGGTACGACGTTGAAGGTTCGCTCTCGCGTAGGGCTCTCATGGCTTCCGATCCAGCGTACGACGTCATCGCCGAGAGCGACGAGCCGCTCGAGGGACCCTTGCTCGTCGGACTCTCGAACGTGGGACTGGCGGGGCTCACGGCCATCGATTACCTCGTCACCCACCTCGAGTTCGAGCAGGTCGGTCACGTTCGGGCCCGCGGGCTGCCGGATATCACGCCGGTCGAAGACGGCGTCCCGCGACACCCGATGCGCGTGTACGCCGCCCCGAACGCTGACTACTGCGCGTTGCTCAGCGAACTGTTCGTTCCGGTGTGGGCGGCCGACGCGTTCGCCGACGGGATAGCGGAGTGGCTCGATTCGACGGAAATCGACGAACTGGCCGTCTTTCACGGGATTCCGTACCCGCACGGTCCGGACGAGCACGACGTCTTCTCCGTCGCTACCCCGGCGTACAGGGACCGACGACTCGACGGAACGAACGTGTCGCCGGCCAGCGGCGGCGTCCTCGACGGCGTCGCCGGTGAACTGACGGCCCGCAGCCTCGACGGGGAGGCCCCACCGCTCGGTGCGTACGTCACTCCGTCGCATCCGCCCGGGCCGGACCTCGAGGCGTCGCTGCGGTATCTGGACCTCCTGCGAACCGTCTACGGCCTCGAAATCGACGACGATCAGCTCCGCGAGCGCGCCGCGGAGCTACAGCGGTACTACGCCGAACTCGCGGATCGCATGGCGACGCTGGAGGCTCGAGAGGGTCCCGGGAGCCAGAACTTCCCGGAGGATCGGATGTTCATGTGACGGCTCGGCTCGGGCGATCCCGGAGGGAATCGCCGCCCGCGACGAGCGCCGCGTCCCGACCGCCTCCGGCGGGATCGTCAGTTCGGAAGGTCTCGATCGGTACAGAGATCGAGGAGCGCTCTGACGATCTCGGGGGGATCGCGATAGACGACTACCGACGTCCGCTGATCGTACTCGACGAGGTTCACTTCACGTAATCGCGGCAGATGCGTGTGGAACAGCTCGAGCTCGATTCGGTCGATCAGTTCCCCGGAAACCATTTCGGACCGGGACGCGCGCTCCCACGCTGCGAGCTGCCGCGCGATGCCGCCGATCGATGCGCGCCCCTCCTCTCGCAGATAGTGGAGCACGTATCGTCGCCGGTAGTTCGCGAAGACGGCGAAGAGATCGTCGAGTCGCGACCCGCTCTCTGATCCGTCGTCGGGTGATCGATCGTCTACCATGGGTAGTAATTTCCGCCCACCATGATTCGGGGAAAGTTATAGATGCCTAATAAGTTTGTGGTTATTTCCAGCCCTCGAGCGGATCGAGTGTTAATTCATAAATTCTGATGGCGGTATTATGAATGCTGTGGGAGAATACAAGCTATTTTTATTCAATTTGGGGTGGTATTCGAGCGAAGCCGAACCGAAACTCGGCGAACCGACGAGTCGACGGCGGCTGCGTTCCGATCGGCGGTTACGACGATCGAACCGAGACGCGCCGTCCGGTACTGACGACCGGAACCGTCGACCACCTGCTCCCGTGGCCCGGTACGGACCGAACGGGACTGGGACTCACTCGAGGGCTCGAAACCGAACCGACTCCGAGCGCGTGTCGACGACCGCGACCGTGCGGTCATCGTCGCTCGCCAGCACGTGTGCGCCGGGGTTCAGTACCGTCGTTCGACCCTCCTCCGACAGCTCGCGCTCGTGGTGGTGGCCGTAACAGACGAAATCGAACGTCTCGCCGGCGGCGATCGCCTCGACCTCCTCGAGACTCTCGCCGTGGAGGACGGCGAAGGAGAGGCCGTCGAACTCGAGGCTCGCGAACCGACCGTGGAGTTCGCTCTCGCCGCCCAGCGCGTCGAACGCCGCCTGCAGGTTGGCGACGTCGCCGTCGTTGTTCCCGAGGACGCCGTGGAGTTCGAACTCGTCGAAGTAGTCGATCATCAGCGGCGCGACGAAGTCGCCGCAATGAATTACGATCTCGACGCCCTCCTCGGCGAAGATCTCGGTCGCCCGTTCGATCGCGTCGACGTTGTCGTGCGTGTCGGCGACGATTCCGATGTTCATACGGGAGTAGGCGCGGGCGAGCCACTAATGTGTTCGGAGCGGCTCCCCCGCGGCGGATCTGTAGCGGTCCTCCCGTGACATGTCTCACGATATCGCGAACGTGACATCGGTCTCACGACGATATGGGAGTCACTGAACCGAATCACACACTGATCGCTATGCTATCGTGCGAGCAGATGTGTATTGACTTTCAGTAGCCACTATGATCAGTATTAATACATTATATATTGGCACTATCGCGTATGATGACGGTCCCTCGCTGGGTGCGCCGCAGCGTCCGAATCGCCCGTATCGAAGTGACCCGTGTGCGACGGAAACGCGGCCGCTCGCGAGGTCTGCGTCTCGTTCTCGGTACCGCACTGATCGCGCTCTCGATCGGCTGTGGCGTCGGCGCGTACGGTCTCGGGATGGCGGTTTCCCGGGACCAGTTCGTGTTCCCAGTCGAGACCGTACGAATGGGAGCAACCGTGGGATTACCCACCGCGATCGTCATTTTCGCACAGGCGACGTCGCGGCGGCTCGAGCGCGCCGAAACAGATCTGTTGCTGACGACGGTCACCACCCGCGAGTTCGTCGTTGGGATCGGCCTCGCCGTCTATAGCCGAGTTGCGCTGCCGTGGCTGGCCCCCGTCTGTAGCGGGGCCGTCGGGTTCGCCGTCGGCGTCCGATCACCGGTGACTGCCGCGGCTATCGTCGTCGCGGTCAGTGGTTTCCTCGCACTCGCGGCGGTGGTCAGTGCGGTGGGCGTGTTCGCTTGGGGCCTCGTTCCCGCTCGTGTCACGGTCCTCGTTCGGCAACGATCCGTCCTGCGGTACGTGCTGATCGGCGTCGGGGGGCTCATCGCGAGCGTCGTCGCCGGCGGTGGACTGCCCCCGTTCGATCGAGTGACGGAGATCGCTCGCCGAGCGCCGATTGCGTGGCTCGTCGATCTGGGGCTGATCGCCGTCCCGGAGATCGACACCGTCTCACGTCGCGGCCTCGGTGCGCTGGTGGTACTCGCCGTCGGCATTCCGGGCGGTGTAATCGCCGCAGTCGCGATCGCCGACCGAGTCCTCGGCGAGGAACCGGGCCAGATCGAATCGACCGCCGTATCGCGATCGCTCGTCGGCGCCGGGCTCTCGAGTCGACTGTTCGGACGCTACGTCTCGCGCCCTACCCTGACCGTCGCCCGGAAGCGGTGGGTCCAAGAGCGGCGGATATCGCTGGCGTTCTTCATGGCTATCTGCTTCCCGATGTTCGGTCTGAGCGGAATCGTTCTCTACGCGCTCTCGGTGAGAGACGTCCCTCCGATCGCGCTGGTATCTATCGCGTTCGTCTGTGCGACCGGCGTCGGACAGGGGTTCGGAAGCGAGGTGCTCGGCGCCGAGTACCCCGTCTTACCGATGACGCTCACGTCGGCTTCCGGCCGGGAGTTCGTCCGCGGGACCGTCCTCGCCGCCGTCGCCGTCGGTGCTCCGCCGACCGCGCTACTCACGCTGGGCGCCGGACTGGTCGGTTCGGTCGGCGTCCTCGAGGCCGTGCTGGTCTCCGTCGCGAGCGTCGCGTGGTGTTGCTGTAGCGCCGCCGTCGCGACGGCGCTCGGGATGGACGTCCGGTATCGGGACATCTATCCGATGCCGTATCCGTTCACCAGCGCGATGATCTACGGGGAGATCGGGCGCGCGTCGTTCATCCGACTTGGACTGGTCGGGGTCGCGCTCAGCGTCGTCTGCTTGCCGGCGGCTATCGCGGCCGTCCCGGCCGTCACCGACGCGATGACGGCGGTACTCGGCGTTCCGGCGCCGGTCGTTCGAAGCGCTGCCGTCCTCCTGACGATCGGTATCGCGCTGGCCGTCTCGAGGGCGGCCGTCGACCGCGCCGCCGAGTCGTACGCGGCGTACACGCTCAGATGATCACGAGGGCTGGAGAGCGGGCTTACCCCTCGAGCCCCGTCGGCACACCGGCCCGCTCGAGCGCTCGCCGTCGCTCCCGATCTGTCAGCCGGTAGGGCTCGAGTTCGGTCTCGAGCGATCCCAGTTCCGCCCGTCGACGCTGGTGGTCGGCGAGGAAGTCGCTGATCCGCTCGATCGCGAGTTCCTTCAACTCGCCGCTGAGCAGGTCCCCGGCGCGGTAGTCGGCGGCGATGCGCTCGAGTTCCTCGTCGTCCGGCTCGAAGAAGAATCGCAGGTACTGGAAGGGGACGTCGACGGTCGGATCGCCGCCCTTCTCGCGGTGTTCCGCGAGCGTCGCTCGGCTGCCGGTGTAGGCGTGCGTTCGGATCGTCTCGGCGACGCTCTCGGGATCGTCGGTGAGCTCGATCGACGGCGCGCCGCCGGAGGAACTCATCTTGCCCGGCCCCTCGAGGCCCGGGAGGAAGCGCCCGAGCAGCGCGCCCGGCTTGTCCACCGGGAGCGCCTCCTTCGCGGCGACGTCGCGACAGACGCGGACGTGGGGGTCCTGATCGACCGCGATGGGGACCAGCGTCGGCTGCCGGCCCGCGACGAGTTGCGGGAGCAGGAGGTGGGTGGCCTGCACGGCGGGATAGAACTGCAGGCCGACGGTGTCCTGGTCGCCGTAGACCGCCTCGACCGTGGCCGGCGTGAGGTGCTTCGCGAGGCGAACCGCGATCGGGTAGACCACGTCCGCGTCGGCCGTGTCGACGACGATCCGGGTCCGTTCGGGGTCGAAGCCGACCGCGAGGACGTCCCGCAGGTTCTCGCGGGTGTGCTCGCCGATGGAGTCGAACGACTGGTCCTTCGCGAGGAACTTCTCGTCGTCCGAGAGCGGGACGTACACCGTCGCGCCGGTCGCGCGCTGAAACCGCTTCGCGAGGTACAGCGGGAGGACGTGGCCCAGATGCATCGCTCCAGAGGGGCCGCGACCGGTAACGATCGCGTGCGGATCGCCGACCGCGGCGGCCTCGAGGTAGTCGTCGACGTCCCGACCGGCGTAGAAGGTCCGCCGTCTCAGTAGCGGGTGGTCGGGGAACCGATTGATCTGTTCGTCCGTTAGGGGATCGGCGCCGAAGCGCTCGAGCAGTTTCTCGTAGTCGATCTCGCCGTCGACGGCGTAGGGCGTGACGGTGAACGCATCGGAGTCGGGGCGATTCGGTTCGGTACTCGGCTCACTGGCGGTGCTGTCCGGTGTCTCGGATGGTTCTGGCATTGCTCTCTGCTGGTGGATCGGATGATTGGAACGCGATTCGCGCGAAAACGAGCGGAGGGAGCGTCCGTCGCCGCGGCCGCCGGGTTAGGCCGCGTCGCCCGCCGCGACGGGACTGTCCGCTCTCGAGGGGGTCTGCCAGTGCCACTGCCACTCGAGGGCGGACCGCATTATCGATGCCTAGTCTATCATCCGATCTAAACGTTTCGGTGCCGGCTACCTGATCCACGCCGAGCGACGGATCGTCGCTCGGTCGCGCCCGGGCTAAGCGCGGATATCGATAGCGGAGACTACCCCCTCGCCGTCTCCGTCCGTCTCAGTCGCGCTACGTTCGAGTATTGTTGTTTTAGTATAAAAAATACAACAGGAATATCAGGGCTCGGTCGGAGACATCGCGTATGCCATCCGAACCGACAGACGGGATCGAGCGACGGCGACTGCTGGGATACGCCGGATCCGCGGGCGTCGTCGCGCTGGCCGGGTGTGCGTCCGGCGGAGAAACCGCGGACGACGAGGACGAGAACGGTGAGTCGGAACCCGACGACCCGGACGAGTCCAACCCCGATGAGACGGAGCAAGAGAACTCGAGCGACGGGGAATCGACGACCGTCCGGTTGCTCCACGACACGCACTTTCACGGGTCGATGGGGGCTCCCGACGAGGCGCTCAACGTCGCGAACTACTTCGGGCTGATGGACGACCTCGCCGCGGACCCGCCCGACGGGAACGCGCTCGTCGTCGGCAACGGCGACGATCTGCACACGTCCGTCGAGTCCTCGGTCTTCGACGGCGGCCACATGGTCTCGCTGTTCAACGCGGCCCCGCTCGAGTACGACACGTACGGCAACCACGAGTTCGACAACGGCCCGGAGAGCCTCCGGGAGAACGTCGCCGACAGCGAGTTCACGTGGGTGAGCGCGAACGTTCGCGACGAGCGGACCGACGACGTCTTCGCCGCCGGGGAGGGCGCCCGGCGGTACGCCCTCGAGGAGATCGACGGGGTGCGGTTCGGGATCACCGGGCTCGCGCCGGCGGACACCCCCGACGTCGCCTCCGTCGGCGATCACGTCGACGTTCTCGACCCGGAGACCGCGATCGAGGGGGTCGTCGGGGAACTCTGCGACGAGGGCGCGGACGTGATCGTGCTGCTGTCGCACCTCGCCAGCCCCGTCGCTCGGGAACTGGTCGCGGCCGTCGACGGGATCGACGTCGCCGTCGGCGACCACGCCGCGATGGTCTACGACGAACCCGAGACGGTCGACGGGACCGTCGTCTCGGTCGTCGGCGACGAGTTCGACTACGTCGGTCGACTCGACCTCGAGATCGGACCCGAGGGGCTCGTCGACCACTCGTTCGAGCGATTCGACCTCGCCGCGGAGGTCGAGAGCGGGAACGTCGAACCGCACGAGGCGGTCCAGTCGCTGCTCGAGGAGTACGAGAGCGACCTCGAGGCGGAACTCGACGTGGTCATCGGCGAGACCGCGGTGCCCCTGGACGTGCGGACCGAGACGGTCCGCAGCGAGGAGTCGAATTTCGGGAACTGGCTGACCGATATCATGCGCGCGGATCTCGGGGCAGACGTCGCGCTCCAGAACGGCGGCGGCATCCGCAGCGATCGGTTGTACGAGGCCGGCGACCTCACTCGACGAACGATCGTCGACATCCTTCCGTTCCCGAACCGGACCGTGAAACTCGAGGTCACGGGCGCGACGCTTCGCGAGGCGATCGAACTCGGCGTCAGTACGGTCGCCGACGGACACGGTCGGTTCCCGCAGGTCAGCGGGATGGCATATGCCTACGATCCGGACGCCCCCGCGGGCGAGCGCGTCGAAGAGATCACGGTCGGCGACGAACCCCTCGAGGCCGACGCGACGTACGAACTCGCGACGAACGACTTCGTCGCGGGCGGCGGCGACGGCTACGAGATGTTCGCGGACGGCGACGTCCTCGTCCCCGCCGACGAGGGGACGCTGCTCTCGGCGCTCGCGATCGAGGCCATCCAGGAAGCCGAGGTCATCGGACCCGAAACGGAGGGACGGATCGAGGTCGTCTGAGACCGGGTTCGACTGCGTTCGGAGACGGTAGCTCGGCTCTCAGTCCCGCGACGGATCCGGCTCCGGACTCGTGACGAACTCGAGTAACTCGTCTTCGGTGACGTCCATCCCCTGCCGCGAGAAGAATCCGGCGACGTTCCGGCAGTCCCGCTCCAAGAACTCCCGGCTGTTGGGGTGGTGGACCGTGACGGCCTGGCCGAGGTCGATGAAGACGAGCTGTCCCTCGTCCTGGTCGAAGACGACGTTGTACTCGCTGAGATCGCCGTGGATCAATCCCGCCGAGTAGAGGCGACGCATGTACTCGCGCATGACCTCGTAGGCGGTTTGGGGATTCTCGATGTGGACCTCGCCGAGGCGTTTCGCGCGGCCGTCGTCGGTGCCGATGTACTCCATGACAAGCACGTTGCGCTCGGTCGCGAGCGGTTCGGGAACGCGGACGCCGGCCGCCTTCGCCCGCTCCAAGTTCGCGAGTTCCTTCTTCGTCCACGCGAGGACGACGTCCTTCTTCTTGCCGCCCAGCCCCTCGAAGCGCGGGTCGCCCTCGAGGTAGTCGCGCATCTGCCGGAAGTTCGAGGCGTTAATGCGGTAGATCTTGACCGCGACCTCGCGGTCGTCGCCCAGCGCGTGGTAGACGTTCGCCTCCTTGCCCGTCGAGAGCGGCCCGCCGAAGGCCTCGACGTAGCCGTCCTGGACGAGTTTGTACAGCGCAGCGAGGGTCGCGTCGTCGAACACCGACTGCTCGACCTTGAACTGGTCGGCGTCCTTGATGCGCTCCTCGAACTGCTCGAACTCCCGGTCGCGCTTGCGAGCGATCCGGTCGGCCTCGGTGTCCGAGACGTCGATCTCTTCCCACTCGTCGCCCGGCGTCTCGACCTCTTCGAGGTCGACCAGCCCGTATTCCGTTCCCTCTCCCATCTACTCGGTCGTAGGCGCCCCGACGGGTAAAGTACTGGGTCTGGGCGACGGCCCGTTCGCTCGCTGCCAAGACGGGGGTCGACGGCGAACGGGGAATGGCGAGCTATTTGTATTCGCTGTCGAAAAAACGCGTGCGACCTGCTCATGGCACTGGACTTCACACCGAAGACCTACGACGAAATCCCCGAAGACAAGCGGCCGTCGTTGGGGGAAGCGCTCGTTCCGATCGCGGGAATGCTCCTGTTCCTCTCGGTCGGGATGATCTGGCTCGAGATGGACCCGCAGATGCCGCTGCTGTGGGGGATCGCGTTCGCGGGACTGTTCGGACGGTACTACTTCGGCTACGCCTGGAGCGACCTCTACGACGGGATCGGTCGCAGTATTCTGACCGGCCTGCAGGCGATTCTCATCCTGTTCGTCATCTACATGCTCATCTCGGCGTGGATCGATTCCGGGACGATCCCCACGCTCATGTATTACGGGCTCGAGTTCCTCTCGCCGACGATCTTCCTCCCCTTTACCGTCGTCCTCTCGGCGGTCGTCGCCTTCGCGATCGGTTCGTCGTGGACGACGGCCGGGACGCTCGGCGTCGCGATGATCGGGATCGGCTCCGGGCTCGGGATTCCGGAGGCGATGACGGCCGGCGCCGTCCTGTCTGGGGCCTACACCGGCGACAAGAACTCGCCGCTTTCTGACACCACGAACCTCGCCGCCGCGGTGACGAACACGGACCTGATGGATCACATCCGGGCGATGCGTCCCGGAACCGCGATCTCGTTCGCGATCTCGCTGCTCCTGTTCGTCGTCCTGGGTCTGAACGCGAGCGGAACGATCCCCGTCGATCGGATCGCCGAGATCCAGGGCGGCCTCGAGAGCAGTTACGCGATCTCGCCGCTGACGTTTATCCCGTTGGTCATCACGTTCGCGCTCGCGTTTTACGGCTTCCCCGCGCTGCCGTCGCTCGGGGCCGGCATCTTCGCCGGCGTCGGGATCACTACCGCGGTTCAGGGCGGGAGCTTCGCCGCCGCCTGGGACGCCGTCCACAACGGGACGAGCCCCGAGACGGGCGTCGAACTCACGAACGAACTGCTCGCGAGCGGCGGACTCTCGGGATCCGTGTGGGTCGTTACGATCGTCATCGCCGCGCTGTCGCTGGGCGGCATTCTCCAGGAGACCGGCGTGCTGGCGGCGATCGCGTACCACATCGCACGAGCCGTCAGTAGCGTCGCCGGTCTCACGGCCGGGACGGCCGCGGGAACCATCGCGATGAACTTCCTCGCCGCGGAACAGTACATGGCGATCGTCGTCCCCGGGATGACCCTGCAGAACGTGTACGACGAGTACGACCTCGAGAGTCGGAACCTCTCGCGGGCGGTCGAGGCGTCCGGGACGACGACGTCGGCGTTCGTGCCCTGGGGCTCGGGCGGCGTCTTCATGGCCTCGGCGCTCGGCGTACCGGTGATCGAGTACGCCCCGTACTACTTCTTCGGGATCCTCTCGCCGCTGGTACTGATCGCGATGGGGCTGACCGGCTGGCGGATCTTCTACGAGGACGACCCCGAGCGGGAATCGTCGGTGGAAACCGCCACGTCGACGTCCTCCGTCGACTAGCATCGCAGCGCGAGCAGACTTCACGCGCGGACTTTTTCCCGTCGCCCGCCGTACCGTCGGCCATGGTTCCGGACGAACTGCACGCACAGCGAGCACCGACGACACGGGAACGATGACGAGCCACGACGTGACCCTCGAGTGGGCCGACGGCTCGACGCAGACGGTCGACGTCGACGAGAACGAATCGGTCCTCGAGGCGGCCCAGCGGGCCGGCGCCCGGCTCCCCTACGACTGCCGCGAGGGGACCTGTATCACCTGCGTCGGTCGGCTGATCGGACTCGAGGGCGAGGATTTCGACGCCGACGAGGGCGGGACGGACCGGCCGCTCGACGCCGCTGACGCGTTCACCTATCGGCGGCCGCCGCAGGCGTTGACCGATGGGGAACGATCGGACGGCTACGTCCTGCTGTGTATCGCTTCGCCGCAAACCGACTGTCGCGTCGAGGTCGGCCCGATGGTCCGCGCCGAAGTCGGCGACAGTCCCTGGGCGTAGCACCTGCGCTGTCCGTTCCGGCGCGGTACCCGAACAGACTTATCTATCCGTTCGTGGTCGGAATTCCTATGAGTGACGTTAGCACACCAGACGACGTCGAACCCGAATCGGACCACGAGCACGAACACCACCACGACCACGAGGGCCCCGGCTACGCGACGCCGCAGGCCGCCATCGAGGAGGGCGAGCGAGAGGAACTGGCCTACGTGATGAGCCTCTACGTCGGCACGGACGTCGACGCGCCGGACTTCGTCTCGGTCGTCGACCTCGATCCCGACTCCGACACCTACTGCGAGATCGTCGACCGCATCGAACTGCCCAACCGCGGCGACGAACTCCACCACTTCGGGTGGAACGCCTGCTCGTCGTCGTGTCACATGGAGGGCCTCGAGCGCCGACACCTGATCGTCCCCGGCCAGCGCTCCTCGCGGATCCACGTGATCGACGCGAAGGATCGGCGCAACCCCGAACTCGAGACGGTGATCGAACCCGAGGAGGTCTTCGAATACGACCTCTCGGCACCGCACACCGTCCACTGCATCCCGGACGGCGAGATCCTGATCAGCATGCTCGGCGACGCCGACGGCGACCTGCCGGGCGGCTTCCTCGAGCTGAACGACGACTTCGAGATCGAGGGCCGATGGGAGCCGCCGGGCGAGATCGAGATGAACTACGACTACTGGTACCAGCCCCGCCAGAACGTGATGGTCTCGAGCGAGTGGGCCGCACCGAAGACGTACTACCCGGGCTTCGACCTCGAGGACGTCGAGGCGGGCAACTACGGCCAGCGGCTCCACTTCTGGGACTGGGAGGCCGGCACCGTCGAGCAGACGATCGACCTCGGCGAGGAAGGGCTGATCCCGCTCGAGGTGCGGTTCCTTCACACGCCCGAATCGACTCACGGGTTCGTGGGGGCCGCGCTCTCGTCGAACGTCTTCCACTTCTGGCGCGACGACGATGCGGACGGCGGCGACGGCGCATACCGCGCCGAGAAGGTCATCGACTTCGAGAGCCGGGAGCACGACGACTGGGACATGCCCGTCCCCGCGCTCCCGACGGACATCCTGATCTCGATGGACGACCGCTACCTGTTCGGCTCGAACTGGCTCCACGGCGACGTCTGGATGTACGATATCTCGGATCCGTCGAACCCGCGACGGGCCGACTCGCTGTCCGTCGGCGGCACCTTCGGCGAGATTCAGGAAGTGCAAGGCCGCGAACTGGCCGCCGGACCGCAGATGATCCAGCTCTCGCTGGACGGCGAACGGCTCTACTGGACCACCTCGCTGTTCTCCTCGTGGGACGAGCAGTTCTACCCCGAGGAGGGCGAGCGCGGCTCGGTGATGCTGAAGGCCGACGTCGATCCCCGAAAGGGGACGATGGAACTCGACGAGGACTTCCTCGTCGACTGGGGCGAGTGCCCCGAGGGGCCAGCCCGCGCCCACGAGATCCGGTGGCCCGACGGCGACTGCACGAGCGACGTCTGGCAGTGATCGACCGCGCAAGCGCCGATCGCCCGCTCCCATGACGACTCGCGAGACGCACGACGTGACGCTCGAGTGGCCCGACACCGACCGCGAGACGCGGACGATCGCGGTCAGCGAGGACGAGACGGTCCTCGAGGCGGCCGAACGCGCCGACATCGCCCTTCCCTTCGGCTGTCGCACCGGCGCCTGTGGAACCTGTACGGGCCGCCTGCTCGAGGTCGATGGAGCGGAGCCGGCGGCCGGCCACGACGAACGCGCCGTCGACGTCGACGGCGCGTTCTCGTATCGCCGTCCACCTCGAGCGCTGAAGGACCGACACTGTACCGCGGGCTACGTCCTGCTGTGCATCGCCTCGCCGCGAGCCGACTGTCGGCTCGCCGTCGGCGCGAGCGTCCACACCGAACTCGTAGAGAACCCGTGGAAGTGACGGACTCGCAGTCGGTCGGCGACGATGCCACCCGCACTGGCGACGCAGTCGATTCGGTCAGTAACGTTAACGGGTCCGAGCGGCAACCCTCGAGCAATGTCTGTCGCCGACGAGGACGAGAAGAACCCCTACCTTCGGGACCCGCCGACCGACTTCGCCCCGGTCGAGGAACTCTCGGAGGACGAGGCCCGCGAGCAGGTCGAACTGCTCCGGGACGCGATCCGCGAGCACGACCGCCGGTACTACGTCGAGAGCGAACCGCTCATCGCCGATCGAACGTACGACGCCCTGTTCGCCCGTCTCCGGGAACTCGAGGACGCCTTCGGCCTCGAGCACCCCGACAGCCCGACGCGCAGCGTCGGCGGCGAGCCCCTCGAGGAGTTCGAGACGGTCGAGCACGTCGCACCGATGCTCTCGATCGATCAGAGCGGAGAGGTGGAGGACGTCAGGGAGTTCGCCGACCGCGTGCGCAGGGAAGTCGGCGACGTCGACTACGTCTGCGAACCCAAGTTCGACGGCGTCTCGATGGAGTTCGTCTACGAGGACGGCCGCCTCGAGCGGGCGGCGACCCGCGGGGACGGCCGCGAGGGCGACGACGTGACGCGCAACGCGCGCACGATCGGTTCCGTCCCCCAGCGGCTCCACGGCGACTACCCCGACTTCCTCGCCGTCCGCGGCGAGGTCTACATGCCCAAGGACGCCTTTCAGGAACACAACCGCGAGCGCATCGAGCGCGGCGAGGAGCCGTTCGCCAACCCCCGGAACGCGACCGCCGGGACGATCCGGCAGCTCGACCCCTCGGTCGTCGCCGACCGCCCCCTCGAGGTCTTCTTCTTCGACGTGCTCGAGGCCAGCGACCTCGAGGACTCCCACGGCGCCGAACTCGAGCGTTTCCCGGAGTGGGGACTCCGGGTCACCGATCACATCGAGTTCGCGGCCGACATCGACGAGGCCATCGACTACCGCGACCGCATGCTCGAGGCCCGCGACGACCTGAACTACGAGATCGACGGCACCGTCATCAAGGTCGACGACCGCGAGGCCCGCGAGGAACTCGGCCGCACGGCCCGCCACGACCGCTACGCCTTCGCCTACAAGTTCCCGGCCCGCGCAGAGGTGACGCCGATCGTCGACGTGGCGGTCCAGGTCGGCCGCACGGGTCGGCTGACGCCGGTCGCCCTGCTCGAGCCGGTCGACGTCGGCGGCGTGACGGTCTCGCGTGCGAGCCTGCACAATCCCGACGAAATCGAAGAGAAGAACGTGAATATCGGGGACACCGTCCGCGTCCAGCGGGCCGGCGACGTCATCCCCTACGTCGAGGAAGTCGTCGAGAAGGGCAGCGAGGGCCACTACGAGCTGCCCGAGCACTGCCCCGTCTGCGACAGCGCCGTCGAGCGCGACGGCCCGATGGCCTTCTGTACCGGCGGCCTCGCCTGCGACGCGCAACTCCGGCGCTCGATCGAGTACTACGCCGGCGACGACGGCCTCGATCTGGAGGGACTCGGCGAGAAGAGCGTCCGCCAGCTGGTCGACGCCGGCCTCCTCGAGTCCGTCGCGGACCTCTACGAACTCGACCGCGAGGACCTCACGGCACTCGAGGGCTGGGGCGAGACCAGCGCCGAGAACGCCCTCGCCGAGATCGAGGCCAGCCGCGAGCCGCCGCTCGCCGACTTCCTCTCGGCGCTGGGTATCCCGCACGTCGGACCGACGACGGCTCGCGAACTCGCCCGCGAGTTCGGCACCTTCGAGGCGTTCCGCGAGGCCGCCGAGGACGAGCCCGAACGCCTCGAGGACGTCCCGGACGTCGGCCAGACCGTCGCCGAACAGCTCCACGAGTTCTTCACCAGCGAGGCCAACGCCGCGGCCGTCGATGACTTGCTCGAGCACGTCTCACCGCAGGAGTCCGATCTCGAGGCCGGCGGCGACGAACTCGAGGGACTCACGTTCGTCTTCACGGGCTCGCTCGAGGGGGTCACCCGCGGCGAGGCTCAGGAGACCGTCGAGGCCCACGGCGCCAACGCGACGGGCAGCGTCTCGGGGAACACGGACTACCTCGTGGTCGGCGAGAATCCAGGGCAGACGAAACGCGACGACGCAGCGGCCAACGACGTCCCAATCGTCGACGAGGACGAGTTTCGGGAGTTGCTCGCGGAGTACGGAATCGAACTCGAGTGATCGATCACTGACGCCGGCGGTGACGCGCAGTGAACTCAGTCACGCCGACTGATGACCGCGACGATGGCGATCGCGGCGGCGACGGCGCCGATGAGCGTGGGACCGAGTTGGCCACCGCCCCACTCCCAGCCGAGGAACTGGGTGCCGACGATCGCGACGATCGCGACGGCCAGTCCGATCGCAGTGCCGATCGAGGACGTGTTCCGGCCGATGGAAAGCGCCATACGCTACTATTGGGCGTCCAACAAGTAAAACAAACGGGGCCGCTCCGCCGTTTTTCGACACCCGTCTCTGGCATCCTTCGCACCGTTGCTGCCGAGCCGTCTCGAGCCGACGGCGGTCACGCTCACGCTTCGGCGGGCAACCGCGCCGCGATCTCCGCCACCGCCTCGAGGCCCTGCACCTCGCCCTCTCGTTCGGGCAGCGTCACGACCTCGAGGTCGGGAAACGTCTCCCGAACCTCGGCGACCCGCTCTCGGTGCCGCTCGTGGCGCGACTGACAGCGCGAGCAGTCGTCCTCCGGATCCTCGAAGACCCGATTCACGACGAGGCGGTCGACCCGCACGTGGGCCTCCCGCAGCGTCGCCACTAGCCGTTCGGACTCTGCGATGGCCATCCTCTCCGGAAGGAGAACGACGCGAAACTCCGTGCGCTCGGGATCGGTCAGCAGGTCGCGAGCGCGCTCGAGGCGAGTGCGAAAGGCCTCGAGGCTCTCTTCCTCGTCGTCGCTGCTCGAGCCCATCATCGACATCGGGCCGAGCACCGCCGTCCGCGCGGCGTTTCCGATCCGCTTGGCCTGGCCGCGCAGCGACTGGGCCGTTTCGAGGGCCAGCCCCATCACCTCGGGCATGTCGAACAGCCGGAGGGTGTGGCCCGTCGGCGCGGTGTCGAAGACGACGACGTCCCAGTCGCCCTCGTCGACGTACTCGACGAGCAGGTCCAGCGCCGCGATCTCGTCGCTGCCGGCCGGCGCGCCCGAGGCGAACAGCCGCCGGACCTCCTCGTCGTCCAGCCGAATGCCGGCGCTACGGAGGTCCGTCGCGAGCGCCCGCGCCAGTTTCTCGTAGCGCTCCTTCTGCGTGTCGGGGTCGATCTCGACGGCCCAGAGGCTGCCGCCGCTATCGCTGCCGGGCTCTCTACCACGCTCGTCGCCCACGCCCTCGAGTTCGCGGGGCTCGGCGCCGAGGTCGACCTCGAGCGAGTCCGATAGCGAGTGGGCCGGGTCGGTCGAGACGACCAGCGTCTCCCGGCCGGCGTCGGCCAGTCGGACGGCGGTCGCCGCCGCGCAGGTCGTCTTGCCGACGCCGCCCTTGCCGCCGTAGAAGATGCAGTCGGTCACGGGAGCACGTACGACCGCCCGAAACCTAAATCGATTGCCACGATGGGCGGAGTGTCATCGCTGGCGATCGGATTTCGGGGGAGCCTTTAGCGTGAACGGCAGGCAGGAGAGGATCGGCTGCGAGTCAGTTCAGAGGTCGACGCGGTCGAACCGCCAGAGCGCGATCGTGATCGGGACGACGATCCAGAGCAGGAGGATGATAAAGGAGAACCAGTCCTCGAGGTAGAACGGCACGTCGCTCGAGAAGTAGTAGTCCGGATACGTGGTTCCCTCGACGGTGGAGCTGATGATCGAGAGCGCGTTCCCGAAGGCGTTGCCCGGATCGAGCGAGTCGATGAACAGCGCCCAGTCGGGCACTCGTTGGGCCGTTATCTGTTCGGTCGTTCCGTCGGCCATCTCGAAGGTCCGCGTGTATTCGACGCCCTCGATCGTACCCCGGGACATCAGGATCTGAACCCCGGTGAGGATACCGTTCCAAACGCCGTAAAACAGAAGGAAGATGCCGAACATCGCGGCACCGGCGATCGTCGTCGACTTGGTCACTGAGGAGAGCGAGACGGCGATGCTGGTGTACGCGAGCCCGTAGAGGATCGCCATCCCGAGCAGTCCGGCGTACTCGACCACGTCGAAGCTCCCGAGTATCGCCGCAACGACGGCGGCCGCGAGGACGAACCCGATGACTAGCGACAGCGAGAGCACGGCCGCTCGGCCGAGTAGTTTGCCCAGCAGCACGTCCTTGCGCGAGTGAGGCAGCGAGAGCAACACCTTGATGCTCCCGGTCTCTCGCTCGCCGGCGATGGCCTTCCAGCCCAGCACCAGCGCGATCAGCGGAATGACGACCTTCGTCATCTGGCTGACCAGCGAGACGAGCGCCCCCGTCGTCTCCGCCTGCGTCGGCGAGACGTCGGCACCGAAGTACGAGAGCGCGCCGGTCACGCCGACCAGCAACAGGAAGAAGAAGGCGCTCAGTCCCCAGAACATCCACGAGCGAACGGCGTCCTGGAAGTCCTTCTTCGCGACGGCGCGGACGCTCTCTGCGTTGACCGAACTCGAGGCCGATCCCGACCCCGACTGCGATCCGGTCGCGGTGTCGGTGCTCATCGCGCGTGCACCTCCGAACCGGTCGTGTACGACTGGAAGACGTCCTCGAGCGAGGCCTCCCTGGTCGTGAAGTCTCTGACCTCGATGCCGCGGTCCTCGAGCTCGCCGAGGACGGCCGTCTTGGAGCCCTCGACCTGGGCGACGAGCACCGGCGGATTCCGGTCCTCGACCGTGGCGTCGGAGACGTCCGGCAGCGAGCGGACGACCTGCAGCGTCTCGTCGTCGAGGCGGTCGACGGTGACTCGCAGCGTCGTCGCGCCGCCGACGGAGTCGCGCAGCCCCTCGACGGTGTCGACGGCGACCATCTCGCCGTCGCGGAGGATGCCGACGCGGTCACAGACCGCTTCGACCTGCTCCATGATGTGACTCGAGAAGAAGACGGTCGCGCCGCGCTCGTTCTCCTCGCGGACGATCTGGCGCATCTCGCGGGCGCCGTTGGGGTCGAGCCCCGTCGAGGGCTCGTCCAGAATGAGGAGGTCCGGCTGGCCCACGAGGGCCATCGCCAGCATGAGCCGCTGGGACATCCCCTTCGAGAAGCCGCCGGCCTTCTTGTCGATAGCGTCGGCGAGGTCGACCCGCTCGAGCAGCTCGCGAGGATCGTCGTCGGACCCCTTCGAGTCGATGGCGAACTCGAGGTGCTGGCGGGCCGTCAGGCGGTCGTAGGTCTCGACGCCCTCCGGGAGAACGCCGGTCCGCGAGCGGATCTCGCGGCTGTTGGCCTGGGCGTCCATCCCGAGGACGGTCACCTGCCCGGCGGTCGGCCGGATGAAGTCGAGGATGACGTTGATCGTCGTCGACTTGCCGGCCCCGTTCGGACCGAGGAACCCGAATACCTCGCCCTTCTGGACCTGAAACGAGAGGTCCTCGAGCGCGAGGGTCTGACCGTAAGACTTGGTCAGGTCGTCGACCGTAATAGCTGGCATAGCTGTGTGGTCTCACCCGCGTCCGATAAGAGTTGTTACTCTCCCACGATAATATACCGCTTCAGCGAGAGGAAGAAACGGTCTATATCGGGTCCTCCGGCTCGTACTGCTCGGCGGTTCGTTCGGCCTCCGTGGCGTACCGCTCCCGGGTCTCCGCGTCGTCGACCGGCTCGAGTTCGTCCTCGGGGACGTCGACCGCTGCGGTGACCGTCCCGCCGGTTTGCAGCGACTGGCCCGACCGCTCTCGCTGCTGATACCGCGACCCGTCCGGCGTCGCATAGACGAGCGTCACGATGTTCCGGCTATCGAAGTCGCGCTCGACGAGCCAGCACCGCACTGTCGACTCACTCATGGGCGTCTCTTGCGCGTCGACGACCGAGAATGTACCGTGTCGCTCTCAGATCCGGGGCCGGTACGCGGGACGCGGTCTCACGCAGCGACAGATGTCGCGAGCTACTTGCCTCTCGAGGTCGGAGGGTCCGATTCGATGCAGGAAACCTGGAGCGAGCACGTCGACCAACTGCTGGACGAGGGCGAGCGCGAACGGCATCGCGTCGACCTCGAGAAAGCGACGGTCGTCGTCACGAACCGTCGCGTGCTGGCCTTCACGCCCGATGTGGACGGCCCGAACTACCGGTCCGTCGAGCGCCCGAACGTCACGCGAGTCTCCGTCGAGACCGACAGCGCGCCGGGCCGACTCGTCTGGGCGACTCTCTTCCTGTTCCTCGGCCTCGGCCTCCTTCTGGTCGGGACGATGTTCGATCTCGCCGCCCTCGCCGACGACTACGCCGGCAACACCGGCGATCCGACCGGTATCGCCGACGGCACCCTCGAGACCCTCTCGACGGTGCTGACGGTGTTCGACCTGTCCATCCTCGTGGGCGGCGGCGTCCTGCTCGCGCTCGCCGTCCTGTTCTTCGCCGCCTACGCCCGGTCGCGCGTACAGCGGCTCGCGCTCCGGGTCAGCGGCGGCGACGACGTCCTGTTCCCGGTCACCGACGCCGATCTCGAGGCCGAGCGGGCGGTCGCTCTGGAGGAGGCGATCCTCCCGAACCCGGCGCCCGCGGACGGCGGCGCCGCGACCGGCGAGTCGCCGACCGAGCGGTCGCCATCCACCGATCCGCAGCGCGATGACCCGTCGGCCGGCGGGGCCGATGAGTCAGGCTGAAAGCCACTGGCGCCCTAGGCCCGCCGATGAACGCCGACGGGGTTCGCGAACGAGCGAAGTCGCTGCCGCGTGAGCCCGGCGTCTACCAGTTCCGGGCCGAGGGAACCACCCTCTACGTCGGGAAGGCCGTCGACCTCCGGAGTCGGGTCCGCTCCTACGCCGATCCGCGGACGGCGCGGATCCGCCGGATGGTCGACCGCGCCGACGAGATCGAGATCGCCGTCACCGACACCGAGACGCAGGCCTTACTCCTCGAGGCGAACCTGATCAAGCGCCACCAGCCCCGCTACAACGTCCGACTCAAGGACGACAAGTCCTACCCGATGGTGCAGTTGACCGACCACGAGGCCCCACAGATCGAGATCACGCGCGACCCGAACGAGTCCGCGACGGTCTTCGGCCCCTATACGAACAAGGGACAGGTCGAGACCGTCGTGAAAGCCCTGCGCGAGACCTACGGCGTCCGCGGCTGTTCGGACCACAAGTACAGCGGTCGCGACCGCCCCTGCCTCGACTACGAGATGGGGCTGTGTACCGCGCCCTGCACCCGCGAGATCGACCTCGAGAGCTACGTCCAGGACGTGTCCGCGGTCGAGCGCTTCTTCGAGGGCGAGACGGGGATCCTCGCGGACCCGCTGCGCCGCGAGATGGAGGCCGCCGCGGAGGACCAGAACTTCGAGCGCGCCGCCAACCTCCGGGACCGCCTCGAGACGGTCGAGGCCTTTCACGGCGAGGGCGGCGAGGCCGTCCAGTCGGTCGGCGACGAGCGCGCCGTCGACGTGCTCGGCGTCGCCATCGAGGGCGAGGACGCCACCGTCGCCCGCCTGCGCGCCGAGCGCGGCAAACTGGTCGACCGGGACCGGCACACGCTCGAGGCGCCGGGCGCGGCGGACCCGACCGACGCGACTCGCGACGACGGCCACGGCGGCGACGAGGGCGGCGTCCCCGCAGTCCTCGCCGCCTTCATCGTCCAGTACTACGCCGAGCGCGACCTGCCCGACGCCCTGTTGCTTCCCGAACGCCACGGCGACGGCGAGGTCGCGGCGTGGCTCGAGGCCGAGGGCGTCTCGGTCCGCGTCCCCGGCGCCGGCCGGGAGGCCAAACTGGTCGACCTCGCGCTGAAGAACGCCCGCCGGAACGTCGGCGGCCGCGACGAGTGCGGGATGCTCGCCGACGCCCTCGAGATCGACGCGGCCCGGCGGATCGAGGGATTCGACGTGAGCCACGCGCAGGGGAAGTCGGCGGTCGGCAGCAACGTGACGTTCGTCGACGGCAGCGCTGAAAAGGCCGACTATCGCCGGAAGAAGCTCACCGACCAGAACGACGACTACGACAACATGCGGACCCTCCTCGAGTGGCGCGCCAGCCGCGCCGTCGAGGGGCGAGACGACCGCCCCGACCCCGACCTGTTGCTGATCGACGGCGGCGAGGGGCAACTCGAGGCGGCCCGCGACGCGCTCGCCGCCGTCGGCTGGGACGTGCCCGCGGTCGCGCTGGCGAAGGCCGAGGAGCGCGTCGTGACGCCCGATCGGACGTTTTCGTGGCCCAGCGACGCGCCGCACCTCCACCTGCTCCAGCGAGTCCGCGACGAGGCCCACCGCTTCGCCGTCCAGTACCACCAGACCGTCCGCGACGAGGTCAAGACCGTGCTGGACGACGTCCCCGGCGTCGGTCCCGAGACGCGAAAGCGGTTGCTCGGTCGGTTCGGCAGCGTCGAGAACGTCCGCGAGGCGACCGTGGACGACCTCGAGAGCGTCGAGGGGATCGGCGAGAAGACCGCGGAGACCCTCAAATCGCGGCTGTAACGGAAACGCGCTGACCGACATCGGTAGCGGTCGCCGTCACCCCTCTCAGAACGGTTAATTCGCTAGTCCTTTCACAAGTAACTTATCCCGCATCGTTGGAGCCACTGCTATGAAAAACGGGTTGAGCCGACGGCACGTTCTCGGCGTTTCCGGCGCGCTCGCGGTCGCTGGTTGTCTCGACGCGGGCGACTCGGGCGAGGCAAACGGTGAGGCGCAGGCCGAGCCGGCCGACGGAACGGAGGCGACGAGCGACGAGGTCGAGGAGGGGAACGAGACGGAGTCGGCGAGCGACGAAGGTGGGGACGGGAACGAGACCGACGCCGACGCGGAACCGGTTCACGAGGACTACGAGACGACCGAGGTCAGGGTCGTGACGGCGGACGGCGACGAACTCGGGTCGGTGACGGCGGCGATCGCCGACACGCGCGAGCTCAGGTACCTCGGGCTCAGCGACACCGAGGAACTCCCCGACGACCGCGGCATGCTGTTCGTCTACGAGTCGGTCGCGGAGCGCGCCTTCGTCATGCGCGAGATGGACTTCGGCATCGACATCGTCTACGCCGACGCGGACGGGACGATCACCGACATCCACCACGCCCCGGCACCGGGGCCGAACGAGGTCGGGGAGGATCAGCGCTACCCCGGCCGGGGTCAGTACGTGCTCGAGGTCACCTACGAGTGGACGACCGAACGCGGCGTCAGCGAGGGTGACGTCCTCGAGTTCGATCTCGAGGCGTAGTTCGAACCCGAGGTGGCCGATACCGCTACCGGGCGTCGTCTTCCGACCGTTGCGAAAGCAAGGACAGGGCTATCCCCCGTACCGGTCCTATGATACGGCATGTCAAACGACGACGAACTCGACGACCTGCTGGACGAACTCGACAGTCAGGGCGACCTCGAGACGTCACAGCAGATGTTATCGATCCGGACGGAAAGCCGTCGGTACGACAAGCCGGTGACGATCGTCGAGGGGTTCGACCTCGAGTCGGACGAGATCAAATCGATCGCGTCGGACCTCAAGAGTTCGATGGGGACGGGCGGAACCGTCGACGACGGCCGGATCGAACTACAGGGCGACCACCGGGATCGAGTGCCCGACCTCCTCCGCGAGCGGGGATTCGACGTTCGCGAGTGAGCCGTCCCGAACGGCCGAACTGACTCTTCTCGCGTCGAACCGACGTCGCGAGTCGGTCCCGCGGTCGAAGTCACTTTATGTCCGTCCTAGTAAGTACGAGTATGAGGATTCGTCCGGCAGCGGACGACGATTTTCCGGACATACGAGCGGTCGCGCGGAAGACCTGGCACGATACCTACGACGAACTCGACGAAGACCTGATCGACCGAACCGTCGAGAACTGGTACACCGACGACTCGATGCCGCTCGAGGCGCCGGGGACGGTCGTCCTCGTCGTGGAGGCGACCGACGAGAGCCGGACGGAGTCCGACGACGAAATCGTCGGCTTCACCCACGCGGTCGTCCAGGGCGACACGGCCGACATCCTCCGGATGTACGTCGATCCCGACCGTCAAGCGGCGGGCGTCGGCACCGACCTCCACGAGCGGCTGGTCGAGCAGCTCCGGGTCTACGACGTCGAACGGATCCGCGCCTTCGACTTCGCCTTCAACGACGCCAGTCGGCAGTTCTACGAGGGATTTGGCTTCGAGCGGACCGACGTCGGCGAGGTCGAGATCGACGGCGAGTTCTACGACGAGGCGGTCTACACGCTCGAGTTATAGCGCGATTCGCGGCGGAACGACGTTCTCCCGCGCGTTCGATCGAACGGGAAGCGGACGCGTCGAATCACTCTCGAAGCGATGCGAGCGGCCGTTTCGGATCGATGTCCCGCTCGTAGCTGCACTCTCGAGGCGAGAAACGCGGCAGTCGGTGTTACTGCAGCAGCGGACTCACCGGCGACGTCTCCGCTGGCGTCTCCTCGTCGAAGAAGCCCTCGACGCCCTCGAGTTCGAAGACGAAGTCGGCGCCGAACGCGCCGGCGGGGGTCTGGAATCCGGCGTCGGCATCGCCCGCGAGCACCCGCTCGGCGACCGTCACCGCGCCGTCGACGGTGACGACGTACGGATCGGGCGTCCGCAGGCGGGAGACGACGCGCTCGCCGTCTTCGGTGCGCGCTTCGCCCCAGACGTAGGCCGAGCCGCGCTCGCGGGCCCGCTCGGAGGGACCCTCGCGGACGCCGACCAACTGTTTCAGCGTCCAGCGAACCGGTTTCGACTCGAACACCGGCGAGAGGTAGCGATGCAGCCGCAGCGCGGTGCGAGCGGGCTGGGGCATCACCGCGTACATCTCGACGTTCGGAATCCCGGTCGTGTAGTGGGCCGTCGAAATGTCGCCCATCGGCATCGTCACCGCCGGCCGTTCGCCGCGACCGAAGTCGATTTCGCGGGTCTTCCACCCCGTCGGCGCGCTCTCGAGGTCGCCGTCGCGGCGGACGGCGTTCTCCGTATCGGCGCCCTCGATGACCGTCCGGAGCGTCCCGATCGAGGGCACTCGGAACGAGTCGACGCCCAGCGCGAGGTGAGTCGCTTCCGGCAGCCGGTCGGCGAGGTGGGCGGCCAGACAGTCCATCGGAATCGTCGAGAGGGCGGCGGCCGGCAGGAGGGTGATCCCCGCTTCGGTCGCCTCCGCGTCGCGGTCGTGAATCGACTCGATGACTGGAATCTCACCGGTGATATCGACGTAGTCCGTCTCGCTGCGGAGACAGCCCTCGACCAGCGCCTCGGCGGTGTTCGAGAACGGCCCCGCGCAGTTCAGGACGCAGTCGACGTCCTCGAGGGCCGTCGCGACGGTCACGGGGTCCTCGAGCGAGAACCGGCGACCCCGCTGCTCGAGTTCGTCGATCTGCTTTCGGACCCGTTCGCGGTCGCGGCCCGCGAGGATCGGATCCAGTCCGCGGTCGATCGCTTCGCGAGCGACGAGGTCGCCGACGAAGCCGTACGAGCCGTAGATCAGGAGCGTCGGCTGCCCCGAATTCGTGGACATACCTCGAATTACGGCGCGTCGGCGGTTAAGCGGCGGGCCGGCATTGCTATCGGCCGGACAGACGTCGGTGAGAACGGACGACTCGCGGACTCGCGACCGCCGCTCACTCGAGCCGTTCCAACACCGCGTCCTTCTCGTAGGATAAGGACAGCGACCGCGACCGGCCGCGGCCGTCGACCTCGGCGTAGTCGGCGTCGATCAGCCCCAGCTGGTCGAGTTTGTTGACGATCTCGGAGTAGCGCGTGTAGCCCAGTTCGGTCTCCTCGTGGAAGACGTCGTAGACGTCGCCGGCCTGTTCGCCGTCGTGGTGGGCGATCACCTCGAGCAGCGTCCGTTCGGTGTCGGTCAGCCCCGAGAGGCTCCGCGAGAGGTTGATGTACTTGGACTTCTCGTAGGCCTCCTCGACGTCCTGGCGCTCGACGGTGCGGCTGGCCCGCATCTCGGCGTTCAGCCCGGCCCGGCGCAGCAGGTCGATCCCGACCCGCAGATCGCCGCTGTCGGCGGTGAGTTCGGCGACGTACTCGAGGGTGTCCCGGGCGATGACGCCGTCGTTGAAGCCGCGTTTGACGCGCTCGTCGAGGATATCGACGATCTCGGGCTGGTCGTAGACGGGGAAGTAGACGTCCTCGGGGCGGAAGACGCTCTGGACCCGCGAATCGAGTTCGTCGATGACGTCCAGTGCGGGGTCGGAGGAGACGACGACGACTCCGATCTTCGCGCCGGGGTACTCCTCGTGGGCCCGCAGGAGCGAGTAGAGCGTGTCCGAGGCCTCGTTCTCGTAGAAGAGGTAGTTGATGTCGTCTAAGGCGACGACGAGCACCTTGTCCTCCTCGACGAGCTTCTCGGCGATCTGGCCGAACAGCTTCTTGAACGAGATGCCCGAGGACGGGGGCTCGTAGTCGAAGGTCCCCTCGAAGAGCCGCGAGAACACCGAGTACCGGGTGGCGTTGACCTGACAGTTGACGCGGATGGTGCGGACGTCGCTGGTCTGGGCGCCCACCTCGTCGAACAGCTTCTGGATGGCCGTCGTCTTGCCGGTACCCGGCGGTCCGCGGACCATGACGTTCAGCGGTCGGGAGCCGCGCACCGCCGGCCGAAGCGCGTACGTCAGGCTCTGGGTCTGGCCTTCACGGTGCTTGAACGTCTCGGGAACGTAGTCGATCTCGAAGACGTGCTCGTCCCGGAACACGGATTCGTCCCACGACAACATCCCCTCCTCGGGGTCGTCTGCCATCACTTTCACCCTGCTTCCGAAGCGTCTTAAGGATTCGGGCGCCCGATCCCGCGATCCGCGAAGGCATGCCTGGAATGTGTGACCATATCACAATAATTAATATCGATAAAGTAGACAGTCTTCCGAGGAGACCGATATGACCCCACCGAAGCCACCGGCGGCGATCCCTGACTTCCTGCTCGATCAGTTCATCGATCACTCGCCGGAGACGCTGCGAGACATCGGCGAGTACGCCCGCAAGGAGACCTACGTCGCACCGGAGGCGGCGTCCGACTCCATCGTCGAAGCCTTCGCGCTGCAGGACGAGGCGACGCTCGCGGCGATCGCACGGTACGTCGACGAACTCGCCTCGTTCCTCGAGGAGCGCGACGCCGACTCGCTCGCGGCGATCACCGGCGACGACGCGGACGACGAGAAATCGTGGGGCCACCAGCGAATCTTGGACTGGCACAGTTGAGCGGTCGACCGGCGGCGGCTCCAGCGTAGTCGACTCGCTCGCACGGCCCGCCTACGCCAGTTCGACGCGGTCCGTCTCGCGTTCGATATCGGCCTTCGCGATCCGTCCGTCGTGGGTCATTCGAACGTGCGCTCGCACCAACCGTTCCACCTCGTCGGAACTGCTCGAGCGGATCAGAAACTGGCAGTGATCCGCCGAACACTCGAACTGGTAGGGCATGTCATAGCATCGCTCAGGGACGTGGGTAGCTATTGCACTTGCATTTGCGGGAACAGGATTCGACCGAACCGGTTCCGTGGTCTATCAGGTGGCCGTCGAACGGATCATATTCCGTCCACGTCGCTTCGATTCGTCCAGCCGGCGTGCGGCGGCGCGCACTGGCGACGTTCCCGAGCATTGTGAGGGGGCGTCGCCGACACTGTGTGAGGGATGAGCGACCGAAGGGAGCGAAGCGGCTGGGGAGGGCGAGGCAATTCCTGAATACCGGTCGTGTGCTCGAGATGAAACGGACCGCCACCAATTGGACTGCTACCGTGGCGCCGGGGTATTCCACACCCTCCCCAACCGATTCGCTCAGTCGCTACGCTCCGGCGCTCATCCCTCGCACAACGTCATCGACCGGACTCGCGCTCGCTCGTCCGATCGACAGCGCGCGCCACCGCATGCCGATCGGCTGTCTCGAGTCGCAGGACGGAACGCCGTTCGGCGGTCGTTCTATCGCGGCTCGTCCGCAACCGACGCCTCGAGAAGCGCCCTGTCCCGACACTCGAGCGGGGATCAAGCGGGAGCCGAGCGGGCAACCGACTTGGACGAATCGAACTAGTCGAACTTCTCGAGGAGGCGATCGTAGAAGACTGGTTCCGGGTCGCCATCGCCGTCGTTTGCGGGCGCGCCGCCGTTGGTCGCAACCGCGTCGTCCCGGGCTTCGTCGGCCAGTTTCTCGACGATCAGTTCGGGCGTCGACCGCGCGAGGTGGTCCTTGACGGGCGAACGGTTGACCTCGAGTTCGCCGTCAACGAGGCCGACCGCCTCGATGCCGTCGACGGTCACGTCGTAGTCGGCCATCTCGCGGATCTCGCCGGCCAGGTGGGAGACGAAGACGGCCGTCGCGCCGTTCTCTGAGAGCGCCTCGAGGATGCCGGCGATGATCTTCGCCGACGCGCCGGGTTCGGTGATGCTCTCGAGTTCGTCGACGAGCACGAGCGAGCCCTCGCCGCCCTGCGCGAGGTCGGCGAACTCCCGAACGGTGGACTCGAAGGCGCCCGCGTCGAGCGTTCCCTGGGTCTTGGCGTGGTAGTGGAGGTCGTCGAACCGCCGGAGGCGCACGCGCTCGGCCGGCACGGGGAGGCCCATGTGGGCCAGCACGACGACGCTGGCGACCAGATCCAGCGTCGAGGTCTTCCCGCCGCTGTTGACCCCCGACAGCAGGGCGACGTCCGAGACCGCGTAGTCGACGGGATCGATGGCCTCGAGCGGTTCGTCCAGCAGCGGCGACTGGCCGCCCTCGATGGCGAAGCCGACGGAATCGTCGCTCTCGGTCGCGGTTTCACCGCTCTCACCCACGAACTCCGGCATCGTACACTCGTACTCCCGCGCGAAGCGGGCGATGGCGAGTTCGACGTCCAGCTCGAGGGCGTCCCGAACGAGCTGGCGGGCGCCCTCGCGCTGGTCGGCCAGATCGGCCGCGAGCTCGCGTTTGAGCCGGCCGGCGCGGCGCTCCTTGGCCGCCGTGAGCTCCTCGCGAAGCCGCGAGACGACCGCCTCGTCGCGCTCGACCGGAAACGCCGGTTCGTCGCTGAACGCGCGCCGGGCGATCTCGCTCTCCCCCTGATCGAGGTCGAGCGCGTCGACGAGGTGCTCGCGGGCGGCCTCGACGGCCGCGGCGTACTCGTCGGCCAGTTCGCGCGCGAGCAGGGAGTCGACGCCGGCGCCCCGCTCGACTAAGGAGAGCAGGTCCGAGCCCTCGATCGTCACGTCCTGTTCGCGGATCGCCTCCCGCAGGCGGTCGTTGGCCACGCTTTCCGCCGCGCTCGCGGCCGCGTCCAGATCGTCGACCGCCGTCGTCAGGCGATCGAGTTCGTCGTCGCCCGCGACGGTGCCGTCCTCGTCGAGCCGCGAGAGGCCGTCCTCGAGGGCCTCGAGGTCGCAGGCCGGTTCCAGGTCCGCCGTTCGATGCACCTCGACGGCCGCCTGCAAGCGGTCCCGGTTGCGCGCGAAGAAGGACAGCGGCCGCTCCGGGACTACCTCCGCCGGGTTCTCGAGCGCGTCGGGTTTGACCTGCACGTCGCCCTCGAGGGTGACGCCGGCGAACGACTCGTCCAGGGCGATCACGGTCGAGTAGCCCCGCGCGAGTTCGGCCAGCCCCTGCGCGTCCTCGACGACCTCGACGGAGAGTTCCGGGATCGCCTCGCGCGCTTCGGAGTAGCGCTCGGCGTCGGTCGTCGCCAGACAGCGCTCGCGGACGCGAACGTCGCCCGGATTCCGAAGGGGTTCGAGGCCCTCGAGGGCTTCGAGCACCGCGTCGTCGTAGTCGCGCTCGATGGCTTCGCGGGCGAACGCCTGGACGTCCTCGATGCGCGAGCGGCGCGGACTCGGGTAGATCGTCTCGAGTCGCTGGGCGGCGTAGTCGGTGACGGTCCGCGCTTGCAGCAGATCGAGCACCTCCCGGTAGACCTCGCGGGCGCGGTCGGTCGCGAGGAAGCCGCCGGGATCGTCGTGTTCCTGTCGGATCGCGCCGCGCGCGATGCGCGCGGCCCGCCCCTGTGTGATCCCCGGCGCGGTCGCGATCGTCGCGACGTCGCCCCGCCGCAGCGCGCGCTCGGGCTCGTCGAGCGCTTCCAGCGCCCGAGCGGTCTTTTCGCCGACGCCCGGGATCGTCTCGAGATCCATTGCTTCTCGACGGTCGTATCCAACCGGAGCGAGAAAAAGTTCCCGCCCGGTTTTTCGCGGTCGGCGTGGTAGCTCGGCGCATGCCAACCGGAGCGCTCGACTACCACCGCCGGACGAAACACTCGCCCAGAAGCGTCCGCGAGGGGAGTACGGGACTGAATTTCGACAACAAGCCGACGCCGTACAAGGCGTACGTCGACCTGCCGTCGATACCGCTCGCCGAGCGGATCCGGCCGCCCCAGCAGCCGGCGCTGTCGGCGATCGCCGAGCCGACGCCCGACGGCGACTCGAGGCGGGAGCGACGTCCCGACCGCGAGACCGTCACGACGCTCTGTTACTACGCTGCGGGTATCACGAAGGAGATCGACCTCCGAAACCGGACGAAACTGTTCCGTGCGGCGGCGACCACCGGCGCGCTCTACCACGTCGATCTGTACGTCGTCTGCGGCGACCTCGAGGGGTCGGACGACGCCTCGACTGCCGATCGCGACCTCGAGGCCGGCGTCTATCACTTCGATCCCCGAACGCTCTCGCTCGACGTCCTCCGCGAGGGCGACTACCGCGACGTCTTGGCGGCCGCCACCGAGTACGACGCCGTTACCGACGCGCCGCTATCGGTCGTCGCGACCTCGACGTGGTGGCGAAACGCCTGGAAGTACGAGGCTCGCACCGTCCGTCACGCCTTCTGGGACTCGGGAACGACGCTGGCGAACCTGCTCTCGGTCGCCCACGCGCTGGACTACCGCGCCGAGGTCGTCACCGGCTTCGCCGATCGACCCGTCGCCGATCTGCTCGGCGTCGATCCCGAGCGGGAGGTGCCCCTCGAGATCGTCCCGATCGGCGCGGGCGCGCCCGTTCCGAGTTCGGCGTCCGCCGATATCGACCCGATCGATCCCGCTACTGAAACTCTCTCACCGAACGAACGGGAATTTCCGCTGATCCACGAGGCCTGGCAGGCCGGAACGCTCGAGGACGGTGCCGCTGCCGAGTCATGGCGCGCCAGGGGACCGAGGGAGAACCGGACGATCGGCACCCGCGACCCCGGCAACGGCGAGCGCGTTCCGCTCGAGCCGGTCGGCCACGAGCGGGCCTCGAGCCGTCCTCTCCATCGAACGATCCGTCGACGCGGCTCCTGTCGCGAGTACGAGCGCGAGCCGATCAGCTTCAGACAGCTATCGACCGTGCTCGACCGGGCCGTCCGCGGCGTTCCGATGGACGTGCGGGGCGGGGCCGACCGGAGCGAGACCGGAGCCGACCCGCCGCTCTCGTTCGTCGACCCCTATCTGATCGTCAACGGCGTCGACGGTCTCGAGTCGGGCAGCTACCACTACCACCCCGACGCGGGCGAACTCGAGCGGCTGCAGTCGGGCGAGTTCCGTCGGGAGGCGAGCCACCTCGCGCTGGACCAGCGCCTCGGCGGCGAGGCCGCCGTCTGCATCTATTTCCTGACCGACTTAGAGGCGCTCGTCGACGCGCTCGGTGATCGCAGCTATCGCGCGGCCCAACTCGAGGCCGCGCTGACGGCGGGCCGACTGTACCTGGGAACCTACGCCCACCGGACGCTGGGCGGGACGGGGCTGACCTTCTACGACGACGTCGTGACGGATTTCTTCGCGCCGCGTGCCGCCGGACAAACGCCGATGTTCCTGTACACGATGGGGCGGCCGGCCTGAGCGAGCGCGCGGCCGTCGCGACGCGGGAACGGGCCGACAGGCGACGCGGGTCGACGGGCGGTCCGGAGACACGCGCCGACGTCGGTGTCGCACTTTTATACGGCCGCGCGTTACCCACTCGACTATGCAGACCAGACCGCCCCTCGGTTCGTCGGCGCGGTACCGACTCGGATCGATCCCCACTCCGAACGGACGGCGACGAGAGGGGACGCATGGAGTATGAACGCACCGACGTGGTCGACCGCGTCGAACTGCTTCGCGCCTACGCGTACGGCCTCTGTATGGGCGCGGTCGACGCCCTGCCCGGCGTCTCGGGCGGCACCATCGCGCTCCTGCTCGGCTTCTACGGACGGCTGATCGCCGCCGTGACCGCGCTCACCCCCGGACGGGCGCTCACCGTCCTGCGAGGGTATCGCCCCGAGCGGCGCTCCCAGGCCCGGGACGCGCTCCTCGAGATGGACCTCCAGTTCCTGCTGCCCCTCGGCGTCGGGATGGTCACCGCCGTCGTCTTCATCGCGGACATCGTCTCGTCGCTCGAGT
Organism: Haloterrigena sp. KLK7; assembly: GCF_037914945.1. Taxonomy (NCBI): domain Archaea; kingdom Methanobacteriati; phylum Methanobacteriota; class Halobacteria; order Halobacteriales; family Natrialbaceae; genus Haloterrigena; species Haloterrigena salinisoli. Next base: position 1,688,182 of record NZ_CP149787.1, read on the forward strand.
CGTCCCACCCGATCGCCCTGTTCGGCTTCTTCACCGGCCTGATCGCCGCCTCGGCGGTCGCCCTCTACCGGAGCCTCGAGATCTCCTCGCCGAGCCACGTCGTCGCCGGGCTGGCCGGTGCCGGGCTCGCCTTGCTGGTCGCCGCCGACGTCGTCCAACTTCCGGGCAGCGGCGGAGTCGTGATCTTCCTCGCCGGCGCCGTCGCCATCAGCGCGATGATCCTGCCGGGGATCTCGGGCTCGCTCATCCTGATCCTGCTCGGCCAGTACGTCTACCTCTCCGGGGAACTGAGCGCGTTCGTTCACGCGGTCACCGACCTCGTCGTCGGCGGCTCGCTCGCGGCCGTCGTCGACCCGGGGACGACCGTCGCGCTGTTCGTCGCCGGCGGGATCGTCGGGCTCGTGACGATCGCTCGCGTCGTCCGCGCGGCGCTGGCCCGCCACCGCGAGGTAACGATGATCTTTCTGGTGAGTCTGATCGCCGGGTCGACTCCCGCCCCGCTGCACAATATCGGCGAGGCGTCCGCGTGGACGGTCGAGACGGTCGCATTGACGGCCGCGTGGGCGGTTCTCGGAGCCGTCGCCCTCTTCGGGCTCGAGCGCCTCGTCGGCGGCTTCGATCCGGAGTGACCGACGGCTCGAGGGCGGTTCGGCCGCGCTTGCGCGGGCCGGGACGCTCGTTATTCGGTCGGCGTCCCGAGGACGGATATGGTACTCAAAAAACTCCTCGGCTCGAAGGCGACGCGGTCGCTGACGGTGGTCTCGGTACTCTCCGACGCGAAACGGGCGTTCGACGGCGGTAACAGGACTCGCGGCCTCCTGCTGGTCGGCGTCGCCGTCCTCGCCTGGAAGTGGACGGTCCTCGGCATGGCCGCGCAGGGCATCGTCAAACTGCTCCGCCGCGGCGGGTCGTCGGCCTCGAGTCCCGCGTGAGTGGCCGGAATCCCGTTCGCAACTCGAGTATTCGAGACCGTACGGATTACGCTACTGTCGTTACGGATTACGCTACTGTCGTGGCAACTGGGGGTTCCACGCCCTCCCCAGCCGATTCGCTCGTTCACTTCACTCTCTCGCTCGTCCCTCGCACGATGTTGTCGGCCGTCCTCGGTATCACTCGGCCGGCCGACGGCGCGCGCCACCGTACGCCAGTTCGCGCTTCGAGGTACTGGTTTCACGTCCGTCTGCAGAGACGACGAGCAGTGGGATCACCGACGAATCACTCGTCCCCGAAATCGGCGTCCTCGAAGTTATCGTTCGCGAGTTCGTCGATCATGTCCTCGATCTCTTCTGCCTTCTCGTCGTCCAGATCCTCGACCGCGCCGACGCCGTGACCGCCGCTCTTGGCCGTCTGAAGTGCGTTCTTGTTCAGCTTCCCGTCCGGATCGACGACGGGCAGTTTCAGGTCCGTGAAGTTCTCCGGCGGAAACCCCGACGACGAGAGAATGAAGTGGTCCGCGACCTCCCCTAAGTCGTCCGTGTCGAAGTCCTCGAGTTGCGGCTCGTCCCACTCCTCGGTCGTCGTTCCCGAAAAGTCGGGCTCGTGCATCTCGTAGTCGGTCATATGCGGACCGTCGGCGACGCGAGGAATCGAACTAGTCCCTGCGCTCGCAACGGTCTCGAGTCGCAGTACGACGTCCCGTCGATACGCCTTTTTCCCGCGACCGACAACACCGACGCGATGGAGTCGCCGACGATCACCGTCGTCCGCAACGAGGTCGATTCCGACTGCGAGTACCACTGCGACGCGCTCGAGCGGTTCGTTTCGAAGGCCGCGGCTACTACGCGAACGGTCGACTACCCCGCCGGCGAACGGCCCGCCCTCGAGGCCACCGACGGCGTCGTCATCACGGGGAGTACCGCGGGGGTCTACGAGGTCGACGACCGACCGTGGATCGCCGAGCAGAAACGGCTCGTTCGGGAACTGATCGATCGCGAACTCCCGACGCTGGGCGTCTGCTTCGGCCATCAGATCGCCAACGCGGCGCTCGGCGGCACCGTCGAGCACGTCGAGACGACCGCGCGACCGGTCGCCGCCGACCTCGACGACGACCCGCTCTTCGACGGCGTCTCGTCGGTCGTCCCAGTCACGCACGGCGATATCGTCACCGACACCGGTGCGGAGATGGAGATCATCGGCTCGGCCGACTACTACCCCGCGTTCGCCACGCGCCACCGGACGGCGCCGCTGTGGACGGTGCAGTTCCACCCCGAGTTCACCGCCGATCTGCGCGACCGCCTCGAGGCCGATTTCGGCTGGACCGAAGACGATCGCGGATTCGAAGCGGTGAACGCGACCCGCGTCGTCGAGAACTTCGCGTCGATCGTCGCGGACGCGGACTCGAATTCGGACGCGTAGCGCCGACGCCCGTACCGCGGGCGGGACCTGGCGCGGCGGCCGCGAGGACGACCGTCTCGAGTTCCGAAGGAAGGGAGCCGGTATGGACCCGGTCGTCAGTCGTTGCTGGTCGGGCTCGCGCCGCTTCCGCCTCCGTTGCTCGTGGCCGGGTTCTCGGAGATGAGCCAGCCGTTTTCCGTCGCGCGCTCGGCGATGTGGGGCTGGAACACCCATGCGCTCAGCGCGATGATCGGGATCATCGTGGCGCCGACGACCGCGTAGCCGAGGTGGAGGTTCGACAGGAACGGCGCGGCGAAGATCAGCGGGTAGATCGACCCGCCGGAGGAGCCGATGCCGCCGACGAAGCCGGCCACGGAGCCCGAGTTGTCGGGGAACATCGCGGGCACTTGGGCGAAGATCGCGCCCTCGGAGAACGCGCAGCCGACGCCGACGAAGAAGCCGGCGACGACGGCGACGTAGATGTTCCCGGTCAGGCCGGCCGCCGTCATGCCGAACATCGCGAACATGACGAATACGAGCGTCGCGAACGTCCATTGTTCGCGGTAGCGACCCGTGAACACCGGGAGGATGTTCGTCTCCTCGCGCGCGACGAGGTCGCTGACGTAGCCCCCGATCGGGCGGAGCAGCCCCGCCGCGATCGAGAACGTCGCCGCGAACGTCGCCGCGATCACGATGTCGCTCTGGCCGAACGCCTCGCGGTAGTAGGTGCCCAGCCAGCCGTTCATCGCCAGCTCGAGGCCGAAGGTCATGACGTACGCCACCGCGAGCACGACCGCGCCGTGGCGCGTCGCGATGTAGAGCCACTGATCCAGGCTGACGCCCTGCTTGGTCTCCGCGCGTTTCGCGTCGCTCTTCGCCGCGTCGCCGAAGACGAAGTAGAGGACGCCGAGGACGACGGCGAGCACGCCGGTGTAGAAGAACGCGGCCCGCCAGTTCGACGAGAACAGCGGTCCGGCGTACCCCTCACCGAAGATCCGCGGCAGAGTGAAGTACGCGCCCAGTCCCGCGCCGGCGTTGCCGATTCCGGCGAAGATCCCCTCTGCCGTTCCCAGGTTCTCCTCCTCGAACCACTCGGAGACGTGCTGGATCCCGATGACGAAGGTGATCCCCGCCAGCGAGGCGACGATCCGCGAGGCGGTGAACACTTCGTAGGTCCGTGCGAACGCGCTGATAATCGCGAAGGTCCCGACGAGGAGCATCGTTCCCCCCGCGGTCACCGGGGCCCCGTATCTGTCGGTCAGCGGCCCGACGATGATCCGGCCGAGCGGGACGGCGATGACGGCCGCACTCGAGACGATCCCGAGCTGAGCCACCGAGAGCCCGAACTCGTCGGCGATCTCGCCCGTGAAGGGAGCGAAGGAGAACCAGATGACGAACCCGAGGTTGAACATCGCCGTCGCGAGGATCAGGTTCTTGTACTTCGCGGGGATCATACGGTCGCCTCACCCCCGGCTACCCGTTGGCGCGCTCGCAGTTCGAGCGCTGAACGAAATGTGGTAGTACAAATGTCCGGCTCGACACGACTTCGACTCGATTTTGGGCACATATTACGAATTAGTCTGGCCTTTCGACGCTACATAAGCGTATTTATTAGACGGTTCTAACAATAGTGCGCAGTGGCTATCGGACTAAACACCCTCTAGGACTTCGACGACGTCAACGAATCGGGAATAGAAAATTAAAAGATAACTATATATGTGGGTATAGTGGATGGATGTTTCTGAATAGGTCGAGAACGAGAAAAACCACCTGCCGAAACCTCACTCGTCTAGGTGTTCGATACCTTTCTTCGAGACGTTCGCCTCCGTGATCTCGCCGGGCATCCAGTCAGGCTTGTCGTCGGGTGCCGTCTCCTCCCACGCCCAGCCGTCGTAGATGTGAACCTTGTCCGTGCCCTTCTCTCGTAACCTGAGCTCGACGCGTTCCGCGGCGTCCTCGCTCGAGCCGGGCTCGAGCCGACGGGCCGCCTTGAGGGCGGCCTGCCGCGGGGTGTTTCCGGAGAAGACGCTGGACTCCTCGCCGTCCGACTCGCGCAGTGCAAAGTTTCGTTTCCCGTCTTCGCGTACCATAAGTTTCGCCTCCGTGTCAATCCAGCACACGATCCGACATAAAGATATCCCCCAAAACCGACCGACTGCGGCGGTATCTTTAAGTGAATCGCTCGCGCCACTGTTCCGCACTACCGAATCAGTGGTTGCTGCGGCGACGACGCCTCCGTCCCCCGGTTCCACCGCTCGGACGATCATTCGTTGAGGCGTCGAAAACACTTAAGTATATCCTACGGCGAAGTTCGGGATAGAATCCCGCGATGGTACGGAAAAAGAAGCTGAGTCCAAGCGGTGCCAAAGACGAAGACGGCAACTATCACAACGTCCATCTGAACCTCCACGAGGACGAACTGGCAGTCGCGGGCATGGATATCGGCGACGAGGTCTTCGTCCGCGTCCGAGACGGCAAGATCATCATCCAGAAAGCCGACGAGGAAGACGTCGAACACGAATTCTAGAGAACGAAATTTTACTCTGCGGTCTGTCGCGCTGGCGCCAGCGTAGCTGTCGCCAGCGCGGCGTCCCTCGGTAAAATTTCGATTAAAAGCACTCCTCCTTCCCCTCCGCTCACTTCGTTCGCTTCAGGTCAGTCGTCGGCCCGCTCGCTCCCTTCGGTCGCTCGCGGTACAATAGATTGAACCGCGACCGCAGACCGACTCCCAAACTCGAGAAGAACGACTGCTAGTCGACTACTGCAGCGCCTCGAGGTCGAACTCGAAGGCCGCGACGGGTACCTCGAGGTCGTGCTCGACGAGCACCTTTGGATGGACCTCGCCGATCACGCCGACGTCCTCGCCGTCGATGACGACCGCTGCGGTGCGCCCCGAGATGAAGCTCGGATGCTCCGCCGGCGGCGTCTCGAGGTCGACGTCGAAGTTCTCCGCGAGCGCCTGCAGGCGCGCCTTGGCGTCCTCGTAGCCGGCGTCGTGGCTCGCGAGGACGGCCCCGACGTGGCGGTTCTCGCCGACGCCGGTGTTCTCGCTCTCGTCGACGCGAGCCGTGAAGCCGATCTCCGAGAGGTGCTGGGGGTACGAGCGGTGGGTGTTGCGCTCTAAGACCATCAGCAGCGAGGGCAGCGTCCACGTCCGCAGCATCGTGTAGTCCTCGCTGTAGGCCTCCTTGATCGTCGCGGGCTCGCCGGCGCCGTAGGCGTCGGCTCCGGGTTCGATCTCCATGCGCTCGTAGTTCTCCTCCTCGTTGATCATGTGGAAGTTGAGGAGGTCCTCGAAGCCCAGCCCGACCAGCTGGGTGCGCGCGGCGCGCTCGAGACGGGAGCGCTCGTGGCGGCCGCCGACGGTCCCCACGTCGGGATAGGTCGGCTCGAGGTCGTTGAAGCCGTAGGCCCGTCCGAGGTCGTCGATGACGTCAAGCGGGTGGAGGACGTCGACGCGGTACGGTGGGACGGTGACCTCGTAGACCAGTTCACCGGCCTCGTTCTCTTCGCGTTCGGCCTCGAGGCCCGAGCGCTCGGCGAGGTCGATCACTTCCTCGGGGTCGAGACCGATCCCGAGGATGGTCTCGATGCGGTCGTGAGCGACCGTCTTCGTCTTCGTCGAGAGGTCCGGTCGGACGATCTCTCGGTCAGGGTACTCGATTTCGACATCCTCGAGCGTGGCCCCGCGCGCGGCGAGCGCGTAGCAGACGATGTTCAGCATCTTGTCGATCGTCCACTGATCGGTGCCCGTCATCTCGACGAACAGGTCCCTCGAGTCCGTCGAGACCTCGGTGCGCCGACCGTTGATGACCGGCGGGAACGAGAACAGTCCCAGATCGTCGTAGATCGCGGGGTAGCGCTCGTACTCGCTGACGAGGTCGGCGTAGGTCTGGCCCGTCTGGTGGTCCTCGAGGACCTCCGCGGGCGTCATCTCCCGGTCGGAATCGAGGGGGACGAACGTGTCCTCGTCGGGCTCGAGACCGACGTACTCGATCGTCGGTTCGCTCTCGTCCGTGGCGGACCGCCCCTTCAGCATCGTCAGGTCGTGGATCCCGATCGCGCCCTTCGCGCGCTTGCGGCCCATCGTCGCGTGGAGCTTCTCCTGCAGTTGGATGAGCGACTCGAGGGCCTCTTCGTCGAGATCGACGTCGCGGATCACCGCGCCCGTCACGTAGGGACGTTCGTCGGGGACCGACTCGTCGACCTCGATGGTCCAGTCCGCCGAGTTCGTCGAGGGAACGTGGACCCCGCGCGAGTCGCCGTAGTGGTACCGCATCGAACGCGCCACGCCCTCGACCGAGAGCCGGTCTAAGCGGTCGGGCGCGAACTCGAGTTCGAACTCGCCGTCCTCGGTGCGCCCCTCGAACTCGAGGCCGAGGCCGAACAGGTCGTCTCTGAGTTCGTCGTCGCTCTTCTCCTCGCGGCCGGTCAGGTCGCGCAGTTCGTCGGGGTCGATGTCGACGGTGGGCATCAGTAGGTCACCTCCGCGTTCCGCAGGAACTCGAGATCCGCCAGCGTGCCGTGGAGGTCGCGGATGTCCTCCGCGCCGGTCGTGAGCATGGCCAGTCGCTCGAGGGCCAGTCCCCAGGCCATGACGTCGCAGTCGACGCCTAAGGGCTCGAGCATCTCCTCGCGGAAGATGCCGGAGTTACCGATCTCGATCAGTTCGCCCGTCGTGGGGTGGGTACCGAAGAGCTCGAAGCTCGGTTCGGTGTAGGGGTTGTAGTGGGGTTTGAACTGGATGTCCTCGATGCCGAACTGGGCGTAGAACTCCTCGAAGGTGCCCATGAGGTCCCGCACCGAGAGGTCCTCGGCCATCACCCAGCCCTCGATCTGGTAGAACTCGAGCAGGTGGGTCGCGTCGAGCGTGTCGTTGCGGTAGGCCTTCTCGACGCTGAAGAACCGCGCGGGCGGTTCGATCTCGCCGATCTGGGTCCCGGAGAGGTATCGGGTCGACAGCGAGGTCGTGTGGCCCCGCAGCGCGAGCGCGCGGGCGAAGTCCTCGTCCCACGGCGAGTGGTATCCCTCGCTGTCCTCGCCCAGCCCCTCGCGGTGGACGCGCTCGACGGCCTCGACGAGGTCCTCGGGCAACTCGTCGATGTGACTGGGCTGCTCCATCGCGAAGCGGTCCCAGTGGGTCCGCGCCGGGTGGTCCTGGGGCATGAACAGGCAGTCGTTGATCCAGAAGTCCGCGTCGACGTGCGGGCCGTCCATCTCCTGGAAGCCCATCCCGACGAGGACGTCCTTGACGCGCTCGGACATCTGGCGCAGGACGTGGACCTTGCCGCTCTCGATCTCCTCGGCGTCGGCCTCGACGTTGTACTCGGCGAACTCGACGTCCTCCCAGTCGCCGCTCGTGAGGAGTTCGGGCGTGACCTGGCCGACCGTCTCGGCGGTCTCGATGCCCGCCATCAGCTCCGTGACGGCGCGCTCGGTCAGGACGACCTCGCGGACGGTCGACTCCCGTCGCTCGAGCAGGCCGCGCCGGTCGAGTTGGTCGATCGTGTCCGCGTCGACGTCGACGCTGTCGACGGGGGCTTCGTCCGCGTCCGAGAGCGCTTCGAGCGCGTTCGCCTCGGCGTCGGCCGACGGATCGGCGTCGGGATCGGCCGTGATCTCGCCGCTGTCGATCGTGCCGTACCCCTTCCGGGCGTAGTTCGAGAGCGCGATGTCGACCTGGGACCCCTCGAGCCCCGAGGCGCCGATGACCCGTCCCATCTGCACCGGTTCCTCGTCGGCGCCGGCCTCGAGGGCGGCCTCGTAGAGCCGGATCTCGGGGAGCGTTTCCGACGCGTAGTCTGTGCCCTCGTCCGTGAGCGTCACCGTTTCGTCGACGCGTTCCTCGACGGCGACCAGCCCCTCCGTCTCGAGTTCGAACGCCGCCCCGGTGACGGTTTCGGGTGGAAGGTCGGCTCGCTCGGCGAGCGCGTCGACGGACGTTGCCTCGTCCGCACTCGCGGCCTCCAAGACCGCGACCTGTTGTTCGGGAAGTTGCATTCGCTTACCTGAATTGCCGTGGGTCGGTCAGTTAGCGGTTCCGACTCGGTTCGAGGCCGTTGCGAGCGGGCCAGACCGCCGCGAGACCCGTCGTCGCGACTCGAGCCGAGAGAACTGACGCGGACGGTTTCGCCGCGGGCGACCGCTAGATCGCTCGCGGCTCCACCGGCCCGGACTCACCGGGCGAAGAAGAAGCCGAATCCCGACCGCAGTCGCTGTGGCCGTCCGGCGACACCACCGTCGTCGTGGGATTCGGTTGCCATACGCGATAGCACTCAGTATCGGCCCAAAAGCGTTGTGGTACGAGTGAACACACCAGTGGGTGGCGGGGCGACGGCGTCCCCGCTCAGTCGTTCGAGAGCCGCGTCGTCTCGAGGGCGCCGCTATCGACCCACTCGAAGCCTGACTGCTCGGCGCTGGCCGTCGCCTCGGGGACCGCCGCGGGATCGAACTCGTCGGCGAACTCGATACGCGTCTCGCTGGGGCCGCTCGCCGGCAGTTCGGGGAGGAAGTCGTCGTCCTCGAGCAGTCCCTCGACGTCGACGGCGCCGCCGGCGCCCAGCGCGACCCCGAGCGCGCGGTAGCGGTCGTTCTCCGTCGCGAACTCCTCGCCCGCGCCGAAGGAGTCGTTGGTCACGCGGGTCGTCTTCGTGGTTCCCGAGAGCGTGCCGAACCCGTCGTCCGATGAATCGTCACTGCCCTCGCTCTCGTTCTCACCATCGCCGCTGCCGTTGCCGTCCCCGTCGGAACGATCGTCTCGCCCTCCCGTTCGCTCGCGCTCCGTCTCGAGGATCGAATCGGCGACGTCCCGCGGCGACGCACCGGAACTCGAGTCGTCGTCGCGGACCCGCGAAACGGTCGGCGAACCGCCGCGGATCTCGAACCCGCCGGCCTCCGTCGACGGCGCCGACGTGGCTGTCGACGACGACGATCGCTGGGTCGAATCGCTCGCGTCGGCCGGGGTGTCGTCGGTGGGGCTGTCATCGGTTCGTGCCATCGAGGGGCGTTCGGGCTCGGCCTCGTCGATGAGCGACGCGACCGAGTCCCGTCCCTCGTCGGCCGCCGCCGCTTCCGTCTCGACGTCGACGGTGCTGACGAGGGGATCCGAACGCCGTCTGGCGCGCTCGAGCGCCCACGCCGGCCACGGATCCGACGCGGTCGCGTCCGTCGGATCGATCCCGTCGTCGGGGTCATCGGGCACGTACGCCGCGAGGTCGTGGGTCGGCAGCAAGGGTCGGTCGAACGCCGAAATCCGCTCGCCGTAGCGATCGCGAAGCGTCTCGAGTTCGCCGTCCTCGACCAGCGCGGCCCGCCAGCGGTCGACGCCGGCCGAGAGGCGGACGACGGTCGCGTCGGTGCCCGCGAGGAGGCGCTCGTCGACCGCCCGCAGGACGGCGGGCAGGTTATCGTCGGCCAGCGGCGTTTGCGGGTAGGTGACCGTCGCCTCCCGTTCGCGGCCGTTCGGGTCCGTCGCGGCGAGTTCGAGCCGGTCGCGACCGTTCTCGGCCGGCCCCGTCCGCGTCCACTCGAGCGACCAGCCGATCGACTCGAAGACGGCCTCGAGTTCGCGTCCCAGCGCCCGCTGGGCGTAGCGCGCCGAGCAGGTCAGCCCGCGGTCGCTCCGGCAGATCAGCTGGCGCACCGTCGCCGTCCGGTCGCGCGCGTCAGCGAGGACGTCCGAAAGAATCGACTCGAGCGATCGCTCCTCCTGGCCGGGCGGGACCGCGGTGCGGTACTCCCGCCGCTGGGCGCGGACGTCGTCGGGCGTGACGCCGAACGAGCCGAGGACGTCGGCGCAGACGACGACGTCCCGGCTCGGACCGTCGGCGCGACCGGTCTCCATCGATGCGGTCTACACCGCGACCCCGGATATGCCTTCTCCTGAAATCGAGAAAAATCAGCGAACTGATACCGATTATACCCGTGTCACCGCGGCACCGTCTACTGTCGCCGGCGCGGCGACTCGAGTTCGATGTCGGTCTCTTCGAGCAGTTCCTCTACCTCCTCGCGTTTCTCCTGGTGTTCCTCGAGGAACTCCCGCATCAGCTGCGCCGCTTGCTCCTTGCAGTCGCCACAGAGCCGGTCCCCGCTCGTACACTCGTCGTAGACGCGCTTGGCGAACTCGTCGTCGTCGCCGGCTAGCAGGTAGGCGTAGAGCTCGTAGACGGGACACTCGTCGGCCTTTCCGCCCTTCTCGCGGTGTTCCTCGGCGGTCTCGCGACCGCCGGTCGAGGCGGCCTTCACCTTGTCGTAGCCGTCCTCGGGGTCGTCCAGCAGCGAGATGTGGGAGGCGGGGACCGAGGAGGACATCTTGCCGCCGGTCAGTCCGGTCATGAAGCGGTGGTAGATCGACGACGGCGGACGGAAGCCGTGGCCGCCGTTCGCGACCTCGATCTCGCGGGCGAGCTCCTCGGCCTCTCCGCGGTCGAGTTCGAAGGCGTCGACGTGGCTCTCGTAGACGCGCTTCTCGCCGTCGATCGTCTCGACGAGGGCGTCGAAGGCCTCCTCGGTCGCCCGCCGGTCGGAGAAGCGCGTGCGGGGCCGAATCGGTTCCATCCCGGCCTCCCGGAGCTTCGTCAGCACCGAGTCGAGGACGTCGGCGCCGACCTCGAGTTCCGAGAGGGGCGTCTCTTCTACCGCCTCGGCGACGTGGACGCAGCGCAGCGTGTCGTCGTCGAACTCCTCGGGCTCGAGGCGGTCGTAGAACGCCGCGACCAGAGCGCGCTCCTCGTCCTCGAGTTCGAAGCTGGCGTAGGCCTCGGTGACTTTGAAGAAGCGCATTCGCTCGGCGAGGTCCCGCGCCAGTCGGACGTGGGGGTCCTGGTCGGGACCGACGGGGATGACCGTCGGTTTGGGCTCCTCGAGTTGCGGGTAGAGGATGTCGGCCATCTGGGTGACGACCGACTGCATGTGCGAGACGTCGGTCTCGCCGTCGAAGCCGTAGATCGCCTGGAACTCCGAGAAGTTGGCGTCGGCGCCGAGTTCGAAGGCGAGATCCTGCAGGTCGCGGTTCTCGGACTGGCGGTAGAGTTCGCCCTCCTCGGGGTCGAAGCCCAGCGCGAGCAGCGAGAGCAGGTAGTCTCGGGCGTGCTCGTCGATCTCTTCCCACGACATCCCGCGGGCGGAGTTGGCCTCGAGGTCGGCGATCAGGCCGTAGGCGTCGGCGCCCTGCTGTTGGTGCCAGATGATCTCGTCGAAGACCAGCTTGTGGCCGATGTGGGGGTCGCCGGTCGGCATGAACCCGGAGAGAACGGCCGCCGGTTCGTCGTTCTGCAGGGCCTCGGCGACCGGCCGGTAGTCCCGGTGGCCGAAGATGACGCCCCGCCGCATCAGGTAGTGGGGGTTCGGGACCTCCTCTAAGACCTCGTCGAACTCCTCGATGCCGAACTCCTCGAACAGCTTGCGGTAGTCGGAGACGCTCGAGGATCCCCAGGGGTCCAGCGCGACGTCATCGGCACCGGCGGCCCCGCCGTCGGGTCGGAGTTCCGACTGCGGTTCCGCGGTTCCGTCACCTCCATCGGTCGTCGATTCCCCTGACTCGGACTCCTCGAGTGGGTCGTCTCCGGTCATTAGCTTCGTCTTGGCGCGCCAGTTCGCAAAAGCCTTCGGCTTCGCGGCGGTGTCCGCACCGAATCGGGAATCGATCCGCCTCGCGCGGCCGTCGTTTCGCTCGTTCGAACTGTTCTCGCAGGCGGAACGGGCTACCGCGCGTATAAGAATACCGCGGTCCGGCGACGGGTGACGTATGACCGAACACAACAGACGGACGATACTGGCCACCGGAGCGGCCCTGACCAGTGGGGCACTCGCTTCGATCGGGACGGTCGGCGCCGATACACGGTCCCGCTCGTCGACGGCAGCGGAATCGAGCGGATGGACGTCGTACCGCGGGACCGCAGCGAACACTGCGTACGTCGAGACCGATTCGTTCCCGGAACTGGGGACGGTCGCGTGGGAGTACGACGAGACTGGGGACGTCGCCGCCGTCGACGACTGGGTCTTCCTGCGGACCGACGACGGCGAAGTCCACGCGCTCGACGCCGTCGACGGGAGCCTGAAATGGAAGCGAACGGAGCTTGACGCGACGGGAACCCCTGCCGTCGCTGACGGGACGGTCTTCGTCTCCGGGAACCGACTGACCGCGCTCGACGGCGCGACCGGCGACGTGCTGTGGAAGGTCCCGTTCGACGAGGGCGAGTCCGTCGGCAGCCCGACGGTCGCCGACGGGACGGTCTACGTCGTCGCCGACGGTTCGCTCTACGCGGTCGACGCTCGCGACGGGTCGATTGTCCGGCGGCACGACAGCATCGAGGTCACCGCCTTCGTCGGGGAACTCCAGGACGGCGAAGAAGAGGAACGCCAGTTCGCGGCCCACGCCGTCTCCGTCGCCGACGGTACCGTCTACGCGCCCACCTCGTCGTCGGGGTTCGTCGCCCTCGATGCTGCCTCGGGCGACACGCTGTGGACGGCGGACTTGATGAGCGATGGAGACCTCCTCATCCCGACCGAGGACGGCGTCTACGTGGAGAACTTCGAAACGGGCCACACGGCTGGGGAGGCCTATCAGACGGCGTACGACGGTGAACCGGAGCCCGTCGGTCCCGGTGGACGTCAGGAGTCCGCCGATCGCTTCAACGAGAACACCGCCTTCGCGACGTCCGACGAGGTGCGACTCGTCGTCTCCGAGGCCGGAGACCGCCTCGGGGCGTGGGACTACGAACGCGAGAAGTACCGGTGGACGTACGACGATCTCGGCGAGTTCCGCCTCTTCCGGTGGCCGCTGATCGTCGGCGATACGGCCGTCGTCGCCTACTCCCTCCCCTCCGACCCCGACGACGTGTTGGCCGGCTACGAGGAGACCGAGGAGTTCGGAACGGAGTCGGCGATCCTCGGGATTGATCTCGAGGACGGGTCGAAGCGATGGGCGATCCCCTACGAAGACGTCGGGGGCCTCGACCCCGCGATCGACGAGTTCCCTTATGCGGCCAGCGAGGACGCCCTCTACGTCAGCGCCGACACGCTCGTTGCCGTTCGACCGTCCGCGGCCGGTGCCAACGGGGAGAACGATACCGATGACGACGCAGCCGACGAACCGCAGGACGACGAGACGAGCGACGGCGAGACGGGTGACGGCGAGACGGGTGACGGCGAAGCGGACACTAGTGAAACGAACGATAGCGAGACGAACGGTGCCGAGACGGACGACAGCGAAGCGAACGATGGAGCCACCGACGACGAGCCGTCGGTGAACGAGAGCGATAACGACGTCGACCGCGACAGCGAAACGGACGCAGACCCCGATGCGGACGTGTCCGAAAACGCCACCGAGAGGGAAGCCGCCAACGAGACCGAGTCGAACGAAACCGCGGACGAGAGCGACGGCGCTCCCGGCTTCTCCACCGGCGCCGGACTCGTCGGCGGCGGTCTCACCCTCGAGTGGCTCCGCCGTCGAGCGACGACGGACGAGTCGGCGGAGCGAAGCGAGTGATCCCGTTCGACGGGACCTGACCTGCTAGAGTAAAGCGACGCCCCGACGAACGACGCGATATGCAGATCCGAGTGTTCGACCGCGAGTGCGAGATCGACGACTCGAGGATCGACGCGGACGCGGAGACGATCCGCCGGCAGGTACGCGAGTACGAGGCCGGCGAGCGAACGACGTTCGCCCTCGAGGTCGAGTATCCCGACGGCTTCACCGGCGAGGTCATGCGGGCGATGCACGGGATTCCGGTCGGTAAGACGCGAACGTACGGCGAGATCGCCGCGGCCCTCGAGACGGCGCCGATCGCGGTCGGACAGGCCTGCGGCCGCAACCCGATCCCCGTCGTCGTCCCCTGTCACCGGATCGTCGGCGCCGACTCGCTGACCGGCTACGCGGGCGGACTGGAGTTGAAACGACGGTTGCTCGAGCACGAGGGGGCTCCGATTCCGGGCGAGGCGTAGGTCGGCGTTCGTTCGGTGTGCGATCCGCTCGAGCGGTCGACGAACCGGTATGGTCGCTGTTTCTGGCGCGCCGTCTACGGCGCCCGATCTGCCGCCCGCAACTCCTCGATCCGGTCCGATTCGATCCCGGCCAGCACGACCGCCGCGAAGACCGTCTCGCCATCGGGACGGGGCGCGTCGCCGCCAAGCACGCCGTTCCCACCGACGGTCGACTGCAGCGCCCGCCGTCCCTCGGCGATCGCCTGCCGGTTGAGCCACGCCGGCGGGCCGCCGACGACCAACAGCCCGCGCGCGGCCGTCTCGGGGTCGCACTCGAGGGTGAGCTTCCCGTGTGTCCCCTTCCGGACGACGGTCTCGACGGCGCTGACCGCCTCGCTCGTCTCGACGTCGCGCTCCGCGGAGACGAGACCGAGTCCGAACCGCGAGCTACTCGTCTCGACGTCTTGATCGCCGTAGCCCAGCGCGACGATCGCCGACTCGTTACCGAGGATCCGCTCGACGTCGCTCGCGTCGATCACGTTCTGAGCGACGGGACCGTCCGACTCGGCGCCGCCGCCGGCGAAGACGGCCGCGACGCGACCCGCTAACTCCCGATTGCATCGATCGTGAGCGTCCGAGACCGTCTCGCCGGGGCGCAGCCACGTCTCGTTGTCGAACGCGATGAGCGCGCTCGCCAGCCCCTCGAGTCGCTCGAGCGTGGCGGCCGCGTTCGCGGCGGCGTCGGGCCGCGGCGGCTCGCCGGACGCGGTTCGAGACGTCGTTCCCGCGTGCGGTCCGGTGTCTCCCGCGTCGGCGTCGGGATCGAACTCCCGATCGGCCGGTAGCGTCGCGAGCACGTAAACTGGCGCGTCGTACCGCCGCTGCAGCGCGGCGACGAGTGCGGGCGCCGTTCCGCCGCCGGTCGCACCGCCCAATCCCACGGCGACGAGTCGAGCGTCGGCCTCGCCTCCGGATTCGCGATCCAGTGTCTCGAGCAGTTCGTCGGCGTGCGTCTCACCGATTTCGAACCGCCGCTCGAGGTCGTCGTCCGCATCGATCCCAGTGCCCTGCCCGTATTGGTGGCGGTGCGATTCGGGGACGACGGTTCGCTGGAGCGTCGCCGCGTCGGTGTCGAAGACGAAGACGTCCGTCAGAAACGAGTTCGCCGCCGGTTCCGCGGCCCGGATCGCGTCGGCGATCCGACAGCCCGCGCCCCCGACGCCGATCACCTCGAGTTGCATGCCCGGATACTCGGACGAGGGGGTTTTCACGGTTCCGCTCGCTCGTGGCTCAGGGCGTCAGTCGCTCGAGGGTCCACCAGTCGACGCCGCCGGACGCGTCGACCAGCGCGAACGCCATCGTCTTCCGGACGCCGTGGGCCAGCCTGACGTCCAGCGCGAGGTCCCGGGGCTCGAAGACGTAGTCGTCGGGGTGGACCCGAACCAGCAGTTCCGAGTGGCCCAGGTTCTCGACGGACTCGACGTCGGCGTAGGTCCGGAAGTCCGCGCCGAACTTGTAGCCCGTCTTCGGGACGACGCCGCGCTCGCGCAGGGTGGTGTAGACCGCCAGCCGTCGGTCGAACCGCTCGCCCTCGACCTCGCGGCCCCGCTCGCGGACCGCCGTCGGCTCGAGGGCGATCGCGCCGCGTTCGGCGAGGTAGGCCGCCTCGAGCAGCGAGCACTGCAGCGTCGGCTTGTCGTACTCCCGTCCCTCGAGGGGCTGGCCGTAGAAGGCCGACTCGTAGAGGTCGACGGGCGGCTCCCAGACGACCACGCGGTCGGCCAGCAGGTCGGCCTCGCAGCCGTCGGGGAGGGAGGCGTCGGTGGACCCCGACGGATCCCGCCGGGAGACCTCGAAGTAGGTGATTTCGCTCTCCTCGTCGACCACCGCGAGGACGCCCTCGGCGAGTTCGTCCGCGGGCACGTCGGTTCGTTCACCGATCACCCGCAGCGCGTACTCGACGTCGCCGTCGCCGGGCCCTTTTCCGCGCGGGAAGACCGCGAAATCGGCCCGTTCCGCGGGCGGGTCGGCGATCCACGGCTCAGCCGCGGGCGAGAGGTAGAATCCCCGCGACCGCAGGTCGGCGTAGACCAGAAACCGCACGCCGAACTTCTGACCGGGCTCGCGGGCCACGAACGTCCGGAAATCGAGTCGGTCGCCCGCGTCGTCGACGACCGCCTCGAGGTCCCCGCGGTAGAGCAGGTGGGCCGCCTCGACCGGCGCGAGCGCGATCTCGTTGCCCTCGAGCGGATAGCCGTACCCTCGAGAATCGTGATAGCGCTGGCGCGCGTCGTCCCCGACGCGAACGACGCCAGCCTCCTCGTCGAACCGCCCCTCGAGTGCCATAGCCGAGGTTTGGCGGGCCGGAACTAAGGGGCTGCGGATCGACTCCTCTTCGTCGTTCGTCCGGTTGTACACGCGATCGATTCGAACGCCCTGAAAGCCCCTGCCGGTCTCGGCTCGCGCGCCTCGCTGCGCGCCTCAGTCGCTCGTTTCACTCGCTTCGTTCGGTGCTTACGTCGTCGGGCTTCCCGAGACCGCCAGCCCCTTTCAGTCCCACCCACCGCAGCGCCGGCCGGTCAGGGGCCGTAGTCAGTGGACGGCCCACCCTGTCGTCTCGTCGGCGTTAGTCGTCCGCCGCGGAATCGGCCTCGAGCGGCCGCGCCAATCCCTTCTCGCAGGTGGGGTCGAGACAGCGAGTGCCGCTGGCGGTCTCGAAGGTGGGGAGGCCACAGCCGCACTCGCCGTCGACGACGCCGGCGGGGACGGCGAAACCGGTGTCGCAGTCGGGGTAGTGCTCGCAGCCGGCGATCAGGCCGCCCCGGCGGAGGATCCGGAGGTCGCCGTCGCAGTCCGGTTCCGGGCAGTCCCACTCGCGGTCGAAGGCCTCGCGGACCGCCGCGTCGAGGGACTCGCAGCTCCGGTCGAGACAGACGTTGAAGGCGAGGCCGCGTTCGACGCGCATTCTGGGGAGCCCGCAGTCGCAGTCGCACTGCTCGTCGCGGATCGTCGCGTCGGCGGGCACGCCGTAGCGGTCCCCGCAGCCGACGCAGTGGACGCCGCTCGAGCGCACCAACGCAGCGCCGCAGTCGGGGCAGTGGCCGACAGGGGTCCCCGCGGCGGAGGCCGGATAGGTGGCGAAGCCGTCCCGGTCGTGGGCGGCGATTCGCAGCGTCTGGGTGCCCTTCTTCGCGACGAGCGTGAAGTCGTCCGCGCGGTCGCTCGAGACGCTGTCGGCCCGCGTCAGCCACGCGACGGGCTGGTAGCCGTCGATGTCGTGAACGAGAACGGTGTTGTCCGGTTTGACGATCGTCGTCACCCGGCCGCGGTACTCCTCGCGGTCGGCGTCCTCGGCGATAACGGTACAGTCGCCCGCGAGCACGCGGATCGCGTCGTCGATCATGGGCGGTCTGGCCGCGGATTGATATTTAAACTCGAGGGCGGCGTATCGATCCGCCGGTCGTCCAGCCGCGGTCGCTCAGCCGTCGCTCCCGTCCGACGCCTCGAGCGCCTCCTCGACGCCGCTGACCAGGTTGCCCGCGGTCGTGCCGCCCTCGTCGCGCCAGTGGGCCTCGCCGGCGCCGTCGACGGCCAGCGTCGTCGGGGTGCCGGTGACCCCGTAGGCGTCGAACAGCGCGCCGTCCTCGTCGACGGCCAGCGTCCAGTCGCCGTTTTGCTCGGCCCACCAGTCGGCCAGTTCCGCCGGCGACGGCGCCGCACCGGAATACTCGTCGACGACGGTCACGACGTGGACGTCGCCGTCGGGACCGACCTCGTGGGCGGTCGCGAGTTCGTCGCGGGCCTCGCCCACGCGGGAGAGCATGGCGCGGCTGGTCGGGCAGGTGATCCGGATACAGTTGACGAGCTGGACCTGTCCCTCGCTCGGAATCCTAATCGTTCCCTCCCCGCTCCCGGGCGCGTCGATGGTAGCGAGTTCGATCGCCGATTCGGTCGACTCGTCGCCGTTCTCGTCGCTGCCGTTCCCGTCACTGTTCGAGTCCAGTCCGCCCTCGAGGCAGCCGCTCAGAGCCGGTACGCCCGCAGCGCTCGCCGCCCCTGCGATGACCGTTCGTCGTTTCATGTCGATGTCGTCGCCGCTAGTCGGTCGTTCCTGACCGCCGGATCGGAGGCACAACGCGATATCGGGAACGTGTTTCCCTTGCGTGGCTCGTCCCGTGACGCGTACACGTTCGCGGCGGTCCCGTGCCCATTCCGGCACAACACGCTTCACTCGCGGCATCGACCGTCACGATATGGCCGAAACTACCGTCGAGATCGTGCTGTTCGATGGCTTCGACGAACTGGACGCGATCGGTCCCTACGAAGTGTTCGAGAACGCCGCCCACGCGGGCGCCGACCTCGAGGTCGCGCTGGTGACGCTCGACGAGACCGATCTCGTCACGGCGAGCCACGGCCTGCGCGTCGAACCGCAGGGCACGCTCGGCCAGCCCGACATCCTCCTCGTCCCCGGCGGCGGGTGGACGTCCGCCAACGAGGGCGTCCGAGCGGTCGTCGAGGACGGCGAACTCCCCGACAAAGTCGACGAGTGCTACACCGAGGGCTCGACGGTCGCCTCGGTCTGTACCGGCGCGATGGTGCTGGCCGAGGCCGACCTGCTCGAGGGCCGGCCCGCCGCGACACATCGGGTCGCGGTCGAGGACCTCGAGGCCCACGCGGCGAACGTGGTCGACGAGCGCGTCGTCGACGACGGCGACGTGCTCACCGCCGGCGGCGTCACCTCGGGCATCGATCTGGCGCTGTGGCTCGTCGAGCGGGAGTTCGGCGCGGACGTCGCGAGCGAGGTCAGCGAGGAGATGGCCTACGAGCGCGGCGAAGTGTTCGGCTAATAGTCGCCGGAATCCGTACCCCGTTTCTCTCGTCTCGAGTAAGTGCACGAGCCTAGAGAGTGTGAGAGTCCTGGGTACGCACGAAGCCCCGAGTGAGTAGAAGCGAGAGCGTTCTGCTATCGTGGCAACGGGGAGTTGCCACGCCCTCCCCAGCCGATTCGCTCGTTCGCTTCGCTCACTCACTCATCCCTCGCGCACTGTCATCGATCGGCCCTCGCTTCGCTCAGGCACGATCGACAGCGCGCGCCACCGCACGCGGAGAGGTCAGTACCAAGAGGACGTACCGTCAATACCGATCGAACCACCGCTCCCGGTTGCTCCTTGCCAAATTGCTATCCGTGACGCCCGGGTAGGCAGGGCCACATGAGTGCAGTCCTCTTCGACATGGACGGCGTCCTCGTCAACAGCGAGGACTACTGGACCGAGTTCCAGGCCGAGGACCTCCTCCCCGCGGCCGTCCCCGACGACGACGTCGACGTCGCCGAAGTGACCGGGATGAACTACCGCGAGACCTACGACTACCTCGAGGCGGAGTACGGAACCGCGATCTCCCGCGAGGAGTTCGAGGAACGCTTCGAGGAGACCGCTCGCGAGATCTATCGCGAGCACGTCGAGGCCCTAGACGGCCTCCACGACCTGCTGGCCGAACTGGACGCCCGCGGGGTCGAGCGCGCGCTCGTCTCCTCCTCCCCGCACGAGTGGATCGACATCGTCCTCGAGCGATTCGACCTCGAGGGCTCGTTCGACCACGTCATCAGCGCCGACGACATCGACGCGGCGGGCAAGCCGGAACCGGACGTCTTCGAGTACGCCGCGAGCGAGGTCGGCGTCCCGGCCGAGGAGTGCGTCGTCGTCGAGGACTCGGAGAACGGCGTCGAGGCCGGCGCGCGGGCCGGCGCGCTGGTCGTGGCGTACCGGATCGACGCCCACGACGACCTCGACCTCTCGCCGGCCGACGAGATCGCGGACTCGGCCGCGGAACTGCGCGAGACGGTCCTCGAGCTGGCCGGCTGATCGTCGCAGAGCGTTACCGAGCGCAGGCACGATTCGACGGCAGTTGGGCAGTCGATCAGTAGCTCCGCCGGAACGCGTTGTAGAGCCAGCCGACCGTGACACCGAAGACGAAGCCGTCGGCGCCGCCCCACGCGACGCCGGCGAGCGCGCCGCCGCGGTCCTCGTCGAACCCTGGATACAGATCGGCGTACAGCGTCCGCCAGCGCTCGGCCATTCCGAACCGGGAGAGGACCCCGACGAGACCGACGCTGGCGGCCATCGCGGTTCCCAGCGCGAAGCCGAGCGCGATCGGATCGAGGTCCGCGCTCTCCGCGTCTATCGCGTCCATCGCCGGTACCGGATCCCGCGGCCGGTTCTGCGATTGCATCGCGACGATATCCCATCGGGTCACTGAAAGTAGCTAGACGCGCGAGTTCCGGCCGTCCGTCCGTCCGCTCCCGTGGGGGTACTCGAGTCACTCGACCGTGACCGTCCGACTCGCTTCGATCGGCACCAGCGGCTCCTCGGGGAAGGCGACGCTGACTGTGTACTCGAGAACGTCTGCGTCGGCGCCGAAGACGCCGACGGGAACGGTGTCCGTATCGCGGAGGTAGCTGTTCGTGCTGGTCATCTCGACTCCGTTGACCGTCACGCGAATGCCGGCCCGCGCCGGTTCGCCGACGTTGCGGACCGTCACCTCGCAGACCTCGTTCTCGCCGGTGGCGATCGTCTCGGGGAACGCCCCCCAGTCGATCTCGAGGGCGGGCAGCGACTGGGCGCCTTCGAAGACGCGCTCGGCGACGCCCTCGGAGAGGCCGGCGTCGACGAGCCCCTCGACGCCGACGTCGACGATGTCACCGGGGGCCGACAGCCCCTCCTTCGAGAGCTTGCTCGCCCGACCCGGTCCGACGCCGTCGATGGCCGTCAGGCCGACCGCGTCCTCGGCGACGCCGTTCTCGATCCGGGCCTCGACGCGCCGGGCGAGGTTCGCGGCGTGGGGGCCCACGAACCGATCCAGGAAGGCCCCGAGCGCTGAGACGAGTCGCGTCGCGTTGCGCCGGATCACCCACGCGTCGCTGGCCAGTTCCGACGGCGTCGAGCCGTCGGCCGCTCCCCGGAGGATCGCCAACACCTTCCGCTGGCCCGCCTCGAGGTCGTCGGTCTCCTGGCCGACCAGCACCGCGTCGATCGCGTCCCGTTCGGACTGCCGGGCCGATACCGAGTCGAACTCCTCGGCGGTCGCGATCGTCTCGAGGATGTCACCGGTCTCGAGGTCGATCGTTCCCTCGTCGACGCGGTCACAGAGGGCCGCGAAGTTCGCGGCCGTCTCGAGTCGCAGGTAGTACTCGGAGGCGAGTTTGCCCCGCGGCGTCGGTTCGATCGAGAGATTCGCGGAGTCGCCGATCTCGACGAAGCCGCGCTCGACGAGGTCCTCGAGGCAGTTCCGAACGCGCTCGCGGAGGTTCGGGAAGTCGTACGCCTCGGGTTTCGACTGGCCGCGGACGTAGTAGAAGGTGGTCTCGAGCCAGTCCATGACCTCCTCGAGATCGGTGATGGTCCCCATCGCGATCTCGGCATTGAGATGGGTCTCCAAGCTCTCGGCGAGGCGGGACTCGATCTCCTTGCCGTCGCGCAGCAGGCGCCGATACTTGTCTGCGTCCGCGCCGTCACAGACCACCCAGCCGTAGCCGACGTCGTCGTACCCCGGCCGTCCGGCGCGGCCGAGCATCTGGAGGACGTCCAGGGGGCTCATGTCGACCTCCCCCTCGAGCGGATCGTGGTACTTCGTGTCCCGGATCACGACGCAGCGAGCGGGCAGGTTGACGCCCCAGGCCAGCGTCGACGTCGAGAAGAGGAGTTCGACGTGGCCCTCCTTGAACCACTCCTCGACGAGGTCGCGGTCGTTCTTCGAGAGGCCGGCGTGGTGGAAGGCGACGCCGTCCAGCACCGACTTGCGGAGCGTTGCGTCGTCGAGTTCCTTCGCGTCGGTATGAAAGTCGTAGTCGCCGCGGGCGCCCATCGGGATATCGCGTTCGGCGATCTCGTCTCTGGCCTTCTTGGCCGCCTGGACGGTGTCCTGGCGGGAGGAGACGAAGACGAGCGCCTGGCCGTCTTCCCGCAGATGCGGTTCGGCCAGATCGAGGGCGCGATAGAGGCGGCGGTACTTGTCCGCGAAGGCGTTGTCGCCGTGCGTGTAGGTCTTGACGCCCGATTGGAGATCGACGGGCCGGTACTCGTCGCCGAACTCGAAGGTGGTCTCCTCGGGGGCGTCGAGCCACGCCGCCACGTCGTCGACGTTGGGCATCGTCGCCGAGAGCGCGACGACGCGGGGATCGCAGAGGCGCCGGAGGCGGGAGATCGTCACCTCGAGCACCGAGCCCCGCCGATCGGCGTCGAGCAGGTGGACCTCGTCGATGACGCAGACGTCGATGTCGGTGACGAAGTCGTATCGTCGCGAGTCGTGTTTCCGCGTCGCCGAGTCGAGCTTCTCGGGGGTCATCACGAGGATGTCCGCGCGCCGCGCGCGCCGCGGGTTCAGGTCCCGCTCGCCCGTGACGACGTACACCGAGTAGTCGAGGTCCTCGAAGCGGTCCCAGTCGTCCTCCTTCTCGTTCGTCAGCGCCCGCAGCGGCGCGATAAAGAGCGCGGTGCCGCCGTCGGCCAGCGCCTTGCAGATCGCCAGCTCCGCCAGCGCGGTCTTGCCCGAGGCCGTCGGCGCGCTCGCGACCACGTTGTCCTCGGACTCGAGCAGCCCTGGCAGTGCCTCGCGTTGCATTCGGTTGAACTCCTCGAAGGCGAAGGCGTCGGCGAATTCGGGGAGAACCTCGGCGACCTCCATCACCCTCAAACGGGGAGCGCCGGGTCAAAGGCGTTTCCTTCGAGGCCGCCGCCGCTACCGACTCGCGAGCACGCCGCCGAGGACTGCCCCAACGGTGGCGAAGACGAGGGGATAGAGAACGCCGCCGAGGACATCGCGGCGCCTGCTCGAACGCTCGAGGAGCGCCGACGGTCTCGGAAAGTGATTAATATGACGATGATGTTCGCCTTCTCGTTACATGTCCGAAAACGAGAAGCCACGGCGGACGTCGCGCCGCGGCGTGCTGTCGGCGGTCGCGGGAACCGGCGTCGCAGCTGCGTTCGGGACGGTCGCGTCGAACCGCGCGACTGGTGACTCGAGTATCGGCGACGCGATAGACGAACTCTCGCTCGGCACCTTCGAGTCGACGCTCGACGGGTGGGATGTCGACGGTTCGCTCGCGCTGTCTCGAGTCTCCCGACGGGACCGGCCGGTCGCCGTCACCGAGGGCGAGTACGCCCTCGAGGTCGCCGCCGACGGCGAGTCGGCGCCGACGATCTCGCGGCCCGTCACCGATCTCGACCTCTCGACGCATCCGTACTTCGTCGCCGACGTCACACCGGGCCGGGTCGACGGGACCGACGCGCCGATCGCCTTCCGATTCCGACTCTATCGCCCGTCGGACCTCCTCGAGGACGGGCTGACGGGGGAACCGGCCGCCGAGTCCGAGCCGGTGACGGTCCCGCAGGCGACGCCGGGTCGCGTCTACTGGGATGCGAGCGACATCGATCTCGGTATCCTCGACGCGGTTTCCCGGCTCGAGATCGGCTGGTACCCGGCCGACAGCGGTTCTGGTTCGTCCGATTCGGCGGATGAAACGTTCGCGTATCGGGGCGACGTCGTCGTCGACGACATCCGCGCGACCGACTCGGTCGACCCCGTGGGGCGGGCCCGCCTCGCGGCGACGATGCGGGACCTCCAGTTCGAGCACGGCGCCTACGTCCGGACCGAGGTTCTCGAGGAGTTCGAGGCTGGGGAGGCCGGCGCGTTCTACTTCGGCGATGGCGAGACCGAGCCGTACCGGTTCGAGACTCTCTCCGCGGATCGGTTCCTGCTCACGATCGCGGACGCCGAGATCGCGTTCGGCGGGGGGTGGTCCTGATGGCCGACCGCGCCGCGTCGGCGACGACGATCACGCTGCTGCCCGGCCACAGCGAGAACAGCTCGGAGGGCGGCGATCCCTTGAACAGCGCGATGCCCGACTACGACGGGAAGAGCCTCGACGCGTGGTTCGTCGCCGACGCCGTCACCGACCTCCCCGACGACCTCGAGACGGTCCGGGAGATGCGAAAGCACCTCCCGGAGTACGACGAGGGACTCCGGCAGTACCGCCTCGCGAACGAGATCGAACTCTCCTTCGCCACGCCCGACGGTCGGAGCGTCGTGGACTCGAGCGTCGCCCTCGAGACGAACGCGGACGAGCGGCCGTCGTACGTCGGCGTCGAGGGTGAACCGGGCGAGGGGAACGTCGTCAGGGACATCATCGAGCGCGACGACCTCGACTGGTTCGACGGGAAGGACAAGCTCCCCGCCGACGTGTCGAACAAGCGGTTCGAGAGCGACGCCGTCCGCGAGGCGGTCGACGGCGTCGAGGGCGTCCGCGCCGCCGTCGTCTTCGGCGGCACCGACACGTACATCGAGATCATGCGCGAGAAGTTCTACGAGCTCGGGCCGGTCGAGTTCCTCGAGACGACGGGGATGGACGTCGAGGCGGTGCCCGCGTTTATCGTCCAGCCGCCGACGATGTACACGTTCCTCGAGCTCGCGGTGATGGCCGACGGGACGACGCTCGCTCGGACCTGGGACGCGAGCCCGTATCCCAAACACTACCTCTACGTCGACGAGCGAAAGCGCGACGAGACCGAGTTCGAGGAAGGCAGTCGGCTCTCGGGCGGAGAGTGGCGGCGAAACGAGAACGCCAACGAGCGGTTCGGCCAGTGGGCGATGGAGGAGCAGGACCTCCGATCGCCGTTCTCGCCGCACACGCGAGCGGGCTACGAATGGTCCGTCGACGGCGCCGCCGCGGCCGGACTCGCTCCGGTGATGAGCCACGGCGAGGACGGCGACGAACTGACGGCGTCGGCGGTCGCGTCCGCCCTGCCGCCGCTGTTCCCGTGGTAGGCGGTCGCACAGTCGCGCCGATACCGATCGTGAGGGAGTACCGATGCGTGAGGAATGATGGAGTCGATTCGGTCTCGACCGCGGTCAGACGGCCGTCCCCTCGCTCGAGACCGCCGTCTCCTCGAGCTGGTCGCTCAGCAGCCGCGAGGCGAGTTCGGGTTCGGGGACGCGTTCGAAGACGAGTTCCGGTTCGCCGGAGCCGGCGGTGTAGACGGTCAGGTCGCCGTAGCCGAGCGCGCGTCCGACGACGCTCTGGCTGAGGCTGGTGTTCTGGACGCGCTCGAGGCGGAACTGGGTGACGTCCCGCGAGACGACGCCGTGCTTCTTGTAGAGCTCCGAGGTCGTGATCACGTAGCGCGTGTTCGTCCAGACGAGGTAGCGCGCGCCCGCCAGGGCCGTTCCGGCGACGGCGACGAGGACGCCGACGATCGTCAGGAAGCCGATGCCGTCACTCGCCGTCCAGCCGGCCATCACGAGGCCGACGATCGCGACCGCGACGCCGATCGGGAGCCGCGACCCCATCGAGACGGGGTGGGGACGACTCTCCCAGACGATGTCGTCCTCGTCGCTGATGTGAAACCAGTCGGGCGTCGTGCTGAACGCCATTGTCGACGGTATTCCGTTCGCTCCCGTAAAGGTATGGATACGCTTCGGTCACACGGACTCGCTGCGCGCCGCTCGCACGTCCAGCCCGGGACTGTAGTAGTACACCGGCTCCGTCTCGGGGATCTCGAACCCGTTCGCCCGCAGTAGCGTGTTCGTCTCGACGTCGGCGGTCGCGGGATAGAGCGTCCACGGCTCGTGATCGACTCGCGTCTGGCGGATCGTCCCGTCCGGCGCCTCGGTGTAGAACCGGTACCGCTCCACGAGGAACCGCGCCAGCGGATCGTCGGGCGCCGAGATCGGGTCTCCCGTCGGCCGATAGGTGGCCTCGTACGCGGCCGGACGCGCGCCGGGATGCTTGCGCCGACTCGAGAACCGAATTCGACCGTCCCGGGACTCGAGGGCGATCCGCGCGTAGTAGTAGGGGAGGTGGTGGAACAGCCGCGCCCCGAGCACGCTCGCGATCCCCTGAGCGTCGAGACTGAAGAAGTAGACGGCCGGCTCGCCGTCCCGGCGGACGTACGTTCGCAGGTTGATCTCGGGCAGCCGGATCCCCAGCCGCTTCGGACAGCCCTGTGGCCGAACGGCGACATTGGTGAACGGAATCACGGAGAGCCAGCCGCGGCCGTCGTGTTCGTCGACGGTGAGGCCCCTCGGGAGGTGGGCCTCGAGCAGCGACGGTTCGACCGGCCAGTTCTCGAAGAGCAGGTGGCGCCAACCCATCCGCAAGGGAACGACCATGGTTCTACAACCGACGGCTCCCAAGTAATCCTTCCGTTGACGTGTTCGCCGGCGCGTTCGGGTCGGTCCGGTGGCTCGAGGGACACCGTTTTTCACGGCTCGCCGCTAGAGACCGGGTATGAGCAGCGCACGCAAGCCCGATTGGCTCAAGATGCGGCCGCCGTCGGGTCGGGAGTTCACCGACATTCGGGAGACGCTGCGCGAGCGAGACCTCCACACGGTCTGCGAGGAGGCCAACTGCCCGAATCTGGGCGAGTGCTGGTCCGGCGGCGCCGGAACGGGCGACGGGGAGGGCGGAACGGCCACCTTCATGCTGATGGGCGATCGCTGCTCTCGAGCCTGTAACTTCTGTGACGTCGAGACGGGCGGGATGGAGGCCCTCGACCCCGACGAGCCGGAAAACGTCGCCGAGGCGGTCGCCGAGATCGGGCTGGACTACGTGGTCCTGACCTCGGTCGACCGCGACGACCTGCCCGATCAAGGAGCCGGTCACTTCGCGGAGACGATCCGCGAGATCAAGGAGCGCCATCCGGGCATCCTGGTCGAGGTGCTGATTCCCGACTTCCAGGGCGAGGAGCGTCTCGTCCGGAAGATCATCGACGCCGATCCGGACGTGATCGCCCACAACGTCGAGACCGTCGAGCGCCTCCAGTTCCCCGTCCGGGACCGCCGGGCGGGCTACGAGCAGAGCCTGAGCGTCCTCGAGCAGGTCGACCGCGAGTCCGATATCTACACGAAAACGTCGATCATGCTCGGCCACGGCGAGTACGACCACGAGGTCTACCAGACGCTGGCCGACTGCCGCGAGCGCGGGGTCGACGTCGTCACGCTCGGGCAGTACCTCCGGCCCTCGATGGATCACCTCGAGGTGCGCCGCTACGACCACCCGGACAAGTACGAGACGTGGCGACGCGTCGCCGAAGAGGAACTGGGATTCCTCTACTGCGCCAGCGGCCCGATGGTGCGCTCGTCGTACAAGGCCGGCGAACTGTTCGTCGACGCCGTGTTGCGGGAGGGCAAGACCGTCGAGGAGGCGCGAGCGGACGCGCGACGCGATGGGCAGACGCCGGCGGCCGAGTGATTCGGTTCCCGCCAGGTACGCGGCCCTGGCCGTGGGATGTCCTGTCAGTCGGACTGGCCGACGTGACGGTCGGAGGTGAGATCACTCGTTCTGGACGAACTCGCCCGAGCAGTCGTACTCGAGCAGTTCGTACCTGGCGACGTCAGGTTCGTCGTCGGACGGTCGGGCTTTGTCGGTCAGTCCGTAGAGGGTGAGCGACTCGAGTTCGGTCTCGTGGGTTCGGCTCCAGCGGTCACACAGGTAGTTCGCGTAGTACGAGCGGTGGTTCTCGTTGCCGGCGTACCGCATGTTTATGACGTACTTTCGATCCCGCGAGGTCTCGTAGGTGTCCGCGGCGTTCGGCGGCCGATCCCAGTCGACGGCCGTCCCGTCGCGGGCGTCGACCGTCGTCCCGTCCGCCAGCTCGCCGGGGACCACGAGCCACTTGGCCGTCGACGTCGGTTCCGGAGCGAACATGCGCCAGCTCTGCTCGGCCTCGACCGTGTCGAGCACCTGTTCACCGGGATCCGGAACCTCGGTGTAATCGACCGCCTCGGCGTTCGAGAGCACGACCAGCACGAGAACGAGCCAGGGCAGCACCGTCCCGAACGCGACGCGACTCCGCGCTCTGAGACTCGAGAGCGACGGGGCGGCGCCAGCGACCGCGACGGGAAGCGTCGGCACCGGCAGGGTCGGAACGAGGCGCTGGAGTCCGGCAAGTCCCCGTCGGCAGTCGTCCGCGACGCCGATTCGGGCCGCGAGCGCGGTCGCGCCGTCCCAGACGACGGGTGGGTAGAAGACGAGCAGCCCCGCGACGACGATCAGCGGGAACAGATCGATGCGAAGCGTGACGAGCATGCCCAGATGCATCCCGACGAACAGCGTGGCGAACACTGCGCGGCGGTAGCCAGTCAGCAACACGAGCAGCGGGGAGAGCAGGATGAGCGCCATCCAGACGTGCGTGAACGCGCGCAACAGTTCGAACTGGTCCGCGAGGACGTTGCCGAGCAGGATCGTGAGGTGGTCGGCCTGGAAGATGTGGACGAGCGCCTCGCCGTCCGTCCACACGTCGCTTCTCGTCTTGTGGACGGCGTTGGTCACGTACATGAGCAGAATCTGCAACAGCAGCGCCATCGTCGCGACGGAGGCCACGGTCGAGCGCTCCCGGTCGATCCGGCGCGCGTCGATCGACCACCGCTCGCCCAGCGGCAGGAACGTCCCCCAGAAACAGAGCATCCGCAACAGCACGTCGCCGCCGTTGAGGACCATCGGATTGCGGGCGTGAAGCGAGAGCAACAGGAGCCACGAGACGACCGTCGCGGTCCGCGTCCGATAGCCGACCGTCACGGCGAGCGCGAACGCGCCCGCGACGAGGAACAGCAGCGCCTGCACCCACGCCTCCCCGGAGAGCGCGTGCAGGGTGTAGACCGGCGAGTAGTCGGCGAACAGCGCCTCTCGAGGGAGCACGCCGTCGTCCGTGTAGAACGTCACGAGCTGGCGCGACCGGAGCAGGAGGTCGGCGAGGAGCAGCGCGCCGAGGGCGATCCGAAACGCGGCGAGCGCTCGCAGATCGATCTCGAGGCGTCGCTGGAGGCCCAGCGAGAATCGATCCAGCCCGTTCGAGAGCCGCTCTCGGACGGCGTTCGGTGGAGGGGTGCGTTGAGCCATCGGTTCGTAGTGAGTCGTCTGTTCGAATCACGTGTCGCCTGTGATAAGTTTTGTGAACGTTGAAACGTCGGTTTCACCGCTGTCGACGACCCTTTCGGACGGGAGTCGTCGCCGCCCTCTCGAGCGAGAATTCTCGAGGATCGTCCGCGCTGAACTCATCGGTCCGTCGTGGTCGCTCCGTTCACCGATTCCGCGTCGCCGGAAGCGATCGGTGGGTGACTCGGCTGCGCCTCGTTGCCGTGCGCGACCCGGTCTCGCAACTCGCTGCCCGTCAGCGACCAGAACTGTACAGTCGTGTCCAGTTATCGGCGGCGTGCCGGGCAAGAATCTCACTATTAATAAACTATTTTGGGAAACTCCTTTACCCTGAGCGATAGTTCACTAGGGTATGTACAGGTGGGTCTTCCCGTGAGTACGATACAGCGCGACCCCCGAGAACGAGTACAGGTGCTCGACGAGGACGGCCGAGTCCTCGAGGGCGCCGACGTCCCCGATCTCTCGGCCGACGAGCTCGTCGAGATGTACGAGCAGATGCGGCTGGTTCGTCACTTCGACGAACGGGCGGTGAGCCTCCAGCGGCAGGGGCGAATGGGGACGTATCCGCCGCTGTCGGGCCAGGAGGGGTCCCAGATCGGCAGCGCCCACGCGCTGGCCGAGGACGACTGGGTCTTCCCCAGCTACCGCGAACACGGCGTCGGCCTCGTTCGCGGGCTGAGCCTCGAGCGAACCCTGCTCTACTGGATGGGCCACGAGCGGGGCAACTACATCCCGGAGGACGTCAACATGTTCTCCGTCGCGGTCCCCATCGCGACCCAGATCCCCCACGCGACCGGCGCGGCGTGGGCCTCGAAGCTCAAAGGCGAGGAGAAGGCCTTCATGTGTTACTTCGGCGACGGCGCCACCTCGGAGGGCGACTTCCACGAGGGGCTGAACTTCGCCGGGGTCTTCGACACCCCCAACGTCTTTTTCTGTAACAACAACCAGTGGGCCATCTCGGTGCCCCGCGAGCGCCAGACGGCCAGCGCCACCTTAGCACAGAAGGCCGAGGCCTACGGCTTCGAGGGCGTGCAGGTCGACGGCATGGATCCGCTGGCGGTCTACAAGGTCACGAACGAGGCCGTCCAGAAGGCCACGGATCCCGACTCGGTCGAGGACGACTCCCCCGGCGACGCGACGCGGCCGACGCTGATCGAGGCGGTCCAGTACCGCTTCGGCGCCCACACCACCGCGGACGACCCCTCGGTCTACCGCGACGAGGACGAGGTCGAACGCTGGAAGGCGAAGGATCCGATCCCGCGACTCGAGTCGTACCTGCGCCGCGAGGGAATCCTCGACGACGAGCAGGTCGACGCGATCGAGGAGCGGATCCGCGAGGACGTGGCCGACGCGATCGAGACCGCCGAATCGATCGAACGGCCCGATCCCGAGGAGATCTTCGCCCACGTCTACGAGGGGATGCCCCGGCGCTTACAGCGGCAACTCGAGTACTTCGAATCGATTCGCGAACGCCACGGCGACGACGCGCTTCTGGAGTGATACCATGGCAGCAGAGACCGGAACCCAATCGGACGCGGACGTATCGGAGACGGAGAACCTCACCCTCGTGCAGGCGGTTCGCGACGGACTGCACACCGAGATGGAACGGGACGACGACGTCGTCGTCATGGGCGAGGACGTCGGGAAGAACGGCGGCGTCTTCCGGGCGACGGAGGGGCTGTACGACGAGTTCGGCGAGGACCGGGTGATCGACACCCCGCTGGCCGAGTCGGGAATCGTCGGCACGGCCATCGGGATGGCCGCCTACGGGATGCGTCCCGTCCCCGAGATCCAGTTCCTCGGATTCATCTACCCCGCGTTCGATCAGATCGTCTCCCACGCCGCGCGCCTGCGGACGCGCTCGCGCGGACGATTCTCGTGCCCGTTAGTCGTCCGCGCACCCTACGGCGGCGGCATCCGGGCGCCCGAACACCACTCCGAGTCGACGGAGGCGATGTTCGTCCACCAGCCCGGACTGAAGGTCGTCGTCCCCTCGACGCCCTACGACACCAAGGGGCTGCTCACGAGCGCGATCCGGAGCCCCGATCCAGTGGTCTTCCTCGAGCCCAAGCTCATCTACCGGGCGTTCCGCGAGGAGGTCCCGACCGACTCCTACGAGGTGCCGCTGGGCGAGGCCGCGGTCCGTCGGGAGGGTAGCGACATCTCCGTGTACACGTGGGGCGCGATGACTCGACCGACCCTCGAGGCCGCCGAGAACCTCGCGGAGGAGGGGATCGACGCCGAGGTGATCGACCTGCGGACCCTGTCACCGCTGGACGAGGAGACGATCGTCGAGTCCTTCGAGAAGACGGGCCGCGCGGCCGTCGTCCACGAAGCGCCGAAGACCGGTGGGCTGGGCGCCGAGATCGCGGCGACCCTGCAG
This sequence comes from Haloterrigena sp. KLK7, assembly GCF_037914945.1. Taxonomy (NCBI): domain Archaea; kingdom Methanobacteriati; phylum Methanobacteriota; class Halobacteria; order Halobacteriales; family Natrialbaceae; genus Haloterrigena; species Haloterrigena salinisoli. Next base: position 1,719,747 of record NZ_CP149787.1, read on the forward strand.
GAGGAAGCACTACTGTATCAGGAGGCGCCGGTGGAGCGCATCACGGGTTTCGACACGCCGTTCCCGTTGTACGCGCTCGAGGACTACTACCTGCCCGAACCGGCGCGCATCGAGGACGGCATTCGAGACGCCGTGGAGTTCTGATCATGGTCAGGGAGTTCGAGCTACCGGACGTCGGCGAAGGGGTCGCGGAGGGCGAACTGGTCTCGTGGCTGGTCGCGGAGGGCGATACGGTCTCCGAGGACCAGCCGGTCGCGGAGGTCGAGACCGACAAGGCCCTCGTGGAGGTCCCCGCGCCGGTCAACGGGACGGTCCGCGAGTTACACGTCGGCGAAGGCGAGGTCGTCCCCGTCGGGACGGTGATCATCTCGTTCGATGTAGAGGGTGAAGAGGCGGAGCAAACAACCGACGAGGAACAGGAGCGGGCCGGCGAGCCCGAAGGCGTGGACGCGCCCGAGGAGGCGACCGCGGCCGGGAGCGAAGCCGGGGCCGAAGCCGACGAAACCGCCGGCAGCCCCGAAGCGATCGGCGCCGACGCCGAGGAGACCGCCACGCCGCAGGATCGCGTCTTCGCGCCACCGCGCGTGCGACGCATGGCCCGCGAGGAAGGGATCGACCTCTCGCGTCTCGAGGGCAGCGGCCCCGGCGGCCGGATCACCGCGGCCGACGTGCAGGCCGCCGCGAGCGGCGGTCCCGCCGGCGGCGAAACGCAGCCCCAGCAGTCGGCGGAGACGGCGACCGAATCGGGCGCGACGACGGACTCGAGCGGGACCGGCGCCGCTGCAGTCGAAACGGCAGAGCGGACCGAGTCCGGGGCCGAGGCCGGCACCGGAGCCGCGAGTACCGGCGAATCGACGACCGAACCGCCGGCGGATCTCGAGTCCGCAGACCGCGAGAAGACGCTCGCCGCGCCGGCGACTCGGCGGATCGCTCGAGAGGAGGGGATCGACATCGACGCCGTCCCCACCGACGAGGAGCGCGAGGGAGAGGCGTTCGTCACGCCGGAAGCGGTCCGGGAGTACGCCGAGGCCCAGCGGCGGGCACAGGAGGCCGACCGAGAGGCGGTCGAGGCGGGCGAACCGGTCGGGACGAAGGGCACCGACTTCGCCGAGGGCGAGCGCGAGCGCCGCGAGCCGTTCCGCGGCGTTCGCAAGACGATCGCCGACGCGATGGTCGAGTCGAAGTACAGCGCGCCCCACGTCACCCACCACGACGAGGTCGACGTCACCGAACTCGTCGAGGCCCGCGAGGAACTCAAGCCTCGCGCCGAGGAGCGGGGCATTCGGCTGACCTACATGCCGTTCATCATGAAGGCCGTCGTCGCGGCGCTACAGGAGTACCCCGAGATGAACGCGGTCATCGACGAGGAGAGCGACGAGATCGTCTACCGCGACTACTACAACGTCGGGGTCGCCACCGCGACCGACGTCGGCCTGATGGTCCCGGTCGTCGAGAACGCCGACGAGAAGGGGCTCCTGCAGCTCTCCTCGGAGATGAACGAGTTAGTGCAGAAGGCCCGCGAGCGGTCGATCAGCCCCGGCGAGCTGCGGGGATCGACGTTCACGATCACCAACGTCGGCGCCATCGGGGGCGAGTACGCCACGCCGATCATCAACTACCCCGAGGCGGGCATCCTCGCGATCGGCGCCATCAAGCGCAAACCGCGCGTGGTCACCGACGAAAACGGCAATGAGTCGATCGAGCCGCGCTCCGTGCTGACCCTCTCGCTGTCGTTCGACCACCGGCTGATCGACGGCGCGATCGCCGCGCAGTTCACCAACGCCGTCATGGAGTACCTCGAGAACCCCAGCCTACTATTGCTCGAGTGAGCGTAGACGAAGCCACGACTCGTCACCACCAATTTACGATTCACCGATTATGTACGTTGAACTACCGCACACACGAGACGCGCCGTACGTGCACACCGAGGAGGGAGCGAACTGATGGTCGTCGGAGACGTCACCACCGGGACGGACGTGCTGATCGTCGGCGCCGGCCCCGCGGGCTACGTGGCCGCGATCCGGGCCGGACAGCTCGATCTGGACGTCACGCTCGTCGAGAAGGAGGCCTACGGCGGGACCTGTCTGAACCACGGCTGTATCCCGTCGAAGGCGCTGATCACGGCGACCGACGTCGCCCACGACGCCCGCAACGCCGAGGCGATGGGAATCCACGCCGATCCCGCGATCGACCTCGCGGGCATGGTCGACTGGAAGGACGGCGTCGTCGACCAGCTCACCAGCGGCGTCGAGAAGCTCTGCAAGGCCAATCAGGTCAACCTGCTCGAGGGGACCGCCACCTTCACCGACGAGCACACCGCCCGCGTCTCCCACAGCGGCGAGGGACAGGGCTCGGAGACCCTCGAGTTCGAACACGCCGTCGTCGCGACCGGCTCGCGACCGATCGAGATCCCGAACTTCGAGTTCGGCGACGAACCCGTCCTGAACTCGCGACAGGCGCTGGCGCTCGACTCCGTCCCCGACTCGCTGGTCGTCGTCGGCGCCGGCTACATCGGGATGGAACTGGCCGGCGTCTTCGCCAAGCTGGGTACCGACGTGACCGTCATCGAGATGCTCGACTCGATCCTCCCGGGGTACGACGACGATCTGAAGCGGCCCGTCAAGAAGCGGGCGAACGACCTCGGAATCGAGTTCGAGTTCGGCTACACGGCGTCGGAGTGGTACGATCGGGACGACGGCGGGGGAATTCGAGTCGTCGCCGAACCGGCCGCAGACGCGGCGGCCGACGGCGGGAGTGCAGAAGCCGTCGAAGACGAGGACGCCGCGGACGAGCGCCTCGAGCTCGACGTCGAGAAGGCGCTCGTCGCCGTCGGTCGCGAACCCGTCTCCGACACGCTCGACCTCGAGGCCGCGGGCGTCGAGACGGACGACCGCGGCTTCATCGAAACCGATTCGCGCGCACGCACGAACGTCGACCACATCTTCGCCGTCGGCGACGTCGCGGGTGAGCCCATGCTGGCCCACAAGGGCAGCGCGGAGGGACAGGTCGCCGCCGAGGTCATCGCCGGCGAGCCCGCGGCGATCGACTACCAGGCGATGCCCGCCGTCGTCTTCACCGATCCCGAAATCGCGACCGTCGGGATGACAGAGTCCGAGGCCGAGGAGAACGGCTTCGACACCGTCGTCGGTCAGTTCCCCTTCCGTGCCAGCGGCCGCGCGCTGACGACCGGCGAATCGGACGGGTTCGTCAAGGTCGTCGCCGAGGAGGAAGACGGGTACGTCCTCGGCGCCAGCATCGTCGGTCCCGAGGCCTCCGAACTGATCGCGGAACTCGGGCTGGCGATCGAACTGGGCGCGACCCTCGAGGACGTCGCGTCGACGGTCCACGCCCACCCGACGCTCTCCGAGTCGGTGATGGAGGCCGCCGAGAACGCGCTCGGCCACGCGATTCACACGCTGAACCGTTAAGCGGCCGACCCCGCCCATAGACGCCGTTTTTCAGGCGGAGAACGTGCCCTCGATTGTCGCTGATTCCCCTCGAGCGGGAATATCTCTCTCGGGGTGGGAATTACCTCTACACCCTTCATTAGGGGGGACCTCTCTTTGAATATGAACACATCCCCCACCGCGAACTCCGCTCTCCGACGCCGAACCGTTCTCTCGATGGCTGGTACGGGCGCTCTCGGCGCCCTGGCGGGCTGTCTCTCCGGCCTCTCGAGCGATACCACCGAGGCGACCGAACCGGACAACGAGTCCGATACCGACGAAGACGGGGCACCGCTGACCGACTACGAGTACACCGAGCCGCCACAGATCGTCGATCTCGCCGAACAGGACCACAAGTCGACGCTGCGGACCGTGTCTGCCCGCCACCAGCTCGTGAGCGACGAGGCCAAGGGCGGACCAGTCGAACTCCCGGAGGTGTGGGCCTGGCAGGCCGACGACCTCGCACCCAGCGTGCCGGGACCGATCTACCGCATGCGGGAAGGCGAGACGTTCGAACTCACGTTCGAAAACGATCACGGTCGGCCACACACCGTCCACGTCCACGCGGTCGGCAAATCCTGGAAAGACGACGGTGCGCCCGTCTCCACGCGGACGAAAGTCTACCCCGGCGAGAGCAAAACGTACGTTCTCGAGGGCGACGTCCCCGGGACGCACTTCTATCACTGCCACTACCAGACGCACAACCACCTCGACATGGGGATGTACGGCATCATCCGCGTCGATCCCGAGGGATACGAGGCGCCCGACCGCGAGTACTTCCTGACGCTCCGGGAGTGGGACGGTCGACTCCACGAACAGACGGCCGGCGGCGACGCCGAGTACGACGCCGGTGACCGCCGACCGAACTTCTACACGGTCAACGGGCGAAGCGCACCGACGACGTTCCACCCCGAACTCGGCTCGCCGCTCATCATGTCTGCGGGCGACACGGTCCGCGTCCACGTCGTCAACGCGGGGTACGAGACCCACGCGTTCCACACGCACGGCCACCGCTTTACGGTCGTCGAGGAAGAGGGCAGCCCGATCCCCGAGGCGGCCCGCTACGAGCAGGACGTCGTTCCGATCGCGCCCGCCGAGCGACTCACCCTCGAGTTCGAGGCCGACGCCGACCCCGGGCTCTACCCGGTCCACTGCCACAAGGTCGACCACGTCACGACCGACGGTCGCTACCCCGGCGGGATGGCGACCGCGATCGTCTACGAGGAAGCGATGGACTCCGAGGAGTTCGCCGACGTAATGGACGACGCCGGATTCGAGGGCTAGTTCCGCACCCGCGGATGGCGGCCGTCACTTCGCGTACAGCGAATACGCGATCACGAGGAATCCGGCGAGCACGAGTAGACTCTCGAGCAGGATTCCCGTCGCGAGCCGAACGCTGAGCAGTTCGTAGAGCATTCCCGCGAGGACGAGTCCGAGCGTCACGAGGCCGAACCCGGCAGCGAGGAACCCGAGCGGGCGCTGCCGCGTCCGCCGATAGGCCTTGAACGCGACGTACGTGATGATCCCGCCGACCACCAGCACGAGCGTCTTGACGACCGCGAGGGCGAGCGCGATTTCGGTGACGCCGGTGTACGGGCTCATGTCTCCTTTCGTACCTCCGACCACAGTTCCGCGAGGCGCTCGTCTGCCGTCCGGGCCGGGCGCTCGATCTGAACCGCCAGCGACCGATCCTCGTCCAGCGTGAGCGTGATCTCGTCGAACGCGATCGCGTACTTGCTCGCGTGGTGACCGTCCTGGCGGATCTCGGTCGACTCCTCGAGCAGCGTCGAGTCGGTCAACACCTCCAGCTTCCGGTACAGCGTCGACTGGGGGATCTCACACCGGTTCGTGAGTTCAGAGGCCGTCATCGGTTCCTCGAGATTCCGGATGATCTCACGGCAGTCGGGATCGTCTAGCGCGGAGCAGATCTCCTCTGCAGACGGCGTCGACTCCGAAGCGAGCGGGTCCCGGACCATTCGTATACCCGTTACGACGCACGTGGTTTATCGGCATCGATGCGCGTTCCCGCTCGCAGCGCCCAACACGCGGTCTCCCGAACCGGTTCGCCCGTTCGCCGGTCCTCGCGGCTCGAGCCGACACCCATCGCGACACCTTCTTGCGCGTGCACGCTCGAGTACGAGCACGCGGGTCTCATTCGGTCCGACCGCGTCTGCGAGGACGGGATGACCGACCGACCTCCGCCCGCGTGATATTCTGGCGCGATCGATTTGATGAGAGGGCTCGGGCTCGAGGACTTGATTTATATCTGTAACTGTAGTGATTGGCCGGTGGAAAACCGTGCCACGGTAGCGGGTTCCGCGGCGTCTCTCGTTCGACGGCCTTATATATGAACCCGGTCTTCCACACTAATGCGAACGACGTGGCGCACATCGCCGCGTTCCCTCCGGCCGCGTTCCGGCGCGGAGGTAGGCACTGCATCCATTCCCGTACCCGACTGTCGGTCTGATCCGATGGTCTTATCCGTATCAGGGCACTCCAACTGTGATGTGCTCGTGGCCGGCTACGCCGGCCACGGCGATCCGATGCCCTTATACGTGATCGGGCACTCAGATTGGATCGCAACCGTCTCACTGGATGCGGATTCCGGCGGGAAGCGATCCGACGCCCTTAAGTGTATACGGGGATTCGGATGGATTGCAAAGAACATGTGATCGACGGGACGTTCAACTCGTTCCGTCATCTCGGATCACTCACAGTCCGAAGGGGTTAAGTACCCTTCGTGGCTTACGAGTAGGTCCGAAGGAGATGAGGATTCCACCCCTGCGGTCCGCCGTACAGATGGGATCTGATGTTAGCCTTGGTAGTTCGGTGACGCCCGATCGGTCGACGATCCGTGGTCACCGAACGTGGACCCATGTGTGAGTGTGTATCTTAACATTCACCGCCAACAAACCCTCCCCAACTGGGGAGATCATATAGCATTCCGGTTGATCCTGCCGGAGGTCATTGCTATTGGAGTCCGATTTAGCCATGCTAGTTGCACGAGTTTAGACTCGTAGCAGATAGCTCAGTAACACGTGGCCAAACTACCCTATGGATCCGAATAACCTCGGGAAACTGAGGCTAATTCGGAATACGATTCCCACGCTGGAATTGCGGGGAATCCGAAACGTTACGGCGCCATAGGATGTGGCTGCGGCCGATTAGGTAGACGGTGGGGTAACGGCCCACCGTGCCGATAATCGGTACGGGTTGTGAGAGCAAGAGCCCGGAGACGGTATCTGAGACAAGATACCGGGCCCTACGGGGCGCAGCAGGCGCGAAACCTTTACACTGCACGCGAGTGCGATAAGGGGACTCCAAGTGCGAGGGCATATCGTCCTCGCTTTTCGCGACCGTAAGGTGGTCGCAGAATAAGTGCTGGGCAAGACCGGTGCCAGCCGCCGCGGTAATACCGGCAGCACGAGTGATGACCGCTATTATTGGGCCTAAAGCGTCCGTAGCTGGCCGTGCAAGTCCATCGGGAAATCCGCGCGCTTAACGCGCGGGCGTCCGGTGGAAACTGCATGGCTTGGGACCGGAAGATCCAGAGGGTACGTCCGGGGTAGGAGTGAAATCCCGTAATCCTGGACGGACCACCGGTGGCGAAAGCGCTCTGGAAAGACGGATCCGACGGTGAGGGACGAAAGCTCGGGTCACGAACCGGATTAGATACCCGGGTAGTCCGAGCTGTAAACGATGTCTGCTAGGTGTGGCACAGGCTACGAGCCTGTGCTGTGCCGTAGGGAAGCCGTGAAGCAGACCGCCTGGGAAGTACGTCCGCAAGGATGAAACTTAAAGGAATTGGCGGGGGAGCACTACAACCGGAGGAGCCTGCGGTTTAATTGGACTCAACGCCGGACATCTCACCAGCATCGACAACGTGCTGTGAAGGTCAGTGTGATGAGCTTACTGGAGCCGTTGAGAGGAGGTGCATGGCCGCCGTCAGCTCGTACCGTGAGGCGTCCTGTTAAGTCAGGCAACGAGCGAGACCCGCACTCCTAATTGCCAGCAACACCCTCGTGGTGGTTGGGTACATTAGGAGGACTGCCAGTGCCAAACTGGAGGAAGGAACGGGCAACGGTAGGTCAGTATGCCCCGAATGTGCTGGGCGACACGCGGGCTACAATGGCCAAGACAGTGGGATGCAACCCCGAAAGGGGGCGCTAATCTCCGAAACTTGGTCGTAGTTCGGATTGAGGGCTGAAACTCGCCCTCATGAAGCTGGATTCGGTAGTAATCGCGCCTCAGAAGGGCGCGGTGAATACGTCCCTGCTCCTTGCACACACCGCCCGTCAAAGCACCCGAGTGGGGTCCGGATGAGGCCAGCGCAACGCTGGTCGAATCTGGGCTCCGCAAGGGGGCTTAAGTCGTAACAAGGTAGCCGTAGGGGAATCTGCGGCTGGATCACCTCCACAGACCGGGACCGGGGCGCTGCCCCGGCCCACAAGTCGTGGCGCTCTGCGCCACGCAGTTCACGTTCGGTCGACCCACGTTGGGCCGATCGGGCACCTTTGAACTACCAAGGCTAACACTTTCGCGCTCTGTCCGCCCTCCGGGGCGGACGTGGGCCCATAGCTCAGTGGTAGAGTGCCTCCTTTGCAAGGAGGATGCCCAGGGTTCGAATCCCTGTGGGTCCATACTCGGAGCGGATCGAATCGTGTCCCTTAAGTGGGAGACGGACTTTCGATCTAATCCGAACGAACCGATGCACCAGCCCGTGTAAACGTGGCTGGGAAGGGTTAATGCATGCCGCGTCTACGGTGTGCAGATGAGACCGTGTGTACGTGTAGTCCAGGCGTCCACTGGACCCGTTCCCGGGTCACTATCCGTTACACTTCCGTGTAACGTCGATCCGATGAACGTGGCTACTGTGCCAGCTGGTGGATCGCTCGGCTTGAGAGCTGAAGAAGGACGTGCCAAGCTGCGATAAGCCTGAGGGAGCCGCACGGAGGCGAAGAACTCAGGATCTCCGAATGGGAATCCCCACCGCAATTGCTTCGCGCAATGGGGAACGTCGAGAATTGAAACATCTTAGTATCGACAGGAAAAGAAAGCAAACGCGATGTCGTTAGTATTGGCGAAAGAACGCGACACAGTCCAAACCGAAGCCTTCACGGGCAATGTGGTGTTCGGACTGACGATCACTCTCCGAACCGCGACACGAAGTCTCCTGGAATGGAGCACGAAACAGGGTGACAGTCCCGTACTGTCGATTAGTAAGAGACGAGTCAGCTCCAGAGTATCGGGGGTTGGATATCCCTCGTGAAGATCGCGGGCATCGACCGCGAAGACTAAACACTCCTCAAGACCGATAGCGAACAAGTAGCGTGAGCGAACGCTGAAAAGCACCCCACGAAGGGAGGTGCAATAGGGCGTGAAATCAGTTGGCGATGGAGCGACTGGGCACAAAAGGTCCCGAACCCAATGAATCAGGTGCAAACCTGTAGTAAGCCGTTCGGGAAGCCGGTGTCCAGTCGTACGTTTTGAAAAACGAACCAGGGAGTGTGCCTGTTTGACGAGTCTAACTCGATCATCGAGGAAGGCGTAGGGAAACCGACATGGCCGCAGTCTTACGACGAGGGCCGCCGTGTTCAAGCGCGGGGAGTCAAACGGGCACGACCCGAAACCGGATGATCTAGGCATGGGCAGGGTGAAGCGTGGCGAAAGCCACGTGGAGGCCCGATAGCGTTGGTGTCCTACAATACCCTCGCGTGACCTATGTCTAGGGGTGAAAGGCCCATCGAATCCGGAAACAGCTGGTTCCAACCGAAACATGTCGAAGCATGACCTCTGCCGAGGTAGTTTGTGGGGTAGAGCGACGGATTGGGGGACCGCACTCCGAGAGGAGTGCGCCCCCCTGTCCAACTCCGAACCTACAAACGCCGCTCGACGCAGGGAGTCCGGTGCACGGGGTAAGCCTGTGTACCGTGAGGGAGACAACCCAGAGCTGGGTTAAGGTCCCCAAGTGTAGACTAAGTGCGATCGAAGGTGGTCGCAAGCCCTAGACAGCCGGGAGGTGAGCTTAGAAGCAGCTACCCTCTAAGAAAAGCGTAACAGCTTACCGGCCGAGGTTTGCGGCGCCCAAAATGATCGGGGCTCAAGTCTACCACCGAGACCTAGCAGCACCTGTCACAAGGTGATCTCGTAGGTTGGCGTTCTGTTCGGGTGGAAGCACGGTCGAGAGATCGTGTGGACCGTTCAGTAACGAAAATCCTGGTCATAGTAGCAGCGTTAGTCGGGTTAGAACCCCGACGGCCGAACGAATAAGGGTTCCTCAGCAATGCTGATCAGCTGAGGGTTAGCCGGTCCTAAGTCTGCCCGTAAGTCGAAGCAGACAACAGGGAAATAGGTTAATATTCCTATGCCAGTGTGCACTCAAAGCCGACGCTTTGGGGCCGCCTCTCCCGGGCTTTCGCCCGGGCGAACAGTCGAAACTCGTGGAAGCCGTAATGGCACGAAGCGAGCGAATGGCTGGATAGCGCAAGAGAGGTCAACCTAGAGCCCGTGAAAAGGCGAGCACACTGTCCGTACCGAGATCCGACACAGGTATTCGTGGCGGCGAAAGCCAAGGTCTGTCGGGAGCAACCGACGTTAGGGAATTCGGCAAGTTAGTCCCGTACGTTCGCAATAAGGGATGCCTGCCTCGCAACGAGGCAGGTCGCAGTGACTCGGGCGCTCCAACTGTCTAGTAACAACATAGGTGACCGCAAATCCGTAAGGACTCGTACGGTCACTGAATCCTGCCCAGTGCAGGTATCTGAACACCCCGTACAAGGGGACGAAGGACCTGTTAACGGCGGGGGTAACTATGACCCTCTTAAGGTAGCGTAGTACCTTGCCGCTTCAGTAGCGGCTTGCATGAATGGATCAATGAGAGCGCCACTGTCCCAACGTTGGGCCCGGTGAACTGTACGTTCCAGTGCGGAGTCTGGAGACCCCCAAGGGGAAGCGAAGACCCTATAGAGCTTTACTGCAGGCTGTCACTGAGACGTGGTCGCCATTGTGCAGCATAGGTAGGAGGCGTTACACAGGTACCCGCGCTAGCGGGCCACCGAGCCAGCATTGAAATACTACCCGATGGTGACTGCGACTCTCACTCCTGGCGGAGGACACTGGTAGCCGGGCAGTTTGACTGGGGCGGTACGCGCTTGAAAAGATATCGAGCGCGCCCCAAGATTTCCTCACCCGCGTCGGAGACGCGGGAAAGAGCGCAAGAGCATAAGGAAGTCTGACAGTGTCCGGCACAACGACGGACGCTGACGCGAAAGCGTGGTCTAGCGAACCAATGCGGCTGCTTGATGCGGCCCATTGCTGACAGAAAAGCTACCTTAGGGATAACAGAGTCGTCACCCGCAAGAGCACATATCGACCGGGTGGCTTGCTACCTCGATGTCGGTTCCCTCCATCCTGCCTGTGCAGAAGCAGGCAAGGGTGAGGTTGTTCGCCTATTAAAGGAGGTCGTGAGCTGGGTTTAGACCGTCGTGAGACAGGTCGGCTGCTATCTATTGGGGGTGTTACGGTATCTGACAAGAACGTTCGTATAGTACGAGAGGAACTACGAATGGGTGCCACTCGTGTACCGGCTGTCCGAGAGGGCACGTGCCGGGCAGCGACGCACCACGGGGTAAGAGCTGAACGCATCTAAGCTCGAAACCCACTTGGAAAAGAGATACCACTGAGGCCACTCGTAGAAGACGAGTTCGATAGACTCGGGATGTACGCACCAAGGCAACGAGGTGTTGAGTCCGCGAGCACTAACCGGCCAAGCCACACACTCATATCGCATCTGGATCAACACTGACCCGGAAACGGGTCCAGGCGCTAACTGGACTACACGTATTACACGGTTTTGCCACCGATACTGGTATTGCGACGGTTCGATTCCGTCGATCGGCGTTGAGGCGGCCACAGCGGTGGGGTGCCACCCGTACCCATCCCGAACACGGACGTTAAGCCCACCTGCGTTTCGGCGAGTACTGGAGTGCGCGAGCCTCTGGGAGACCCGATTCGCCGCCATCCACTCATACTCCCATTATCACGCCTCACACAGCCACCGCTGTGTGGGGCGTTTCGTATTTATAGCAGGTACTGTCGCACAGTAACGACTGTGCCGTACCGCTATGCTTAAACGACCGCAGTGATAAGAGACAAACGCGCCAAGGTGGCAGAGTCCGGCCGAACGCAGCGGCCTGCAGAGCCGCCCATCGCCGGTTCAAATCCGGCCCTTGGCTTTCTGTCGTGATCGACTCGACGAGCGGGAGCTCTGAGCAGGAACGTGGAATCCACGGACAAATAGCACGGTTACTCCCGAGTCTTCTCCATTATTAGAACACCACCCGTCCAAATATCCTGCAGCCGTAGCGTTCAGTTGCCCCACCCTCAGTTGTAGTACCAGCGAGAGCCAACTCTGCCCGTATTTGAACCCACGAAACCCGATACCAGCGATTACTGTATGTACTCTTCAGAAAGTAGTCGCGTCGCTCTCCACGTAATCGTTCGAAGCAGAAGCGGGCCGGGCGCGATTTGAACACACGGTCGGACGTACTCTCTTCGTTGCGCGCGACCTCCCTGCGTTCAAATCGCTCGTGATCGTTTTGCCACTCGCGAATTTGCTCGTGGCAAAAGCGGGCCGGGCGCGATTTGAACACGCGACCGTCTGGTTAAAAGCCAGACGCTCTGCCAGACTGAGCTACCGGCCCTGTGGGTCCTACTTTCGGGGAGTGATGGTTAAACGTTTCTTTCTCTGCCCGCGTGACGGTCAGTTCGAGGCACTGGACGCGCTCGAGCGATCCGAGCTCAATCGAAGTACTGCTCGAGTGCGTCGGTAACGATGTCGCCGGGAGCGACGCCGTCGACGGAGGCGCGCCGGCGGAGATTGCGATACGTCGACGGCGAGAGCGTGAGTTCGAGTCGGCCCAGTGTGACGTCGTGATCGGCCAGCGCCTGTTCGATCGGGGTGCCGTCGTTGATGGTACTGGCGACGTTTCGGACCTCGCGGACGGTGAGATTCCCGTCGAGGGTCGCCCAGGCCAGAAGGAGTCGCGCTTCGCCGCCGACGCGGGCGATGTGTTTGGCGGCGGTGGGAGCGATGCGGCCGAGCGCGACCTGTTTGCGGACCGACCGCGGGAGGTCGTGGACGCGAGCCCATTTGCGGATAAACGAGACCGTCGCGTCGCCGCCGGCGCGTTCGGCTGCGGCTTTGTAGGAGCCTTCGCCGCGGACGAGCGCGGCGCAGGCGGCGGCGCCGCGCAGCATGTAGAGGTGGTCGTCGTTGGTCGAACCGCTGGCGAACTCGCGAACGGTTTCGGCGGCGTCGGCGAGGCTATCGGGATCGTCGGGATCGAACTGGACGGCCTCGCGGGCGCGCGTTCCGGCGACCGATTCGTCGCCCCGGATAACTGGTGCGCCGACGGGTGATTCACGGTCCGTCGGGATCGAACGACCATCCGCACGACGGCGATGTGAACTGTCACCGGGCCGATTGTCGGTCATGCCTCTCGATAGGAACTTGAACGCTAAAAAGCCGCTGCCGTGGCAAATCTCTCACTCGTCGCGCTTTTCGGCGAGATGTTCCCAGATTTCCGTGCAGCCGGCCCCTTCCTCGATGTCGTCGAGGTGGGCATCGTCGCGCTCTTCGTCGTCCTGCTCGGGCTCAATCGCCTCTGGTTTACATTCGGCCGCGTCAGTCATGGATGACCTTTCGAACGGAAAGGGCATAAGTACCACCTCGGCTGCAAGCGATACCCGTGCTCGGTCTTACAGGTCAGTCATGCCGCTATCTCCGACACGGTATCACTTCGGATCGCCGTGTCACCGGGTGATTCCGCCCGAACGACGCGTCACGAATCGATGTCGTGATAGCGAACGATCGAGATGGCGACCGATCAGAGCGGCTGAGCGTTCGGTTCGACATACCGATCGGGATCGGGCCGCCAGTGCCCCGATCGACGGCGGGCTGGAAACGGCTTTCGAGGCAGTTGGACGCCGGTACGGGCGGCACAGCGAGTACTCGTCTGGAATCGATTTTGTCTCGGTCGACGGGAGGTGATCGACCGCAGTCGTCCACGCTGTACTGAGAATCCGCGGGCGATGGCGGTCGTCGGATAACGACGATGAGTGGCGACGTCCCAGAGTGGGTCGAGCGAGGCACTCCGGCGCGGTCACCTGAGACCGGCCGACGAGTCGCATACCGCAGGCAAAAACATCCGGTAAATGGGGCACCGGATCGTCGGCGATATCGTTCGGTGTGAACTGATACCGCTGCTACTCGGTGCGGGTACGGTGCAGTGGTCCACCGCGTGGCTCGAGGTCGGCCGGAAGCGGTCCGTGAGTCTCGAGTCCGCGTTCAACGTCCGAGAAAGGCGTCGACGCGTGCTGGCCGCCAGTCATCACCGCGTCGAGTTCTTCTCCTCGTTACGCTCCCTTCGCGGGCGCGCTCTCGCGGCGCCTAAGTGGGTTCGGCGTGAGCGGTGTCGTATGTCCGATCGACTGATGACGGTCAACGCGTACACGACGCTGGACTACGTCGAGGCCGTCGCGAAGGGAGCGACGTTCGAGTGGGAATCGGTCGCCGTCGTGAACGCGACTGCCGACGACGAGCAGCCCGACGCCGTCCACCTGCGACTCGAGTTAGACAACCTCTCCGAGGAGCACCTGCCCAAACACATGGAGGACCTCGAGCTGACGCCCGATCAGGCCCGGGCGCTGGCGGCCGACCTCGAGAAACACGCCGACCGCGTCGACGACGCCCAGTCCGACGAGTGAGGAGACGAGATTGCGCGCGACGGGAAACCGGCCGCTCGCGGGCGCCTGCCGTCGCAGGCTGGCGGTTTTTTCGCTCCGCTGGTGAATCGCCGGCTGGATCATGAGCATGGAAACTATCCAGGACCTGTTCGAACACGGCCTCGAAGACATCTATCACGCAGAGCACCAGCTACTCGACGCCCTCGAGGACTTGGAGAACAACACCGAGCGCGAGGAGATCGCGCAGGCGTTCTCGGAGCACCGCGAGGAGACCCAGGGCCAGATCGATCGGCTCGAGGAGGTCTTCGACATGTTCGGCGAGCCCCCCGAGAAGGAGGAGTGCGAGGGTATCGAGGGGCTGCTCGAGGAGTACGAGGAGTTCACCTCGATGGATCCGTCCCAGGAGGTCATGGACTACCACAACATGGCGGCCGCCGAGAAGACCGAGCACTACGAGATCGCCGCCTACGGCAACCTGATTCCCCTGGCCGACCAGCTCGGGATGGACGAGGCCGCCGACCTGCTCGAGGAGAACCTCCGGGAGGAACAGGACGCCCTGGACGAACTGACGGAACTCACCGAGGCGTTCGAGATCGACGCCATTCCGGCGGAGTGACTCCGATGGGGGACGAGAACGCCGACGACGCTGACGAGGAACAGACCCAGTACGGCGGGACCGAAGACCAGGAGCCGACGACCCATATCGAGGACGAAGACGAAGACGAGGACGAGCGCGCCGAGGCGGACGACGAGGGCGCCGACGAGTAGCTAGCTATCGACTCGAACCATCGAACGTTCGAGGGACTACTTCTTTTACCGCTGGACGTCTAGCACCGACTGTGACAACGCCGGTCTCCGGAGCGTCCGACGGTGACGACGGGCTCTCGATCCGTCCAGCGGAGCGGGCGGATCTGCTCGCGATCGTCCGTATCGAGAACGAGTCGTTTTCCCAGCCGTGGCCCTACGACGCCTTCGAACGGTTTCTCGGCAACGACGGATTTCTCGTCGCCGTCGAGGAGGGCGCGATCGCCGGCTATCTCGTCGCCGACGTGAGCCAGCAGTTCGGTCGGCAACTCGGTCACATCAAGGACATCGCCGTCCACCCGGACCACCGCGACGCGGGGATCGGCACCGCCTTGCTCACCCGGGGAATGGCCGTGATGACCGCCCGCGGTGCCGATTCGGTGAAACTCGAGGTTCGCCGCTCCAACGACGGCGCGAAGCGGCTCTACCGCCAGTTCGGCTTCGAGCCGCTCCGGCGCGTCCCGGGCTACTACGGGAACGACGAGGACGCGATCATCATGCTCCGCAAGCTCGAGTAGGTGAGCGCGCCCTCGAACGCGAACGAACAGGATCGTTCGAGGGGCCCCGCGACCGCGGACGTGGCCGTTTTACCGTCGGCGTTCCTACCCGCGAGCATGGGATACGCCTGCCCCGTCTGCGACGCCGAACAGGCCGACGCGGAGCACCTCGCGAACCACCTCGCGATCACGGCCTCGCTGGGCCGCGAGGAGCACCGCGAGTGGCTCGAGGAGCACGCCCCCGACTGGGGCGACCGCAGCCCCGAGGAGCTGGGCGAGGTCGTCAGTCAGTACGCGCCCGAGATCGAGACGCCCGAGTTCGAGTCGGCGAGCCACGGCCACGACCACGGTCGGCCGGGCGGTCTCGAGGAGGGGCTGGCTCGCCAGAGCCGCCAACCGGGTCGCGGCGGGCCGCCCGGACGCGGTGGGATGAGCAGCGAGGCCGAGAGCGCGCTCCGAGAAGCCCGGGAACTGACGCAGCAGATGCGGGAATCGACGAGCGACGACGAGACGCCCTCGAACGACGGGACGGACGCCGGCGAAGCGACGGACGACGAATAGGTGCGGCCGGGGAGGCCGCGATCGACGGGCGTCCGCCGCCGGAACGCGAAACTGGTAACTGCCTCCCGCGAGCACCTCGAGGCATGCACACTGTCGGGACGTTCGCGCCGACGTCGGCCGCGGAGGCCCGCGATCGCTACGAGGAGGTCGGGCCCGCGGCCCAGACCGTCGTTCGCGAGGTCGCCAAGGCCATGGAGTTCGACCGGGAGGAGTACGACGACCGCGTCACCGGCGACGTCGTCGAGACCGCCCGCGACGCGCTGTTCGCGAACCTGCTCGCGGTCCGCGTCGGTACCCGCGAGGAGTTCGATGACTGGCGGGCGGCGTACGACGGCGAGGTCGCGGTCGTCGGGAGCGAGAACGTCGAGCGCGTCGTCTGGCACGCCGGTCCCGAGGGCGAGGCCGTCGCCGCGACCTTCCAGAACGAGGAAGAGGCGGCGGTCGCGACGCTCCGTCGGCAGGCGTTCGGACGGCTCTACCGGGAACTGGTTGCCGAACCCGAGTAATCGAACGCCGACCGGACGGCCGCCCTCCCGCTCGAGTCGCCGGACCGAACGCGATCCGATCGCCGAACGGCACCTATTACCCGCTCGAGGCCGACAGCATCCGTCGATGACTGCACCCGACGAGTTCGACGCGCCCGACGAGTGGACGCTCCGCGAGGAGGTCACCGAGTACGAGACGCCCTGGTACGACGGCGGTTACGACCTGCTCGAGCAGCCCGACGGCACCGAGAAGCGTTACTACTGGGCGGACCTGCCGGACGCGGTCATCGTAGTCGCCCGGGTCGACGGCACCGCCGTGGCGTCCATCGACGGCGAAACGGCGGACGCGAGCGGCGACGATCACCTCCTGTTCGTCGAACAGTACCGGCCGGCGATCCGCGAAACCCACCTCGAGCTCCCCGCGGGAATCGTCGAGGACGGCGAATCCTACACGCACGCTGCCGCGCGCGAACTCGAGGAGGAGACCGGCTTCAAACCCTCGAGCACCGCGTTGCTCCAGGAGTACGCGGTCGCGACCGGCGTCCTCCGCCACGATCGGGGCGTCGTCTTCGCCGAGGGACTCGAGCCCGGCGAGCGCGAACTCGATAGCAACGAATTCCTCGAGGTGACGACGGTGCCCGTCGAGGAGGCCCTCGAGCGCGCCCGCGAGCCGCCGGCCAACGACTCGACGCTCTCGGCGCTGTTGCTGGCGAAGGAAGACGGGCTGCTCTGACGTCCGTCGAACGCGGTCGGGATCTCCCGTCGAACCCGAACGGGCTCGGGCGCGTCGCCTCGCCGCGACCGCGTCGTCGCGGGCACGACGGGTCGGGTCGAGTCGGGTCGGACCGCCGTCCGCGAGTGAGAACCGAACCGTGGGCTTATTCTGCCCGCGTTCTAACCCGAGCGTAATGGACGGCGAAATCTCCCCCGAAGAGGTCAAGGACCTGCTCGAAGACGGCGCGGACGTCCGCGTCGTCGACATTCGCGACGAGCAGAGCTTCGAGCACAGCCGCATTCCCGACAGCGAGAACATCCCGTTTCACGAACTGACGAGCCGCGTCGAGGAACTCGAGGGCGAGGACCACATCGTGACGGTCTGCCCCCACGGCAAGGCCAGCCAGCAGGCGGCCCAGCTCATCGGCTCCTACGAGGGCACCGCCGACGCCCGCGTCGAGAGCATGGAGGGCGGCCTCGACAAGTACGGTCTCCAGTTCGGCCTCGTCGGCGGCGGGGACGACGAAGCGGAGTCGACGAACGCCGAGTCCCCCTTCTAATCTCTCGGGTCCGCGTTTCGATCGACGGACGGATCGGCTCGAGAGCGGCCGCTCACGGGGGTGAAAAACGGAATCGGTGAAGAAGCGATACGGGAGACGGCCGCGGGGTTCGGAAGTCGTCTCAGATCATCGCGGGCATTAGGCGACGTTGAAGCCGCGGTCCCGAAGGAACTCTTCGATGCGGCCGGTGTGGTTGCCCTGCAGTTCGATCTGGTCGTCCTCGACGGTCCCGCCACAGGCGAACTTGGACTTGAGATCCGACGAGAGACTGTCCAGGTCGACGTCCTTCGGATCGAATCCTTCGACGATCGTTACCTCTTTACCGTATCTGCGCTCGTCAATGCGGATGTTGAGTTGCTGTTGTCCCTTGGCCACGTCCTCGCAGACGCAGAGTTCCTCGGGCAGCCCGCACGTCGAGCAGACTTCCGACATTACGTTCGCTGGTACGAATCGGCCATATTAAACACTATCGGGACCCGTATCCCGTCACGCGGTTCTTTTTGAGTGAGCGGGCGCTCAATTCTCCCGTTGGCCGCCGCCGGGGAGGCGCTCCCGCGCGAGTTCGTCGACGATCGCCATCGCCTCGTCGGCCCCCTCGCGATCGACGCCGCCGCCGTAAACCGCCCGTTCGTACCGCTCGACGACGGTTTTCGTCCGCGTATCGACTCCCTCGTCGGCCTCCTCGGCCAGCGCCTCGAGATAGCCGCGCGCGGACTCCGAGCGCTCGCGGGGGCGGTACGCGGCGTCCAGCAGGCGCTCGAGCCGTCGATAGGCGCGTTCGGCGTCGCGGTCGGGATCGTCGCTGCGCCGTTGCCAGTAGAGGCCGACGGTCCGGCGGAGCCGCGCGACCGCGCCGGTGCGGTGGACGCCCGCGACCAGCCCGGTGAGGGCGACGAGGGCGACGGTGGCCGCCTCCCGGGAGATCGAGACGCGCTCGACGAGCGCCGCGAGCCAGCCGTCGCCGTCCTCCCCGTCGGTGGCAGAGCCGTTGTCCGCGTCCGGTTCGGCCGGACCGGGCTCCGGTGACGTGTCGTTTTCGCGCGTGTCGTTGTCCGGCCCGTCCCCAGTGTCGGGTTCGGAGTCGTTCCAGTCCTCGCTCTCGTTGCCGTCGACGATGTTCGTCGGCTCCTCGCCGGGTTCGTTCCGCGCCTCCTCGTCGGAGAGCGGAACGTCATCGCTCGAGTCGGTGTCGACGTCCTCGCTGCCGTCCTCACGGGCCTGCTCGACCCGCTCGTCGTGGGCCGCGTCGCGGGGCCCGGACGGCGTCGGGTCGAACGCGACCCAGCCGTGGTCGGGGAAGTAGACCTCGACCCAGGCGTGGGCGTCGGTCCCGCGGACGACGTACTCGTCGTCGTCGACCTGCTGGCCGCTCGTGTAGCCGGTGACGTAGCGGACCGGGACGTCCTCGGCGCGGAGCATCTGGGCCATCGTCGTCGCGAAGTAGACGCAGTAGCCCTCGTCCATCTCGAGTAAGAACGCCTCGGCGACGTTGCCGTTCGGCCGGTCGACCTCGAGGGAGTAGCCCTTCGTCGACCGGAGGTAGTCCTCGATCGCGGCGGCTTTCTCGTACGGCGTGTCGGCGTCGGCGGTGATCTCCGCCGTTCGGGCCTCGAACTCGCTCGAGACCCCCTCGGGGGTCTGGAGGTACCGATCGGTGATCGGGTCGGGGTAGTTCGTTCCCGCGGTCCGGAGCTCGTCGGCGTCGGGATCGATGACCGCGCTCTCGACGGCGTACGTGTCGCCCTCCACGATGGGATCGCTCGGATGGATCTGCCCGTGGGTCGAGACCTCGGTGTGCTGGGTGAGGTCCCCGTCGACGGTGACCGGTTGCGGGGCGGCGGGCATGACGCCGAGCGTGGTTTCGGCGGTGACGAGTTGTTCCACGCGTTCGGACTCGCCAGGCGGCGACGCGATGGGACCCGAGTAGCCGTCGCGGTCGCCGGTCCGGACCCACTCGTCGCCGGTGAAGCGATCGTAGACGCCGGTCCGCCAGTAGGACGCCTGTTCGGCTTCGACCGTAAACCGGACCTCCGGGGAGAGGTCGACCGAACCGCCGATCATCGAGCGATCCGATGCGTGGTCGATGGTCCCCTCGAGCGTTCCGGCCTCGGTCCCGGCGAAGCGTCCCGGCGTTCCCGATCCGCCGGGGACGACCGTGACGGTCAGCGAGAGGACGATGATCAGCGCGAACAGGGCCGCGAGCAGGTCCGTCTGGGCGATCGAGCCGCCGCGGCGCTCGAGTTCGCCGCAGCCGACGGCGCTGACGGCGGCCAGCGTCCCCACCAGCGTGAGTACCGTCCCGGCGTCGCCGGTCAGGACGAGGAAGAGCAGCGCGATCCCGCCGGGAACGACGCCGAGCGCGTACCGACCCCGGACGGCGAGATACCACGAGAGGAAGACGGGCGCGGGGACGAACGCGAGCGTCCAGACGCCCGCGTCGACCATCCGGAGCAGCGGGAGGCCGGTCGCGAGCGCGACCGCGTCCGAGAGCAGGACGTCGCTCGCCGAGAGCAGGACTCCGACGCCGAGGCCACTGGACTCGAGGTAGTAGGCGAAGCCGAGCGCGGCCGCGGCGAGCGCGATGACCGTCGCGGTCCGCGGCCGGATCGCCCACGCGAGCACCGTCGCCGCGACCAGCATCGCCCCGACGAGGGCCAACAGCGTCTCGGTCCCGCCGACGACGCGAGTCACGTCGCGCAGGACGCTCACGTACGACGCCGTCAGGAGCAACACGCAACAGAGCGCGAGCAGTCGGAAGGTTCCGGGACCGATCGATCCGTCCGGTGTGATCTCGATCGTCCGCTCGTCCGTCTGCGAGTTCGATTTCGTACTCATGACGTCACCCCTGGTTCGCCCGCTCCGCCGTCGGGTCGGTCTCGCTCCGTCCGATCGGGCGCTCCGGGCCCGCCCCGCGGGTCCGCCGCTCGGTCGCGGTCCCCGACGAATCGCTCGAACGGGATCGTCCGGTCGTCGATCACGACCCGCGTCCCGTCGGCGTCGCTCTGGATCAGCACGTCCCCCTCGTCTCGTCGGCCCGCCTCGAGTTCGCCGGCCTCGAGGCGGGCCGTCGCCGCCAGCAGCCGTCGCCGGTGGTCGCGGCCCGAACCCGGCTCGCAATTGCCGTTCGGGAGCGCGAGGCCGACGTCGACGTCGGCCTCGAGGAGGTGTACCGCGACGCTCGCGACTGCCGTCGCCAGCTCGTCGTCCCGGTCGGGCGTACACTCGGCGGCGATCGTCGCCGAGCCGCTCTTCTCGGTGTCAGCGTACTCCGTGACGACGAGATCGGCGTCGGGACGCTTGGCGGCGGACTTCCAGTGGACGTCCCGCAGCGAGTCGCCGCGCTGGTACTCCCGGAGGTGGTCGAACGCCTCGCGATCGCGGCCCGCGATCGCGTCGGTGACCGCTCGAACGTCGCTGCCGGGGCCGGACTGGACGTCGTAGACGCGCGGATAGACGAGGACGGTCGTCGTCTCCTCGTCGGCGAACCGACGCCGGACGAGTCCGAAGACGTCGCTGACGGTGACCGTCGCCGGCCCCAGTCGGTGTTCGCCTCGCTCCTCGAGTCGGACGTCGTAGGTGACGCGGTCGTCGCCCTCGAGGGTCGTCTCGACGACGGCTTCGCCGTCCTCGATCGCGGTCGCCCCGCCGTCGGTGTCGAGCGCCGCGAGGCCGTCGCCGACGGTGTCGCGAACGGTCGCCGAAACCGTCGACGAGGACGCGAGCGCGATCTCGACCGTCCGTCGCTCGCCGTCGAACCCGTCTGGAACGGGCGCGCGCCTGATCTCGGGCCGGTCGGCCCGGGCGACCGTGACCAGTCCGGCGATCAGGACGACCGCCAGCGGGATCACGACGGCGTTGAGCGCGCGCGGCCCGAACTCCCGTCCCATCGCCATCGAGACGACCACGACGAACAGCGCCGTCCAGCCGCGGATCGTCAACCGCATCGTCACTCGACCGGCACGTGCCCGAGGGCGTTTTCGACGACCGTCGCGCCGTCGCGGTCGCGGTCGCTCGTCTTGATCCGGTGGGGGAGGACGACGGGCGCCTCCGTCTGGAGGTCGTCGGGAACGACGTAGTCGCGGCCGTTAGTCACCGCACGCGCCTGCGACGCGCGCAGGAGTGCGATCGTTCCGCGGGGACTGACGCCGACGCGGGCGTGCTCGCGGGTGTAGCCCGCCAACCGCGTCGCGTACTCCCGGACCGGGCGCTCGACGCGCGTTTCCGCGACGGTCTCGCGGGCCGCGACGATCGTCGCGCGGTCGGTCACCGGCTCGAGCGACTCGATGGGGTGGTGACCGACGGTCCGGCCCAGCAGCTCGGTCTCCTCCTCGGGGTCGGGATACCCCAGTCGGAGTTTCTTCATGAAACGATCGAGTTCCGCGAAGGGCAGGTCGTAGGTTCGGTTCGGCTCGATCGCGTTCTGGGTCGCGATGACCGTGAACGGATCGGGCAGCTCGCGGGTGTCGCCGTCGACGGTGACCTGTTCTTCCTCCATGGCCTCGAGCAGCGCCGACTGCGTTTTGGGGGGCGCGCGGTTGATCTCGTCGCCCAGCACGACGTTGCCGAAGACGGGCCCGGGCTGGAACTCGAACTCGCGGTTCTGCTGGTTGAAGACGTTCACGCCGGTGACGTCCGTCGGGAGGAGGTCGGGGGTAAACTGGATTCGACGGAACTCGCAGTCGATCGAGGTGGCGATCGAGCGGGCCAGCATCGTCTTGCCGACGCCGGGGACGTCGTCGAGCAGGACGTGGCCGCGGCCGAGCATCGCCGTCACGACGTGTTCGACCACGCCCTCGTGGCCGACGATCACCTCGGCGACGTTCTCCTCGAGGTCGGCACAGAGGTCCGCGACCGTCGAGACCGCGAGCCGGTCGGCCGACGGCCCGGTATCGGACCGGGACTGCGGATTCGCGTCAGTCATGGCTCGAGTACGTATACGGCGGGGACCCAGTCAAACCGCTCATCAGTACGTCAGTAGTGGCTCTGAAACATATGCTTTGCGTCGACGTCTCATTCGCCCCGCTCCGGGCCGCGAGAGCGCGACGCGTCGACGTCGACACGAAAAACGAGCCCGGTCCGAACGGCACCGACGATACTGCCGCTGCTACCCGGGTAACGATCAGAGAACGATACCACTACACCGAGCCGTCTTACAGGCGTTCGAGGTTCGTCGCGCGGGGGCCCTTTTCGGCCTCCTCGATCTCGAACTCGACCTCCTGACCCTCCTCGAGGTCGGGGCCGCCGACGTCCTCCATGTGGAAGAACACGTCCTCGTCCGCGTCGTCAGTTTCGATGAATCCGTAGCCGCCAGTGTCGTTGAAGAATGCGACCGTACCTTGCGCCATTGCACCTCTATAGAACCACGACGGAAATATAAAGCTTCGGGAGCACACTCGCAGGCACACCCGATATCCCGGCGTCTCGTCGGGCCCAGGTGCCGATTCCCGGGGGTCACCAGGATTTGCAGTCGGGACAGACGAGGTCCCCGTCCTCGCGCCAGACGCGCTCGGTCTCGTCCGCACAGCGGTGACAGGTGTACTCGCCCCAACCGTACGTCGAGAGCCCGGCGTCGCCGCTCGTCCCCTCGTCGGTATCCGCGGCGGGATCGTTCTCGACTGCGCCGTGGTCGGACTCGACCCGTTCCGGGTCGCTGTCATCGGACTCGGACTGTGCCGGACCACTGTCCCTCGAGTCCGAGTCGTGGTCCAACTCCGTGTCCGAATTCGGGTCCGAGTCGGTCTCCGAAGTCGAGTCGCCGTCACGAGCGCCGTCGGCGTCCGACGGCTCCGACCCGCCGAAATCCGTGAGTGTCGCGTCGTCGGTCACGGGCGAACGTACGGCCGGCGCCGGCTTAGTGGCTCCGCTCGCGTCTCGCGGTCGCCGTCTCGGTCGTGCGGACCGCTACCGTGCGACGACGGACCGGCACGGCCAAGTAGCATCGGTGAAAACCCTCGCACATGGACACCGTCACTCCGATGAACGTTATCGTGGACAACCTCACCGAGATGATCGACCTCTTCGGCGACGTCGCGATGGGCCAGGGGCTCGCGCCGCTGCTCGTTCTCGTCGGCGGACTCCTGATCGTCTTCTCGATGGGCGTCTTCGGTGCCCTCACCCTCGGCGCCGTCGGGAGCCTCTTCTCCTCGAGCTGACCCGATCCGACGACTCCGCGCCGGATTCAGTCGGTCGATTCGCCGTCCGTCGCCGTCGCCAGCGCCTCGCTCGCGCGGTCGATCGCGTCCTCGAGGTCGGGCCCCAGCGGCGAGCCGACGACGATGCCGTCGACGTGCTCGAGCGCCGCCTCGAAGCGCTCGGCGACCGTCTCGGTCGTCCCGGCGATGCAGAACGCGTCGATCATCTCGGCGGTAACGAGATCGAAGGCCTCGTTCAGGTCGCCGCGCTCTAAGGCCGCGCTCACGTCTCCAGCCGCGTCGCGGTCGATGTCGTGGCGCTCGAGGACGGGGTCGGCCGCGCCGCCGACGATGAACGCGACGGGCGGCCGGGCCGACTCGCGGGCCGCCCCCTCGTCGCCCGCGACGCTGACGCTCGCGAACGCCAGCGACTCGAATTCGCCGGCGTCGGTCGGACGGTCGGCGAGCCCACGCTCGAGTTCGCCGGCGGCCCACTCGAGGTCCCGCGGGTGGGCCGCGTTGATCAGGACGCCGTCGGCGTGTTTCGCGCTCATCCGGAGCATGTGGGGGCCCTGTGCGCCGACGTAGACCGGAATCTCCCCGGACGGCGGCTCGAGGTTCAGCGAGGCGTCGCGCGCGGTGAACGTTCCCTCGAGGGTGACGGTCTCGCCGGCCCAGAGCTCCCGCGCGAGGTCGAACGTTTCGAGAACGCGCCGGAGCGGCCGATCACGCTCGACCCCGAGATTCGACAGCGAGGAGCGGTCGCCGGCGCCGACGCCGAAGACGGCTCGCCCGTCGCTGACCTCGTCGATCGTCGCCGTCTGCGCGGCGAGTTTCACGGGATGGGTCTCGTAGGGGTTGACGACGCCCGGCCCCAGTCGAATCTCGTCGGTCGCCGACGCCATCCTCGAGAGCACGACGAACGGATCGCGGTTGAAGTAGTGGCTGCTCGCGAAGGCGGCGTCGAACCCCTCGGCCTCCGCGCGGGCCGCCAGCTCGGCGATGCGGTCGGGCGGGTGTTCGGGCGTGAGTTCGATGGCCCAGGTCGCGTCGCCGCTCGAGGCGCGGCCGCTCATTCTCCGATCCCCCACGTGCGTTCCGGCTGTCGGCTGCGGTCGGCGTCGACCGTACGGATCATGTCCGCAGGGTCGGCCAGCGCGGTGAAAAGCCCACCGTCACCGGAGACGGTGGCCGACGTCGCAGACGGGAGTGCGACGGGGAGCGACCGCCGCCGGTTACTCGGCGCGCGCCCGGAAGAACAGCGCCGCACCGCGGCGGTCGAACTCGATCGCGGAGAACCCCGCCGCTCGGAGCGCCTCGCGGAGCTCCGAGACGGTGAACGGTTCCGCGCCGAGCGTCCCTCGAGCGACCGCGCGAACGGGCGCCAGATCGAGCACGTACTCGTCGACGAGCGTCGTGCCGACGAACCGGCCGCCGGGTCGCAGGACACGGTAGGTCTCGTCCAGCGCCGCGGCGACGTCGGGAAGGATATGCAGCGCCCAGCAGCAGGCTACCCGATCGAACGCGTCCGCGTCGAGCCACAGCCGATCGGCGCTCATCCGCGCGAACGCGACTGTTTCGACCCCCTCCCGAGCGGCGTATCGCTGCGCCCGCTCGAGCATTTCCCCGGAGATGTCGACCCCGAGGACGGCTCCGGCGTCGGCCGCGACGCGTCGCGCGATCCGGCCCGTGCCGCAGGCGACGTCGAGCACGGTCAGCGCCTCGGGTTCGCCCTCGCTCTCGCCCTCGTCCTCGTCGTCGCCCTCGATTTCGCACGCGGTCTCGGCTCCGGCCTCGAGGTCGAGCATCGACGCGATCGTCGAGCGATCGTCTCGCGGCGCGGTCGCGCCGCCGATGAAGCGGTACAGCGGCCGGAACCAGACCGGCGTCTCGTAGACGGGCGCCAGTCGGTCGAAGAACGTCTCGTGTGAGGAGTCGCCCACCCCGTCGGGGACCGGAAAACGCGGGATCCCGTCGACGATCGGAATCGTCGCCCCGCAGTTCGGACAGGAGAGTTCGCCGTCCCGCCCCGACAACCGCCGACCGCAGCGCCGACAGCGATACGCCGAATCGATCGCGTCCATCGTCGCGATCTACGACGCCATCGGCCTTGAGTCCCACCGCCGACAGCGCTGACGGCCGGCGCTCGAGACCGCCCTCCAAACAGCGCGCTTCGCGTCGGGCTCAGCCGTCGAACTCCCACTCCCGAAGCGCCTCGCGGACGAGGTCGTTCTCGACGTCTCTGAACAGTTCGTCGCTGCCCCCGTGGTCGCCGAACTCCCAGTCGCGGACGGCCACCGCGGGGACGCCGCCCGCGCCCTCGCCGGTCACGAGGTTCGCGGCGGCGGCGAGTTCGTCGACGACCGACTGGACGGTGACGCCGAGTTCGTGGCCGTCGCGGTCCTCCTCGCCGCGCCAGTCCCGGCTGGCGGGCATGCCGGCCCAGCCGATCGCGACGCCCGTCTGGCCGTGGCGGAACGGCCGCCCGCAGGTGTCCGTGACGACCACCGCGACGTCCTCGATTCCGCGTTCCTCGAGGCCCGCGCGGATGCGCTCGGCGCTCTCGCTGGGCTTTCTGGGCAGTAGCAGGATATCGTGGTCCGGCACGTTCGAGCGATCGATCCCCGCGTTCGGGCAGATGTGGCCGAAGCGCGTCTCGGCCAGCAGGAACGGGACGTCGATCAGCAGTTCGGCGCTCTCGTCGAGCACCGCCTGTGCGAACCGCGGGTCCTTCTCCTCGCCGGCGATCTCCTCGATCCGGTCGGCGATCTCCCGCGCCCGGCCGCTCACGGGGTAGTCCTCGAGATCCGCCGTCCGGCCCTCGGCCTTCGAGACGATGGTGCTCGCGACGGTGAGCACGTCGCCGGGCTCGAGGTCCGTCTGCTCCGCGACGAGTTCGGCGACGTCGTCGCCGGGACGGACCTCTGGCAGGCCCGTCACTGGGTCGAGTTCCATACTCGAGGGTGGGAATGCGGCGACAAAAGGTTGATCGAAACCGTCAGGGGCGAGTCCCGGACTCGCTCACTCGCCGCTCGAGGTCTTCTCGTCCGTCCGATCGCCCTCGAGCGCCGTCTCATCCCGTTCGTCGGGATCCCCATGTCCGCCGCCGCCGGGCGTCCGAACGGTCACGGTCGTCCCGGCGTCGACGTCGACGGTCGTCTTCGCGGAGACGGGCTCTCCGTCGATCAGGTTCTCGCCGGTCGCACCGCTCTCGCCGCCGGCGACGCCCTTCGGCGCGTGGCGCCGGCGCTCGGTCAGCAGCGACACCGTCGCCGGCGTCTCGACGGTGACGGTTCGCTCGAGGCCGAGTCCGCCGCGGAATCGCCCGCGGCCGCCGCTATCGGGTCGGAACGCGTAGCGCTCGACCCGGAGCGGGTATTCCGTCTCGAGGGACTCGACGGGCGTGTTCAGCGTGTTGGTCATGCCGACCTGGACGCCGTCCATCCCGTCGCGGTCCGCTCGAGCGCCGAAGCCGCCGCCGATGGTCTCGTAGTAGGTGAACGACCCGTCCCGCGCGCCGATGGTGAGGTTGTTCATCGTCCCCTGGCCCTGCGCGGGCACGCGGTCGGGGACGGCCTCGGCGAGCGCGGTGAAGACCACGTCGGTCACGCGCTGGCTGGTCTCGACGTTGCCGCCGACCACGGCCGCGGGCGGCTCCGGATTCAGCAGCGAGCCCTCGGGCGCGTGCACGCTGACGGGCTCGTAACAGCCGTGATTCGGCGGGATCTCGGGGTCGGTGAGACAGCGCACGACGAAGTAGACCGCGCTCGTCGCGACCGCAAGCGGCGCGTTCAGGTTCCCCTCGAGCTGGCCGTCGGTTCCCGAGAAGTCGACGTCGACCGTCGCACCGTCGATCGTGACCGCGACCGAGATCTCGACGTCGTCGTCGGTGACGCCGTCGCCCTCGAGGACGTCGGTGGCCTCGTAGGTGCCGTCGGGCAGGGCCCGAATCTCGTCTTCGATCCGCTCTCGGGAGTAGTCGATCACGGCGTCGAACCCGGAGCGAACGGTCTCGCGGCCGTGCTCGTCGAAGAGCGCGGCGAGCCGGTCCTCGGCGCGCTCGTTCGCCGCCCGCTGGGCGCGCAGGTCGGCCCGGCGCTCGCGGGCGTTGCGGACGTTCGCGAGCACGAGCGAGCGGACGTCTTCCCGGGGCTCGCCGCCCTCGACGATCCGCGTCGGCGGGAGGCGGAGCCCCTCCTGGTAGATCTCCCGGGCGCCCGCGGGCATGCTGCCGGGAGTCATTCCCCCGACGTCCGCGTGATGGGCGCGGGAGACGGCGTAGCCGACGATCTCGCGGTCGTCCCCGCGTTCGCCGCCGTCGTCTCGACTCTCGCCGCCCGCCGTTTCGGGTGCAATCGGCGAGACCATCGTCACGTCAGGCAGGTGCGTCCCGCCCCGGAACGGGTCGTTGAGGACGAACACGTCGCCGGGTCGCGGGTCGTACTCGAGGACGGCGTCGACGGCCGCGGGCATCGCGCCCAGGTGAACCGGGATGTGCTCGGCCTGGGCGATCATCCGGCCCTCGGCGTCGAACAGGGCGGTCGAGCAGTCCCGGCGCTCCTTGATGTTCGGCGAGTAGGCGCCGCGGATCAGCGTCTGTCCCATCTCCTCGGCGACGCTTTCGAGCTGGTTGCGCAGCACCTCGAGGGTCACCGGATCGATTCCCTCGGCGTCCGTCGCGTTCGGTTCGTCCGGTTCGGTCGTCGCGTCCGCGGTCTCGTTCGGATCTGGCGTCATTCGGAATCACCCCCTCGCGTCATGACGAGGGTTCCGTCCGCGAGGATCTCGCCCGCCCAGGTCGGCGGGACGACGGTCGTGCTCTCGGCCTGCTCGAGGATCGCCGGGCCGGAGACCGTCGCGCCGGCCTCGAGGCGGTCTCGGTCGTACACGGTCGTCTCGCGCGGCTCGGTCCCCGCGCCGGGGAAGTGAGCGTCTCGCGTTCCGACGAGCGCGTCGCCGGGGCCCTCGTGGCGGACGGTCGGCTCCGACCCCGGAACCGTCGCCGTCGCGCGGAGGTTGACGACCTCGATCGACTCGTCCAGCGCGTAGCCGTAGGCGCGCTCGTGGGCCTCGTGGAACCGTCGCTCGACCGCGTCCGCGTCGAACTCGTCGTCAGCTGACACCGTCAGCTCGAAGCTCTGGCCCGCGTACCGGCAGTCAGCGGCCAGTTCGACTCGCGCCGCGTCCGGATCGGAGGCGTCGGCCAGCACGTCCGCGACGAGGTCGTCGTAGACGGCCTCGGTCTCCGTCGCGTCGGCCGTCTCGAGGTCGACGCCGACCGTCCGCACGGCGTCGTAGCTCTCGTCGGCCGCCAACAGGCCGAACGCCGAGAGGACGCCGCCCGGTCGCGGGACGACGACGCGGTCGACCTCGAGCGAGTCGGCCAGCGCGGCGGCGTGCATCGGACCCGCGCCGCCGAAGGCCACCAGCGCGAACTCGCGGGGGTCGTGGCCGCGCTCGACCGTCACCGAGCGGATCGTCCGGGTCATCGTCGCGTTCGCCACGCGGTAGACGCCGCGTGCGGCCTCGAGCGCGCCGTCCAGTCCGGCCTCGTCGGCCAGGCGCTCGAGCGCGTCGCGGGCCGCTTCGACGTCGAGGGTCATCTCGCCGCCCAGCGCGGTCTCGGGGCCGATGTAGCCGAGCACGACGTTGGCGTCGGTGACGGTGGGTTCGGTGCCGCCGCGACCGTAGCAGGCGGGACCGGGGTCGGCACCCGACGACTTCGGGCCGACGCGGAGCGCCCCGCCGGCGTCGACCCAGGCGATCGAGCCGCCGCCGGCACCGACGGTGTTCACGTCGACCATCGGCGTCCGGATCGGCAGTCCGTCGATCTCGGCGTCGGTCGTCCGCTCGGCTTGCCCGTCTCGGACGAGGCTCACGTCGCTCGAGGTGCCGCCCATGTCGAAGGTGACGAGCCCCTCGACGTCCGCGTCGTCGACGGTCGCCGCGGCGCCGACGACGCCCGCGGCCGGCCCCGATAGGGTCGTCGTCACGGCGTGCTCGCGGACCGTCTCGGGGTCGGCGATGCCGCCGTTGGCCTGCATGATCCGCGGCGCCGGCACGCCCGCCGCTTCGGCTTCCTCGACTAGCCGGCCAACGTAGCGGTCGATCGCGGGTCGCACGTAGGCGTCGACGGCCGTCGTCGACGTCCGCTCGAACTCGCGGAACTCTGCAAGCACCTCGTGGGACGCGGAGACCGGCACGTCGAGCTCCTCGCGCAGGATCTCGGCGACGCGCTCCTCGTTCTCGGGGTCGGCGTAGGCGTGCAGCAGCGAGACCGCGACGGCTTCGACGTCCGACTCGCGCAGCGTCGCCGCGAGGTCTCGGATCTCGTCGGGGTCGACGGGCTCCTCGACGCCGTCGGCCGTCGTCCGCTCGCTCACCTCGAAGCGCCGTTCGCGCGGGACGAGCGGTTCGGGTTTCTCGGCCTCGAGGTCGTACAAGTCGGGGCGGTCCTGCCGGCCGATCTCGAGGACGTCGCGGAAGCCCTCGGTCGTGACGAGCGCCGTCTCCGCGCCGCCGCGCTCGAGCAGCGCGTTGACGGAGACGGTCATCGCGTGGGCGAACTCGTCGATCTCACCGGGATCGATCCCCGCGTCGTCGCAGGCCTTGCGAAGGCCCTCGAGGACGCCCAGGTGTTGCGGGTCGGTCGAGGGCACCTTCGCGGTGACGAGGTCGTCGTCGACGGAGAGCGCGACGTCGGTGAAGGTGCCGCCGACGTCGACACCGATTCGGACGTCGGTCCCGTCGCTCGAGGCGGGCGAGCCGCCGTCGGTGCGGAGCGCGCGGTCGTTCGCCGATTCGGTTCGCGTCGCGTCGGACGCGTTCGCGTCTGTTGTCGTGTGCGTGTTTGTATCCGTCATTCGATTAGAGGAGCAAGACGTCGTAGAGCGTTCGAAGACCGATACCGATCACGACCAGCGTGACGAGTCCGCCCAGCACGTTCTGGAGGGTGCTGTTCGTGTACTCGCCGAGCAGGTCGTCGTTGTTCATCGCGTAGATGAGGAAGACCGCGAGGATAGGCAGCAGGAGGCCGTTGGCGACCTGCGCGAAGACGATGACCTCGACGGGGTTGTAGTCCAGCGCCGAGAAGACGATACCGACGCCGAGGATCGCCATCCAGATCGCGCGGAACCGGGTCGACTGCAGGTCCCGTTCCCAGCCCAGCGCGCCGGCGGTGGCGTAGGCGCCGGCCAGCGGCGCGCTCATCGAACTCGTGAAACCGGCCGCGAAGAGGCCGATCGCGAAGAACGTCAGCGCGTAGCCGCCGAAGACGGGCTCGAGTTGGTCGGCCATCTCGCCGACGTCGCTGATCTGGGTTCCCTCGGGGAACACCGCGGCCGCGGTGACGACGATCGCCGTCGTGATGACGCCGCCGACGATGACCATCGCGATCGTGTCCGTGCGACACTCCGCGAGGTCCGCGGCACCGTCCCACCGCTCCTGGACCGTGCTCGCGTGCAGGAACAGGTTGTAACCGACGACGGTGGTTCCGACGAGTCCGGCGATCAGGTACGCCGACCCGTCGGGAACCGTCGGCACGAGGCCGCTCCCGAGCGCGGTGAGATCGGGCCGGACCATGACGGCGTTGAGTACGAACGCCAACCCCATGACCGTGACGAGGCCGATGAAGACCCGCTCGATCAGTTCGTAGCTGCCCGTCCACAGCAGCCCGGCGGCGACCAGTCCCATG
The DNA here is from genome assembly GCF_037914945.1 of Haloterrigena sp. KLK7. NCBI lineage: Archaea > Methanobacteriati > Methanobacteriota > Halobacteria > Halobacteriales > Natrialbaceae > Haloterrigena > Haloterrigena salinisoli. The sequence continues at coordinate 1,751,384 of NZ_CP149787.1, forward strand.
ATCGGCCCCCAGACGTTCTCGCTGACGCCCGTGATCGTCGCCAGTCCGGCGGCGCCGCCGACGATGTTCCCGGTCTGGAACGCCGCCGTGCCGATCCCGATCGCGCTCACGACGAGCGTGATCGTCACGCCCCTCGCGAACGGGTTCGAGAACTCGTTTCGAAACGCTTCCCCCAGTCCCTCGTTCGTGATCAGGCCGAGTCGCGCGCTCATCTCCTGGAGGACGATCGTCGCCAGAATCGAGAACGCGATCGTCCACACGAGCAGGTACGCGTACTCCGCGCCGATCACGCTCGCCGTCGTGACGGTTCCCGGACCGACGAACGCCGCCGCAACCAGCGCCCCCGGGCCGATCGCCTTCAGTCGGTCAGCAATACCCATGATGTGTGTCCACACACAGTCTTCGGTGAAACGAGCAAAAGGATTGTTAAGAACCGAACACACGACGGGTCGCGTCGCTCGAGCGAGAACGGACCGCGTATGAAGACGTATGAACTCGTATGACTATCCGTAGTCGGTGAGTATCGAGCTCGAGTCAGTCCGGTCGCTCGGTGACGATCACCTTCGAGACGCCCCGATCGATTTCGATCTCCGTCGGCATGTCGACGGTGCTGCGTTCGATGAACCGGGTCATGAACCACCGAATGGCCTCCGACGGGAAGACGATGTGGTAGACGTCGCCCTCCTCGCGGCGTACCTCGAGGAACCCACAGAAGGAGAGCCACTCGAGCACCTCGCCGACGTTCTCGAACCGCTGGGCGTACTCGCGGGCGTGGTAGTCGGAGACCCGATCGGCCGCCGCGACGAACTCCGGATCGGGGTCGCCGCCGTCGTAGCAGTGCTCGAGGAAGGCGTGTAGAAAGTCGATGTCCAGCAGGACGTGCTCGCCGGAGGTCAGCATCCGGTAGTACTGCTCTAAGTTGTCGCTGGGCCGGCCGCTGGCCGCTTCGAAGTTCGCTGCGTAGAACGTCAGCGCCCGGCGAACGAGCTCGCTCTGTCCGTGATTGGTCTCGGACAGCAGCGCCTCGAGGGCCGTATGCGAGTCCTCGTCGAGCGACACCGTGACGCGTTCGGTCATACCACGACCTCGAACGCGAAACGGGTATAGTTCACGGGATCCGTTGGCGCTCGGACGTCCCGTCGCTCCGTCACTCGGCCACTCCGCCACGCCGCCCTCCGTCGCGACGCTCAGTCGGTCCGCTCCTCGACCGCGAGCGAGCCGTCCTCGACGGTCGCGACGAGCATCGTCGCGCGGTCGGCGGGGCTTGCACCGGTCGCGCTGCCGGGATTGAGCACGCGAATTCCATCGCCGGACGCCGTCCGACCGCCGGCCGCGTCTCGCTCATCACTGTCGACGACCGTATCGACCACTTCGTGAGTGTGCCCGGCGACCGCGACCGGATCGGCGTCCGCGCCGGCTTCACCGCGGACGATCTCGACGACTCGCTCGAGCCAGCCGCGCGGCGACCCGGTGCCGTGGGTGACGACGAACGTCACGCCGCCGACTGTGAGGGTCGCGGTCGTCGGGACGTCGAGCGTCGCGGGGTCGACGTTGCCGCGAACGGCCGTCAGACTCGAGGGACCGCCCGCGAGATCGACCAGTCGCTCGTAGGTCTCGCTCGAGTCGAAATCCCCCGCGTGGATCGTGCGGTCGGCGCGTTCGATCTCGTCGACGACCCAGTCGGGAATCGTCCGCTCTCGAGACGGGACGTGCGTATCGGAGACGATCGCGATGCGCGGCATGGGCGAGTGTCCGACGCCCAGTCCCGAAAGCGATTCCCTCCGGGCGGCCATGGTCTCGCCTATGAGCGAGTCACCGGGCTCCGGTCGCGATCGCGACCGCGACGAGTCCGCCGGCGGCGAATCGGACGCGACGCACGTCGTCACCGCGTTCTGCAGGAACGGCGGCGAGGTCCTGCTGTTGCGACGCAGCGACGCCGTCGGCACGTATCGAGGGCAGTGGGGCGGCGTCTCGGGGTTCGCGGAAGGCCGCCCCGACGAGCAGGTTCGCGTCGAGATCCGCGAGGAGACCGGCCTCGAGGCCGACGACGTCTCGCTCGTCCGCTCCGGGCGGCCCGTCGAGTTCGAAGACACCGACCTCGAGCGCGAGTGGGTCGTCCACCCGTACCTGTTCGACGCGGAGTCCCGCGAGGTCGAGTTGAGCGAGGAACACGACGCCTTCGAGTGGGTCTCCCCGACGGCGATGCTCGACCTCGAGTCCGGACTGGAGGCCGAGAACGCACTCGAGACCGCTGTCGAAGACGAAATCGACGAAACGGTCCCTCAACTGTGGCCCGCCTACGAGCGCGTCGCGCCGACGGTCCGCTCGATCGCGGCCGACGACGAGCACGGAGCCGCCGCCCTGTCGATCCGCGCCCTCGAGGTGCTTCGCGATCGGGCGGGACTGCTCGTCGCCGAGCGTGGCGAGGCGACGTCGTCGCCTCGAGACGACGACCGGGGATCTCGTGAGTTCGGCGCCGACCCCGATGAAGAGCGGGACGAACTCGCCGAACTCGCCCGTCGGCTCCTCGAGGCCCGCCCCTCGATGGCCGTTCTCCGGAATCGGATCAATCGGACGATGGCCGAGGCGGCGGCCGCCGCCGACGACGGTGCCGCCGGCGCCCCGGCCGTCCTCGAGTCGGCGCTGTCGAACGTCGACCGCGCGCTGGCGGCCGACGGCGACGCCGCGGCGACCGCCGGCGATCGGATCGACGGCGCCGTCGCGACCCTCTCGCGGTCCGGCACCGTCCTCGAGGCGATTCGAAGCGGCGACCCCTCGCGCGTGTTCGTCGCCGAGTCCCGGCCGGCGCGGGAGGGGATCGACGTGGCCGAAGCGCTGGCCGCGACCGACGACCTCGACTGTCCCGTGGCGGTCCACACCGACGCGGCCGCGGCGCACGTCCTCGCGAGCGAGGGCGTCGACCGCGTCGTCGTCGGCGCCGACACGGTGCTCCCCGACGGCTCCGTCGTGAACAAGACCGGCACCCGTGGACTGGCGATCGCCGCCGCCCGCGAGGACGTTCCGGTCTCGGTCGTGGCCGCCACCGACAAGGTCTCGACCCGCGAGGACGTGAACCTCGAGTCCGGCGATCGGTCGCTGGTCTACGACGGCGAGGCCTCGCTCGACGTGCTGAACCCGACCTTCGACGTGACGCCCGCCGATTGCGTCGACGAGATCGTGACCGAGCGCGGCGCGCTCGAGACGAGCGACGTCGGGGAGATCGTCGAGGAGTTGCGGGGACTCGAGGACTGGTAGTTCTCGCTCGAGCCGCGGAATCGCTCAGCGCGGTCCATTCGTGGGGTTTTTGCCCGCTTCGACCCTAGACGGATTCGGTGGCGATGACGAAGTGTTACCCCCACTCAGCCCCTTGTGATGAAGCCTTTCACTGAGCCACCATCGGTTCGAGACCCGTAGCGCCCGCTACGGACCGTTCCGTTCGCCCAAACTTTGAACCCCGACTCGAGCGTAGCGCCCGCTATGCAGTTCGAACTCGAGCGACTCGGCGTTCACGACTCGGTCGAGGCGGTGTTTCCGCCGTCGGAACTCGCGGACTATCTCTCGGACCTGTCGATCGCGGTCGACGTGATCAGTGACGACGAGATCGCGGCGTGCGACGCCGTCGTCACCTTGGAGCACCGCGAGGCGTTCCTCGAGTGCGACTGGATCCACTCCATTCAGGCCGGCGTCGACCGGTTTCCGTTCGACGCCTTCGAGGCCAACGACGTGGTATTGACCAACAGCACGGGCATCCACGATCGGACGGTCGGGGAGACGGTCGCGGGCTACCTGCTCTCGTTCTCGCGGCGACTCCACGACCTCATCGCCAACCAGCGGGAGCGCCGCTGGGAGCGCCCCGCGTGGGACGACGGCTTCACGCTGCCCGGCAAGACCGCGTGCGTCGTCGGCACCGGGACGCTCGGCCGCGGCGTCGCGGAGACCCTCGGCGGACTCGGACTCGAGGTGCGGGGCGTCCGTCGGTCAGACGAGCCCGTCCCCGGTTTCGACGAGATCTACACGAACGACCGCCTGCTCGAGGCCGTCGGAGACGCCGACTTCGTGATCGTGACGGTGCCGCTGACCGACGAGACCCGTCACCTCTTCGACGCCGAGGCGTTCGACGCAATGGGCGCGGACGCCTACTTCGTCAACGTCGCCCGCGGCCCGGTCGTCGACGAACCGGCGCTGATCGACGCCCTCGAGTCCGATTCTATCGCGGGCGCGGCGCTGGACGTCTTCGAGGAGGAACCGCTCCCCGAGGACTCCCCGCTGTGGGGGATGGACGAGGTGATCGTCACGCCCCACTGCGCGGCCTATACAGTGGACTACTTCCGCGACGTCGGCGATATCGTCCGCGAGAACGCCTCGCGGCTCGAGACCGGTGAAGCGTTCCACAACCGCGTGGTCTGACCCGCGCTCGACGCGGTCGTCTCACAACCGATCGTCGTCGTCGCCCGCGAGCCGACGATAGGCGGCGGCGCCGGCGAGACTGAGCGTCGCGACCGCGCCCGTCCCTGCCAGAATCGGCGTTTGGTGCTCTCGGATCGCCGACGCGACCCGATCGTCGTCGGCGTCCGATTCGGCCTCGTCGGTCGCACTGGATTCCTCGTCGCTCTCGTCCGACTCCACGACGGGTCCGTCGCCGTCTCCCGTTCGCTCCTCGAGGTCGACCAGCGCCTCGCGGAGCGTCACGATCTCGAGGTCGCGCGCTTTCGCCGCTCGGATCGCGAATCGGATCCGCTCGGGGGTCGTTTCGTCGAACTGACTGTGGCCGACCGCGATGCCGAGGGCGTCGTTCGCGGCGACGTCGTCGAAGAAGGCCTCGATCTCGGCTTCGGTCACCGCGTTCCCATCGATGCTCGAGCGGCCGAGCGCGTGCGGATCGAGTCCGTCGAGCGGGTTCAGGCCGTCGCCGCCGCGGTTCGCGAACGCGGCGTAGTGGTCCCGAACGACGTCCTCGACCAGCCCGTCGCTGCGACCGAACGGCGAGACGAACCCGTCGACCTCGACGCCCAACTCCTCGAGCGCTTCCTTCGAGCCGACGACCTCGTCGCGGATCCGGTCCTCGGTGAAGCGGACGTACGCGGTCTCCGCGTCGAACGACTCGCCGATCGGCTCCGCGAGGTCGAGGTAGATCCCGTCGTCGTCGTTTCGGCCGCCGCCGGCGACGACGTTCTCGACGGTTCGGTCGCCGTCGCTGATCACGATCTCCTCGCCCTCGTGTTCGGCGAGGAAGCTCCCGTCGAGGGAGAGCCGTTCGTCGCCGGCGTCGGCCGGCGCGGTCAGATAGAGGTTGCCGACCGCGACGTGACTGGTCGTGTGGGCCATGATCTCCCAGCCGGCGTCGTCCAGTTCCCGCAGGTGTTCCGGGAGCAGTCCCCAGGAGGTATCGACGTGATCGACGACGGCGGCACAACACGCGGGGACCCCCTCGTCCCGGTGGACGGGGAACGTGTCAGTCCAGTCCTCGCGCCAGCTATCGTCGTACACGAACACGACTCGGCCGTCCGTGTTCGTTTGAGCGGAGCCCGTGACCGCTCCGGTCCCGAGTCCGGCCATCGTCAGGGCGCCCGTCGCGCCGAGCCGACAGACGTCGCGTCGTCCGAGACCGCTCATCGCCGGCCCCCTCGACCGTCGGCCGTTCCGCGTTCATTCCGTCGACGTGTCGAAGCGGACCGAGTGGTCCGTACGCTGTCGTCCATAGCCGTGCCGTCGGCTCCCCGGGTCGTTATTATTATAGCGCTAAGTGCGGTACAACGGACGATTCGGCTCGATCCCCGTACTCGCCGAGCCGATCCACGACTCGACTGACGATGGCTTCACCGCGACTCTCACTCCGCGAGGCGACGGCCGCAGACGCCGAGTCGATCGCCGACGTCCACGAGGCGTCGATCCGCGTCCTCGGTAGCGACGGGTACGACGACGAGCAGGTCCGGGCGTGGCTCGCGAACGTCCATCCCGATCGGTACCCGCTCGAGGAGAACGGGTTCCGCGCGGTCGTCGCCGACCACGAGGGCGACGGCGTCGTCGGCTTCGGCCTGCTCGACTGCGAGCCCGCCGGCCGCGACGATCCGTCGACCGGCGAGATCGCGGCCGTCTACGTCCATCCGGACCACGCGCGGCGGGGCGTCGGTCGCGCGATTCTCGAGGCGCTCGAGTCGGCCGCCCGCGAGACCGGTCTCGAGACGCTCGTGTTGACCGCCTCGAGGAACGCCGTCGGATTCTACGAGCGTCAGGGGTACGAGGGCGTCGAGACGGTCGCCCTCGAGATGCGAGACGACGTGGCGCTGGCGTGTCTGCGGATGCGAACGCGGCTGGTACCCGAGTGAATCGACTACTCGAGTCGGCTGGTGCGAACGCACGAAGCGTCATTCGGCCGGGAGCGAAGCGTCATCTGGCCGGGAGCGCGTCTCGAGTATCGGCGAGAGACGCGCGACCCGGGGAAGGGCAGGCTGTTCCACTGGACTGACCGCGAGCGACCGAAGGGAGCGAGCGGGCCGACGACCGACGTGAAGAGCGCAGCGCGCTCGGAACGGAGAGAGGAGTGCTTTTCATCGAAGTTTTGCCGAGGGCGCGGCTGTGCCGCGCCCGCAGAGCAAAAGTTCGGTTCTAGAAGAACTTGAACAGATCGTCCCGGTTCTGCTCGTGCAAGTGCGTGCGGACGGCCTCGTTGAGGGAGCTGATCTGCCCGTTCTTGGCGGTGATCGGCGCGATGGTCTCCTGCCACTGTTTCCACGGCGGGTAGAGGCCGAGGCGGTCGCAGAGCTCGTTCAGTCGCTCGTCTTTATCGTCGACCTTGTCCATCTTGTTGACGGCGACGACGGTCGGGATCCCGACGTCCCGCAGGAAGTGGAACATCTCGACGTCGTAGGGGATCTCGTCGGGACCGGAGTGGCGGTCGATGATGTCGACGGCGCTCTTGCCGTCGACGACCAGAACCCCGACGAGGATGTCGTCGGCGTACTCCTCGACGTACTGGACGATGTTCGTCTTGATCTCCTCGCGGTACTCCTCGTCGACGCCGCTCATGAAGCCGAAGCCGGGGAGGTCGGTGATGACGAAGTCCTCGGCGGCCCAGTCGTAGTGGTTGGGCTGGCGCGTGACGCCGGGCTTGCCGCCGGTGTCGAACTTGTGGCCGGTGAGCTCGCGCATGAGCGTGGACTTGCCCACGTTCGAGCGACCGACGAGCACCGCCTCGGCCTCGCGGTCGGGTCGCGTATCGAACATACGCCGCCGTAGGGGCGTCGCGGGTTTATACGTCGTGATCGGCCTCGCGGACTAGATGGCCGTCGCGATGAGGGCGCCACCGACCGTCGACGCGACCGCGAGCGCGGCGATCGCGACGAGTCGGGTTCGCGACGGCGACGCCTCGAGGTCGACGTGACGGCTGTCGCGGGCGATCTGGATGCCGACCCACGCGATCGAACCACAGCCGACGAGCAGCGCTGCGTCCGCGAACTGGGCCGTGGTCGCGCCGCCGGTCCAGAGGCTTCGAACGCTCGAGACGGCGACGACGAGCGCCGCGAGGACGTCCGCAGCGCCGACGAGGACGTTCCACGGAAGCGTCACTGGACCGAGCGCGACGCTCTCGCGGACGCCGCCGACGATCGAGAGCCCCCCTGCGACGGCGAGCCCGGCCAGCAGCCCGGCCGTCACCGGATCCGTGACCGCATCGCGCCCGAACGCGGCGAGATAGCCGCCGACGAGAGCCAGCGCCCCGATACCGAACCACGGAGCGAAGCGTCGAATCATATTAGCTGGTTGTCCTGAACGGGAGAAGTAGCTACCGATACGATCGATTGCGAACGACCGGGATCGATCGATCGCCGCGAAATTCGTCGCCTGCGCGGCGAAAGCGCCCCAAGTTATGATCCCGGGGGTACTCAGCCACCCACGTGCGGCTCGTTCAGTTGACAGTACCGACGGGGAAACGGGAGACGATCCTCGAGGCGCTCGACGACCGAGAGATCGACTACGTCCTGACCGACGAGGAGAGCAATCGGGGGTACACCGCGGTCGTCTACTTCCCGCTGCCGGATCCGGCCGTCGAACCGGTGCTCGACGAACTCCAGGACGTCGGCGTCGACGAGGACGCCTACACCGTCGTCGTCGACGCGGAGACGGTCGTCTCGCGGCGCTTCGAGGCCCTCCGCGAGGAGTACGAGAACGGCGACGTCGCGACCGACCGCATCTCGAGGCAGGAGCTGCAGTCCGAGGCGGATTCGCTGACGCCGACGTTCTCGGTCTATACGATCATGACGATCATCAGCGCCGTCGTCGCGACCGCGGGTCTGTTCCTCGATTCGCCGGCCGTCGTCGTCGGATCGATGGTGATCGCGCCGCTGATCGGGCCGGCCCTCGGCGCGAGCGTCGGCTCCGTGATCGACGACGAGGAACTGTTCAGGGAGAGTCTCTTCTACCAGGTCCTCGGGGTCGGCCTCGCGATCGCCGCGGCGGCGATCTTCGCACTGATCGTCAGAGTGACCAACATCGTTCCGCCGTCGCTCAACATCAGTACGGTCGGCGAGATCTCCGAACGGCTCGCCCCGGATCTGCTCTCGCTGGCGATCGCGCTGGGCGCCGGCGTCGCGGGGATCATCAGCATCGCGACGGGGACCGCCGTCGCGCTGGTCGGCGTCATGATCGCGGCGGCGTTGATCCCGCCCGCCGCGGCCGCCGGCATCGCCATCGCGTGGGGCGAGCCGTCCGCGGCGATCGGGGCGACGGCGCTCGTGTTCGTCAACATCCTCTCGGTGAACCTCGCCGGACTCGTGACGCTGTGGTGGGCCGGCTACCGCCCGGAGAGCCTGTTCTCGCTCGGCGAGACGGAGCAGCGCGTCCGGAGACGGGTGGTCGGTCTGGCCGTGATCGTCCTCGTCTTCGCCGTCTTCCTCGGCGCCATCACCTACTCGTCGTACACCGCCTCTACGTTCGAGCAAAACGCCAACGAGGAGGCCGAACTCCTCCTCTCCGAGGGGGAGTTCGCCGAGTACCAGCTCCTCGAGTTCGAGGTGGTGATGGACGAGGACTACCCGTTCGTCAGTCCCCAGCGCGTGGTCGTCACCGTCGGCGGTCCGCCCGGCGAAGCGCCGCCCGAGCTGGCCGATCGGTTACACGAACGGATCAGCCAGCACACGGACGAGGAGGTCGACGTCCAGGTCAGGTACGTCGGGCTCCTCGAACGCTGAGCCGTCCACCTGGTCGGGTTCGCTCTCGTGCTCTCCGACTCCGGTCGCCGGCGACCCAGACGCCGACGGCCGGTAGGATTATCCCGTTTCCGTCCCGTCGTCTCTTCGAGCCCGCTCCCCGATGGTCCGAACCGCCGTCGTCCAGTTGCTGTTGTTCACCGCCGCGATCACCGCTGCGATGCTGTTCGCGGGGACCGTCGCCACGGAGGCCGGACTGTACGCTCAATCGGTCGACGACGAGGGCGACAGGGACGTCGCGACCCTCGATACCGAAATCGCTATCATCAATCATCCCGCGGCCGGGACGACGTACAACGAGACCGGCGACGAACTGACGATATACGTCAAGAACGTCGGTGACGGCTCGCTCGAGCCCGCCGCGGTCGACCTCCTGATCGACGGCGAGTACGTTCGACCCAACGAGACTCGCGTGCTCGAGGGGACGGATCCCGTCTGGCGCGAGGAGGCGGTCCTGGAGCTGACCGCGCCGTCGTCGCTCGAGCCGGGGACCCACCGCGTCGTCGTCGGTACCAACGGGGCTCGAGACCGCCTCGAGTTCGAACACCGGATCGCCTACTGGCTCAGCCCCGCGGGGCAGAACGGAACTGCCGACAGCTGTGACGCCGAGACGTGTACCGTCTCCCTGAACGAGACCGACGACGACGGTCTCACGCTCGAGATGGCGACCGATCCCGATCAGCCGAACGAGTCGGTCTCGTACGCGAGTTCCAATACCACCGTCGCGACGGTCGACCCCGAGAACGGGACGACCGACGCTGCCGGGACCGACTCGACGACGCTCAATCTGCACGAGACCGGAGAGACGACCGTCACGCTCGACGTCGGGTGGGACACCGACGAGATCGTGATCAGGGTCGAAGAATAGCCGAGCAGTAGCCGGTGTAGACGGTTCCGGTGACTGCCTTACCGACGGTGGAGTGGGGCGTTATCGACGGCGCAGTCGCTCGAGATGGCGCAACGGCGAGCCGCCGTCGGCGTCGTCCGAATCCGATTTCGAATCGCCATCGTTGCCGTCGTTCGTACCCGTATCCGTGTGTGCGTCCGCGTTCGTCTCGGATTTCCGTCCGCTTCGTCCGAGTCGGCGCCGAATCCAGGCTCTCGGCCCGCCGATCCGATTCACGAGATACGTCGGGAAGTAGCAGACGAGCGCGCCGAGCGTCAGGTAGAACGCGGCCCACTCGTACCGTCCCGTGCGGACGGACTCGAGTCCCAGAAAGAACATCGGGCCGGCCATCGAGAAGCCGGCGGCGGTCTGGAGCATCCAGAGGATTCCGGGGCCTCTCATCGGTGCGGTACCCGTCCAGTCACGTTACTCCTCGAAGGGGAGTTCGGGCTCGTAGTCGACCGCCTCGATGGCCGCCTCGAGGACCGTCTCGACGTCCTCGCCGGTCTCGACGCTCATGGTGTAGTCGGCGTCGAGTTCGTCGAGCAGGTCCTCGTCCCAGACCTCCCGGCGATCGATCTTGTTCGCGACGGTGAGGACGGGGACGGAATCGAACTGATCGACGATCGAGTCGCGGAGCTCGAGTTGTGACGAGAGGGGGTAGCCACACTCGCCGCTGGGATCGATCATCACGAGCATGCAGTCCGCGAGGTGCTCGATGGCGCTGACCGCCTGGGACTCGATCTCGTTGCGCTCGGCCGGCGGCCGGTCGAGCAGTCCGGGCGTGTCCACGAGTTGATAGCGGAGGTGCTCGTGCTCGAAGTGACCGAGGCCGATCCCCTTCGTGGTGAACGGGTAGGAAGCGGTCTCGCCGCGGGCGCTGGTGACGTCGTTGACGAACGAGGACTTGCCGACGTTGGGGTAGCCGGCGACGACGATGGTCGGCTCGTCGGGGTCGATCTCCGGCAGGTCGCGCAGATCGTTTCGCGACTCGTTGATGTACAGCAGTTCGTCGTCGATCTGCTCGACGATGTCCGCGAGCCGGGCGAAGGCCTGCTTGCGGTGTTTGCGCGCGGTGTCCACGTCGGTCTTGCGCAGGCGGGGCTGGTACTCCTCGTGGATCTCGCGGGCCTTCCGGCTGGCCCACATCACTTCGGAGAGGCTCTGGCGGAGCTTGTCGACGTCGACGATCGCGTCCGCGAGTTCGTAGTAGAACGGGTGGGCGTCGTACTCGAAGTCCGGCCACGCCGTCACCACGTTCTCCAGGTTGTCCGAGATGATGTTGGCCGCCGTCTGGAGCATCGACTGCTGGGCCTCGAGGCCGCGTTTGGCCTTGCCGGCCCGCGCCGCCCGCGAAAACGCCTTGTCGATCAACTCTTCCGACGTGGGCGTCGTCGGAAGGTCTTCGAAAATCATAGCCGTACGTAATACGCGCGCTCTTAAAAGGTCGTTCGTTACGCGCCGTCCCCTTATCGTCGCTCGGCACCTCTCTCGAGTATGACCAATTGGCGCGCCGTGTTTATCGGCTTCCTGCTCGCGACCGTCTTCGGAATCGTCGGGCTCGTCATCCCTGGGATCGGCCAACTCGCCGCGGGACTGATCGGCGGGTTCGTCGCCGGCTACATGGCCGGCGGCGGTCTCGGCAGCGGCCTCTGGCACGGACTGCTCGCGGGATCGCTCGGCGGAATCATCGGCGGCCTCCTCATCGGCGTCGCCGTCGGCCTCGCCGGCCTCGCGCTCGGCCCCGTCGGGGGTGCGATCTCCGGCGCCGCCGGTCTCGGCATCTTGGCGCTCGCCGTCGGGATCTCGCTGGTGATGGCCATAGAGAGCGCGGTCGCGGGAGCCATCGGGGGCATGCTCAACTCCGGCCGTTCCGGCCGTGGCGGGCGGAACGCCTACTAACGGTCGCCCGTTCGAACCGATCGATCACCGCTCGAGCGGCGAGCGGCGATCGACTGCTGTGCGTTTCGGATCGCCTCGAGAACGCATCGTTCGGCGCCGTACCGCAGTCGATCACTGTTCTCCGCGCTCAGTCGTTCGGTAACCGCTTCGCGGGCCTCGTCGGGACTCGCTCGACCGATCCCGGAAGCGGTGTGGACACCGGAACCCAAATCCCGTCTCAGGCCGACGCCATCTCCCGACAGCTCTCGGCGCACTTCGGCAGGATCTCGGCACAGGCCTGACAGTGGTCGTCGTCGTGTTGCTCGCACTCCTCGGCGCACTCCTCGCAGAGGTCCGCACAGATCTCGCCCAGCTCCTCGTGGTAGCCCGAGTTGCGGGCCATGAACCGTGCGTGTAACGAGGCGATATCCGCCACGTCCCGACAGAGTCGGATACAGCGGGCCATTCCGTCCTCGTCCGCGCAGGCGTCGGCACACCACTCGCAGACCTGGGCGGCCTCGAGGCAGTTGTCGATACACTCCTGCATGTGGTCGTCGGCGTGGTCGATCTGTTGGAGCGCCATCGCGTCGACTGACACCCGGAGCAGGCATCAAGCTATGACGGGCGCTTGCAAGGACGAAACCCGCGTAACCGCCGGTATATGACGGAAGTATTCGACCGACGAGGACGCTACTCGACCGGAGCGGATCTACCGGATGGAAACTGAGTGCGGTGGCGCGCGCTGAGAGACAGTGAGCGATCAGCGAACTGGCTCTCGAACCGTGCGAGGGATGAGCGAGTGAGTGGAACGAACGAGCGAATCGGTTGGGGAGGGTGTGGCGACCCCTGTATCCACGGTAGCAGAACGCTTCGTTTCGTTTCAGTTCCACTCGAGATTCCCCAGTACAGTTCCACTCGAGACGCCCCGGTACAGTTCCACTCGAGACTCGAGTTCGACTCCGTCTCGACGCGAGCGAGAACGCCCTCACGCGCGCCTCGAGCCCTTAGCGCCGCGCCTCGAGTTCGGACTCGAGGTCCTCGAGGCTCATCTCCTTCATCGAGAGCAAGACGAGCAGGTGGTAGACGATGTCGGCGGCCTCGTAGGCGATCTCCTCGTCGTCGTCGTCTTTCGCCGCGAGAACGAGCTCGGTCGTCTCCTCGCCGAGTTTCTCCAGCACCGCGTTCTCGCCCTTCTCGTGGGTGAACAGCGAGGCGGTGTAGGAGTCCTCGGGCAGCGTTTCCTTGCGATCCTCGATCACGGCGAACAGCTCCGCGAGCGTGTCGTCCATCTACATGTCACCCGATACGTTGCGAATATCCTCGAGTTGCTCGAACTTTTCGCTCTCGTCGCGGCCGTCGTCGAAGACGTCCTCGGTGACCTCGATCTCGGCGTTCGTGCGGGCCGCGAGCGCCAGCGAGTCGCTCGGTCTGGCGTCGATGACGGTCTCGCCGCGGGGCGTCTGGACGTGGAGATCGGCGATGTAGGTCCCGCCCTGGCCGTCCTCGCGCTGCTCGATCTCGTTGATGACGACGCGATCGATGCGGCTGCCCAGCTCCTCCATCACGTCGAGCAGGAGGTCGTGGGTCAGCGGCCGACCGATGTCGTCGGCCTCGAGGCCGCGGGCGATGCTCGTCGCCTCGTTGAAGCCGATGAAGATCGGGATCACGTCGTCCTCGCCGTCGACGGCGAGGACCACTACCGGAACCGGTCCCTCCGGGGTTCCCGCGACCCGAACGGCGTCGATAGAAGCCTGCATATCGTGACCCTCGCGTGCGAGGGAGAAAACATGTCCGGTCGCGAATGCATGCACGCGAATGAATCCCCACCGGCGCTCGAGCGCCGCGCTTCCGGTCGGCGTACTGGTCGAGCGCCGTACTCCGGCCGTCGGCCGTTCGGTGGTCACTCGACTCGAGGCGGGTACGCGTGCGTTCAGCCGTCCCACATCGTCGGCGCACTCGCTCTCCGGAGCGTCGGAGCGACGTCGACGGTTCGCTCGAGCGATCGCTCTCGGTGAGTTGTGGATAGAAGAAACGAAGTCACGTGCTGCCGCTTCTCAACGACACTGTGAGTCCGTAATTAGTTGCGGACGACGTTCGTCGCGCGGGGGCCCTTGGGAGCCTGTTCGATGTCGAATTCGATCTCGGTTCCTTCCGTGAGGTCCTCGCCGCCAACGTCTTCCATGTGGAAGAACACGTCGTCGTCGGAGTCGTCAGTCTCGATGAAACCGTAGCCGCCTGTGTCGTTGAAGAAGTCAACCTTACCGTTTGCCATTGCGACTAAACGAAGACGGAATACACGGTTAAGTGTTCCGCATTCGTTCGGAAAATGCCGAATCTGGTGTTCGAATATTTCTTAGACGCGCTATTGAGCCACATTTTGTTCATGCACTGTCGGTTGTGCGGGCAATAGCTTCCGATCCGTCGGACTCGCCCGGAGCTTCTGTGGAATCCCCAGTTCGAGCGATCCACCACGAACCGGCCGTCGGCCCCGGTATCGGGACGCGTCTCCCAACGAGGCTTTACGTCTCCTCCGACTGCTAGGTCCTGTGGATTCTAACGATGTTCGGCGTCAGTGGGCGGAGCGGTCCGGCGAGTACTCACCGGAATACTACGCCTACTACGGTCCGAACGAGACGAGCGACGTTATTCTCCGGACCCTCGAGCGATTCGTCGATCGAACCGCGCCGGTTCTGGAACTCGGCTGCAGTTCGGGCCGTCATCTCTCGCACCTCTACGAGAACGGATTCGATTCTCCGGTGGGAATCGAACTCAACGCCGACGCGTTCGACGTCATGGCGGACCACTATCCCGACCTCGCCGCCGACGGGGAGTTCTATCACGCCGCGATCGAGGACGTCGTCCGCGAGTTCGACGACGACCAGTTCGGTGCGGTCTACTCGGTCGAGACGCTCCAGCACCTCCATCCCGACGCCGAGTGGGTCTTCGAGGAACTGGTCCGGATCACGGACGACCTCCTCATCACCGTGGAAAACGAGGGGGAACTCGAGCGGGACGCGACCGACCAGAGCGATACCGAACGGTCCGACCTCGAACGGAACGCGACCGGTCACGCGGAACCGACCGAACCAGAAGACGTGAGTTACGTCAACGACGACTTCCCGCTCTACTACCGCGACTGGAGCGCGATCTTCACCGAGCTGGGCTTCGACGAGGTCGACGTCCAGACGGGCAAGCGGGACACCATCCGCACGTTTCGACCGGCGGCCGCGTCCGATCGCTGACTGTCGCTCTCCGATTCGAGTCGATTTCGGTTCGTTCTGGCTCCCAGGCCGTTCTCGCCGTCGGTCCGTTCCTCGCTTCTGTCGTCTGCTCTCTCGAGCGACCGGATCGAACCCGCTCTGCTCGTTGCGAACCCGCGGGTCGCGACCCGCGACCGCGCTCAGTTCGCTAGCGGCTCGACGGCGATGCGTCCGCCGCTCGAGACGGTCACCTGACAGCCCTCGTAGTCGAAGGAAACTTCGACGGGCCGGTCTCGATCGGCGGTCACGAGGTCGGCGAGGGCTTCGGGGTCGACGGTCCCGTAGAGCGGTGCCATCGCGGTGGGATCGCAGTTCGTGACGGCCGAGACGGCCTCGACGACCGCGACGACCGTGTCGGTCCCGTCATCGAATCGACTGTGAAACGTTCCAGCGGTGGGATCGTACCCCGTGCTCTCATCACTGATCGGTCGGGACGCGGGAGGCCCAGTGTGTGCCGTCTCTTCGCTCATTGCTACCAGTATCGCAGATACGGTGGTAAGCGGTGCCACTGACTAGTCAGTGTTCGCCCGTGCGGACTCCTCGAAGAGGTGGCGGCAGACGGTTCGCTCTGCCTTCCGAAGGTGTTGGTTGAAGGTCTGGCGGGTGACGCCGAACCGGTCGGCGAGCTCGTCGCCGGTGCTCGTCCGCGGCGTGTCGAAGTAACCGCTGTAGTACGCGGCGTCGAGCGCCGCCAACTGCCGGTCGGTGAGCGCGTCGGCGACGATGTCGTAGAGCAGTTGGGGCGAGTAGACGAGTTCCTCGGACACCAGTTCGACGGTGTCGTGAAATCGTCGGATCTCGTCGGCGGCCTGCCGGTGGTCCACGTCGCCGGGCAGCTCGCCGCGGAACCTGACCTCGTCGGAAGCGACGACGATCTCGCGGGGGCGGCCGCCGAGCGCCGAGAACACGTGGGCGACCGTCTCCGATTCCGAGTGCGCTTCGATGCGGTGGTAGCCGTCGACGGAGCTGAGCAACCGCGCGTCGAGGTAGTGGGGAACCTCTTCGACGGCAGTGATGAAGTCGCTCGCGGAGCGGTCCGACGTGCCCATGTACTGGACGGTGGTTCCGTCGGGCAGCGAGACGACGGAGTCGATTTCGATCCGCGTCCGCCCGTCCTCGACCCGAAGCGAGGGCGGGACCGCCGACTCGTCCGCGCGGAACTCGACCAGTCGGACGTGGTCGCTGGTCAATCGCTTCTCGCGTCGCTTCAACGCCGTCACGTCCTCGAAGGCTACGACGACGTACTCGACGGCACCGTCCTCGTCGAACAGCGGAGCGGCGTTGCTCGAGAACCACCGCTCGCTCCCGTCCGGGCGTTCGATCCAGTGTTCGAACCCGAACCAGGGCTCGCCCGATTCGAAGACGCGCACGACGGGGTGGTCGTCCGCGGAGACGGGCGTTCCGTCGTCGTAGGTGATGCGCCACTCGGACGGCTCGTACGGTCGGTCGACGAGGTCCTCGCGCGAGCGTCCGAGCAGCTCCGACGCGCGGTCGTTAGCGTCGACGATCGTCCCCGTCGAATCGATTACGACGGTACCGATCGGACACGCGTCGAAGACCCGTCGCGCGAGGTCCGCGGGCGGCGTTCCCGTCGACTCGTTCTCGGTCGTCCCCGACCCGGACGAGTCGTCGTGAACGTCGCCTGCCGGCGTGTCCGTCATCGCGTTCCCGTCCGCCCGCCGTCCGCGGACGTCGTCTCGAGGCGAGCGCTCGACGTCTCGGTCGGTCGATGCTGGCTCATAGCGTCGGTAGGGGATCGACGGATAAATGCGTACCACTGGTCGTATCGGTTTGCCGGCGCTGTCAGCCCCGTTCCGTCACGTCGACCGATGCCGGTCCGCCGGGAAGATCCGCTCCGGGAGATACGCGGAGACGACCCAATTCGGGGCGTTGACGACCTCGTTGATCTTCAAATCGACGGCGGCCGAGCAGAGGATATAGGCCTCGCTCCGCTCGAGCCCGCGTTCGTCCCGCAGGTGATCGACCATGTTCCGGACGGCGGCTCTGGCGGCCTCCCGCAGGTCGTCGGCGATCCCCGTCGTCCCGTACATCGGCTCGTCTCGACCGCTCGAGGTGAACGGGCCCGTCGTCTCGAACTGCGGCTGGTCGATCGACAGGTCCGACCGGAGGTCGAACCGACAGGTGACCGTCATCGGCGTCTCGATGCCGTTTCCGCAGACCTCGCCGTCGCCCTGGGCGGCGTGGCCGTCGCCGATGCTGAACAGGGCGTCCTCGACCGCGACGGGGAGGTACAGCGTCGACCCCGCCGTGAGCTGTTTGATGTCCACGTTCCCGCCGACCGACCGCGGCGGGAACGTCTCGTGAGCGCCGTCTTCGGCCGGCGCGACGCCCATGATGCCGGGAAACGGATCGAGCGGCACCTCGATGCCGTTCGCGAAGCGACCGACGCCGTCCGCGAGGTCCCAGACGTGCAGCGCCGGTTCGGGGAACTCGTCGGCCAGGAGCCCGAGCTCCGCTTCGCCCGGGAGAACCAGCGTGAACCCCCAGTCCCCGTGTTCGACCTCGAGCAGTTCGACCTCGAGGACGTCGCCCGGTCGAGCGCCCTCGATCGCGACCGGGCCGGTCAGGGAGTGCACCCGGTCGATGTCGAGGTCGGCGACGTCCGCGACCGTCGAGTCGGGACCGAGCTGGCCGCCCGTCGAGTCCGTGCACGTAAAGCGGACGACGTCGCCCGGTTCGATCGTCCGCACCGGCTCGAGACCGTTGTCCCACGCGCTGTGAATCGTCTCGTCGGTGGCGTCGATCTCGTGATCCGGTCGACCGCGTTCGCTGGACATATGCCACTCACACGCCGCGTGACGGGATAAAACGGTCGCTCGGATCAGTCCGGTGACGATCGGTCTCGTCGGCGATCGGACTCGAGCGGTAGTCGAGACCGCCCTCGCCGAGCGCCTTCGTCGCCCGCCGGGCCGACTACTGCGCTCGCTCGAGTCCGGGGACGTCGGCGTCGTCGTTCTCGAAGAAGGCGAGCCCGTGGACGCGGCTGTCGGGGGTGAGTTCGGGGTGGAACGCGGTGCCGACGACCGACCCCTGTTTCACGGCGACCGGCCGGTCGTCCCACGAGGCGAGCACCTGTGCGTCCCCGCTCGCGACGTCGTCGATGGCCGGCGCGCGGATGAATACCGCCGGATAGGGGTCGTCGTCGGCCAGGCCGTCGACCGTCAACGGCGCCTCGAAGCTGTCCTTCTGGCGGCCGAAGGCGTTGCGCTCGACGGAGACGTCGAGCAGTCCGAGTTCCTCGACGCGGTCGTCGTTCGGCTCGCTCGAGGCGACGATCAGTCCGGCACAGGTCGCCAGCAGCGGCTTGCCGGCGGCGACGTGGTCTCGAATCTCGGGGGCGATCCCCTCGCCGTGAAGGAGTCGGGAGATGGTCGTCGACTCGCCGCCGGGCATCGCCAGCAGGTCGCAGTCGGGGACGATCCCGGACTCGCGGATCTCGCGGACGGTGACGTCGCGGTCGCGGGCCGCGGCGGCGCGTTCGATGGCGGCGGCGTGTTCCTCGACGTCGCCCTGGACGGCGACGACGCCAGCGGTCAGTGACATGGCCGCGGCTAGGGAGGGGGACGGCAAAAAGGTCGCGTCACCGGTCGTTCTTCGTCACGTGCAGAACGCAACCGGTTTCTCAACCTCGCTACACCTCCGACCCTCAGTGCCGGCTGGAAGAATGTCTAATCCGCTACTATATGGTGGATCACTGCTGACTATCGAACGAATCACTCGAACCGGAGAGCGGTTCTCACGGCGAGTACTGCCGATAGCGAGAGGGTCGGGCGGACCGCCCGCGCCTCGAGATGCCGTGACTGAACGCAAATAAAATCGTTTTTATATATGTATCATTGATACACGGCTATGATAGACTCTGGCGTATCACTCGGTCTCATCGGATACGGTGCGATCCTCCTCATCCTGTTATTGGTAATCCGAAAGCGACTGTACGTGATCCCCACGTTGATCGTAGTGCCTGTCCTCGCCGCGCTGGTCGCCGGATTCTCGTTTCAGGAGATCGGATCGTTCGCGGAGGAGGGGCTCCAGGGAATCGTCGGTATCACGGCGATGTTCGCGTTCGCCGTCTGGTATTTCAGCATCATGCGCGACAACGGGCTGTTCGACCCGTTCGTCGCGCGGATCGTCGACAGCATCATCGGGAGGCCGGCGCTGCTCACGGTCGGGACCGTCGGACTCGCGATGATGACGCATCTGGACGGCGCCGGCGCGACGACGATGCTCATCACGATTCCGGCGTTGCTACCGCTGTACGACGCGCTCGATGTCGATCGACGGATCCTCGCCGCGCTCGTCGCCCTCACCGCCGGGACGATGAACATGCTCCCGTGGGGCGGACAGGTCGTCCGCGGTGTCGCGGCGATCGATCCGGCGACCGTCTCGAATATTTTCAACCCGATGATCCCCGCACAGGCCGCCGGAATGCTCTCCGTCTTCGGTATCAGCGCCTACTTCGGACGACAGATCCGGAAGGATCTGGATTCCGTCACCGCCTTCGAGGGCGTCGACGAGGAGTCGCTCATCGACGAGGCGATCGACGGTCGCGAGATCGAAATCGACTGGAAGTGGGCCTTCAACCTCCTGCTGACGGTCGCGGTCCTCGGCGCGCTGATCGCCGGCGTCACGTCCCCGGAGGTCTCCTTCATGATCGGCGTCGTCATCGCACTCGTCGTCAACGTACCGGAGTACGAGCGGCAGAAGGAGGTCCTCGAGTCCTACGCGCCGGACGTGATGACGTACGTCGGCATCCTCTTCGCCGCCGGCGTGCTCATCGGCGTGCTCGAGGAGAGCGGGATGATCACCGAGATGGCGAACATTCTGGTCCTGCTCATCCCCGACGCGCTCGGCGCGCACCTCCCGGTCGTCGTCGCGATCGTCTCGCTGCCCGCCCGACTCCTGTTCAGCCCCGACGCCTTCTACTTCGGCGTGCTGCCGGTTCTCGCCGAGACGAGCGCGGCGTACGGTCACGATCCGGTCGCGGTGGTGCGCGCCTCGCTCGTCGGCCAGACCGTCGGCTTCCCCGTGTCACCGTTTACGGGCGCGACGTACCTCCTCATCGGGCTGGCGGGGGTCGAGCTCGGTGAACACATCAAGTTCACGCTCCCGCTCATGGTCATCCCGTCCGGCGTGATTCTCCTCGTCGGGCTGCTGCTGGGTGCGATTCCCCTGTGAACGGCCCCAGCGGTCGCGACCATCGCCGTAGGCCGTCCGGAGAGATGTCCCCGAGTCCACGGCGGTGACGGCTGCCGGTCGACCCGTCCGACGCCGTCGACCGGCTCGCTCGATCGCTATTCCGTCCGCAGTCGAATCCGAATCCCGTCGGGGTCGCCGCACTCGAGACCCTCTTCGCTCTCCTCGACGGTCACGCCCGCGGCCTCGAGTCGATCCCGAATCCGCTCACGCGCCTCGCTCGAGGGAACGACGAGGTCGAACCGAGAGAGGCCGCGAGCGTCGGCCGGCGCGGGACTCGAGCGCCCGTTCCAGGTGTTGAGACCGAGGTGGTGGTGGTAGTCGCCGGCGGCGACGAACAGCGCTTGCGGGGTGGCCGTCTTCACGTCGAAGCCAAGCGCGTCGACGTAGAACGCGCGGGCGGTCTCGAGCGACGAAACCTCGAGGTGGACGTGACCGAGGGTCGTCCCGTCCGGGACGGTGTCGCCGACTCCGTCGTCGGCGGCGGCCGCGACCGACTCGAGGTCGAGCGGCCACGAGCCGATCTGGATGCCGCCCTCGCCGTCGCGGGGCCACTCCGCTCGCGGGCGGTCGCGGTAGAGTTCGACCCCGTTCCCCTCGGGGTCGTCGAGGTAGAGCGCCTCGCTGACGCCGTGGTCGGACGCGCCGGTGAGCTCCCAGCGATCGCGGACGCGGCCCAGCGCGTCCCCCAGCGCCTCGCGGCTGGGGAGCAGGACGGCGTTGTGATAGAGTCCCGTGGCGTCGGCCGGCCGCGGTCGGGCGTCCGGCGCGTGTCGTAACTCGAGCAGCGGCGCGTCGCCGGCGCCGAGCACCGTCACCGACGCGTCCCGCGAGCGCACCGAGAGGCCGATCACGTCCCGGTAGAACGCCACCATCGCCGATTCGTCGCTGACCGTCAGTACGCTCCGACCGAAGCGAGTCGCCGCCGGCAGCGGGTCCCGAAAGTCGCTCATACGGTGGATACGCGCCGCTCCCATATAGGCTGTCTGACCGCGCAGTCAGATAGCGAGCGAGCCGCGAGCGGCCGATAGCGGAGCGATACCGCTGCTCGAGCGCGGTAGTGGGTGTCGAGAAGTGGGCGTCGGTCTACGAGACGAACGTCAGCAGCTGTACCAGCACCCCGATCATCACGCCGGTCGCGATGACCGTCTTGGGGTCGATTTTGATCGCATTCGAGTCCTCGGAGTCGAAGTACCGGACGAGTCCGGCACTGGACATCAGCCCACCGCTGTTCTGTCCTTTATCCATACCCGCCACTATGGGCCGGTGGAACTAAATCTTTCGTCCGGCGGTATCACTGGCGTCACTGCTTGCGGCAATCGTATACCGGTGGGAAACCCTTATGCGCGCCGCGTCGGAACTAGCGATGAACCGATGACTGTCACACTCAAGGACTTCTACGCTGACTGGTGTGGCCCCTGTAAGACCCAGGACCCGATCCTCGAGGAGCTCGAGGAGGACTGGGAGGGCCGATTTGAGGTCGAGAAGATCAACGTCGACGAACAGCAGGACGTCGCCAACGAGTACCAGGTTCGCTCGCTGCCGACCCTGATCATCGAGAACGACGACGGCATCGTCGAGCGCTTCGTCGGCGTCACCCAGCGCGACGACATCGAGGACGCGCTCGAGTCGGCCGGCGCGTAAGCGACCGGGCTCCTCGAGTCTCCGTTTTCGCGAGAACACGTCCCGACCAGCGGCGCCGCTGGCGTCGCCTACGGTTCGTCCGAGTCGATGTCGTCGGCACCGGTCTCGCCGTCGGACGCGGGCTCGTCGTCAGCGCCGAACGTCTCGTCGGCCGGCGGCTCTTCGGTGGCGCCGAACACGTCCTCCGAGTCCGCCTCGTCTGTCTCGTCTCGCTCGTCCGTTTCGCCCGTCTCGTCGACGGGGATCTCCTCGTCGGCGTCCACCTCGGCGGCGTCGCTCCCGTGAATGACGTCCGTTCCGTCGGCTATTTCGACGGTGGTGACGGTGTCCGCGTTCGTCCCCGATTCTCTCGCCGCCGATTCCTCGAGGTCGAACTCGTCGGTGGCGAGCTCGTCGCCGCCGACGCTGACCGTTCCGTCCTCGATCTCGATGACGACACCGTCCTCCTCCGGTCCGCGACCGATCAACTGATTCGCGGTCGACTCGACCTCCTGGTTGACCGACCAGACGAACCGCAGCACCGACTCGAGTTCGTTGCCGGCTTCGCGGACGCCGCGCTGGGGGGAGAGTTCGCCGAAGCTCCGGGCGCCCTCCGGGTGGAGGTACTGGATCGGGTGGTCGTTCGGAACCTCTCGCAGGTCGACGTCGAACGACCAGACGTAGGGGAGCAACTGGATGGCATACCCCTGCGGTTTCGGCGCTTTGCGACCGATGGCCGTCGAGGCGACGCCGATGGCCGTCGATCCCGAGTCGGTATCGTAGTAGACGCCGGGAAGGCCGGGTATCGAAACACGCATACGCGAGCCAAGGGGTCGGCTACGGGTGAGTCTACAGCCGGCACCTGCTACCTCACTTTTAAGTGATTTCCGGCGACCGACGCCCGTTCAGAAGCCGTCGGCGAACTTGTCCCGGCGGTTGACGTCGATCTCGCTGATACTCGAGCCCTTCCGACTCGCGGCGAAGCGAATCGCCTCGGCGACCTCCTCGGGGTCACTGGCCTCGTCCTCGTCGAAGACCTCCTCGAAGGTCGACCCGTCGGTGGTCTCGAACTCCGAGCGCACCTCGGCGGGGTTGACCACGGTGACGCCGACGCCGTCGTCGCCGACCTGCGCCGCGACGCTCTTGGCGAAGCCGCGGGTCCACCACTTCGTCGCTGCGTACACTGGATTGAACGACCGCGGGTACTGACCGGCGAAGCTCCCGACGAAGATCAGGTGGCCGTCGCGCTCGCGGACGTGCGGGATGGCGGCCCGCGTCGCGTAGAAGAGGCCGTCGACGTTCGTCTCCTGCATCGTCTCGTAGTCGTCGGTCGACATCGATTCGACGTCGCTGCCCCGCGAGAGCCCCGCGTTGTTCACCAGCACGTCGATCCCGCCGAAGGTCTCGACCGTCTCCTCGATCAGCGCATTCACGTCGTCCTCTTCGCGGACGTTCGTCGGAACGACCAGCGTCTCGACGCCGTGCTCGGCCTCGAGGTCGGCCGCCAGTTCCGTCAGGCGGTCCTCGCTGCGGGACGCGAGGACGACGTCGGCGCCCGCGGCGGCGAACGCGCGGCAGGTCGCCGCGCCGATGCCCGCGCTCGCGCCCGTGACGATCGCCGTCCGCTCCGTGAGGTCGGTCGCAACCATAGTCGATACTCACGCGAGCGACCCCTAAAACGCGCGGGTTGCGGCACGCTCGTCGCCGCTCGCCGACTATCTCGGGGGCCGTTTCCACTCGAGTACCGTCAGCCTCGAGGCCGAGTCCAACCCGGTGACGGTCCGGCTGTTGGACCGGCATCTGGCATCTGGCGGTCGTCGTCACCGCCTACTGAGATTCACCGTGACGGGCGTCGGCCTGTTCGCGGTCGCGAACAGCGTGACGGTGATCGCGTTCGGTGAAGGACTGTTCCGATGGCACGTGGCTGGGTTGGGACCGTTCTCGTCGACGGTTCCGTGGTCGAATCCGATAACGGGACTCCCACGACTCGTGGCAACGACGACTCGTGGCAACGGGGATTTCCACACCCTCCCCAACCGATTCGTCCTCACTGCGTTCGGTCGCTCATCCCTCGCGGATCGAGCCGCGGCTCACTGTGCGTTCGCCGCGGCTCCGCGCGCCATTCTGCCGCTCGAAAGGAGGAGAGACACGTGGGCTCGAGCACCGGCTCGAACGCTACTCCGAGAACGGACGGCCTGATTCAGCCGCGTCAGTAGCCCTCGAGTTCGTACAGGTCGCCGTACTTCGAGGTGACGTACTCGAGGAAGTGGTCGGCGGTCAGTTCCTCGCCGGTCGCGCGTTCGATCAGCTCCTGAGTCGTGTACCGCTTGCCGTGCCGGTGAACGTTCTCGCGGAGCCAGCCGTTGAGTTCGTCGAAGTCGCCCTCGCGAATGTCGTCGTCGAAGTCGCCCAGTTCGTCCTCGGCGGCGGCGTAGAGCTGTGCGGCGAGCACGGAGCCAAGCGAGTACGTCGGGAAGTAGCCGAAGGAGCCGTGGGACCAGTGGATGTCCTGCAGGCAGCCCTCCGCGTCGGTCTCGGGCCGGACGCCGAGGTACTCCTCGTACTTGTCGTTCCAGACCTCGGGGACGTCTTCGACCGCGAGGTCCCCCCGAATCAGGTCGCGTTCGATCTCGAAGCGGATCACGATGTGGAGGTGGTAGGTGAGTTCGTCCGCCTCGACGCGGATGAGGTTGTCGTCGTACACCTGATTGGCGGACTCGTAGGCCGCCTCGGGCGAGACGTCCTCGAGGGAGGGGAACCGCTCGCGGGCGATCGGCAGGAAGTGCTCCCAGAAGGGACGGGAGCGGCCGACGTGGTTCTCCCAGAGCCGCGATTGGGACTCGTGGACCGAGAGGTCCCGCGCTTCGCCCAGCGGGGTGCCGTAGCCCTCGTCGGGAAGCCCGAGCGTGTAGTTGGCGTGGCCGAACTCGTGGATCGTCGACGTGATCGAACCCAGCAGGTCGTCCTCCTCGAAGCGGGTCGTCACGCGGGCGTCGAACTGCGTCCCCGAGGAGAACGGATGCGGCGCGGTGTCCAGCCGACCGCGGTCCCAGTCGTAGCCGAGCGAGTCGAGGACGTCGCGGGCCAGCGCCTCCTGATCGTCGTCGTCGAACTCCCCCGCGAAGGCCTCGGTCTCGAGGTCCGTGTCGCTCTCGTCGATCGCGTCGATCAGCGGCACCAGCTCCTCGCGCAGGCGTTCGAGGACCCGTTCGGCCGTCTCGAGGTCGATGTACGGCTCGTAGTCCGAGAACAGCACCTCGTAGGGGTCGGCGTCGGGGTCGATGTGATTCGCGTACTCCCGTTTCAGCTCGACCAGCTTCTCGAGGACGGGCGCGAACTCCTCGAAGTCGTCGTTCTCCTTGGCCCGCTTCCAGGCCGGGTGGGCGTTCGTCGTCGCCTCGGAGATCTCCTCGACGAGGGCCTGCGGGACGCTGGTCTCGCGGTCGTACTTGCGCCGGACCTCGCGGACGACGGCGGCTTGCTCCGCCTCGAGGTCGCTGTCTTCCAGCTCCTCGAGCAGCTCGCCGGTCTCGTCGGCCGTCAGCAGTTCGTGGCTGATCGAGGACAGCGCCGAGAGCTGTTGCGCTCGGGCGGGGGTCCCCTCGTCGGGCATCACGACTTCCTGGTCCCACTGGAGGATACCCGACGCGTTCGAGACGTTCGCGATCCGCCGCACGCGCTCTTCGAACGCCGCGTAGCTGTCGTCGGCCGCCTCGTGCTGGGCCTGATCGGTCGCCATGGGCGACTGCTACACGCGGGCGCCGTATCAACGTCGCGGTTCCGGCGGTTTCACGGCCCTCGTCGTCGCGCCCGGTTCGGGTCCCCGCTGTTCGCGAGCCGTCGACCGAACCGCCGCTTCGACCGACCCGATCGGTCGCCTCGAGTCCGCCGAGCGAGAGCTGTCGCGATCGATGACAGTGCCACCGTCGTCTCATCGGCCCGTTGCGGCGATGTGTCTCCGATATCTGCGACCGATGACCGATGTATAGAACTTGCAAGCAGTGGACTGTTCGGGCCATCTGACGTGTATTCGGGTACAATGGTCGCTGCATCACCAATCGGATCGGCAATCGTCTTCATCGTGAGCCTGCTGATCGGTGCACTGGGAATCTACATCGGCGCCCGCGTCATCGTCGGGTCCGACGATTACGACCACGCGATCGTCACCGCGTTGATCGGCGCGATCGTCTGGGGACTCGTCGGCTTCTTCGTGGGCTGGATACCCCTGCTCGGGC
Organism: Haloterrigena sp. KLK7; assembly: GCF_037914945.1. Classification (NCBI taxonomy): domain Archaea; kingdom Methanobacteriati; phylum Methanobacteriota; class Halobacteria; order Halobacteriales; family Natrialbaceae; genus Haloterrigena; species Haloterrigena salinisoli. Next base: position 1,777,686 of record NZ_CP149787.1, read on the forward strand.
CGTTGCTGGCGCTGCTGGCGTACATCGCCGTGATAAACTTCCAGTACCCCGGCGACTGGACCGCCGCGGCGATGATCGGTCTCGTCGCCTGGGTGACGGTCCTGGTCGTCCTCTACGGCCTCGCCGCGCTCGGGATCACCGCCTTCGACGCCGTCGGTATCCCCGGCGCCTGATCGCGTCTCCGTGGCGATTTCGGTGTGTTTTCCCCGGCTTCGGCCCGGTTCCCGGGCCAGTTCGGTGTCCGCGACGGAAATCACCGCGCTTCGAACGGCCGGATAGTACGCTTCGGGCAGCCAGTAGTCCCATAGACGTAAACGGATCCACGCCGAATCACGACCATGGACACTCGCATTCTCGTTCCGACCGACGGGAGCGACTCCGCGAGGGCGGCCCTCGAGCACGCGCTCGACATCGCCGCCGATCAGGACGCGATCGTGCACGTCCTCAACGTCGCGGACACGAACGAGCCGAGTCTCACGCGTCTCGGCACGCAAGTCGTCGACGCCTTAGAGGAGGAGGGCGAGGGGATCGTTTCGGCGGCCGCCGAACTGGCCGAAGAGCGCGGCGTGCCCGTCAGCACGCACGTCGTTCAGGGCGAACCGCGCGAGACGATCGTCCGGTTCGTCACGGCCGGTAGTGACGAGTCGCAGCCGGACCACGCGGACGGCGTCGCGTTCGATTTCGTCGTCATGGGCGCCCACGGCCGACGCGGACTGGGAGAGTACATCCTCGGCAGCGTCACGGACTACGTCGTCAACCGGAGCGAGGTGCCGGTGCTGACGGTTCGCGCGGCCGACGACGCGACGGTGACGTATCCCTATACCGACGTCCTCGTGCCGACCGACGGGAGCGTTCACGCGACCGCGGCGGTCGAACTCGGAGCGCGGTTCGCCAACCGCTGTGGCGGAGCGTTGCACCTGCTGTCGGTCATGGACGAACTGCCGGAAGTCGCCGACGCGGAAACGGCTCCGCTCCCCGAGCAACTCGAGGAGAACATCCAGGAGGTGCTCGACGACGACGCGGCGACCGCCGAGGCGGCGGGCGCCGGCGACGTCAGGACCGCCATCGCGACCGGCTCGGTGCCTCGAGAGGTCATCTCGTACGCCGACGACGAGGAGATCGATCTCATCGTCATGGGCACCCACGGCCGGACCGGTCTCGACCGGCACCTGCTCGGCAGTTTCACGGAGCGCGTCATCCGCACGTCGCCGGTTCCCGTTCTCACGACGCGTCGCCCCGACGAGATGGACTGAGTCCGACCGTTCGCGATCGGACCGGTACCGCGATCAGTTCGAGTTCGAAAAGCGGACAGTCACCGCCAGCGCACCCGACAACGGAGACGAGAAAGCCTATAAGCGGACCGGAGAGCGTCCTACGTAGCCAACTGACGGGTCCGACCCGTCGTTCTACCGATGGACACTCGAACGATCGCTGACGGGGGTGACCGGCCATCGAGCGACAGACGCTGATCGCTCTCGGAGCCGTCGCCGTCGTGCTCGCCGTGCTGGCCCTCGGACCGACCGCCGCCACGTCGTCGGGCGGCCACGCGGCCGACCGACAGGAAACGCTGGTGACTACCGAGGGCGAGTCGTCGCTGTGGCCGTACACGAGCAGCGGGACGAGCTTCGAGGAGCGGACGCTCGCGATCAACGTGCTGATCAGCGGCGATCCGGCGGAGACGCGCCGCCACCTGGAAGAACGGAGTCGCGGCGACTGGAACGAGACCGCGCCCGAAGAGGAGGACGTGAGCGAGACGGACTCCGAGGAGGTCGTCGGGACCGAAACGGCCTGGAGCAGCGCCGACGGCTCGACGCGGTACGTCTACGTCTCCACGGACGACGAGTCGGCCGAGGGCGTGTGGCTCGACGAGAGCTATCAGCTCCACGACGGCGACTATCTCGGCTCTCGCGAGCACATCCGCGCCTACGAGTCGCCCGATCCCGACGAGGAGTGGACCGCGATCCAGGCCCACAGCGAACACTGGGACTGGTTTCGACTCAGTCACACGGTCGACAGCGCCGAGGACTCACAGCGATACGTCGAACGCGAGTTCATGGATCGGCGATACGTGTCGAACGTCTCGCGCGTTCACCTGGGCAACGGCCGCGGCTTCGATTCCGACGGCTGGGTGACGGTCGTCGACCTCGAGAACGGCGGACCGCCGTTCCACTTCGCGCTCGTCGGCCTCCTCCCGGGCCTGCTGCTCGCGAGTCGAGTATCGACGCGGACCTCGTTCCCGAATCCGCTCGCCGCTCGCATTCCCCGCGCACTGCGATTGGCGGGGTCGCTGCTCGGCCTCTACCTCTTCGTTCGGTTCGGCGCGATCGCCGTCGAGGGGCGACTCGAGGGGATCGATCCCCGGTTCATCGCGGCGGCGTTCTATCCGCTGCTCGCCGTCGGCTTACCGGTCTGTACGTACTACTTCGCGCGGTCGCTCGACCGGCCGACGGCCTTCGCGGCCGGTTCGATCGGCTTCGCGATCGCGATCCTCTTCGATTACACGCTGCTCGGCGTGACGCGGCTCCCGCTCAACGTGCTCGTCCATCGGTTCTCGACCGCAGTCGCGCTCGGATTCATCGCCGTCGGGGCGTCACACACCGTGCGGGTCGATCCGGAGAATCACGATTTCGTGCGCCTCGGCGCGCTCCTCTGGGTCGTGACGTTACTCGTGCCGCTACTTCGATTCCTATAGCCCTCGACCGCCCGGCGGCGACTCGAGGTCGTCGGGGCTCACGTACGGGCGCACCCACGGGGACGTCACTTGCGTGTAGCCGACGACGCCCACGAAGGTGGCGAGGTAACACAGCCAGCGGGGGACGCCGAACCCCTGCATCCAGATCGTCATCACCAGCGCCCAGCTGGCCAACACGATCGTGTCGCGACAGATCCGTTCGCCGTTGTGTCGGAGGTACGCCCCCAATCGGCGGCGTCGAGACTCGAGGACCGGACGACCGTCGTCTGCCGGATCGGTGTCGGCGCGTTCCGTCCCGGGCTGGAGGGGTTCCGTTTCGCTCACCGTTGGTGCGGTGGTTCGGGAGCGTTCGCATACGCTTTTCGGTCGCGAAAGCGCTCCGGAGCGGCGTGAGACGCGGCGAGGCTCGCCGCGAGCGGGGTCTGAACGGCTACCGTGCACTCCCCCCGTTTCGGGCGTCGACGGTGCTGACGTAGTAGTTAAAAAAAGCACTAATACCTCGCTCCGGAAAGGAAACCTGATGGGTACCCAGCTGACGTTTCGAGACTCGAGGGTGATCGACCGTGGCTGACCGTTCGCAATCGCCGCTCGCGGCCGGTCGGTCGGGAATTTCCCGCGCCCGGTCGGCGCTCTCGCGGAATTACCTCCGCGTCGCGTTCCTGGCCGTCATCCTCCTCTCGGCCGCCGTCGTGGCGAACGCGTCGATGAGCGACGATCTCTCGACCGCGTCCGCGGCGGACGTTCCAGAGGCACCGGAGACGGAGAACCACACGGTCGTCACCGAGTCGGGACGGGCGGGAACGATCACCGCCTACGCGCCCGACGGCGAGGTGCTGTACTACAACAACACGCGCACGAAGTACTTCGACGTCGACCCCGTCGAGGGCGATCCGTTGACCGTCGAGTACACGGCGACGGACACGATCCACAGCGAGGGGCCGACCTGTAGCGCTCCGCCGTGTGCGCGAAACGTCATCGAGCGCGCCGACCTCGAGACCGGCGAGGTCGAGGTCGTCTACGAGCGCTACGATTACAAGGAGACCGCCGGCGAGTGGCACGACTCGGACCGCATCAACGAGACGCACGTGGTCGTCGCCGACATCGTCGCCGACCAGGTCTTCATCGTCAACACGGAGACGGAGGTCGTCGAGTGGCTCTGGGACGCCCAGAGCGACTTCCCCGTCGAAGAGGGCGGCCCGTACCCGGAGGACTGGGCCCACATCAACGACGTCGAGTACATCGACGAGGGCCAACACGAGGGTCGCATCATGGCCAGCCTCCGGAATCAGGATCAGGTCGTCTTCCTCGATCGGCAGGAAGGCTTAGTCGAGGACTGGACGCTCGGCGACGAGAACGACTACGACGTCCAGTACGAACAGCACAACCCCGATTACATCCCCGAATCGCAGGGCGGTCCGGCCGTCGTCGTCGCCGACTCCGAGAACGGTCGCGTTCAGGAGTTCCAGCGCGAGGACGGCGAGTGGAACCGCACTTGGCAGTGGGAGGACGATCAGATCCAGTGGCCCCGCGACGCCGACCGACTCCCCAACGGGAACACGCTCATCGCCGACAGCCACGGCAACCGCGTGATGGAGGTCAACGAGTCCGGCGACATCGTCTGGGAGGTTGCATCGACGCTCCCCTACGAGGCCGAACGACTCGAGACCGGTCCCGAGAGCGAGGGCGGGCAGAGCGCGGCCGAACTCGGCCTCGAGTCGCGAACCGCCGACGAGAGCGGCGGCGGCGGCGAGAGCAGCGGCCTCTTCGGTTTCGATCCGCTCGGTTGGGCCGGTGACTTCCTCGAGAACATCCTGCCCCACCGGATCCACAACGGACTCCTCTTCGCGTCGCCGGTCTGGATGGGCTCTTCCGAGTTCGCCGCCGTCGGCATCGCGATCCTGACCGGACTGGCGTGGATCGGCCTCGAGACCAGATGGAAGCTCCGCGACGCCGGCGTCCGGTTCCGACTGCCGTTCTACCGGCGAGGCGACTGATACCGCCCGGTAGCGCTGTCGGGTCTCCGCTCGTTCGATCGGCCGTCGGTTCTCGAACTCTCGTGGAACCCTTCCCGAGCGGAGTCTCAGGGATTAGCCTCGCCCGACGTAGTACACGACGACCTCGGCGCGATGGGACTCGACGAGCGGTCCGGTCGGCAACCGAATCGCCGACTCGGCGCGGATGCTCGCTCGAGACCGGATCTCGTCGCCGATCCGCGGCGGCTCGGTGCCGACCGGATACGAGACGCGAACGACGATCCGTTCCGGCTGGCGGATCGGGACCGGATCGTCGTACTCGACCGCGATATCGATGAGCGCGAGCTCGTCGTACTGGGGCGACTCGACGATGTCGGTCACGTCCTCGTTCACGTCCTCCTCGTACACCCCGGTTCGGTAGGTGTCGTAGGTCACGACCCCGAGAAACGCCGAGAGGACGACGATCGTGACGACGAGGGCGACGGCGCGCTTTTCCGTCGCGACGCGGGCCTCGTCCTGTTGGAACCAGTCGTCCGGCCGATACCCCTTGTACCAGAGGACGGCGAGACTGGTGATGTTGATCGTGAGGATGTTGACGAGCACGAGGACGGTCGCGGCGATAGCGACTTCTGGCGCGCCCCACGCGATACCGATGCCGACGACGCCGAGGGGCGGCACGAGCGCGGCGGCGATCATGACACCGACGAGGGCGGCCGACGTGCCCGCAGTGAGCGTCCACGCGCCCGCTACCCCGGCGCCGATTGCGATCGCGAGTGAGAGTAAATCCGGGGTCAAACGGCCCTGAATTTCCGCTATCTCGAAGATGTCGAACATCGGTGAGACGAGCCCGGTCGTCCTGACACCGAACGCGAAGACGACCGCGGTGAGGATGCCGACGCTCAGCCCGACCGCCTGAAGCTTGATCCCGCGCCGGAACAGGGCGCGGTCGTTGATGACCGTGCCGACGCTCGCGCCGAGCGCCGGGCCGATCAGCGGGGCGATCACCATCGACCCGACGACGACCGCCGGCGAGTCGAGCAACAGGCCGGCGGTCGCGACGACCACGCTCATGATCGTCATGACGAGGTACGTATTGAATCTGGGCGTGAGATCCTTCGCTTGGGCCTGTAGCTCCTCGCGGGAGATGCGCCCGGTGTTCTGCGCGTATCGCTGCTCGAGTTCGTCGTACTGCTCGGAGACGACGGTCTCCGCCTCGACGACCACAGTGTAGGAATCCTCCTCGAGCCCCGTGTTCCGGAGTTCGTCGAGGACGGACTCGACGGCGGGCGCCGGCAGCGGGAACGTAATCACGACCGAGGGCTCCTCGCGACTCTCCTCGTCGACGAGGGTGTAATCGAGCCCTTCGTCCTCGAGCGTCTCCTCGACGGCGTCCCGCTTCTGTCTCGGGATCAGGATTTCCACGAGCCGCATGGTCGCACGTCCACAATGCCGTGGAAAAACGTTCGTCCGGCATCGCGTCGCATCGGTGCGGAACCGTGGGGTGGTCTCGGCTACGCGAACCGACCGCTCGAGCGTCCGCCGCGCTAGAAGGCCAGCAAGTAGCCGCCGAACAGGTAGAGCCCGGCGAGGATCGACTGGAAGGAGAGCGATCCGAGCGCCGACAGGGCGACGAACGTCCGGCCGTCCATCTCCGAGAGCCCGGCGGGAACGGTGAGCAGCCCTCTGACGACCAGCATCGTGTTACTGGCGGCGACGGCGATCCCGCCCCAGCGATCGAACCAGCCGTCGAAGCGCTCGAGTCGCGACTCGGTGAGCGGGAACCACCGCTTCTGGATGACGTACTCCCGTCCGGCGCGACGGACGAGACAGAACAGCAGGAACTGCCCGAGCGTCGTGCCGACGACCGCGACGGCGACGATCGCGACCGTCTTCGGAATCGATGACCCCATGAGCGCCAGCGCGGACGGGACGACGAGTTCGCTCGGCATGAACCGCAGCATCATCGCGCCCTCGAGGATACAGATCCCGAGCAACACCGCGAACGCGAACTCCGACGCGAACAGCGACTCGAGCCAGGTCGGCATCCCCTCGAGCTGCAGCGGTACCATATCCCGGTCCTATTCCCTCCCGAATGTAAGCGTTGTTGGTTCTCGTAGGTCCTCGATCGCCGCCCCCTCCTCGAGTGTCACCGGGCCGCAATCTATGTGGGGATGCCGTCCGAAGGTCACGCCGATGGACGCGACGCGAGTCCTGTTTCTCACCGGCGCGTTCGCGACCCACGCGGTCGTCGGCTACGCCCTCGTTCGAGGGTTCAGCGACGCCGATCCGCGACTCGGCGTCGTCCTGGGACTCCTCCCGGACGCCGACTTCCTGTTCCCCGCGGCGTGGGGGTGGCCGCTGGTCCACCGCGGACTCACGCACACGCCGCTGTTCGCGGTCGCCGTCGTCGCCGGCGCGTACGCGATCCGTCGGGACCGGACGGTCGCGCTCGCCGTCGGGCTGGGGATCGGGTCGCACCTCGCGATCGACTCCCTCTCGTCGAAAGGCATCGACTGGCTGTTCCCGTTCGCAGCGACCGCGGGCCCCGGGGTTCCGATTCACGGACCGACGGCGACGGCGGCGCTCTGGACGGCGTCGATCGGCCTCCTCGCGTGGCGGGCGGAGGGCTCGCTCGCCGCGTCGGTACGCGGCCGATCAGACCGCCGGACCGACCGTTCCGAGCCGTCCGATCGTCAGGCCGAGCGACGCGAGTAGCGCGGTCGCTCCGAGCAGGAGGAACGCCCGATTGATCCGGCCGTTCTTGGATTTGAACCAGTCGAGCGTGACGTGGTACCGCGAGAGCGGCGCGAAGGGGCTGATCCCCATCGGCGTCACGACGTCTCCCGCGAGGTGGGCGACGATGCTGCCGGTCCCGACGACGAACCCGAACCGGAAGGCGAGCGGCGTCGAGCGAGCGACCTGCGCCGTCGCGACGCCGGCGAGCAGGCCGACGAGGAGGGCGAACCAGATCGTGTGGGTCGGCCCGCGGTGGGGAATCCGCGGCAGCGGCTGGTCGATATCGGGGAGGTTCGCCAGTCCGACGGCGAGGACCGCGCCCAGAAGCGCCATCTCGAGCGACCAGACGCGGCTCACCGGCGGGACGAACGGAGCGTACAGGAGGGCGTTGAATCCGACGTGGCCACCTCGGTACATGCGTGTCGACGATCGACCGTCCGTGCCGGACGGGGATCAACCGCTCGGTCGTCCGTTCCAACGAGGAGCGATCGTCGGTCTCCGGGCCGCGACGGTCACTCGAGGGCCTTGACGCCGAACGCGGACACCGACAGACCGCCGATCAGGACGGGCATCCAGTAGATCGCCCCCCGGAAGATGAGCACGGCCGCGGTGATCACGGACGCCTCGATGCCGGTCGTCGGCACGAGCAGCGTGACGAACGCGGCCTCGATACCGCCGAGTCCGCCGGGAAGCGGGGCGGCTCCCGCGAGGTTCGCGAGCGGGATCACGAACAGCAGGACGTACAGCGGGACGGGCTCTCCCAGCGCGGCGAACGCGGCCATGAGCGCGACCGTCTGAAAGAGCCAGCCGGCCAGCGAGAGTCCGACGACGGCCGAGAGTCGCCACCGATCCGTCCCGACGCGCTCGATGTTCTCGAAGAACCGGCCCATTCGATCCGCCAGATCCGCCTCGAGCGTCTCGCTCTGGAAGCGAGCGAGCCCGAGTCGACTGAGACGGGGGGCGATGAGAGCCGGGAGACGTTTGATGATCGCCTCCCGGTACCGCCAGACGACCGCCATCACGAGGACGATGGCCGCGATCAGCACGACCGCCGAGCCGACGGCCGTCTCGAGGCGCTCGGCGACGGTGGCGGTGGTCGCGTAGTAGCCGACCCCGACGAGGATCAGCGAGACCGAGGGGACGACGTTGAGCACGTCGACGCTCGCGATGCCGGCGAGGCCGGTCTCGTAGCGCGCGTCGGAGACCTTCGAGATGAGCAAGGCGGCGACCGGTTCACCGCCGGCCTGCCCGAACGGGGTGACGTTGTTGGCGAAGACGGCGCCGGCGTAGACGAAAAACGCCTTGCCGATCGGCAACTCGACGTCGAGGGCGACCAGCACGGTCCGGAGCATCAGGCTCCACGCGGCCAGCCAGCACAGCGCGAGGGCGAAGGTCGCGACGACCAGCGAGGGCGTGGCCGAGAGCAACGAGTCGATGACGTCGCGCGCGCCGACGGCGAAGAACAGCACGGCGAAGACGGCGATCGTCCCGAAGCCGCCGATGAGCAGTCTCCGCCGGTTTCGCTCGTTCATAGCGGACGTGGATCGTCAGCGGACTTGAAACGTCTGATTACCGTTGGCGAACGACCGGAACGAAATCATCCAATACAGCCCCGATCCGGGCCGAAAATCGACCACATCGCCGGTTACGGGATGGACCGGCCTCCCAGCGCTCTTTTGCTTGCTACCAACCCGCAGACTGGCTCGGACAGTTGGCGCGTTTTATTTGGATGGACTCAATTGTCCTCCGTAATGGACGACACGCAGCAATCCAACGTGCTCTTCGTCGTGTTGGACACGGTCCGGAAGGATCGCCTGGGTCCGTACGGCTACGAGCGGGGGACGACGCCCGAACTCTCCGCGTTCGCCGAGGAAGCGACCGTCTTCGAATCGGCCATCGCGCCCGCGCCCTGGACGCTGCCGGTCCACGCCTCGCTGTTCACCGGCCGGTATCCGAGCCAGCACGGGGCCGATCAGGGGAGCCCGTACCTCGAGGGCGACGCCACCCTCGCCGCGGTCCTCTCGGCGGCCGGCTACGACACGGCGTGTTACTCCTCGAACGCCTGGATAACCCCCTACACCGGCCTCACCGACGGGTTCGACGCGCAGGACTCGTTCTTCGAAGTCCTCCCCGGCGACGTCCTCTCGGGGCCGCTGGCCAGCGCCTGGCAGACCGTCAACGACAACGACTACCTCCGCGATCTGGCGTCGAAACTCGTCAGGCTCGGCGCGATGGCCCACGAGAAACTCGCCAGCGGCGAGGGGGCGGACACGAAGACGCCGTCGGTCATCGACCGAACGAAGTCCTTTATCGACGACAGCGAGAGCGACGAGGGCTGGTTCGCGTTCGTCAACCTGATGGACGCCCACCTTCCCTACTACCCGCCCGAGGAGTACCGCGAGGAGTTCGCCCCCGGCGTCGACCCCGGCGAGGTCTGCCAGAACTCCAAGGAGTACAACTCGGGCGCCCGCGACATCGACGACGAGGAGTGGGACGACATCCGGAGCCTGTACGACGCCGAGATCGCCCACATGGACGCCGAACTCGGACGCCTGTTCGACTGGCTGCGCGAGACCGGTCAGTGGGAGGAGACGACCGTCGTCGTCTGCGCCGACCACGGCGAACTCCACGGCGAACACGACCTCTACGGCCACGAGTTCGCCCTCTACGACCAGCTGATCAACGTCCCGCTGCTGGTGAAACACCCCGCCCTCGAGGCCGACCGGCGCGACGACCTCGTCGAGTTGCTCGACTGCTATCACACGGTCCTCGAGGCACTCGACGTCGATCCCGACGACGCGCTCGCGCCGACGGACGACGTCTCCGTCACCGGCCGCGATTCGACGCGATCGCTGCTCTCGAGCGAGTATCGCGCCTTCGAGGGGGCCGCGGAGCCGGATCCCGGACAGCGCGCGGTACTCGAGGCCGCGGACGGCGAGACGTCCGGCGACAGCGAGGGACGAAGTCCCTCGAGCAGCCGGACCCAGTCCGGCGACGACGACTACGCGTTCGTCGAGTACGCCCAGCCGGTGATCGAACTCCACCACTTGGAGGAGAAGGCCAGCGAGGCGGGGATCGAGCTGCCCGACGACCACCGCGCCTACTCCCGGCTGCGCGCGGCCCGCAGCACCGACGCGAAGTACGTCCGCGCGGATCGCATCCCCGACGAGGGGTACCGACTCGACGAGGACCCCGCGGAATCGACGCCCGTGGATCCGTCCGACGACGAGGTCGTCGCCGACACTGAACGCGCGCTCGCCCGCTTCGAGCAGGCCGCCGGCGGCGCGTGGATCGACCCCAGCGAGACGGACGCCGAGGACGCCGACGCGTTGGCCGAGGCCGACGAGGAGACTCGCGACCGCCTGCGCGAACTCGGCTACCTCGAGTAACGGGCGCTCCGGATCGTCTCGAGTAACAGCGTCCGAATTCGACGCCCAGATCCCTGTTTACGAGCCGATACTGATCGGAACGGGAAAGTTGCGGTGACTGTCCGGACACCAGTAAGCATACGTTTGTCGACTCGAAACCCCAACCCAACCGATGGAGGACCAGCATTTCCTCGAGTCAGAGTGGGACTACTGTCTGGTGCTGGACGCGTGCCGGTACGACGTGTTCCGCGACGTCTATGACGAGTATCTCGACGGGACACTCGAAAAGCGATGGAGTACCGGCTCGTCCACGCCCGAGTGGGCGTACCGGACGTTCACCGACGAGCACGATATCGCGTACTTCTCCGGAAACCCGTTCATCAACGACCTCGGAATCCCGCTGAACGAACTCAAGTGGGGCGCCAGCTGCGACTACGAGTGGACAGCGTCCGAACACATCAGCGACGTTTTCGACGTCTGGAAGTCAGGCTGGGATGACGACCTCGGAACGGTCCCGCCGGAGGGGCTGGCGGAGGCGTTCCGAAACAATCGAGGCGCCGTCGAACGGGCCGACCGGACGGTGCTCCACTACATGCAGCCCCACGCGCCGTACCTCTCCCGCGGGAAGGGACAGAAGCTCAAGCAGATCCAGAAGGGGATCCGGCGACAGGAGGAAGCCGAGAAGGCGACCGACGGCGGGGACGGCACGCTCTCGTCGATCAGCGACACGATCCGACCGAAAGTGGAGAGTCGACTCGAGGACAGCGAACTCGCGCAGAAAGCGGGCCTCTGGCTCGAACTCGATCCGACGGACCTCGTCAAGAACGGCACGCGGGAGGCGGCGCTGGAACTCTACGAGGAGAACCTGCGGATCGCTCTCGAGGCCGTCGCCGACTTGATTCCGGAACTGGACGGGAAAGTCATCGTGACCGCCGACCACGGCGAGGCCTTCGGCGAGGAGGGCGTCTGGGAACACCACATCGAGACGCACATCCCGCCGCTCATGGAGGTGCCGTGGCTCGAAGTCGCGTAACGTCCCGCCCCGCCCGACGTTCCTGCACCGTCCCATGATCCCACCGAGCGCGACCGAGTTCACCACAGCCACGAGACAGTCGAGATGAAGATCAGCCACTACTTCGAACTCGAGGAGCACGTCACCGGCGGTATCCACGAGTCGGTCGTCCACCAGCGGAAGATGCTGGACCGGCTGGATCTGGAGTACACGACCGAGCCGACGCTGGACGCCGACGTCCTCCACTGCAATCTCATGGGTCCGCGCTCGGTCTGGTACGCGCGGCGGGCGCGGTCGCGGGGGATCCCCGTCGTCGCGCACACCCACGTCACCGCCGAGGACTTCGGGGACAGCTTCCGGTTTACCAACGCGATCGCCCGACCGCTGAGACCGTACCTCGAATGGGCCTACGGGCAGGCCGACGCCCTCGTCTGTCCGTCGGAGTACAACCGGCGGCTGATCGAGACGTACGCCGACGCGCCGACGACTGTCGTTTCGAACGGCGTCGACGGCGAGAAGCTCGACGGGTTCGAGTCGCTCGAGGCGGAGTACCGCGAGCGCTACGATCTCGAGTCGCCCACCGTCTTCCTCGTCGGCCACGTGATCAAGCGCAAGGGCCTCGAGACGTTCGTCGAACTGGCCCGCCGACTGCCCCACCTGGACTTCGCGTGGTTCGGCCCGCTTGACCTCTCGCTCAAGGGCCGTGAGACGACGCGGCTCATCGAGGAGTCTCCGGACAACTGCACGTTCACCAGCTACATCGACGACGTCCGCGGCGCGTTCGCAGCGGGAGATATCTTCTGTTTCCCCACCTACGAGGAAAACGAGGGGATCGCGCTGCTCGAAGCGATGACGGCCGGCAAGCCGATCCTCGTCCGCGACATCGAGACGTTCTCCTGGCTCGAGGACGGCGAGGACTGCCTGAAAGTGGCGGCGTCGGACGCCGGCGTCGACGCGTTCGCGGACGCCATCGAGCGACTCGAGGATCCCGACCTCCGGGAGCGACTCGGATCGAACGCGGCCGAACGGAGCGAGGCGTTCTCGCTCGAGTCGGTCGCGAACCAGTACCGGACACTTTACGACGAGGTGACCTGAATGAAAATTGGGTTCTTCACGGACAGTTACTTCCCCGAAATCGATGGCGTCACGTATACGATCAAACTCTGGCGAGAGGAGCTCGAACGGGACGGACACGAGGTGTACGTCGTCTACCCGGACGGCGACTACGAGCCCGGCGATCGCGAGGTCCCGGTCAGATCGGTGTCGAACCCGTTCTACCCCGGCTATCGGATCCCCGTGTTCAAACGGCCGTCGACGCTCCCCGAACTGGACGTCGTCCACTGTCACGGGCCGGCGACGGTCGGCATGCTCGGTCGGTACTACGCCCGGAAACACGACCTGCCCGCGGTGTACACCCACCACACGCCGATCGAGGAGTACTTCCACCAGAACGTCAAGTTCGAGTCGGTCGCCAACGCGCTCTCGAAACTGTACGTCCCGATGGAGAACGCGTTCCTCCGGAGTTTCGACATCGTGACCGCTTCCACGAGCCGAATCGAACGCGACGTCGAGCACGTCCAGCTCCCGGTGGGCATCGACATGGAATTTTTCCAGCCGACCGACGAGGACTGGTACCCCGATCGGACGGTGATCGGCTACAGCGGTCGGCTCAGCATGGAGAAAAACGTCAGCGAGATCCTCCGCCTCGCCGATGCGCTGCCGGAGTACGACTTCGTCATCGTCGGCGACGGCCCCTATCGCGACTGTCTCGAGCGCGAGGCCCCCGACAACGTCGAGATCCGCGGCTTCCTCCCCCGCGAAGAGTTGCCGATCTTCTACTCCTCGATCGACGCCTTCGTCACCGCCTCGACGGCCGACACGCTCGGGCTCTCGACGCTCGAGGCCAACGCCTGTGGCACGCCCGTCGCCGCGACCGACGTGCCGCCGTTCGACCGAACGATCGGCTCCGACAACGGCGAGCGGTTCGCGTACGGCGATTGCGAGGCGATGGTCGACGCCGTCGAGACCTGTCTCCGGATGGACCGCGACACCAGAGCGGCTATCGAGCGGTACGACGTCCGGCACACGCTGGACCACCTCGAGCACCTCTACCGCAACGTCCGGTCCTCGGCGAACACGTCCCCGACCGACGTCACCGACGAGTGGTTCTCCGACGATTCGCACGGCTCGCCGAAGTGAGTGGCCGGCGACCCGATACGAACGACCCGTTCGGAGAGACGGGACGACGGAACCGTTCGGCGATACCGTCTCGATCCGTTCTGCGACCCTATCTCGGCCAGGTTTCCGCCACCCGCCGGTAGGTCTCCCGACACCGCTCGAGGACGGCGACGGAGACGCTCTCGTCTTCGGTGTGGGCCTCGCCGGGTTCGGCGGCGCCGCAGATCACGCACTCCGTGCCGGCGTCGGAGAGCCATCCCGCGTCGGTCGCGTGGGGTTTGGTCACGTGCTCCGGCGTTTCTGCCTGTGCCGCGTCGGCCGCCTCGAGGACCGTCTCGGCGAACGCGTCGTCACCACAGCGCATCGGCGGTAGGTCCTGGTCGACGGTCCACTCGACGCCCTCGAGGTCGGTCACGCGTTCGAGGGCGGCTCGCTCGCCCGGAACGGTCCGTTCGTCGACGGTCAGGTCGCAGCGATCGGGGACGACGTTCATCGCCGAGCCACCCTCGATCTCGGTGACGACGAGGCTCCCCTCGAGGCGCTCGCCCGCCGCCTCGATCGACGGGGGCTCGAGATCGCGGACGCGGTCGACGGCGTCGGTCGCGCGGTAGACGGCGTTCTCGCCGGCGCCGACCTCGCTGGCGTGGGCGGCCTCCCCGCGGGCGGTGATCGTGCTGCCCCGCCGTCCCTTGTGGGCGACCGCGACGTCGGTGACGCCCGGACCCGAGTAGCCCGTCGAGCCCTCGCCGACGATGGCGTAGTCGGGGCCAAACCCCCGGTCGATGGCGTGGCGCGCGCCGACGCCGCCGACCTCCTCGCCGACGAAGCTCGCGAAGACGAGTTCCCTCGCTCCGGCTTCGTCTCCGTCTCCGTCACGACCCGCGGTTTCGGCTCCGGCTCCCGCTCCCTCGCCGCTCCCGATCGCGGCGTCGCGAAACGCGAGCATCGCGGCCGCGACGGCGCCTTTCATGTCCGCCGTCCCGCGCCCGTAGAGCCGGCCGTCCCGTCGCTCGACGACGTACTCGTCGCCCTCGAGCTGTGCGTCGGCCGGCTCGACGACGTCGTGGTGACCGACGAGCGCCAGCGATCGTCCCGTCGTCGTCTCGCCTCCCGAACGCGCACTCGAGTCCGCGTCCGAACCTGCGTCCGCGCCCACCCGCCGGCGGGCGATCACGTTCCCGACCTCGTCTCGCGCCACGTCGGCGTCGGTCTCGCGGCGGAGCCACGCTTCGATGTAGTCGCCCGCGGCCGTCTCGTCCTCGTGGCTGGGGATCGAGACGAGCTCGCGGGTCAGATCGACGACCTCCATGGACGAGTCGTCGACGGGCGGCGAGTTGAGGCCACCGGTCGCGATCGGTGAGGCAACCATCCGCCTCCTATCGAGCGCGAAGACTCTCTCGAGCTCGAGCGCATCGAATACGGGGACTACGGACGTCGCAGATCCCGCCGCTGCGGCTTTCGCAGGTGGAACACCCTTATAGGCGTCCGTCGACCAGTTAGCGTATGAACGTCGTGCCGGATACGAGCGTGGTCATCGACGGCCGCGTCTCGGCGACGATCGACGATGGGCAGTTCGAGGGAGCGACGATTTCGGTGCCGGAAGCCGTCGTCGCGGAACTCGAAGCGCAGGCGAACGACGGGATCGACACCGGCTGGGACGGGCTGGAGGAACTCCAGCGTCTCGCCGACCTCGCCGACGAGGGCGTCATCGAACTCGAGTACGTCGGCGAGCGGCCCAACGCCATCGAGCGGGGCCACGCCTCCGAGGGCGAGATCGACGCCCTCATTCGGGACATCGCCGAGGACCTCGGCGCCACCTTCCTGACCAGCGACGTCGTCCAGGCCGAAGTCGCCCGGGCGAAGGGGCTCGACGTCCAGCACGTCTCCCCCGAAACACGCGAGGTGGAGACGCTCACCGTCGAGAACTACTTCGACGACCAGACGATGAGCGTCCACCTCAAGACGGGCGCCGTCCCGAAGGCCAAGCGCGGCGAACTCGGCGAGATGCGCTACGAGCGGATCGCCGACGAGCCCCTCGACGAGGCGACGATGGACGAGTACGCCCGCGAGGTCGTCGACGCCGCGAAGGAGTCCTCCGAGGGCTTTCTCGAACTCTCGGAGCCGGGCATGAAGATCGTCCAGTTCCGCGACTACCGGATCGCGATCGGCCGACCGCCCTTCTCCGACGGCATCGAGATCACCGCCGTCCGGCCGATCGCCCAGACCGACATCGAGGACTACGAGAACGCCGACGAACTGAAAGAACGGCTGCTCGAGCGCCAGCGCGGCGTGCTCATTTCGGGCGCCCCCGGAGCAGGGAAGTCGACGTTCGCGCAGGCGGTCGCCCGCTTCATCTCGGATCACGACTACGCGGTCAAGACCATGGAGAAACCGCGGGACCTGCAGGTCGGCCCCGACATCACCCAGTACACCGAACTGGGCGGGCAGATGGCCAAGACGGCCGACGCCCTGCTGATGGTCCGGCCCGACTACACGATCTACGACGAGGTCCGCAAGACCGACGACTTCGAGGTCTTTGCAGACATGCGGCTGGCGGGCGTCGGCATGATCGGTGTCGTCCACGCGACGCGACCGATCGACGCCCTCCAGCGACTGGTCGGCCGGGTCGAACTCGGGATGATCCCGCAGGTCGTCGACACCGTCGTCTACATCGAGGCCGGCGAGGTCGAGACCGTCTACGACGTGAAGACCGAGGTCAAGGTCCCCGCCGGACTCACCGAGGAGGACCTCGCTCGGCCGGTCATTCAGGTCACGAACTTCGAGACGGGCGACCCCGAGTACGAGATCTACACCTTCAACCGCCAGGTCGTCACCGTCCCGCTCAAAGACGAGGACGGCGGCCCCGCAAACGAGTCCGGCGTCGATCGGATCGCCAAACAGGAGATCGAACGGGAGATCCGCTCGATCGCCCGCGGCTACGTCGACGTCGAACTCAAGAGCCAGGACAAGGCCGTCGTCTACGTCGAAGAGGACGACATCTCGACGGTCATCGGCAAGGGCGGCGGTCGCATCACCGACGTCGAGAACCGCCTGGGAATCGACATCGACGTCCGGACCCACGACGAGAACCCCAACTACGGCGCCGGCGGGGGCGGCGGCAGCGCCAGCGCGGACGGCGCCGGTGCCAGCGGTTCCCAGGCCGGACAGATGGTCACCCCCGAGATCACCTCGCGACACATCGTCATCCCCGTCGACGGCAACCACGGCGAGACCGTCGAGGTCCAGGCCGGCGGCGAGTACCTCTTCACCGCGACGGTGAGCCGCGGCGGCGAGATCCAGGTGTCTCGAGGGAGCGCGATCGCCGACGAGTTAGAGCAGGCGATCGATCGAAAGGAGCCGGTGACGGTCGTCCCGTCATAAGGGATCTTGCCGCGAGGGGTGCGCGGTTCGGAACGAACGAAGTGAGTGAGAACCGCGAGAATGCGAGCGGCCTTTTTAGCGTAGCTTTTTGGAGGAGTGGTGAGCGAGTGAAACGAGCGAACCCGACGAGAAAAAGGTACGTGTGCGAGATCGAGGTGTCTCGAGGGAGCGCGATCGCCGACGAGTTAGAGCAGGCGATCGATCGGAAGGAGCCAGTGACGGTCGTTTCATAGAGAACCGTCCTGCGAGCGAAGCGAGCGGCTTCTCAGCGTAGGTTTTCGGACTCGAGCCACTGGGTGATCGTCGGCAACAGCCGGGCGACGGCCACCAGCTTCGCGTCCCGGTTCTCGAGGGAGGCGAGTTCGTGGGCCAGCACCGCCTCGAGTTCGTCGTCCTCGAGCGTCGCGAGCAGTTCGCTGGTCACGACGACGCGAGCCGCTCCGCGGTCCGCGAACGGGATCGATACGGCGGAGCCCGGATGTGTTGCAGTTCGCCATCCCAACTGTTGGCGAATACCTGTATTCTCCGGCGAACGACGTACCACCGCGGTGGACGTTTACGGATTACCGATCGGTATCGGTTTCCGTTCGGACATCATGTGGCGGATTGTCTATTACTTATTTAAGGATAAAGCATATATACGAGACGAATGTCTGAATCCAGTGTACAACAAATGGTGGTTGATCGCTATGGGCGCTGAGAGGAAGACGATCGTCGATGCTGGAATCGGGCGTACGACCGGGTCGTTCATCACGGATCGACCGGGACTCGAGCTGGTCCGCTCGCGGATCATCGACGACATTCGGACGACGGTCGAGGACGCGGGCGCCGCGGGCGTCGTCGTCGCGATGAGCGGCGGGATCGATTCGACGGCGACCGCGGAGCTGGCCGTCGAAGCCCTCGGGAGCGACAAGGTCCTCGGACTCGGGCTCCCCTGCCACAAGAGCGAGCGGGTCGGCGTGAGCGAGGCCAGAACGATCGCGGAAGGGTTGGGCATCGACTTTCGCGAAATCCAACTGCGACCGATCCTCGAGGCGTTCGAGGAGACGGTCGCGAGCGAACTCGACGCAGGGGAGGACGCGGACGCCCGTCCCGACGAGCGAAACCACGCGCTCGGCAACGTGATCGCACGGTTGCGGATGTGCTGTGCCTACTACGCGGCGAACCGCCAGCGCCGGCTCGTGCTCGGCACCGCCAACCGCTCCGAGTTGCTGCTCGGCTATTTCACCAAGCACGGCGACGGGGCGGCCGACGCGTACCCGCTCGGCGACCTCTACAAGACCGAAGTGCGGGCGCTCGCGAAGCGAATCGGCGTTCCGCGACGGATCGTCAGCAAGGAGCCGACGGCGGGATTCTGGGCGGACCAGACGGACGCCGACGAACTCGGCGCCACCTACGACGTCATCGACCCGCTGTTGCAGCGGCTGGTCGACGAGAACCAGTCGATCGGCGACGCCGCGGCGACGCTCGATATCGATCGCGAGACGGCCCGATCGATCGCGTGGCTCTGTGCCGAAACCGAACACAAGCGGTCGACGCCGCCGACGCCCGGCATCGCCGACCGCGGCGTCGAGCGGTAGCAGCTGGCCGGTGACCGCCGCGAACGCGGTCCCGCCGTGCACCGGACGCGACCCCAGCGGAAGCGCCACGCCCCCGTCAGCGGCCCTCGAGATCCCGGTACAGATCCGTGTTTCGCCACCAGAACAGTCCCCAGGAGAGCATGAATCCGACCGCCATGGCGGTGACATCTCTGACGAACGGCGGGAGTCCTCTCCCCTCGATCGCGACGAGTACCATGCCCGCTCCGATCGCTGCGCCCATGATGACGAACACGAGATCGCCGACGATGTGTTCGCGCGAATGGTTCCAGTACTGTTGGCGGTCCTCGTCGTACCAGATGCCGACGTAGATCAACACGGGCGCCATCGACGTGATGACGGTAACGACGTGGTACCGCTCGGGAACTCCCGCCGGACCGAGGACGGCCAGATTGAACGCGTTCGCGGCGACCGCCATCGCGAACAGCCCCAACAGGAGCCATCCCCATCGCGGAAGCGTCTCCTTGTCCATATCGGTGGACGATCACCGACCGAAAATAATCCTCCCGGTTTCCGCGCCGTTATTCGGCGCAGCAGGCGTCCTTTTTCGGGGACTCCTCGACGCCGTTTCCGTCGGCCGCCACCGGCTCCTCGAGTCGATAGAGGCTCTGGCGAGCGTCCGCAAAGTAGATATCCTCGTCGACGATCCCGATCTCCTCGAGGCGCTCGAGCGCGTAGCGGACGGTCCGGGCCGACAGCATCGATTCCTCGACGATCTGTTTCTGGGTCAGCGGCCCGTCGTACTCGAGAACCTTGAAGACCAGTTTGGCGCTCGGTGGCAAATCTTCGATGTCCTCCCCGTCGGTCTCTGCCATATTACGAATCGAAAGCTCCCAGCAGCATAAAAGTTGAGCCTTACGAACCGTGAACATCGTAAAAGTTTCCAACAAATTCTAACCGGTAAAGTGGGTAGTGAAGGTCTATATTCTCCGATATCGGTATTTGACTCGATGGTCAGGGGTCGGTGAAATTTGGGACGATCGAGAGAAGCGCGGCGATCGACCGTCGATTCACCGTCCCGATATCCCAGTGAGTCACCGGAACCGCCAGCGATAGCCGTCGGACGCCGAGGACGTCCGTCGGAGACGCAGTCGGCCGCGATATCCCGTTCCGCGCTCTCAGAGTTTTCGCCAGACGTCCTCGTCGTCGTCGAACCCGTCGTCCGGATCCGAGAACTCGTCGCCTCCCTCGAGTTCGAGTTCCTCCGGGGACAGCGGCGCGTCGGCGTCGACGACCGCGGATCCGTCGTCGAGGTCCATCTCGGGCCAGGCCGTTTCCTCCCACAGTCCGCGATCGCTGTAGTAGTAGACCACGCCGTCGTTGACGACGGCGAACAGCCCGCGTTGCGTGTCGTGGACGACCCGTTCGTTCGTGTCGATCGCGACGTCGACGACGTCCTCGAGGGTGTCGAGCGAGACGTGGTAGTCGCCGATCCACATCGGGATCGACCCCCGGGAGATCCACTCGGCGTAGCGCCGCTCGTGGACGGCCCGGCGGGCGGCCGCCTGGTCGATCGGCGAGCGACGGGCGACGACGGCGGCGCCGGCCAGCGAGAGCGTCCCGAGCAGCGAGAGGCCGCCGATCAGCGCGAGGTTCCGCGACTCGGTCGTCTCCGTCGTTCCCGTCCGGTAGGTTCGGTCGTCCGACGTCGACAGCGAGTCCGCCAGCCAGTAGGCGTCGTCGGTCACCTCGAGCGTCGTCGACGTCTCCTGTACCCTCTGTCCCGCGCCCGTATCGTAGGCGGCGCGGAACTCGAGGCGGACGTCGACGTTCCCGACGCCGGACACTTCGCGTTCGATCTCGCGTTGCCGTTCCCGAACGGACTCGACGTCGACGGTCGCGTTCGATCTCGCGACGCCGTTCTCGACCGTCGGTGACTCGTCGACGAGCGTCCTGGTCTCGTTCCAGAACGCCGTGCCCTCGCGAACCGCTTCGAACCGCAGGGTCAGTTCGTGGCTCACGGTCCCGTCGTCGATCGGCGTCCCCGCGGTCGCGTTCGTCAGCCTGGTCTCCGAGCGGAGCGTCAGGTCCGGCGACGCGTTCAGCATGTAGACCCCGCTGTTCTCGAGCCGATCGCCCTCGTTCCAGAGCGTTCCGTTCTGCACGACGACGGCGCTCGTCTCGACGTCGCTCGAGACGCGTTCGTCGGCGTACTGGTGACTCGTCGACGTCGACGGGGTCGCGACGGCCCATCCCGAGGCGAGAAACGCGAGGACACCGATCGCGACGAGGGTGATAGCGATCGACCGCCCGTATTTGGCGAGCAACAGGTCGAGACGCGGATTATCGATCACGTGTTAGACACCCCAGCCGAGGCCGTCCCGTACGGCGTTCGTTCCCCAGTTCGCCCGCACCGATCCCGAGACCGAATGCGCGGATGCGTTCGTTCATTCATGCGATCCGACCATTATAACGATGGTGGCCACGGGCGAGCGGCTCACTCTCGGAGCCACTCGCGCACTTTCCGCTCGAGGCGAGTCGATACCGGGACGTGATCGCCCGCGGAGCGAACGCGCAGATCGTCGTGGCCGAAGACGACGAGGACGATCGCGACGGCGATGCCGACGATGACGCCGTTGACCGCGGCGATCGCGGCGAGCGGATGCAGTCCGTGCAGCCAGACGATCACCGGCGGCGGGAGTACCGCGAGATAGCGGTACTCGCCGACGTGGCGCGTGTACGTTCCGGTCTCGCCGGGTGCGGTCAGCGAGACCGTCGTCTCCCCGCTCGAGCGGATCCCGACGGTCTGCGTGGCGGGGTCGATCGCGACGTTGTTGCTCTCGGCCTCGTGGACGGCCACGACGGGGAGATAGCCCGCGTTGTCGACCGTGCGAGCGAGTTCGGTCGTCTCACCGGGGGCGATCACCTGCGGATCGTCGGTCGGCGAGTCGGTACTCACGAGTTCGTACTCGGCGGTGCCCGCGGGGACGACCATCGCCGCGGTGGCGAAAGTCACGAACACGAGCAAGACCAGCCCCAGCGCCGTCCAGAACGCGATCACGTTCTCCCGGGAGCGCGACCGTCGCGTCTCGCGTCGCGCCGGGCCGAGTCGCTCGAAGACCGTCCCGAACCCGAGCAGGGCGACGCCGATCGCGACGAGAGCGGCGCCGATCCCCTCCGCGTCGGCGGTCGTCGTCAGTCCGATCACCGGCGCGACGGTGCCGTAGGCCGACTCGGCGACGCCCCGGACGCTCGTGACCGCCGTGCCGAGATGCGGGATCGTCACGACCTCGCCGTTCACCTGCCAGGCTTTCGCGACGATCTGTCCCTCCGTGACGTGGGGTTCGCCGCCGTCCTGATCGGTAAAGGGATTGGCGTCGCCCTTGGTGACGTACCCTTCGTCGGTCTCGTCGACCACGCGGTGGGTCGTCAGGCCGCCGCCGTTGAGGTCTCGGGCCTCGAAGACGACGACGTCTCCCTCCTCGACCGAACTATCGGCGAGACTGGGGATCGCGACGAACCCGTCGCCGGCGTCCATCGCCGGCTCCATGCTGCCGGTCGCGACGTAGCCGAGCAGGATCGGCTGCCCGAGGAGTTGTCCGACCAGCAGCAGAACGATGACGAGTGCGACCGCCACCCCCAGCGCTCGCTCGAGTAGCGTCGCCTGCGTCATCGTTCCCCCTCGAGGATCGTCATCGGTAGCTGCCCATTCGATTGAGACCGTGGTTCGAACTGGGCTCTCTTAACGTTCCCGACCGGATCCTGATTCCGGAGCATGTCTCTCCTCACAATCGGATCGTTATCGGCCCGGGACGATCGCCCAGCGCCGGTTCGCAGCGACGCCCAGAAACAGGACCCCCATCGCCAGCGGCGGTGCCAGCGCGGCCGTCGTCGCGGCCGACAGCTGCCGATCCCGGATCAGGGGCGGCTCGGGCTCCGAGACGGTGACCGACCCGGCATCGACGCCGCTGATCGACAGGTCGTACGTCCCGGGAGCGTCGAACTGCCGCTCGAACGTCACCGTCTGCTCGGCTCCCGGCCGAACGACGACCGTTCTCCTGTCGACGACGATCCCGTCGACCGCCAACTCGAGGGTCCGCTCGACTGACTCGGCCGTCGGGTTCCTGACGGTCGCCGAGACCGTCGTCCGATCGCCCCGGGTGAGTTCGGCGTCGGCGGTCGTCGCCTCGCCGATCTCGACCGACGGCCCCGTGACGGTCACGCGCTCGCTGCCCGCGCCGTCGACGCCGACGTCGTAGCTACCGGGCCACTGCAGCTCTCGTTCGAAGGTGACCGTTCGCGTCTCGCCGCCCCCGATCTCGACCGTCCGGCTGTCGACGACGGTTCCGTCGACGGTCAGCGTCGCGGTGTGTTGCTTCGTCGCGTCTCCCCTATTCCGGTAGGTCGCTTCCACCGTTATCGACTCGCCGGCCTCGAGGCTCGTCGGGTCGACCGTGAGGGACTCGAGGGTGACGCCGTTGGTCGTGTCGTTTTCGTCCGTTCTATCGTCGGTATCGGTATCATCGCCATCGTCGGGATCGTCGCCGTCGTCCTCGTCGGTGACGTGTACCGTGAACGTCTCCGTCCCCGCGTGAGCGACGCGGGTATCGACCGCGACGCTGACGCTGATGGTATCGCCAGCTGATGGCTCGAGCGGGCTCGATTCGGTGATCTCGGCCGTGGGGTCGTCGTATTGGTAGAACTCGAGGCCCTCGACGTCGTTCTCGATCCAGACCCGTTCGACTGCGTCGTCGGTTATCGTAACGGTGAACACGTCGTTCGCAGTGGTGATTGCGCGATCGTTGAGGGCCTCGAGGTTGAGTCTGATCTCGCCGTCGTCAACCGTTCCGTACTGGGTGTCGGTCGGCTCGAGAATCACGCTGTCGGTAGTAGGACTCTCACCGACCGTGATCGCCGCCGTCGGAACTACGAGTGCGAAGAGAAAGCAGATCGTAGCAACGACGAGCAGAATCCGTGGAGTGATCATATGCACTAGCGATGTACGCACGGAGAAACGTCGCGAGATTCAGCTATTGTCTATCGCTTCAATCACCATCGAACTGTTCGTCCACGGGACTGAAGCATCTCCGACACTAGTATCGTCGCGAAGATTGAAAACGAGATCATATTTGACAGTGTCTCCCGGTGAAAGACCGGAGAAACCACCGGCCCCATCGTTTGTTGTCGCCGAAGCCGTATCATTTGCTACCAACTGGATATCGGCTCCACTCGGGCTAGGATCTGAAGCTGCAGTAGTAATCGAGGAAGATGCATCGGTATCATCATAGACGTCAATAGAATAGGACGTTCCGTTTGCGCTACTATTCACCGTGATCGCAAGTACCTCTTCAACAGTCGTTACTGCGCTTACATTCAGGTTCTGTCCGGTAATATTAATTGAGTCGTTTCCATCGCTCGTTATCGCACTGGATGATGTATCGACTGACAGTTGAATATTGCCAGTACTATCATCTGTAGTGCTGATACTTACAGAACGTTCCGCTTCCACACTACTAAACGCACCCGTACCGAGAGCGGCTCCGCCGCCCGCGACAATCGTTCCCAGTCCCACTAACACGTTGCGTCGATTCATTCTCATGGTTATGATTACCGTTCGACCGTCCCGGTCGTCCCCGCCTCGAGGCGGGGATCCGGTGCGCGGTTCTTACTCCCACCGTGGAACGCCACCCACTTTGTATTAGGTCGCCAGAAACACCGAAAGCTCGGTAATACCCTATTTCAAGACAGTCTTGAAAGATAATGGATCGGTCGCTATCGGCGCTATATCTCTGCCAGAGCCCGTCTGGACCGGTTTATCGCGGAGAATTGCCGTAAACCGGTAACAGTCTGCGTCTGACCACACTATTCAGCTCGAGGAACCATTATCCTATCAGAGATGGTATCAACATACATTACATTTTATAACACAGTGATGAATACGGATTAGTAATGGGACGGATTGGTAGCAAAACTGGACTCTCTCACTCCGGACGGGATGACCGGGGGGCGAGCCCGCAGTTGGGGATCGTATTGCTGTTCGTAATGGTATTCATCGGCGCAACGACCGTATACATCGTCGGGATAGGGGCCCTCGATGCCGCTGAATCGCAGGCCTACGGCGAACAGAGTCAGCAAGAACTCCGGCAGCTCGATTCCACGATATCGTCGCTTGGATGGCAGGACGATACCCCGAAAACAGTCCAGTTCAATGAGTTAGACGGGGAATTGGTTTCCGACGGTCAACTCGAGGTGACTGTATCGGACGGATACGTGAACGATAGTCGCTCGATGGAGTTGGAGACGCTGGTCGCGACCGACAGAGGTGGCAACGAGTTCGCGTACCAAGCCGGCGGGATCTGGGACGTTTCCGGCGATCGAGCGACCGCCGTCTCGAATCCGAACCTCCGATATTACTACGAGTCGACTGATGACGGTCGTGCCGGACGAGTCGATATCGAACCGGTCACGCTCACGGGAACCGTCGGTGCGGGCGAGCATACGGTTCGGGAAGTTCCGAACCCCGATACCGACTCGTTCGAAACGCTCGGACGGGACCTCGAGGTCGTCAGTCGTACCACGGTCGAGGTTTCCGGGTCGTCCTACCATCACGGGTGGTATAACTTTCTGAAAGACGAATTCGACGCGACGGATGCCGACAACTGCGAGGTCTCCGGTCCGATCGATGAGAACATTATCTGCCACGACGAATCGACGGAGACGGTTACGGTAGTCGCGAACGTCGATGGCGAGAAACCCCTTCGCGATCTCGTCGACATCGAACCGACGGTGTACGGCGGACTCCACATCGACGGTGAAAGCGGGACTCTGCGATCGTCGGTTTCGGTGAACGCGTACCAAAATCACGATGCGGACGGCGAGGTCTCTCCCGGTCTCTTGCTCGCGAATTACGACGAATTCTACCTTCACAATCACGCCGATATCGAAGGTATCCCGGTCGTGAACGGTCGACTGGGTTCGAAAGGGAATCCAGCGATTTCACCGATCGGCTACGGTGTCACGGTCAATGGAACGCCTCAAGGCGAATCAGAGAGCGGTAAGAGCCTCTATCGATTAGATTCCGTGAACGAAGGGAAAGGTGACGGTGTCGAAGGAAGGGCTCTCGCAACTGAACTCTCGCAACCGTACGCTGACGTCGCTCCGATAGACGATGAGATCGATCGCCTCTTGACGGCGTACCTCTCCGATAATCCGTCAGCCAGCGGTGACGTTTCCGCGGGACTGTACGAGGGGGAAACCGGTATCGATTCAACTGACTCCTCCGATGGAAACGTCCACGTTGGAATTGACGGCGATCTCGATCTCTCGAACGTCGAGGTCGCCGGAGAAAACCGAACGAACTTCTACGTCGACGGCAACGTTGACCTCTCGGACGTCGAGATCGAATCCGACGATCGGGCGGACGCGCTGTGGGTGTACGCCACCAGCGATTCGACGATCACCATCGAGGACGACTTTCAGGGGGTCGTATACGCCCCGGGTGCCGACCTCGAGATCGAGGACGACGTGACCATCGACGGGGCCGTCGTCGCCGGCGATGCGACCGACCGCACCGACGCGATCGAGATCGGCGACGGCGTTCAGATCAACTTCGATAGCTCGCTGCGGAGTGCGACGCCGTTTTCCGGGGAGGACAAGGACCTGCTGTTCGAGTACAGCGACACGCGGGATCCGGTCGACGTGTCGTTCGTTCTCGATCGATCGGGATCGATGGGGCCCCACAATCCGGCGTCCTGGAACGCATACGCTCCCGATTACGAGATCGCCATCGGTGAGACGTGGGAGCCGATCCCGACCGACGAACCGTTCAGAAACACGCACGACTGGAAGGCTATCCAGGTCCGAGACGATAACGGGACGACCAGAACGCTCGAGCCAATGGAGTTTGCCCACCCAGATGACTGGACAGCGGTTCGGATCCATCCCCGGGAATATTCCTACTATGGATCCGCAGCCTCAATCGGCGTCTACCCTCACCCGGGGAACGATCCGACGGGCCAGCGAGTTGAGGCGACCAAGAACGTCATCGACGCACTGGACCCCGATGCCGACCGGGTCGGAGTCTACGACTTCGCTAGCAGTGGCAGGGCTCTCCACCCCCTCAGCGATGATCTCGAGGGGGCGAAAGAGAGCGTCGTCGGTACCGCCTACGGTGGAACGAACATGGCTGCCGGGCTGGAAGCCGCACTCAACGATTACACCGCCCGCGGTACCGATGACCGCGAACGTATCGTTATCCTCCTAAGCGACGGTAAGAACTCTAACAGCGCCAACGACGAGCGGATGGACGACCTGGTCGACCGGTCGGACGACCTCGATTACACCCTTCACACCGTCGGTCTCAAGGGCCTCGAGCACGGCTCGATACCCGAGGGCAAACTCGAGCGGTGGGCGAGTGAGACCGGTGGGAACTACTACCAGACTGCCGATCCCGAAGAGCTACTCGATCTCTTCGAAGAGATCGTCGACGAGGAGATCGACCTCGAGATGGATACGCAGATGCAGATCGCCGTGAACTACGAGACAGCGGATACTGCTACCTACGCGGTTCAAATTTCCGACCGAACCGTAGAGATCGACCGTTGATAGGTATCGATTCGTCTCACAGCCGTAACGGGCCGAATCGAGAGGCACTGTACGGTGCTTCCCCCTCGGTTAGAAAGCCACTGTAGAGCGGATGAGCCATTCGTATTTCGCGGCAATAAGCATTATGTACCGGAAATTCATCTTTTCTATAGAGTACGAACGAGTCAATGGCAACACAGATGGGGGGTAATTCGGATCGGGGAGAGATCTTCGAGCTCCTGAGTAACCATCGGCGACGATACGCGATCCACTACTGCAAGCGCGAGGGCGAGCCGGTCACGCTGGGGGACCTCGCCGAACACGTCGCCGCCTGGGAACTCGACAAGGAGGTCGAGGAGATCACGTCCGCCGAACGAAAGCGGGTATACACGTCACTACAGCAGACGCATCTGCCGACGCTCGAGCGGGCCGACATGATCGAGTTCGACGACCGGACGATCGAACTCACCGACGAGGCCTCGGAGTTAGACGTCTATCTGGACGTCGTTCCGTCGGATTCGATTCCCTGGGGACTGTACTATCTGGGGCTGACCGCCCTTGGAACGGTCGTGATGGCGGGGCTCTGGCTTGAGGTCGTGCCGACGGAGGCGGTTCCCGAACTCGGCTGGGCGACGCTTGTGTTCGCGCTGTTTGCGGTGTCGGCGGTCGTGCACGTGGTACAGAGCCAACGGATGCGGTTGGGTGAGATGGAGCGTCCGCCGTGATGCCGGGACAAACGCAACACCCCATCGCGGAACGAGCAATCGTTTCAGGACCGATACGTATCGAGTACCACGATGAACGGGGGATGTGCGATGGGCAATAGCGCTCGCATGACGCGACGGTCGGCGCTTTGTTTCATCGGCGGTGGGACGGTCGTCGCTGCGTCCAGTCGATTCGAGACATTCGGATTCTCGAACCTTACGGCGGTACGCAGGACAACGGTGAAAACCGCCGACGATAGCGACGCGTTGCTCGGGCTTTTCGTCCCCGACTCTATCGAACGGAAGGGTCGAAGTCTGCTCGTCGAAATAACGAACAACCTCGCTACCGATATCGACGGAACCGTCTCGCTCTCTACTGACGACCACGAGAACGTGTCGGGCGGAACGCTATACGGTCCGAGCGGTGATTCAGGGGTGACGGTCTCGTTTTCGTTAGCCGCGTCGACCGAGAGCTCGTCCGATACGGCGACCATCGAAATAGACCCCAACAACTCCGAAGGGCGAATCCCCTTCACGATCGTTGCAACCGCTTCAGACTCGAGAGTTTCGTTCGAAGCGACTCGCGAAACGGAGTCGATGAAGAATCCCGATGGAAGCGGCGTTACGATTACCAACTCGGGACAGTTCAAGGTGAGGCACAGCCGGAATTACTGGCAAGTCAAGAAGGTCGCAGTCACTTCCGACGAATTCCGACTCGATCGAGTCGAGTACGAAGTCAGTGATAGTTCGAATTCCGTTGTCGGAACGCACGTCGACGGTGCTAGCGGCACAACGTACAACTCCGGAGACATCCGAATCGATCCAGATGACGGACAGGTATCCAAGGGAGACTATACGCTACGGATTACCGCCTATGATCGAGACGGTAATTACGATATCGCGATAACGACGAACTAGAGCGGCGTGTATCGGTAGATGTCGAGTCAGCCCGTTCAGTAGCCCGGGTTTCAATTGGTTCGGTTCCACGGAACATCGCTTCGAGTTCAGCACTAGTGGCGGCGAAAACGGAGTCGATAGCGAATGCGAACGCCTTTTTAGCCCCGCTCCCGGAGTTCCATCCATGTCGACCGAATCGATCAGTGACCGACGCGAGCACATCCGCTCGATCAGCGTGACAGCGCTGGCTGCCCTGCTCGGCGTTGCGACGGGGTTCGTCTCCATGATGCTGGTGGGCGACGTGTCGTCGGTCGAGGCGGCGAGCCAGGCCGCGAACGACACGCGAGCGCTCATGCTCGTGGCCGGAGCGATCCTCGCTCAGTTCGTCCTCTACGACTTCACGAGCATTTACAACGACGACGAGTTCGGGCCGAAACACTACCTGTTCATCGTGTTTATGACGTTCTCCCTCTGGTTCGTGACGTGGGGGATCCTGCTCACGACGGAGGCCGCCGCGTAATCATGGCTGACGACAGCATCGCCGTCGTAGACCTCGATCGGTGCCAGCCCGACCGCTGTAGCTACGAGTGCAAGAACTACTGCCCGCCCAACCGAACCGGAAAGGAGTGTATCACCCTCCGCGGCGAGGAGGCCGACGAGGGCCAACCCGACCAGATCCACATCTCCGAGGAGATCTGTCTGGGCGAGACCTGCGGGATCTGCGTCGAGAAGTGTCCGTTCGACGCCATCGAGATCATCAACCTGCCGGAGGAGTTGCAGGACGATCCCGCCCACCGCTACGGCGAGAACGCCTTCTCGCTGTACGGACTGCCCGCTCCCCAGGAGGGGCAGGTCACCGGCATCCTCGGTCCCAACGGGATCGGGAAGACCACCGCCGTCCGCATCCTCGCGGGGGAACTCGAGCCCAACCTCGGCCGCCACGAGGAGTCGCCGGGCTGGGACGAGGTCCTCGAGGCCTACCGCGGCACGGAACTGCAGGACTACATCGCCGACGTGCGCGACGGCGACGTCACGATCGCACGGAAGCCCCAGTACGTCGACCAGATCCCGAACAGCTTCGACGGCAACACCCGCGAGTTGCTCGAGCAAACCGACGAGCGCGGTGCCCTCGACGAACTGGTCGAGCGGCTCTCGATCGGGCCAGTCATGGAGCAGTCGATCGACGACCTCTCGGGCGGCGAACTCCAGCGGGTCGCCATCGCGGCCACGCTGGCCCGGGACACGGACTTCTACTTCCTCGACGAGATCACGCCCTACCTCGACATCGGTCAGCGCGTGACGGCGGCGCGACTGATCCGAGAACTCGCCGAGGAGGAGGATCGGTCGATGCTCGTCATCGAACACGACCTCGCGATCCTGGACCTGCTCGCCGACACGCTCCACGTCGCCTACGGTGAGCCCGGCGCGTACGGCGTCATCACCGCACCGAAATCGGTCCGCAACGGGATCAACGAGTATCTCTCGGGCTACCTCGACAACGAGAACATGCGGATCCGCCCGGACCCCATCGAGTTCGAGGAGCACGCGCCCCGGGCCGCGTCCCGCGGCGACACGCTCGTCGAGTACCCCGACCTCACCAAGAGCTACGGCGACGGCGAGTTCTCCCTCGAGGTCGAGGGCGGCGAGATCCGGGAGAACGAGGTGCTCGGCATCGTCGGTCCGAACGGGATCGGGAAGTCGACGTTCGCGAAGCTGTTGACCGGCAACCTCGCGCCCGACGAGGGCGACGCCGATCTGGACCTCGATATCTCGTACAAACCGCAGTACGTCACCATCGACCAGCACATGCGGGTCGACGCCTTCCTCTCCTCCATTACGGACCAGTTCGGCTCGTCCTACTGGAACACCGAGATCGCCCAGCCGCTCCAACTCGAGCGGATCATGGAGCAGAACCTCTCGGACCTCTCGGGCGGGGAGCGCCAGCGGGTCGCCATCGCGGCCTGTCTCTCCGACTCGGCGGACCTCTACCTGCTCGACGAGCCCTCCGCGCACCTCGACGTCGAACAGCGCGTGCAGGCGACCAGTGCGATCCGACGCTACGCCGAACAGCAGGACGCGACGGTCATGGTCATCGACCACGACATCTACATGATCGACCTGCTCGCCGATCGGCTGATGGTCTTCGACGGCGAACCCGCCGTCCACGGCCGCGCCGGCCAGCCCCAGCCGATGCGCGACGGGATGAACGAGTTCCTCGCGAACCTCGAGGTCACGTTCCGCCGCGACGAGCGCACCTCGCGTCCGCGGATCAACAAGCCTCAGTCGCAACTCGACAAACAGCAGAAGCAGGACGGCGAGTACTACTACGCGCCCTGATCGCGCGTCTATTCTCTATCGAGATCGTCGAGTCGCGCCAGTTCCTCGTCGGTCAGATCGACCGACGTCGCGGCGACGTTCGCCTCGAGGTGCTCGAGGCTCGCGGTTCCCGGGATCGGGATCGTAACGTCCGAGCGTTCGAGCAGCCACGCGAGCGCAATCTGGTACCGCGACGCATCGTGCGCGTCGGCCACGTCGTCGAGAACGTCGTTCCCGTCCTCGAGGGTCGCCTTGTCGATCGGCGAGTAGGGAATGAATCCGATACCGGCGTTCTCGCAGACTGAGAGGACGTCCTCCTGATCGCGATTGGCGACGTTGTAGTAGTTCTGGACGGTCGCGACGTCTGCGACGTCGCGAGCGCGCTCGAGTTGATCGGCGTCGACGTTGCTCAGTCCGATGTGGCGGACGATCCCTTCGTCTTTCAGCTCGGCGAGGGCGGTCACCGAGTCTTCGATGGGCACGTCGGGATCCGGCTTGTGGTACTGGTAGAGATCGATCGTCTCGGTCTCGAGTCGAACGCGGCTGCGCAGCGCCGCGTTCTTCAGGTACGCGGGATCACCGCTGACTGTGGTGCTCGCGTCCGGTTGTTTGAGAATACCGCCCTTGGTCGCGACGACGACGTCGTCGCGGTCGACGTCGATCGCCCGCCCGACGACGCACTCGCTCGAGCCGTTGCCGTACATGTCCGCGGTGTCGACGAAGTCGACGCCGAGCTCGACCGCGCGCTCGAGGACGCTCTCCGCGGCATCGACGTCGTCCGGCCAGTACATATTGTTCGACCCACCGAGGCTCATCGCGCCGAACCCGAGCCGGTGGACGGTCATCTCACCGCCGATATCGAACGTCTCGCTCTCGTTGACTCCCATGCGTTCTCCTCGACCGAACTACGACACTGCTACTGATAGCTCTGGCTCTCGAAAACCGGCGGGGAAACCGATCCGCTAGCTAATCAGACGCTGACAGCTCCCGCAGAGGTTCTCCTCCTTGATGTCGACCTCGCGGACCGTCGGCGAGAAGTTCATCACGCAGCGGTTGTTGTCGCAGTGCTCCAGGCCGTAGGTGTGGCCGATCTCGTGGACGATCTCCTTGCGAACGCGGTCCTCGAAGATGTCCTCGGCGCTCTGGTTCGAGAAGCCGCCGTCGCTCGAGGTCTGGAGGCGGTAGGTCGAGACGACGCTCCCGCTGCCGTCGAGATAGGCCAGGCCGAAGACGTAGTTGCGACGCCGGTAGAAGAGATCGTGGGGCGTGATCGCGATGTTTTTCGTCCCGCGGCCGACCCGTTCGGCGAGCTGGATGAACGTTTCGGCGGCGTACTGGTTCCGGTCGGCGTCGTAGGCACCGTTCGGGACCGACTGCGAGTCGTTGACCGAGACGTCGCAGTCGTAGACCGATCGCAACGCGGCGGAGGCCGCCCGCTTGACGTTCGCGGGGACGTTGCCGACCGGCACGATATCGACGAGCATGGCAAGGGCTATGGCCGCGGGTGGCATAAACGTCCCGCCGTGGCCCACTCTCGCCGGAACTCGGAGACGCTGCTCGAGACCCTGGCCGAATACGATCGACTCGTCGAGATCGGAATCGGTCGCCGGACCGACGTGGCGGCCGCGCTGGCCGAACGCGGCGTCGCCGTTACCGCGACCGACGTCCACGACCGTCCGGTACCCGACGGCGTGCGGTTCGTCCGCGACGACGTCGTCGATCCCGATCCGGCGGTCTACGCCGCCGCCGATGCGATCTACGCGTTGAACCTCCCGCCGGAACTCCACCGACCGGCGCTCGAGGCCGCCCGCGAGGCCGACGCCGCCCTCCTGTTCACGACGCTGGGCGGCGACCAGCCCGCGATCCCGGTCGAACGGCGGACCGTCGAAACGGGGACGCTGTACGTCGCTCGAGCGATGGATCGGTGAGCGGCCGCGATCCCGGTGCCGGCAACTGTCGAGTGGCACCCACTCGAGGACGGCCGGAACGCAATCGCGACCGACGTCCGTTCGTTCACGGTCGAAGGAATTACCTCTATTCACGATAGTTCAGTGACCAATGATCCCCGGCTCCGTCCCGGCCATCATCCTCGCCGTTCTCGCCCTCGTCGTCCTCGTGGCGCTCGTCGCCGTCGTGAGCTCGCTGTCCCGACTCCTGTTGCGACTCCTCGCGGCACCCGGTGTCGTCGTCCACGAGTTCGCCCACGAGCAGGTCTGTCACCTCGTTGGGGTCCCCGTCGCCGAGGTGGCCTATTTCCGGTTCGGCGATCCGCCGGGATACGTCCGCCACGCCCAGCCCGGCCGGTACCGCGACTCGTTCGCGATCAGCGTCGCCCCGTTTCTCGTCAATACCCTCGTCTCGGTCGCGGTCTTTCTCGGGTTCGCCGCGCTCGCGTCGTCGCTGGGAATCGCGGACGCCCTCGCCCTCGCGACCGCCGACCCGACCGCGGCGGTGACCGCGCTCCGTGATCGTCTCGCGGCGGCCTCGAGCGGCGCGCTCGCGCTTACGGCCGCGCTGGGATGGCTCGGCCTCGCGGTCGGGGTGCAGGCGTTCCCGAGCACCGGCGACGCGTACACGCTCTGGACGCGCTCCCGGTCGGAGTGGCGCCGGACGCCGGTCGTCCTGCTCGGCGTCCCCGTCGTCGCCGTGATCTACCTCGCGAACCTGCTCTCGTGGCTGTGGGCCGACGTCCTGTACGCGCTGGGGCTCTGTCTCCTCGCGTTCTACGCGGTCGGCGGACTCGGGTTCTGAGGCCGCACGGACGCCGAGCGATCGCGGTGCGCGGTCGATCGCGTCCCGTAACGGCGGTGTGGACGGCAGTCTCGGTCGCGACGCGAGCGCGTGAGCGGAATCCGACCGCCTTTACCTTCGGCGGCCCGTCTGGACGGGTATGAACGCAGACGCCGTCGTGTTAGACGTCGACGGAGTGCTCGTCGACGTCGCCGACTCCTACCGACGCGCGATCGTCGACTCCGTCGAGCGCGTCTACGACCGAACGATCCGCAAGGCCGACATCCAGCAGTTCAAGGACGCCGGCGGGTTCAACAACGACTGGGAACTCACCTACGCCGCCGCGCTCTACGTGCTCGCCACGAGCGAGGGATACGGCGAGTCGATCGACGACTTCACGGACGAGATCGCCGCCCGCGGCGGCGGCCTCGAGGCCGCCGAGGACGCGATCCGCGCCGACCTCGGCGCGCGGGCGACCCAGCGCGTCCTCGAGCGGTGGGACCGCGAGCGGCTCCGCGACGTCTTCCAGCAGCTGTACCTCGGCGCCGACCTCTATCGGGGCCTCGAGGGCGGCGAGCCCGATATCGAGACGCGCGGATTCATCCACGACGAACCGGTCCTGCTCGAGGAGGCGACCCGGGACGCCCTCGTCGAGGACGACGACCTCGCAGTCGGCGTACTGACGGGCCGGCCGGCGGCCGAGGCCGAGATCGCTCTCGAGCGCGTCGGTCTCGAGGCGGTGATCCCCCTCGAGCATCGGTTCACGATGGACGACTGGGAGGAGGGCAAACCCCACCCGCGGGCGCTGACGACCCTCGCGGAGCGATTCGACGCCGATCGGGTGGTCTTCGTCGGCGACACGCTGGACGACGTCCGGACGGCGAACAACGCCCGTGAGGCGGACCCGGAGCGGGAGTATCACGGCATCGGCGTCCTCACGGGCGGCCTGACGGGTGCGGAAGGGCGACAGAAGTACGAGGCCGAAGAGGCGTCCGCCGTCCTCGAGTCGATCAACGAACTCCCGGAACTGCTCGAGTCGTAGGCTCCCCGGTCGTTCTCCCGGCCTTTCTCTCAGAATCCAAACCGAACGCATATATGGCAACTCGGGGAGAAATTACCATCGATGGCGACGACACTCCGATCGAGCGTCGACACGGTCCTCGCCGATGCCAACCGAGCGTTCGGCACCTTCGTCGGACTGCTGTGGGTCTGTCTCCTCGTCGGACTGCTCGTCGCTCGAGCGGCCGCGCCGGCGTCGTCTGAACTGGTTGGACCGGCCGAACTGGGCCTGTCCGCGGCGTTCGTCGCGGCCGCTCTCGGCACGACGTGGCTCGAGGGCGGCGGCTACGAGCGGCTCGGGGCGGGTGGCTGACCGACGACCGCGTCGCCGCGACCGTCGCGATTGGGGTCCAGCTCGCGGCCTGCTGGCTCGGCTTCACGACCGACGTCTCCCGACCGCTGTCGACGTGACCGTCCGATGATAGATTACGACGAGTCGCTCGAGTCCGTTCCGAGTCCCGGATAGTCGGCGACGATCCCGTCGACGCCGGCGGCGGCCAGCGCCTCGAACTGGTGCCAGTTCTCGGCCGTCCAGACGTTGACCGTTCGCCCCTCGGCGTGGGCTTCCTCGAGGATATCGACCTCGGGTGTAGCGTCACTGAACCCGGCGTACTCGGTGGTCGCGAGCGGCGTCCCGGCGATCGCGTTTCTCGGCGGGTGGATCGCCTCGCAGTCGTACCGGCGGGCGATCTCGAGTCCCGCCTCGAGGTCGTCCCAGACGAGCGTCGCGGCGGCGTATCGCGGCGCGACCTCGCGGACGGCCGCGAGCGCGCCCTCGCAGAACGACGAGAAGAGGAGTTCGCCGTCGAAGGCCTCGCAGTCCTCGATCACGCGCTCGACGAACGGCGTCCAGACCGCACGGCGCTCGTCGCGCTCGGCGTCGGGGAGCGACTCGGCGACCCGCAGGTCGGTCGTCCCCGGGTTCTTCAGTTCGACGTTGACGCCGATCGTCTCGGGGATCGCCTCGAGCAGTCCGGCGAGCGTCGGGACCGGTTCGTCAGTGCCGAGGACGCGCGCCGTTCGGAGGTCCTCGAGCGACGTTTCCCAGACGTACCCCGACGAATCGGTGAGCGGGCGACCGTCGCGGGCGCTGGTGCCCTCGAGGCGCTCGTCGTGGATCACGACCGGCGTGCCGCAGGCGGCCGGCTGGACGTCGATCTCGAGCATCGCGGCGTCGTGGTTTGCGGCGGTCTCGACCGCTGCGATCGTGTTCTCGGGCGCGACGCCGGCGTAGCCGCGGTGGGCGATGACGGCTGGCTCTGCCATAGGTGAGTGACGACGGCGCGGCTAATGGAGGCTGCGTTCTCTCGGATGACTGTCTCGGGCCACAGTTCGACGACTCGAGGAAACGGACCGAACGCGCCGCTCGTCCCGGCAACGGGGAGTGCCACACCCTCCCCAGCCGATTCGCTCGTTCGCTCTGCTCACTCGCTCATCCCTCGCGCGCTCGTATCGACCGCCCTCGTTTTCACTCGGACGGTCGACAGCGCGCGCCACCGCTCTCCAATTGTCCAGTCGGTCTCTCGAGGCTATTCGCGCGACTCGAGTCCGACGGCGTCGGCGAGCAGCTCGTGCGAGCGCAGCGTCGTCTCGGGATCGGCGTGCTGGCTCTGGATCACGACCTCGTCCACGCCGGCCTGGGACGTCAGTTCCTCGAGGATTTCTCGGGCCGTCGACGGACTGCCGGAGAGGTGGCGGGGCCACTCGCCGGGCGCGATGTCCGTCGACGACATCGGCTCGGGAACCCCGCCGAGGACGTCGATCGCGCGGTCGACCGACCTGATCGGGAGGCGGTCGACCCGTCCGTTTCGAAGCAGTCGCGACGAGGCCTCGGCGACGGCGCGGAGCCGCGCGGCCTCCTCGTCGGTCTCGGCGCAGGTCAGGTTTACCGCGATGGCGCCGCGCGGCTCCTCGGGGCTGGCGCCGTGCGCGGCGGGGTCGAAGTGCTTCCGGTAGGTCTCGAACGCCTGCACGGCCGGTTCGGGGCGGATGAACGCGGCGAAGGAGTACGGCAGTCCCAGTTCGCCGGCGATCTTCGCGCTCGCTGGACTCGAGCCGTGGACCCAGATTTCCGGCGCGGAGTCGCCAGCGCGGGGCACCTCGAGGTCGCGGAACGGGTGGTCGCCCTCGAATCCGCCGTAGAGGTGCTTGACGACCTCGTCGATCTTCTCCGCCTGATCGTCGCCGGTCCGCCGGCGCTGGCTGCGATCCGGCTGGAGGGCGAGATCGCTCGCCGGGTTCCCCGTCGCCCGCCCCAGTCCGAGGTCGATGCGGTCGGGCTCGAGCGCATCGAGGACGCCGAACGTCTCCGCGACCTTGTACGGGCTGTAGTGGTTCAACAGGACGGTCCCGGAGCCGACCCGGATGTCCTCGGTCTTCGCGGCCACGTGCGGAATCAGTACCTCCGGCGTCGTGCTCGCGACCGAGTCGGTGAAGTCGTGGTGTTCGGCCACCCAGAACCGCGAGTAGCCGAGCCGTTCGGCCTGCCGGGCGCGTTCGACCGTGTGTTCGAACGCTTCCGTCGCGGTGCCGTCCTCCGGCATCGGTGCGAGATCGACGATCGAGAGCTCCATACCGGACGGTGGGGTCAGCGCGGGAAGTGTGTACGCTTTCGGCGAGCCCTTGCCGACTCTCGGTCGGCCGGCGATGCCGGGCCGACCACTGACGGCCCAGCATTCACCCCGCTCGCTCCCGAAGTCGCTTCCGTGACTGGAACTACCCTCGAGGACGTCGAACGGAGCCTCGATCGCGCGGCCGACCTCGAGACCGAGGAAGCGGTGTCGGTCCTGCGGACCGCCCGTCAGGACATCGAGGACCTGGGATCCGATCCGGACGTCGACGAACAGCGACGGCGGGACCTCGCGGAGCGCCTCGACCAGCGGATCCGCGAGGTGAAAGAGCGCGACGCGTACGACAGCGGACTGGGCGCGGCGATGAATCCCGAAGACGACGAAGCGCCCTGAGGCACTCGGGATCGGACCGTCGGTCCGCGAGTGAGTCGATCCGTCCGACGCCGTGGCCGTCCGAGAACCCGGCGAGATCGGCCGGCCTCCACCCCTTTTATTCGGGAGCCGTCCGCAGAGTCGGGTATGCGAATCGCACTACTCGGCGGAACCGGCGATATCGGGCAGGGGCTGGCCCTGCGCTTTGCACGCGATACGGACCACGAAGTACTCATCGGCTCGCGAGACCCCGAGAAGGCCCGCGACGCGGTCGAGACCTACGAGGGGAATCTCGAGTCCCGCGGCGCCGACGCGGACGTCAAGGGCTTCGCGAACGAGATGGCGGCCGACCGAGCCGACGTCGTCATCCTCAGCGTGCCGCCGTACTACGCCGGCGACACCGTCGACGCGGTCGCGGACAGCCTCGATTCGGACACGATCCTGGTCACCCCCGCGGTCGGCATGCAGGGCGACGAGGACGGCCTCCACTATCACCCGCCGGGAACCGGCAGCGTCACCGAACTGGTCGCCGACCGCGCGCCCGACGAGGTACCAGTGGTCGGCGCCTTCCACAACCTCGCGGCCGACGCGCTCTCGGACCTCGACAACGACCTCGATCTGGACACGCTCCTCGTCGCGGACGACGACGACGCCAAGGAGACCGTCCGCAACCTCGCCAACGAGATCGAGGGCCTGCGCGCGCTCGACGTCGGCCCCCTCGCGAACGCCGCGGAAGTCGAGAGCGTCACGCCGCTGGTCATCAACATCGCGAAGTACAACGACGACCTGCACGACGTCGGCGTTAAATTCCACTAACGAACTTTTACTCTGTGTGCGGTCGCGGAGCGACCGCACTCGGTAAAACTTCGATGAAAAGCACTCCTCCTTCCCCTTCAGCCGCGCACAGCGCGGCTTTCGGGTCAGTCGTCGGCCCGCTCGCTCCCTCTGGTCGCTCGCGGTGACCGTTCCTACGCCACCGCTTTTGATCCTACGCGACCTACGGAGAACCATGCGAATCGTCACGACGCTCCCCTCGGCGACCGAAACCGTGGCCGCGCTCGGCCTCGAGCCGGTCGGCGTTTCCCACGAGTGCGACTACCCGCCCGCCGTCGAGTCGCTGCCGTCGGTCACCGACTCGAGGATCGACGCCGACGCCTCGAGTAGCGAGATCGACCAGCAGGTGCTCGAGACCGCCGACGACGGGGGCGTCTACGACGTCGACACGGACCTCCTCGAGTCCCTCGAGCCGGACCTGATCGTCACGCAGGGGATGTGCGACGTCTGCGCGGTCGACGAGGTCGTCATGGCGGACGCCGTCGAAGAAATTGATGCGGACCCCGAGATCCTGACCACGGACCCCCACAGCGTCGCGGACGTCCTCGAGGACCTCGAGCGAATCGGCCGCGCCACGGGACGCGAGGAACGCGCTCGAGCGGTCCGCGCCGACCTCGAGTCCCGGATCGATGCGATCCGAGGACGAACCGCCGAGGCCGACCTCGCGGGCGACGACCGTCCCCGAGTAGCGATCTTCGACTGGACCGACCCCGTCATGGTCGCGGGCCACTGGACGACCGATCTGGTCGAGTGGGCCGGTGGCGAGTACGGGCTGGCCGACGCGGGGGACCGCTCGAGTCCGCGCGAGTGGTCGGAAATCCGCGAGTACGACCCCGAACTGATCGTCGTCGCGCCCTGCGGCTTCGGCCTCGAGCAGACCGCCGCGAACGCCGCGGACCTCACCGAGCGCGAGGGGTGGGACGATCTCACTGCCGTCCGCGAGGGCCGCGTCTGGGCGATGGACGGCCACCACTACCTGAATCGGCCCGGCCCGCGGCTGGTGGACACTCTCGAGGCGCTGGCGCCGATCGTTCAGCCGGACTTATTCGACGAGGAAACACCGCCCGTCGCGCTCGAGAAGATCGCGGTGCCGTTCGAGCGGGTGACGGAGCGCCCCGATCTCGAGGCGGAGGCGTAGCTACCGGTGACCGGTTCCGATCCCGAACTCGTCGTCCCGGCCGAGATTCGTGACGCGATCCTCGAGCGCGCTCGTGAGGGCGCTCCCGAGGAGAGCTGCGGGATCTTCGGCGGCGACTTCGAGCCCGAGGGACGGAGTCGGGTTCGCTCGCAGTACCCTGCCGAAAACGTCGCCGAGACGCCGCGAACGCGGTATCGAATCGATCCCGAGGAACAACTCGCGATCTTCGAACGCCTCGAGGACCGCGGCGAGGAGATCGTCGGCTTCTACCACTCCCATCCCCGCGGGCCGCCGCGACTGAGCGCGACTGATCGAGCGCAGGCGACGTGGCCCGATCGGTCCTATCTGATCGTCTCGCTCGAGCCCCTCGAGATCGGGTCGTGGCGATGGCGTGAAGCGGAAGCGAGTGGCGAGAAACGGTTTACGCGCGAACGGATCGTACTCGAGTGAACGCCGTCGGTCGCGACGAGCGCCCTGCTATCGTGGCAACGGGGAATGCCACACCCTCCCCAGCCGATTCGTTCGCTCGCACGCTCGCTCACTCATCCCTCGCGCAGTTTCGTGCCGCGGTTCGTTATTCACTCACCGCGGCACAGCGCGCGCCACCGTACATATCTCGGCTGGAACGGTTACGACGCGTCCTCGAGCACGTCCGGAACCCATCCCTGATTCGGGTCGTCGGTCTCGCGCATCCACTCGATCAGGCGCTCGCGCATCCCCTCGCGGGCGTCCGCATACGCAGGGTGGTCGATCAGGTTCTGCAGTTCGGCGGGATCGGCCTCGAGATCGTACAACTCGTCGATATCGGGGCCGTTGTAGACGTACTTGTAGCGCTCGGTGCGGACCATCCGCTGGGTGTAGAGGCCGAACTCGTCGCCGTGGTACTGGGCGAAGGTGGAGTCGGGCCACTCGTCGGGAACGTCGCTCGAGTCGCCGCCGGCCTCGAGCAACGGAACCAGACTCCGCGCGTCGAACGATTCGGGGACGTCGACGCCGCCCAGCTCGAGGAACGTCGCCGCGAGATCGTGCAAATGCACTGGCGCTTCGCAGGTCGAACCGGGCTCGACGACGCCGGGCCAGCGCACTTGGAAGGGGATCCGGTAGGTGTCGTC
This sequence comes from Haloterrigena sp. KLK7, assembly GCF_037914945.1. Taxonomy (NCBI): domain Archaea; kingdom Methanobacteriati; phylum Methanobacteriota; class Halobacteria; order Halobacteriales; family Natrialbaceae; genus Haloterrigena; species Haloterrigena salinisoli. The sequence continues at coordinate 1,818,879 of NZ_CP149787.1, forward strand.
GTACATCAGCGGGCCCTTGTTGAACTGGCGGTGGTTCCCCACGAAGTCGCCGTGGTCGGAGGCGTGGACGACGGCCGTCTCGTCGGCGAGACCGCGCTCCTCGAGCGCCTCGAGGATCCGCTCGAACTGGTCGTCGATCAGCGAGACGAACCCCCAGTACTTCGCGGTGGCCTCCGCCCAGTGGTCCCACTCGAGGCCGTCAGCGCCCCGATAGCGATGGAAGTTCTCGTGGACCTGCGGCTTCCCGTCGTAGGTCTCGGCGTAGCTCTCGGGCGGCTCGATCTCGTCGGGGTCGTACATCGAGGCGTAGGGCTCGGGGACGACGTAGGGATGGTGAGGGCCGTAGAAGTCCGCGCGGTGGAAGAAGGGGTCGCCGCCGTTTCCGTCCCCTCCGCCGCTACCGCCGTCGGCGTGCGCTTCGATGGCGTCGATCGTTCGCTCGGCGAGGAAGTATGCGCGAGTCTCCTCGACGTCTACGGGCGTCTTCGCTGCGACGAACGTTCCCTCGCTCGTATCCCGCGGGTCGTCGCCCGTGTAGAGTTCCTCCTCGAGGTCGACCTCGCCCAGCGGGACGCCTCGCTCCTCGCGGTACTCCCGGAACGCCTCGTCGATGTTATCGTGGTGTTTGTCGCTGCCGCCCAGATAGTCGAACCCGAAGTCCTCGGGCGTCTGGTCGCGGCCGACGTGCCACTTTCCGGTGTAGCTGCACCGGTAGCCCGAATCGGCCAGCAGTTCCGAGAACGTCGGTAACTCCGGCGGCAGATTGGGCCGGATCGCGTCGGCTTCGTGGCTGTTGTTGAGCATCCCGTGACCGTGGGGAAACAGCCCCGTCATCAGCGAGGCGCGGGCGCTCGTACAGATGCTGATCGGCGTGAACGCTCGCTCGAAGCGCACGCCCTCGCTCGAGAGTCGATCCATCGCCGGCGTCTCGACCGGCGGTCCGTCGGGCGCCGTACAGTCGTATCGCTCCTGGTCGGTGAGGACGAACAGAACGTTCGGGCGGCTATCGGCCATCGGGCGTCGTACACCGACGCCGTAGTTAATGGTCGGCCCTGCTACGGAGCGGACCGGCGGTCGAAAGAATACGACAGGCGTGAGCCGCGCTCCGCCACGCCATCAGCCGAGGAGGTAGCGCAGCCGCGGTCGCCGGCGGACGAACTCGGCCTCCTCGAGGTAGGCGTCGACGCCGAGGATCCGGCCCGCGGCGAAGACCCCGATGAGCACGAACATGAGGAGCCCGAGCAGGTCCCCGTTGACGTAGCCGTGCGCCCAATCGGCGTTGCCCAGGTAGAACAACGTCATCAGGACGCCGCCGAAGAGGGCGGCCAGGCGCACGAGCGCCCCGAGGACGAGCCCCAGTCCGATCAGGAACTCGCCGGCGGGGATCATGACGTTCGTGAACTCGAGCAGCCAGGGCGTCCCGACGACGAACTCGAACAGCGGCGCGATCGGCGTCTCGGCGTTCGCGAGGAAGCCGGCCGCGTCGAACGGCTCCCCGGCGACGAACGCGAACTTCGTCCACCCGGCGTGGAGGAACCAGTAGCCGACGACGAGCCGGATCAACACCAGCGTGTATCCCGCGGCCCCGTCGGCGTACTCGAACTCCTGGCGTCTCCCCAGCCACCGAACCGTCGCTTCGTTAGTTGCCATTGGCGGTCACCTTACAGTCACTACTCGGTGCTATACGGGCTTAAGACGGTCTCAGATTCCCGGTCGAGTGGAACGAACGCGAATCTCCCCTGCAATAGAGGTAGTTTAAGAGCGCGATCCGAAATCGCCGGTCACGAGCGGTCTTCGAACGGCGGACCTCCCTGCTCGCCGGCGTCATCACCGGCGTCGATATCGGTCGTCTCGACGAGCATCCAGACGCCGGAGACGTAGCCGAAGTACGCCAGCCCGAACGCGAGCATCGCCGCGCCGACGTGAAACGCGTCGGTGATCCCCTGTCCGATCGCGAGCACGCTGAACGTCGTCACCCCGCTGAACGCGGTCCCCGCGGTACTGTTCGGCGGGCTCGCCAACTGACGGACCTCCGGACGCAGAACGATCGCGATCCCGACGGCGTAGACCTGTCCGATCCCGGCCAGCAGGAGCACCGAACTGTCCGTCAGTCGAGCGAGCCCGGCGACGATCCCGCCGGCCGCGAGAAGCGCGAGCGCGTAACGGATCGAACGGCGCATTGACGTCACGTTCGCAGAACGTGTTGGTAAACGTACTGATAACGACCCGAGACACCGGAATATCGAGACCACCGGTTCGCTCCCTTGAGCGCCGTCAGTTTACGCGAAGTCGTCGTACGTCGGCCGCTCCCTGTCGCCGGGGAACTCGTCGACCGGCGCCTGCGTCTGGTCGCCCGATTCCATGTCCTTGATCGTCACCTCGTCGTTCGCGAGGTCCTGCTCGCCGGCGACGACGACGGTCTCGGCGTTGATCGAGTCGGCGTAGTTCAACTGCGACCCGAAGGAGCGATCCGCGACGTCGGTCTCGACGACGTGGCCTCGTTCGCGGAGGTCGCGGACGATCCGGGCGGCCTCGGATCGCGTGTCGCCGATCTGGAGGACGTAGTAGTCGGTCGTGAACTCCTCGTCCGGCCAGACGTCCGCCCGCTGGAGGAGCAGCGACAGCGGCGCGAGTCCGGGCGCGACGCCAACGGCGGGCGTCGGCTGGCCGCCGAAGCTCTCGATCAGGTCGTCGTAGCGGCCGCCGCCGAAGACCGACCGGGAGACCTCGCCGGTCGAGTCGAAGCACTCGAAGACGACGCCGGTGTAGTAATCGAGTCCGCGGGCGGTCTCCAGCGAGAGCGTACAGTACTCGCGGGCGCCGAAGTCGGCCGCGGCCTCGAGCACGTTCTGGAGGTTCGTGACCGCTTCCTCGACGCGGTCCGTACCGGCGAATTCGACGAGTTCGTCGAGATCGTCCTCGCCGACCGCGAGCAGGTCGTCGAACTCGGCGGCCTGATCGTAGCTGAGGCCGGCCTCGACGAGCAGGTCGTGGTACTCGTTGTGGCCGATCTTCTCGGACTTGTCGACGGCGCGGATGGCCGCGTCCGTGTCCACGTCGGCGTCGAACGACTCGAAGAGCCCGCCGAGGATGTCGCGGTGGGAGACGCGGAACTCGAACTCCTCGCCCGTGAGGCCGAGGTCAGTCAGCGCGTCGGCGGCGAACGCGAGAATCTCGGCGTCGGCCTCGGGCTCCGAGGAGCCGAAGATGTCGACGTTGGTCTGGTAGAACTCGCGGAACCGGCCCTGCTGAACCTGCTCGTAGCGCCAGAACGGCCGCGTCGAGACCCACTTGATCGGCTTCGAGAGCTCCTGCTGTTTGGCGACGACCATCCGCGCGACGGTCGGCGTCAGCTCGGGCGTCAGCGCGACCTCGCGGCCGCCCTTGTCCTCGAACGCGTAGAGCTCCTCGACGATCTCCTCGCCGCTCTTGTCCACGTACATCTGGGTGCGCTCGAGCGCGGGGGTTCCGACCTCCCGGAAGCCGTACCGTCGCGCCGCGGCCTCCAGGCTGTCGATAACCTCTCGGCGCGCCCCCATCTCGGCGGGATAGAAATCGCGAAATCCCTTGAGGTGGTCGTACATGTCTCCCGATTCGTTCAGGCCGCGCTTCAAACTGTCCTTTGTCGCTCGGGCACCGATTCACTTCCCGTCAGCGGCCGTGCGTTCGGCGTTCTCGCCGTCGCCCGTTTGGTTCGGCTGATAGCGGCATTAGTTCGACTCGCTTCGCGCCGAGATTCACCAGTAACTTGATATCTCTCTCCGTGCTGAGATACGCCCGTGCAACGGCTCGACGAGGACGACTGGGTCGCCGACGTCGGCGAACAGCTTCCGGTCTCGCCGCTGTCGGTCCTCGGTCTCGTTCTCGCCGCCACCATCGGCGTTCGGATCGCCGGCGAGACCCTCTCGACGAAGACGCTCCTCGAGAGCGTCTTCCCGTTCGCGATCGCGACGGCGGTCGTCCTCGCCGATCGGTTCCTCGTCGCGCAGGACGTCTCGGTGCGGGACAGACTCACCGTCTTCGCGTACGGTCTCGGCGGCTTTCTCGCCGCGTTCATCGTCGCGGCGCTCCACCTCTATATCGCCTATCTCGACGGACTCGGCGCTCGGTCGCCGCTGTACCTGCTGTTGATGAGCGGGACGATGGGCGTCGGTGCCGGCACCGTCGCCGGAATCTACGACATCAAACAGCGGGCCGCGACCCGCGAGGCCCGCCGGCAGAGCGAGCGCTTAGAGGAGTTCGCGAGCGTCGTCAGCCACGACCTGCGGAATCCGCTCAGCGTCGCGCGCGGTCGCCTCGATGCGGCGTTCCGGACGGGTGAGGCGAAACACCTCAAAGAGGTCGACGCCGCCATGACGCGGATGGACGAGCTGATCGAGGAGTCGCTGTCGGTCGCCCGCAGCGGGACGCAGGTCGAGGAGACCTACGAGGTGCCGCTTTCCGAACTCGCCGGCGACGCGTGGTCGTCGACGGCCACCGGCAATGCGAGTTACGAGGTCGTCGATCACCGAACGCTGCAGGTCGATCCCCTCCGGGCGAAACAGCTCTTCGAGAACCTCTTCCGGAACGCCGTCGAACACGGTTCGACGAGCCCTGCTTCGCAGGCTCAGCAGGATTCGCTCGAGCACGGCCGGGACGACGTCACCATCCGCGTCGGTCCCTGCTCGGGGGGATTTTTCGTCGAAGACGACGGCCCCGGGATTCCCGAGGGCGAACGCGAGCGGATTCTGGAGCAGGGGTACTCGACGTCCGAGGAGGGGTCCGGACTCGGGCTCGCGATCGTCCGGGCCATCGCGGACGCCCACGGCTGGTCCGTGACGGTCACCGAAAGTGAGACCGGCGGTGCGCGGTTCGAGTTCACTCGCTAGTGTCGTCGTCGTTCACGTGGGTTTGCCGTAGCCGGTGTACTTCAGTATCAGGTAGGGGGGAAGACCGGCGACGGCGAAACAGAGGGGGAAGACGAATTCGGACGAGACGTCGGTGAACGCGGAGAGTGAGAGCAGCAGCCCCGTCGCGACCAGTGCGAACGCGGCGAACAACGCGTTTTCGGCGGTGACCAACCCCTCTCGTCTGACGGCGATATACAGCGAAACGACTACGAGGACGGCCGTCCCGCCGAGAGCGGCGACGAGCAGCCGAAACCACCCCATTAGGAGACCGATCCAGAACCCGATCCCGACCGTCACGTACGCGGCTGCGAGCGCCGTCGTCGCCGTCCGTCCGCTGAAAAACTCGCCATCGTTCGTTTCGGATCGATTAACACACATATTTCTAGACTAGTCCGTCGTAGTAAATAGGTTGGTCCCGACGGGGTTCACGGGAACCTGAATTTCCGCTCTCCCCGCTATTCCCGCCGAACGCCCGTCACGTACGTCTGCGTGTGATCGGGGAAGCAGTCGTCGACGGCCTCGCGGCCGCCCTCGTCGGCGATGATCGTCCGGAGTTCCGCCTCGTAGTCGGCCCGATCGATCTCCTCGCTCGGCCCGACGGTCACCTCGAGTCGCGCCTCGACCAGCCGATCGACGGCGGTGCGGCCGAAGCCCGACAGCGGCGCGATGTAGTCGACGCCGTGGCGGTCCTCTAAGCTCTGTGCCTGGGCCCGAGAGATCGTCGGCACGCGGTCGTCGCGTCGCGTGCCGTCGGCGATGGCGTCGTACTCGCGCTCGGCCAGTCGCTCGAGGACCTGCTGGTGGAGCTGCTGGATGCCGTTCCGCGGGAAGCCGTCCTCGCGGATCTGCGCGGCGGCCTCGCGGGCGACGTCGGGGTCCAGCTGGAGCCGTTCGAAGTCGAAACCGGCGGCGTCGGCCGTCTCGCGGGCGTGTTTCCAGTCGTCGCTGATGCCGAAGTGGGCCGTCACCAGCGTGACGTCGTAGAACTCCTCGAGGAGAAGGGCCGCGAGCGTCGAGTCCTTGCCGCCGCTGTAGAGCAGTCCCAGCTCCATCAGCGCCGCTTGATGTCGAAGCTCTGGGAGTCGGGTTTCAGCTCCTGGAGGAGCTGTTTCATCTTCTCGTCGTCGATCTTCCCCTGCATGCGGCCGCTGCGGGCCAGGCTGATGACCTGCCGTTCGACCTGCTCGCCGAACTGCGGCTTGCTCATCTTGACCGTGTTGAGCCGCTTGCGGGCGTCGTCGGTCAGGTGCTGGCGGAGGACGGCCTTCTTCTGGGCCTCGGCCTGCTGCTGGGCGGCCTCCTGCGAACCGCCCTGCTGGTTCTCGGCTTGCTCCTGCAACTGCTCCATTTTCTTCTGTCGCAGCTCTTCGAGTTTCTCCTCGTCGGGTGCGTCGCTCATTGCTATCACGATTGTTGTTTCGCGCGGCGGAAAATGATTTCGGACGACAGGCGATACTGTCGGCGTTCGAGGGGTGTTCGGCGTGAAAACTGGATTCGTCTCGCGTTACGCGTAGCGCTCGAGTTCCGGACGGTCGAGCTCTTCGAGAACCTCGCCGGCGGTGTCGTCGAGGAGGCTCTGTCCCTCGGGAGTGATGCGGCGACCCTCGCCCTCGGCGGTCTCGACGAGGTCTTCCTCCTCGAGCTGCTGGAGGATCGTTCGGATCAGGTTCTTCGAGCCGTCGGTGCGCTTGTCGGGGGCGACCTGGTAGCGGTTCGAACCGCCCTTCGCGCCGCCGTACTCCGTCGAGAGTCGCTCGACGCCGACGGGGCCGCGGTCGGAGACCTTACGCAGGAGGCTCGCGGCGCGGGTCGCCCAGAAGTCCTCCTGTTCGGGCGGGAGTTCGCGGTCCACGCCACTCTTCGCGAACTTGCCCCAGTCGGGTTCGTCGAGCCGTTCCTCGAGATCGTCGGCGAGCGCCTCGATGAGGTCGTCCGCCGGAACGTCGTACATCGTAGCCATTGGCGTGTGGTTTCCGTCCGCCGCATTTAAGGCCATCGTTGTCCCGCGCAGCGGCGGCGTGGCGACCGCTCGCAGGGGTTCCGTGATCGGCGGGCGAGGCGGCGCCTCGAGACGCCCAGACGTCCCAGTCCGGGCGGTTTTTCGTGTTGGAATCGAAACGGGACGTATGGACGAACGCGCCGCCCTGTCGCTGCTGGAGGGCGAACTCGAGGCCGCCGGTGACGACGCGGCCGTCGTCGACGAGTTGGTCATCACGACGGACATGCTCCACGAACGGACGGACTTCCCGACGGGGACGACCCGCTATACGGCGGGCTGGCGAGCGGTCGGCGCGTCGCTGTCCGACGTCGCCGCGATGGGCGCCGACGCCACCGCCGCGGTCGCGGCCTACGCGGCCCCCGAATTCGACCGCGACGAACTGCTGGCGTTCGTTCGCGGCGCACGCGACGTCTGCGACCGCATCGACGCCACGTACGTCGGCGGCGACCTCGACGGCCACTCCGAGTTCACCGTCTCGACGACCGCGGTCGGCCGGAGCGACGACCCCGTTCGCCGCAGCGGCGCCGAACCCGGCGACCTGCTCTGTGTCACCGGGACGCTGGGCCGCAGCGCGGCCGGCCTCGAGCTGTTCGAACGCGGCGCTCGAGACGAGAGCGAGGACGCGACCGAACGAGCCAACGACCTGTTTCGCTTCGAACCGCGAGTCGCTGCCGGCGCGGCGCTCGCGCCCCACGCGACGGCGATGATGGACTCGAGCGACGGGCTCGCCCGCTCGCTCCACCAGCTCGCCGAGGCCAGCGACTGCGGTTTCGCGGTCGAATCGGCGTCGGTCCCGGTCGCCGAGGCGCTTCGCGAGGTGGCCGACGACGGCGCCGACGGCGAGACGGCCCTCGAGCGCGCGATCACCTTCGGCGAGGACTTCGAGCTCGTCGCGACGCTTCCGGAGTCGGCGCTCGAGACGGTGCGAGCGGCGATCGACGTCGACCTCTCGGTGATCGGGTCGGCCACCGAGCCCGTCGAGGAGATCACGCTGGACGGCGAGCAACTCGCGGATCGCGGCTATACGCACGGCAAGTAGCGCGCCGCGGACGGCGCTTGCCCGTCGTCGCTCGTCGCTACTGGACGACCTCGAGCGGGACCGGCATGAAACAGAGGAGCCCGAGCCCGAACGTGACGACGCCCAGCACCTGTCGACCGGTTCCGAGTCGGTCGTCGGTGACCGGATGCGCCGCGCCCGCCGACGCGAGGAGCGTGGTCAGGAACCCCCAGAGGAGCCAGACGAACACCGCCTGCACGCCGTGGTCGCCGATGTAGTAGAGGTAGCCCGCGAGGGCGAACAGCGCGCCGGGAACGAGCGCGCTGATCGTCTCGTGGAGGTCGCCGACCATCGCCCGGAGGATGTGACCGCCGTCGAGCTGGCCGACGGGAATCAGGTTGAGGAAGGTGACGAACATGCCGACCCAGGCGCCGATGACGACCGGATTGACCGACATCGCCGGATCGCCTCGGTACAGCGGGCGGTCGAACGCCGCCGCCAGCAACTCGAGCAACGGCGGATAGCCGAGCCGCAGTTCGATGGCGTTCGGATCGGTGACGACCGACTGCGGCGCGGTCACCGGCGGCAGATGGAGGCCGATGATCGTGACGGCGACGGTCGCGACCAGTCCGGCCAGCGGACCGGCGACGCCGATGTCGAACAGGGCCTTCCGGTTCGGAATCCGGCCTTTCATCCGGATGACGGCGCCCATCGTCCCGATGAGCGTCGGGACGGGGATGAAGTAGGGCAGCGAGGCGTCGACGTTGTGGTACCGACTCAACACGTAGTGGCCCATCTCGTGGATCCCGAGGACGCCGAGGATCGCGACGGTGAACGGCCACGCGTGCCAGATCGCTTCCGGGTTGGCGAACGGATCGATATGGTACCAGTTCGCGCCGGCGAACAGCGTCGACAGGATCGTCGCACACAGCAGCGCGATGTTCGTCCACGGGATCCCGTCGATCCCGACGCTAATCGGCTCGGCGACGAGGACGTACTCGCCGTGGCGCGTGGTCAGCTGGGGGTCGTATCCGGCTTCGCGGAACGCGGGCCACAGCTCCTCCATCGCTCGTTCGGGGTGGACACGCGGATCGCCGTAGTACACCAGTTGTTCGCCCTCGGCCCGCATCTCGTAGACCCGAAAGACCGACTCGATGCGCTCGAGCGGCGGGCCGTCCCCGGGGTGGTCGTCGTCGATCGACGGACCGAACCCGGGTACGTCGGCGTCGTCCATCATCCGTGATTGCGGGCCCCCAGCGTATAAATCGACTGTCGTCGGCAGGCCGGACCGTCTTCAGTGAGACGGGACTCGCGCAACTGGACACATTCTCGGACGGAAAATCGAACGAACGGGAAGAGAGACCGGACAAGAACGGGCCGACCGCCGTCGGAGCGGCCGGCCGGCAGGGCGTTGCACGGCTCGAGGGGCGTTCGTCACGCCGCTCGAACGGCGGGCCGGTGACCGCTCGGTCGCGGCGAGGGCACGATCAGGCCGGTGCGACGCGCCAGGTGGTCGCGCTCGTGTACGACCACTTCTCGATCTCGAGTTCGGTGGCGGACTCCGAGAGTTTGACCATCAGCGCGCCGATCTCCTTGGGGGACATCCCGACGTCGTCAGCAATGAACTTGCCCTTGAAGTAGAGCTCTCCGTCTTCGGCGCGGTCGCGGAGGTAGCGTTTCAGGCGTCGTTCCTTGCTTTCCGTGGAGGGTTGGGCTGTCGTGCTCATTGACATCCACGGCTTGTCGGTGGGATATGTTATAAAGGAAGGATGGTTAGCGAAATTTCGGTTGTGTTCAGCGATCTGGGGGGTAACGGACGTTTTATTCTCGAAGTCGTGACTATTTATCGAACGACGAGAGGGCTCGAGACCTTTTATAACCGTCGCTAACTTATTATCGCAGATCCAATTATCATGGGTGATAGAGTGTCTCCGTCCGAGCGGCGTGACCTATTTTGAACGGAATATTCATGAAATCAAGTACTAGCTTCGCTCGTGCACCCAGAACTCGTCCTCGACCGTCACTTCCTTCTTGAACAGCGGGACCTCGTCTTTCAACCGATCGATGCCGTCCTCGACGGTTCGAAACGCCTCCTCGCGGTGTCCGGCGAGGACGACGACGAAGACGATGTCCTCGCCGTCCTCGACGACGCCGGTCCGGTGGTAGAGTTCGACCTCGAGGACGCCGTCGCGCGCCTCGAGATCCGCCTCCAGAGCGGCCATGCGCTCGTCGGCGACGCCCTCGTACTTCTCGAACTCGAGGTACTGGGTGCGCGCGTCGTCCGCGTCATCTTTCGCGCGGACGCGGCCAGTAAAGGTCGCGATCGCCCCTGCCTGATCGGCCTTGGACGAGCGTTTGACGCGATCGACCAGCGAGTGGAGGGTCTCGTGGGGCTCGCGCGACTCGAGTTCGGCCGCGACGGCGTCGGGATCGAGATCGCCGGGCTCGTCGACGGCCGCGATGACGTTCCCCTCGCCGTCCGCGTCGTCCGTCCCGACGACGACCGTCGGATGACGGAGGTCCTCGACCCCGACGACGACGGCGTACGCGCAGCCGGTCGCCAGCCGATCCAGGGCGTCGCCGACGCCCAGTCCCGTCCCCGAGGCGGCCCAGTCGCCGTCGGCGCCCAGCTCGTAGCTGACGTCGCCGCCGACCGTCGTCGAGTCGTGGACGGCCGTTCCGTCCGCGATCGTCGCGTCGTACCTGACGACGCCGACCCGCCCCTCGCGCTCGAGCCGATCGACGAGGCGGTCACAGACCCGCTCGACGGCGTCGCGGTCCGCGCCGCGGTCGCAGATGCCGAGTACGTGCATGTTCGAGACATGGCGGCGTCGGGGTTTGTAGCTATCGCTGAAAGCCCCGCGCGAGTGAGCGCCGAGCCCACTCGCGCGTCCCTCACAGTCCCACCGAAAGCCCCGATCCGCTGGCGCTTGCGCCAGCGGATCGCCCCTTTCAGTCCCGCCCGTCCGGGAGCCGAAGCCGATCAGTCACCCGCAGCGCCGAAGACGGTCGCTACTCGCAGCGCCGAGATCGGAGCGCCGCTCGAGCGAGCGATCAGGCCGATCCGCCGTCGCGTCACGGAATCCGAGGCGGTGCGGTGCTCCGGAATTTTGGGTGTGGATCACGAACGGTCCGTATGACCCGTCGAATCGGCTTCACCGGCGACGTCATGCTCGGCCGACTGGTCGACGATCGCCAGCGCGAGCGGTCGGTCGACGCGGTCTGGGGCACCGTCCTCGAGCGACTCCGCGGACTCGACGCGCTCGTGATCAACCTCGAGTGCGTTCTCTCGACGCGCGGCCGCGAGTGGCGGCGGACCCACCGGCCGTTTCACTTCCGCGCGGACCCCGACTGGGCGATCCCGGCGCTCGAGCGGGCCGGCGTCGACGTCTGTGCGCTCGCGAACAACCACGTGCTGGACTACGAGGCGGTGGCCCTGCGCGACACGCTCGAGGGCCTCGACGAGGCGGGAATCGCGCGCACCGGTGCGGGGGAGACGATCGACGAGTCGCTCGAGCCGGCGGTCGTGACGGTCGACGGCGGCGCGAGAGGGGGGACTGGCGACGAGCTCGAGCTGGCCGTCGTCGCGTTTACCGACAACACGCCGGAGTACGCGGCCGACGAGGAGTCACCGGGGACCGCGTGGATCGATATCGATACCGACGACGCGGAGGCGAAACGACGGGTTCGCGAGGCGCTCTCTCGCGCACGCGAATCGGATCCCGATCTACTGGTCGCGTCGCTGCACTGGGGACCGAACATGGTCACCGAACCGCCCGAGTCGTTCCGGGAGTTCGGCCGCTGGCTGATCGAGGACGGCGTCGACGTCGTGCACGGCCACAGCGCACACGTCTTCCAGGGAATCGAAGTCCACGACGGCCGCCCGATCATGTACGATACGGGCGATTTCGTCGACGACTACGCGGTCGACGACGAGCTGCGCAACGATCGGGGATTCCTGTTCGAACTCGACGTGACCGCGGACGGGGTTCCGACCGAACTACGGCTTCGTCCGACGGAGATCGACGGCTGTGCGGTTCACGAAGCCGGACCCGCGGCCGCCGAGTGGGCCCGCGACCGAATGCGCGAGCTGTCGGCCCCCCTCGGGACCGAGTTCGAGCGCGACGGGGAGGCGCTGGTGCTATCGCTCGAGTCGTAGGGACCGGTGCTCGAGTCGTTCAGCCGCCGCTTCGGGTCCGGCTTTCGCCCGCGAGAACCGTCCCGTGAGAGTGAGACACGCGCGGCGGTCCGGAGTTGGCAACCCTTAAGATAGCAACCCGGTTACACCGGGGTAGTATGAAAGTGGTCGTCTCTATCGGCGGAAGCGTGCTCGTGCCCGAGCCGGGCGCGGATCGGGTCGCCGAGCACGCCGCCGTCATCGAAGACCTCATCGCGGAGGGCTGTCGGATCGGGGCCGTCGTCGGGGGTGGCGGCGTCGCTCGCGAGTACATCTCGGCCGCCCGCGACCTCGGGGCCAACGAGATCGAACTCGACCAGCTCGGAATCGACGTCACCCGGTTGAACGCCCGCTTGCTCATCGCCGCGCTGAGCGAGGAGTCCGTGACCGCGCCGGCGCTCGATTACGAGGAGGCGAGCGAGGCGCTGCGCCGCGACGACATCTGTATCATGGGCGGCGTCGCGCCGGCCCAGACCACCGACGCCGTCGGGGCCGCCCTCGCGGAGTACATCGACGCCGATCTCCTGGTCTACGCGACGAGCGTTCCCGGCGTCTACAGCGCCGATCCCAACGAGGACGACGACGCGACCAAGTACGACCGCCTCTCCGCCGCGGACCTGGTCGACGCCATCGCCGGCCTCGAGATGAACGCCGGCGCGTCGGCGCCGGTCGATCTGCTGGCTGCGAAGATCATCGAGCGCTCCGGCATGCGAACGATCGTCCTCGACGGAACGGATCCCGATCGGATCGCGCGGGCGATCCGTCACGGCGATCACGAGGGGACGGACATCGTTCCCGAGGGTGCCGGCGCGGAACCGACCTACTGGGCCGCCGACGAGCAATGAGCGACGAGCGTCCCTACACGCTGCAACGCGACCTCGAGGAGGACGAGCGCCACGCGTTCTGGGCGGATATCGTCGCGGACCAGGTGGAGTCCCGAAATCCCGAGGAGCCGATCGTCGTCAAGGGCGGCATCTCCCCCTCCGGCGTTCCGCACCTCGGGAACGTCAACGAGATCATGCGGGGCTACTACGTCGCCGAAGTCCTCCGCGAGCGGGGCCACGAGGTCCGGCAGGTGTTCACCGCCGACGACCGCGATCCCCTCCGCAAGCTCCCCCGCACCCTCTGTGACCTCGAGGGGAATCTCGTCGATCTCGGCGAGGTCGACGCGGGCGCGCTCGGACGCAACCTCGGCGCCCCGTACACGGACATTCCGGACCCGTTCGGCTGCTGTGACTCCTACGGCGACCACTTCTCGACGATCATCCAGGACAGCGCCGACGCCGTCGGCGTGCCGATCGACCTGGTGTCGAACACGGAGATGTACGAGAACGGCGACCTCGAGGACGTCACTCGCTTCGTCCTCGAGCACCGCGATCGCGCACGCGAGGTCCTCTCCGAATACCAGGACAAGGTCGACGCGAACGGCGATTACGTCCCGTTCAATCCGATCTGCGAGGAGTGCGGTAAGATCACTGAGACAGTCACGAGCGTCGATTTAGACGCCGGCGAGGCCGGCACCGTCGACTACGAGTGTACCGATATGGACGCCGGCGACCAGACGATCGACGGCTGCGGCCACGAGGGCACCGCCACGCTGCGGGAGGGGAAACTCCCGTGGCGCTTCGAGTGGCCCGCCCAGTGGCAGGTGCTGGGCGTCGACTTCGAGCCCTTCGGCAAGGACCACGCCGAGGGCTCCTGGCCCAGCGGCCAGGACGTCGCGCGAAACGTCCTCGAGATCGAACCCCCCGTCCCGATGGTCTACGAGTGGTTCACCCTCGAGGGCGAGCCGTTCTCCTCCTCGGAGGGGAACGTGATCCTCGTCTCGGACGTCCTCGAACTGCTCGAGCCCGAGGTGCTGCGCTACTTCTTCGCGAAGGACCCCTCGAAGGCCCGGGACTTCAGCATCGAGCGCCTCGACCAGCTGGTCGACGAGTTCGACCGCCTCGAGGCGATCTACTTCGACGAGATCGAGGCCGACGAGGACGAGGAGGCGTTCGCGGAGCGGGTCTACCCGCTCGTCGTCGAAGAGCCCAGCGAAGAGCGGATCCGCCTTCCGTACACGTTCGCCGCCGTGCTCGGGATGACCGACGACCCCGACCTGCGCGAGGAGATCGCCCGTCGGGAGGGACACGTTCCCGACGACGCGCCCGAGTGGGCCGTCGAGGACGCCCTCGCGCGGGTCGAGAAGGCCCGCAACTGGGCCCGGCGGACCGAAAACGAGTTCGACTACGAACTCAAGCGCACCGAGATTCCCGACCACGACTTCGACGCCGCGACCGAGGACGCCCTCGCGGAACTCGCCGACTTCATCGAGGAGGGCCACGAGCCCGACGAGATCCAGGGCGAGATCTACGAGACCGCCAGGCGCCACGACGTCGACGTCGGCGACTTCTTCGGGGCCGGCTATCGCCTCTTCTTCGACGAGGACCAGGGACCGAAGCTCGGTCCGTTCCTCGCGAAGGTCGATCGCGAGTTCGTCGTCGCCCGATTGCGCCGGGAACGGTGACCGCACGGGCCTCGAGTCTGCCGTTCAGCCGACAGGACAGACAAAAGCCCTTTGAGAACGCCTCCCGGAGATAGGAGCGATGGACTACGGTTTCCCTGCTGTCGTCTCGGTCCCCGAACTCGCCGGCTCGGAGACGCTCACGTGGGTCGTCGCCGGCCTGCTCGTCTACTGGTTCGGGATCATCGCGCTCCGTCGAGCGGAGCTGTTGCCGTCGTACGTCGGCACACAGGGGCCGATTCTGACCTTCCACACCAAGCGCGGCCGGCAGTTTCTCGACCGCCTCGCGAAGCCCAGACGGTTCTGGCGCGCGTGGGCGAACCTCGGCGTCGGGATCGCTATCGTCGTGATGGCGGCGATGTTCGTCGTCCTCGCGCTCGGGGCGGTCTCCGCGGTGACGTCGCCGCAGCCGGCCAGTAGCATCAATCAGCCGCGAAACGTCATCCCGTTCCCCGGCGTCAACGACTTCCTGCCGGTGTCGGCGACGCCCGGGATCGTTACCGGACTGCTGGTCGGACTGGTCGTCCACGAGGGCGGCCACGGCTTGCTCTGTCGCGTCGAGGACATCGAGATCGATTCGATGGGCGTGGCCATGCTCGCGTTCGTCCCGATGGGCGCGTTCGTCGAGCCCGACCAGGAAGGCAGTAAGGAGGCCTCTCGCGGCGGCCAGACGCGGATGTTCGCCGCCGGCGTCACCAACAACTTCGCGGTGACGATCCTCGTCTTCGGCCTGCTGTTCGGACCGATCGCCGGATCGATCGCCGTCGCCCCGGGCGCCGCCGTCGGCGGCGTCGCTCCCGACTCGCCCGCGGCCGACGCCGACATTCAGCCGAACGATCGCATCACCGCCGTCGGGGGCGAACCCGTCGAGACGAACGACGACCTCGGAGAGCGACTGGAGGCCGCCGAGGGCGATCGGGTCGAACTCGAACTCAACGGCGAACGGACGGTGACGGTCGAGCGCTCGCTGCTCGTGACCGCCGCGATAGAGAACGGGCCGACCGGGCTGCAAGTCGGCGATCGGATCCTCGAGGTCGGGGGCCAGACGATCGCGACCGAACGCGAGTTCTTCGACGCCGTCGGCGACGACGAGCGCGCCACCGTGACGATCGAACGCGACGGGCGGGAACTCGAGCGCGAAATGCCGATCGGTGCCGCCGTCACCGTCACCGACGACGGGCCGCTCCAAGACGCGACCGGGTCGCTGGACGAACCGCTG
The DNA here is from genome assembly GCF_037914945.1 of Haloterrigena sp. KLK7. Classification (NCBI taxonomy): domain Archaea; kingdom Methanobacteriati; phylum Methanobacteriota; class Halobacteria; order Halobacteriales; family Natrialbaceae; genus Haloterrigena; species Haloterrigena salinisoli. The sequence continues at coordinate 1,834,666 of NZ_CP149787.1, forward strand.
ATAATCACCCGATTCGACGGCGAACGGACCCACACCTACGACGAGCTCATCTCGCTGGTCAAGGAAAAGGAGACCGGCAGCGAGATCACCGTCGAGGGCTATCTCGACGGGGAGCGCGTCGAGTACGAGGTCACGCTCGGTGAGCATCCCCGCGACGGCGGGAGCTATCTCGGCGTCGTCGGTAACTCCGGAACGTCCGGCGTCGAACTCAACGGTATCGGCGTCCAGCTCTACCCCGCCGAGGACTACCTGGCGATTCTCGGGGGCGGGAACGGTCCCGACAACGCCCTGATGAACTCGTTCGTCGGGAAGATCGTCCTCGCGGTGATGCTCCCGGTCAGCGCCGTGGCCGGCCTCCTCCCGTTCAACTTCGCCGGCTTCACCGGTGGCGTCCAGAACTTCTACGAGGTACAGGGGACGCTCGCGGCGCTGGGCGACGGGACGGTCTTCTTCGTCGCGAACCTCCTGTTCTGGACCGGCTGGATCAACGTCCAGCTGGGCTTTTTCAACTGCATTCCGGCGTTCCCGCTCGACGGCGGCCACATCCTCCGGACGAGCACCGAGGCGATCGTCTCGCGGCTCCCCTTCGAGACTACCCGCGGGCACGTCCGCACCGTCACGACGGCCGTCGGGCTGACGATGCTCGGGAGCTTCGTCCTCATGCTGGGGGTCCCTCTCCTCCAGTAGCCGAGGTCAGCCACGCGAGCCGTCGCTCTGTGCGACTCTCGGAAGACGACCGCTGCCACTGAACCCGTTCGGTACCGCGCTCGTCGCCGGCGATCACGACTCCTCGGGGTTCGAGGCGTCGTCGGCGTCGGCCGGCGCTCCCGCGTCTCCGTCCGCCGACTCGATGCCGTGGCGCTCGTAGAACTCCTCGGGCGTCGCCTCGATGCGCTCGAACTCGGCGTCGAAGTAGCGTTCGTGGTGGCGGGCGAGCTGTTCGACGATCCACGCGCTGCAGGACTCGTCGAAGCGCCACTCGCCGTCCCGATCGGGGATCTCGAACCGATCGTCCGTCGAGAACGCCGCGTAGACGTGAAAGAAGCCGAGGATGACGTCGGCGAAGTCGCGGGCCTTTTCGGTACAGCTCTCGCGCCGATCCGCGAGTTCCGCGTGGCCCGCGTCGGTGAGCTCGAAGTACTTCCGGTCGGGCTCGTCCTCGCGGTCGATCCGCTCGGCCCACCCCTTCTCCTCGAACTTGTAGAGGATGGGGTAGACCGAGCCGTAGGACGGCTCCCAGTGACCGCCGCTGATCTCGCGGATCTCCTTCAGTATCTCGTAGCCGTAGCGGGGCTTCTCTTCGAGCAACTCGAGGACGAGATAGGCGATAAGTCCCTTCGGCGGCCCACTTTTCCGCATGTGGTCGCGAGTTAGACGGGCACACGGAAAGGCGTTCTGTCGCCGGGGGAGCCCCTCGAAACCCGTCGGCGAAGCCGCCGACCCTGACGCCGGGAACCGAACGCGTTCGGCGTCCAGTCCCGCGCTCGCGCCGGTCGACCGCCTGACCGTCGAACCGAAATCCTGTCCTTCTTGGCCTCGCCGTCCCAATCGCCGCACATGGAACGACGGCAGCCGCCACAGACCGAAGAGGGTTGGTACGTCCTGCACGATTTCCGCTCGATCGACTGGGACGCCTGGCGAGACGCCCCGGAACGCCGGCGCTCGCGGGCGATCGAGGAGGGGATCGACTACCTCGCCGCCGCCGAGTCCGCCGCGGACGCCGAGGAAGGCGAGTCGGCGACGTTCGCGGTGCTCGGCCACAAGGCCGATCTCCTCGTCCTCCACCTCCGCCCGACGCTGGCCGACCTCGACGCGTTAGAGCGTCAGTTCGAGGGGACGGCGCTGGCGGAGTTCACCGAGCGCGCCGACTCCTACCTCTCGGTGACGGAGGTCTCGGGCTACATGTCCCAGGACTACTTCGACGACGACGCGGAGGTCGAGGACACCGGTCTCGCGCGCTACATCGAGTCCCGGCTCAAACCCGAGATTCCCGACAGCGAGTTCCTGAGCTTCTACCCGATGAGCAAGCGCCGCGACTCCGAGGACAACTGGTACGACCTGCCGTTCGACGAGCGCGCGGAACACCTCTCCTCGCACGGCGACATCGGCCGGGACTACGCCGGCCGGGTCACTCAGATCATCTCCGGCAGCATCGGCCTCGACGACTTCGAGTGGGGCGTCACCCTGTTCGGCGACGACCCGACCGACGTGAAGGAACTGCTCTACGAGATGCGCTTCGACCCCTCGAGTTCCCGCTTCGCCGAGTTCGGCCGGTTCCTCTCGGCCCGCCGGTTCCCGCCGGAAGACCTCGGCGCGTTCCTCGACGGCGAGCGGATCCCGCGGGAGGGCGAGGACGCTCACGGCGGCCACCCCCACGCGAGCGGTGAGAGCGGTGGGCACCACCACGGCGATTCCGACGGCCACCACGGCCACGGTGAGTCCGACGGTCACCGTCACGGCGACTCGAGTTCGAGCGACCGCGGCGACCACGGTGGCTCCGGCGGTCCGCACGGCGACGACGACGAGGACCTCCGCAGCGAACTCGAGGACATGGGCGTCTACGCCGGCCAGCCACACGGCGAGGACGTCCACGCGGTCGTGCTCTACTCCGCGGCCGACTCCGACGAACTGTTCGAGGAGGTCGACGGCCTCCGCGGCAACTTCGATCACTACGATACGCACGTGAAGACGGCCGTCTACGAACCGCAAGACGGCGGCGACGACGGCGAAACCGCAGTCGTCAGCCTCTGGGAGACCGAACGGGCCGCGAGCACCGCGGCGGGATTCCTCGCCGATCTGCCGGATATCGTCCGCCAGGCCGGCGACGACGAGGGCGACTCCTGGGGCACGATGGGGATGTTCTACTCCGTCAAGCCCGAGCACCGCGGGGACTTCCTCGGTACCTTCGAGGAGGCCGGCGAGCTGCTCGCGGAGATGGAGGGCCACCGCAAGACGGACCTCCTGATCAACCGCGAGGACGAAAACGACATGTTCATCGCCAGCCGCTGGGACTCCCGCGAGGACGCCATGCAGTTCTTCCGTAGCGACGCCTTCTCGGAGGCCGTCGAGTTCGGTCGCGACGTCCTGACCGACCGGCCGCGCCACGTCTTCCTGGCCTGAGTCCGGCCGAACCCGACGCGTTCCGTCTGCTTCACCTGTTTTTCGCTCTCGAGGCGCGAGACTCGAGACTACTCTCCGCCGTCGTAGAAGAAGTAGCCGGCCAGTCCCGCGATCCCCAGTGCGAGCGTCAGATACGGCCAGTTACCGGCCTCGCGATCGGTCAGTGCGGCGTGGCCGGTGACGAAGATCGCGAACCCGACGTGGGCGACGAGCGTCGCCGTCAGAAAGGCGGCGAGATCCATACCGGTGGATTCGACGGCGCGACAATAGCCGTTTCGGAGCGTCGCCTCTCAATGCCGGGAAAAGGCACTCGAGGGGCCTCCGAATACCGTCGCTCTAGTGAACCGACGTACGTTCCTCGCCGTGGTGCCGTCGAACGCCCTCGCGGGATGTGCGACCCGCCTCGGACTCGCCGACCGCGTCGAGATTACGCGGAAGTCCGTTCGGCTCCATCCGTGGAACGGCGACGAGCCGATCGATGCAGTCGTGCGACGCTACGATCCCGACGCGGGGGTCTCCTCCGACGACGACCCGCACGAGGCGGTCGCCGACGGGATCGATCCCGACGAACCGCTCGTCGTCTCCGACTCGGTGGCCGATCGGCTCGCTGCCGAGTACGAAATCGTCGAGTATCGGATCGCCGCCTGCACTCTCGACGCCGACGGCGACTGCCGGGAGACGACGCTCGTCCGCGAGGACTTCAACGCGGTCGAGGCCGGCGACGTCGTCGATATCGTCAGCCGCAGCTCCGGCGCCGGGTTGGTCAACGTTCACGAACGACGCGAGGAGCGCGACTAGTCGTCGCTCTCGACCGCTCGAGACCGCACGTAGCATCCGAGACCGCAGTTCCTCCTCCGAAAACGGTCCCTATTCGTCACGAGAGGCTCGACTCGTCGCGAAACGGTGGCTGCTCTCCCTCGAGAGTGTCGACTGTCCGATGTGAAACCTCAGAAGTCGTGGTCGGGATCGTCTTCGACGGATCGCTTCATCGAGTCGCGACGGGCCTTGGCGTCTCGAGCGGTCGCCTCGAGCAGGAAGTCGTTTTTGATGTCGACGGCGTCGGCGGCGGCCTCGAGCTCCTCGGGACCGAGCTCCGTCGGATCGCGCTCGTAGAACTCGACGCCGAGTTTGTCCTTCTTGCCGGAGTACTCGACGGTCCCGACGACGATCTTCTCGAAGACCGGGTTGTCGGGTTCGCCGACGACGTAGAGGTCGCTCCCCTTGTACTCCTCGGTCCCCGTGATAGTGCCGAAGTACTCCTCGACCGTCGACTCCATATCGGGGATTCGCTCCTCGAGATACTCACCGCGACGCATCTTGTACTCCTTCATGGATTGGAGATGCACGGCGGAGTGTTTACCTCTTTTCATAGCCGACGTTACGATCGGCCAACACGCGCCTCGAGTAACACTGACGGGCGCGCGCCGGTCGGCACCGCGGTCGCGGTTGCGGGCGGAGACCTGTCAGCGACGCTCCCGTTCGCCGAGGTACCCCTTCCGACAGTCGGGACAGATGTCGCCGGCGCGCAGCGAGCCTCGGTCGCCGTCCGACACGTACTCACACCGCGGACAGTAGAACTCGGTCGGCACGTCCTCGCGCGGCCCGTCGCTCTGGCTGGGTGCGGGAGCCGACGCCGCGCGTTCGATTCCGCTGCCCGACGCGGCCCCGTTCTCGGGCGATTCGCCGCCCGTCGCTGTACCCGCGTCGTCCGACCCCTGCGTTTCGGGTGCGCTCGGCGGCTCCGCGGTCACGGATCTGGCGTCCGCCGCCGCGGTCGGTTCGCCGCTTCCGCCGGAGACGGTGCCGGTGTCGTCCTCGAGGACGACCGCGTCGTCGGTCACCGGCTCGTCGGGTTCGACGGGATCCTCGAGTTCGGCGTCGATCACGGTGTCGTCCTCGCGGTCGCCCTCGTCGCCGGAGTCGGGCCACCCGGACGGTTCGGTCTCGCTTCCGACGGGCGGACCGACGTCGTCGGAGTCGGGCCACTCGCCGTGGTCGCGCTCGCGATCGACGACGGGATCGTCGTCATCGTCGTCGAGAATCTCGCCGTCGTCGGTCACCGGATCGCCGTTCTCGTCGGTCGGCACGTCGAAGTCGTCGGTCGACTCGTCCGCGGCGGCCGCCGGTTCGCCCGCGTCGGCGTCGATGAAGTCGGCGTTCCCGTCGTCGCTGTAGCCGCCTTCCGCGGCCGGATCGGTGGGTGGTTCGACAGTCTCGGCGTCGCTGTCGGGTATCGCTGTCTCGGATTCGGGTTCGGGTTCGGATTCGGGGGGGAGCGAATCGACGTCCGTCGCGGCGGAGAGGCTCGTGACCTCCGTGTTCTCGCTGAGGATATTCCGATCGCCACAGCGGGCACACTCTTCGTACTCCTGGACGGTTACGACGACTTCGCTGCCCCGCTCTTCGCGCTCGTGTTCGACTTCGGGGTCTCCGTAGTCGTGTCCGAGCAACGAACATCGAAGGGCCATTGTCCCACCGTACCCAGTCATCACATAAAAAACGTGCTGCCTCCGGGAACCGATCGTGACGGCGACGCGACCGATCGCCGGCGAGGCGATCGCGTTCGGTTCCAGCGCGACGCCGGTTCCAGCGACCGAGCAACGACAAACGTCAAATCCCCGGTCGTTGAATACGCCGACGAATGAGAGCAAAGCGGGAGTACCGGGACCGGGCGGGGACACAGGTGGCGGTACTCGACGCGCTCGTCGATCGGGCCGACGAGGGGATGAGCGTCTTCGAACTCCGGGCGGCCGTCGAAGTCGATATCGACGAACTCGAGACGGCCCTCTCGACGCTGAAGGAGGACGGGTTGATCGTCGTCGAATCCGGGGGCAGCGAGACCGTAATCAAACCCGACGACCGGGTCATTCCCGAAGCGCCGACCGACGAGAACGACGACCAAACGATCGGCGAGTGGCTTCGCGATCGACTTCCCTTTTGAATCGAAACGCCTGAGGAGGTCAGGCACCTGCACAACGGTATGACCGTTATCGAGGCTATTCACGCGGAGCACGGGGCCGCGTTCGGCGAGCGCGACGGCCGGACGATCGTCGAACACTTCGGCCGCCCGGAGCGGACCCATCGGGCGGTCCGCAACGGCGTCGGCCTGATCGAGATGGCCTACGGCGTCGTCGTGGTCGAGGGCGACGATCGACTCGAGTACGTCGATAACGTCGTCTCGAACCGCGTGCCGGCCGAGGACGGCCGGGGCTGTTACGCGCTCGTCCTCGATCCGCAGGGCGGAATCGAGATCGAACTCTACGTCTACAACGCGGGCGAGCGACTGCTCCTCTTCACGCCGCCCTCGGAGGCCGAGCCGCTGGTCGAGGACTGGTCCGAGAAGGTCTTCATTCAGGACGTCGACATCCGCCTCGCGACCGATGACTACGCGATCTTCGGGATCCACGGCCCGACGGCGACCGAGAAGGTCGCCAGCGTCCTCAACGGGGCCGCCTCGCCCGACGAGCGCTACTCGTTCGTCCGCGGGACGATGGGCGACGAGGGCGTGACCGTCATCCGCACCGACGCGCTGACCGGCGAGGAGAGCTACGAAGTGATCTGCGCGGCCGACGCCGCCGAAGACGTCTACGACATTCTCGAGACCCAGGGGCTCAACGCCGCCCCCTTCGGCTACCGCACCTTCGAGAGCCTCGCGCTCGAGGCCGGCTCCCCCCTCTTCGAGACGGAACTCGAGGGGACGCTCCCGAACGTACTCGGTCTGCGGAACGCTCTCGACTGGGAGAAGGGCTGTTACGTCGGCCAGGAGGTCGTCTCCCGCGTCGAGAACCGCGGCCAGCCGAGCCGGCGGCTGATCGGGCTCACGCTCGAGGGCGCCGCGAGCGACGCGGACGGAGACGACGGGGACGAAACCCCAGCGATTCCCGACGCCGGTGCGGCCGTCTTCGACGGCGACGCCTCGGTCGGCGAGGTGACCCGCGCCGGCGAGAGCCCGCTGCTCGAGGACGTCATCGCGCTCGCCGTCGTCGACTACGGCCTCGAGAGCGACTCCCTGACGGTCCGGGTCGGCGGCGAGGAGGTTCCCGCGTCGGTGACCGAGTTGCCGTTCGTCGAGGGGTCGGATCGGTCGGACCGGCTGCCCGCGTATCAGTAACCCGATCGCCGTGCCAGGTCGCCCCGAACCCGATTCGAAACAGAACGTTTTCGCCGGGCGGAGGGAAACGATTCGCCGTGACGAACGACGAGACGGAGCGGCCCGATAGCCGACGCAGCTGGCTCGTGGCGGTCGCCGGCGCGATCGGCATGGTGTTCACGTTCGGCACGCCGTTCTCCTACGGGATCCTCCGGGACCCGTTCAGCGAGGCCTTCGCCGTCTCGCCGGTCGCGCTCTCGAGCGTCTTCTCCGTCATGCTGTTCACCTTCTTCATCGGCGCCGGCGCGGTCGGCGTCTTCGCCGCGCGACTGTCGGCCCGGCCGGTGATCCTCGCCTGCACGGCCGTCACCGGCGCAATCGCGCCCGCGCTGTACGTTACGGGATCGTACCTCGGGCTGGTCCTCGTGTTCGCACTGCTCGGCCTCGCGCTCGGGACGGTGTACGTCCTGCTCGCGTCGATCGTCCCGCGCTGGTTCGACGAGCGCCGCGGCGCCGCGACCGGGCTGATCTTCGTCGGAAACGGGTTGGGGCTGTTCCTCCTGCCACCGATCTGGCAGGCCGTCATCGCGCGGTTCGGGGTCCGTCGAGGATTCTTCGCTGTCATGGCGGCCACTACGGTCGCGTTCCTCCTCGCCGGGCTCACGTGCCGACGTCCGCGGTGGACTGACGGAGCGACATCGGCCGGCGGCGACGTCCTCGAGTGGATCCGCCGGTTGGCCGGGACGCGAACGTTCCGACTGCTGTTCGTCGGCATCGCGCTCGCGTTCTCGTGGTACCAGCTGCTCGCCGCGTTCGCGGTCGACCTCTTCGCCGCCCGCGGGCTGACGGCCGCCGGGGCCTCGACGGCGTTCGGACTCGTCGGCGGCGTCAGTATCATCTCACGGATGGGCGGCGGGTACATCGCCGACAGGGCCGGGGCCAGACGAGCGTTTCTCGCCTCGCTTCTGTGTGCGGCCGCCGGCGTTCTGCTGCTCTTCGCGCCGCAGTTCCCGGTGCTCGCCGTCGGCGTCTTCCTGCTCGGGATCGGACTCGGCGGGACGGCGACGCTGTACATCCCGCTGTTGATGGGGATCTACGGCGCCGACAGGGACACCGCCATCGTCGGCACGTTCAACGTCGCGATCGGAACCAGCGCGCTGGCGATGCCGCCGCTCGGGACCGCGAGCGTCGCGTACACCGACGGCTACGCCCTCGCCGTCGTCCTCACGTTCGTCGTTACCGTCGCCTCGTTCTGGGCGATCACCGTCGGGACGCGACGTTCCTGAGACGTCGCTTCCGTCCGCGCTCGGCGGCCGGAACTGGCCAGCCCCACCCTCAAGGCCGGCGCGACTGACGTTCTCGTATGGGCTCGAGTAGCGACACCCCGATCGACGCCGCCACCGACTTCGAGGAACTGGCCGCACGCCTGCGCACGCAGTCTGACAACGCGCCCGGCTCCGACACCGAGCGCGTGACCATCCGCTCGCTCGAGGGCGTCACGTCCGACGCGCTGTCGGAGTTGCTCGAGGCGGAGGAGAGCGAGGGCACCGCGCCGGGCGAGCTGGTCTTCGTCCTCTCGCGGGCCAACGCCGAACTGCTCGTCGAGCGCGAGTTCGACATCGACGACGTCGACGAACTCGAGGACGTTCTGGGACAGACGGTTCAGGTCGAAGACGAGATGCCCGACGACACGATCCTCCTGTTGGATCCGGACGCGGTCGACGGCGAGGAGATCGACGATCCCGACGCCATCGCCTGCGGGATCGTCGGTACCGACGACTGACGCCGGTCGAACGAGGCGCTGCGGTCTCGCCTTCCCCACCGCCCATCGCCCGTCTCCTGCCGCCCGTACTACTTTCTACGGATCCGCTGTGGCCACGGTATGCGCTATCTGGAGGTGACGGTTCCCGAGGGGAAGCGAGCGACCGTCCTCGAGATCCTCGAGGACGAGGGGATCGACTACGTCGTCAGCGACGAGACCAGCGGCCGGGGCTACGCCGCCGTCGTCCGGTTTCCGGTCCCGACGCGGGCCGTCGAACCGCTCCTCGATCGGCTGACGCGGGCGGGGATCGGCGACGAGGCCAGCGTCGTCGTGATCAACGCGGAGACGGTCCTCTCCGAGCAGTTCTCGACGCTCCGGGATCGGTACAGTCAGGGCGGTCAACTCGGCGCTCGCACCTCGCGGCAGGTGTTGCGCACGAAGGCCGACGAACTCACGCCCCCGTTTTCGATCTACGCGGTCATGCTGCTGATCAGCGCCGTCGTCGCCACGGCCGGGCTGCTGGCCGACTCGCCGGCGGTCGTGATCGGCGCCATGGTCATCGCGCCCCTGCTCGGGCCGGCGCTCGCAGCCAACGTCGGCATCGTCACCGGCGACGCCCGCCTCAAGTCGACCGGCTTCACCTACCAGGCCATCGGGGTGGCGATGGTCGTCGTCGCCTCGATCGGACTCGCGACGCTCGCCCGGTTCGCCGGCCTCGAGCCCGCGGGGGTCGACATCGTCGTCGCCACCGAACTCGAGGAGCGGGTCGCGCCCAACCTGTTCTCGCTGGCGGTCGCCCTCGGCGCTGGGATTGCCGGCATCCTGAGCCTCACGCGGGGGTTCTCGGAGGCCATCGTCGGCGTCATGATCGCCGCGGCGCTCATTCCGCCGTCGGCCGCGGTCGGGATCACGGTCGCCTGGGGGATGTCCGGCGCGGCGATCGGCGCCGCCGTCCTCGTGATCGTCAACCTCCTGTCGATCAACCTCGCCGCGCTGGCCACGCTGTGGATCGCCGGCTACCGCCCGCAGGGGCTGTTCGAGGTCTCGCCCACGCGGACGCCGACGTACACCTACGCGGCGATCTTCGGGGTCGGGTTGCTGGTGCTGGCGGCGCCGCTGGCCGGCGTCACGCTGCTGGAGTTCCACACGACCGAACTCGAGTCGGCGGCCGAGGACGAGGTCGACGCGGTGCTCGCGGAGCCACAGTACGACGGCCTCGAGTCGGACGACGTCGCGGTCGAACTCGACGGCGACTACCCGATCCAGTCGGTCGAGCGGGTCGTCGTCACGGTCACCGGTCGGAATCCGGACCCGGAGTCGGGGCTGGCGGACCGCCTCTACGAGGAGATCAGCCCCCACAGCGACGAGTCGCTGATCGTCGAGGTGCGGTACGTCGTCGCCGAGGAGCGCGGCGACGAGTCCGAGACGCAGCGGGTGGCGATTCGGACCGCGGACGGGACGTGAGCGAGGAACGTCGGGCGGTCCTCGAGGGAATCGCCGCCGCGCAGGACCGCTCGATCGCGGCCGGCCGCTACGGCGACTTCCCGGGACTGAACGAGGATCCCGCGCGGTCGCTCTTCGGCGACAACTACGACCGACTCGTCGCGACCTGCTCCCGAGTGAGGGGTCTCTCGACGAGGAAACCGTTTTAGTGTAGCAGCAATAACACGTTCGTATGGTCCGGAGTATCCCGCGAAATCGGTACGTCGCCCGATCGACGTGGACGACGCTGAGTTGCGAGACGCTGGCGTTGCTGACGTCCGTCGCAATTATCGCGCTCTCGGCGTCACTTCTCACGGCGTCGATGGGCGCACCGGAAGACGTCGTCACGATCGGAGTCGCGGCCGTCGGCACGGTCGCCCTCGGACTCGCGCTCGTCCGGCTCTTCACCTACCTCGAGGCCAACGGACTGCCGGTTCTCGAGCGGTCGCAGTAGCGCCCGTCGATCACTGTTCTGCGGTCTCGGATGACGGTCGATACCGCCGACTCACGACCTTCCAGCGGCCGCTCCGGAACAGCCAGTAGTTGATCCCGCCGGGGACGGCGGTCTCGAGCAGCAAGGCGAGATAGAGGCCCGCGACGTCGAGCGCGGTCACCAGCCCCAGCGCGGCCGCCGGGAGGGCGAAGCCGTAGCGACCGACCAGCGAGGCGACGAACGGCCACCGCGTGTCACCGGCGCCGAGCAGCGCGCCCGAGGCGGCGCCGTCGATACCGAACCCGATCGAACTCACGGCGCCGACGGCGACGAACGCGCTCGCGAGCGCGAGTCCGTCCGATCCCACGAACAGGCTCGCGATCGGATCCGCGAACGCGACGACCAGGACGGCGATCGTCGCGTAACAGAGCGCCGAGAGCCGGATGATCCCCATGCCGTAGGCGCCGGCCCCCGCCTCGTCGTTCGCGCCGAGTCGCTGGCCGACCAGCGAACTCGCGGCCAGCGAGAGCCCCCAGTTGACGCTGTTGATCAGCGCGCGCACCCGTCGGCCGACCTCGAGGGCGGTGACGACCACTGGACCGAAGGAGCCGGCGACCCACAGCAGCGGGAAGACGACGATCCCCTGGGCGAGCCGGCGGCCGATCTCCGGCGCGGAGATCTCGACGAGCTGGGCCAGCAGCGTCGGCTCGAGCCACGGTCCCGAGCGCGTGAGCGGAACCGGGCTGGATTCCATCCCGAGGACGCCGTAGGATCGGCCGACCATCCCCCACGCGAGGACGACCGTCACGAACCCCGTCGAGAGCGTGGTGCCGATCGCCGCGCCGGCGACGCCCAGGCCGAACCCGAAGATGAGCAGGCCGCTGATGAGGATATTGAGCGCGGCGCCGCCCGCGCGGGCGACCATCTCCGTGAACGTGTCGCCGACGCCGGTGTAGGTGCGGCTGGCGATCAGGTTGAGCAGTTCGAACAGGACGGCCGGCGCGACGTAGGTGAGGTAGGTCGCGCCGTGTGCGATCGATTCCGGCTCGGCGTCGAACAGCCCGATCAGCGGGTCGGCGAGGAGCAGAAACGCGGCGGCGAGCGGGAGCGCGATCCCGACGGCCAGCAGGACGCTCTGGGTGACCACCAGCGAGGCGCGGCCGGTCTCCGCGCCGCCGTAGTTCTGCGAGACGAGGCTGACGGTGCCGCCCGCGAGCCCGAGTCCGAGCATCGTGACGATCTCCCAGAACGCGAGCGCGTAGGCCAGCCCCGCGGTACCGGCCGTGCCGACGGCGACGCCGACCATCGCGAGGTCGGCCGTCTGCTTGGACATGATCGCGAAGCCGGTGACGATCCGGGGCCACGCGAGGTCGACGGTCGGGCGGAACCGCTCGGCGTCGATGATCCCGCAACGCTCGAGCGTTCGCGCGAGGAACGCGACGACGGTCGTCTGCCACCCTGCCATCCCTCGGTGGTTTCCCGAGCGCGCCCTTCCGTCTGTCGTCTACGGCTCGAGGACGCTGGACCGACGGATCGCTGCCGGATCCCTCAGCGGAGCAGTCGCGAGACCATCGCCCGCAGGTGCGACGGGGAGACGAGCGACGTCGGACGGTCCATGTGGACGCCGATCTCGCCGGCGAGCGCGCCGAGGCCGACGTGCTGGACTGGCTCCGGGAGCGAGTAGGCCCGGCGGAGCCAGTGGCCCAGTTCCTGCTCGCGCTCGAGGTCCTCGCGCCAGGCGCGTTCGTAGGCCGCGAGCGTCGTCGGCCGATCGGGATCGATCTCGCGGACGGCGTGGTCGGCGCTGGTCATGCCGTAGAGGATGCCCCCGCCGGTGAACGGCTTGGTCTGGGCGGCCGCGTCGCCGATCAGGAACGCGCGGCGGGTCGTCACGCGGTCGGGCGGCCCGATCGGGATCGCGCCCGAACAGCGGTGCGAGACGTCGATCTCGTAGCCGTCGATCAGTTCCTCGAAGTGCTTGGTGACCTGCACGCCCGGCGGCGCGGCCAGTCCGTACTCGACGCCCGCCGACCCCCGCGGGATGCGCCACGCGAAGAACGTCGGCGCGGTGAGGTGGACGTCGACGAAGTCCTGGTGGTCCTCCTCCTCGGAGAACGCGAGGACGCCGTGGAGCAACTCCTCGGGTTCGGGCAGTCCGAGTTCCTCCCGAACCCGCGAGCGCGGACCGTCACAGCCCGCGAGCATCTTCGCCTCGAACTCGAGGGCGCCGTCGGGACCGCTGGCGACGACCTCGACGCGGTCGCGGCGCTCCGTCACGTCGGTCACGGTGTGCTCCTCGCGGACGTCCGCGCCGGCCTCGCGGGCGAGGTCCGCGAGGTGGCGGTCCAGTCCGACGCGGTCGATGACGTTCGAGGCGACCTCCCGCTTGTAGAAGGGGTAGGCCTCGCTGCGCGGCCCGCCGACGTGGAACCGGGCGCCGTAGATCTCGTTCTGGAACAGCTCCTCGCGGGCGCCCTCGCCCGTGAACTCCCAGACGTCCGTGCTCACGTGGCCGGAACAGGCCAGCGGCTCGCCGACCCGCCCCTTCTCGAGGGCCAGCACGTCGTACCCTTCCTCGGCGGCTCGGCGAGCGAACCGAGCTCCCGGCGGGCCGACGCCGACGACGACGAAATCGTACATGTCCAGCACGTTCACGCCGGGCAGTAAATAGTTTCTCGAGATTCGCTCGCCGCTGCCGTCGCCCGCGAAACTCGCATCGTCCGTCGTCCGCGACGGTGGCCCGACGCTCGAGCGGGCCGCGTTGACGGCCGCGGTGCACTTACTTTCAAATGCTAGCTTCCAGTCGTGGCTACTATGAGTGAATTGTTGACATCCGACGATGCCGCGCTGATCGACCTGAGCATCGGCCTCGAGGACGGGCCGCCGAGCGAACCGATGCCGCCGTCGATCGACGCCTTCGACCACGAGGTCGGCGCCGAACGGCTCGCCGAGAACCTCCGGGAGCTGGGCCACGACGTCGATGCCGAGGATTTCCCGGCGGGGATGGGACTCGCGTGGGAGGACCTCGAGGTCATCCCGCACGCGGGCACCCACCTCGACGCGCCGTGGCACTACGGCCCCGAGGTCGACGGCGAACCGGCGAAGACGATCGAGGAGATCCCCCTCGAGTGGTGTCGCGGGAACGCCGTCGTCCTCGATTTCCGGTGGATGGATCCGGGCGAGGAGATCGGCGTCGCCGACCTCGAGGAGGCCCTCGCGGCCCTCGAGCACGACCTCTCGCCGGGCGAGATCGTCCTGATCCAGACCGGCGCCGACGAGCTGTGGGGCACGCCCGAGTACCTCACGCAGTTCCCCGGCATGAGCGCCGAGGGAACGAAGTTCCTCGTCGAGCGGGGGGTGAAGGTGATCGGAACCGACGCCTACGGCTTCGACAAGCCGTTCGCCGAGATGGGCCGACGGTACGTCGACTCCGGCGACGAGTCGGAGCTGTGGCCGGCCCACTTCGCCGGTCGCGAGGTCGAGTACTGCCAGATCGAGAAGATGGCCAACCTCGACGCGCTTCCGCGGCGGACGGAGGTGCCGATCGTCGCGTTCCCGATCAAGATCGAGGGCGGGAGCGCTGGCTGGGTCCGTCCGGTCGCTTTCGTCGAGGAGCACGAAACGGCGGGTGAAGCATGAAACTCGCCACGTTCGAGGTCGAGACCCCCATCGGCCCCGTCGAGCGCATCGGGGCCGTCGCCGAAGCGACCGAGGACGAGGACGCGCCCGCGGGAGCCGCGACGCTGGTCGACCTCACCGCCGCCTACGGCGCCGCCCTCGAGGCCGAGGGCGAACCCGCACCGGCCGATCTCGCGCGGGCGCACGTCCCGCCGGAGATGATCGCCTTCCTCGAGCGCGGCGATCGGGCGATCGAAGACGCCCGCGAGGCCCTCGAGTACGCGGCCGAGACAGACGCCGAGCGCGGCCCCGGCGGCGCGAAACTCCGGTACGAGCCCGACGAGTACGACCTGCTCGCGCCCCTTCCTCGCCCCAACTCGCTGCGGGACTTCATGGCCATCGAGGAGCACGTCGAAAACAGCATGGACGGCGAGATCCCCGACGTCTGGTACGACCTGCCGGTCTATTACAAAGGCAACGCCGACAGCGTCATCGCGCCCGGCGAGACGATCCAGTGGCCCGCGTATTCCTCGATCATGGACTACGAACTCGAGATCGCGGCCGTGATCGGAACGCGGGGTCGGGACATCGACGCCGAACATGCGGAGGAGCACGTCGCCGGCTACACCGTCTTCAACGACTTCAGCGCACGCGATATCCAGGGCGAGGAGATGGCGGGTCGACTGGGTCCGGCGAAGGGGAAGGACTTCGCGAACGGCCTCGGTCCCTACGTCGTGCCCGCCGACGACATCGACGTCCTCGAGGCGCCGATGACCGCCCGCGTCGACGGCGAGGTCTGGTCCGAGGGCACCGTCGACGAGATGTATCACTCCTTCGCCGACATCATCGAACACGTCTCGCAGTCAGAGACGCTCCACCCCGGCGACGTCATCGGCAGCGGCACCGTCGGCGAGGGCTGTGGCCTCGAGTTGGGCCGGTTCCTCGAGGACGGATCGACCGTGGAACTCGAGATCGAGGGGATCGGCGCCCTCGAGCACGCGGTCGTCGAGTGACCGACGGCCCCGTGCACCGATTTCCAGGTGGCGCGTCGACCGTCTCACCGCGCGGAGGCGGATCGCTCAGGTCGTCGTCGAACGCGACTGATCGCCGAGTTCCGGCGGTACCTCGGCGCCTTCGATCGCTTCGAGGGACTCGGTGTTCTTCTCGACGTCGACGTGCCAGCGGTCGATCTCGTCCTCGTATCGCCCGAGGAGGGTCGAGACCTCCGCTCTGAGCGCGTCGTCCGTGACGTTCACCTCGAAGCTGAACCGATCGCCGTCGTCCCCGATCGGCCGCTGGACGTTGGCACTGATGAGTTCGTTATCGAAATAACACGGTGCGAGCTGCGTCATGACGTGTCGGTAGACGCTCTTCTCGACGGTTCGAACCGCTTTTCGGCTCACCGAGTCGGCCGCTCGCGCCGCGCGGTCGAGCGCCTCGGTTCCGTTCTCGACCGCCTCGTCGACCTCGCGGTCCTCGAGCGCCGCGTACGACGCCGACAGCTTCTCGCCGGCGGCCTGTAGGTCCTCGTCGGGTTCCGCCCCCTCTCGCTCGCCTTCGCCTTCGTCGACGCTCGCCTGTTCGGCGGTCTTCTCTTTGACGTCTCGCTCGAAGTCCTCGTGGGCCTTCGGGCGCCACTCGTTCCACTCGTCGAACGCGGCGGCGAACCGACCGTCGTCTCCGTCGTCGGTTTCGACATCGAGTTCTCGAAGCGCTTGGGTGATTCGCTCTCCGTGTTCGACTACCGTCCCCCAGTCACCGCCTACTTTGAATCCGGAGATGCTCTCTTCCACGATAGCTGAATATAGGAGATCAGCAGTATAAGCGCTCACACCCGGAGATATTTGGTACTCGGCTCAGTGACCGGTGTCTGGGACCAGTCAGTTTTACGATACTAGGCGGATTACGGATACCGTACCGGCTATCGGACGGCGGGAGAGCGGACGGGGATCGGACCCTACGAGACCTAATCGCCGGTCGCCTCGAGTAGCTCCCAGAAGCGATCGACGTCGCCCTCGAACCGGTCGAGCAGCGCTCGCATGTCCTGCCGGTGTTCCTCGGTGACTTTCACGTGGACCATCCCCTCGTCGGGCTGGCCGTAGACGACGCTGCCGCCCTCGGGAGCGGCGACGATCGCCGGCAGGGCGACCAGATCCTCCTCGCCCTCGACGAGGATCGTCGTCGGCTCGTCGCGGGCCAGTCCCTCGAGGAGGGCCTCGACGACCGCCTGCGAGATCTCCGCGGGCGGGTTGACGACCTCGACGGTCGTTCCCTCGGTGACGGTCTCGCGGATCTCCTCGTCGACGGCCGACCGCTTGGTCCGCTCGTCGACGAGCGCGACGTCCGGCGGGCGACCCGCCTGCAGGAAGTGGTAGGTGACGACGTCGCCGACGGCGATCAGCGGGCCGTCGACGTCCTCGAGAAGCCGGTCGGCGTCGGTCTCGATCGGTCCCATCGGCTCCTTGAGTTCGTGGCGGAGCTCGTCGGGCAGGACCAGTAACTGCTCGTCGATATCGGGAGTCGACGCCGCTCCGTCCGCATCCGCGTTTGCGTTCGCATCCGCGTCCGCGTCCGTCTCCGCGGGAGAATCGTCGCGGGTCACGGCACCGTTAGCGGACTTTCAGCGCGTACGCGCCGGGCTCGGTGACTTGCATCTCGGTGGCGATCTCGCTGTCCTCGGGGTGGGCGATGACGACGTAGCCGGCCCAGTCCTCGGTCAGCGACGAGGAGTTACAGCTCTCGCAGGTGTCGTTGTCGGGTTCGTTGACCCGGTGACACTCGCGACAGACGAGGCGATCCGATGCCATGGTTACTCACCCTCGGCCGTCGTCGCTTCGCGTTTCTCGTGTTCCTCCTCGAGCCAGCCGTGTTTGCCCAGGCCGGGCTGTTTCGCGGTGAGGCCGATCTTCGAGTCCCGCGGGTTGCGCTCGTCGATGCTCTTGGTGACGATCCGGGCGCGGACGGCGTCGTCGACGCCGAGCGCGCGGTCGGACTCGTTCGAGGAGAGCCGCTGGTTCTCGCCGTCGAAGGCGAGGTACTCGTCGCTGATCTGCGAGACGTGCAACAGGCCGTCGACCGGGCCGATGCCGACGAAGGCGCCGAACTCGACGACTTCGACGACGGTGCCGTCGACGACTTCCTGCATCTGCGGATCGAAGGTGACCGCGTCGAACTCGGCCTCGTAGTAGACGCCCGGACGGTTCGGGAGGACGGTCCCCTCGCCGATGTCGTGGACCTCGGTGACCGAGACGACGCTGCCGACCTCCTCGTCCATGCGCCCCTCGAGTTTGTCCTGCAGCAGTCGCTTCACGAGGTCCGGCGAGACGTCGCCGAGCTCCTCCGGCGGTACTTCTACCGTGTCTTTCAGTTTGACCCGTTTGTACATTCTATGGTTGAGTGATCGCTAACTTGTTTCTCCCGCGTAATGCAATTACCGGTACACTCGCCTCGAGCACCCGGTCGCGCAGCGGGCGATCGTTCGTGACGACGTAGTCGACGACGTCCTCGCGGGCGAGTTCGACCAGCGCGTCGTCGGCGTACGACGCCTCCGTGTCGACGACGAGACAGCGCTCGGTCGCCAGATCGTGGCCGACGTTCGCGGCCGTTCCCTCCTCGCCGCCTTTCTCCGAGAGGCGACGGAGTTCTTCGAGGACGGCCTGCGGGGCCGTCGGCTCGAACGAATCGAGTAGCCGCTCGAGTTCGTCGAACAGCCGCACGTCGAGTTCGACGGGCATCATGAGCGCGCTCGTGTCGAGGGCGACCTGCGTCGGCGTAGCCATTCGTTATGGATGTCTCGTCGTCGGTCGTATTATTCGGTGAGCGTTCCGAGTCCGATCAGCCGCCAGCGCGCGCCGATGCGGCGGTTGATCGCGATCTTCGCGCCCGGTTCGGCGGCGACGGGTCGCTTGAGGTTGACCTCGCACTCGCCCTCGCGGGCGCTGGTGACGGCGCCGACGGTCGTCGCCGTGCCGACGGTCATCATCAACGGTTCGCCGGTGCTGATCTCGTCGACCGTCTCGCCGCTCTCGGCGCCGACGACGCGCTCGAGGAGGTCGACGTCCATCGTAAAGGACTGCCAGGTCGGCGGGAGCGAGCCCGACGGACCGGCGAGTCGGCCGGCCAGCGCGTCGCCTTTCGTCAGCGAGGGATCGAGACCGGTTCCGACGCCGAGCAGGCCGCCCGGCGTGACGGTGTCGACGGTCTCTCCGCCGGCCTGCAGCGACCGAACCGTCGTCTCGATCGGCACGTACTCGGTCTGGCCGCCCTCCTCGACCTCGCGGCCGGGGCGGATCTCGATCTCGTCGCCGACCTCGAGTTGGCCCTGCACGAGGCTACCCCCGAGGACGCCGCCGGCGAGGTCCTTCGCGCTCGTCCCCGGCTTGTTGATGTCGAAGCTGCGGGCGACGTGCATCCGCGGATCCGCGTCGGGATCCCGCTCTGGCGTGGGGATCTCCTCCTCGATGGCCTGAATCAGCAGATCGAGGTTGACCTCCTGCCCGGCCGAGACCGGAACGACGGGCGCGCCTTCGGCGACGGTTCCCTCGACGAACTCCTGGATCTCCTCGTAGTTCTGGCGGGCCTGATCGCCGCTGACGAGGTCGACCTTGTTCTGGGCGATGACGATGTTGTCGATCCCGATGATGTCGAGCGCCATCAGGTGCTCCTCGGTCTGGGGCTGCGGAACGGGCTCGTTGGCGCTGACCACCAACACGGCGCCGTCCATCAGCGAGGCGCCCGACAGCATCGTCGCCATCAGGGTCTCGTGACCAGGGGCGTCGACGAACGACACGGTCCGCAGCGGCTCGCTTTCGGAGCCGTCCGGACACTCCTCCTCGACGGTGTAACATTCGGGTTCCTCGAGTCCGTCACAGTAGCGGAACGTCGCGTCCGCGTAGCCCAGCCGGATGGAGATACCGCGTTTCATCTCCTCGCTGTGCTGGTCCGTCCACGACCCACTGAGTGCTTGCACCAGTGTCGTCTTGCCGTGGTCGACGTGACCGACGAGCCCGATGTTCACCTCCGGTTGTCCATTTCCTTCCATAAGACGATGAGTAATCTTGGCTGTAGCTTCCCCCGTGCGCTTGATAAAGGTTGCGAGCTATCCGCGTCCGAGAGGTCGATACCGGCGCGCCGGCATCGGCCGTTCGTCCACGGATACCCGACCGTCAGGAGACGCGTCGTGACCGACGGGCGCTGCGAGCGACAGACAGCGCTCGCGGGTCCCGGTCGTCGAATCTCGTTTCCTGCCACTCGCGCGGCGTCACCGCCGGTCGCGGTCCGTCGCCGTCAGCGAACGTCCTCGAGATCGACGACCGCCGACAGGTCCGCCGATAGCCAGTGGGTGATCCGTTCCTCATCGGAACACTCCCGCGGCGTGATCGTACACCGGTCGGGACGGTTCCGGTAGCGAACGACGAGACATTCGAGCGGTCGTCGGTCGTCCGCCTCGTCTCCGGCACTGGCGAGTCGCTGTCCGATCGTGCGGTCGTCGTATCCGTTTGCGGATTCGCTCATGAATTGGGTGCCTCGGATGGTCCGTACGCAATTGACCGTCGGAAACGCACAAAGCCGCTTCTAGTTGAGGTATTGAGTCCTCGGTAGCCGCTCGAGGTAGTCCGTACCGACCGGCTCGGGCGGATCGAACGTCGGCACCTCGGCTCGAATCGCTTCGGCGCGGTCGCTCTCTCGTTCGCAGCACCGTGCGCTCGATGCCGGAGACAGCCGAGACGGCCGAGACTGCCGTCTCGAGGTCGATTCAGCTGGACGAAAACGACAGGGTGGAGGTAGGGGTGGGGATGCGCGCAACGGGTGCTCCGTGCGGCTCGCCAGTCGCGCTCTCAGCGGGCCGGCTGGACCGGTCGGCGCTCGAGTAACGCTTCGGCGATGGCCTGCTTCCGGTGGCTGGTCAGCACGTGGGTGTAGACGTCGGTTTCGGACTCCCCCACGAACGTACAGAGTGGGCAGGTTTCGATCTGGTCGGGCATCGCGCAAACCAACGTCGAATTGGCATAAGGCGATTTCTAGGAGCGGTATAGGACGGTTCCGGGGCGACTATAGCACTACTGTGTCGGGCCGACGAACCGACGGCTAGTCGGTCGGTCAATTCACCGGTAAACCGGCCGAAGAGAGCGTTCGTGAACTGCTCGCGGACGAAACCTCTCGTTGCGGCGCGGGTTCGGACAGTCGCTCGGCAGCGCCGCTGATACCCCTCGCGAGTCAGCACCTGAACTCGCCGGTGCTATAGTCCTCGACACGATTCGCCGTCGTCGGTGTTTCGGGTGTCCTTTCGAATCGTTCAGTCGTTTCTTTGGTACTTGTTGCGAAGCAGGATCGCGGTGCCGTTCATCATCAGCAAGACGATGAGCAGGACGAGGACGCCGGCCGCCAAGACGCCGTGATAGAAGTCAGGCTTGGCCAACTTCGCCCACGAGTAGAGTTGCCGCGGCATCGCGCTGAACAGTCCGTAGAACGAAGTCGGCGAGATCCGAACGACTGCCGCGACGCCGACCATCAGCAGCGGCGCCGTCTCACCGATCGCGCGACCGAACGCGAGGATCGTCCCGGTCAGAATACCGGGCATCGCTCGCGGTAAGACGACGCTGCGGGTCGTCTGCCACTTCGTCGCGCCCATCCCGTAGGCCGCCTGCCGCTGGGAGTCGGGTACCGCTCGGATCGCCTCTTGGGCGGAGACGATGACGATCGGCAGAATGAGCAGTCCGACCGTCAGTCCGCCGACGATGACGATCCCGGGCCGGAACCCGCCCGAGTTGACGAATAGGACCAGGCCGAGCAGTCCGTAGACTACCGACGGCACGCCGGCGAGATTCGCGATGTTGATCTCGATGAGTTCGACGACCGATCCGAGCAGTCCCTCGTTCGGCGCGTACTCCTCGAGGTAGATCGCGGCGCCGACGCCCACGGGAAACGCTGCGACGGCGACGACGATGATCATCATCACCGATCCCACGAGCGCGGGATAGATCCCCGCTTCCCGCGGGGTCGTGTTGTGAACGGAGGTCAGGAACTCCCAATCGAGCCAGATGTCCGGCCCGGTGAACCCGACCGCGTCGACGACGACGGCGCATGCGACCGCACCCGCCGCGAGTACGACCGGCAGCGCGAGTCCGGAGACGCCCTCACCGCGTCTGAACACTCCTTCGACGTACAATCCGACGGGGACGCCGACGACCGTGGTCAGCAGGAGCCACGTCGTCCACGAGACGCCGGCGATCGGCCCGACGACGACGCCGAACGCGGCCGCGACGACCGTCGCGCCGCCGGCGATCAGGCCCGCGCGCTCGCTCTCGCGGGCGCTGCGGACGTACCAGCCGGTCGCCAGCGCGACCGGAACCACGAACGTTCCAAGCAGCGATAACGGCGCCGCCGGAAGGACCGGAAGCGACAGGAGCAGCGACCGGAGGCTCGGCACGAGTCCGGGGACTCCAACGAGCGTGAACACGACGGCGATCACGGTGATCGCGGCCCGCTCGAACGCGCCGGACTCTCGAACTCGATCGTGGAGTTCGAGCACGCCGTACGCCACGAGCGCCGAGACCGTGAGGGCGAGCCACTCGTGCGGGCTGACGATGTGTCTGAAAACGATGCCGACGCCGCCGGCGAGCAGCGTCGCGGCGACCGGTAGTCCGACCGCCGTGTACGCGACTTCGCCCGCTCGCGGATCGAAGCGATAGTAGTAGATCGAGAGGGCGATCCCCGGGACCACGACGGTCGCGACGAGCGTCGCCCACCAGCTCGGATCGGCCGACGCCGGTTCGATCGCGTCGACCGCGACGTAGACGAGGAAAACGAACACGAGGAAGAGCGAGAGCAACGTGGCGCCGAGGCAACTGGCTTTGAACAGCTGTCCGCGGAGCTGACTCACCTGTCCGTCCGCACCGAACCAGGCGCCCGTCGACTCGTCGGTCGTCGCCATCAGCGGTTCACCTCCGTCGCGGTCGTGCCGTTCGCGGTGGTGGCTCGGTTCATTGGTACTCCTCCCGGTAGCGTGCGGCGATGCGGTTGCTGAGTAGGTTCATGGTGAACGTGATCACGAACAGCGTTAGCCCGATCGCGAACATGGAGTAGTAGCCGGGGGTTCCGCCGGACAGGTCCGTCGTGACCGCCTGCACCATGGCGGCGGTCATCGTCTGGCCGGAGTTGAAGAGATTCGCGAACGGGTTCGACGGGTCGAACATGCGCGCCATACTCCCGCCGGCGACGACGACGATCATCGTCTCGCCGATCGCCCGCGAGAGCGCGAGGATGTACGACGAGAAGATTCCCGAGACCGACGCGGGGATGACGATCTTCGTCGTGACTTCGAACTTCGTGGCGCCGAGGCCGTACCCCGCCTGACGGAGCGAGTCCGGCACCGCGCTCATCGCGTCCTCGCTGATCGAGGAGACCATCGGAATTATCATGATCCCGACCATGATCGACGCGGAGAGCAAGTTGAACAGGCTCACCCCGAGTCCCAACTGCTGGAGCCACGGCGTCAGGTAGACGAGCGCGAAGAATCCGTAGACGACGGTCGGAATCCCGGCGAGGATCTCGAGCGCCGGTTTCAGCACCGACCGCATCCGATCGCTGGCGTACTCGCTCAGATAGACCGCAGCGGCGGTGCCGATCGGTATCGCGACGAGCGCCGAGACGATCGTCACGGTGAGCGTGGCGCTCACCAGCGGTAGGATGCCGAGAATCGGGTTTTCGCCCCGCAGGACCCACCTCGTTCCGGTGAAGAACGAGAACGGGTCGTACATTCGAAAGAATTCGATGGTGTCGATCGCCAGTGTGACGATAATGCTGATCGTAACGAAAACTGTCAGTGCCGCACACCCGAATAACAGCCCGTGGTACAACCGTTCCTTTGCGTTCCGTGCGTTCGCCGATCGCGTCAGATCGGCTTCTATCGATGTCTCACTCATTTTCTGTTCGGTTTCCTCCTCCGGAAAATCGAATCGGTTGCTCGCGTTACTCGCCCGTCGCGTCTTCGAGCTTGCTCATGTTCTCGTCGACCATATCCTGGTTCGCCGGGACGTAGCCGACCTCGTCGGCGATCCAGTCAGCGCTCGAGTTCTCGAGGTAGAACTCGACGAAGTTATAGACCGGATCGCGATCGAGGGATTCCTCGGCGGGGTAGATGAACAGCGGTCGGGCCAGCGGATACGAACCCTCGCTGGCCGCCTGCAGACTCGGGGCGGTCGGATCGTCGCCCTCGCTCTCTGCGATCTCGAGGGCTTTGACGCGGTCCTCGTTTTCGGAGTAGTAGGCGTAGCCGAAGTATCCCATCGCGTACTGGCTGTCCTCGAGACCCTGAATGATGGTGTTGTCGTCCTCGGTGCCCTCGTACTCGGTTCGGTGACTGCCGCCGTTGACGTTCTCGGTGAACCAGTCGTAGGTCCCTGAGGTCGTGTCGGGGCCGTAGAGTTCGATTTCTTCGTCGGGCCAGTCGGACTCGACGTCGGACCACGTGGTGACGCTGTCGTCGCTCCAGATCTGTGCCAGCTGGTCGAAGGTCATACTGTCGACCCAGTCGTTGTCGTTGCTGACAGCTACTGTGAGCGCGTCGCCACCGATGTGCATCTCGATCGGCGTGACGTCGTTCTCGGCACAGTGGTCCTCTTCCTCCGACTTGATCTTGCGCGATGCGCCGTTGATGTCGGCGTCTCCGGGACAGAAGTGGTTCTCGAAGCCGCCACCGCTCCCGGTCGAGTCGACCGTGACGTTGACGTCCGAGTTCTCGTCCATAAACCGCTGGGCCATCTCGTCGGAGATCGGGAAGACGGTACTCGAACCCTTGACGATAACTTCACCGTTGTCGTTCCCGTCGCTCGTTTCACTGCACCCCGCAATAGCGGCCGTACCCATAGCACCGGTCGCGGCGATGAACTTCCGTCGCGATACTGCGTCGCGTCCGAACTGGTTGTCTGCCATCACCAGAAGGCAGCCACAGTTCATAAAAAAGCGATGCTATGACTAATATATATTCGTACGTAGTTATATATCTCGATATTGGCCAATCGGTACGTCAGTTGAATGCGGCACATATGGGTACTCCATGAGGCTGAAAAGGCCTATCTGGTTGTCTACCTTCACGACCAACATTCAGTCTAAATGTGTAACAGTTCTCCAACTACGGTCGAAATGAGAATTCTATATACCCGAGTCGGACCAGCGGTTCGGAACTGGTGTCGGATCGCACGGTACGATCCGGATTCGGCTACACGTCCTCGAGCTCGTCGAACAGCGCCGTTACCCGCCGTTCGACCTCGTCGCGGATCTCGCGGACTCGTTCGGACTCCTTCCCGCCGGGATCCTCGAGCGCCCAGTCGCGGACGTCGACGTCGTCGCCGACCGTGCCGACGTCGAGCGTCGAACAGCCCATGGTCGCGACGTAGTCACAGGACCGCAGTTCGTCGATCGCGATCTCTCGCGGGGTTCGGTCCGAGAGATCGAACCCGGCGTCGGCCATCGCCTCGAGAACGCCGTCGTGGACCGCGTCGGCGGGGTCGGTACCGCCGGTCAGGATCTCGACGCGGTCCTCGAGGCCGCGTTGCTCACGCTCGCGTTCGGCGAATGCGGTGGCCATCTGGGAGCGGCCGGCGTTGCGGACGCACACGAAGGCGATACGGATCGTGTCGGTGGAATCGCTGGTAGCTGACATCGTTGGCGTGGGTAGTCGTTAGTCGTCGGTGGGCGTCTCTCGAGTCGATACGGTCGGTTCGCCGGCGTCGCTACTGCCCCAGTCCAGCCTCCGCTGGAAGGACAGCGCGACGTAGACCAGCGCGAGCAACACGGGGACCTCGATGAGCGGTCCGACGACGGTCGCGAAGGCGACGCCGGAGCCGACGCCGAAGACGGCGACCGCGACGGCGATCGCGAGCTCGAAGTTGTTCGAGGCCGCGGTGAAGCCGATGGCCGTCGTCGTCGAGTAGTCGGCGCCGACGCCCCGGCCCATGCCGAAGCTCACGAGGAACATGACGACGAAGTAGATCGTCAGCGGGACGGCGATCAGCAGGACGTCCGCCGGCGCGGCGACGATGTTCTCGCCCTGGGTGGCGAACATGACGACGACGGTGAACAGCAGCGCGACCAGCGTCAGGGGATCGATCGTCGGAACGAACTCCTCGTCGTACCACTCCTCGCCCTTCGCTCGAGTCCCGATGTAGCGGGTGAGGATGCCGCCCGCGAAGGGGACACCGAGGAAGATCGCGATGGCGTAGAACACCTGTTCGGGCGAGACGTTGAACGTCGTGATCTCGGCAGCGAGTGCGTCCATGCCGAGTACCGGCGGCAGGTACAGCGCGAAGAACCAGACGTAGACGCCGTAGGTGACGATCTGGAACAGGCTGTTGAACGCGACCAGTCCGGTCACGTACTCGGTCGATCCCTCCGCGAGTTCGTTCCAGACGAGCACCATGGCGATACATCGGGCCATCCCGATGAACACGAGCCCGAGGAAGTACTCGGGGCGCGCTGGGAGGCCGGGGACGAGTCCGCTGAAGAAGAACACCGCGAGCCCGAACATCAGCGTCGGGCCGATGAGCCAGTTCTGGACGAGGCTCAAACTGAGCACGCGCCAGTTGCGAAACACCGTCGGCAGCCGTCCGTAGTCGGCCTTCGCCAGCGGCGGGTACATCATGGCGACGAGCCCGATCTCCACGAGGTGCAGGTCCCGAATCGGCTCGGTCACCGACGGGGCGACGTGGCCGAGGCCGACGCCGACGGCCATCGCGGCGAAGATCCAGACTGTCAGGTACTTATCGAGGACGTCCATCGACCGCGGGTCGCCGCAGGCCTCGCATCCGCAGTCCGGTCCGTGTTCGTGAGTCGCGTTACTCATCGCTCACGCTCCCATTCTCGTCGCCTGTACTCCCCGCGGCCGCACCGCTGACGCTCCCCTCGAGGACCGTCACGAGCGCGACGGCGCGGTTGGTCGCCCGGTACTTCTTCCAGCGGCCGTCCTTCCGGCCGTCGACGAGTCCAGCGTCGACCAGATTCGAAAGGGCGTGGCTGAGCCCGCTCTCGCTGACGTCGACGACCGCGTTGAGTTCGCAGACGCACAGTTCCTCCCCGGCGGCCGCGAGGACGCGAACGAGCGTATAGCGCGTCTCGTTGGCCAGCGCCGAGAGCACGTCCAGTTCGGTTTCGACTCGAGCCGTCCCGATCGTCTCCTCGAGCGCGTCGAGTTCGTCGAGGCGACACTCGAGGTCCTCGCTTCGGCACTCGCCGAGCTCGTCCTCGAGGTATCGCTGTAGTCGGTCCGTCGCTTGTGCCATCGCGAGACACTTGAGCAGATGTTCAATTAGTCGTTTCGGTGATCGCGTTCCGGTAATTTCGGAGGATGAGTATACTATCCGTGACTACGGATCAGGTCTGGGATACCGACGTATCTATCCGGTGCGTACACTGACCACATCCAGGTACACCGACGATATTAATTGAGGAGAAGCTAAATCAGAAGTGGTATCTGACGGCCACGCTTTCGAGGCGTCGGGCGGTCGAGTGGAAACGGCCCAGCGGCGGCACCGATCGTCTCAGTAGATCAGTTCGTCGTCGTTCTCGACCATGTACAGCGTCCGCGCGGCGATGTTGACCGCGTGGTCGCCGACTCGCTCGAGGTCCCGGATCGTCAGCAACAGCCGCGAGACCTCGTCGAAGAGCGCGTCGGGGGTGAGCCCGATCTCCGCCTCGAGCTCGGTCTCGAGGAGGTCCCGAACGACGAACTCGCTGGCGTTCTCACAGAGGCGATCGATCTCGTCGTCCTCGGCCGCGACGTCGCGGGCGCCGGTCGCGTCCCCGTCGGCGTACGCCGCCATCGCCGCCGCGACCGTCTCGACGACCCGCTCGCCGATGTAGCCGATGTCGACGTCGGCGTAGCGCCGTCGCTCGACCCGTTGGGCGTACTCCGCGAGGTTGACGGCGAGATCGGCGATCCGTTCGAGATCGGTGATGATCTTGAACGAGGCGGCGATAAAGCGCAGGTCGCTGGCGACCGGCTGCTGGAGCGCGACCAGCTCGATACACGTCTGCTCGATCTCGAGGTAGCGTTCGTTGATCGCGTGATCGCCCGTGATCACGGCGGCCGCGAGCGTGTCGTCCTGCGTCTCGAGGGCGGTCAGCGCGCGCTCGAGTCGGTCGCAGACGCGGTCGCTCATCTCGAGGACGTCCTCGCGAAGCCGCTCGAGCCGTTGCTGATACTCGTTCCGGGGCATGTCCGGTCAGCCGAACTTGCCGGTGATGTAGTCCTCGACGCGGTCGTGTTCGGGGTTCTCGAAGATCTTCTCGGTGTCGTCGAACTCGACGAGTTCGCCGCCGGTGAGGAAGACTGCCGTCTTGTCGGAGATACGGGCGGCCTGCTGCATGTTGTGGGTGACGACGACGACCGTGTACTCCTCGGACAGCTCCTCGATCAACTCCTCGATCTTCGCGGTGGCGATCGGGTCCAGCGCCGACGCCGGCTCGTCCATCAGGAGGACCTCCGGGTCGGGGGCGATCGCTCGCGCGATACAGAGCCGCTGTTGCTGGCCGCCCGAGAGGTCCAGTCCGCTCGAGTCCAGTTGGTCCTCGACTTCGTCCCACAGCGCGGCCCGCTTGAGCGCTCGTTCGACCGCTTCGTCGACGTCCTTGTCGCTTCCCTGAACCCGAAGCCCGAAGGCGACGTTGTCGCGAATGCTCTTGGGAAACGGGTTGGGTTTCTGGAAGACCATCCCGATCTTCCGCCGTAGGGCGACGGGGTCGACGTCGTCGTCGTAGACGTTCTTCCCGTCGAAGTACAGCTCGCCGTCGACGCGAGCGATGTCGATCAGATCGTTCATCCGGTTGATCGAGCGCAGGAACGTCGATTTCCCGCAACCCGAGGGACCGATCAGTGCCGTCACCTCCCCCTCGGGAATCTCCATGTCGATGCGCTGGAGCGCCCGATCGTCCCCGTAGTAGACGTCGAGGTCGCGCGCCTCGAGGGCGATCGACGCCGGCTCGGTTTCGGTCTCGGTCGTCGTCGGAGCGTCCGGTTTCGATTCCGAAACCGTCTCGTCGGTGGTGTGGAGTGACCCGGTCGGTGCGTCAATTCCCATTTGGCTGCGCTACCGGTGGCGTAACTAAATATGCAGCTATGTCTCCTATATAGATCTATGTTTGAGTACTTTTGTTGGGATATAGGTATGTTTCTATTTGAACAGTATATGAGAGAATATAGCGGAATAGGGGCCAAATACGCGACTATAGATTTTCTCTATAGACTCGGGTAGATTTATGTTGTATCCATAGAAAGCGTCTCATATGGAGACCCGAAAGGTCCAGGTGACCGGCGGATCGACGTACACGGTATCGCTTCCGAAGACGTGGGCTACCGAGAACGATATCAGTAGCGGTGCCACGGTCGAGATCTACTCGGAGGACGATACGCTACTCGTTACCCCCCAGCGCGACGCCGACCACCAGGAGGGGACGCTCGACGTCTCCGCTCTCGAGAACGAACAGCTCGTTCGGGCCGTCCTGACGATGTACGTCAGCGGCTTCGACGTCATCCGCCTCGAGTCGGGCCGCATCACGACCGACCAGCGACGGGCGATCCGCAGCGCCGTGCAGGGACTGGTCGGCGTCGAGGTCGTCGAGGAGGGGACCGAGAGCGTCGTCATTCAGGACCTGCTCGACTCCTCGGAGCTCTCGATCGTCAACGCGGCCACGCGCATGCGCCTGATCGCGACCTCGATGCTCGAGGACGCCGTCACGGCCCTCGTCGAGAACGACGACGACATCGCACAGGACGTCATCGAGCGCGACGACGACGTCGACCGCCTCTTCCTGGTCGTCTCGCGGATCTTCCGCGCGACGCTGCGCTCGCCGCGGGCCGCCGAAGGGCTCGGCGTCTCCCGCGAGGACTGTTTCGACTTCCACTCGAGCGCCCGCCAGCTCGAGCGGGTCGCCGACCACGCCGTCAAGATCGGTCAGATCGCGAAGAAACTCGACGAGATCCCCGAGGACGTCGCCGAGGCCCTGCTGGAGGTCCACGACGACGTCGCGACCATCCTCGAGAAGTCGATGGACGCGCTGTTCGCCGAGGACAGCGACGAGGCGACCGACCTCGGTCATGACGCCCTCGCATCGGTCCGCGATATCGACGAGCACACCCGCCGCATCGACGACATGCTCCGGGAACTCGAGCCGGTACAGGCTCAGTCGCTGGGACTGATCGTCGACTCGCTGTCCCGAAGCGCCGACTACGGCGGGAACATCGCCGAGACCGCGCTGCAGAAGGCCGCGCCGCGGCCGTAGTCGGTCAGCGGGTCGCCGAGGCGACGCGGTATCGATATGCAGACGCTTTTGCTCGCGCGTCCCCACCGACTGTCCGTGAGCGAATTCGCGTTCGAACTCGAGCTGTGTGCCCGCCTCGAGGAGCGCAACGAGGGGATCGTCGCCCGCCAGCTCGGCGCGAGCGTCGCTGATCCCGGCGGGCGGATCCTCGACGTCGTCTGCGTCGAGCCCGGCCCCGAGTTCGACGAGCGCACCGCGATCACGAGCGAGACGATTCCCGACGCGGCGATCGCGGCCGACGTCGGCACCGGCCGCGCCCGCTACCGGTCGGACGCGTTCGACTGCCATCCGAACCGCGCGCGGCGAGCGACGGAACGCGCCTGTGAGATCGGCTTCTTCGAACGCGAACTCCGCAACGGTCGCGACTCCGTCCGTCAGACCGCTCGCTACCCCGACTGGTACGGCCGCCTCGTCGGCATCGAGAACAAACCCGACCTCGAGCGACCCGGCGACCTCGAGGCCCAGTTGCGGACCGACGTCAGCCTCGCGCTGGTCGACGAGGTCGTCCTCGCGACCGAGAGCTACGTCACGCGCGCGCACCTGAACAGGATCCCCGACGAAGTCGGCGTCTGGCGCGTCCACCGCGAGGCCGATCCGGGCGACTCGAGCGGTTCCGACGGCGACGACACCGCGCTCGAGATCGAGGTCGTCCGCGAGCCGACGCCGCTTCCCGTCGACGAGCCCGGGATCGAGCCCCTCGAGTTCCGTCCCGGACGCACCGAGATCGCCGTCGTCGACGCCGAGGCGAAGGCGCGAGCGCGCCGCCGGATCGCCGAACGCGCCTACGGCAAGGGCTGGCGGACCTACGGGTTCCCCGACTGTGAGGCCTGTCGGCCGGACGACTCGAGCGGCGCGACGCTGCCTCACTGCGCGTGGAAGGGGCGCGTCGTCGACGCGCAGTCGGAGTGTGGCCCGTCGTGTGACGGGTACGAGCCCGCGGCAGGGTCGGACTCGGCGTCGGAATCCGAAACCGACCTCGAGGCCGAGCGCGACCGCCGAACGCCCTGGGTGGCGGAACCGGAGGGGAAACGGCGCCGCCAGTCCGGACTGGATCAGTTCGGCTGAGTCGGGCCGATCGACGGCTCCTCGCTAGCGTTTGCTGTTTTCGATGACCGGGCCAGAAGCAGTGAAACCGTCCGCTCACGCTGGCGGCAGGGAATCGCCACACCCTCCCCAGCCGCTTCGCTCACTACGTCTGCTCACGGCGTGTCACGCCGTTCGCATGGTATGCGGGACCTTCGGTCCCGCACTATTCGCTCAGCCCTCGCACGATATCGTCGGCCGTCCTCGCTGACGCTCGACCGGCCGACGGCGCGCGCCTCCGCACAGCGGACGCTCTCGGAGCACCGGTTTCAATTCGAATCGTCGTAGCGGTCTGATTTCCCTCTCATCAAGCGTTAGATATCAGCTGCAGTCAATCCGCGATCGATTCCGGGAACGCCGGCGGCAGCGGCTCGGGGCGATCGACGCTCGTCTCGAGGGCGACGTGACTCCCGGTTTCCGACGCCTCGCGTATCCCGTCGAGAATCTCGAGCACGTGAGCGGCGAGGGACCCGGTCGTCCGGTGGTTCCAGTCGCCGCGGACCGCGGCCGCCAGGTCCGCGACGCCGGCGCCTCGTCCGTCGGTGTACTCGTGGGTCAACTCGACCTCTTCCGTCGCGCCGTCGCCCGAAGCGAACTCGACGGGACCCTCGAACCGATTCGGATCCGGGAGCCGGAGCGTCCCCTCGGTGCCGTAGATCTCGAAGGCGGGGGAGGCGAACGTCGATCGCCCGGGCGCGTCGAAGCTCATCAGGACGTTCGCGGTCGCTCCGTCGGCGAAGTCGATGACCCCCGACTCGTGGGTGGGGACGTCGACGTCGATGGTCTCCCCGCGGCGAGGATCGCTCGTGATCGTCCGCTGCTCGACGGTGCGGGCGGTCGACCCGGTGACCCGATCGGCGGGGCCGAGCACGGAGACCAGCGCCGTCACGTAGTACGGCCCCATATCGAACAGCGGGCCGCCGCCGCGCCGGTAGTAGAGGTCGGGCGACGGGTGCCAGCTCTCGTGTCCGCCCGACGCCCAGACGGCCGTCGCGCCCACCGGCTCGCCGATCAGTCCGTCGTCGATCGCCGACCGGACGGTCTGCAGCCCCGCACCCAGGAACGTGTCGGGAGCCGATCCGACCAGCAATCCCTCCGCGGCCGCGGTCTCGAGGATCGCCTCGGCCTCCTCGACGCTCGCGGCCAGCGGTTTCTCGACGTAGACGTGCTTGCCCGCCGTCAGGACGTCGCGACAGGTCTCGTCGTGGACCGACGGCGGCGTCAGATTGACGACCAGTTCGATCTCGTCGTCGTCGAGCATCCCGTCGGGATCGGACGCCCGCAGGCCGTACTCGTCGGCCGTTTCCCGCGCTCGCTCCGCGTCGATGTCGGCGCAGGCGATGATATCGTACGCGTCGAACCGATCGTCCGCACCGAGGTACGCGTCGCTGATCGTCCCACAGCCGAGGACGCCCGTTTTGACTGGCTCCATACGTTCCGTGCCGGTCAACGGGCGAAAAAAGGCATCGGTCGACTACTGGCTCTCGACGACCCGGAACCCGCCGGTGAACTCCTCGCCGTCGGCGTCGCGGCTGCCGTAGCGATACGCGCCGGGGACCGTAAAGAGGCGATCGAACTCGTCGCCGCCGGACCGGTCCTCGACCGTCTCTTCGTCCACTTCCTGGTCCCAGATACACCCCTCGGGGATGTCGATCGGATAGGGTTCCGTACTCGAGCCCGTCCACTCCCAGACGAGGAGCGTCTCCGGATCGATCTCGAACGCCGCGGGCTCGAAGTCGTTCCCCTCGGGATCGACCGTGATCGTTACCTCGTCCTGCCCGGTGCGGTCCGCGAGGTCGGCGTCATCGAGGGCCGCCGAGGCGTTGCGTTCCGCTGGTTCCTCCGATCCGTCGGTGCCGTTCGACTCGTTGGCGCCATTCGACTCGTCGAGGGCATCGGATCCGTCCTCGGTCTCACCGAGACAGCCCGCGAGCGCGGCGGTCGCCACGGTCGTCCCGACGACGCGCCGTCTGGTCCACTCCATGGGTATCAACGGCACCTCGAGACGTTTGAGTGTCAGGACCGACAGGGTCTCGTGACCGTTCGATCGCCGAGCACGTCGACCGCAGCGACTACTCGAGGCGGTACTGCTCGCCGTCGACCGCCAGCGGCTCCTCGAACGCCTCGTCGACGGGATAGTAGTGTGCGAGGTGGACCAGTCGCGTCCGTTCGGCGTTCAGTTCGGCGGCCAACTCGAGGGCCCCTTCCCGGGTCATGTGTTTCGTCCCGAACGTCCGGGGGACGCCGTCGTCGGTCTCGTGGCGGCCGCCGATCGGGTGGTACTCACAGAGGTGGGCGGGGACGATGGCGTCGGCCAGCAGCAGGTCGGGATCTGCCAGCACCTCGCGGGACCCGTCGGGTACGTTGTAGCTCGTATCGCCGGAGATCGACAGCTTCGCCCCGGTCACGGGGTCTTCGATCGCGAGCCCGTAACAGACCAGCGGCGGGTGTTCGACCGGCACCAGGGTGACGTCGAACCCGCAGACGTGAATCGTCTCGAGCGGCGTCGTCGGGCGGACGGTGATCGGCTCGAGGTAGTGGTAGTCGTCGCGGACCGTCTCCGCGACGCTCTTCCCGGTCTCGGGGTCGGTCTCGTCTGCGGCGTAGACGTCAAGCGAGTCGAAGACGCGGAAGACGTTGCCGAGACCGTCGAGGTGGTCGAAGTGGATGTGGGTGATGACGGCGGCGTCGGGCAGCGACAGGTCCTCCTCCCGGAGGAACTGATAGCGGAAGTCGGGGCTGAAGTCGATCAGCAGCGACTCGTCGATCCGCTCGTTCTCGACGTGGACGGAAAACCGGGTGCGCTCGACGCCGCGCTCGCGGGCGGCCTCGCAGGTGTCGCAGTCGCAGCCGACGGTCGGCGTGCCGGTGGTGTCGCCGGTGCCGAGCAGGGTCACGCGCATCGACGCGGCCACCTCCCCGGAGTAGTCTCGACGGGAGCGAGAACGGGCTGTGGTGCGATTCGATCCTCGAGGCCGTGTTCGTCGACTCGTCGTCGCGGATGCAGACGGATCGCGTTGCCGTCGGCCGCCGCGTCGTCCCGTGGCGATCCATCGCTCATCGAGGTGTGATTAGCAGCCGTCGCATAAAGGGTATTCCCCCTCGGGCGGGCCTCCCGTCCCCTCCCTCAGTCGGCGCGGTCGGCGCGTCGCGTCCCCTCACTCCAGCCCCGGCGGCGCGACCGGGTCGATGCCGTGCTCGGCGAGGTACTCCTCGAGGAAGGTCGCTCGCTCGCCGATCTCGTCCGGGCTGTGGGAGTCCGACCCCACGGTGAGGGGCACGTCGTACGATCGCAGCGTCTCGAGGAACGGTTCGGACGGGTGGACGAGCGCCATATCGGAGACCGCCCGCCCGGCGTTGATCTCGGGGATCGTCCGGGAGTCGGCGAGCGCTTCGGCCACGCGTTCGTAGTGGTCGATCGTCGCTCGCCCGCGAAGCGACGCCGTCCGCTCGATCAGATCGAGGTGAGCCGCGACGTCGAACAGTTCCGACTCGACGAGCGAGACGAGTTTCTCGAAGTAGTCGTCGACGATCCCGTCCAGTTCCGTCTCGGTCAACTCCGCGAAGTTACCGGGTACCTGTACGTTCAGCCCGTCGACGCCGTGGACGCTGCCGATCGTGTAGTCGAAGTCTGCCTCCTCGAGAAAGTCGCGGATCTCGCTCTCGTCGCGCGGATCGTAGTCCATCTCGACGCCGTCGTAGATCTCGACCGCGAGGTCCTCGCGCTCGCGCTGCGTCTCGATGGCCCGGCGGCGCCGCTCGTAGGTCAGGTCCAGATTGAAGCCGTAGACGCTCCGGACGGTCGCGGGCTCCTCCCGCGACGAAACCGTACAGTGATCGGTGAGCCCGATTCCCTCGAGGCCGGCCTCCTCGGCGGCCTGTACCATCCCCCGCAGAAATCCCCCGTCGGAGTAGTTCGTGTGGCTATGGAAATCCCGCATACGGAAACGACGCCGGGCGCGCAGTTGTCAGTTACGCCCGGCCGCGCGTCGTGGGACTCGCGATGCGGCGCGTCGCGGGTGACTGTCGGTAGAGCGTCAGTGGTCGTGGTCGTGATCGTGGTCGTGGTCGTGCGAGTGACCGCTCGGCTCGCCGCCGTCGCTCGCTTTCCCGAGATCGCCGCCGGCGACCAGCGCGTCGTGGTCGCCGCCCATCATGTCCATGTTCTTCAGCGTGTCCCGCTCCTCGAACTCCTCGACGGCGTTGAGCAGGTCCTCCTGTGTCAGCGTCGTCCGGTCCTCGGTCAGGGCCTCGAGGACGGCCTCGCGGAGCACCATCCGGAGGTCGCTGCCGGTCAGCCCCTGTGTCGCCTCGGCGATGAGTTGCGGATCGAACTCGTCGATCTCCATCCGCCGGGTGATCAGCGAGAGGATGTCCGCCCGCATGTCGTTGTCGGGCTTGGGGAAGTTGATGATCTCGTCGAACCGCCGCCAGGCGGCGTCGTCCAGTTGATCGGGGTGGTTGGTCGCGCCGATCAGCAGGACGTCGTCCTCGATCAGCGAGATGTTGTCGATGCTCTTGAGCAGGGTGTTGACGGCGCGCTTGAGCGCGGCGTGTTCGTCGCTGCTGCGGGTCTTGGCGACGAAGTCGAACTCGTCGATGAACAGGATACACGGCGACAGCCGCTTGGCGACCTCGAAGGTCTTGTCGACGTTCTTCGCGGTCTCGCCTAAGTACTGGCTCGTGATCATCGAGAGTTTGACCTCGACGAACGGCAGATCCATGTCCTGGGCCAGCGCCTGAGCAGTCGAGGTCTTCCCGGTGCCCGGCGGCCCGACGAACAGCAGTTTCCCGATCTCGCGCAGGCCGATGTTCGAGAGGTAGTCGCGGTGTTCGATCGCCTTGGAGATCTTGTCGAGTTCGTTCTCCTGGTCCTCGGTGAGGACGAGGTCGTCGAGGGACATGTCGACCTCCTCGGGCGCGCGGACCTCGACGAGGTCGAGCATCTCCTCGTCTTCCTCCTCGTCGAAGTACTCCTCGAGGAGACCGTCGATCCAGACGCGATCGGCCTGGATCGGCCGGTTTTGCTCCCGGGCCTCCTCGTGGGTGACGTCGAAGTTCTCGCCGAACTCCTCGTGGTCCGCGAAGTGTTTCGCCAGCGTCGGGTTCTCGCGCAGTCGATCGTCGTCGACGCGATCGACGAACCACTGCTCGGCCATTCCCTGCTGGGCGAGGGTGATCGTCCCCGAAAACTCGTCGCGTTCGGTGAACATCAGGTCCGAGACGGCCTCCCAGGGTCGGTCGACGTCGGTCGCCTCCCGGGCCGTCGTCGTCGTCACCGAGAGCGGGCGACTGATGCCGGCGGGAGTGCGTCCCGACTCCTCGTCATCGTCGCCGTCGCTCTCGACGCCGCCGGTCCAGAACACGCGGCGATACGACGGCGGCAGATCGTTCTCGTCCAGCGTTCGGTCGTCCGAATACACGCTCGTCGTGAGCAGGAACTCCACGACATCGAGCGCCGCATCACTCATTCGGTCAACGTACTCACCACACGTTCTTAACGTCGTCGTCCTGCGCAAGGTCTGCGGTGCCGTTTGGCACGGTCGCACTCGAGTGCGAGTGCGCGGTCCGCCGTCTCGAGGAAGCGCCGGTCCGACTGCGGCACAACGGTTTTCGTCCATCGGCGCACATGCATGGGTATGAACGTCTTAGTGGGCCTCGTCGGGAGCGACGAATCCCTCAAAACCCTCCGGCAGACGATCGAGCGCACGCGGGAGGTCGGGGACGACCTCACCGTCGCCATCGTCGAGAAGCCCGAGTCGAAACGCTCGCAGGCGGAGATGGTCGAACGGACCGAGGAGCTGCTGGCCGAGGCCGAGATCGACGCCGAGATCGTCACGCTCGAGGGCGATCCCGGCAGCGCGCTGGTCGACCACGCCGAACAGGGCGAGTTCGACCAGCTCGTCATCGGCGGCGGGACCCTGAGTCCGATGGGCAAGATCCAGCTCGGTCCGATCACCGAGTTCGTCCTGCTGAACGCCCCGACGACCGTCAAACTGGTGCGATAACGATGGCCGGAACGAGACCGTATCCGGACGAGCCGGCCGGACCGTTCCCCTCGCCGCCGACGACGACCGAGGACCGCGAGGGTCGATCGATCGAGATCCGGGCCACGAACGACTTCGCGGAGACCCTCGAGGACGTCGTCGAGATGTACGTCGCGTTCGATCCCACCGACCGGGCACAGGGGATCCCGCCGACCGGCGAGTCCCGCATCCGCAACTGGCTCGAGACGATCGCCGAGGAGAGCGTCAACGTCGTCGCCTACCACGGCGAGGACGTCGTCGCCCACGCGATGCTCGTCCCCGACACCGACGATCCGTCGGCGATCGAGGCCCGAAGCGACGTCGAGTGGGAACTCGCGATCTTCGTCCTCCAGGAGTACCAG
The DNA here is from genome assembly GCF_037914945.1 of Haloterrigena sp. KLK7. NCBI lineage: Archaea > Methanobacteriati > Methanobacteriota > Halobacteria > Halobacteriales > Natrialbaceae > Haloterrigena > Haloterrigena salinisoli. The sequence continues at coordinate 1,871,957 of NZ_CP149787.1, forward strand.
CGGGCCGGAATCGGGACGAAACTGCTCGAGCACCTGCTCGGTCACGCCAGCGACATCGGGATCGAACAGGTCTGGCTGACCGTCGAACGCTGGAACAACCCCGCGATCGCGCTCTACGAGCGGGTCGGCTTCGAGGCGACCGGGACCGAGAGCTTCGAACAGGAGATGGCGATCCGAGTGTAGAAGTCACCACCCCGTTGCGCTACCGTCCGCTCGAGTACGTGACTCACTGCTTTCCCGCCGTCTGACCGAGTGGAACGGACGCAGACGAACGAGGGATCGGCCCGGTCCCGAGCGGACGAATTGACACGCGCGTTATCCTCCGTTAGTATTACCCACCCAACACGAAAACGAGACACCGGTAGCGATGGAGGCGGAGTACGAGCGGCTGTTACCGGAGGGATGGACGATGGATTCCGTCCGCGCGAACGGTGTCGACCTCGGCTACTACCGGACCGGTAGCGGACCGGCCGTCGTGATGGCACACGGGTTCGGCGAGAGCGGTCTGCGATGGGTCCCGCTCGCGGACGATCTCGCTGCCGACTACGAGGTGGTCGCGTACGACGCCCGCGGCCACGGCCGGTCGGACGCGCCCGAGACCGGCTATCGCCTTGACGACCGCATCGCGGATCTGCGCGGCCTCGTCCGCGAACTCGGTCTCGACGATCCGATCCTGCTCGGGCATTCGATGGGCGCGGCGACCGTCGCGTGGACGGCCGCGAGACACCCCGATCTCCCGCGAGCGATCGCCCTCGAGGATCCGATCGGGCTCCACGAGCGACCCGATCGAGACCCCGACGAGCGGGTCGCGATGGCACGAGAACGACGGGAGGAGGTCGTCGACTCGACGGTCGAGGAGTTGGTCGAACAGTATCCGAACGAGGACCCGGTTCACGCTCGACGCCTCGCACTCAGCGCACTCGACTGCAGCCCGGAAACGGCCGGACGGCTCGCACGCGAAGAGTTCCCCGCACCTCACGCGGAGACGTTTTCCGAGATCGCCTGTCCGGCGCTCGTGTTGCGGTCCGACGTCGACCTCGAGCGTCGCCTCGAGGACGTCGCCGCGGTCGACTCGCTTCGAGACGGGCGATTGGTCCACGTTCCGAACGCCGGCCACCACGTCTTCGACGACGAGTACGACACTGCATACGCCGAACTGCGGACGTTTCTCCGGAGTCTGTGATTCGTCGGAGCCCAGTGGGTATCCCAGCGAATCGCTGAGTGAGAACCGTCCCGCACTTATATCGAGAACGTCGGTGGCGTATCGGATGCAGTCGGCGTGGCGGTGGTGTAGCGTAACACACGCCCGTTCCACGGGTGTGCCGAAGGTTCGAATCCTTCCCGTCACATCCCTTCTCGGGGTTCGTCACTCGTCCAGAGCCGACGCTCTGCGGAGCGCCGCCGGTGAAAATTCCCGTGTTCGTCCCGTTGGTTCGGATCCCCTCGAGTCGCTCGCTCTCCGTAGCGTTCCGCCATCGCACTCCCGTACTCACACCGACAGGACGGGCTGACTCGCGTAGGAGAGCACGTACTCGGCGGCCCGCTCGAGGACTTCGGCCGACGCCGTTTCGGTGACCGGTTCCCTGGGCAGGACGATGAAGTCGGCGTCGACGGCGTCGGCGGTGTCGAGGACGACGCTGCCGGGGTGGCGCGTCTTGCGCGTCTGCGAGAAGCCGTCGTCGACCGACGTGACGAGGGGAACGTCCGCCTCCTCCGCGATGGCGCCGATATCCGCGAAGAAGCCCTGCGTGTCCTCCGCGACGGCGTCCTCCTCGAGGGTGCCGGCGTTCATTCCCTGGATGACGCCGCGGCCGAGCACGTACAGCGCGTGGACCTCGGCGTCGTAGCGATCGGCGACGGCGACGGCGTACTCGACGGCGGTGGCGGACTCTTCGCTCCCGTCGACCGGCGCGAGTACGGTATCGACGGTAACCGGCTGGCTGGCGACCATACGCGGTGGTGTGTCCCCCGTCACAAAAAAGCCATCCCACGAGCGCCCGCTCGCGGGGCGGAGCCGCCGGTGTTTAAGCCGTCTCGGCCGTAACCCCCGTGCATGTTCGATACGGTCGTGGTCGCCACCGACGGCTCCGAGAGCGTCAAGCGGGCCGTCGACGTCGCGCTCGATCTCGCCGACCGCTTCGACGCCGAGGTCCACGCCCTCTCGGTCGTCGACGCCAGCGAGGTCGACGCCTCACCCGAGCAGCTCCGGGACGAACTGCGGACCGCCCTCGAGACGACCGCCGACGCCGCGCTCGCCACCGTCGAGGAGCGCACCGACGCGGACCTCGAGATCGATACCGCCGTCCGCGAGGGGCGGCCGGCGGCCCAGATCTGCGAGTACGCCCGCGAGATCGACGCCGACCTGATCGCGACCGGGACCCGCGGTCGCCACGGCGAGAACCGCCTCCTGTTAGGGAGCGTCGCCGAACGGGTCGTCCGGACCTCGCCGGTTCCCGTCCTGACGGTTCGACAACTCGAGCCCGCGGGCGAGGGCGAGGACGCGGCCGGTACCGCCTGAGTCGCGATCGGCGGGCGACGGGCGGCGACGCCGTCGTGTCTCGGCGACCAACGGCCCACCGGCATCGCGTCTCGAGGCCGACGGTGCGCCGCCTCGACGGCCGAGACCGGCGATTACTTCCGGACCCGTCACGCAGTCGTTTCCATGGACGAAGATCTCATCGACAGCGGCGACCTCCCGATCGCCCGCAAGTCCGTGCTGCCGGGAACCGGCTTCTTCCTGCCCGACGCGCTCGAGGAGGACGTCGAGGACGAGCAGGCCGCGGCCGCCCTCGAGGGTGCCGAGGTCGCGGTCATCGCCGACCCCGACGCCGACGGGTTGGCCTGCGTCGCCCTGCTCCGCGAGGCCTACGACGATATCCGGAACGTCCCGGAACCGGACGACGAGGACGACGCTGACGACTCTACTGACGCCGACGTGCCGACCGACGCCGCGGACGCCGCCGACGCCGTCGACGACGCCGACGAAGTGACGGCGGGACTCACCGGCGAGGCCGTCGATCCGCTCGAGGAGCCCGAGCCCACGCCCCACGAGGTGGCGCTGATCCCCGCCAGCCCCCACGACGTCGAGGACGCGCTGGCCCGCGTCGCCGAGTTCGGCGACGAGGGGATCGATATCTACGTCTGCGATCTCGCGCCGGACAGGTACGAGTACGTCGAGGAGGAACTCGACGCGGCCCTCGAGACCGGGGACCGCGTCGCGTGGTACGACCACCACCAGTGGGGCGACGACGTCGCGCAGGCGGTCCGCGACGCCGGCGTCGACCTCGTCGTCGGCGACTCCGACGAGGAGTGTTCCGCCGACGTCGTCTACCGCTCGCTCGAGTACGACTTCTCGCCGATGTACGAGGAGTTGGCCGCCGTGACGCGGGACCACGACCTCTGGCTGCGCGAGGATCCCCGCAGCGACGATCTGGCGGACTACGCCTACTGGACCGATCCCGCGGAGTACGTCGAGGTCGTCCGCGAGTACGGCGTCGACCTCCCCGAGTGGGTCCGGGACTACCTCGCCGAGCGCCGCGAGGAGAAGGAGGCGCTGATCGACCGAGCGCTGGCCCGCGCGGAGTTCCGCGAGATCGGCGACTATACGGTCGGCGTCACCTACGGTCGCTGTTCGCAGAACGAGGTCGCCGAGGGGATGCGCGAGCAGGGCGCCGACGCCTCGGTGGTCGTCAAACCCGCCGGCTCCGCCTCGATCCGCGGCACGGACGCGTTCGACCGCTGCCACGAGGTCGCGGGGAAGGTAAACGGCGGGGGCCATCCCAAGGCCGCCGGCTGCAAACCCGACATCTACGACGACATGCTCGACTACGCGAACCACTGGACGTCACGCGGCGCCGTGACGAAACAGGTCATCCTCGACGCGTTCCGCGAGGTCGTCGCGGACGAGAGCGAGGACGCCGACGCCGATTCGGCGACCGACGAGACGTAAGCGGACGGAGAAGCGGACGAAAAGCGGACGGCCGATCGAGGCCGTCGCGGCCGATCCGAGAGCGCGAGCGTCCTCCTGCTATCGGTTCCGCTTCTCTCGCTCCACGGGATCCCAAACGACTTTGGAATGATCACTAATAGGGAGACTATCTATCGTCTACGTACGGCAGGATCGCCTTCATAACCACTTGGCCGTGTCGAACCCGAGCTCCTGCATCCTGCCGGCATCCTCCCCGTCAATAGCTGCTCCCACTCCCATCCACATTTCCACCGATTTCGTACGACTGCTCGCGTCAAATTTGGTACCGCTGAGAGAACGTACCCGTTACCGCTGGGCGACGTACCGCATCACGAGCTGCAGGACGTGGACGAAGACGCCGGCCACGGCGACGTAGACGCCGATCGTCTGGAGCGCGACCGAGGCGTCGCGGTGGTCTCGGACCTTCCAGATCTCGTAGCCCAGTCGGAGCAGGAATCCGAGGAAGATCAGGGCGAACCCGGCCAGCAGGACGGGCTGGACGAACGTGCCGACCAGGATCGCGACGAGCCCTCCGATGAACGCGTAGCCCGCGTACGTCCCCCAGCTCTCGAACGTCTTCGAGCGCGCGTAGACGTAGCCGGAGATCCCGGCGGTCATGAGCGCGACGACGACCGCCGTTATCCCGAGAATCGTCAGCTGACTCTCTCGCGGGGCAAACCGGAGCACGCCCGCTCCGAAGATCCCGAACGCGAGTTGCAGGAGTACCATCCCCACGAAGGCGATTCCCATATTTCCGCCCTCGACGCCCCGCTGAGCGACGAACTGGCCGGCCATGATCGCCGCGCCGTAGACGACCGCGCCGATGATCGGGGCCGCGAACAGGTACTCGTTGACCTGCGCTAACGGCGTCGTCGCGATGGCGTACATCACCGCGACGTTGATCGCCATCAGAATGCTCGCGCCGCCGATCACCCGGACCTCGCGACTCGAGAGGCCGAATCCCCGGCCGGTCTCGTGTGGCGTTTCGAACGAGCTCATAGCCCGAATCTAGCCGCTCGGGCCGCAAAAGCGTGCGCCTTACCGCTGAAACGGTCGTGTGGGCCGCCCGCGAATCGCGTGCGGGCGATCCCGCCGAATCAGTCGTCGGCGTCGGGGACGTTCCACTTGTCCGAATACGCCGTGCCGCACGTACACCGCGCGTACGCGTGGACGACGTCGCCCTCGGCGTAGATGCCGCCGACGTCCTCGTTCTGTTCCTCGGCGAAGGCGAAGACGAACTGGACCGCGTGGTCCTCGTCGGCCGGCGCCTCCGGACACTGTCCGCCGGTGAGGTCGTCGTCGATGATCCCCTCGAGTTCCATTGCGGACTTGGCGAACTGCATCGCTTGCGTGCCGGTCGCCGCCTCGAAGGCGTTGCGGCCGCGCTCGCCGTCGACGACGATCAGGACGCCGTCCTCGACGCGCTCGCCGAACTCGGCCAGGCGGTCGTCGGAGACGTACGAGTCGGCCAGAAACAGCGCCACGTCCTCCGGCCGCTCGCCGGCCAGAAATTCCGCGCGTGCATCGGTCATGGGCCGGGATTGGCGCTCGAGGTGGAAAAAGGACCTCATCGAGGGCGAGCGGGACTCGAAGCCGCTGCCCGACGCCGAGAGGCGATCGATGCGGCCGCAACCGATCCCGGTCGAGGCTGTGACTCGGGAGGACGTGCGTTCTCGGGACCGTGTGATCGATACCGTTCGGGTTCGACTGCCGTCTCGGTTAGTTCTCGTCGGAGTCGTTCGCATCGGCCTCGGTCCCGTTGTCGAGGTCGGATTCCGCCTCGCCGTCCTCGAGGTCGGACTCGTAGACTTTCGAGTTCATGATGTTGTTCCAGAGCGTGACCTGGCCCATATCGACATTGCCGCTGCCGTCCGTTTCGTTCCCCGCGGATTCGTTCGATTCGTTGCCGGGTTCAGACTCGACGTCGTCGGCGATCGATGACTCGTCGCTCGAGCCGTCCCCGTCGGGGCCGTCGTACTTGCGGATCCACTCGGTGTTGATTCCCCAACCCACCGCCTGCCCGTCGAACGGGTTCGAAATCTCGGCGTAGAGGAATTCGACCGACGATCCGCGCTGAATAAGCGCTCGCTTGTAGATCTCGTAGACGATCGTGATCTCCTCGTCCGACTCCTCGACGGTCTCGGCCCCGGAGCGGTAGGTCAGATAGAGTTCGTCGCCGTCGCGAAGCAGTTCGTCGACCGCGACGTCGTTCTCCTCGAGGAAGTAGTAGAACTCGCCGGGCGAGCCCTCGCGCGGTTCGGACGGGTCTTCGGATTCGATTCGCGTCATGCCCGACGAGCCGCCGGCGAGGGCGCCGAGACAGCCGGCGGTCGCGACCGTCGCAACCGTGCCGGCGGCGACGCCGAGAAACCGTCGGCGCGAGGGGACGCTGGAGGGATGGGTTGGCATACGAGTCGCTCTCGCCGGCACTCGCAAAAAGACCCGGACGATATCGAGCCCTGAGTCGCGGACTGATTCGTACCGTGAGTCGACTCGAGCGACGCTCTATACGGAACGTCGTGATCGGACCCGTCAGCGCCAACTCGCCAGTAGCGATCCGATGAATGGGATGTAATAACAGAACGTTCGTCGACCGCTCGATCGCAATCCGCAAACGGAGCGGAAAATCCGCAATCCGCCGAAACGAGACACGCCGTATTCCTGTATTCTCTGTTTGTGTGTCGCCGACGGCGCTCAGACCTCGAGATCGGACGCGGCCAGCATGACCTGCAACGCCTCGCTGGGCGACATGTCGTCGTCGAGCTGGCCCGCGTACCAGGTCAGGAGGTCCACGAACACCTCGCGGACGTCGTTGGACGTCGCGCGGTGGTGTGCGATCTCTCCGTCGGTCTTCAACGCGATATCGACCCCGTGTGGTTCGGACGCGTCGGCGAGTGCGTGATGCGTGCGTGCGTGATCGCCTGACTCGCCGTGGACACCCTCAGCGGACGCCTCGTCCGCTGGCGGTGCGTCTGCGGCCTCGAGGGCCCAGACATCTCCGTGCGCTTCGAGCCGGATCCATCCGACCGAACGAGATAACGGTTCTCGCCCAACTCCTCGACGTGATCGTCTTCCAACTGCAGCTCGTCGGGGGCGAGGACGCCGTCGTCGTGCTCGAGTGGATCGGGGGTCATTGGTTGTCAGTCGTGTGTGAGGTGGTTAGACCTCAACAACGCTCTTGTCGCCGAAGGTGTTCGGTACGGTCACACCGTACGTGTACTGCGCGCCGGACTGATCGACGATTTTGATCGTTGCGTCCGAGCCAGTTGACAGTCCGCTACCTTCAATCTCGACAGTGTCGATGAGGATTTGCATCCGTTCATCGGTTTGGATTAGTGACTCACCGTCGTTACCGTTGATACCATTCGTTGCGAACGACGTGTCGTCCGCAGCGGATATGTCATTGGCTGTATCGCTGTAGGTGAGTGCAACGTCCTCGTTGTCGCTCGTATACTGGACCGTCGCCGACGTGATGTCGATAGCGTTCGACCCGGCCGACTTCTTGATAGTCAAGTTTAGTGCCGTAACGTTCTCGTTGCTGTCCGTCATTCCGACTGCGTGAACAACATCGATTTGATTGGCGACTTCTTCCTGTGTCTCGGAGCCGGTGTTGGATGCCTGACTCTGCAGGACACCGGCAGTATTGATCAGAACACCCGCCGCGATCGCCGCGACGAGGACCATCGCGATGAAGACGATAAGGGTACCGATACCGACCTGACCGCGCTCATCGTTTTCGGTGGTGGGTTCGAACATCTTAGACCTCCACCACGTTCTTGTCACCGAAGGTACTCGGCACGCTCACGCCGTACGTGTACTGGGCACCGGACTGGTCGACCAGCTTGATGGTCGCGTCGGAGCCACCGGGGAGCCCTGTAGCGTCACCGGCACCCTCAGTACCCTGCTCAATATCATTCACCTGAATGGTGAGCACGACACGCTGTTCGCTGCTCGTCAGCGAGTTGTCCTCGTAGGTATCAACTCCACTAGTGGTATAGACAGTATCGTTAGCGTTAGTGACGTTATTGCCGCCGTGAATAAGTGTCTTAGATTTGTCATCGCTGGTGTATTGAACTGTCATCGAGGTCAGATCGATGGCGTTCGAGCCGGCTGACTTCTTGATCGTCAGGTTGACCCTGTCGACTGCCTGATTATCACCACTTGTGCCGACCTCACCAATTGCGTGGACGACGTCGATCTGGTTGGCGACTTCCTCCTGCGTTTCGGAGCCGGTGTCGGACGCTTGACTCTGCAAGACACCCGCTGTATTGATTAGTACCCCTGCTGCAATCGCTGCGACCAGCACCATCGCGATGAACACGATGAGGGTACCGATACCCACCTGGCCACGTTCTTCGTTGTCTGTTATTGCTTCGAACATAGTGCGTACACCCTGCATGCCGGCCTCGCCCCCACGCGTCACACCGCACGCGACACGCTCGAGCGCCCACATCCATGCGGACGTTCCCCACCGACCTGACGGGCCGAGCCCGTCGCTCCCTCCGCGGGCGTGGCGACGGGACGTCGGTCGTGTCCCGTCGAGGGTCGGTGGATGGCGAGAGTGGTGGCATCACAGTATCTGGGGATGCACCCCGGTCGGGACAACGAATAGTCGGACTATCAAGCTCTGTACCATTTCGGGCGGCGTATCGAGACTCGACTCACGACTCGAAACGCGGCGCGAACTCGAGCGTACACCTTTAGGACCCTACCCGCTACTGAGGAGTAGTATGAGTCTGCAACGTGTAACTGGGGACACGCCGCCCGTTGTCGGCGTCCTCGAGCCGGTTGCCGCCCTCGAGTCGACTGCGACGAACGTTCTCCCGAGTTACGAGCGCGTGTAGGAGACCATGAATTTCGGACTCGCATCCCTCCGCGAACTCATCGAAGACTTCCTCACGAACAGCGGCGGTCGCCGCGGCCGCCAGCGCGAGCAGCGACGGGAGGAGAGCGACGAGTTCGACGGCGAGCCCGATTCCGAGTCCGTGACCGACGCGCAGTCTCGAGAGACCGATCCGTCCGACCCCAACCCCGAGTCCGGGTCGACTGAGAGCGACAGTAGCGGCGGTAGCAGCGGTGGCAGCGGCTTCTTCGGCCGCGGATCGAGCGACGACGAGGACGACATCGACGACCTCTTCTATCGAATCGAAGAGCTCGAGGCGGAACTCCAGGACAAGGAAAACGAGCTGGGGTCGGTCCAGGACTCGCAGCAACACGTCGCCGAGCAGGTCGAGGAGATGAACGATCGCGTCCAGCGCCTGCTGGGCGTCTACGATCAGGTGACCGACGACGTGAACCCGTTCACCGGCGAGGGCGAGGCCCAGAGCGGCTTCGGCGTCTTCGGCGAGGACGAGACGAGCCGCGACGACGCCTCGAGCGCGCCCGGAATCGAGAGCCGGCTCGCCGCCGACCCGACGACCGACGAGACGGTCTCGTTCGACGACCTCAAGGGCGCGATCGAGGACGCCGCGGCGGCGCAGTCGTCGGACGGCGAACGGATTCCGTTCGACGAGGACGACGGCGACGAGACGGACGATACGCGCGTCGAAGTACAGGCGACCGACAGCGTCGACGAGCCAGAGACAGCGGCGGACGCCGCCGGAACCGACGCGGGCGCCGATGCCGACTCGAGCGACGACGGCGAGTCCGACGACGATCCGGACGACGCGACGCTGTCGACGCTCGCGGACACGTACGCGACGGACATCATCGTCTTCGAGTGGCTCACCCAGCTGGTTCGGACGGGCGGGTCGGCCGCGACGCTGCGGGCGATCTCCTACTACGCCGAGATCGGCTGGATCGGCGACGACGTCGAGACGCACCTCGAGGACGTCCTCAGCGGCCCGGATCTGGACATGCACGTCGATCCGGGCTCGGCGCCGGAGGAACTGACCGCCGAGGATCACGCCGACAGCTACACGTACATCATGAAGCTCCGGGAGATCCACGAAACGAAAGCCGAGGTCCAACCGGACCCCGACCGCGCGCCCGAATCGGAGCTGGGGCCGTGACCCCCCGATCGAGGTGACCGAACGTGGGATTCAGCACCAGTGGCGCGACGGCGATCCTCTTCGTCGGCATGCTCGTGGCCGTCGGGATCGCCTACCCGGTCGTCCAGACGGCCCACGAGGAGCGCACGACGGCCGTGGACGACCGCGACGATCGGGCGCTCGAGATGCGCAATACGGCGATCGACCTCGAGACGGCGAGCTACGACGGGAGCGCACTCACCGTGAACGCGACCAACACCGGTTCGACGACGCTGACGGTTCCGGCGACGGATCTGCTCGTCGACGGCGCGTTCGTAGCCGACGGCGAGTGGACGACGGCGACGGTCAACGGCACGGCCGGTCGAGAGTCCTGGCAGCCCGGCGAGCGGCTTTCGATCACCGTCACCGCGGACGACCGGCCGGACAGGGTGAAGCTCGTGACCGAGTACGGAATCGCCGCGACGACGACGGAGGTGAGCTGATCGATGGCCGGCGATTCGGTCTCGACGCTGATCCTGTTCATCGCCGCGATGCTCGTCGCGGCCGGGGTCGCGGGGACGCTCGTGACCAACGTCAACGATATCAGCAACTCGATCGACACCTACAGCGGCGACGTCAGGGACCAGATCGACACCGACATCGAGATAATCAGCGACCCGGGCAGCGACGCGGTGTACAACGGGACCGAGGAGGCCGTCACGGTCCTCGTCAAGAACACCGGCGAGAAGACGCTCGCGAGCGACGGGAGCGATCTGGACGTGCTACTCAACGGAGAGTACGTCCAGCGGGACGCGATAACGGTCGAACTGCAGGGTAATACCAGCAGCTGGCGGCGCGGCGACGTCGCCGAACTGCGGTTCGACGCGTCCCTCGAGACGGACGCCGAGCACCGGATCGTCGTCAGCACCCACGGCGACGAGGAGACGCTCGAATTCTACGTACCATGACTGACTATCACTCAATCGGACTGACGGGGCGGGATCGCGTGAACAACGCCATCGGCGGCGGCATTCCCGAGGGCAGCGTCGTCCTCATCGAGGGAGAGGACGGCGCCGGCAAGAGTGCGCTCTCCCAGCGGTTCTCCTACGGGATGGCTACCGAGGACGCCTCCGTCACCTACATCTCGACGGAACTCGAGTGCTGGGAGTTCGTCCAGCAGATGAACTCGCTGTCCTACGACGTCGTCGACCTCCTGTTGAACGAACAGTTGCTGTTCCTGCACGCGAACGTCGACACGCACGACAGAGGGCGGAACCGCCAGCTGCTGGCCCGCTTCGCGAGCGCCGAGACCCTCTGGAAGGCCGACGTGGTCTACGTCGACACGCTCTCGGCGCTGTTGCGAAACGATCCCAACTACGAGGCGGTCACCGACGAGGGCGACGAGGACCACGTCATCCAGCGGCTCGTTACCTTCCTCCGGCACGTGACCACGCGGGGCAAGACGGTCGTCCTGACGATCGATCCGACGAGCGTTCGCGACGACGCGCTGCGGCCGCTGCGGAACGTGGCCGACGTCTACTTCCAGATCGAGACGAACGCGGTCGGCCAGGAGATCCGCCGGAAGATTCTCGTTCGTCGGTTCCAGAACATGCGAAACCCCGTCGACGATTCGATCGGCTTCAACGTCCAGCAGGGCCGGGGAATCTCGATCGTCAGTAGAACGGTGGCATAACATGTCCGATTTCGGCACCGCACGACTCGAGAACGAACTGGACGCACTGGCCGACGAGTACCCGCACCTGCGGGAACACCTCGAGTGGTTCTACGAGGAGTACAACGAGTATCCGAAACTGATCGACGAGCCGTCGGGCGAGTGGGAGTCCGATCGGCCGAACGTGATCTACGAGGCCGAGGCACCGATCTTCTGTCACGTCTACGGCGACCTCGGCATCAGTACTACCTACTACTGCGTCGAGCCGACCCTCGAGGGAGCGGACAAGGAGCTGTACGATCGAATCCGGCGACGGATTCTGGACAAGAGCGTCACGCGACCGGCGCCCGGCGACAACGACGAGTTCGAGGAGCATCTCGACGAACTGCTCGACGACGTCGTCGAGGTGACTTCGGGGCTCACCGGCCAGTCGATCGGTCGGCTCAAGTCCCTCGGCACCAGCAAGATCTCCCTCTCGCGGGACCAGTTCGATCGACTCCGGTACCAGCTCCAGCGGGACATCGTCGGGCTCGGGCCGCTGGAACCGGTGATGGTCGACGCGGCCAACGAGGACATCCACGTGATCGGTCCCACGCAGTGTTACCTCGATCACGGCACGTACGGGATGATCGAGGCGACGGTCGACTTCGGCACCCCCGCGGAGTTCGAGCAGTGGCTTCGGAACATGGGCGAGCGGATGAACCACCCGGTCAGCGACTCCGATCCGGTGATCGACGCGACCCTGCCCAACGGCTCGCGTATCAACATCATCTACTCCGACGACGTCTCCGTTCAGGGGCCCTCGATGACGATCCGTCAGGGGGAGGACATTCCGCTGTCGATCCTCCAGATCACGAAGTGGGGGACGCTCAGCCCGGAACTGGCGGCGTATCTGTGGCTCTGCCTCGAGAACGAGCAAACGGTGTTCGTCGTCGGCGAGACGGCCTCCGGGAAGACGACGACGCTGAACGCGATCCTCTCGTTCATTCCACAGGACTCGAAGATCTACACGGCGGAGGACACGGCGGAAGTGTTGCCGCCCCACGACACGTGGCAGCAACTCCTGACGCGCGAGGGGTCGGGCGACGAGTCGGCCGACGTCGACATGTTCGATCTGGTCGCGGCCGCGCTCCGTTCGCGCCCCGACTACATCATCGTGGGCGAGGTCCGCGGGGCGGAGGGACAGATGGCGTTTCAGGCGGCCCAGACGGGTCATCCCGTCATGCTCACGTTCCACGCTAGCGACATCGTCTCGATGATCCAGCGCTTTACCGGGGCCCCGATCAACGTCCCGGAGACGTTCATGGACAACTGCGACGTCGCGCTGTTCCAGAACCGGGTCAAACAGGGCGACGACGTCCTCCGCCGGGTCACTTCGGTCCAGGAGATCGAGGGCTACTCCGACTACGAGGGCGGCGTCGTCACTCGGCAGGCGTTCAAGTGGGACCCCCGCGACGACGAGGTCGCCTTCACGGGTCGAAACAACTCCTACGTGCTGGAAGAACAGATCGCGACCCTGCTGGGCTACCAGGACACCCGCGAGATCTACGACGAACTCGATCGGCGCGCGGAGATCATCCGCCAGCTCATCGACGCCGACGTGCTCGGCTACCACGAGGTCAACGAGGCCATCGCCGGCTTCCAGCGCGACGGCGTCGAGGGACTGCCGATCCAGATCCGCGGTCTCAACCAGTTCGCCTGACGCGTTTCCCGTATCCCGCTTCAACCCCTCCCCCCTAGATCCCACCCCTATGTCGACGGAATCAGAATCGGAACCCCAGCCGACGCCGGACATGAGCGCTCGCTCCCTCCTCGAGTCGCTCAACGCGGCGTACGCGAACATGGGCATGTCCACCGGACGATACCTCCTGCTCGCGATCGCGCCCGGGTTCGGACTGTTCATCGCCACAGTGGTACTGGTGGTCGTCCTGGACCTCTCGCTGTTGGTCGCACTCCCCGTCGTCCTGCTCGGACTGCTGGCGATGGTCGTCGCCGTTATCTACCCGAAACTCGCTCAGGACCGCAAGCGAAAGCAAGTCCGGCAGCGCTTTCACCTCTTCTTGACCCACATCACCGTCCTCTCGATGACGAACATCAACCGCGTCGAGATCTTTCGGACCCTCGCCGAGGAGGACGAGTACGACGCGCTCGCCGAGGAGATGGGCTATCTCGTCGCGCTGGTCGACACCTGGAACCAGAGTCTGGACGACGCCTGTCGGCTGCGGGCCAAACAGACGACGAGCCCCCTCCTGACGGACTTCCTCGAGCGACTCGCCTACACCGTCGGCGGCGGCCAGCAGATCAGCGAGTTCCTGATGGACGAACAGGACACGATCATCCAGCAGTTCGTCACCCGCTACGAGTCGGACCTGGCGAAACTCGACGTGATGAAGGAGCTGTACATGTCGATGATGCTGTCGGTGGCGTTCGTGCTCGTGTTCGCGATCGTGCTGCCGATTCTGATCGGAATCAATCCGACGCTGCTCATCGGCGGGACGATCGCCATGTTCGCGATCGTGCAGGTGGGGTTCGTCTACGCGATCCACGTCGTCTCGCCGTACGACCCGATCTGGTACATCGAGGAGACGGCCGGACGCGGTCCGCTATCGCGGATTCCCCGGGCGCTGGCGATCGGCATCGGGACCAGTCTCGTCCTCGCGACTCTCGTCTTGCTCGTTCTCCTCGGGATCCTGCCGATCGCCGCCGATCGAATCCCGCTGCCGATTCTGGCGGCGATCCCGGTGACGCCGCTGCTGTTGCCCGGTTGGCGCATGCGCCAGGAGGAAGAGCGGGTCAAGGACCGCGACGCCGAGTTCCCCAGCTTTATCCGCGCGCTCGGGACCGTCGAGGGCGTCAAACAGACCTCGACCGGGAACGTCCTAGAGAGCCTGCGCCGCAAGGACTTCGGGGCGCTGACCGCGAACGTCGACGCCCTCTACAAGCGACTCAACATGCGGATCGACAACGTCCGCTCGTGGCGACTGTTCGCCGCCGAGACCGGCTCCTACCTCATCCAGAAGTTCGGCGACATGTACGTCGTCGGCCGACAGATGGGCGGCGATCCGAAGGTGCTGGGGAACGTGATCAACAAGAACCAGAACGAGGTGCTCAAGGTCCGCGAGAAACGCCAGCAGGCGACGACGACGCTCATCGGCGTCCTCTACGGGATCACGGCCTCGAGCGTCTTCGCCTTCTTCATCGGCCTCGAGATCGTCGAGATCATGATGGACATCACCGCCGAGATGAACATGGACGAGATGAACTCCGCCGCGGGGTCGTTCATGCACACCGAACAGTACAACCTCGTCGCGATCGAGTACCTGCTGATCATCACGATCCTCATCAACGCGATGCTGTCGTCGATCATGATCCGGATCACCGACCGCGGCCACCTGATCAGCAGCCTCGTTCACTTCGTCTTCATGACCTGGCTCGGCGCCGTTATCGCCGTCAGCACGCAGTACATTGTCAACTTCGTGATGTAGGTGCCGTCGGTTCGCGACGACTTCGTCGCCGCGTTCGAGTTCCAGCGGTCTCCCGACGGCGCCGACCCGAACGACTGCGAGGACGACTCAGCGCTCGTAATCGGACGAACCTTCTTGATACTCCCCCGACTGCTATCGATAGAGTCCGGAGACGCCGGCCAGCTACCATGTCAGGATCTAAACCGTATCTCGAGACGCTCGAACGATCGGCCGGGCGGACCGACGCGACCATCCAGTGGGCCCGCTTCCTCGGCGAAACGTTCGGGACGACGGGGGCACTCAACTGCCTGCGTTACTACGAGACCCTCGGCTGGATCAGTTCGCTCGTACGCGAACAGATGGTCTCCTATCTGCGGGGCCTCTCGCTGGGCGAAATCCACAATAAACGGTACGACGAACCCACGTCGCTCGAGTACCCGCTCGAGTCGCTCAGCGGGACGCTGTTCAGCGCCCACGCCCAGAGCCTCGAGTACATCGCGACGATCCGCGGCGACGACCTCGAAGAGCACGTGATGATCGCTCGGATGGCCGACCGACGCGTCGAACGCCGGATCGACGAGGACGACGAGTCCGACGACCCCGACGAGATGGTCAGTATCATCCGCGACGGCCCGTCGACGTATTAACCATTCATTTCACGCGTCGCCACAAAACTTATTAGCGAACTCCGGTCTCGTAGCAAAACCGTTCTACTCTGTGGTGACGATTCTAATTACTGATCGAATACGCTGCTATCGGGGCTCTCAGTTCCTAGCGATCCCGAATGGCCTACAAAACAGTTATTTTATAAATCAGGATAACTTCTAATTACGTAATCCCTGTCTGTTCCGTTCCCTGTCGTTTAATATCTGTCAGTGCCAGGGTCACAGTAGTCGTGACTGGGGCCATCGCCGCCGGCGGCAGTGCGTGGCCGACGAGTGGCTCTCCGGTTCCATTCACGCACCCCCCACTGGTGATCGTTAATGCGTGAGGAAACCCCCAATACCGAGTCCGTCTTCGACGAACTGTCGAGGGCGGCGACTGCGGATTCACAGTCGGAATCGTACGATATCTCCCTTGGAACGACGGCGGAGTCGGCCGAGGACGTCGAGCGCGAGCTCGACGAACTAATGGAGCAGGTCAACGCGGCGTTGCCGACCGACGACGTCCAGTTCGACGAGGCGCTGATCAAGGAGAATCTCGACGAGATCCTCCTGCTGCTGATCGCCCTACACGAGGAGACCCACGGGAAGGAACTGCTCTCGGACCTGACCCATCTCTTCGGTGCCCAACTCAGTCCGGGGACCGTCTATCCGAGCCTCCACGACCTGGAGGACGAGGACGTGCTGTCGATGCACGCGAAGGTCCGAACCAAGGAGTACTCCATCGCCGACGAGGAGTTCGTCAGGGCCACCGTCGAGCGAACGATGGTCCAGCACCTGGCCTTCGGGCTCCTGCTGTACGCGTTCCTGCCGCGACTCTGAGACGCGGCGCGGCGGTCGCTCGCCGAGCGTTCGTGTTCCTCCCTCGATCGAACGAGTGTGACTATGAATGGCCGTAGCGACGCCGTTCGCCGGCCGTCGCTACCGTTCCACGCCATCCTGTCTGTCTCTCCGTCGAGACGGACTCCGGCTGCTACCGGTCCTCGAGGTCCTTCGCGATATCGCTCAGGCTGCCACTCGGCGGTTCGTACGCGTCGTAGTAGGTCGTCTCGCCGGGGGCCCGCAGTCCGTAGAGGAAGTCGGGCTCGACGACGTCGATCAGCACCGAGCCGCCCGTCGACACGCTCCCCTCGTCGATCCACTCGACGAGGCGATCCGTCGCGCCGCTCGGATCGCGCGCCGCGTCCGGCGTCTCGTAGACGCCCGGAATCGTGAGGTCGTCGCCGGTCAACGCCCGTTCGACCCGTCCGAACAGCTCTTCTCCCTCGAGGACGAACCGGACGACCTCGTCGGTCGGAAACGCCTCCCGGTCGTCGGCCGGGATCTCGAGGCGCACGCCCGTCGTCGTCTCCGCGCAGGTCGACCGAACCGTCTGCACTGACGGATGGTCGCTCGCAATTCGATCTGCCATGGCCGAAGAAAACTCGTCGGTTACTCGCCGTCCTCGGCGTCGCCCTCGCCGAGCAGTTCGTCGACGTCGGCGCTGCCGCGGTCGACGATCGAGGCGTTGATCTGTGCGACGGCGTCGGAGACCTCGCGGCCCCGAACCGTGATTCGGCGGCGCTCGCCGTCACGGGACGGCTTGTAGCCCGTCTGGCGCTCCTTCATCAGGACCTCCTTGAGGTTCGTGCCCGCGACCTCGGGGTTCAGCGGTCGACCGGCGTCGTCGGAGCCGCCGGTGATCTCGAGCGTGTAGCCGTCGAGACCGACCGCGCCGCCGTCGACTTCCTCGCCGATCGACTTCCCGATAAACCGGTTCGCGTCCTGTTCCTCCGCTTCGAGCTGATAGGACGACCCGGAGTCGGGGTCGCCGACGACGACAGTGAAACTTGCCATACCCGACGGAAGAGGACCGTCGCTCAAAAGAACATCGATCGAACTTTTGCTCTGCGGGCGCGGCTACGCCGCGCCCTCGGCAAAACTTCGATGAAAAGCGCTCCTCCTTTCCCGACGTTCACTTCGTTCACTCCGGGTCAGTCGTCGGCCCGCTCGCTCACTGACTCGCGGCTTGCGCCGCTCGTCTTTCCGCGGCGCTTCGCGCCGCGCATCCGTTCGCTCGCGGTCGTTACTGGTGAACGCCTGCCCTTCCCCGAGTCGGACGGCTCTCGCGATGCTCGAGCCGTCCTCCCGGCCATCGAGATCGGTGTGGCTCCGCTATCGAACGGTTCGAACCGAGCGTCGCGGTCGTCGCCGCTCGAACAGTCAAGTAGCTGCAACGCCTACGGCGACGCGTGTTCATCGATCCCGGGAAACTCGAGGTCCGCTTGCGCGACGAGTTCGGCGGTACGATGGGCCAGTCCCGCGTGGTCGTCCGACAGGCCGTCGACCTCGCCGACGCCGGCCAGTACGAGGACGACGTCGGGGTGCCGCTGACGAACGACGTCGTCGTCGACGAACTCGCGGACGCGCCTGACGGCCCACCGACCGACCGGTGGAACTGGTGGATCGGCTCGCTCGAGATCGCCTACGGCGACTACGGCCGGTTCGGAATCCAACGATATCGCACGGAGGAGTAGCGGTCGGCGTCGGGGTCCGCCGTTGCTCCGCCCGTCGTTGTTCGAACCGAAACGACTTTCCCTCCGCTGCCTGACCACTCGGTCAGTGACTAGCCCAGACACTCGTGACGCGATCATGGGTGCGACGTACGAGGCCCTCTGCGAGGTCGGCTACTCCGATCTCACCGCGCAGGCCATCGCCGATCGGACCGATCGCAGCAAGTCCGCGCTGTTCTATCACTACGACTCGCTCGACGCGCTCGTCGCCGACTTCATCGAGTACCTCCTCGAGGGATTCGACTCGCGCGTCGCGCGGACGCGAGATTGGCCGGCGCTCGAGCGACTCGCGGTCATCGTCGACTGGTTCCTCTCCGGAGCGGACGACGAGCAGTTGGGCTTTCACACCGCCTTGCTCGAACTCCGGGCACAGGCGCCGTACAACGACGCCTTTCGGGACAAACTCCGCGAGAGCGACGACCGTCTTCGAGGGGCGCTCGAAGAGATCCTCCGCGACGGCATCGAGGAGGGCGTTTTTCGAGACCACGATCCGGCGGCCGTGTCGGCGCTGTTGCTCGCGGCCTTCGACGGCGCGCGGATCCGCCAGTTCACGCTCGGTCGCGACGAGTACCTCGAGGCGGTCAAGACGGAGTCCGTCGATCGGATCGTCGCGGACATCCTCGCACCGGGCGTCGAGTTTCCCGCCGACGTCGACGTCGAGTTCCCGCCCGACGACCGACTCTCGCACGGCGCCGACGAGTCGTCGACCGGCGGTGAACCGCGTTCGGATCGGGACGGCGGATCGTCCGGATGACTGACTTCACCGACCCCGCCGCTGTCGACGACCGCGAGGCCCGACACCACGCCGGCGACGAGTATCGGGACGCCCGGCGTCCGCGCTTCGACGAGACGATCGGCGGGCTGGCGGCACCGATCCGGACGCTGGCTACCGCATCGCTGCCGCCCCGGGACCGATCGCTGCCCGCGACGCTGTGTGCCGTCGCCGGCGAAGTCGGATTCGAGGCCACAGACGCCCACACGCGGTCGGACGCGGACCGTATCGGCCGCCTCCTCGAGCCCGTCACCACGTCGGTCACCCTCCTCGAGGGGTACGTCCGACTCCGCCTCGCGCTGGTGGTGAGCGCCGACGACGGTGCCGATCGCGACGCCCCGATCCGCGCAGTCGACTCGGCGCCCGACTGGCTGTCCGGCCTGCTCGCGGAGGCTCAGTTCCCGGCAGACCGGGACGCCGTCCTCCTGGCGAGCGACCGCCTGCACGCCGGCGCCTACGCGACGATCGCCGACGCGCCGCTCGCGGCCGAGCGGCAACTCGAGCTGTATCGCCTGCTGACCGAGGGGTCGTCGGCGCTCGCGCGTCGGTTCCTGGCCCTGTCCGACGCCGATCCGTTCGACGAACGGCGCGCGGCCATCGACGCCTCCGACGTCGAGGCGACGCTCGCCGAGACCGCCGGTGCGCTCGGCGCGGCCGTCGTCGACGCGCCGACCGAAACACGGACGGCGCTGCGGACCTATAGCCACGCGGTGATGACTGCACTCACGTCTCGGTCGCCGAACGCGTCCGATACCGATCTCCGGTCGCGCGCCGTTCGCGTCCTCGCCGGCGAGACGGTCGCGCGAGCGGCGCCGAGCGACGAGAACGGCACCGACGATCCGGTCGTCGAGTCACACCTCGAGCGGGCCCGCGAGGCGCTCGCGTCGCTGACCGGGGCCGTCGAGACGACCGGTGACGGTCCGACACCGCTCGATCGGCTCGAGCGCGCAACGCGGCTGCCGTTTTCCGGGTGAGTCACGACCGATGAGCGACGGCGAACTCTCGCGACCGATCTGGCCTGCGTATCCCCTCTCGGCGTTCGTCGCCGGGCTCGGCCACTGCTATCTGGGCGAGTGGAAACGCGGAGCGAGCTGGTTCGGACTGTACGTCCTCGCGCTCGCCGTCCTCTCCGCTCGGTCCCTGTCGGGCGCGTTCGACGTGAGCGAGCCGTTCCTCGTCACGGCGCTGCAGTTCGACTCGGTGAGCTATCTCGACGTCGCCGTCCCGCTCGCCGTCCTGATCGTCTGCCTACTCGACGCGTACCTCATCGGACTCACGAAGCGAACGGCCCCCCTCGTGGCGGCGCCCGGCGAGCCCCGTTCCAACGGCTCCTGACGTCTGTACGTTTTTGTGCGTGTGAACCGAATTACAGGTATGGCTCGATTCGGATCACTCCTGCTCAAGGGCGCCGGCGCCCTCCTGCTCGCGCTCGTCGTCCTCAGCGTCATCGCGACCGTCGTCGGCATCGTCCTCTCGGTCGTCGCGACCGTCGTTACGGCCGTCGTGACGCTCGCACTGCTCGCCGTCGTCGTCCTCGCCGCCGTCGGGCTCGTCTCCCTGCTTCGGGACGACGGGGGCGGGAACGACCTCGAGGCCGCGTACGGAAGCGACGGCGCCCGATCGACCGACGGTCGCGAGGAACGCCTCCGCTCGCAGTACGTCGACGGCGAACTCAGCGAGGCCGAGTTCGAACGGGAACTCGACCGGATCCTCGAGGACGGACACGGTCGAACCGACGGTCTCGACGCGCGGCGCTCGCGCGACTCGACGACCGCGAGCGATCGGACGCGGCTCTGGGATCGGTAATCGCGGCGTCGCGCCGTCGCCGACCTGCCACCGTCGGTCCGCTGCGGCCCTGCCGTCGTTGGTCCGCCGTCGCCCTGACGCCGCATCGATTTTGAAACCCCTTATTCGACTCGAGGACGCAGTGCGAACGATGGAGCTCCGATTTCTCGGCGGCGCTCGCGAGGTGGGTCGCAGCGCGGTCCTCGTGAACGACGCCTTGCTGCTCGATTTCGGGATGCTGACGGCGAACCCGCCGCAGTTTCCCCTCGAGACGCCGACGCCAGAGGCGGTCGTCGTCTCCCACGGTCACCTCGATCACGTCGGCGCCGTGCCGTCGCTGCTCTCGGGCGACGCGCGGCCGCCGATCCACTGGACGCCGCCGACGTACGAACTGACGCTGACGCTCGCTCGAGACACGCTGAACCTCCACGGCGGAACGATGCAGTGTCCGTTCACCGAGACGGACGTCCAGCGCGTCACGCAGGTCTCGCAGACCCACGGCTACCGCGAGACGTTCGAGGCGGCCGGCCACGAGGTGACGTTCTACAACGCCGGACACATTCCGGGTAGCGCGCACGTGCTCGTCGACGACGGCGAGACGCGACTGCTCTATACTGGCGATTTCCACGTCGACGATCAGCGGGGCGACGTCGCCTCGAGTCGCGCGAACGGGCCCGAAGCGGCCGTGGGCGGCCAGCGGCTCGTTTCGGGATCTACCGCGCGCCCCGACGCCGATATCGTCCTCTGTGAGAGCACCTACTCCGACGTCGAACACGACGACCGGGCCGTCGTCGAGGAGCGATTCGCCGAGAGCGTGCAGACGACCCTCTGGGAGGGCGGCACGGTCGTCGTCCCCGCGTTCGCGATCGGCCGCACCCAGGAGCTGATGCTCGTCTGCGACGCGCACGACATCCCCTGCTACGTCGACGGGATGGGGAAGCGAGTGACCGAGATGCTCCGCCAGTATCCCGGGTTCGTCCGGGACGAAGAGGCGTTTCGACGGGCGATCTCCCACGCGCGGTTCGTCACCGGCCGAAACGGGCAGCGGAAACGCATCACCGATCAGAAGGCCGCGATCATCACCACCAGCGGGATGCTCTCCGGCGGGCCCGCCATGACCTACATCCCCGAGATCCGGGCGAACCCGATGAACAAGATCGCCATGACCGGCTACCAGGTCGAGGGCACCCCCGGCCGCGACCTCCTCGAGACCGGGAGCGCCGAGATCGACGGCCGCCGGATGCCGATCAGCGCGCAGGTCGAACAGTACGACTTCTCCGCGCACGCGGATCGGGACGGGATCCTCGAGTTCCTCGAGTCCTACCGGGACAGCGAGGTGCTGATCAACCACGGCGACCGCTGCGAGGCGTTCGCCGAGGAGTTGCGCGCCGACGGGTTCGACGCAGCGGCGCCCGAGCGCGGCGATACCGTGTCAGCGTAGTCCCGTTCGTTCCGAGTCGTCGCCCCACTCCGCGTACTCCTCGAGCGAGCCCCACGAGCGCGTCCGCTCGACGCGGATCTCGAGAACCGCGCGCTCGGCGAGGTCGTGGTCAGCGTACTGATTGTACTTCGACTCGAGGGCGGCGACGGCGGCGTCGTGAATGGTATCAGTGCCGCGGTCGGCCTCGATGACGGCGGCGCGGCCCCGGACCTGCACCCACGCGAGCCGCGACCAGTCCTCGCTGTAGTAGTCGGCGAGCACGGTCGCGTGCGGGTTCGTCCGTACGTCGCGGACGCGCCGGAGGTCGCGGGTCGACTTCGGTTTCTCGTCGACCGCCGAGACGACTCGGAGGTCGCGATCGGAGTCGGACGCCGAGTCGCCGCCGGCGTCCTCGAGCACCGCGTAGCAGATCGGTACCGCGTGGGGACGACCGTCACCGTCGGCCGTCGCCAGCGTCGCGACGCGGGCGCGCTCGAGGACGGCTCGCTCTTCGGGCGTCATATCGAACGAACGACGCCGACGGGGAAAACGGTCGGTGCCGCCCGTCAACTGAACCCGGGGCTATCCACCGGAAGAGCAAACTACTCGAGTGACCCGACACTCACTCCGTCCGAATGGGTCGCTCGAGCGCCGGCTACCGTCGGGAGTACGGACTCGTCGCCCTCGGCGCGCTGAGCTACACCTGTCTGATGTTCGTCTGGTTCTCGCTGCCGGCGTACCTGTCGGTGATCATCGACGACGCGGGGCTCTCGAGCACGCAAGCGGGGATTCTCACGGGCACGGTGCCGCTGACCTACATTCCGCTGGCGCTGTTCTCCGGCGTCGCCGTCGATCGAATCGGTCCGGGCCGGAGCCTCGCGGCGGGCGTGCTGATCTACGGGAGCGCACAGATCGTCCGCAGCGCCGCCTCCGGCTTTCCGTCGCTGTTCGCCGCGACGCTACTGCTCGGCGTCGGCGCGACCGCCATCACCTTCGGGCTCCCGAAACTGGTCGGGGTGTTGTTCCCGCCCGAGAAAACCGGACGGCCGTCGGCTATCTACCTCGTCGGCGCGTCGACCGGCTCGGCGCTCGTCTTCGCCGTCGGACGGCCGATACTGGGGCCGTGGCTCGGCGGCTGGCGACCGCTGTTCTTCTGGAGCGGCGTCGTCGCCGTCGCCTACGGGCTCGTCTGGACGGCCGTCACCCGCCGGGAGGGGATCGACGGCCGGATGGCCGACGACGACTCCTTCTCGCTCGAGTCGGTCGCCGCGGACCTCCGGGTGGTGCTCTCCCACCGCGAGCTCCGGCTGGTCGTCGTCATCGGGACGATGTACCTGCTCCTGAACCACGGCCTGCAGGGATGGCTCCCGACGCTGCTCGAGTCCCGGGGGCTCGCGGCCGGCCCGGCCGGCCAGACCACGAGCCTGCTGGTGGCGTCCACCGTCGTCGGCGTGCTCATCGTCCCGGAACTGGCCGACCGCTACGGACTGCGACGGCCCGCCCTGATGGCCTGCGGCGCCGTCGCGTTCTGCGGCGTCAGCGGCGTGATCGTCGGCGGTACCGGGCCGCTGGTCCTCGCCGGCATCATCGTCACCGGGATCGGCGTCGGGGGAATCTCGCCGCTCGTCCGGGCGATCCCGCCGGACCTCGAGGGGATCGGCGCCCGCCTGACCGGCACCGCGGTCGGCTTCATCTTCGCCGTCGGGGAGATCGGGGGCTTCTTCGGGCCGGTACTCATCGGGGCGCTGCGCGACGCGACCGGTTCGTTCGTCCCCGGACTGGTTCTTCTCGCCGGCGGCGGGCTCGTCGTCGTCCTCGCCGGCGGACTGTTGCACGCCCAGACCGGGTGAGATCCGCGAAGACCGGTATTTGCCCCGCGAACGTTTATTGGCGTCCTTCTGGACCACCTCCTATGGCGACATCGCCACGAACGAACCGCCTCCAGCAGACGCTCGCGGACGGCGACGTCGCGCTCGGCGTCCTCGAGAACGCGTACGACCCGACGCTGGTCGAGTTCTACGGCGAACTCGGCCTCGACTTCGTCTGGATCGACCTCGAACACGCGGGGCCGAGCCCGTTCGACGGCGACCGACTCGAGGACCTGGCTCGGGCCGCGAACGTGACGGGGACGGAACTGCTCGTCCGATTGCCCGAACCCGATCCCGGAATGGTCCGGAAGACGCTCGACGCGGGCGTTCGGTCGCTGTTCGTCTCCCGGATCGAGTCCGCCGACGAGGTGCGGCGGGCGATCGAGGCCTCGCGGTTCGAGTACGACGGCGACCCCGGCAAGCGCGGCTTCGCGAGTCCCCGCGCGAGTCGCTGGGGGACGACCGACGACTACGCGGGCACCGAGGACGACGAGATCGTCGTCGGCGTGACGATCGAGAACCCGACCGCGGTCGACAATCTCGACGAGATCCTCGAGGTGCCGGGGCTGGGGTTCGTCTTCGCCGGCCCGCTGGACCTCGCGGTGTCGCTGGGTCACCCCGGCGAGCCGACCCACGACGAGGTCGAGGAGCGCGTCGAGGAGATCCGCGAGGCGGCCCTCGAGGCCGACGTCCCCCTCGGCGGGCTGGGCTTCGGGATGGACGACGTCAACGAGAAGGCCGAGTCGGGCTACCAGATACTGAATCTGGGGAGCACGACCGGCGCGCTCGGCGGTGCCGTGCGTTCGTGGCTGAACGAATACGGAGGTGCCTGATCATGTCCGAGTACTCGTTCGATTCGGCGGCCGACGAGGTATCGAATTCGATGCACCCGGGAGCGGACGCTAACGGGTCCCGATGGCGACGAGCGGGCAGCGTCGCCCTCGGCGGCGCGCTCGTCGCGTTCGGGCTCCGGCGCCGCTCGCTGGGCGGGACGGCGATCGCGCTCGTCGGTGGTTTCCTCACCTACCGGTCGCTCAGCGGCTATCTGACCGACGCCGGCGGTACGGAACCGGTCGAGCGATCGATCACGATCGGCGAATCGCCGGACGAACTGTCCGACCTCGCACGCGATCCCGAGACCCTCGAGCGCATCGTCGGCCACTTCGCCGAGGTCTCCGAGATCGACGACGACCGCTCTCGGTGGAGCGCGGGCGGCCCGCTCGCCCGGGAGCTGTCCTGGGAGATGCGGATCGCAGTGGACGAGCCCGGCGAGCGACTGCGCTGGGAGACGGTCGCCGACGACTCGAGCGGCGCGCTGTTCGACTCCTGGTCGCTGTCGTTCGACGAGGCCCCGGGCGACCGCGGGACGGAGGTGACCCTCGAGGTTCGCTTCGACCCGCCGGGCGGGACGGCCGGCAGCGCGGCAGTCGAGCGGCTCGACGTGGTCCCCGAGTCGCTGATCGGCACGGCGCTGGACCGCTTCAAGAGCCTCGCGGAGACGGGACAGATACCGACGACCGAAAACAGACCGTCCGAACGCGGACGGGGTGATTTCCTATGACCGACGAAACGATGCAGGCGCTCACGTGGCACGGCGAAAAGGACGTTCGAATCAGTGAGGTTCCCCGGCCCGAGATCGTCGAGCCGACCGACGCGATCGTCGAGATCACGGCCACGGCGATCTGCGGCTCCGACCTCCACCTCTACAACGACAGGATGCCCGGCATGCGCGAGGGCGACGTGCTCGGCCACGAACCCATGGGCGAGGTGATCGAGGTCGGCGACGAGGTCGAGAGCCTCGAGCCGGGCGACCGCGTGGTCGTTCCCTTCACGATCAGCTGTGGCTCCTGTTGGTTCTGCGAGGAGGACCTGTACTCGCTGTGTGACAACTCGAACCCCAACGCGGAGATGGCCCGCAAGATGATGGGGCAGTCGCCGGCCGGCCTCTTCGGCTACTCCCACCTGCTGGGCGGCTACGCCGGCGGACAGGCGGAGTACCTGCGAGTCCCCTACGCCGACGTCGGCCCGATCAAAATCGAGTCCGATATCCCCGACGAGCAGGTGCTGTTCCTCTCGGATATCTTCCCGACGGGGTACATGGCCGCCGAGAACGCCGACATCGAGCCGGAGGACACGGTCGCCGTCTGGGGCTGTGGCCCCGTCGGTCAGTTCGCCATCCAGAGCGCGTGGATGCTCGGCGCGAACGAGGTGGTCGCCATCGACCGCGTCCCCGAGCGCCTCGAGATGGCCAGCCAGCACGGCGACGCGACCACGATCAACTACGAACACGCCGACGTCTACGATCGGCTGATGGAGTTGACGGGCGGTCGCGGCCCGGACCGCTGTATCGACGCCGTCGGCACGGAGGCCCACGGGACGGGCCTCGACGGGATCTCGGACCGCGTGAAGGAGGGCGCGAAACTGCAGGACGACCGTCCGTACGTCCTCCGCGAGGCGATCAAGTGCTGTCGGAAGGGCGGCACGCTCTCGGTCCCCGGCGTCTACCTCGGGCGCGCGAACATCCCGTTCGGGCCGCTGATGAACAAGGCGTTGACGGTCAAGACGGGGCAGACGCACATGCAGCGCTACCTCGATCCGCTGCTGGGGAAGATCGAGGAGGGCGAGATCGACCCCTCCTTTATCATCTCCCATCAGGTCGGCCTCGAGGACGGCCCGGAGATGTACCAGACGTTCAACGACAAGGAGGACGACTGTATCAAGGTCGTCATGACGCCCTGACCGTACGGTAGTGCTGCGAATCGAGCCGTCAGCCGAAGAACGCGTCAGGTCTTTGGCGCTTCGTGGACTGACGCCCGACTATGTTCCACGGTGAGGCGTTCTGGCTCGTTCGCTTCCTCTTCCAGCGGGGGCTCGCGTTGCTGTACCTACTCGCCTTCCTCGTCGCCGCCTTCCAGTTCCGGCCGCTGGCCGGCGAGGACGGTCTGCTGCCCCTCGAGTGGTACGCCGAGGGCGCCGACTTCCGTGAGCGGCCGAGCCTCTTCTACTTCGTTCCGAGCGATCGCGCGATCGCCGTCGTCGCGTGGACCGGCGTCGTCCTCTCGGCGCTGGCGCTGCTGGCGGTCCCGTACTGGCTCCCCGAACCGTACCCGACACCCGTCTCGATGGCGCTCTGGGTCTTCATGTGGGCGCTCTACCAGTCGTTCGTCAACGCCGGGCAGACCTTCTACGGCTACGGCTGGGAGTCGATGCTCCTCGAGACGGGCTTCCTCGCGATCTTTCTGGGGGCCGGAGCGGTCGCGCCGCCGGTCGTGATCCTCCTGTTGCTGCAGTGGGTCCTCTTCCGCAACATGTTCGGTGCAGGGCTGATCAAACTCCGCGGGGACGACTGCTGGCGGGACCTCTCGTGTATGGACTACCACTACGAGACCCAGCCGATTCCGAACCCGTTGAGCTGGTTCGCACACCACCTCCCGAAACGATTTCACCGATTCGAGACGTTCGGTAACCACGTCGTCGAGCTGTTGATTCCGTTCCTCTACTTCGCGCCACAGCCCGCCTCGTCGCTGGCGGGGGCGGCGACGATCGGCTTCATGGGCTGGCTCATGCTCACCGGGAACTTCGCGTGGCTGAACGCGCTGACGATCGTGCTGGCGATCGCGACGTTCAGCGACGGCGCCCTCGAGGCCGTCCTGCCCGTGACGGCGCCCGAAACGGTAGCGACGCCGCTGTATCTCGAGGGCGCGGCGATCCTGGTCGCGATCGTCGTGATCGCGATGAGCATCCGGCCGGTCGAGAACATGCTCTCGGAGAGCCAGACGATGAACACGGCCTACGACCCGCTGCACTTGGTCAACACCTACGGCGCGTTCGGCTCGATCACGAAGGACCGCTACGAGCTCGTGATCGAGGGGACGGCGGACGAGGAACTCACCGAGGACACGGAGTGGCGGACGTATCGGTTCAAGGGGAAGCCGACCGACCTCGAGCGCCGGCCGCCCCAGATCGCGCCCTACCACCTCCGGCTGGACTGGCAGCTGTGGTTCGCCGCCATGGCGCCGTCGCCGCGCCGCAGCCCGTGGTTCACTCGCTTGCTGGCGAAACTGCTCGAGGAGGACGAGGGGACGCGGTCGTTGCTGGCCGAGGACCCTTTCTCCGAACGCGAGGAGTCGCCGACGCATATTCGCGCGGTTCGGTACCGGTATCGGTACACGACGCCCGAGGAACGGGACGAGACCGGCCGGTGGTGGAACCGCGAGCGCGTCGGGACCTACGTCGCGCCCGCGTCGCTCGAGGAGCTGCGGCTTCGCGGACCGGGGCTGTGAGCGGACGGCTGCGCTGACCGGACGTCGCAGCCGATCCGCTCGGGCGCCCGGCGACCGATTCACTGCCCGGCGTCCGACTCACTGCTCGTCGTCCGACTCCCGCCGTGCCGGCGGCGTCTTCGACATCAGTTGGCCCCACGTGTCGCGGTTGTCCGCCACCTGCCGGTACCCCCACTCGCGCAATCGGTTGTAGTCCCTGAAGTTCCGGAGGAACTCGACGGCCTCGGTGACCGGGCCGCCGCCGTCGTACCGGCGCAGCGCCTCCTCGATCGACGCCCCGCAGGAGTAGATTCGATCCGCCGTCACGAGGTGCGAACACTCCTCGTAGTACTCGGGCAGGCGCTCGCGGAGTTCGGGGTACTCCGACAGATCGCTGAATCCCACGACGCGGAGCTCCGTCCGCTCGTCGAAGTAGTCGGCCCACCACGTACAGAAGCCGCAGTCGTCGTCGTAGACGAGGGTCGGCTCGAGCATGGATCGGGGTACGGGCTCGAGACACAAACCGCTGTCTCGGATTCGCGTCGGCTGCGGACTCGAGGCGGCTCGCGAACGACCGGATACTTGGGTCGGGGCGGTGAACGCGGGCGTATGGAGCGGTTCGTCCGACTGATCGTCGCCGGCGGCGTCGTCCTCGTCGGCGCGCTCTGGCTCGTCGACCTGGTTGCACGGGGCTCACCGCAGTGGATCGTCGGGATCGCGCTCGCGATTCTGGGCTTCGTCGGCGTGATGGCCGGAATCTTCAGCGAACTCGAGTCCGGAGCCTTTCGCGTCGACTGACGAATTGGACCGTTCGGAACCACCTCCGTGAAAGGGACGAGGTCTCTCGAGTCCCTTTCATTCCCGCCCGCCGGTGGACCGCCGAGCCGGCAGTAACACGGGGGGCGGTGGGAGCCGATTCGTCGCAACATTATTGGGACCGGTGACCAATCAGGAGCCATGAGTAGCGCGGCCGACTCGCTCTCGGAACCGCAGGTGCTGGCCCACACCAAGCGGCGGCTCTTTCCGACCGAGGGCGGCGAGGAGCGGTCCTACGTCGTGGCCGACACGCAGTTCTCGCGGGACGAGTGGCTCCCCGGCCGCCCCATCGAGCCGGCGATCCGGGACCGGCTGGCGCCGTTCAACCACGTACGGATCGGCGGCGGCTACCCGGACCTCGTGGGCGTTCGGACCCTCGAGTCAGAGCTGCTGGCGGTCGAGCGGCTGGGCGACGAGCCGCCGCTGATCGCCATCGAGGCGAAGGGGTACGCCAGCGGCGGCGTGGACACGCGACGCGGGATCGTCCAGGCTTACGACCGCCTCCACGAGGCCAACGCGGCCTACCTCGCGGCGCCGGCGGCGGCGATCACGGAGACCGACCGGACGCTGGCACGGGAGCTGAACGTCGGCGTGTTCGGCGTGGACGCCGCCGGCGGGGTCGAGGCGCTCGAGGTGCCCCGAATCGTCGGCAATCGAACCTCGAGCGAGGCGACGGCGTTGCGGTTTCAGGCCGGCGCGCAGGGCGTGGCGGACAAGTCGTTCGGGCTGAACCATCCGAAGAACTACCTCGGCTATCCGTTGGCGCACTACGCCGACGGCGAGACCGCGGCACTACTGTCCGAGTACGAGGTCGTGAGCGCCGTCGACAGCGCCCGGCAGGGCGCCGCGTTCCTGGGACTGATCGAGGACGGGCCGCGGGGCGTCGAACTGACCTCGCTCGGGCGGGAGGTCGTTCGGTTCGCGACGGCCCGCCGCGGCTCCGTCGAGGCGGCCCTCGAGGAGTTCCAGGACTGGTACCGATCGCGGAAACGGTTCGTCGACCTCGCGCCCGGCTGGGGCCAGCTGGCCCGTCGCGTCGTCTTCGAGTATCCGGCGACGGAGTTGCTCGTCACCGAACTGCAGGCGATGCACGACGACTGGCAGCCGTCGCCGTCGCTCGTCGATCTCGTCGTCCACCTCCACGAGACCCATCCGACATTCACCGTCGAGCTGTTCCTCCGCGGGGACGACGACGTGCGGCGGCGGGCGTTGACCGAGGACGGAGAACTACGGCGGGAGGCGCTCGCGGACGGCGAAGTCTACCACGCGCCGACGGTGTTCCAGCTGAAGGCGATGCTGTACCACACCGGGATCCTGACCGAGCGCGGGGCGGAACCGCATCGACTCGAGCCCCTCGAGGACGTCTGGGCGCTTCGCGAGCCGGTCTGACCTCGAGGATCGCCGGCGATCGACGCTCCTTCCCCGTCACTTTTCACGCTGTTCGGCCAGTATCAACCATGACCCACGGGCTGGAGCCGACGGAGGAGTACGACGGCTCGATTACGGTGCGGCTCCTCGACGACGAATCGGGCACCGAGGAGCTCCGCTGTTCGTCCTACGAGGACGCGATCGAACGCGTCAAGGAACGCGGGGACGCGGTCACGGCGGCGAAGATCGTCGACGGGGACGGCTCCGTCGTCTTCACCTCCGCCGAGATGGACATCGACGACTGGGAGAGTATCTGGCAACGGGAGAAGCGCCGGCAGTCGGTACACGTCGAAGACCGCGACTGTCCGTACGACAGCGTCTCCTGTTTCGCCGACGATCTCTGCGTGCAGTGCCAGATCGATAAAGTGCGGGACGGCTACTGAGTTCGCTGTCGGCCACCGAACCGTCTCTACCGATCGAACGGGTCGACCCGCTCTCCAGCGAACGGCCCACTACGGCGATTCGAACCCGTGGCGCGCTCGATGCGCGGCCAAGAACTTCGCGTGCGGCCGTTCCGCTTCCGCCGAGGGGAGCGTCAACTTCTCGCCCTCGAGTCGCGCGAACTCCTCGTACCCCTCGAGATCGGGGCGGTCGGCGACCAGCACGCGGTAGTCGTCGGTCACCGCGAGCCAGCCGGCGTCGAAGGCCCAGTGGTGGAGCCGACAGAGCGCGAGGCCGTTGCGGACGTGATCGCGGCCGTTCTCGCGCTTCGGATAGACGTGCGCGGCTTCGATATCGACCGTTCCGGCGGGCGACTCGCGGGACGTCCCACAGATCGCACAGCGCTGATCGTAGGCGTCTCTGACCCGCTTCGCGAAGGCGCTCGAGCGGACGCGCCGCTGCGTCGCGGTGAACTCGTCCGCGTCCGCGGTGAGCGGCGGTTCGCTCTCGTCGAGGTCGTCGCTCGCGTCGCTCTCGGCCGACTCACGCTCGATTTCGGTGTCGCCGTCGACCACCGAGTCCGCGAGCGTCTCGAATTCGGCCGGATCCTCGATCTCGAGCCGTTCCATCGTGAACCGATAGACGAGTCGCTCGCCGTCCGGATCGGTGACGTACTCGGCGCCGACGACGTCGATCAGCCCCTCGTATCGGAGCCGATCCGCGTCCGCCGGCTGGTAGAAGAAGTAGACCGGCGCGACGCCTCCCTCGGCGCGGTCGACCAGCGCCCGATTCGCGGGCGTCAACTGCTGGTCGCCCTTCGCGGGAACGCCCTCACCGATGTACGTGAAGCGCTCGCCCTCGAGGTCGTCGCCGTACGGACCGTCCTCGCGAGCCTTCACGATGACGTACGCCAGCTCCCCGTCGTCGCCCGTCCGCGGGTTGATCCCCTTGATGTAGGAGCCGAAACTCGTCTCGAACGCCGCCTCGAGGTCCGACTGCGCGTAGTCGGCCCCGCGCTCGAGGGTCGGCAGCCCGGACGCGACTCGCCGAGCCAGCCGTTCTCCGCTCTCGGTCAGCGAATTCAGCCCGTCAGACCGCTCGACGTAGCCGAGGCTCTGCAGCCAGCCGCGATGTTGCGCCGGACCCGCGGGATCGGTCCAGTCGAACTCCGGATGGTCGGCCGCGATCGCGTCGCCCAGTTCGGCGTCCGTCTGCGGCCCCTCGAGCAGCGCCTCGAGAACCGTCTCGAACCCGCGGACGGTCTCCGTGAGCGCGTCGAACAGGATCGCGGGGTCCGACTCCGAGACCCACCGAATCCCCCGATCGGTGAGCGTGACCCGTTCGTCGTCGAGCGCGAGCAGCCCGATCGACTCGAGGAACCGCAGCCGGTCGGTGATCCCCGCGTCGCTGGTCGCCCGCGTGTTGGCCTTCACCCACTCGAGCGCCCCCTCCAGATCCGGGTCCTCGGTGAGAACGTGGTGGCAGAACTCCTCGAGGACGACCGTGTAGTTCCCCGCACCGCCGAAGAACCGGACGGCGATATTTCGTTTCTCTTCACCCATTTACGTGGCTACCGGTCGAACTCACGAGAGATAAACGGTCTGGACGGTCTCGAGAAGTAACTGGACGAAAATAACGAGTCGTCACTCGATCGAACGCCGGAGTACGATCGCGAAAACGGCCTACAGGGAGGGTCCGGTACCGGTAACTCCGGAGGATCGATCGTTACCGATGGTGACGGGTTCGAGCGAGATCTCGGTCCCGTCGCCGGTCCCGTCGACGACGACGGTGTGACCACAGTACTCGAACTCGAGCGACGAGAAGCCGGAACTCGAGGAGAGCGAGTCGATGACTTCGGGATCGATGACGTCGTAGAGGGGGTCGAGTTCGATCGGATCGGCCCCCTTCGCGGCGGCGACGAGTTCGATAACGGCCATACTCGGGTCCTCACCGCTGTCCACCACTGTCGTCGACTGCTGGGAGTTCATAACTCATGCTGTCGGGACCGGGAGTAAAGAAAATGACTCAATTTTTCGCACGGAGTAGGACACGCAAAATCAGAGTCCGATCGAACGGACTGTCGAGATCGTCGCTACCCCCTGGAACTCGCTCGCGCAGAAGTATTTCGAACATCCGTATATGTACTTCGGAACCACGTGCACGTTTACGGGGGTTGTACGTCCCGTCAGTCGCGTCGCGGGACCTCGTGGCGGCCGAATCCGTATCGGAGTCGGTTCGCGAGCCGTCGGGAGAACCGACCGTCGTCGGCCCGCGAGCCGAATCGCTCGGAGAGCGCCGTGTAGATCAGCGGCAGCGGCACCTCCTGCTCGAGGGCCTCCTGGACGGTCCAGGTGCCCGTCGAGCCGCCCTCGACGCGATCGGCGACGGTCCCGAGGTCGTTGCCCTCCTCGCGGAACGCCTCCTCGCAGAGCTCGAGGAGCCACGACCGGATGACGGCGCCGTTGTTCCAGACCGAGGCGACCGACTCGAGGTCCAGGTCGTACCGGCCCTCGTGGAGGAGTTCGAAGCCCTCGCCGTAGGTCTGCATCAGCGCGTACTCGACGCCGTTGTGGATCATCTTCACGTAGTGGCCCGAGCCGGCGGGCCCCATGTGCTCGTGGCCGTCGGGACCGGTCGCGACCGCGTCGAAGACGGGCGTCAGTTCGTCGTAGGCCCACTCGGGGCCGCCGACCATCAGCGAGAAGCCCAGTTCCGCGCCCGCGGGGCCGCCCGACGTCCCGCAGTCCAGATACGCCGCGGGACAGGACTCCGCGCGGCGCACGGAGTCCTCGAAGTAGGAGTTGCCGCCGTCGACGACGACGTCGTCGCCGTCGAGGTGGCCCTCGAGTTCCTCGAGGGTCGCGTCGACGGCCTCGCCGGCGGGGACCATCAGCCAGATGCGCTTCTCCTCGCCGAGCCGATCCGTGAGATCGGCGATCGAGTCGGCCGGTTCGGCGCCGGCGTCGGCGGCCGTCGCGACGGCCTCGGGTTCGAGGTCGAAGGCGACGACGTCGTGGCCGGCCTCGAGGGTGCGGTCGACGACGATCTGTCCCATGCGTCCGAGTCCGATTACGCCCAGTTCCATGGGGACCACTCGACGGGGCGGTGAGGTAGTGGTTGTGATTTCGCGGCCCCGGCCGCGTCCCGGTGTGCGGGCTCGAGCGCGTTCCGATGGCCGCTCGAGCGCATCGCGATAGACTACTCGAGCGCGTGGCGTACGCGTCGTCTTCGAGGGACCGACGCGCTGGCGTCGCGCCGGCGCGGTGTCCGCTGACGAAGGACGAAGCGACTGGCCGCTAACGGCGGTCGTGGAACGAACTGAGAAGCACTGCTAGAAACCCGCTCGCGAACAGTGTGCGAACTCGAGACGTCCGACCGATCAGTGCAGCGGTTCCTCGAGTCGGGCCCAGCCGATCGCGTCGAGGACGACGATGCGGTCGTTGTGGTGGACGTACACGCCGTTGTACTCTCCGCCGGAACCGCTGTAGTAGGGGAGGGCGCCGCGGACGGTGTCGACGACGGACCAGGCGCCGTCGCGGTCGATCGTGACGTGTTCCCATCGGTCGCGCGCGTCGTTGCGGACCGCGCGGTCGATGGCGCGTCGCGCGCCCGGAACGTCGCCCAGTCGCTGGGAGGTGCTGTCGATGACGGTCGCCCCGTCCGGAACCTCGCCGCGGCCGATGACTCGTGCGCCGAGGTTCGCTTTCGATTGCGACGGAGAATCGGTGCGCTGACCCGAGCGAAGTGCGTATCCGGCGACTGCGGCCGTACCCACCGCGAGCAGCGACAGCGCCATTTCTTTGCCCCTGATCATCATGCGAGTACCTTACAGTAACTGACTAAGTATCTTTCGCAAGAATGTCCGATTCTTGTTGGGTTCCGGACGACACGATTGCGATCGTGAGTTTCTCCGTTCGATCGTCGGTAGCCGCCTGACGGGCCTCAGAGGAGACGAACGGCGTTCGTCGTGATCGCGCCGCCGACGACGAGCAGCGCGACGGCGACGACCGCCCCCGCCCGATAGAGCGGGAGCGCGTTGGCCGCCGGTTCGCGGAGCTTCTTCCCGTTGAGTCCCGTCTCGAGTCGCTTCGCGCCGACTTCGACGAGACCCGCCAGGAGCGCCCAGAGGACGACCATCGCGAGCACCAGGTGTCCGTTGGTCGTCTCGAAGAGCGTTTCCGACGTGTACCGATGTCCGGCGAGGTGGCCGCCCGAGAGGAGCAAGACGAGGGCGCTCACGCGCGAGATAGTTGTCAGTTTCCCGGAGATCGCCTCGAGGGGTTTCGTCGTGTTGAACGCGCCGTCCCGTGCGAGGGGCAACACGACGAACGCGACGTAGAAGACGCTGCCGGCCCAGATCCCGGCGAATATCAGGTGAATCGTCTGGGCGAGGAACACATCAACCATACCGACTGCCTCGGAGGGCTGGAGTATCAGCGTTCCGACTCGCGGCCGAGCGCGTCGCCGACTCGGGCGACGCCTCCGTCACTCGAGCCAGTCGGGGAGCCACGCGACCAGTCGTCGCCGGAGCGCGGCGTAGACGATCGAGAGGGCGACGCCGACGAGCACGACGACGGCGATCGGGCCGCCGAAGACCAGCAGCGCGGGCACCGCGAGGGCGGTCGCGAGCGCGGCGTCTTCGGGGGCGCCGTCGTACCGGATCCAGCGCCGCGGCCGGATCCACCGACCGCGGACGTGGTCGTAGACGGCCCGCTCGTGTCGGTGGTTCCACGGGTCCATCTCGGGACCGCTGCCGACGGCGTCGCTGACCGCGTGGAGCCACGCGGCGACCGCGAACGCCGCGAGCGCGACGGTCGCGCTCGAGGGGACGACGACGGCGAGACCGACCGCGGGAGCGGCGACGGCGGCGCCGGCGACTGGGAAGTGAAACGTCCGGCGGTGGGCGAAGACGAGGTCGAAATCGGGGGCGAGCCCGCCCAGCACCGCCCCGACGGCCAGCGGCGTCGCCAGTTCCGGCAGCAGATACGCGACGGGCGCGACGACGGCGAG
Organism: Haloterrigena sp. KLK7; assembly: GCF_037914945.1. Classification (NCBI taxonomy): domain Archaea; kingdom Methanobacteriati; phylum Methanobacteriota; class Halobacteria; order Halobacteriales; family Natrialbaceae; genus Haloterrigena; species Haloterrigena salinisoli. The sequence continues at coordinate 1,907,985 of NZ_CP149787.1, forward strand.
TCCCGCGAAGACGTGCGTGGTCACCATCATCGGTGCGACTCCCTCCGACGGGCGGTCGCAAAAGAGTACGCGAACCGGCGCTCCGCCGCCATCGATTCACTCGAGGCCTTCGCCCTGATAACTCCCGTCGTAGACGCTCTCGTGGTCGGCTTCGGCGAGGACCAGCTGGGCGATCCGGGCGCCGCGTTCGATCTCGATATCGTGGTGGACCTGCAACAGCCCCTCGCCGCGTCCCTGGTAGCCGGCGTCCCAGACGGCCGTGTTGAGCATACAGGAGTTGCGCATCAGCGACGAGCGCGGGTAGACGAACCCGACGTGCCCTTCCGGGATTTCGATGCGCTCGCCGTAGCGAGCGACGTAGGCGCCCTCCGGCAGGTAGTAGGTGTCCGGATCCTTCTGTTCGAGCTCCTCGAGCGGACGGGCGACGCGGTCGCCGATCTGCTTACCGTCCCGGCCGATACGGCCCGGCTCGAGCTGTTCGAAGACGACGTCCAGCGTGAGATCGACGCCGTTGGGCTGGATCTGGTCGTCGGCCGTCGGCGAGACGTGCTCGGCGACGAACGTGCCGGAGCGGAACATATACGCCAGACGCCCCGGGACGGAGAAAAGCGTATCCGTTCGGGACGGCCCGTTCGGGACGGCCACGCGTGGCATGCCGGGCGGTAGCGGGACTCGGCGATTCGGCGGTCGCGCACCGCGTGACGTCCGTCCACTCGCCCGGCAATACTTACGGGGAAACTGTCGTGTTTGCCGCGCTCTCCCCCGCGCTGGCTCGCGGAAACACGCTGGATTTATCACGACGGAAAGCCGAGTTTTGGGTGCTATGGGACAGACTCTCACCGAGAAGATTCTCGACGACCACCTCGTCGAGGGCGAACTCGAGACCGGCGAGGAGATCGGGATCGAGATCGACCAGGTGCTCACTCAGGACACGACCGGCACGATGGTCTGGCTCCAGTTCGAAGCGATGGGACTGGACGAGGTCCAGACCGAGATCGCCGCTCAGTACTGTGACCACCAGACGTACCAGTTCGACTTTAAGAATACCGACGACCACCGTTTCCTCCGCTCTGCGGCCGGTACCTACGGCGCATATTTCTCTCGCCCCGGTAACGGCATCTGTCACAACGTCCACCGCGAGAACTTCGCGGCGCCCGGCAAGACGCTGCTGGGTTCGGACAGCCACACCCCGACGCCCGGCGGGCTCGGCGAACTCGCCATCGGCGCCGGCGGGATCGACGTCACCGTCGCCATGGGCGGCGCACCGTACTACATCGAGATGCCCGAGATCGTCAACGTCCGCCTCGAGGGAGAGCTTCCCGAGTGGGCGACGGCGAAGGACGTCATCCTCGAGATGCTCCGTCGCCTCTCCGTCAAGGGCGGCGTCGGCAAGATCCTCGAGTACACCGGTCCGGGCGTCGAGACCCTGACCGCGCCCGAGCGGATGACCATCACCAACATGGGCACCGAGCTCGGCGCGACCTCGTCGATCTTCCCGACCGACGAGCAGACCAAAGACTACCTCGAGCGCGTCAACCGCGGCGACGAGTACGAGGAGCTCCAGCCCGACGACGACGCCGAGTACGACGACGAGATCGTCGTCGACCTCTCCGACCTCGAGCCGCTGATCGCTCAGCCCTCGATGCCGGACAAGGTCGTTCCCGTCCGCGAGGTCGAAGGCCAGTCCGTCGACCAGGTCATCGTCGGTTCCTGTACGAACGGCGGCTACGAGGACATCCTCCCGGCCGCGAAGATGCTCGAGGGCCGCGAGGTCAACAAGAAGACCGAGATGATCGTCGCGCCCGGTTCGAAGCAGGCCTCCGAGATGCTCGCCCGCGAGGGCTGGGTCGCGGAGATGATGGCCGCCGGCGTCAACTTCTCCGAGGCCACCTGCGGTGCCTGTATCGGTATCGGTCACGTCCCCGCCAGCGACTCCGTCTCGCTGCGGACGTTCAACCGCAACTTCGAGGGCCGCTCGGGTATCGAGGACGACAACGTCTTCCTCTGTTCGCCGGAGGTCGCCGCCGCCGCGGCGATCAAGGGCGAGATCATCGATCCGCGCGACCTCGCCGAGGAAGAGGGCGACCTCGAGGCGCCCGGCATCGAGCTCCCCGACGAGTACGACGGCTCGAAGACGGACCTCATCACGCCCGACGAGGCCGTCGACGACGAGCTCGTCAAGGGCCCGAACATCGGCGACGTCCCGCTGAAGGACCAGCTCGACGCCGACATCTCGGGTGAGGCCCTCCTGAAGATGGAGGACAACATCACGACCGACCACATCATCCCGGCGACCCAGGACATCCTGATGTACCGGTCGAACATCGACAAGCTCTCCGAGTTCACCCTCTCCCGGGTCGACGACACGTTCGCCGAGCGCGCCCGAGAGGCCGACGGCGGCGTCCTCGTCGCCGGCGAGAACTACGGCCAGGGCTCCTCGCGAGAGCACGCCGCGATGTGTCCGATGTACCTCGGTATCGAGGCCGTCCTCGCACAGAGCTTCGCGCGCATCCACCGCGCGAACCTCTTCAACTTCGGCATCGTCCCGCTGACGATCGACGAGGACACCTACGAGGACATCGACCAGGGCGACGAGATCGAGATCGTCGACGACGTCTACGACGCCGTCACCTCCGGTCAGGAGGAGTTCACGGTCCGCGTCAACGGCGACGAGGAGTACACCGCTACCCTCGACGCCTCCGAGCGCGAACGCGACATCCTCGCGGCCGGCGGCAAGCTCGCCTGGACGAAAGAACAGGCCCAGGGCGGCAGCGGCGCCGCGCCCGCCGACGACTGATCGGCGACGACTCGGCCGTCACCACCGTTTGATTTTCTCCTTCTTTCGATGCGCGCTCGAGCGTAGCGGTAGCGCTCGCCGCGGTTCGGACTCGAGTGACGCACGGAGCCGGCTCCGAGAGCGACCCCACGGGCCGACAGCGTCACCGTCTTGAGCGAGCGGCCGATAGCACGAGCGAATGCCATCCGGAGGACACGAAAACGCCGGCTATCGGCGCCTGTTCGACGGCGACGGGCTCTCGTTCGGCGCCGGCTTCCCGCTGACGGGAGCGAACCGCTCGACGCCCGATATCGAGGCCGAACTGCGACTCGCCGAACGCGCCGAGGCGGTCGGGTTCGACGGCCTCTGGGCGCGGGACGTTCCGACCTACTGGCCGAAGTTCGGCGATGCCGGCCAGACGTTCGATACGTGGCCGTGGCTCTCTCACGTCGCGGCCCGCACCGACGACATCGCGCTCGGGACCTCGAGCATCGTCCTCACGCTCCGCCACCCGATCCACGTCGCGAAGTCGGCCGCGACCGTCGACCGACTCTCTGACGGGCGACTCGTCCTCGGCGTCGCTTCCGGCGACCGCGACCCCGAGTACCCCGCCTTCGGCGTCGACCGCGAGGAACGCGGCCGCGCGTTCCGCGAACGGTTCGAGGCCGTCCGGACGATCTGGCGCGAGGACTTTCCCGAACTCGAGGGCGAGTGGGGTACCCTGGAGGGCGACCTCGAGGTCGTCCCCGACCCGACGAGCGAGACGGTCTCCCTGTTGCCGACCGGGAACGCCCGCCAGTCCCGCGAGTGGATCGCCGAGCACGGCGACGGCTGGTTGTTCTATCACCTCCCGGAACGCACGCTGGAGGACTACCTCGTCGACTGGCGCGAGGCGGCCGGCGAGAAGCCGTTCGCCATCGCGGTCCGCGTCGAGTTCGCCGACGACCCGACGGCCGACGCCGAACCGCTCCATCTCGGCTTTCGGGCCGGTGTCGAGTGGTTTCGGGACTACTTCCGGCGACTCGAGGAGTACGGCCTCGATCACGCCATCGTCGGGCTCGAGAACGACGACCGCGAGGCCGCGCTGTCGACGTTCGCCGACGAGATCATGGGTGAACTGTAACAGTCGCGGGCGCTCGCGACGCGATAGCGTCTCAGTCCTCGCCGTCCGCCCGATCGCGCAGCCGTCGCTTCTGGCGGCGTTCGGTCACGTGATCGATCCCGTCGGCCAGCTCGTCCCTGACCTCGGTCTCGAAGGCGTCGACCTCCTCGAGGAACTCCGCGGAGAACTCCTCGACGAGTTCGAAGGTCCACTGGTCGCTGACCGCGCCGGCGGGGAGGTGGTCGTCCCGGAGGGCGTCGGCCCACTCCTCGTGGCCGGCCTCGCGGAGGGCCTCCTCGGCGTCGCTCATCCGATCCATCGCGTGGCCGAGGTCGTGGTGGAACTCGAGCAGGGTGCCGTACGCCCGGTGAACGTGCTCGATACCGAGCTGGAGTTCGTGGAGCGCGTCCTCCTCGGCGTCGCTCAACTCGAGGTCGTCCGGGTCTGTCGTCATAGGGGTCGGACCACGGACGCGATAAAAGCGCTTGGGCCAAACAGTGTCCGCGCCTGCCGTCGATTCTCACGGGCGATACTCGGGCCGCAACACTCTCGGCGGTCGACTCGAGAGCGAGTCGTGAACGCGATGGCGATACTCGACGACCTCTCGGGCTACGAGTTCGAGGACCTGATGGAGGACGTGTTTCGACACTGCGGCTACGAGAACGTCCGGCAGTCGCGGCGGACGGCCGACGAGGGACGGGACGTCCTGATGGAAGAGGTCGTCGACGGCCGCCGCCGGGCGGTCGTCGTCGAGTGCAAACACACGGCGACCGTCAGCCGGCCGGTCATCCAGAAGCTCCACTCGGCGGTCGCGACCTACGACTACGACGGCCCGGTCCGGGGGATGGTGGTGACGACCGGCCGGTTCACCGACCCCGCACGCGAGTACGCCGCGAATCTGGGATCGAACCGAGAGGGCGGCGTCGAACTCCTCGACGGCCAGGACCTCCGGGAGATCGGCGAGGAGATCGGGTTGGACCTCTACAACGGCCGGATCGAGATCCTCTGCGAGGAGGCGCTCCGGCCGACCCACCCCACCGCCGGTCGGGACGCGCCCGTCTTCGAGGCCGTCCGCGAGATCGAGAACCTCGAGGCCGCGACGATTCCGACGCCCGAGACGACGGTCGAACTCGAGCCGATGGTCACGATCCGCGCGACGACCGACGCGACGTTCGAGACGTCGGTCGGCGTCGTCCACCGGATCGACGAGGCGACCGACCTCGCGATCCGCGCCGACCGCGACGAACCGCGGGTCGCGACCGGCGACGTTCGCGATCTCGTCGCGAACGCCTCGGCGTCCCGAATCGACCTCGAGTCGGCCGGCCTCGAGTCGACGTTCGACGGGGTCGAGCGTCGTCGGTTCGGGCAGACCGAGACCGAGTACAAGGAGTGGGCCGTCGACCGCCTCCGGCAGGCACAGACGACGACGGTCCAGTACACGGGCGGCAACAACGTCGACTACGAGAAGACCTGCACCCCCAAGCGGTCGGACGTCTCGATTCGGGAAATCGATCCCGTCTACGTTCCGCACGTCCGCTCCCGACTCTCGCTCGGCGAGTACGACTACCGGTACGCCTACCGCGCCGCCGGCCCCTCGCGGGCGACCACGCGAAACGACCTCCAGGAGTGCGTCCACTGCGGGACGGCGGGTGCGAGCGAGACCTACACCTACTGCGACAACTGCGGGAGCGTCAACTGCGAGGAGCACGTTCGGACGGAGCGACTCGAGGGCGACCCCGTCTGTACCGGCTGTGCCGTCACCGAGCGCTTCGCGCTCAAGACGAAGTACTTCTACGACGAAGCCAACCTCGAGGCCTTCCGCGAGGAGTACGCGGCCATGCCGGTCCACGAGAAGGCCACGGAGAACGCCCCGCTGGCCGTCGGAAGCGTCCTCTGTGCGCTGCTCGCGGCCTTCCTCGTCGCGAGCTCGGTCGGCCTCGTGTGAACTCGAACTCGCGTCCCACGTTTCTCGACGACGCGTTCGGATACCGACCGAAACGAGTACTCCGGACTTCGTCTCGGTTCGACTCGATCTACACGCGTGCGGTGGCGCGCGCTGTCGCGCGGTGAAGCCGACGGCGAACCGCGCCACAAACACGTGCGAGGGATGAACGAGCGAACTCGTGAGCGAGTGAATCGGCTGGGGAGGGTGTGGCAATCCCTGTTGCCAGCGGGAGCACTGTTCTTGCTTCCGTCCTCGGCCGATACTCGTCGATAATTGTCGAGCGGTCGAGCGTCACTGACCGAACAGCCCCTTACTGTACCAGTGACGAGAACTCGAGTGCGAACTCCTCCACTGCCTCCCAATCCGTGTACTCGTAGTCGCGAGACGTGTCCGTATCGCTGCCCGCCTTCCCGGCGATCCGGCGCATCACGACGCGTTTCAGCAGGCCGTACTCGCTGTACCTGAGCGCGCCAGCGACGGACAGCGTGCGGTCGGGTTCCCAGCCGGTCTCCTCGAGGAACGCCTCGAGCATCTCCCGCGCCGGCTCCCGATCGTCCGGATCCGCGTGCGCCGCGGTCAGACTCACCGAGAAGAACGCCGACGGGCGGCGATGCAGCGCCTCGAGGTGGTCGCGGACGAACTCGCCGACGTACTCCTGATGGGCGCCCATATGGATCGACGCCCCGACGATCACCCCGTCGTAGTCGCCCGGCTCGAGGGCCGCCGGCGGATGCTTCGCGTGGACCAGCGTCGCGTCGCGTCCCTCGGCGGCGAGCGCGTCGCCGATCCGCTCGGCGATCGCCGCCGTCTGCCCCTCGCTCGTCCCGTACGCGACGAGAATTCGGGCCATCACCGCCCACCACGAATCCGCTCGCGTCGGTGGCACTCGAGTCGACGGCTCTCGATTCGATGGCTCGCGATCCGATCGCCTCGAGTTCGATCGTTCTCGAGTCGAAGCCCCGCCAGTTCGGATCGAGACGCGAACGCGGTCATACGACGCGTTCACCGAACGGGGCTATTAACCACTAGCCCGGGACGTCCTCGAGCGGCCTCCACCCCGCTCACTCGTCCGCGAGCAGCCCGCGCAGGGAGTTGCTGACGATCAGCAGCCCGGTGACGGTCAGCGCACCGGTCGTGACGACCGGATTCAACAGGCCCGCCAGCGCGACGGGGATCACGATCGCGTTGTAGCCGAGCGCCAGGCCGAGATTCTGGACGACCCGACGGCGGGCGGCCCGCGCGAGGGCGAAGGCCTGCTCGACCGCGCCGAGGTCGTCCTCGACGATCGCGAGATCGGCCGCGTCGGCGGCCAGCGCCGTCCCGCCGCCCAGCGAGAGTCCCAGATCCGCCGCCGCCAGCGCCGGCGCGTCGTTGGTGCCGTCGCCGACCATCGCCACGCGACCCTCGGCGCGCAGCCGGCGGATCGCCGCGGTCTTGCCCGCGGGCGGGACGTTCGCGAAGACCCGCGTGACGCCCGAGTGCTCCCGGAAGCTAGCCGCAGCCGAGCCGTCGTCGCCGGTGAGGACCACGACGTCGACGCCCTCGTCGGCCAGCGCCGTCACCGTCTCCGTCCACTCGGGTCGGGGCTCGTCGCCGACGACGATGAGCCCCTCCGCGCGGCCGTCCCGACCGACGACGACGGGCAAGTGGCCGGCCGCCCGCGCCTCGGCGATGCGTTCCTCGAGGCCGTCCTCGAGGTCCCAGCCCCGCTCTCGGAAGAGGTCGGGGTGACCGACGAGGACCCGCTGGCCGTCGACGATCTCGTCAGAACGCCCGCGTTCTGACGGCTCATCAGACGGAGTCTGATAAACGCCCTCGACGCCGGTGGCGTGGCGCTCGAACTCTCGGACCGTTCCGGATTCGGCGCCGTCATCGCCGTCTGCGACGTCGTCGACGACGCCGCCGTCGGATCGGTGGTCCGACGTGGATTCCCTCGAGTCGCCGAAGGCGTCCGCGATCGCCGCGGCCGCCGGATGCGAGGCCCGTCGCTCGACCGCGGCGGCCGCTCGCAGGAGGTCCTCGGGCGCGTCGGCCTCGAGGACGGTCATCTCGCCGGTCGTCAGCGTCCCCGTCTTGTCGAAGACGACGACGTCGATCTCGCGCAGGCGCTCGAAGACGCTCTCGTCGAAGACGACGATGCCGCGCTCGAGGGCGTCGCGGATGCTCGAGGCGATCGAGACGGGGGTCGCGAACGCGAACGCCCACGGGCTGGCGGCGATGAGCGCCAGACAGACGGCCGCGGCGACACCGATCGCGGTCCCCTCGAGGACGACGGCGGCCAGCCCCGCGACGACGGCCGCGGCGACGACGATCGGAAGGGCGGTGCCGGCGAGCGCGTCGGCCCGGCGCTGGACGCCGTGGTCCGCGCTCTGGAGGTTCCAGACGGTCCGCGTCAGTCGATCGATGCTGCTGGTCGTCTCGTCGTCGACGGCGACGACCGCGGCGCCGTCGGTGACGACCGAGCCGCCGATCACCGGCTCGCCCTCGGTCTTCGAGACCGGTAGCGACTCGCCGGTAACGACCGCCTCGTCGACGGTACACGTCCCCTCGGCGAGGCGGCCGTCGACCGGGATGCGCTCGCCAGCGCGAACGAGCAGGCGGTCGTCGGCCGCGACCTCCGCGACCGGTACCTCCCGCGTCGCCCCGTCGGACTCGAGGACGCGCGCCGTGCCGACCTGCGAGATCGTGAGATCGGTCAGCCGGTTCAGGGCGTCGCGTTTGACCGTCTCCTCGTAGAAGATCGCGCCCATCACGACCGCGGCGACGAGGATCGTCAGGTCGAAGTAGAGGTCCGGCCCGCCGCGGACGAAGGCGATCCCGCCGGCGGCGTAGGCGGCCACGATGGTCAGCGTCGCCAGCAGGTGCGTGCTCGGCTCGCGGAGCTTCAGGCTCACGTACGCCCCCCGCAGGAGCGGCCGGCCGGTCAGGTAGAGAATGGCGCCGGTCATCCCCATGAACAGCGGGGCGTAGAGGCTGACCTCGTCGCTGTTGAACTGCTGTGCGAACTGTTCGAACAGCCAGTAGTCGGTGAACGCGGCGAGATACATCGGATAGAACGTCGTGACGTACGGCACCAGCAGAAACGAGCCGAAGACGATCCCGACGATGTAGCGCACCTCGAGGACGTTCTCCGAGCGACGCTTCCGGACTCCCTGCATCTCGCGCGACCGGCGGGTCGTGCTCTCCTCGCCCGCCGCGTCGTCGTCCTCGGCGGCCTCCTCGCGGCGGTAGGCCGTGTAGCCGGTCGTGCTCAGCGCGTCCTCGAGCGCCTCGGCCGCGATCCGATCGGGGTCGTGATCGACCCGGACCGTCTCCGTGACGTAACTGGCCGCCGCGTCCGCGACGCCGTCGCGGTTCTCGGCGACCGACTCGAGGTACGACTCGCACTGGGCCGAGTGCATCCCGTCGATTCGGAAGAACGACCGCTCGAGGTCCGCCGCTCGATCGCCGTCGGCCGTTCCGTCCGCGGTAGCTGTCTCGTCCGCGTCGACTGGTCCGTCCGCGCCGCCCTCGCCGACGCCGAGGTCCGCGGCGATGTCCCGACAGCCCGTCGAGCAGAACGGGCCGTCGGCTCCCGCGTCCGCCACCGGCTCGCCGGTCGACTCGTCGAGCGCGGTTCCGCAGAGACGACACCGCTCCCGGTCCGTTCGCGTTTCGCTCACTGTCCGAACAGTCGGACTCGAGGATCATAACGCTGTCAACCTCGAGCGACGACTGCCATCGGTCCCCCCTCGAGCGACGACTGCCATCGGTCCCCCCTCGAGCGACGATCGTTCCCTCCTCACCCTCGAGTGACGATCGTTCCGTCCTCGCCGACCGCGACCGCTCGCGCCGCACCGAGCGAAACGGCCAGCAGCGCGCCGGACGCGTCGATGTCGGTGCGCTCCCAGCCGGCGGCCGCACCGCCGCGCTCGTGGACCGCGCCGTCGGCCGCACACGCCATCGCCCGTTCCTCGCGGCGGTCGATCCCGGTCAGCGCGTCGTCGGCGACCCGTTCGGGCGTCCACGTCGGGCCGTCGTAGCGGTGGACGACGCCGTCGTCGGCGCTCACCAGACAGTCGTCCCGTCCCGCGGTGGCGACGTCGGTGAGCGTCCCGTCGGCGCCCTCGAGTCCGACCCGCTCGAACGACTCGCCGCCGTCGGTCGTCTCGTAGACGCCGTCGTTGGTGTCACAGCAGTAGCCGACCGCGTCGTCGGCGAGCGCGACGCCGGAGAGACTCGAGCCGCTGCCGGGTTTCTCGGGGCCGGTCCACTCGAGGGCGCTGCCGTCGCCGTCGGCGTCGTACGCCCCGCGGAGCACGGCCCCGGAGCCGTTGATCAGGAGGACCGTCTCCGCGCCGCTCGCGCCCCCGACGGCGACGCCCAGCCAGTTGTCGGTGATATCCTCGGGGGCCGTGAAGTCCGTGTGGCGGCCCGTCTCGGCGTCGATCCGTCCGAGCGCGCCGCTGTCGCCCGCGACCCAGACCGCCTCGCCGTCGGCCGTCGCGTCGACTCCGCGGAGGTCGTTGCTCCCCGCAGCGGGGCCGTCCTCGAGGAGAGCGGTCCACTCGTCGCCCGCGTCGGCGAGGACGACCCCGCCGTCGCCGACCGCGTAGGCGGCGCTCGAGTCGGCGGTGTCGTCGGCTGCGGCGACCGCGACGTCTCGTAGCGTCGCGTCCGTCGGCGCCTCGACGGTATGCCACTCCGGCTCGGATTCGGGTTCCGATTCCTCTCGAGCGTCTCGAGCCGCGGGATCTGCCGTCTCATCGGCCGCGGTCGATTCGCCGTCGTCGCTTGAGGGCGGTGACTCGAGCGCGTCCGTCGTATCCGTCGCGTCCGGTTTGGAACGGCTCGATGGCGACGGGTCGGATCCCGTGCGGGGCCGCTCCGGTTCGACTTCTCTGTCCGGCTCCGGCGTGTCGAGTTCCGGCTCGGATTCCGCTGGCGATTCGTCGCGCTCGGGTTCCGACGCGTCGCGGTCCGCGTTCGGGCGGTCGTCGCCTCGGCCGTGGCGCAAGTAGAGCACGATCGGCGGCACGACGTACGACGCCAGCGCGAGCGCGGCGAACCAGCGGTGGACGATCGTCAGCGTCCCGAACGCGGTCAGGCCGGCCGTCGCGACGGCGTGGATCCACGTCTTCGTGTAGGACCGGTAGAAGGGAACGAAGCCGCCGGTCTCGAGGGGCGCGTTCTCTGATGACATCGAATGTTCGGTCGCGGTATCGGTCGGCGTTCGATCGGTCGGCTCGAGTCCAACGTATCGGACTCGCGAGCAAAAGGATGCTGCAGGCACGCGCACGACGGCTTCGCGGGCCGTCCTCGATGCCGTCCCGTCCGGTCAGAACCCGTGATCGCCCTCGAGCAACACGAGCTGGGTCCGGTCGTCGACGCGCTCGTACTCCATCGAGACGAGCTTCCCGACGACGCTGCCCTGCCCGTAGACCTCCTCGGCGCGGGCGTCCTCGAGCGGGTACGCGTACTCCCGGACGCGTTCGACGGCTGCCTGGAAGTCATCGACGATCTTGTTGGTCGAGCCGACCAGCACGAGGTCCTTCGCGCCGAAGGCCCACGCGCCGACGCCGTTGCCCAGGGCGTTGGCCCCGAGCAGTTCGCCGGACTCGGCGATGGCGTTGACGCTGTCGAAGAAGACGTCCGCCGTCGTCGCCTCGCGGCGGGCCTCGGAGCGCTCCTCGTCGTCGTCGATCTCCTGCACCTTCGCGCCGAGGTACTCGAACCCCTCGGCGTCCTCGAGGTCGTCGGTGAAGCCGATCTCTTCGAGGGTCGTCGAGTGGCCGTCCATCACCGTCGCGCCGTCGGGAATCTGCTCGCGGAGATGCTCGCGGGCGTCGTCGCCGTCGTCGAAGACGTGGACGTCGATATTGCGATCCTCGACGTTCGAAACGACGGTCTCGATCGTCTCCTCGTCCGGATCGGTATCGAATCTCGACGGGTCCACCTCGAGGTCGTCGACGAAATCGTCCTTCGTGTAGTAGTCGTCTCCCATGTACGCGGTCGTTCGGCGGCCCGACGGGACAAACGTGGGCCTTGTAATACCGGCAACAGAGGCAGAAGGACGCCTATCGCTGTCGCCGGGCGCCTATCGGGTTCGGCGACGCGTCGTCTCGAGCGAGACCGTCAGCACGCCGTTGTTGTAGACGGCGCTGCGGTCGTCGCCGAAGGCCCACCGCGAGGGGATCGACGCCAGCGGCGACAGGATGCGGGCGCAGCGCTCGTCGTCGCGGTCGATCGCGATCCGGACTCGAGTCGCTCCCGCCTCGACGGTGAGGTCGTCGATCTCGGCCGGCGAGACGTCGGCGACGACCGCGAGGCGGTCGGCGGTGTGGTCGTGGAGAATTCGGACGGGAAACGGGAAGGGCGTCGTTTCGGCGGCACCGAACGCGGACATGCGACGACGGTTCGACTCGAGCGGCAAACGTCTCCGCGTGTACGACTGGTCGCTTGATGACGAGACGGATCGGACGTCGCTGTGACTCACCGTCCGTTCGTCGTGTGGCTCCGGACCACTGAACGCCGGTCGCTTAGCCCGAAGTGGAGCGGGGTGGAGAGTGGCGATACTGATCGACCGTCCCTCCTCGAGAGTCGCGTCTCGAGTGCCCAGTCCACGCGACCGACACAGGTGCGTACGAACCCGACAGTCCCGATCTCAGAGATATCCCAGATCCGCCAGTCGCTCCTTGGTCCCCTCGCGCATCTCGACCTCGCCGCTTTCGCCGGCCTCGGCGAGCGGGTCGAACCGTTCCTCGAGGCGCCGCTGCATCGCCCGCACCTGCTCGGGCTCCCGTGCGGCGATGTCGTCGCGCTCGAGCGGGTCGGTCTCGACGTCGTGGAGCCGTTCGGAGCCGTCGTCGCCGCGGACGTACTTGTACTCGCGCGTGCGGACGGCCCGGAGGCGACGGTCGTACTCGTAGACCCGGTCGGGGAGCTCGTCGAAGCGGGCCTCGAGGCGGTCGATCGAGGGCTGGGGGGCGACGTACTCCGCGAAGACGGCGTCTCGGGGCTCGTCGTCCGAGTCGGGATGGAACGAGCGACTGGACCACTGCGCGCGCAGTTCGGGGTCGTCGATCCCGGCGGTCTCGAGCAGCGTGGCGGGGAGGTCGAGCAACTGGACGAGGTCCTCGCGCTGGCCGCCGTCGGTGAAGGGGCCGCCGTGGCAGACCAGCGGGACGTTGATCAGGGTGTCGTAGAGGTTGTACTGGTGGCCGAAGAAGCCGTGGTCGCCGATGTGCTCGCCGTGGTCGCCGCAGACGACGAGCAGGGTGTCCTCCCACTCGCCGGCGTCCTCGAGGGCCGCCCGGAGCCGCCCGAGCTGCTCGTCGACGTAGGCGAGTTCGGCTCGGTAGAGTCCGCGGAGCAGGGCGAAGTCCCGTTCGGAGAGGCCGTAGTCGTCGCAGTCGTAGGCCCGTGGGTCCTGTCGGAGGGCCATCGCCTCGTCGACGCTCGCGCCGTCGGGGAGAAAGCGCTCGGCGTACTCGCGGGGCGGATCGTACTCGACGTGGGGTTCGATGAAGTTACAGAACAGGAAGAACGGACGGTCGCCGTCGCGGTCGTCGAGCCAGTCGGCGATCCAGGTCGTCGACCGGTCGGAGCCGTCGTCGCCCGCGGGCTGGAGGGCCTCGCTGTAGAGGATGTTCGCGGCGTTGACCAGCGGGTTGCCGTCGAAGAGTCGGTTCCGGGTGGCCTGGAGTTTCTCTCGGAGGTCCTCGCCGCGGACGACCGCGCCCATGTCCGCGTCGGACTGGATGTACTGCCAGCCCTTCCGCAGGTCGTCGAAGCCGCGGTCGAAGCCGAACTCCTCGGTGATCCAGGTGTTGTTCGAGACGCCGATGGTCTCGTATCCGGAGTCGGCGAAGGACTCCGGGAGGGTCCGCAACTCGTCGTCGAGATAGGTGTGCCCGCCGTGGGTGCCGTGCTCGGAGGGGTAGGTCCCGGTGAACATCGAGGCGTGGGACGGGAGGGTCCAGGGCGCGGTCGCGAAGGCGTTGTCGAAGGACGTTCCCTCGTCGGCGAGTCGGTTCAGTTCCGGCGTCGTCTCCGGACCGGTGCTCGTCGCACGCGCCGTATCGAGGACGACGAGTGCGACGTTCCGCACGCTGGGATGTGACTTCGGATCACGTCCGTTGGCCGACGCCGCGTCGACGTCTGTAGAATCGGATGAATCAGCTGACTCAGCCATACTGCCGTCTACTCCCACCCATGAAGGGAAGGCCACCAGCCCGGAGTATGCAGGTGGTACACGTTATTGAAACACGTTCCAGTCGCCGATATTCTCCCTCGAGAGAGCCTCTCTCGGACGGTCGGGTCCAAATCATTACTCCCCTCGTCGCCGTAGACGGCGGCCATGCCACCGCATATCGTGATGGTTCACTGCCACGATCTGGGGAAGTACGTCGGGTGTTACGGTGCGGCCGTCGACACCCCCAGAATCGACGCCCTCGCGGCCGACGGCGTTCGATTCGATCGCCACTTCGTGACGGCGCCGCAGTGCTCGCCGAGTCGCTCGAGTCTGATGACCGGCCGTCACCCCCACCAGAACGGGATGCTCGGACTCGCCCACGGCAACTGGGAGGTCGGCCCCCACGAGCGGTTTCTGCCGGAGTTACTCGGCGAGGCCGGCTACGAGACGCACCGCTTCGGGCTCCAGCACGTCACCGAGTACCCCGAGCGACTCGGCTACGATCTGACGCACAACGAGGAGTCCCTGACGAGCGAAACCCCGACGTCGGTCCACGAGGGCGCCCGCGCACGCACCGTCGCCGGCGACGTCGCGACGTTCCTCGAGTCGGGAGACCGCGACGACCCGCTCTTCGCCTCGGTCGGCTTCTTCGAACTCCACCGCGTCGCGGAGGACGGCGGCTTCGGATTCGAGGGCGAGCGGTACGATGCACCCGACCCGGACGACGTCGATCCGCTCGAGTTCCTCCCCGACCGGCCCGGCATTCGGTCGGATATCGCCGAGATGAACGGCATGGTCCGGGCGATCGACGACGGCGTCGGGACGATCGCCGACGCCCTCGAGAACGCGGGACTGGCCGAGGACACCCTCCTCGTCTTCACGACCGAGCACGGGCTGGCGATGCCGCGCGCGAAGGGCACCTGTTTCGACGCCGGCATCGAGGCGGCGCTCCTGATGGCCCAACCGGGAACCCTCGAGGCGGGTCGGGTCGTCGACGACCTCGTGAGCAACGTCGACGTCTTCGCGACGCTGCTCGATGTCGCGGACGCGCCGGTTCCCGGTGTCGACACCGACGGCGACGGCATCGCCGGGCGGAGTTTCGCGCCGCTGTTGTTCGACGGCGAGAACGGGTTCGACGGGAGAGCCGCGTACGAGCCGCGCGATCGGCTCTTCTCGGGCATGACCTGGCACGATCGATACAATCCGATTCGGTCGATCCGAACGGATCGCTGGAAGTACATCCGGAACTTCTGGCACCTCCCCGTCGTCTACATGACGACGGACGTCTTCTGCAGCGACGCTGGCCGCGAGGTCCACGAGGAGTACTACGGCGAACAGCGACCCTACGAGGAACTGTACGACCTCGAGGCCGACCCGCTCGAGCGGGAGAACCTCGCGGCGGGGGACGACCCGGACGATCCGGCGACCGAGACCGTTCGCGATGAGCTTCGAACGGACCTGCTCGAGTGGATGGACGCGACCGGCGACCCGCTGCTCGAGGGTCCCGTGCTGCCGAACAACTGGGAGACGGTCCACCCGCGGCTGGAGGACGACCGCGACGACATCCGGCGGTAATCCCGACCGATATTTCTCCCTCGCGGACGAATTCGAACGCGAATGCCCGACGTCGTGTGTCTCGGCAGCGTCAACCTCGACCGGACGTGGTACCTGCCGGCCGAACGGATCCGGGACCTCGAGGCCCGCTACGACTGGTTTCCGGCGGCCGGGGAGACCGTCCGCATCGAGGGGAGTCCCGACCTTCCCGCCGGCGTCCTCGAGGACGCCCAGTACCGAACCGCCGTCGGCGGCAAGGGGTCGAATCAGGCCGTCGCGGCGGCCCGCGCTGGAGCCGACGCCGCGTTTCTCGGCTGCGTCGGGCGCGACGCGGACGAGTACGGCGTCCGCGAGACCCTCGCCGACCGCGGGGTCGCCGTCGACGGCGTGACGACCGTCGGTCGCGAGACGGGGAAGGCGTACGTCTTCGTCGACGAGGGCGGCGAATCGTGGATCGCGATCGTCGGCGGCGCCAACGACGCGGTCGACGAGGGGTACGTGGATCAGGTCCTCGAGCGGGTGCTCTCCGCCGACGCCGTGCTCCTCCAGAACGAGATTCCCGTTTCGACGGCGAACGGCCTGCTCGAGCGCCTCGAGACCGACGAAAACGCGTCCGGGCGGCCGACGGTGGTCCTCAATCCGGCCCCGGCCGACGGCGCGGATCCGCTGGTCGACCGTGCGGCCGTCGACGTCATCGTCGTCAACGAGGCCGAGCACGCGGCGCTCGAGGACTGCCTCGCCACCGTCGACGCGACGGTCGTCCGAACGCGCGGTGCCGACGACGTGATCGTCAGCGACGGCGATGCCGGGAACGTCGACTACCGCATTACGCCGCCGACCGTCGACGCAGTTGACGCGACCGGCGCCGGCGACGCCTTCTGTGGCTACCTCGCGGCGCTTCTCGGCGAGGGCGAGGGACTCGAGCGAGCCGTCGAAGCCGCGACCGTCGCGGGCTCGCTCGCGACCGAGACCGAAGGAGTCCAGAACGCGATTCTCGACCGCGAAACGGTCGAACGAGAGCGAAACTGCTGACCGCGGGATAGACGTACCGTCATCGTGAGCGGCGATCGACCTGAGCGGCGTTCCGAATCCGTGACCAGTGCGCCGTCGATATCTTCGCCAGTCAATCCAGCCGAACGCGCAGTACCCGTGAGGTAACCGGCGTACGGTGGCGCGCGCTGGCGCCCAGTCGAGTGACAACGAGACTTGGCGTCAAAACCGTGCGAGGTCTTCGCGAGTATCACGAGCAAATGGCTTGGAAGACGCGAAGCGTCTTCCAGTGGATGAGTGAGTGAACGAAGTGAGCGGGCGAATCGGCTGGGGAGGGCGTGGCGATTCCTCGTTGCCAGATCGAGCAGGGCGCTTCTTTTCACCACCGTACGTGTCGAGTGCCCTGTTCACTTCGTTCGTAGATTCATCGACGTGTTCGAAAAAATCCGTAATGAAGCGCCGCGTTCTGCTATCGTAGCAACGGGGAGTTCCACACCCTCCCCAGCCGATTCGCTCACTTCGTTCGCTCATCCCTCGCGCGGTTTTGCCGAGCAGCCTCGCTACTGCTCGGCTGCTCGACAGCGCACGCCACTGCACGCCGGTCCTTCGATCAGCGGCGGCGAAGGATGTCCACTGAGCAACGAGTACCTCGAGAGACGCGCTCCGTCGAGAATCAGTCGCTCATTTCCGGTTCGGTCCGCTCGAGCACGCGCTCGAGCGATTCACTCACTACCTCCCGATACCGCTCGTAGTCGGCCTCGAGCGCCACCTCGCCGGTGGCCGACGCCCCGGTCACGCCGTTCTCGTCGACGACCAGCGCGCCCCGCGCGAGGTCGCCGTCCGCACCGACCTCCATGGGATAGCTCGCGGTCTCGAGCACGCCGTCGTCGATCAGTTCGGCGAGCACGAGCGCGTCGTGGATCGCCGCGGACTCGATGCCGTAGCGCTCGAGGCGGTCGGCGTCGTAGTAGGTGAGCCACTCGTGGAGCGATCGTTCCAGTGCCGTGTCCCCAGTGAGCCCGTCGACCCGCTCGGGCGGGACCGCGGCCCGCGTCGTCACGTCCAGTCCGACGGCCGTCGGCTCGCAGTCCCGAACGACGCGGCGGGCGGCGTGGGGATCGGTGTGGAAGTTGGCCTCCGCCAGCGGCGTGACGTTGCCCGACGCGAAGGCGGCTCCGCCCATGACGACGAGTTCGTCGAGCAGTTCGGGGAGTTCGGGCTCCATCGCGTGGGCGAGCGCGACGTTCGTCAGCGGGCCGATCGCCGCGAGCGCGAGGTCGCCGTCGTGTGCGCGGGCCCGCTCGACGATGTGCCGTGCGGCGTGGCCGTCGACGGGCTCGGTCGCCGGCCCCGGATCCGGGAGGTCGCCGCGGAGTCCGCCCTCGCCGTGGATCTCCTCGCTCGTCTCGAGGTCGACGAGCAGCGGCCGGTCCGCGCCCCTCGCGACGGGGACGTCCGTCCGGTCGACCGCCTCGAGGATCGCGCGGGCGTTTCGCGTCGTGTCGTCGACCGGCGCGTTCCCGTGGACGGTCGTCAGCCCGACGACCTCGAGGGACGCGTGCTCGAGGGCGGCCAGGAGCGCCACGGCGTCGTCGCAACCCGGATCCGTATCGATCAGCACGGGGCGGCTCATACGGGATGTGTCCGGGCTTCCGGCGGATAAGCGGCCGGATCGCAGTCGCCGGCGTGGTCGGCGACCGGCGAGCGATCCCGTCGGTCCGCGGAACCGCCCGGAGACGTTCCGCCCAACCATTAACGGTGTCGGTGATGACGGGACGCACGTCATGTCCGATGCCGTAGACGAAGTCGAGAATCCAGCTGAGGAACTGCCGTCGACCGCCGGCGAGTTCGCCGAGGAGTTCCCCGAGGTCTGGGAGCAGTACTCCGAGCTGGGCGAAGCCTGCGCCGCTGCGGGCCCGATCGACGACGAGACGAAACGGCTGGTCAAACTCGGGACGGCCGTCGCCGCCCAGTCGGAGGGGGCCGTTCACTCTCACGTCCGCCGCGGACTCGACGAGGGTCACGACCCGGAGGCGCTCGAGCAGGTGGCCGTCCTCTCGATCCCGACGGTCGGCTTCCCGCAGGCGATGGCAGCGCTGAGCTGGATCACGGATATCACGCGCGACGACGGAACGTAGCGGTCCGACCGTCAGCCACCGGCGGAGTCCCCACGGACGGCGGTCGACGGCCCTAACACGCTGGCCGCCCACCCTCGAGTCGATGCCGACTCGCGCGTTCCGGATCGCCTACGACGGTACCGGCTACCACGGCTTCCAGCGCCAGCCCGACGTTCCCACCGTCGAGGACGCGATCTTCGACGCTCTGCGCGAACTCGGCGTCCTCGCTGCGGACGCCGACAGGCCCGACGGCTACGCCGCCGCGGGCCGCACCGACGCCGGTGTCTCCGCGCTCGCCCAGACGATCGCTCTCGAGGCGCCCGACTGGCTGACCCCACGAGCCCTGAACGCGGAACTTCCCGCCGATATCCGCGCGTGGGCCGCCGCTGACACATCTCCGGAGTTCCACGCGACCCACCACGCCCGGCGCCGCGAATACACCTATCACCTGTACGCGCCGCTGGCGGACTCGAGTCGGCGCGAGCGATCCGAGGCGATGACCGAGCGCGCCAGCGCTCGAGGCTCTCTCGAACAAAACGCCGTCGACGACGACCGCGTTCGAGCCGCCTGCGATGCCCTCTCGGGAAGCCACGATTTCCACAACCTCACGCCGGACGATCGCAACACCGAGCGCTCGCCGACCCTCGAGGCGACCCGCGACGGCGACTTCCTCGTCGTGACCGTCACCGCCGGCGGCTTCGCCCGCGAACTCGTTCGCCGCCTCGTCTCGCTCGCTCGTGCGGTCGGAATCGGTGACGCGCCCCTCGAGAAGGTCGATCGCGCGCTCGACGCCGACCCCCTGCCCGGTCACGAGGGCGTCGCGCCGGCGCCGCCGGAGCCGCTCGTGCTGACCGCCGTCGACTATCCGAATCTCGCGTTCGAGATCGACGAGGTAGCGGCTGCGAGCGCGCACGAGATCTTCCGCGAGCGCCGGATCGAGCGCCGGACGGGGGCTCGAGTCGCGGGCCAGATAACGGACGGCGTCCGGTGATCGGCGCGATCGGCGGACGGACGCTTTTCACGATCGAGGCCGACAGTTCGGCGTATGGAACTGTCGCCCGAGGAGTACGGTGCCTACTGGCGGGGCTCGATCCGCGTCGCGGCGGGCGTCTGTATCGTCGTCTTCGGCTCGGAACTCGTCTCGCCGCTGCTGTCGGGGCCGACCGCCGGCGCGATCGGGCTCGCGGTCTTCCTGTTGGCCGCGCTGATCCTCGCGGGCTCGTTCGTCGCGATGCTCGGCGTCGCCCGCGTCGTCCGGACCGCCGTCGACGCGGAGATGCGCGGTTGACGGTCCGGGCAGCCTCGAGTCGATGTAGCTCGACTCGAGGTGGTCCACCGATTCGCCTCGAGATCCACGCCGGTGAACCGGTCCGTGAACAGAGATATATCCCTCCGGTCCCTCGCCTCGGGTATGAGCGAGTCCGCCCAGTCCCCGGAAGACGAGGTCCGCGAAGCAGTGTCGCTGTTCCTGCAGCGTAACTTCCCGCAGATTCAGGCCCACGGCGGCGATTCGTCGATCACCGCCGTCGACCTCGAGGAGGGGAGCGTCGAGATCAACCTGACCGGCGCCTGCAGCGGCTGCGGCGTCAGTCCGATGACGACTCAGGCGATCAAGCGTCGCCTCCCCGGCGAGGTCGACGAGATCGACGCCGTCTCGGTGACGACCGGCTTCGACGGGCTCACGGAGGGGACCTCGCGGGACATCTCCGACGACGTGCCGTTCTGATCCTCGCGGTTCCGCCTCGGAGCCCCGTTTCGGTCAGTCCCACGAATCGGGCCAGATCTCGGCGGCGCGCATCCCCGGTTCGTACTCTTGTTCTCGCAGTCGCTCTTGGAGCACCGTCGCGTCGACCCGCGGCACCTCGGTCTGGGTGAGCGCTCGGACTAGCAGCGCCGTCAGCACGGCGTGCTCGCGCAGGTTTCGGCGGTCCACCTTATCGCGCGTGTCGGCCGTCGTGTGCCCCCAGCCGCGGCCGCGCTCGCCGCCCTCCGGCGGCTCGCTGTGGAGTTGTAGCGCCGGCACGCCCGCCCGCAGGAACGGCCAGTGATCGCTGAACGGGTGAGGGTCCGGCTCGTGGACGATCGGCTGGCCCGCCGCCGTCGTCACGTCTTCGGCCAGTTCCTCGAGCGGCTCCGACCCGTGGGAGAGCGCCCGCAGGTTTCGGAACCGGCCCGCGCCGTCGACGTTGACCACCGCGCGGACCGACTCGAGGGCCAGTTCGTCGGCCATCGCCTCGGCGCCCAGCAGGCCGATCTCCTCGCAGCCGACGCCCGCGATCCGGACCCGACAGTCGAGGTCGGCCTCGAGGGCCGAGAGGACCGCCGTCGCGCCGGCGACGGTCGCGATCCCACAGCCGTTGTCCAGCGCCCCTTCCGTGATGTCGTGGGCGTCGTAGTGGGCGACGACGAGCACCTCGTCGTCGGTGTCCGGGCCAAGGGTGCCGTGAACGTTCTGACTCGAGCCGTCTTCCGTCGACGCGTCGACGCGGATCCGGGCGCGAGCCCCCCGCTCGGCGTAGTCGGTCAGCCAGTCGTGCGTTTCGGCGCTGACGCCGACGCCGGGGACGGCCGCCTCGGCGTCGAACTTCAGCGCCCCCGTCGGGGGCAGCTGTCCGGGGATATGATTGGCGAAGACGAAGGCCTCCGCGCCCGCGGCGACGGCGTGGCCGAACTTCTCCATCCGGTGGACGAACCGCTGCCCCCGCGGCGTCGTGGTGCTGGCGACCGCGATCGCCCCCTGCAGGTCGGCCTCGGCGAGTTCCTCGGGCGTCCCGTAGCCGACGTCGACCAGCGGCCCCTCGACGTCGCCGGCCGGCGAGTACGGGAGCGCGATCGCCTCGAACGACCGCTGCGGGGTCGTCTCGGCGTTCGATCCGTCGTCCGCCTCGCTCTCCGCCGGCAGCACCGCGAACTCCGTCGTCCCCCGCTCCCAGTACTGCATCGGAAACTCCTGGATCGACACGCCCTCGAGGCCCGCGTCGGACAGCGTTTCGCGGACGATCTCGGCGGCCCGGCGCTCGCCGGACGAGCCGCCCATGCGGTGGGGGAGCTCGGTCAACCGCGTCACCAGCTCCCAGCCTCGGTCGTCGGTCCAGGCGCGACCGAGCGCCCGCTCGAGTCGCTCGTCGATGTCGATTCCCGCCTCCATGGCCACGGATTTTCGCTCGAACGGGATAGGTGTCCGGGCGGCGATACACGGGCGGAGACGGCGCGTGGCGGCTGTTCGACTCGCCCGACGGCTCTCGCCCGATCGCGACCCCGCGACTGCCGGCGGTTCGCCGTCCGATACGCTTTACCACCTACGTTCCGAAACGCGTCGTATGAGTTCCGTTCCCGAACGCTCCGAGGTCGACGAGGAATATACGTGGGACCTCGAGAGCATCTACGCGACCGACGACGACTGGGAGGCCGCCTACGAGGCGGTCGCCGAGCGCGTCGACGAACTCGCGGCCTACGAGGGGCAGGTCACCGACGACGCCGAGACGCTCCTCGACGTCCTCCAGTTGCGCGACGAGATCATGCGCGAGGTATCGACCGTCGCCGCCTACGCCCGCATGCGCCGCGACGAGGACACGACCAACCAGCAGTACCAGGCGCTGACGGCCCGGGCACAGTCGCTGGCCGCCGACGCCCAGTCCGCGGCGTCGTTCATCGATCCCGAACTGCAGGAACTGACCCGCGAGGAGTTCGAGGCGATGGTCGACGAGGAGTCCGACCTCGAGACCTACGACCACTACGTCGACGACGTCCTCCGGATGAAACCCCACACCCGCTCGGCGGAGGTCGAGGAACTGCTCGCCGACCTGAGCGAGGTCACGGGGGCGACGGGCGAGGTCTACAACATGCTCGCGAACGCGGACATGGAGTTCCCCACCGTCGAGGATCCCGACGGCGAGGCCGTCGAGATCACCCAGAGCAACTTCGTCAACCTGCTCAAGCGGCCCGACCGCGAGTTCCGGCAGACGGTCCACGAGGAGTACTACGACGAGTGGTCGGCCATGCGAAACACCGTCGCCTCGGCCTACAAGAACAGCGTCAAGGCCGACGTGAAGACCGCGCGGGCCCGAAACTACGACACGGCTCGCGAGGCGGCTCTCGACGGCCCGAACGTGCCGGTCGACGTCTACGACACGCTCGTCGACACCGTCCACGACAACATCGATAAACTCCACCGCCACGCCGAACTGAAGGAGCGAGCGCTGGACGTCGACGACCTGCAGATGTGGGACGTCTACATGCCCCTGACGGGCGACGAGGGGCCCGACCTCGACTACGACCAGGCCACCGAGTACGTCGTCGAGTCGCTGGCCCCGCTGGGCGAGGACTACCAGTCGCGAGTCGCCGAGGGACTCGAGTCCCGCTGGGTCGATGTCTACGAGAACGAGGGCAAGCAGTCGGGGGCCTACTCCGGCGGCACCTACGACACCCAGCCGTTCATCCTGATGAACTATCAGGACGACATCTCCTCGATGTACACGCTGGCCCACGAACTCGGCCACTCGATGCACTCCGAGCTCACCAAGGAGGAACAGCCGTTCGTCTACTCGAGCTACGAGATCTTCGTGGCGGAGGTCGCGAGTACGGTCAACGAGGCCCTGCTGACGAGCCACCTCCTCGAGACCGTCGACGATCCCGAGTTCAAGAAACACGTCTTGAACGAGTTCTTGGAGCGCGTGCGCTCGACGCTCTACCGCCAGACGCTGTTCGCGGAGTTCGAACACGAGACACACCGTCTCGAGGAGGACGGCGAGCCGCTGACGGCCGACCGACTCGACGAACTCTACCGCGGCCTGAAGGAAGACTACTACGAGCCCGCGGTCGTCGACGACCGCATCGCCCGCGAGTGGATGCGCATCCCCCACTTCTACCGGGCCTTCTACGTCTACCAGTACGCGACCGGCATCTCCGCGGCGCTGGCCATCGTCGACAACGTGCTCCCCGACGGCGCCGGCGGCGAACCGAATCGGGAGGCCGCCGAGGACTACCTCGAGTTCCTCCGGCGGGGCTCCCGCGAGTACCCGCTCGAACTGCTGCGGATCGCCGACGTCGACATGAGTACGTCTGATCCGATCGACCGGGCACTGGAGACGTACGGCCGGCGACTCGAGGAGATGGAAGCGCTGATGGAGTAACTCGAGTTGGCCGGCGACTCGAGCAGTCGATCCGCGCTCTCCTCCGCCCTCGGTTCCGTCTCGCTTTTTCCGGCGCGTCTCTCGTACCGCCGCGCTATCGGCCGTTTCGAGCGGTGCGCGACGGCCTGACGGTCCGGATACTTCCGACGGATGCCGCTTCGCCCGATTCCTCGCTCTCGAGCGAAGCGGCATCGAACCGTCCGGTTTCGAGTCGACTCGAGACGCCCGCTCGAGTCGCCGTCGTCGCTCGTGTGTCCAGTTCTGAGACACCGCATATCGCAGGGTTGAGCCAGCGTTCGCGGGATTCGAAAAGCATCCGGGACCCAAAGGCACATTTATCGTCGGGGACTTACCAGCGTACGTCAGGATGTCTCGAAGCCCGTCTATCCCCGACCGACCTCACCGCGATATCGATCCGGATCTCCCCGACGACGAGCGGCTCGAGGCGCTCCGCGATCACTATCAGGATCTCGTGGACGTCAACGAACAGCTTTCCGAACAGCTGGACGACGCCGACGAGCGCCGGGAACAACTCCGCGAGCGCGTCGACCGCATCGAGCGCGAAAACGAGACGCTCAAGAGCTCCTCGCTGTACATCGCCACCGTCGAGGACGTCCTCGAGAACGAGGAGGTTATCGTCAAACAGCACGGGAACAACCAGGAGGTGCTGACCGACGTCTCGCCGCGGATCGTCGAGCAGATCGAGCCCGGCGACCGCGTCGCCGTCAACGACTCCTTCGCGATTCAGACGGTGCTCAACGCCGAGACCGACGCGCGGGCCCAGTCGATGGAGATCACCGAGCGGCCCGAGGTCACCTACGCCGATATCGGCGGGATCGACGAGCAGGTTCGGGAGGTCCGCGAGGCCGTCGAACAGCCGCTGGCCGAACCCGAACTGTTCGACGAGGTCGGTATCGAACCGCCCAGCGGCGTCCTGCTCTACGGCCCGCCGGGGACGGGCAAGACGATGCTCGCCAAAGCGGTCGCCAACGAGACCGACGCCACCTTCATCAAGATGGCCGGCTCCGAGCTCGTCCGCAAGTTCATCGGGGAAGGCTCGCGGCTCGTCCGCGACCTCTTCGAGATGGCCCGCGAGCGCGAACCCGCCATCATCTTCATCGACGAGATCGACGCCATCGCGACCCGCCGCTCCGAGTCCAAGACCTCCGGCGACGCCGAGGTCCAGCGGACGATGATGCAACTGCTCTCGGAGATGGACGGCTTCGAGGCCCGCGGCGAGATCCGCATCATCGCCGCCACCAACCGCTTCGACATGCTCGACCGCGCCATCCTCCGGCCCGGCCGGTTCGACCGCCTCATCGAGGTGCCCGAACCCGACCGCGACGGCCGCGAGCAGATCCTCGAGATCCACACCCGCGGCATGAACGTCGCCGACGACGTCGACTTCGCCGCCCTCGCGGACGACACCGAGGGCTACTCCGGCGCCGAAATCGAGAGCCTCTCCACCGAGGCCGGCATGTTCGCTATCCGTAACGACCGCAATCAGGTCACCCACCAGGACTTCGTGGAGGCCCTCGAGAAGATCGAAGAGGACGACTCGAGCGACGTCATTTCGTCGCCCGGGTACTTCTACCAGTAACGAACTTTTGCTCTGCGGGTGCGCCTGCGGCGCACCCTCGGGAAAATCTTCAAAAGAGCGCGAAGCGCTCTTTTGGACCTCGCGGGATCTTTGATCCCGCTTAGCTTCGATGAAAAGCACTCCTTCCTCCGTTCGCTCCTTACAGTCGCTCACATCGGTCGTCGGCCCGCTCGCTCGGCCTTCGGTCTCGCTCGCGGTGGATAACGGTGTGATCGCCTGCCCTCCCCCGACTCGCGGCGCCCTCAGTTCTTCGGGCGCCGCTCGTGGCCACTGACTCCGTTCTCGTCACTTCGAGTTCTCTCGAGTCACTCCCGGATCGCAACGCCTTACGCCGTCCGGCCCCGAGGTCGGGTATGAGCACGATTCGAGTCGTCTGGGGGTCCGCGTCGGCGCCGACAGCGATGGCCTCCTACGACGCCGCGCTCGCCGACGCCGGCGTCGAGAACTACAATCTGGTCGCCGTCTCCTCGGTGATCCCGGCCGACGTCGACGTCGAGGCCGTCGGAACGGCGCCCGACCTCGGCCCCGTCGGCGACCGACTGACCGTCGTCGAGGCTCGAGCCACTACCGCGGGGCCGGGACGGGTCAGCGCGGCGCTGGCGTGGGCCCGATCGGCCGAGGGTCCGGGGCTGTTCTACGAGACGGCCGGCGAGACGGATCGGGACGACGTCGAACGCCGCGTCCGCGAGGGACTGGCTGCCGGGCAGGAACTCCGGGACTGGCAGTTCGCCGACCCGCAGGTGGCCGTCGAGAGCCAGCAGGCCGAGTCGGGGGCGCACACGACCGCCGTCGTTCTCGCGGTCTACGGCGAGAGCGAGCCGATCTGTTGACGCATTGTCGGGATTTCCCGAAAGCGAATCCTTTTGATGCGTCGGTGCGTTGCTACCAGTACACACTTCTCATGAACGGAAATACGCCGTACGCCGGGCTGCCGGGAGAAACGGGTGCTGGTCAGCGTGCCGCGGCGGACGTTCCGGACCTCTCGCGGACGCAGAAACGCTCCCTCCACCGCGACGTCTCCCGAATTGCCGCTCGAACCCGCGACTTCCTCCCCGACGAATACGTCGTCGACTCCGAGGTCTCCCAGAGTATGACCGGCCCGCAGGTCACCGTCGCCGTGCGTCCGCCGATCGGGCACGCCGTCAGCGCCGGCTTCACGCCCGACCTCGAGGAGGTCGCGGCCGGCGACGCGGTGATCTCCGCCGACGAACGCGACGAAGTGGCCCGGGGACTGGCCGCCAGCGCCGCCCTACAGGTCAAGCAGGCGATCAGCGACAACGTGACGCCGACCGCGAAGTAGCCGTCTAGCGTCGTCGCCGCTTCTCGAGGAACCGGACGCGAGTAGTCGCCACTCCCGCGATCGGGATCACCAGTGGTTCGACCGTGAGTTCCCTTCGAGGTACTCTCCCGAGGGACGAAGAGATCGGTAGCGCCGAGCGCACCGAGGACGGAACGACTGCTTCAGCGTGGCAACTGGGAATCGCCTCCTCCTCCCCAACCGATTCGCTCACTTCGTTTCACTCCGTTCACTCATCCCTCGCGCAGTGTCGTCGCCCGGTCCTCGTTTTCGTTCACGGCTCACGCTGTTCGCCGTTCACTTTCGAGGTGCTCACTTCGTTCGCACCTCGCTTTCCTCGGACACGGTCGACAGCGCGCGCCACCGCACGCCTGCTTCCCGTCGGAGTGATCTGTAGTCGCAAACCCTCTCGGATCTGGGCTGCTATCGAACGGCGAACTCCGAACACTACCGAACGAATCGGAACCGCGGCGTGGAGTTACGGACGATCAGTACAACAGTTGCTCGAGCTGGTGTCGCCGCCGCTCGAGGTCGATGTACGGCTCGACGTCGGGATCGTCGAGCAGTCGATCGAGTACGAGCAGGGGATCGGTTCCCGCGCGTTCGACGGCCTCGAGGAGGTCCTCGATCGCGGCTCGGTTCGTCGCGAGCGACGAACACAGGTCCACGGCGAGCGCGAACGGGACCGCGGCGTCGGGGTCGGTGGGGTACGCGTCGCTGACCCGCGTGAAGTCCGGTTCCTCGAGGGGGCCGGCGCCTTCGGGATCGACGTTCAAACAGCGGGTACAGAGCGTCCCGGCCGGCGACTCACCCGGCGCGTGCTCGCGGTACTCCTCGGGAATCGAAAAGACGACCGTCGGTGAGCTACATGCCGTACAGGCCATGGTCGTATCGGATTCGCGGACCGAGTGCGATCAGTCGCCGCCCGGAACGCCGCCCGCGGTCGACTGCTCCATGTCGGGTTCGGCCGTGTCTCCGCCCTCGTCCTCGGGAGCCACTTCGTCTTCTGCTTCTTCCTCGGCCTCTCGCTCTTCCTTCTCGGCCTGCTCTTTCTTCTCCTTGATCTTCTTCAGGCGGAAGGTCTCCTCGCGTTCCTGCTCCTCGAGTTTCTGCTCGATGTACTCCTGGCCTTCGTAGAGGTCGGGCAGGAGTTTGAACTCGAGGGCGTTGACGCGGCGCTTGGTGGTCTCGATCTCCCGGAGCATCTTCTTCATCGCCGTCTCGACCTCGGCGGCGAGGATGATGCTCTCCAGCAGGTCCTCGTAGGCCTCGGCGGCCTCGTCGATGCGCGCGGAGGTCCCCATGATCCCGTAGCCGCGCTGATCTAAGCTCTTCGAGACGCGCGAGGACTCGATCTGGGGCACGACCACGCCCATGATGTTCTTCGATTCGGTGGTGATCTCGGGGTGTTCCTGGAGCGCGGCGGCGGCCCCGCGGACGGCGACGTCGCCCTCCATGGCTCGGGCCATGTTGATCTTCTTCTGGGCGTCCTCGTAGTCCTGTGCGAGGTCCCCGCGGACGTCCTGGGCCTTGTCCAGGATGTCCATGAACTCCATGATCAGCCCGTCCCGTTTCTTCTCGAGCGTCCCGTGTCCCCGCTCGGAGAGTTCGATCCGATCCTCGATCTCCATCAGGTTCTTGCGGGTGGGCTTGACGTCCTTGGCCATCTTGTGGAGGGTTTGCGCCCCCAGTCGGATAACTGTTTACAGTTTTGGCGGGTATCGGCCGACGAGGCGCCCCTCGGTACGGGTCGGGTCCCGTCTGAGCCGGACGCCGAGACAAACCGAGGAACTCCTGACGGCACTCGAGAACATCACCCGAGGAAGAGATCGACCATGTTCCCCGACGTCTGGCCGCGGTAGAGTTCCGAGTAGCCACAGTCCGTACAGCTCACGACCATAAACTGCCGATTCTGTATGTCGAAGAGCTTCGACAGTCCCGTCCCGCTGGTCGCGATCTCGTCGATCTCCGTCTCGGTGTGGTCGCACTTGGGACAGCCGCGGTCGTCGCCTTTCATACGTCCGCATTCGTGTTAGAGTCCAAATGTTTTGTGCTCGCGGCCCGTCGGATCGACCAGTGATGTCCGGCGCCGTCGTCATCGTCTTCCTCCTGTTCGCGATCGCCGTCCCGCTGGCGCTCTGGGTCGCGATCGAGAACGAGACGACGGATCTGACCGTCGTCGACCGTGCGGAAGCCGAGCGGATCGCAAAAGAACGCGCTGGTCGGGGTCGGTCGCGAGCCGACTCGAGCGACGATCCAACTGCGAGCGCGAACACAGCTACCGACGACCGCGAGGAGGAACCCAACCGTCGGTCACGGACCGACGATCGATCCTCGACGGAGCGAGACGAGCAGTGGGGAACCCGCTCGGACGAGTCAGATCGCGACGATCGGTGGCGGTAGTTAGTTCTGCGCGACTATTCCGGGTTCCCCCGGACGAATGGGGTGTGACCGAACCCGTTATCCCTGCCCGACCATCCGATCCTCGTCCTCCCACTCCTCCTGGCGGAGTTCGTACTTCTGGATCTTGCCGGTCGCCGTCGTCGGCAGTTCCTCGACGAACTCGACCTCGCGGACCACCTTGTAGCCCGCGAGATTGTCGCGCGTGTAGTCGACGAGTTCGTCGCGGGTCACGCTCGGATCGTCCGGATCGCCGTTGCCCGGCACGACGAAGGCCTTCGGCGTCTCACCCCACTCCTCGCTGGGGGCCGGAATGACGGCCACGTCCGAGACCTCGGGGTGGTCGAACAGCGTGTCCTCGAGTTCGATGCTCGAGATGTTTTCGCCCCCCGAGATGATGATGTCCTTCTTGCGGTCCTGGATCGAGATCATCCCGTGCTCGTCGACGACGGCGAGGTCGCCGGTGTGGTAGTAGCCCTCGACGCGGTCGTTGAACGCCTCCTCGGTCTCCTCGGGCTTGTTCCAGTACTTCTCCATGACCTGGTTGCCGCGGACGACGATCTCGCCGATCGAGGCGTCGTCGCGCGGGACGTCGTTCCCGTCCTCGTCGACGACGCGGATCTCGGTGCCCAGATAGCCCAGTCCCTGGCGCTTCTTGATCGCGAACCGGTCCGAATCGTCGTCGTCGAACGTGCGCCGCGCGTCGGAAGTGGTGATCAGCGGTCCCGTCTCGGTCGCGCCGTAGACGTGTTTGAGGTACCAACCGAACTCGTCCTCGACGGTCCGAATCGTCGCTTCCGGCGGGGCCGACCCCGCAGTTGCGATGCGAACGTCGTTGGCTCCGGTCGTCTCCGGATCGTGTTCCTCGTAGTAGTCGATCAGCAGGTTCAGCACCGTCGGCGCACCGCACATGTACGAAATGTCCTCCGTCTGCACCGCCTCGAAGATGTCCCCGGCGTCGACGCCGCGGGTGCAGACGTGTTTCGCGCCGATCCCCGTCACGGCGTAGATGTGGCCCCAGCCGTTGACGTGGAACATCGGTAGCGTCCAGAGATAGACGTCGTCGTCCCGCAGCTCCTGGTGGGCCGTGACCAGATAGGCGTGGAGCGTCTCCGAGCGGTGCGTTCGGCAGACTCCCTTCGGATCGCCCGTCGTCCCCGAGGTGTAGTTCATCGTGATGATCTCGTCCTCGTCCATCTCGGGGCGGTCGTACTCGGTGCCCGCGTCCTCGAGCACGTCGTCGAACTCCTCCCACTCCCCCTCGACGGCGTCGGCGTCGTTCGTGATGAACGTCTCCGTCGGCACCTCGTCGCGGATCGGCTCGATCTTGTCCGCGAAGTCGTAGTCGGCGTAGATGGCGTCGACCTCCGCGTCCTCGAGCATGTACGAGAAGTCCTCGGGCGTCAGCCGATAGTTCAGCGGCGTGTGCACCGCGCCGAGTTGCATGCTCCCGTAGGCCGCCTCGAGGTGGTAGTGCGTGTTCGGGTCCAGCACCGCGACGCGGTCACCCTTCTCGATGCCCCGCTCCTGCAGCGCCGCCGAGAACCGGTCGGCGCGCTCCCCGAGTTCGTCGTAGGTGTACCGTTCCCCCGTGGTCGCGACGACCGCCTCCTCGTCTCCGTAGTGCGTGCGCGCCCGATCGAGGAAGTCCGTCACGAGCAGTGGCTTGTGCATACGCGACGTACGACATTAACGATAATTAAGTTCATTTCGGTTCGTTCCGGACTGTGGCGTCGATCGATACGTTCGGAAGCGGCTTCGCTTCGGCTCGGGCGTCGCTCGGCTTCGTCGCTGGGTGAGCGGTCGACGCAGTGTCACACGCTCGAGTGGATCAACGAGCGCGACTCGCATCCGTTCGTTCCGGTCGACGGACCGGCGGCTCGCGTCTCGAGCGACCGAAAAAACGAAACCGCAATCGAGGACTCAGTCGGCCTGAACGGCTTCCGGCTCCTCTTCGCGGTAGTGCTCCTCGATGAGCTCCTCGTCGATCCGGTTGAGCTCCGCCTTCGGGAGCATCGAGAGCAGGTCCCAGCCGAGCTCGAGGGTCTCGTCGATCGAGCGGTTGGTGTCGTACCCCTGCTGGACGAACTCCTCCTCGAAGCGGTCGGCGAAGTCGAGGTACTTGTTGTCGCGCTCGGAGAGGGCTTCGCGACCGACGATGTTCACGAGGTCGCGCAGGTCCTCACCCTCCGCGTAGGCGGCGTACATCTGGTCGGAGACGTCGCCGTGGTCCGCGCGGGTCAGGCCCTCGCCGATCCCGTCGTCCATCAGCCGCGAGAGGCTGGGCAGGACGTTAACCGGCGGCTCGATCCCCTGACTGTTGAGGTCCCGATCCATCATGATCTGGCCCTCGGTGATGTAGCCGGTCAGGTCCGGAATCGGGTGGGTCTCGTCGTCGCCGGGCATCGTCAGGATCGGAATCTGGGTGACCGACCCTTCCTTGCCCTCGATACGACCGGCGCGCTCGTAGAGCTGCGCCAGGTCGGTGTACATGTAGCCGGGGTAGCCACGTCGGCCCGGGACCTCCTCGCGTGCGGCGCCGATTTCGCGCAGCGCCTCACAGTAGTTGGTCATGTCCGTCAGGATGACCAGCACGTGGTAGTCCTTCTCGAAGGCCAGGTACTCGGCCGTGGTCAGGGCGAGTCGCGGCGTGACCTGCCGCTCGACTGCGGGGTCGTCCGCGAGGTTCATGAAGACGACCGAGCGCTCGAGCGCGCCCGTGCGCTCGAAGTCGTCCATGAACTCGTTGGCCTCTTCGGCGGTGATCCCCATCGCACCGAAGACGACGGCGAACTCGGAGCCGTCACCGTCGCCGCCCTCGTCCTCCTCGGGCACGGTGGCCTGTCGCGCGATCTGGAGCGCGAGTTCGTTGTGGGGCAGCCCCGACGCGGAGAAGATCGGCAGCTTCTGGCCGCGGACCAGCGTGTTCATGCCGTCGATGGCTGAGACGCCGGTCTGGATGAACTCCTCGGGATACTCCCGGGAGTAGGGGTTGATCGCTTTGCCGACGATGTCGTGTCGTTCGTCGGGGACGATCTCCGGGCCGCCGTCGATCGGGTTCCCGGAGCCGTCGAGCACCCGCCCGAGCAGATCCTCGGTGACGGGCATCTTCATCGTCTCGCCCAAGAAGCGAACGGAGGCGTTGCGGTCGATCCCGCCCGTCCCTTCGAACACCTGGATCGAGACGAGCCCTTCGCTCGATTCCAGCACCTGGCCGCGCAGCGTCCGCCCGTCCTCGGTCTCGATCTCGACGATCTCGTCGTAACCGACCGGTTCGTCGACCTCGGCGAACACCAGCGGACCGCTGATTTCCGTGATTGTCTGGTACTCTTTCATTGTTAGTACAGTGCTCGCAGTTGTTCCTGGAGGTCGTTCTCGATTTCCTCGATGAACGACTCCCACTCCTCGGCGGTGCCCATCCGGTTGAGCCGCGGGGTGGCGTCGACGTCCGTGATCTCCTCGACCGGAACGCCGGCCTCCAGCGCCTCGAAGGCCTCGTCGTTGAACGTCTTGATGGCCTCGAGCATCCGGTAGGTCTTCTCGGGTTCGCAGTAGGTGTCGACGTCGTGGAGCGCGTTCTGCTGGAGCCACGCCTCACGCAGGAAGCGCGCGACCTCGAGGGTCAGCTGCTGGTCCTCCGGCAGCGCGTCCTTGCCGACGAGCTGAACGATCTCCTGGAGTTCGTCCTCTTCGTCGAGCACGTCGACCGCCCACTGGCGGATGTCCGACCAGTCGCTCGCGACGTTGCTCTCCCACCACGGGTCCAGCTGGTCCTTGTACAGCGAGTAGGACTCGTTCCAGTTAATCGAGGGGAAGTGTCGACGCTCCGCGAGGTCGGCGTCCAGCGCCCAGAACGTCTTGACGATACGCAGCGTGTTCTGGGTAACCGGCTCGGAGAAGTCGCCGCCGGGCGGCGAAACCGCGCCGACGACCGAGATCGATCCCTCGTCACCGTTCATCAGCTGGAACTTGCCGGCGCGCTCGTAGAACTCCGAGAGCGACGCGGCGAGGTACGCGGGGTACCCCTCCTCGCCGGGCATCTCCTCGAGTCGGCTCGAAATCTCGCGCATGGCCTCTGCCCACCGGGAGGTGGAGTCGGCCATCAGCGCGACGTCGTAGCCCATGTCGCGGTAGTACTCCGCGATCGTGATGCCCGTGTAGATACACGACTCGCGGGCCGCGACGGGCATGTTCGACGTGTTGGCGATGAGGCAGGTTCGGGCCATCAGCGGGTTCCCGGTCTGCGGGTCGGGCAGTTCCGGGAAGTCCTCGATGACCTCGGTCATCTCGTTGCCGCGTTCGCCACAGCCGATGTAGACGACGATGTCCGCGTCGGACCACTTGGCGAGTTGCTGCTGGGTGACGGTCTTCCCGGAGCCGAAGGGTCCGGGAATCGCCGCCGTCCCGCCCTTCGCGAGCGGGAACAGGCCGTCCTGCACGCGCTGGCCCGTCACCAGCGGTTCGGTCGGCGTCTCCTTGTCACCGGCGGGCCGGGCTTCGCGGACCGGCCACTCCTGGTGCATCTGGATCTCCTCGCCGTTGTCGAGTTCGACGACGGTCTCCTCGACCGTGAACTCGCCGTCACCGACGGTGGTGACCTCGCCGCCCTCGTAGTCCGGCGGCACCATGACCTTGTGGTCGATGGTGACGGTCTCCTCGACGACGCCGACGACGTCGCCGGGTTCGACCTCGTCACCGGGCTCGACCTCGGGAGTGAACTCCCACTGCTTCTCGAGGTCGATCCCCGGGGCGTCGACCCCGCGGTCGAGGAACGCCGTCCCCATCTTCCCCTCGAGGACGTCGAGCGGGCGCTGGACGCCGTCGTAGATGGAGTCCAGCATGCCGGGTCCGAGGTCGACGCTCAGGGGCTCGCCCGTGTTCTGGACGGGTTCGCCCGGGCCGACGCCGGAGGTTTCCTCGTAGACCTGAATCGTGGTCAGGTTCCCTTCGATCTCGATGACCTCGCCCATCAGTCCTTCGTCGCCGACGTAGACGACGTCGTTCATCCGGGCGTCGAGGTCCGTGGCGGTCACGACCGGACCGCTCACGCTTTCGATTACACCGTCTTCGTCGACGGATTCGATGTCTTCTGCCTGGCTCATAGTTTACTGTTGTTCGTCCTCGTCCATCAGGTCGATCCCGATCGCGCGTTTGATCTGCTCGCGCAGTCCGCCGCCACCGGTTCCGCTCCCGATCGTGACGACGACCGGCTCGACGCTCGTCTCGACTTCCTGGCGCACGTTGCGCGACAGGTACTCGAGGTCGTCGTCGTGCATGACGACGATTCCGACGCCGTCGTCCTCGAGAACCGCCGTCGCCGCGTCGTCCAGTCGGTCGTCTTTCTCGTCGTCCGGGACGTTCTCGAACCGCCGGACTCCCGCGAGGCGAAAGCCGGTGGTGAACTCCGGACTGCCGACGACTGCGATTTCCTGACTCATAGGATCACCAGCTCCTCTTCGATCTCGGTTTCGTCGAGGCCGACCTCGCGACCGCGCGCGATCGCGCGGATGTTCTCGACCTCGCGCTCCTTCGCGAGGATGTACGAGAGCACGGCCGAAACGGACACCGGGTGGATACTCGAGAGGGTGTCCGCGTACTCGAGCAACGCAGCGTCTAGTGCGTGCTCGAACTGGATAAGGCTGTCAGCCTCCCGCAGGCGAGAGAGCGCCTCCGAGAGCCGGTCGCCGTAGCGGCGGTTGTCGGCGATGTGGTCGACGAGCCCGTCGTAATCGCCGACGAGCCGGTTCAGATCCGAGCGGTCGAACAGCACGCCGCCCTCGATGTAGTAGGTCGCGGGGTCGAGGTCGGCGCCGCTGCGTGCGAGTCGCAACGCGTTGCGAGCGTTCCGGAAGTCGATCTCGGCCTCGAGGAACTCGACGTACTTCGCTTCCGGTCCTTCGCTCGGTTCTCCGAGATCTGCGAGCAGGTTCTCGTAGAACGCCCTGTCCAGGGCGTTCTCGAGGGGAACGAGCGCGCCGCTCTCCTCGAACTCATCGTAGGCCACCGAGAGGGGCTCGTCGTAGATCGTCCCCGACAGCACCTTGATGGCGTCCTCGATCGTGTCGACCTCGAGGAGCCGTTCGATCGTTCGATCCTCGAGTTCGCCGGCGCGGATGAGGTCCGTCCGGATCTCCTCGGGATCGGTATCGGTGTAGATCCCGCGGATGATCGTCTTGAGGTTCCAGACGTCGAACTTCCGGAGGTATCGAGCGATCAGGTCGTAGAGTCGCCCCTCCGACCAGTCGAGCAGGTCGTCGAAGTGTTTGGCGAGATTGCGGTTCAGGGCGAACTCGATCAGATCGACGCCCGAGAACCGCGTTCCGAGCTCGTTGATCTCGCGTTCGTATTCGGTCTCCTCCATGAACCGCGCGATCTCGCTCGGCCCCATCCGGATCAGCTTGCGGTAGTCTTCGTCCGCGAACAGCGACGCTCGCCGCGATCGCACGCGAGCGTTCACGTATTCCGGATTCGAGGCACCTGCGCTCATTGTTCGAAGAGTCGGTTGCTGATATCCCGGAGGTTGTCTTCCCACACGTCCTCGAGCACCGAGTCGAACGTGTTGTTGACCCGGACTCGCGACTGGTCGCTCTCGACGACGACGCCGCCGAGACACTCGTACTCGCCGGCGTACTCGTAGCCGTCGTAGTCGTCGACGATCGACTCGAGGAGCGCTCGGTCGTCGGCACGACCGTAGACGTTGACGTCGTCGCCCTCGTCGAACTCGTCGCTGGCGGCCTCGAGCAGGTCGCGGGTGAGCTCCTCGCGCTCCTCGCCCTCGAGGCCGGCGAGTTCGTCCTCGACCTGCTCGCGGACGTCGCCGAGCACGTCGCGTCGGGCCTCCAGGCGCTTCTGTTTCGCCTCCAGCTTCGCACTGGA
This sequence comes from Haloterrigena sp. KLK7, assembly GCF_037914945.1. NCBI lineage: Archaea > Methanobacteriati > Methanobacteriota > Halobacteria > Halobacteriales > Natrialbaceae > Haloterrigena > Haloterrigena salinisoli. The sequence goes on from NZ_CP149787.1 coordinate 1,943,947, forward strand.
GAGGCGCTGTTCGCGAAGCTGCTCGATCTCGCGCTCGACCTCCGCTTCGGCCTCCGTACGGAGCTCCTCCGCGTCCTCCTCGGCGGCCGATTCGATCTCCTCGGCGCGCGCTTCGCCCTCGGCGCGGATGTCCTCCGCACGCGCGTGGGCCTCTTCTCGAATGTCTTCTACGACTGTGTCCAAACTCATTGTGAAAGAAGGGGTGAATGCGGTTACGCGCCGACGATGAAGACGACGACCAGCGCCAGGATCACGAGCGTCTCGGGAAGGACGGTCATGATCAGGCCCGGAACGAACAGGTCGTCGTCCTCGGCGAGCGCTCCGACGGCGGCAGCGCCGATACCGCGCTCCGCGTAGCCCGATGCGAGCGCGGCGAGTCCGACGGCGAGCGCGGCCGCACCCGCGTCGGTCAGGAACGGACTTTCTTCGACGGTACCATTCTGCAGGACGATGTTTGCGGCGTCTGCGGCGTTTTCGATCATGGTTAGTGTTTTGTAGGTTCGTTAGTTTCCGCTGTAGTTTCGATCGTGTCCGAACGGTTCGTAGTTCTCCCCACCGCCATCATAAAACTTGTTAAAGAACTCGACGTACTCCAGGCGTACGGCCTGTAAGCCGGCGCTTGTCACGCCAAGCGCTAGCACGACGAGATGGCCGACGATGAGGATGACGAGGCCGCCGATGAGTGCTGCGGTCCCGGAGTGCATGAGACCGTTGAAGATCACTTCGGCGCCCTCGCCGTAGTGTTCGCTGACGTAACTCGGTTCGTGGGTCCGCAGGAAGTGGAACGCGCCGTCCGGATCCCGGTACGCGCCGAAGAACAGCAGGTTGACCACGAACGCCATTCCGGCCTTCGCGAGCAACACTGCGCCCATTCGGGTGTACGAGAAGACGTTGACGACGACGTCGAGGAACTCGACTGCCTCGACCGGTTCGCTGACGATCAGCAGAGCGAAGCCGATCAGGAAGACGAGGAGCGGTGCCGTAAGCGGGAACTCGGCGAATCCCAGCGGGATCGTTACGAGTTCCCACGCCGGGAATCCGGTGAAGCCGATCGGGAACGGCCCGTCGCTGGCGAACGTCGTGAACAGGAAGTCCGGCTTCATGCCTTCGGCTTGCGCCGAGAAGATCCAGATCCAGACGCCGTTGAGCATCAGGATCCACGAACCGCTGTGGAAGACGGCGTCTTTGAAGCCGTGGCTCAGGTTCTCGTAGAAGTCCAGGATGTACCCGATGTTCAGGTGGACGAGCCCGGCCAGCACGCTGACGACCATCCAGCCGAGCGCGAAGTCAGCGGCCGCCGGCTCGAGCCCCTTGTTGAGCGGCAGGAGTTCCGAGTGGAACACGTCGTGCCAGAGGACTTCGCCGAGGATGTGCAGTCCGAATATCTCGCCGTAGATGACGCCGAAGAGGACCGTGAACGCGCCGGCCCAGATGGCAACGCCACCGAGGCTGGTGATCCCCTGGCTGTCGAACTGCGTGGCCATGTAGGCCCCGATGGCCATGTACATGATCCCGTACCCGACGTCGCCGATCATGAAGCCGAAGAAGGCCGGGAACGTCAGGAACAGGAAGATCGTCGGATCCAGTTCGCTGTACTTCGGTCGGTTGACCGCCTGTACCAGCACCTCGAACGGTTTGGCCAGCGAGGGGTTGTTCTGAATGACCGGCGGTTCGTCGCCCATCGTGACCGCCGAGCCGCCGTCGGTCACCGCCTTCTGCGGTTCCTCGTCGGCATCGGCGGCGGTCTCGTCGTCCTCGTCGGCCGCGGACGGCGCTCCCTTCTGGACCTCTTCCGTGTGGGAGTGTGCGCCGTGGCGGTCGTAGTCCGCTCGCTCTAACTCTTCGACCTCGACGCTATCGCCGACGGCGTCGGAGAGCGACGCGACGAGTCGGTCGTACTCCGCGGTCGGGATCCAGCCCTCGGCGATGAACGCGCGGTCCGTCGTCGCGAACTGCAGCGGCGCTTCCGCCTGCTGGACCTCGATCGTCAGCTTCTCTTCGACCCGCAGGAGGAAGCTTCCCTCCTCGGCTCGGATCTCCTCGAGGTCCGCTTCGATCTCCTCGCGTTCGTACTCGAGTTCCTCCTTGCGTTCCTCGAGGTCGGCGACGTACGCGCTCGGACTCTGGTCGGTCTCGGGCACCTCGTGGCGGGTGAACTCGACGCCGACGAGCGCGTCGTCGATCGGGTTCTCGTCTGCGTCCTCGGTGGGTGCGGCCACGACGGCCACCACGTCGCCACCGGTGAACGTCTCGAAAGCCCGGATGTCGTCGGACGCGGCGACGGCCGCCTCGATATCGTCGACCGGCCCCTCGCCGACGACGACGTCGACCGTCTCGTACCCCGCCAGGAGATCGAGGTCGATCCCCAGTTCCGCGAAGGGGGCGATGCGGTCGATCCGCTCCTCGATCTGCCGGAGTTCGTCGGTGACCTCGCTTCGACGGTCGTCGAGGTCGTTGATGCGCGTCCGAATCTCCTCGAGCCGGTCCTCCCAGTCGTCGCCGAGCCGTCCCGCTTCGGGCTCGACGTCGGACTCGGACAGCTCGAGGGCGCTCTCGAGCGCTCGGACGGTCACCAGTTTCTCGGAGGCGTTCTCGGCGCCCTCGATCGGGTCGCCGTTGTCGAACCCCTCCCACGAGCCGTCGTAGTCCGAGAGGTGGACCAGGCTGAGCTCGTGAACCGTCTCGATGACCGCGGGCATGACGCCCTTGGAACCGGTCACCGAGACCTTGCTCATCCGTTCAGGTCTGAGCATGAATGTCCTCCTGGAACAGTTCGACGACGTGATCGGTCACTTCGTCGACCCGCTCTTGGGCGTGCTCGGCGAGCGCCTCTCGCTCCTGCTCGCCCTCCTCGAGGACTCGTTCACACTCGGCGTCGATCTCCTCGCGTGCCTCCTCGAGGCGACGCTCTTTGAGCTCTTGCGCCTCCCGTTCCGCTTCCGAGCGAATTTCCTCGGCTCGTTTCCGGGCCTCGGCGATTCGCTCGTCGCGGTCGTTCTCTGCCAATGCGACGATCTCGTCGGCCTCTTCCTCCGCCGACTGTATTCGTTCGAGAACCTCTGGCCTCGGCATACTCTAAGCGCTTGGAAGTTTGCGAGAGCGCGTATATGGTAGTTGCGAAAGAGAGCCAGCCGTTGTTCGGGTTCGATCGGCCGAAGCTATCGATTACTCGACCGCGACGACCGGCCGAACAGTAGACATATCCCGGTCGGTGCGAAAGCAGCCGTTAATGGGAATCCTCGAGAACAAGACCCGGGCTCGACTGTTCTACAAGTACCTCTCGAAGGTCTACGACCAGGTCAATCCCTTCATCTGGAACGAGGAGATGCGCACCGCGGCGCTCGATCTGCTGGACCTCGAGTCCGAGACGACGGTGTTGGACGTCGGCTGTGGCACCGGCTTCGCGACCGAGGGGCTGCTCGAGCGCGTCGACGAGGTGTACGCGCTCGACCAGAGCGACCACCAGCTCGAGCAGGCCTACGAGAAGTTCGGGAAACGCGCCCCGCCGGTCCACTTCCACCGCGGCGACGCCGAACGCCTCCCCTTCGCGACCGACACGTTCGACGTCGTCTGGTCGTCGGGCTCGATCGAGTACTGGCCGAACCCGATCCTCGCGCTGCGGGAATTCCGCCGCGTGCTGAAACCCGGCGGCCAGGTGCTCGTCGTCGGGCCGAACTATCCCGACACCGTCCTCGCACAGAAACTGGCCGACTCGATCATGCTCTTTTACGACGAGTACGAAGCCGACCGGATGTTCAAACGGGCCGGCTTCGAGGACGTCAAACACGCCTTCCTGGGGCCGTCGTACAACCCCGAGGTCGCGATCACGACGATCGGTCGCGCGCCCGAGTGAGATCTCTCGTCGGGCGGATCGACCGAGTCTGATATCTCTGCGCTTTCAGTCCGCCGTCGCCTCGAGTCGCGTCACAGTCGTCCCGTCGACGACGACGGTGACCGACACCGTATCGCCCGATCGAATCGCCGGGTCGTTCGTTCCGGCAACGCGAAGCGTCGCCGTCTCGCCGACCCGCCACTCCGAATCGGTTTCGGGGTTGAACGGCCCGCTGGGCGCACCCCGGTATCCGTCGGCGCCGACGAACGGCACCGGCGGCTGGTGCTCGAGTCGATCGCCGTTCACTGCGATCTTCAGGTCGAGTTCCGTGACGGTGATCGACTCGCCGCCGACGTGCTCGAAGGTCAGTTCCGACCGATCGGCGTCGGCCTCGAGGTCGAACGCGGCGTTGGGGCCGGACTCGAGCACGGCGGTCCCGGCGAACCCCATCCCGACGGCGACGGTGGCCGCCAGCGCGACCGTGATCGCGAGGAGCGCGAGGACGCCGACGACGGGTGCAACGGCGCGGGTGGGTGACTCGAGCGAGGATTCGGCGGGCACGCCACGGGTTCGCCGCGTGCTGGTAGATAAAGGCACGGACGGGCGTACTGATCAGAGGGGCTGCTTAGTCGAGGCCGTTCCCTCGAGGATGGCCCAACAGTGGACCGGACATCGCCACTCGCCAGTCCACTTCTATCGATCCGTTCGGGGCGGCTCGAGGCCGGTCTCAGGAGTCCGACAGCACAGGGCGAGGTCCGGTGGATGGGGAGACTGGCGTGACGGCGATGACGGGCCGTCCACAGCGCGGGTACGCGACGCGTGACTGAGTACCGCTCGCGACTCGAGTCGCAGCAGTCCCATCGTCGATGTCCCGTCCTGGAACGGGAGTACCCTGTGACGGCTCCGCTCGAGTGAGACTGGTAGCGAGACGATCGTCGTGCGAGGCCTGTCTGCCTCGAGGGGTCCGATATCCGTGTGTTTCAGTGCGTTCCTCTCGCGGTCGATTTCGGACCCTCTGCCGAGTACTATGGACTTGCTAGCTCCGTATCGCTACTCGGGAGTGGCGCGAATCGCATCGTGGCATTCGATCGCGGTCCCCGCCCTTCGAATCGCGGCTCACGTCTCGGACTCGAGTCGGGCGTGTGCGCGCTCGAGCAGCACGGCGGTCAGTGCGCCGATGGCCGTCGAGGGTTGCCGACGATTATTGGGCTTCTAATACGCCCGCGCGTAGACCACTAAGCTCGACTGACTGATCCAATAGATTAGGGCTCGCAGTTCGTCTCGAGAGTGCTACTAATCATTTCCCGATACTTATATTGTAAATTTAGTTTCACCGAAGCTGAGACACTCGGATTACCATCCGAATAACCCCGCGTTCACCAATCTCTTTTTTATATAACTACCCTCGAGTATCACCCAATTATCGGAAGTTACTCGATCTCGTTAACACGGCTAAACGCCGTCCGGAAGCGGTGTAATGCTCGGTTACGGTTCCGGTATCTGACGTGGAATGACCAGAAAGCTTATTATAAACACCTCTTAATGGTGAACTACCCCTACCCATCCGGGGTAAGCTCCGATTACGGCTGCACACTCGTGCCGCGATCGGGCTTCCCCGACGAATCGCACGCAAAACAGCAGACAACGAACATAACAAACTAAATGACACGCAACAACGAACCATCATATCGCGAAAAGGGACGCTCGCTGTTCCTGGCCGCGCTTATGGTGATGTCGGTTTTCGCCATGTCCGCAGCGTTCGCGGGCGGGGCGGCCGCGGCAGAAGACGAACCGGATGCGAAGTACACTTCCCTTAGCGACCTTGACAACTCACTCGTTTACGCTGGTCAGACCGTTCAGGTCGACCTCTCTGATGAAAACGTCACAGAGGGCGACGATGTCCAGATCCGCGTCAAGGACGGTAGCCCGGTGGTCCTTGAGACGGCCGACGGGAACTCGACCATCACGTTCGACACGGCAGATCTCGACACCGGTGAATACGAACTGACCGGTGACAACATCTCGACGGACAACTCCTTCGAGGTTGTCGTCCAGAACGTTGACGCCAGCTTCAGCGGAGACACCATCACGAACGGTGACAGCGACTCGCTCGATCTGAATATTGAATCCAGCCTCCGCAACCAGTACAACGTCACGGTCAACGCTGATGGTCTCAACCACGGCGAACTCGCGACGCTCTTCAACGTCTCTGAGGATCCTGACGCTAGCGATGACGACCCGGTCGTCATCCCGGATGCAGAGAACACTGAAACGCTCGAGGACCTCACGTTCGAGAACGTCGAGACCGGAGACTACACGTTCGACATCAATGTTGTCGACACGACCGCATCGGACACCGCTACGGTGTCTGTCGCGGAAAAGGGCTCCGTTAACGTCGACTTCGAGAATTCCGTCACTTCGGTCAACGAAGGCGATAAAGTTGACCTCAAGATCAACTTCCAGAACACCGCTGACGACGCAGAGCTCGTCCTCGGTGGCGAGGATGTTGGTTTCGAAGTGAACGCAACTGTTCTCAACCCTGAAAACAGCAACACCGCTACCGTGACGGTCGATACGTCCGCACCTGGTTCGAACACCAGCGATGTTCTCAGCGGTGATGTTGAGAACGTCAATGTGAGTCAGGATATCGCTCGTGACAAACTCGCGACGGGCGAGTACGGCATGGAACTCGACCTCACTACCGGCATCGCGTCGGCTATCGGCACGCTCGACGTGAACTCTCACGAAGAGCCTTCGCTTGAAGGTACGTACGTAACTGGCGACTCCTTCACCGCTGGTAGCACCAGCCCTGACGACGTCCGAACGACGAGCGGAAGCGTGGTCGCGGAAGGCGATACGATCATCGCCGTCTACGAGGGCGTTGGCTTTAACGGCGATTACGCCGACAACGATTCGAACGACTCCGACAATGGTTGGAGCGCAATCATTGAGGAGAGCGAAGCGGCCCTGAACCAAGAGCCCATGACGCTGGACGAGAGTGACAGCGGCATTAGCATGGAATGGGACGAGGACGCAGGTACGTACACGATCGCTATCGACACGTCTAACGCAAACGTCAGTGTCAACGAGGCCTACGATATTTCGCTCCGCCTTGATGCGAGCGAGAACAAGTACTTCGACGCCGAGGACTACGAGAACGACTACGTCTTTGATGTCGGAACGCAGTTCGAAGTGACTGACCGCACGGTCGACTTCGCTCACGAAGCGAACGCGGACGGTCAATTCGAGATCGAACAGCAGGACGACGGTACGGTCACCATCATGGGTGAGGGTACCGCTGCAGACGGTGCGGAGTACACTGTTTCCCTCCGTAGCGACGAAGCCAACGAGCTCCTGACGCAGCAGGTCGAACTCGAGAACGGCGAATTCGCCGCCGAGTTTAACCTGAGCGAATACGAGTCTGGCTTCGAATTCACGCTCGACATCCAAGGTAGCGACTACGACGGCGAACGTCGGAACGCTGTCCTCGTCGCAGGCGACGAGCCTGCAGAGGCTTCGTTCGAAACCACGGATGTCAGTGCACCTGACAACGTCACCGTTGGCGACGACGCCACCCTCGACGTCACCGTCGAGAACGTCGGTGACGCCGCAGGTAACACCACGGTCACCGCCACGATCGGTGGCGAAGAGGTCTCCCAGGACGTCTCGCTTGACGCTGGCGCCTCCCAGACCGTCTCCTTCGACTTCGACACCAGCGAAGCGGGCGACATCGAGTGGTCCGTCGGTGACGAAACCGGTACGCTGACCGTCGAAGAGCAGACTGACGACTCGGACAACTCGGACGACTCCGACGACTCGGACGACTCCGACAACTCGGACAACTCGGACGACTCCGACAACTCGGACGACTCCGACAGCTCGGACGACTCCGACAGCTCCGACAGCTCGGACGACTCCGACAGCTCCGACAGCGAGGACGACGGCACGCCCGGCTTCGGCGTCGCTGTCGCCGCTATCGCGCTGCTCGCCGCCGCCATGCTCGCACTCCGACGCGAGAACTAAGGCTGCGACGCACTCGTTTGAACCACCGACCTCGCGGTGAGGTCGACCCTGCGGTACGCTGATTTTTTCTTGAACGCTACACCCCAAGCGATAGCGCCGTCCACAACCCGTCGTGGACGCACTCTTTTCGCGATCGGTGCCGTCACCGTGACGGCGACCGATTCCGTGCCGACTGCTCGAGGCCTCGCCATCGATAGCCCCGACAGTCGACGACTCGCTTTGCACCACTTCGGATACGCTCACTGACCCGGCCTCGAGTCCAGCACACTAGCAGTAGCCGGACCGAAGGGACAGCGCACTGCGTCGGTAGCCACGAGCGCTGACCGAGCGCTCTGCGGAGAGGCGTCCCGATCCCTTCCGTTACCGGCCAGTACGCTTACTTTCCGATAGCCGAATGTGCTATCCGGCGAGGTACGGCTCGCTGTCGTTGTCAACGGAAGCCGACGCACTGAGGCAACTGCCTCGCCACGGATCGAGATCGGCCGACCGTCTATTCGGCACCGGTTCGATTCCGATCGTCGATCTGGCGACACACTAGCGTGCGGATGGGGGACTCCACGACAGCAGCCACCGGCTGCTGTTTTCACGCGTCGGCGATCGCTTCTCGAGATGTATCTGCATTTCCTACACGAGTACAGAGAATCGAGACTGTTCAGCCGATATGGGGATGAATCGGTGGACCCGAACTGGTACGGGGACACGTTCTGTACATCCGGGCAACTGGGAATCGCCACACCCTCCCTAACTGACTCGCGCAGAGTTGTGCCGCGGTTCGGTGTCGGCTCACGGGTCGCTTCGCTTCCCGTTCGCCTCGTCGAGGTCCTCACTTCCTTCAGACCTCGCACTCCTCGCCGCGACACAGCGCGGCCACCGTACGCCGGTTTCCCGTTCAGAGCGAGACATCGCGGCACGTGCCCAGCAGTTGCTACCGGAGTCGATTCGCTCAGTCGAACCGGTATCCTCAGAAAATTTCGCTCTATCCTCAGAAAACGAAGCTATCTCCGCGTACGCGTGACACCGACGGCGAGCGTCGCCAGCACCGCAATCATACCCATTGTGACTCCAAACCCGGGAACGCCGTCGTCGGCCGCCGACATCGTCACGGTGACGGACTCGTTTGCCTCACTCGAGACCGACCCCGTCGTCACGGTCTCCGACTCGTAGCCCTCCGCGTCAACGCCCACCGTGTATTCCATCCCGGTTCCGGGAACGGTCACCTCGAGCGTCCCATCTGAATCCGTCTCAGTGGCGACCGCGAACGAGGTACCGTCCGGGCGTTCGATCGTGACGGTCGCGCCGTCGATCGGCTCACCGTCCTCGTCGACGACGGACACCGACAGCGTCGCGTCGCCCTCGAGAATCGCCCGTTCGGTCGCCGTTTCGTTCGAGTCGCTCTCCATCGAGAGCGTCTCGCTGACGTAGCCCGCCGCGGACACGTTCACCGCGTACTCGTCGCCGCCGGGGAGGGGAGCGATGCGGTACGTTCCCTGGTTCGTGTGAACGCCCGAATACGTCCCCCGTCGACCGGTCGCTTCGATGGTCGCGTCCGAGATCCCGTCGCCGAACTGCGCGTCCTCGAGGGCCACCTCGAGCGCACCGTCTCCGTCGAGTGGGACCTCGACGACCGCCGTCTCTTCGCTCGAGACCGTACTCGACTCGGTCTCCGACTCGTATCCCTCGGCCTCGGCGCAAACGGTATACTCCTCGTCGGTTCCCGGCACCGTGACCGCGATCGTCCCATTACTGTCCGTCGGTTCGGCGACATCCAACGAGGCGCCGTCCGAGCGTTCGATGGTGACGGTCGCGTTGGAGATTGCCGTTCCCGTCACCGCGTCTTTCGTTGCAATCTCGAGCGTCGCGTCACCCGATAGCTGGAGCCGCTCGGTGACGCGTCGCCCCGGTTTCGTCATCGTCACGTCGCGCTGGCGGTCGTGGTATCCCGGAGCGGTCGCGGTCAGCGTGTACTCGCCTCGAGTGGGAACGTTCCCGGCGACGTAGGTCCCGTCGCCCTGGTGGCTCACCGGATACGTACCGTCCCAGGTAGTCGCTTCGACGGTCGCGTTCGCGATGCCGCCGCCGAACTGCGCGTCGTCGAGAGTCACCTCGAGTTCCCCGTCACCGGCGAGCGACACGTCGACCGTCGTCGTCTCGTCGGCCGGAACGAACGACGTCTGGGCGGTCGTCTCGTAGCCGTTGGCGGCGACGGTCAGCGTGTACTCGCGGTCGCCGGTGATCCCCTCGAGTTCGTACCGGCCGGACAGATCGGTCGTCGTCTCGGAAACGGCCCCGTCGGCGCTCTCGAGAGTGACGGTCGCCTCCGCGATCGGCTCGTCCGTCACCGTATCGGTCACCGTCCCCTCCACGGTCGCGAACGAGCCGGCCTCCTCGAGGGCGGCGACCGCGTCGACGATTCCGTGGCCGTATCGGGTGTCCTGATCGTCGGACCCGCTCCTCGGCTTCGTGGCCGTCTCCGTCAGTGCCGCCCTGATCTCGGCGGGCTCGAGGTGTCGGTCGGTCGCTCCCTGCACCAGTGCGACTACGCCCGCGACGTGGGGCGTGGCCATGCTGGTCCCGCTCTTTCGAACGTAGCCGCCGTCTGGGGACGCGCTGAGGACGCGTTCGCCGGGCGCCGTAACCGTCGGAACGACGTAGCTGCTGGGCCACTCGGACGGCGCGTGCCAGCCCCACGCGTCGCGGGTATCGACGACCGCGCCGCTCGAGAAGTCGGCGACGCGTTCGTTCTCGTCGGTGGCGCCGACGCTGATGGCGTCGTAGACGTTCCCCGGCGACGAGGAGACGCCGTCGCCGCCGTTTCCGGCCCCGGCGACGACGACGGTGCCGCTGGCTTCCGCGTTCCGAACCGCACGAACGTACGTGCTGGTGTACCCTTCGGAACCGAGGCTCAAACTGATGACGTCGGCCCCGTTCTCGATCGCCCACTCCATGCCGTCGATCACGTCGGACGTGTAGCCGACGCAGCTCCCGCCGGTACAGTCGGTCAGGACGGCGCCGGCGAGCAGGTCCGCCTCGGGCGCGACGCCGATCTGCGTTCCGCTCGCGTCGCCGCCGACGATCGTCCCGGCGACGTGGGTCCCGTGGTCGTTGTAATCCATCGGCGTCGACGATCCGCCGGAGAAGTCCCGCCACGCGTCGACCGTCACATCGGGATGGGAGTCATCGACGCCCGTATCGAGGACGGCGACCGTCGCTCCGTCTCCGCGGGCGCCGTACCTCTCTCGTGTCGCGGGCACAGAGAGCCGCTCGAGGCCGTAGGTGTATTCGTTGCCGAATCCCACCGTCGCCGTAGTCGTCGGGTCGGCCGGTGATGACCCATTTGTCGCCGGCTCAGCTGTCGACGACGCGTTCGAAGCTGTTGACAATGCGTTCGCGCTCGTCTCGATTCCCGGGCTCGCCGTCGCGTTACTCGATCCGTCAGTCGCCGCCCCCGATGCGAGTTCCACGGCGGCGTCAGCGTGGATCTCGACGACACCGTCGATCGCACCGACCGTCTCTAACGACACGCGATCAGTGTCGACCGACACCAGCGCAGCGTTTGCGAGCCAGAACTGTCGCTCGATATCGAGTCCCGCCGTCGTCTCGGCCGCGTGCTCGAGAGAACTCTGCGTCCCGTCTGTAGCGGCCTGTAACGTCGTCGGTTTCACTTCACCAGATACCGTCGTGGCCGTTCGGCTACTCTCGAGTCGGACGATTACCTCCACGACACCGTCGGCGTCCTCGAGTGTCGGATCGATACGTGCCGGCTCCGATCGTTCGACCGAAGTCGTGCCGTTGATCGGCGGCTGGGTGTTCGCATCATCCGTCGCGGTTACGCCCTCGATTGGAGCGGCTCCAGCCGCCAAACCGATTGGAAACAGCAGCGAAGTACAGAGAAGCGCCACCAGAGAGAGCACGAGAAGCCGGCGGCAGCCTATCGAAAAACCATACATTAAGCACTAACAGAGAGTCACGCGATATAAGCAATCTGGCTACTGACCCTCGCACCGATCTCACTGGTTCAACGAAATCCAGCGTCGATTATCCGAGCTCAGCCCTATCTACGCCAGTAAACCATTATCTGGAGAACAACGGAAGGCCTGACAGTCACTCTGTTACCGTCTTGCAAATTCGATCGCTTTCAGCGACTCTGATTCTGTTCGGACGGTTAACTCGAACCCGTCAGTCGGTGGCACCAACCAGAGTTCGCCGTTCGCATCGGTCTCGCCGATGACGGTACCATCGACGACGATCGTCGCGTCGACTGGTGCCCCATCGTCCGACTCGGTAACGGTAATCTTCGCCGGTGCGGTATCCGGTGTTCGCTCGAATGTCGCAGTCAGATTGGCAGTGGACATCGAGTCGGCAGACTCGATCGGGATTGAATCGAGATCGAGCGTCTGTCGCTCGTGGTAGACGGCATTTGCACCGCCGCCAAAGTAAACCGTGAGATGCCCTTGATCGTGGGACATTGCCTGGACCTGATAGAGTTTGTTCGTTTCGTGTTTGATCGTGTAGGTTCCGGACGTCGTCTCAAATGCCCACGGATACAGTTCCTGTGCGGTCCTCCGTGCCTTGTCCATCGTCCCGATCTGGTCGGGTCGGTCCCGCACACGATTGTCGTACCGAGTCGTCTCTCGAATGTACGTGTCGCCGTCGAGCGTCGAAAGCGTTAGTCCATTCGACGCGGACTCGAGTAGTATCATCGGAGTGGCGTCTGCTGACTCGTCTGATTCGTCGACGCCGCGAAGCGAACTCTCGATATCCGTACGAATTGGACTGCGATACACCTCGAGTTCGGCAGCGAACGCTTCGACTGAGTCTGATATATCGACAATTCCATTGGACTGTCTGTCGAGATCATCCAACGCCTGCTGTAGAACCCGTGCCTCGTAGTGATTTCGCGCAAGGGTTCGCAGCACCTCATCCTCGCTGGCCTCGCCAGCGGCGTGAGCCGTGACTATTTCCCGTTCGCGCTCACGGAGGTCTTCGATGCGCTCTTCGATACGTTTGAGTTCTGCATTGATGGCTTCAGTACGATTTTCGTTGCCTTCGATATCCGTTAAGGACGTCTCTAGCGCGTACATCCGGTGATCAGTGCGGATCGATTCGTCGTGGCTCGCGACCATGAGGCCGAAATCGAGCGTTAGATTAGCGTACGTTGTCTCCCCGTCTCCCTGAAGGACGAGCCTGTTCGGCGTTCCTTCGAGTTGGGCGTGGTCGCCTTCGACCGAGACGGCCGAGTTCTGAAACCGGAACGTCGTCTCGTTGTCATCGGCATTAGTTGCGATGCTGGACGATCCAGCGGTTCCAACTGCCGAAACCGGAAGTGAGAGGGCGAGGAGCACGGCGAGAGCGATCGGAACCGTGTGTCTCATTGGGACTGTCTTTTTTCCCGATGTACAAAAAGGAGTCGCCCGATCGTCCGGGTCAGTAACCCATACTTACGTCGACTCGAGACCGTTCGGAGACCGTAGTAACGTACCATTGTTTGGATGGAAAGGGTTTTTTCCCCTGCGGTTAACCAGTTGGTACGTATGCGGTTATCATCCGCTGTTGCCCTCGCCCTGGCGTTCCTCCTTGCTGCGCTCACCGTCGGGACGGTCGTCGTCGCTCCGGTGACGGCTGCAGCCCCTAGCACAGACGGATCTTCCGCTTCTTTCCAGTCCCAACCCACCGCGTCTGCCCTCGAGTCGTCGGTACAAGACGGCAATGAGTACAATCCGGAACGAGCCGATACCTGGCAGGTAATCCGTCTCAATGTGACTGAAAGCGGTGACGTCCGCTGGACGATCGAGAGTCGATTCTATCTCTCGGCCAACGAAACCGACGCCTTCGAACAGTACGCCGAGGCCGTTTCGAACGGCGACCGCGGTGGTGGTTATGACGTCGATCAATATGACCAGTTCCGTGTCGATGCCGAACGCTCTACCGGTCGCGAGATGGCTTTCGAGAACGAACGTTGGAATGAGCCGCGGACGGAGCCCCTCGTTAGCGAGGGTTCGGGCAGCGACGACCGGAAACTGGGTATTATTTCCTACTCGTTCACTTGGACGAACTTCGCAACCGTTGACGACCAGCGGATCCACTTCGGCGACGCGTTCGTGACCGACAACGGCGTTTGGCTCCCCTTCCTCGATGACGGTCAGCGATTGGTCATCGAGTCGCCAGCTAACTACGGCATCGACACTGCACCTGCGGAGGTCCAGAACGGGGCCGTCGTTTACGATGGCTACCTGAATTTCAGTAAAGCGGACTTCCAGATGGTGTTCCTTCGGAGTTCCAGTACGTCGACTCCCGGGGCCAGTCCCGGACCCGAACCACCCAGCGAGTCAGCGTCGTTCGTCACGGTAGAGCGCGTCGCCGCCGCGTTCGGCGGTTTCGTCCTGGTGATCGTGGTGGCGTCGCTGGCTATCAGTCGCTACCAGCGGTCGGCGTGGTTCGACGACGCGTCGGCCACCGGCAAGTCTCCCGCCGGTACTGCGCGTCCCCGGTCGACCGAGACCGACGGGTCGGGCACTGCCGCCGTCGCGAGGAGGGATGATCCGGCGGGTATCGAACACGAGTTCGACGAAACCGAAGCCGTCAACGACGGCCCCGCCGCGGATGGTGACGGGTCGATCGACGACGAACTCCTGAGCGACGACGAGCGGGTGCGGCGACTGCTCGAGCGAAACGGCGGGCGGATGAAACAGGCGACGATCGTCAAGGAGACCGGCTGGTCCGACGCGAAAGTCTCGCAACTCCTCTCGGAGATGGACGACGACGACCGGATCCAGAAGCTTCGGATCGGTCGCGAGAACCTCATCACCCTTCCGGACGTCGATCCGACCGAGGTCGACTGATCCCCGCCGGACCGACAGCGTGGTCGGTTACGACTAGTTGACGCTCGTCGTCGATTCGTTTTCAGTTGTTTCCGTCCGTTCCTGACTCGTTAGCGGAGGTACCGTCCGTCTCCGACTCGTCATCAGCGCTATCGTCCGTCCCCGGATCGAAATCGACCTCCGTCGAATCGGCGTCGTAGATGTCGTCCCAGTCCTTGTCCTCGTCCATCAGGAAGACCTCGACGGTCAGCGATCCCTCGCCGAACTCCTCGATTCCGGCCGGTCGGACGTCGATGTGGAACGTGCCGTTCTCTTCCATCCGGACCTCGCCCGTCCGCTCGACGATCTTCCGGTTATCCGGTCCCTCGTTGATCTTGACGAAGAAGTACGGCTCGCCGATCACGTCGCCGTGTTCGGGCGGATCGACGTTCTCCATACTCGTGTTGGCGACGACCTCGAGGTTGAAGTTCGAGTAGCCGTCACCGTCTTCGGCGGGTTCCGTATCGACGACCGAGATGTCTTCGATCCGGTCTTCGCGCTTGTTCTCTAGCGGCCGGTTCGGCTCCTCCGGCGGCCGCCACTCCGCGGTCGCCGTATCGTCTTCGTCGGCGGGGTCAGTCGCCTCGTCTTCGTCGGTGGTGTCCGTCACGTCCGTCCCGGTTCCGTTGCCATCTTGGGCGTTACCGTTCTCCGACGTGATGTTCGTCTCGTTCTCTGCGTTCGTCTCGTTGGGCGAGTCGTCGGTCGTTACCCCCTCGAGGGCGGCACACCCTGACAGGGCCACGAGCAACGCAACCGCAACGACAGCGAGCGTTCGGAATTGCATCGTGACCGGTCGTACCGAGGCGTGGCCCATTATTACAATCCCGATAAGTGTCGTTTTCCGAAACGAGGGATACTGTTGATTATACGCGCTCGAGCGGCTACTACGGAGTAATTGAACGCAGCGAAACGATCATTATGGGGTTCACAAGCGGCGCGAATCGGACGGCCGACGGGTCTTCGACGGGGTCGCTCGCTTCGCTTGCGAACCGCTCTTCAGAAACGCTCGGCCAAAACGGCCCCGCTCACTCGCTTCGCTCGCTGGCGAGACGCACACGAAAACGGGAGAACGCCGCGACGTCAGTCGTGCGGGGGCGTTACGCCAACGGCGTCCGCTCGACGACCTGCCCGTCGTACGTCGGGTACTGCTCGACGATTTCGCCGTCCTCGAGGTCGCCCTCTTCGATCATCTCCTCCAAGAGCCACCAGGCGACCTCGACGTGGTTCGTTTTGACGGTGTAGAACTCCTCGGGCACGCCGAGGGCTTCGAACTCTTCTGGTTCGGCGCGGGTCTTACCGTAGACGAGCGTGCCGTCGTCGGTGATGTCGTCGAACTCGCGGCGGATGTTCCGCGCCATGCGTTTGAGTCGGCGGCGGTGCTGGGCCGCGTCCTTGAACACGGAGGTACAGAAGTAGACCTTCTCGTGGTCGCCCATCACCTCGAGGATCTCCTCGCGGGAGCCCTCGACGGCGCTCATGTGGTCCTCCTTGAGCTCGAATCCCTGTTCCTGCATCCGACGGTAGTTCCCGTCGCTCATCTCGAACTCGTTGACGTTACAGAAGTCGGCGGCGCCCTCGTCTAAGAACTCGAGGAACTCCTCCTCGGCACGGATACCGGGGATTTCGAAGGCGGGGGTCAGCCCCTCCTCGCGAGCGACGTAGAGGATCTCCTCCCACTCGGTCCCGTGGAGGTCGCCCCACTGTTCGTACGGCGGGTGGAAGCGAATCTCGTCGAGGCCGGCCTCCGAGAGGCGGCGCATGTTCTCGCGGCCGCCGGTGATGCCCGTATAGAGGTGGGTGTGGTGGTCCTCGCCGAACTCGTCTTTCAGCAGTTCGAGGTAGTGGCAGGTCCGATCGAGGGCCTCCTGGGGCTCGCCGCCGGTGATCGACGTCCCCAGCGCGTCCATGCGCTTTGCCTCCGTGATGACGTCCTCGTCGTCCTCGACGAGGCGTTCGTTGGCGTAGACGTCGGTGACGTTCTTGCGGTTCTCGCCGAGGGGGCAGTAGAAGCAGTCACGCTGGTCGCAGTAGCCGTAGACGAACAGCACCATCTTGCCGCCTTTCGCGCACTGCTCACAGCCCTTCGAGATCATTCGAGGAAACGTAATGGTCCGACTCACAAAAGCCGTGCGAAACGCGGTTCCCGCTCGTCTCGTCACCGTGGGCCGCTGTCCCGCGGCACGTGCCACCGCGATCGGCCCCGTCTCGAGAGCCGCTCGGTCTTCCCTCTCGAGGGTCGTCCGGGGAATTCTGTCGTCCCCAGAAGATGGAAATACCCCGCGGTCGAACGTTCGATAGATGCTGCTTGTCCTCTGTGTCGACCTCGACGACGACCTCGGTCGCAAGACCGGCTTCTCGACGCCGGTGATCGGTCGCGACCCCGTCGAGGAGGCGGCCGTCGCGCTGGCGACCGAAGACCCGGAGGACTCCGACGTCAACGTAATCTTCCAGGGGTTACACGTCTACGACGATCTCGCCGACCGCGACGAGAGCGTCGAGGTCGCCGTCGTCACCGGCAACGACGAGGGCGACGTGAAGGCCAACCGCGAGGTCGGCGACGAGGTCGATACGGTCCTCGCGAGTCTCTCGACGGCGGAGGACGTCACCGCGCTCGTGGTCACCGACGGCGCCCAAGACGAGTCCGTCATCCCGATCATCCGCTCGCGGGTCCCCATCGACGGCGTCCGTCGCGTCGTCGTTCGACAGGCCCAGAACTTGGAGTCGATGTACTACACGATCAAGCAGGTGCTGAACGATCCGGAGACGCGGGGGACGGTGTTGATCCCGCTCGGCATCCTCCTGTTGATCTACCCGCTCGCCCTCGTCGGGACCGTCCTCGACATGCCCGGATTCGTGCTGGGGACGACCTCGGCGCTGCTGGGGCTGTATCTCATCTCCAGGGGACTCGGGCTGGGCGACCGCCTCGACGCCGCCGTCGAGCGCGCCCGCCGGTCGCTGTACGCCGGTCGGACGACCCTGCTCGCCTACGTCGTCGCCGCCGCCCTGTTCGCCCTCGGCGGCGTCAGCGGCCGGAACGAACTCGAGGCCGTCCGCGAGGCGACGCCCGGTGAGGTCGGCGTTCCCGTGATGCTCTCCGCGCTCGTCTACGGGTCGATCCAGTGGATCGCCGCCGCGGGGGTCACCACCAGCCTCGGACAGATCACCGACGAGTACATCGCCGGCTCCCTCGAGTGGCGCTACCTCAACGCGCCCTTCTACGTGCTCTCGATCGCGATCGTCCTCTACGCGGTGAGCGCGTTCTTCCTCGGCGAGGTCGGGATCAGCTTCCTCGCGACGGCGCTGACAATCGGCACGCTCCTGGGAATCGCGAGCACCCTCGCCTTCGCCGTGGTCGAATCCCGGTACGCGGACGACGACGCCGAGGACGCGAGCGGGACGCGGTCGGCCGACCGCGTCTGACCCTCGCCATCGTCGTTCCGCTCGAGTCGGTCGGTCGCGTCACCGGTCGAGACACCCCAAAGCTTCATTCCTCCGGTCGGCCTCGGCTTCCCCCATGGAGATCGATGCAGCGGTCGTCGAGGAGGAGGGCGGCTCGTTCGATATCGAGTCCGTCGAACTCGAGTCACCGCAGGACGACGAGGTACTGGTCCGCGTCGTCGGGGCCGGCGTCTGTCACACCGACCTGATCGTCCGCGATCAGCTGTATCCGACGCCGTTGCCCGCGGTATTGGGTCACGAGGGGTCCGGCGTGGTCGAATCGGTCGGTTCGAACGTGAGCAGCGTCGAGTCCGGCGATCGCGTGGTGTTGAGTTTCGACTACGATGACGACTGTCACAGCTGTCGCGACGGCCATCCCGCCTACTGCGAGTCGTTCTTCGAGCACAACTTCGGCGGCCAGCGACCCGAAGACGGCACGTCGCCGCTCTCGCGGGACGGCGAGCGAATCAGCGGCCGATTCTTCGGGCAGTCGTCGTTCGCGACCCACGCCATCGCGACCGAGCGCAACGTGGTTCCGATCGAGGACGGCGGCGACGTCCCGCTGGAACTGCTCGGCCCGCTGGGCTGTGGGATTCAGACCGGCGCCGGCGCCGTCATCAACTCGCTGGATCCGCAGGCCGGATCGTCGATCGCGGTCTTCGGAGCCGGCTCCGTCGGCCTCTCGGCGGTCATGGCCGCGGATCTGAAGGGCTGTACGGAAATCGTCTCGATCGATCTGAAGGAGAACCGGCTGGAGAAAGCCGCCGACCTCGGCGCGACCGAGACGATCGACCCCGGATCGGTCGACGACGTCGTCGCGACCGTCAGCGAACGCACCGACGGCGGTGCCGATTACGCGCTCGAGACGACCGGCGTCGCGGACGTCGCCGAACAGGCGGTGGCGACGCTCACGCAACGCGGGACGCTCGGTCTCGTCGGCGCGCCGCCGCTGGGGACCGAAGCGAGCTACGACGTCAACGACCTCATCCTCAACGGGCGCTCGATTACGGGGATCGTCGAAGGCGATTCGAACCCGCAGGAGTTCATTCCCGACCTCGTCGATCTCTACCGACAGGGTAAGTTCCCGTTCGACGAACTCGTCACCTACTACGACTTCGACGAGATCGAACAAGCCGTCGAGGACTCCGAGAGCGGCGAGACGATCAAGCCCGTGTTGCGGATGAGCGAGCCCTGATCGCTCGAGGGTCCCGCCTCCGTAGTGCCGATCGGTCGTGTCGACCGTAGCCGCTGCGTTCGGCTACTGTTCGCGCTCGACGACGAACTCCGCCAGTTCGACCAGATAGTTTCGGGCCGTCGGGTCGGCGACCTCGACCCGATCGAGGGCCTCGATCGCTCGGTCCGATTCGGCTCGAGCGCGGGCGTTGGCCTCGTCGGGGGTGAGATCGGTCACCTGAACGACCGACGGTCGCTCGAGGGCGGCGTCGTGGCCGGTCGGCTTACCCAGTTCGTCGGGGTCGGCGACCGCGTCCAGGACGTCGTCGCGGATCTGAAAGGCGACCCCGACCCGTTCGGCGTACTCGCCGAGCGCTTCGACGGTGACCGCGTCCGATCCGGCGGCGATCGCCCCCAGTTCCGCGGCGGCGCGAAACAGCGCGCCGGTCTTCCGTCGCGCCAGGGTCATGTACTCGGCCTCGGTCTCGGGCTCGGCGGACAGCTCCGTCGCCTCGCCGATGCCGAGTTCGACCATCGCCTCGGCGACGACGCGGGTGGCGTCGGGATCGGACGAGAAGAGGGCGAAGGCCTCGCCGAGCAGGCCGTCGCTCGAGACGATCGCCGGGCCGTAGCCGAACTCGGCCCAGGCGCTGGTCGTCCCGCGGCGAAGCTCCGAGCGGTCGATGATGTCGTCGACGACCAGCGACGCGCTGTGAACGAGCTCGATGCCGACGCCGAAATCGATCGCCTCCTCGGCCCGGCCGCCGACGGTCTCACAGGCCAGCACGGTCACCATCGGACGGACGCGCTTGCCGCCGGCGAGCGCCGTGTGGCGCACTTCGTCTCTGAGCGCGTCCGGCTCGAGGCCGTCGACTACCTCGACGAGCCGCTCCTCGATCAGCGCCCGACGACGCTCCAGCAATTCCATCACACGCGCTTAGGACGGGGGTGAAAAGTACGTGACGGTTTAGCGGTGGAGTGGTTGGGCCGCTTACTCGTCCTCGAACTGGCTGAACGTGAACCCGTTCCCGCCGTCCGCCGACTCGTCACCGTCGTCTTCCGTGCCGTCGCGAGCCGACTCGGCGTCGGCTGTCGCGTCGGCTTCACTGCCGTCCGTTTCCGTCTCCATGCCGGTCTCGGTCTCGGCCTCGGTAGCATCGATTTCGGCCACACCGGCTCGGTGGGACGTCTCGGTCGTCCCGTCGTCACGGTCGATCGGTCCGTTCGGAGCGTCACCGTCGGACGTCGAGTCGGCGTCTCGGTCGACGCCGCTCGTGTCCATGATCCCGCCGTTCGTCTCGGACGGGGCCACACCGGCACCGTCGTCGACGTCCTCGCTCGCGGCGGTATCGACGTCGCCCGCAGCGTCGTCGGTGTCGTCGGTGTCGTCGGTGTCGTCGACGTCGATCTCGTCGAACGTGAGGGTCTCGGTATCGGTGTCGTACTCGTCGACGGAGGCGTCCGCCACCTCGTCGGTCTCGAAGTGATCGAGGGTCTCGCTCAGGTGGGCCGCCTGATCAGTGAGCGAACTCGCGCTCTCGGAGACTTCCGAAAGGGCGGAGGTCTGTTCCTCCGCGGCCGCAGCGACGCGCTGGGCCTCGGCCGCCGTGGAATCGGAAATCTCGGTCGCCGACGAGACCATGGCGACGACCTCCTGCGTGGACGCCGCCTGCTCTTCGGTCGCGGCGGAGATCTCCTGTACGCCGTCGTTGGTCTGTTCGGCGTAGTCGGCGATCTCGTCGAGGGCCTCGGCGGCGTTTTCGACGGAGTCGACGTGTTCCGCGATTCGATCGGCGGTCTGCTGGACCTCCGCCGCGGTCTCCGAGGTCTGTTCGTCGATGCGCCCCAGCCGCTGCTCGATGTCCTCGGCGGTCGATTTCGTGTCCGCGGCCAGTTCCTTGACCTGTTCCGCGACGGCACCGAACCCGGAGCTCTCGCCGTCGCCGCCCCGCGAGGCCTCGATGTTCGCGTTCAGCGCGAGCATGTTCGTCTCGCGGGCGACCTCGCTGATGAACTCGACCAGTTCGTCGATCTGTGCCATCTCCGCCTCGAGTTCCTCGATAGCGTCGACGGCTTCGGTCGACTCCGATTCGATCTCGTGCATCCCGTCGATGGCCTCCTGGGCCGCCTCGCGACCGAGTCGACCGGTCTCGGCCGTTCGCTCGGCGATGTCGGCGACGGTGTTCGAGGAGGCGGCGATCTCTTCGGTCGTCGTCGAGAGCCCGCTCATCTCCTGGTTGACCGACCGCAGGTTCTCGTTCTGTCGGTCGGCGCCGTCGGAAATCTCCTGGACCGACTCGGAGACCTGCTGGGAGGCCGAACGGACCTCCTCGCTGGAGGCGGTCACCTGTTCGCTGGCCGCCGCCACCTCGTTCGCGAAGGCCTTGACGTCGGCGGTCGTCCGTTCGAGGTCCGCGATCATCTCGTTGAACGCCTCGGCGATGTCGGTCATCGCCTCGCTCTCGCTCTCGGGATCGAGCCGTCGAGTCAGATCGCCGTCGGCGCAGTCGTCCATCACGGTGCTGAACTCCGCGGCTTTCGCCTCGAGGTGCCGGTTTATCGACTCGGTCTCGGCGCGGGCCGCTTCGGCCTCCTCGCGGGCGGCTTCGGCGGCTTCGATCTGGTCGCGCAGCGAGTTCCGCATGCTGTCGAACCCGTCGTACAGTCGCCCGATCTCGTCGACGCGATTCGTCTCGAGATCGACGTCGAGGTTGCCGGCTTCCATCTCGGTCGTCCGGTCGCGCAGCCGGGCCAGCGGACCGACCGTCTGCCGGCCGAGAACGACGCCGACGGCGCCGAGCGCGATCAGGCTCGTCAACACCATCGCGATGACGTTCGTCCCGACGTCGGAGGCGACGCCGTAGGCCTGATCGGTCGGAACGGTCGTGATAGCGACCCACTGCGTGTTCCCGACGGGGACGTACGCCCGCACGACGTCGTCGTCCTGAATGCGGGTCAGTCGCCCGCCGAGGGCGGCAGCCATCGCCTCGTCGTCGATCGAGCCGTCGTCGATCGACGCGGATTCGGCCTGGAAGACGGCCGATCCGTCGCTATCGATAATGGCCGTCGAAGCGGACGTGTTCTCCTGGTGGAGCTGCTCGACCTGGTACTCGAGCGTGCCGATGATGACGACGGCCCGATCCTCGCGTTCGGTGACCGGGCTGGCGAAGGCCATCACCTGGTCGTCGAGGGTCGGCGATCGGTACGCTTGCTGGGAGTGCCAGACGGACTCCTCGAGCCCGAGGTTGTCATCGAAGTCGTCGGTCGCCCACGGCTCCTCGAGGTCTTCGAACGACGCGCCGCGGTAGGCGGCGTTCGTGCTCGTGACGATTTCGCCGTTCTCGGTGTCGACGTAGTGGATGGCCCGCACGTCGACGTCCATCCGGGCCTGCTCTTCGACGAGCTGGGCCTGAACCGCCTGTTGATCGCCCTCCTGAAGAATCCGCGAATCGGACGCGGTCCGCGTCTGAACCCGCATCGTCTCGACCCAGTTGCTGATCGCGTCGGCCTGCATCTCGGCGGTCGATTCGAGCTGTTCGTTCGAGTCCGCCCGAACCGTATTGTCGATATCGGCGTAGCTGACCGCTCCGACGGCGCCGATAACGAGCACGACTGCCAGAATCGACACCACGAACTTCACGAGGTATCGCCGCCTGATGAACGACGGGACCAGGGATGCGAGCGACGCCATCAGGAACTCACCCGTTCCAGTTCGGCGATGCCGCCGGCGGCGCTCTCGTCGAACTCCCAGTACTCGAAGACCGCGTCGGTCACGTCACCGTTCTCGTCGAAGCTGACCGAACTCGAGGCCCCCTGATACGTGACGGCGTTACCTTCGGCCGCGAATTCGATCCCCTCGGCGAGCGTCTCGGGGGTGACCGCCTCGCCGTCGCCGGTGGTGACCGCTTGCATGGCGTTTCTGATAGCGGTTCCGTCGTTCTGTCCGGCGTAGGCGTTCGCGAGCAACAGGACGGCGCTCGCGTCGTAGGAGTGTGGCGTGAAGACGCCGGGTTCGGCGTCGTAGGCGTCCTGGAACAGCTCCGTGAACGTCTCGGTGCCCGGCCCGTCGACCAGCGGCGCGGTACCGCGGATGCCGTCGAGCGAGTAGTCGACCTCGTCGTGGAGATCGCCGTCCTGTAGGCCGTCGGTGACGAGGATGTCCTCCTCGGCGTCGGCACCCAGGTCGGCGAATACCTGCCCGCCGGTCTCCGGATAGCCGATCACGACGAGCAACTCGGGATCGTCGGTTCTGGCCCGCTCGATGGCCGCTTCGTAGGAGTCCTGGCCTTCCGTTAGCGGAACCTGCGTCGAAACCGTCCCGCCGTGATCGCTCTGGAACGAGCGCGCGAACGCCTGGCTCAACTGCCAGCCGTAATCGTTGTTCACGTAGAGGGTCGCGGCGCTGTCGTGACCGAGATCGTTCGCCGCCCGGTCGGCCAGCACGACCGCCTGCAACGAGTCGGAGACCGCAGTCCGGAAGACCAGCCCGGCGTCGTTGAGCGACGTGATCGTCGGCGTCGTCGCGCCGGGCGAGCAGCAGACGGTTCGATACGGGATGAGGACCTGCTGAGTCGCCTGCAGCGTCACGTCGGACGACGCCGGCCCGTTGACCATGGGATACCCGTTGTCGACCAGCGCGGCCGCACCCTGAACGCCCGCGGAGGGCGAGGTCTCGGTATCGACGACTTCGTACTCGATGTCGAGCGAAATCTCGTCTTCGACCTGTCGGATGGGAAGCTCTGCGGCGTTTCGCATCGGTTTCCCGACCGTCTCGAGGCTGCCGCTCAGTGGTTGCATGATACCGAGTCTGAGCGTTCGATCGGTGCCACCGACGTCGCTCCCGTCCTCGATATCGCTCGAGTCGAGTCCGGGAACCGAGCCGAGACAGCCGGCGAGACCACCGAGCCCGGCGGTGCAGAGTCCGGACAGTAGTTTTCGACGATTCAGTTGAACGGACATACCAGGATATTTCACTCATACCATATAATCTCACTGTCTCGTTTTCGAGACAACTCATAAATAAATCACAACTCGATTTCGTATAATTCGTAATAATTGATCTACTAACATATTATACTACGTTAAAAGGCACTAACAAGCGATAATCCGTGCAAATAGAGACGAAGATCGAACGGTGAGTTGTTCAATAAACCATAACGTAATGGAACAGCGAACAATAACACACAAAACATATACTTTTATTTGAATCGGTGTTCCGATCGCGCCGATCGCCGGCTGAACGAAACACGGAGTTGCTCGTGCGGTCAACGGCGGCCAGCGAACGCTGTCGCTGTCACGGGACGCGACAAACGGGGCACCGAACCCACAGCGGAAGCGGACCGAGTGCCTCGAGGTCGTTCGAAACCCGAGAATGTTCGTGACCGATCGAATCGAAGCTACGCGGGAGCTTCGCTCCCGCGAGGCCAGCGAGACGTCCGTCTCGCCAGACTTCTCGAGGTCGTCGGCGTGGGCCGAAAATCGAAGAGTTTCGGCGTCACGAACGATTTTCGTCGTTCGAACGACTCCGCGCCGGCGACGAGACGCAAAGCGTCTCGAATCGCTCGATCTCGAGGCGGTTCACGAGGGGCCGCGATCGGTCGTCGTACGCGTGGGCGCGCAAAAGCAAACTCCAGACGGTTCGGCCGGACAGACATCGTCGGCCGAAACCGGCCGCTCATCGCCGCCGATCGCTCGCGATCCGGTTACTGGAACTCCTCGGTGAGCGCCGGGACGACGTCGAAGAGGTCGTCGACGATGGCGTAATCGGCGATGTCCATGATCGGCGCGTTGGGATCCGTGTTGATCGCGACGATCGTATCGGAGCCCTTCATGCCGGCGACGTGCTGAACCGCGCCGGAGATACCGATCGCGATGTAGACGTCGGGCGTGACGACCTTTCCGGACTGGCCGACCTGCCGGTTCTTGGGCAGCCAGCCGTTGTCGACGATGGGCCGCGAGGACGACACCGTCGCGCCGAGCGCGTCCGCGAGCTCCTCGATGAGCGGGAGGTTGTCCTCCTCCTCGATCCCGCGACCGACGCTCACGAGGACGTCCGCTTCGCTGATGTCGACGTCGCCGCCGCCGACCTCCTCGAAGCCGTTGACGGTCGAGCCGATCGCGTCCTCGTCGATCGTCGCGTCGAAGGTCTCGATCGAAGCGTCGCCGGTGCCCTCGGCCTGTGGCCACTCGGCGCTGCGGATCGTCGCGACGGCGGGACCCTCGAGTTCGTTGGTGGTCTCGACCTTGCCGCCGTACATCTCGCGGGTGGCGATCAGCGTGTCGCCGTCGGTCTCGAGGCCGATCGTGTCGGTGACGATCGGCAGGTCGAGTTCGGTGGCGACGGCCGGCGCGTAGTCGAGGCCGTTGACGCTGTTCGGGGCGAGGACGTACTGCGGGGCGAGGTCGTCGTAGAGCTGCGTGATCGCCTGGGTGTAGACGTCGTGGTTGAACTCCTCGCCGTAGTCGACGGTGTGGATGGCGTCGACGCCCTCGCGGTTTACCTTCTCGGCGAAGTCGTCGACGGTGCCGCTGACGACCGCCAGATGCAGGTCGCCGCCGGTCTCGTCGGCCAGCTGGCGGCCCGCCGTGATGATCTCGTAGCTGACGTCGCGCAGCTCGCCGCGGCGGTGGTCCGTGACCGCGAGGACGTCCGTCATGGTGCCACCCCCTTGTCGCGAAGGAGTTCAGCGAGCTCCCCGGCGGTCTCCTCGGCGCTGCCCTCCCAGGTCGTCACGTCGCTCTCGCTTTCTGGCTCGTACATGTCGCTCAGCTCGAGTTCGGACTCGATGGCGCTCTCGTCGACGTCGAGGTCGGCGAGCGCTTTCACGTCGAGTTCCTTGCGCTGGGCCTGGCGAATGCCGCGCAGGCTGGCGTAGCGGGGCTCGTTGATCCCCGTCTGGATCGTCAGCACGGCCGGGAGCTCGATCTCGGTCAGCTCCTCGACCCCGCCCTCGAGTTCGCGCCGCACCGAAGCGGCGTCCTCGAGGTCGTGCTCGAGGTGGTTGACGACGGCACCCCACTGGTAGCCGAGGTTCTCGGCGACGGAGACGCCCGTCGCGCCCCAGCTATCGTCGCCGGACTGGACGCCCGTCAGGACGAGATCGGGGTCCTCCTCCTCGACGACGGCACTGAGAATCTCCGTCTTCGCGCCGACGTCCAGCAGATCGACGTCCTCGAGCGAGTCGTCCCAGACGCGGACGGCGCGGTCGGCGCCCTTCGCCAGCGCCTGTCGGATGGTCTGCTCGCACTCCTCCGGACCGATCGTGACCGTCACGACTTCGTCGGCGACACCCTCCTCCTGGAGCTGGACGGCCTCCTCGATGGCGTAGTCGTCCCACTCGTTGAGGTCGGCACCGAGGTACTGCTCGGCGATCGCAGTGCCCTCGATTTCGAACTCGTCTTCGACGGTCGCGACTTCTTTGACCGTAACGAGGATTTTCATCATTTATCACTGCCACGCCCGTACCGTAAACCTTTTCGAAACGCGCTTTCATATGGGTCCAGTTCATTTAACAATACCTATCGATATCTCCGGTAGGGGTTACGATCTCTCCCAATACGGCGGAAACTGCTACCAGCGTTTCCCGCCGTGCCGCCCTCGATCCGCAAGACGGAAACGGTTTAACGACGCCACTGGTAGTACGTACTATGGCAGACTGTCCACTTGCCGACGACTGCCCGAGCTTTTCCGAACGGATCTCGGGAATGGGGTGTCAGCACTACGGCGACCGCGGGGGCAAGGAATGGTGTAACCACTACAGCCAGCCCATCGAGGACCTGAAGACCCAGCCCGTCAAGGCGGGCGAGGAGATCGTCATCGACGTCGTCGACATGCACGAGAGCGGTGCCGGCGTCGGTCGGACCGAGGACGGCTTCATCGTGATGGTCGACGGGATCCTGCCCGAGGCCCGCGCTCGCGTCCAAGTGACGCAGGTTCACAGTAACCACGCTCGCGCGGAGGAACTCGAACTTCTCCCGATGGATCCCGACGAGGAGGAGTCGGGCGATGACGAGACAGTCTCGGACGACGCGGATGCCGACGCCGAGGGCGACGATTCGGCGGCCGAGACGGACGACGAGAGCGACGAGGGCGACGAGAACGGCGGAAGCGCCAGTAAACCGGCCCGCGAGCGGCTGGGCAGTCGGGAGAACTTCTGGGGCTCGTAGTCGGACCTCCGCCGAGTGGACAGTCGTCGATCGATCCCGTTTTCGCGTATTTCAGCGGTTTCACTGCTGTATGACGTACGTTTCTGTTGCGAAACCTGTTCGGCTACCGATGGCGGCCGGTTCGCGGAACGGACGACGGACACTGACGAGCGGTGCCGTTCCGCGTGCCGTCCCTGGGCTCGTCATCGGGCTCGTGCTCGCTCGGTGTTCTCCTCGATGGCCTTCGCTGCGGATCTCGAGGGGCCGCTCGTGCCCGTGCCGGTCGTGGAGCGCCCCACGGGACGTGGCGGTGTGAACCGTCGGGCGCGTTCCATGCCGCGACGCAAGGGTTTACCCCGCCGCTTGTGCCATACGCTGCCATGGATCGGATTTCGCTGTCGAACTCGGCGTTCGAAGGCGACAACAACGCGTATCTCTTCGCGGACGGGACGGAGACGGTGCTGATCGACACCGGCGACGGGACGGCGACGACCCGGGAGCAACTCGAGGACGCCCTCGCCGAACGGGGCCTCGCCTTCGCCGACGTCGACCGCATCTTCCTCACTCACTGGCACGGCGATCACACCGGGCTGGCGGGCGCGATCCAGGCCGAGAGCGGCGCCGAGGTCTACGTCCACGAGGCCGACGCGCCGCTCGTCGAGGGCGACGAGGACGCGTGGGCGGCGATGTACGACCGCCAGGAGGAGTACTTCGAACGGTGGGGGATGCCCGAGGAGAAGCGCGCCGTCCTCCGCGAGCGGATGGCCGACGCCGAGACGGGCGCCGCGTCGCCGACCGTCGAGACGTTCGCGGGCGGCGAGACGTTCCCCGTTCCCGGCGGTGAACTCGAGGTCGTCCACGCGTCGGGCCACGCCGCGGGGTTGTGCATGTTCGAAACGACCCTCGAGGGCCGGCGGGAGGTCGTCTCCGGCGACGCGCTGTTGCCGGTCTACACGCCCAACGTCGGCGGCGCGGACGTCCGCGTCGATCGCCCGCTCGAGCGGTACCTCCGGGCGCTGCAGGGGATCGTCGACGCCGACTACGATCGCGCGTGGCCGGGCCACCGCGATCCGATCGACGACCCCGCCGGCCGCGCTCAGTACATCATCGATCACCACGCGGAACGCGCCTGGCGGGTCCTCGACGCGCTGGACCGGAAGGGACCCTGCGACACGTGGACCGTGAGCGCGGACCTCTTCGGCGACCTCGAGGGGATCCACGTCCTCCACGGGCCCGGAGAATCGTACGCGCACTTAGAGCACTTAGAGCGGGCCGGGACCGTCGTGCGGGAGGACGCCGAGTATCGGCTGGCCGACGGCGTCGCCGAAGTGCTCGCCGCGAAGGACGAACAGCGCTGGCACCTCGAGTACTGACAGCGGTGTGACCCGCGTCCCGTTCGGTCGCTCTTCTCGCGGGAGACCAGTCGCTCTCGCTCGAGACGGTGTAGTCGAGAACGCGGTAAAAGGCACCCCCCTGGGGTGACTCGCTCCCCTCGCGGGAGCCGCGTGAGACGCGGCGAGGGACGGTGTCAGAGGCACGTATCTCGCCGTGGCGCAGTAACTGCGCAGTGAACAGTGGAACGTACCGACTGATATTTCTACTGGCTAGTCCCCGCCGATGGACGGCTCGATGTCACTCGCTTCTCCGAGGGCGCTTCACCGTTCGGAAGGGGCTCTCCCGCTGGTCCGACCGTTGCCGTCGGACCGGGGAAGCTTTGACCCTGCCACCGACTTAGACGTGGATATGATCGGACTCGAGCGCGTGCGGGAGTGGAGGCGATCGCCGTGATCGACGAGATCGAGGGGCTGCTCGAGGAAATCGGGTTCGACGCCGGGACGAGCGTGTTGACCCACCGACAGGCGCAGGTGCTCGCGCTCCGCGAACGCGGCGTCTCGCAGGCCGATATCGCCGACGCGCTGGGTACCTCGCGGGCGAACGTCTCCTCGATCGAGTCGAGCGCGCGCGAGAACCTCGAGAAGGCCCGCGAGACGGTCGCCTTCGCGGAGGCGCTGCGGGCGCCGGTCCGCGTCCGGGTCCCGGCGGGGACCGATCTCTACGACGTCCCGCAACTGGTCTACGACGCCTGCGACGAGAAGGGCGTCAAGGTCGATCACACCGCGCCGGACCTGATGAAGGTCGTCAGCGACGCCGCGGGATCGGCGGTGTCGGGACGCGAGGTCTCGACGCCGCTGATCGTCGGCGTCACCTCCGAGGGGATGGTGCGGGTCCGCCATCAGGACCGTCAGGAGTGATCGCCGTTCGGCGCCGCGACGCTCGGCTCTCGATTGCGGGCGGAGCCAGCAGCCCGAAGACCGAAAGGCGACGACCGTGTACGCGAAGGCGATGACGTTTGATCTGCCGGACTCGGTAGCCGACTCGTGGCGACCGCTGGGGACGCGAACCGGCGAGACGAGCGCCATGCTCGCCTCGATCACCGCCGAGACGACGGTCTACGAGCGTATCGATCCCGCCGCCGGAGTCGACGCCCTCGAGGCGAGCGACATTCCGGCCCGCTCGCTGTTCGCCGTCGACGTGACCGTCTCCCCCTCGCCGTCCGATCTCGGGATGTCGCCGAAATCCGTCTTCTCGAAGGCCGCACCGAAGGCGAGAGACCAGTTCGTCGACACCCTCGAGGACGAGGGGCTGGTCGTCGAGGGCACCCGAAACAGCCTCGAGTTCGAAGCGTCCAACGGTAACGAGGGCTCGTGGTACGTCCTCGACGTGGGGTATCCCGTCGACGCGGAGACGGAGGACGGGACGGGTCGGATCGACGCCGAGGCCCACATCGCCGTCTGGCCGCTCGAGTCGACGTTCGGGATGGCCGGCGGGGTGCTCCCGCTCGAGGACGGTGTTCGCACTGCGGCCGCCGAGTCGGAGACGACGACGGACGACGAACTGGAGCTCGATCCGGAGCGCGACCGCGAGACGATCGCGGAACTGATTCGGACGATCGATTTCGAGGGAGCCGACTCGTCGGACGCCGAAGACGATGACGCGTCGGACACTGCGGACGGAGATTCGTCGGACGCGTCGTGAACGCTCGGCGCCTCGTCGCGTTCGTCCCGGGCGAACGTTCGAACGGTTTCGAGACGTTCCGCATTTCGTGACTGTACGCCCGAATTACGGATCCTAAAATTGATTGATCGTCCAGTTGGACCTCGAGACGATGGATCTCGCCCCGGAATCTTACACCCTCTCCAATTTTATCGAGGCGTGCAAGAACCCCGAGAAGTTCAAACACGAACTCAAAAAGCGGTACGGGGACGTCAACAAACGCCTCTTCTACCGCAAGTACGGGCGCCCGACGAACGTCATGGACGCGGACTGGGACAATCTCCTGCTCCTGGACGCCTGCCGATTCGACTACCTCTCGAAGTACAATTCGATCGGCGGAGAACTCGACGCCGCCGTCTCCGTCGCGTCGACGAGCAACGAGTTCATGGAGAAGACGTTCGCCGGGGAGACGTTCCACGACACCGTATACGTCTCCGCGAACGGGTTCTCACACCAGCTGGAGGGGGGCACCTTCCACGAATTCGTGTCGACGTATCCCGAGTCCCAGCGGGACGTTCTCGATAGCGAACTCTATCGGAACTACCGGCCGGGGATCGTCCGCGAGAAGGCCGTCGAGGCCTACGAACGCCATCCGGACAAGCGGTTGCTCGTCCACTTCATGCAGCCCCACGGTCCCTACTTCGGTCCGAAAGCCGAGACGTTGCGGGAGCGCCTCCGGACGGACTACGGACTCGAGTTCTCCGCCTGGAAATCGGACGCCGACGTCACCAGTCGCTCGGAGGGCATGGTGTACCTGATGGACGCTGCGGAGGCGGGATACGTCTCCACGGACGAACTGCAGGAGGTGTACGTCGAAAACCTGAAACTGGTCCTCGAGCACGTCGAGCGACTGCTGGAGCGACTCGACGGCAAGACCGTCATCACGTCCGACCACGGCGAACTGCTCGGCGAGACGACGAACCTGTATTCCAGGCTCACCGGCGACCGGTACGAACATCCGGGATACGTCTGGACGCCGGAACTCCGGCTCGTCCCCTGGCTCGTCGTCCCGTCTGAGCACAGGCGCGACATCGTCGCGGAAGCCCCGGTCGACCGCGATGACGTCGACGAGGACGTCGTCGAAGACCATCTCCGGGCGCTGGGCTATCAGTCCTGAACCGGCCGAGACGGTCCGGTAGTGCGCGGCAATAGGCCGCGGAGAGCGACGGCGAACCCGGCGGTCGTTCCCGATCGCGACCGAGAAACGATCCGTGGGGCCGATTCGGACGATCGAACTCGAGGCCGGCCCGACGTCCCGTCGTCGCTGATCGTCGGGACCGTTGCCCACACCGACGACGACGTACCGGGATTGATTACGTCGCCGTGCCACCTACCGCGTATGCAAACCCATATCGTTCCGGTCGGCTTCGACTACGACCGGCTGATCGCGCCGCTGGTACGCGATCAGATCGACGTCGACAGCGTCATTCTGCTCGAGGGCGCCGTCGGGAGCGAGGCCAACGTGGAGTACTCCCGCCACCTCTCGGACAAACTCGAGACGGACTTCAAGAACCTGCTGGGGGCGAGCACCGAGCGGTTCGTTCTGGCGGACGTCTACGACTACGACGCGGCCTTCGAGCAGGCCTACGACCTCATCACCGCGGAGCTCGACGACGGCAACGAGGTCTGGGTCAACGTCGCCGCGATGCCCCGGACGGTCAGTTTCGCCTTCGCCAACGCCGCCCACTCCCTGATGGTCGAACGGCAGGAGGACCGCGAGGGGATTCACACCTACTACACCGCCCCCGAGAAGTACCTCGAGACGGAGCTGGCCGAGGAACTCCGCGAGCAGATCGAACTGCTCGAGGAACTGGACGCCGGGACGGGAGTAGACGGCGATGAGACGCTCGACGGCGATCGGATCGACGAACGCCTCGAGAGCGCCCGCGACCTCCTCTCGGAGTTCGACGAGCGCGGGACGACGATCGGCGCCAAGGAGATCGACGGCCGCCACATCGTCGAACTGCCCGTCGCCTCCTTCTCGAACGTCAAACCCTTCGAGGAGCTCATCCTGTTCAAGCTCGGCGAGGACGGCGAGTTCGATTCGGTCTCCGAACTCGCGGAGTCGCTGGCCCGCGAACTGAACGAGGAGTACACCGACAGCTTCCGGTCGAAGGTCATCTACAACGTCGACCGGCTCGGGCCCGGCGGCAAGGGGTACATCGAACGCGAGGAGCACGGTAAATCTTATCGAACCAGGCTCTCGCGGATCGGTGAGTTGTGGGTTCGGGCTCACTCGGACGACGAGTCGCGGTAGCGGTCAGGTCGGTTTTCGTCCGCGATCACGACGCTCGATCGAGCGACCGCTCCCGGAGCACGAGCAGACACGGGAGCACGGTGAGGCAGGCGACGAACGCGAAGACGATGCTCAGCCCCGTCACCAGTCCGAATCGCTGTAGTGGGGGCGCCAGCGCCAGCGCGAGGACGCCAAAGCCCGCCGCCGTCGTCGCCGCGCTCCCCAGCAGCGCTCCGCCGGTACCGGTGATCGTCGCCTCGAGGGCGTCCTCGAGCGATTCCCGTTCGCGTCGCTCCGCGACGAACCGCTCGCCGACGTGAATGCTGTAGTCGACGCCGAGCCCGATCGCGAGGCTCGTGATGACCGCCGTCTCGCTGTTGAACGGCAGGTCGAGCAGCGCCATCGTTCCGAGCAGCCACGCGAGCGCGGCGACGACGGGTGCGAGGGTCACCGCGCCCAGCGAGAGCGATCGGTGGCGGACCCAGTAGAGCGCCGTCAGGAAGCCCAGGACGACCACCAGCGTGACGACGAAGGCCTCGACGAGCGTCTCGAGCAGCGCGTCCTGAACGACCGCCGTGATCACCGGGCCGCCGGTCGCGACCGCGGAAACGGACTCGGCGTCGTCGACCGCGGCAGCGATATCGCGGCTGTCGTCGGCGACCGACTGCGCCGGAGCGTCGCCCTGCACGCTCACGAGGAGGCGCGCGGACTCGTACTCGCCGCTATCGGTCCGATAGAGGACGTCCGATGCCCGGTCCGCATCGGCGTCGAACAGGACGTCATAGAAGCCGGCGACGTCCTCGTCGGGGAGCCCGTCGCCGTCCGTATCGCGCTCCTCGAGCGCGGCCGCGACGGTATCGTTGTCGCCGGCGATCTCGCGGATCACCGTCGGCGGCCCCTCGATGGCGGCCTCGCCGTCCGGCCGGAGAACGATCGTGTCGCCCTCGGAGACGCCGCTGCCGGCCTCGTCCATCGCCGCGAGCGCGTCGGGATCGGTGACGGGTCCCCGTATCAGGACCTGCGTCTGACTCCCCTCGCCGCGCTCGGCGAAGTTCTCGCCGAGGTACGCGGCATCGTCGCTGATCGTGTACGTACCGGGCGCCAGCGGCTCCGGCAGGGACGTGGCCCACTCGGGCGCGTCCTCGGGGAGGAAATCCGCTTGGTTGAATTCGGTGTCGATCCCCGTCGCGCCGTAGGCGCCGCCGACGGCCAGCAGGAGGGCGACGAGGACGACAGCCAGCGGCGCCCGCCGCGGAACGGCGACCACCCGCGAGAGGACCTGATTGGAGAGGCCCGTCTCCGACCCGAACGGCCGCTTCGCCCGATTTCGTCCGAACCGCGACTCGAGCCGTTCGTCGACCTCGACCTTCAGCGCCGGCACGAAGACGGCGAAGGCGACGAACGTCGCGAGGATGCCGCCCGCGCTGAGTACCGCGAAGTCCCGGACCGCTCCCAGCGGGCTGACGACGTTCGAGAGGAAGCCGACGCCCGTCGAGACCGTGGCGGCCCCGAGCGCGAGGGCGACGCCGGCGAGCCCGAGCGTCATGCCGGCTCGCGGGCCGACCGAGCCGCCGTTGGCGGTCGCACTCGCCGCTCGCTCCGGCGTCGCGACCGCCTCGAGTTCGCCGGCTCTGGCCTCCCGATACCGCATGACCACGTGCAGCGCGTAGTCGATGCTCAGTCCGATCAGCAGGAACGGGACGGCGATCAGTAGCTGGCTGGAGGGGATCTCGAGCCAACCCCGAACGCCGGCGAGCCACGCCATGACGACGCCGATCCCGACGAGAGCGAGCAGGACGTCGACGACGTCCCGATAGGTGAACGCGAGGACGCCCAGTACGAGCACGAGCGCGACGGGCGTGATGATCGCGAAGCTGTCGCCGACGGCGTTCGACGACGCCTCGTCGACGACGCCCTGCCCGAAGAGGAACGCGTCGTCGAAGCGCTCGTCGACCTGGTCGGCGAGCTCGACCTGCGCGTCGTAGGCCGCCCGCGGGTCCTCGTCCGGACCGCCGTCGTCGACCTGGAAGACGAACGCGATCCGCGCGTCGGCCGTCGTCTCGCCCGGTTCGTAGTCGGACGGGAGGAAGTCGTAGGGGTCCGCCGCTTCCGATCCCGCCGACTGACCCTGCCGACCCTCGTCGCTCTCGGGATCGAGCACGTCCGCGAGCAGCGCCTCGACCTCCTCGTCCGAGCGCGACTCGAGGGCCGCGATCTGCTCCTCGAGCGTCGGCTCGCTTGTATCGGGCGAGCCGTTCGCCTCGGCGGCCCGATCCTCGACGACCGCGGCCGTTCCGACGACGTTCTCGAGACCGACGAACCCCCGCTCGTCGAGCGTCGCGTTCAGTTCCTCGTCCTCGCGGACGTCTCGCTGGAGTCGCAGTCCCTCGAGCAGCGAGTCGCGGGTGAGCACGTCACCGCCCTCGTCGCGGACGACGAGTTGGGCGACGACGGCGTCGTCGGTGCCGTAGGTCGCCTCGATCTCTTCGAGCGCCTCGGTCTCCTCGGAGTCGGTCTCGAACTGGCCGATATCGCCGTCTCCGGGGTCGCCGATCGCCGCGCCGGCGGCGACGACGGCGGTCAGGAGGAGCCCGAGCACGACGACGAGTCGGCTGTGCGAGACGATCCACTCCGCGTATCTGGTGGCGGGAGAGCCGCTCATTCGTCACTCACGCTCGATCACTGTCTCCGGCTCCGACCGGATCGCTCATAACCGTTCGGATGGAAACCGATGTCGTATAACCGATCTCCGATTATGAACACGGATACCGACCGCGAACGCGGCGTCTTGAGCCCCGCGGATCGCGCCTACTTGCTCGGCGACCGCGAGATGAGCCACGACCAGTCGAAACGGAACGCGGAGGCGCGGATCCGCCGACGGATCCGCGCCGCGGTGCTCGACTTCGACCTGTTCCTGCACACGCTGGCCGAGAAGGATCGCCGGCAGGTGTTCGAGGGCGCGGCGACCGACGAGGAGTTCCTCGCCGGGCTCCGGGCGATGATCGCGTTCACCTATCTGGGACTCGAGGAGGCGGGCACCGACTTCGAGGGCGTCCTCGAGCCGGCGGTCAGGAGCTGCGAGGAGTACCTCGCGGCCGACGGCGACGAGCGCGTCTCCGTCGACGTGACCTTCGACGTCGAGACGACCGTCGAGTCCTCGCTCTCGGACGTCGTCTCGCGGTTGAACGCCGGCGACCCGGTCACCCCGCGCGAACTGTTCGCCGTCGTCATGCGGGGCGACCACGATCCGGCGGCCCACGACCGGATCGCGCTCGCCAACGCGGACGCAGACGAACTCAGGGACGGGTTCCTCGAGCGGCTGGCGTCGTATCTCGAGGGCGACCTTCGATACGTGACCGATTCGCGGGCGATCATCGACCTCGAGGGCGAGTAATCCACACCGCTTCGACCGATCGGTCTCACCGTGACGAAAAACCTAACACCGTTCCCGGCGGTACGTCCACGTACCCGTATGTCTCGTTCAGTCGCGGCCCCGGTCGACGCCGACGGTCCGCGAGAGACGGTTTTCGTATCTGGGCGGGCGTAACGATTTACAGGGTTTCGACCGAACACGAGGTCGAAACCCTTCAATTGACTTACGCCCGCCCAGATAGGGGCCTCTTAGCCCCGAACCTCCCACCCCGTTTCGACGGATGTATTGTCGGCGACCAGCATTCACCGAGCAACGACCGGTATCAGCAATGAGTACGCACACCTTCGACGCCACGACGACGCACGGCCGACGCCCCCCGCGGGCGGTGAGAGCATGAGTATGGACGCGCCCGAATCCGAGACGGAGAGCGATCCCGCGGATAGCGAGCCGACCCTCGAGGGCGGCTACGATCCCGAAGCGGTCGAGAACCGCTGGCAGCGGCGCTGGATCGACGAGGACGTCTACGCCTACGAGAGCGACGCCGAGCGAGATCCCAACACGGTCTACGCGATCGACACGCCGCCGCCGACGGTCTCCGGAAGCCTGCACATGGGCCACCTCTACGGCTCGACCCTGCAGGACTTCGCCGCGCGGTTCCAGCGGATGCACGACGGCGACGTGCTCTTCCCCTTCGGCTACGACGACAACGGGATCGCCAGCGAGCGGCTGACCGAGAAGGAACTCGACATCCGCCATCAGGACTACGAGCGCCGCGAGTTCCAGGAGCTCTGCCGCGAGGTCTGTACGGAGTACGAGGCCGAATTCACGGAGAAGATGCAGAACCTCGGCACCTCGATCGACTGGAACAACACCTACAAGACGATCGAGCCGCGCGTCCAGCGCGTCTCCCAGCTCTCGTTCCTCGACCTCTACGAGAAGGGCCGCGAGTACCGCAAGAAGGCGCCCGCGATCTGGTGTCCCGACTGCGAGACGGCCATCTCGCAGGTCGAGATGGAGGACGACGAGCGGGGCTCGCACTTCAACGACATCGCGTTCGAACTAGTGGGCGACGACGCGCCGCGCGACGAGTTCGTCATCTCCACGACGCGACCGGAACTCATTCCGGCCTGCGTCTCCGTCTTCGTCCACCCCGACGACGAGGAGAATCGGGATCTGGTCGGCGAGACCGCTCGCATCCCGCTCTTCGGTCACGAGGTGCCGATCATCGAGGACGAGCGCGTCGACATGGAGAAGGGCAGCGGCGTCGTGATGTGCTGTACCTTCGGCGACCAGAACGACATCGAGTGGTACCAGGCCCACGACCTGCCGCTCCGCGTCGCGATCGACGAGTCCGCGACGATGACCGACCTCGCCGGCGACTACGAGGGCATGTCCACCGAGGAGGCCCGCGAGGCCATCGTCGAGGATCTCGACGACGAGGGCTACCTGCGCGACCGCTGGGAGATCACCCACGCGGTTCAGGTCCACGAGCGTTGCGACACGCCCGTCGAATACCGTGTCTCCAAGCAGTGGTACGTCGAAATTCTCGACCACAAGGAGGAGTACCTCGAGGCCGGCCGGGAGATGGACTGGTACCCCGAGAAGATGTTCAGCCGCTACAAGCACTGGATCGAGGGCCTCGAGTGGGACTGGCTGATCTCCCGTCAGCGCGACTCGGGGATCCCGTTCCCGGTCTGGTACTGCGCGGACTGCGACCACGAGATCATGGCCGAGCGGGAGGAGCTCCCGGTCGACCCGCTCTCGGACGAGCCACCGGTCGACGAGTGTCCCCAGTGCGGGGCCGACGACTTCGTTCCGGAAGAGGACGTCTTCGACACGTGGGCCACCTCCTCGCTGACCCCGCTCATCAACGCGGGCTGGGACTGGGACGCGGACGCGGAGACGTTCACGATGGACAGTCCCGAACTGTACCCCTTCGACCTGCGGCCGCAGGGTCACGACATCATCTCGTTCTGGCTGTTCCACACCATCGTCAAGTGCTACGAGCACACCGGCGAGGTGCCCTTCGACGCGACGATGATCAACGGCCACGTGTTAGACGAGAACCGCGAGAAGATGTCCAAGTCCCGCGGTAACGTGGTCGAGCCCGACGAAGTGCTCGCGGACTTCCCCGTCGACGCCGTCCGCTTCTGGGCCGCGAGCGCGGCGGTCGGCGACGACTTCCCGTATCAGGAGAAAGACCTCACCGCGGGCGAGAAGCTCCTGCGCAAGCTCTGGAACGCCTCGAAGCTCGTCGACACGCTCGCGCCGCGAGACCCCGACGAGCCCGAAGACCTCGAGGCGATCGATCGCTGGCTGCTGGCGGAGCTCGACGACGCCGTCGACGACCTGACCGCCCACCTCGAGGAGTACGAGTTCGCGAAGGCCCGCGACCGACTGCGGACCTTCTTCTGGAACACGTTCTGCGACGACTACCTCGAGATCGCCAAGACGCGCGAGGACGAGCCCTCGACGCAGTACGCGCTGCGGACCGCCCACCGCACGTTCCTCGAGCTGTGGGCGCCATTCCTCCCCCACGCGACCGAGGAGGTCTGGCAGGCCGTCTACGCGGACGACGGTAGCGACCTCGAGGACAGCAGCATCCACGTCCGCGACTGGCCCAGCCCGCAGGGCCACGCGGCCGACCTCGAGGCTGGCGAGGCCGCGATGGAGGTCATCTCGGCGCTGCGTCGCTACAAGAGCGAGAACCAGCTGCCGCTGAACGCCGACCTCGAGTCGGTGTCGGTCTACGGTCCCATCGAGGGCTTCGAGGACGCCATCCGGAACGTGATGCACGTGCAGTCGCTGACCGTCCTCGAGGAGGAACCCGAGGTGACGACCGAGATCGCGTCGATCGACCTCGACTACTCGACGCTCGGGCCGAAGTTCGGGTCGAAGGTCGGCGAAATCGACGCCGGTATCGAGAGCGGAGAGTACGAGATCGACGAGAATGCGGGTGTGCTGCGAGTCGCCGGCGAGGAACTCGAGGCCGACCTCTTCGAGGTCGAACGCGAGCGCTCCTACTCGGGCGACGGCGAGATGATCGAGACCGAGTCGGCGGTCGTCATCCTCGAGTAGTCACCTGACGCGGTCCGACGCCCGGGTTCGGTTTCGCGACTCGCGGTTCTCCGTTCGAAGCACTCGTCGCACGGTTCGGTTCCTCTTTTCGCGACTCGAGCGGTGCGTTTACTGGCGGCCACGGATCGACCGAGCGACCAGCGGGTCGGAAGACGGGACAGAATTTGGGATATTCCGTAAAACTGCCGTGATCACGTTCCATTACCCGAACCCTCTGGAAATCAGTACGGTGGTAAGGGAACGTTTATCGCTCAGGTCGTCTATTCGTCATATGTGCTCTGCTGAAGTCGTTCGTCGCTGCCGAGTCGCCAGGAGCCGTGTAAGCCGAGTACAGAGCACTCATGACGACAGAGACCTCGAACGTAGACCGTTCGGACCGCATCGCTTCCCTCTCAGTGGACACCGTCTTCGACCTCCTCCACTCGCGACAGCGTCGCGACGCCCTGACGTATCTCTCCCGGCACGTCGGCGCCGTCCCCCTCGACGAGCTCGTCGCGGGGATCGCGTCTCGGGAGGAGCTGACACCCGAAGCTCTCGAGTCGATCGCGTCCGGGTTCCACCACGTACACCTGCCGAAACTGATCGAGACGGCCGTCGTCCGCTACGAGCCGACCACGCGGACGATCGAGCGCCGTCCCGCAGCGCGGTGTCTCGATCCCTTCCTCGACCTCGCGACCCTCGCCGAGGGCGACTCCGTCCCGCGATCGACGGAGACCTAGGGCCGGCCGATCCGACCCGCCTCGCACTTTTTGACGCGGATCGCCATCGCCAGGAAGAGCGCCAGCAGCGCGAACGTCACCTCGCCCGCGGCGACGACGCCCAGCGCGTCCGCGCCGAGGTACATGGGCGTGTCGCGGGCGACCGGAATAATCGTGTGATGGGGTTCGCCGACGATCGGCACGAAGTAGTCGACGATCAGATTGCTCCCGTACCACAGCAGGGCGACACCGACGCTCCACACCGGGAAGTCCGAGATCCGGTGGAGCACGAGCGCCTGCACGACCATCGCGAGGTGGCTCCAGAAGAGGAACTGGTACATCAGCGGGTTGAGATAGCTGTAGGCGTCGGCGAACGCGAGCAGCGTGTACGGCGTCCACAGCCCCAGAATGACGTTGCCGAAGAAGGCCAGCGACGTCAGCCACGGCTGTTCGTACCCCACCTTCCAGCAGGCGATCGCCAGCGCGATCAGCAGCGTCGCCATCGGGCTGTCGGGCACCCACGGCCACATCACCGCCGCCGTTTCGCCGAGCTGGGGGCCGTAGTACCAGAATCCGAATACCGTCCCCGCGAGGTTGATCGCGACGACGAGCCACGCGAACCGCAGTCCGAGGTCCTCGAGGGTCTTCGGAACGGGCGTGAGATAGGCCGGCAGCGGCTCCCGGTCGGGCAGCGTGGACGACGCGAACATCGTTTCGTCCGGCCCGACGAACGGGGCTCGCAAAACAGTAGCGGTTGCCGCCCGCCGCGTCTCGTTCGACCCCTGCTACTATTCGTGTCCGACCCGATGGGGCCCGTATGCAACCCTCGTCCGAGGAACGGACCCGCGTCACCCTCTCGACCGGTCACGAGATCACCCTCCCACTGGAACTCGAGTTCGCGATGGGCGGCGTGACGGTCCTCGCGCGGCGAGACCGGCTCGAGGCGCTCCTGCCGGACGCGCTGTCCGCGCTCGGCGTCGCACCCGGGATCGGTTGCGTCACGTTCGTCGGGGTTCGGTATCACCGCGTCG
Source organism: Haloterrigena sp. KLK7 (assembly GCF_037914945.1). Lineage (NCBI taxonomy): Archaea > Methanobacteriati > Methanobacteriota > Halobacteria > Halobacteriales > Natrialbaceae > Haloterrigena > Haloterrigena salinisoli. The sequence goes on from NZ_CP149787.1 coordinate 1,984,888, forward strand.
GCGGTGAGAGGGGCGACGACACCGCCCTCGAGCCCTACGACGAGTTCGCGGTCATCGTTCCCGCGGTCCGCGAGGGCCGGGGCGATTCGTCGATCGGCAAACTCGTCGGCGGCGAAATCGGCGGCTACGTCCACTGGCTTCCCGTCACGACCGACGCGTCGGTCGCGCTCGGTCGCGAAATTTGGGGCTATCCCAAGGAGCGGGCCGGGATCGGGATCGACGACAGCGCGCTCGCGTTCCAGTGCGTTCTCGACGACGGCGACGTCGATTCCGATTCCGATACCGGGGTGCGCGAACGCGTCCGCCTCGAGGTCCCCCATCCTCGAACGCGGATCGGGAGCCGCGAGCGCGACTGGACGCTGTGGAGCTACACGACGAAAGACGGTGCCCTGCTGCGCTCGGAAGCCGAGATTCGCGGGGAGATCGCGCTCGGGACGCCCCTCGGCGCGAGGATCGAACTCGCGTCCGATCTGCGAGCGGACCTAGGCTGTTGGCCCCGGCCGCTCGCGCGCCTGTACGGGACCCGAGTTCGCGCGCGGTTGCATTCGGGCGAACCGGTCGGCGACGCGTGAGACGGCGCGTCCCCGGCGTCGCTGTTCTCTCCCGGCCGACGCGTCTCGATCCTGTCACGCGTGTGATTCGGACTCGAACGGACACGCGTAAGTGCGGTCGCTCACAACCGCGTACTATGACTGACGAAACCGACACCGATCTCGAGGAACTCAGACGCGGGACCGACCTCGTCAAGCGCGGCTTCGCCCGGATGCAGAAGGGCGGCGTCATCATGGACGTCGTCAATAAGGAGCAGGCCCGGATCGCCGAAGACGCCGGCGCGGTCGCCGTGATGGCCCTCGAGGCCGTCCCCGCGGACATCCGCAAGCGGGGCGGCGTCGCCCGGATGGCCGACCCCGCGGACGTCGAGGCAATCGTCGAGGAGGTTTCGATCCCGGTGATGGGGAAGGCCCGCATCGGCCACACGAAGGAGGCCCAGATCCTCGAGGCCGTCGGCGTCGACATGATCGACGAGTCCGAGGTCCTCACCCCCGCCGACGACGCCTACCACATCGACAAGCGCGACTTCACCGCGCCGTTCGTCTGCGGCGCGCGCGACCTCGGCGAGGCGCTGCGCCGGATCAACGAGGGCGCGGCGATGATCCGCACCAAGGGCGAGGCCGGCACCGGTGACGTCAACCAGGCCGTCCACCACCAGCGGACGATCAAGGGGGCCATCCGCGAACTGGCGGGCATGACCCACGAGGAACGCGAGGCCTACGCCCGCGAGATCGAGGCGCCCGCGGAACTGGTCCACGAGACCGCCGAGATGGGCCGGCTCCCGGTCGTCAACTTCGCCGCCGGCGGCATCGCGACGCCCGCTGACGCCGCGCTGATGATGCACCACGAGTGCGACGGCATCTTCGTCGGCAGCGGGATCTTCGGCGCCGAGAACCCGCCCGCGATGGCCGAGGCGATCGTCGAGGCGACGAACAACTGGGACGACCCCGAGCGACTCGCCGAGATCTCGAAGAACCTCGGCAAGGGGATGAAAGGCGACGCGAACGCCGACCTGCCCGAGGAGGAGAAGCTGCAGGGACGGGGCGTCTAACCGACTGACGGCGATACCCCGTCCGATTCGGACGGCTCGAAGCGCGACCGTTCGGCAAGCGACTCCGTTTTCTCCGTCCAGCGCCTCTGTTCCGTATGAGTCAGACCACGTCCCCGTCCGCCGCCGAGCAACTGTCGGACCGGATCAAAGCGGGAACCGCGCGGTTAGTTCGGGAAACCGCCGACGACGAGTCGTCCGATTCGCTGTCGGCGACGGCGGCCGAACTGTGGGACGTCCTCGAGGAAGTCGACGACCTCCTCGGAACGATCGATCTCGAGAACCTACCCGACGTTATCGAGGCGTCGGCGCTGTCGGACCTCCTCGATAGAGACGAACTCCCGGCCGCGATTCGCGAGGGAGATCCGGATCGCGCCCTCGACCTCAGCACGATCCGCCGGGCCGTCAACTTGCGAGAGCTCTGGAACACCGTCGATCTCGTCGATTTCCGGCGGGAGCTGCGACAGCTCGAGGCCGAACTCGAGGACGTCGTCGGTCCCGATCTGCTCGACTCCTCCGGCGACTCCGAGGCTGCGGCCGAGGTCAGATCGTTCGTCGACGAGGTGAAACCCGACGCGACCGACGCGGCGCTCCAGCAGCAAGCGAAAGCGGCCGCGAAGGCGGCTCGGAGAGGAGTCCTCGAGGGCCACTCGAAATTCGAGACCCTGTACGAGTCGACGGGGCGCGACACCGGGTACGCCGGCCGGCGCCCCGTCTCGAACAATCCGACCGCGGTCTCGTCGGTCCCCTACGGACCGCTCCCGGCCGGCGTGTCCGCGCGAGTATCGACCGTGCCGAGGAACGTTCGCGGCGCGAAGGTCGATGCGCTGCCGCGAATCTACGGCCGCCGCTGGAAAACTGCACGCAGACCGAGGTAGGTGGGGACTACCACCACGTCTCCGGCGTCGGAACGAGCCCCGCTTCGACGAGCGCGAGAAACGCGAGATACGTCACCGCTCCGCCACAGAACAGCGACAGCACTACGTCCGGCGCGGCGGCGGCGCCGACGGCGACGACGAGCAGCGCCGCGGTGAGGGACAGTCCCCGTACGAGCGGTCGCTCCCAGTAGCGACGAACGGTCTCGTACGCTCGAGCGGCGACCAGTTCGAAGCCGATCGTTCCGAGACCACCGACCGCGGCGGCCGGCCACGAAACCGACGCTCCGACGGCGACGAACGCGATTCCGACGGCGGCGAGAACGAGTATCGCGAGCGCGGCGTCGGTTCTGTTTCCCATCGGGTCGACTCGAGAACGGAGCGACGATCAGTCCCGGTACAGCGTCGCACCCTCGCCGATGCAGGTCTGATAGGCGCGACTCTCGATACCGATGGCGTCGAAGGCGTCGATCATCGCACCGGCGATCTCCCGCTGATCGCGGCGGCGACAGGCCGCGAGAATGCCCGGCCCGGCGCCGCTAACGGTGACGCCCGTCGCGCCCGCCTCGAGTGCGGCGTCGCGAACGCGGTCGTAGCCGTCGATCAGGGCGGTCCGTTCGGGGGTGACGATGGCGTCTTCCATCCCGCGGCCGACGAGGTCGGGGTCGTCGCGGGTCATCCCGACGGTCAGCGTCGCGGCGTTGCCGACGGTGTCGACGACGTCCTCGAGGGCGGCCGAGTCGGGGACGACCTCGCGCGCGTCGCGCGTGGAGACGGACATCTCCGGGAGGCAGGCGACGACGGGAATCGAGGCGTCGATCTGCGTGACGCCGTCGTCGGTGACGACGGTGAAGCCGCCCAGCAGCGAGGGGGCGACGTTGTCGGCGTGGGCCTCGCCGGAGACGAGCGCCTCGCCCTCGGCGGCGACGGGGACGAGCTCCTCTCGAGAGAGCCCGCGGTCGTAGAGCGCGTTGAGGGCGACGGCCGCGGCGGCCGCGCTGGCCGCCGAGGAGCCAAGGCCCGAGGAGGGTCGCACGCCCTTGTCGATCTTGATGTGTGCCGGTGCGTCGAGGGCGTCGGCGACCGCCCCGACGGTGTTCTGTTTCGGATCCTCCGGGATGTACTGGCTGCCGGCGCCGGTCACGGTAATCCTCGTTTCCGGTGCGCGTTCGACCCGGACCACGTCTGCGGGCGTCCCGAGGGCGACACCGAAGACGTCGAAGCCACTCCCGAGGTTCGCACTCGTCGCAGGTGCCCGCACGGTGAGCATGCCGATTCCTTCCGAGACGGCAGGCAAAAAGGTAGCGGACCGCGACGGCCCGCCGGACGACCGACCGCAATTGCAAAGGGTCGCTGCTCCCGTTGACCCGATATGATCGGCGTCGTCGGCGGAACGCTGTCGGGACTCGCGGCCGCCTACCGGCTCGTCCGGCGCGGTCACGACGTTCGCCTCTTCGAACCGGGCGACGAACTGGGTGGTCTCGCGGCGACGACCCCGTCCTCGTCTCTGTCCTCGTCCCCGTCTCGGTCTCAGTCCCCATCTTCGCCGTCTGGCCCCGATGACACACCGATCGAGCGCGTCCCCGTCTCCTTCGCCCGTCCCAGGGACGAGGCCGCCCTCGAGTTGCTCGCGGAGCTCGGCCTGTCGGATCGCCTCGAGTGGCGGCCGATCCAGACGGCGATGTACGTCGACGGGACCGTCCATCCCGTCGACGCGCCCTGGGAGTTTCTGGCCTATCCGCCCCTCTCGCTGTCGGACACGGCGCGGCTCGCGACGCTCCGGAGCGGGATCGACGTCCGCGGCCTCCCCCGTCGACGGCCGCGGTTCGACGCCTACGAGCCGTCGGACTACGCCGACGTCCCCGCCGAGGCGTTCGTCCGCGCGCACGCGAGCGACGCCGTCTACGAGCGGTTCTACGGACCCCTGCTCGAGGCCCGTTTCGGGTCGGCGGCGTCGGCGGTCAGCGCCGCGTGGGTGCTCGAGCACTGTCGCGGCCGAGGGGATCGGACGCGATTCGGCCGGGAACGTCGCGGCTACTTCGCCGGCAGTTCGGCCGTCCTCGTCGAAACGCTCGCCGAGGCCATCGGCCGCGAGCAAATCAGTACGAACGCGCGCGTAACGGAACTCGGCGTGACGGACGACGCCGTCGACTCGATCACCGTCGAGCGCGATGGCGCGAGCGAGCGCCACGCCGTCGACGCGGTCGTACTGGCGACGGTTCCGGAGGCCCTCGAGTCGTCGCTCGGCGCCTCGTCGGTCCCGGTCCAAACGCGGACCTGTCTGCGGGTCTCGACGACCGCCGAGACGCCCCTGACCGACGCCGATCGCGTGACGATGGTCGACGACGCGCCCTTCGGCGAACTCGTCGCGCCGACGGTACCGCGCTCGTCCGACGCGTCCGGCGGTCACCGGTACTACCTGCTGGACGGCGGCGAAGCGGTCGCCGCCGGTCGCTCGACCGCCGTCATCGAACGCCGCTGGCTCGAGGCGCTGGCGACCCACTTCCCGGCGTTCGATCGGAACGATCTCGTCGGCGTCGATTCGACGCGGATCCGGCAGCCGGTTCCCGACGGCGTTCACTCGCGCGTCGACGGGACGTCCCCGCAGGCGCGCTCACTCGATGCCCCCGACGGGGTCTTCGATGCGACGGTCGTCCGGCAGCCGCAGTTCCCCCAGCGACGCGCCGGCGGCGCGCTCGAGACCGGACTGCGCTGTGCGGCGTCGATCGCCGAACCGAGTCGGCGACTCCCGGCTCGACGACCGGCAGACCACTGACACCGAGTGCGAGCGGAGCGAAGTACGAGTGCCGAAAAAACGGAGTAGTAACCGGCAGCGATCGCCACCGTCAGTGATCGATCACCGCGAACCGACTCGAGTCGCGTGCGGGTCGCTACTCGTCGGTGTTGCCGAACGTGAACACGTCGTCGGTATCGCCGTCGTCGTCCGCGTCGTCTGACTCCGCGTCGGCGTCGGTATCGATGTCCGACTCGGCCGCGGCGTCGGTATCGGCGTTCGATTCGTCGTCGTTCGACTCGACTGCGGCGTCAGCGTCGGTGTCTGCGTCGCTGGCATCCGCCGACTCGTCGTCTTCGACCGACTCGAGCGGCGTCGCCGCGCCCGCGTCGTCCGCGAGCGGATCCGCTGTCTCCACCGTGGCGTCGTCGGATTCGCTGGACGCCGCTCCATCGACCGCCGATTCGTCGAGCCCATCATCGGTGCTGACGTCGCTCTCGTCGATACCGAGGATCTCCTCGGCATCGAGTTCGTCGTCGGCAGCCGTCTCGTCGGCGGCCGTCGACTCCTGCGCCGACTGCTCGGTATCGGCGTCCGGAGCGGGTGCCGGCGTCGGCTCGGCGTCGCCCGCCGGCTCCGCCGCCGAATCGGTCTGGAACGTCTCGGTCGGCTGCGCCGCGTCGGGTTCGGTCGCCCGTTCGTCGGTCGTCTCGGGCGACTCGGTCATCTCGCTCTCGTCGGTCGACAGGGTGATTCCCTGCTCCTGCTGGTCGCGGTCCGACTCCTCGGCCCGCTCGTCCTGCCGTGACTCGTCGGTTCCCGCGTCGACCGCGGCGTCGAACTCGGGCGTACTCACTGCCGCGGACGGGTCGTCATCGTCGTCCGAATCGCGCTCGTCCTCGAGGGCCTCGCGGTCGATGCCGGTCTCGAATCGATCGAGCGCTTCGGAGAGCTCCGCGGCCTGGCCGGAGAGGTCCGAGGCGGACTGGGTCACTTCGGTCAGGGCCGTGGTCTGCTCTTCGGCGGCGGCGGCGACGTTCTCGGCCTCGGTGGTCGTCTCCTCGGAGATCGTCGCGGCGTCGTCGACCATCGCGACGACTTCCTGCGTCGACGCGGCCTGCTCTTCGGTCGCGGCGGAGATCTCCTGGACGCCCACGTTGGTCTCCTGGGCGAGTTCGGCGATCTCCTCGAGCGCCTCGACGGCCTCGGTGACCTGCTCACCGGCGGCCTCGATCTGAGCGCTGGTGCCCTCGACCTCGTCCGCGGACCGCTCGGTGCGTTCGCGGATGGCCTCGAGGCGGTCCTCGGCCTCGTCGGCCGCCTCGGCGACGTCCTCCGAGAGCGCCTTGACCTCCTTGGCGACGACGGAGAACCCTTCGTCGTCCTGTCCGCCGGCCGAGCGAGAGGCCTCGATGTTGGCGTTCAGGGCCAGCATGTTCGTCTGACGGGCGATCTCGGAGATGGTGTTGATCAGTTCGTCGATCTGCTGGACCTCCTGCTCGAGGCGGCGGATCTCGCTGACGGCGTCCTCCGCTTCGGTCTCGATCTGGTCCATCGCGGTGATCGCTTCCTGGGCGGCCTCCTGCCCGTCCTGGCCGGTGTCGACCGTCCGTTCGGCGATGTCCGCGACCTCGTTCGAGGAGGCGGCGATCTCCTCGGTGGTCGTCGAGAGCCCGCTCATCTCCTGGTTGACCGACTGCAGCGACTGGTTCTGTTGCTCTGCGCCGTCGGAAATCTCCTGAATCGACTCCGTGACCTGCTGCGAGGCGGATCGAACCTCCTCGCTGGAGGCGGTCACCTGCTCGGAGGCGGTCGCGACGTCGGTCGCGAACCGGTTGAGGTCGGCGACGGTCGCCTCGATCTCCTCGAGCATGTCGTTGAAGTCCGCGGCGATCTCCGCCATCGCTTCGTTGTCCGTCTCGGCGTCCATCCGAGCGGTCAGATCGCCGTCGGCGGCCGCCTCCATCACGTCGCTGTACTCGTCGGCCGTCTGCTCGAGTTGCTCGTTGATCTCCGCGATGCGCTTGCGTTCGCGTTCGGCCTCCTCGCGGGCGGATTCGGCCTCTTCGATCTGTTCGCCTAAGGCGACGCGCATCGAGTCGAAGCCCTCGTAGAGCCGGCCGATGTTGTCGATGCGTTTGGTCTCGAGGTCGACGTCGAGGTTGCCCTCTTCCATCTTGCTGGCCTTGTCTGTGAGCCGGTCGATCGAAACGGCGGTGTTCCGACCGAGAACGACGCCGATCACGCCGATCATGAGCACGCCGGCGATCGTCGCGATTCCGCCCCACTGGCCGACCGTGTTGACGAACCCGTAGGCCTGACTCTCCGGTTCGTGAGTGACGACGACCCAGTCGGTGCCGAAGACGCGCGCGGAGCTGACGACGTAGTCCTCGTCCTCGAAGCCGTAGGCGTCGGTGCCGAGGTCTAGCGAGGAACCGGCGAGCTGATGGGTGCCGGCGCTTTCGGTGCGGGCCGACTGGACGATTTCGTTGCGTTCGTCGCCCTCCGTGGCATATGTGGTGCCGAGCGTCTCGTGGTCCTCGCCGTAGCCGGCGTTGTCGAGCATTACCTCGTTGTCACCGTCGAGAACCATCGTCGTGACACCCGATTCGTCGCCCAGACGGTCCGCGTACGCCTCGAGGTCCGCCGTGTAGACGATCGCTTCGTCGTCCGTTCCCGGAACGGACTGCACGTAGGTCATGACGACGACGGAGTCGTTACCCAGATCGCGGTCGACGAGGTGCGCGTCGGAGACCCACGGGACGTTGTCGTTTCGGTGAACCTGCTCGTACGTCCCGGATTCGATGCCGTCGATCTCGCTGGCTGCCGTTTCGCCGCCGTCGTAATCCGTACTGGCGAGGACCGTGTCGTTGGCGGTATCCACGTAACTGATCGAGTGGATATCCGCGTCGAGGTGCTCTTCCCAGTCGAGGAACCGGCTCTCGACCGCGGCCGGCTCGCCGTTTGCGACGACGTCGGAGCGGGCGATCACTCCGATGGTGTGTTCGTTCTGCTCGTTCCACATCTGGAGGTTCTGGGCCTCTTGGCTCGCGAGCGACGTCTGGTCGTTCTGGACGCGGTCTTCGACCTGTCCAGTGATCCCAGCGGTCGCGGCCATCCCGACCACTCCCACACCCAGAGCGAGTATTAATAACATGATTCCGAACTTGACCGCGTATCTGCGGCGAATAGCTGTTGGTACCAATCGTCGAAGGCCGTCCATAGATACAGTACGGATCTGAGTGTCGATATATAAATGATGATCCACTATTATCGAAGCTGATAACGTGTGGCGGGCGAATTCCGGTATTTTCGACCAAAATGCGATAGTGATTCACTCGCAAATACAACTAATCTGATTAGATCCTCTCGCATACCGAACTTTCGGCGCAAGTAGCACAGCCGCTTCGATCGGACTGACCGTCTATATGAGCTCGTTCGCCCGTCTATCGACCGAAATACCGATATTTAGAACCTGAATGATGTGTAGGCAGCGTCAACAATCATTAAGACGTATCAGTAACAACAGCTGTCAAGATGACCGATTCGAATCGATCACGACTGCGGTTAGGAACGACGGGGAGCGGAGGCAGACTCTCGAATAGACGGCGATTTCTCAAAGCGACTGCCGGCGTGGGGGCCGGCGTCTCTCTGACCGGCTGTCTCGGCCAGTATCAGGTGCTCGGTGGTACCGACGGCGAGGAGCCGGTCAAGATCGGACTGCTGGCGCCGAGTCCGAACAGCAACCGAATGGGACGGTCGATGAAACAGGCCGCGGACCTCGCGGTCACGCACCTCAACGAGGAGGGCGGAATCCTCGGTCGAGAGGTCGAACTGGTCGTCGGGAACACGAAGGAGAGTTCGCTCGAGGCAAGACGGGAGTACCAGCGGCTGATCCTCGAGGAGAACGTCGACGCGACGACCGGCGTCTTCTCGAGCGAGGCGCTGTTGAGCATCATCGACGACATCGCCGAACAGCAGACGCTGCATCTCACGAGCGGGGCGGCGACGAGCGAAGTGAGTCGGATGGTCCGCGACGACTACGAGCGGTACAAGTACCACTTCCGGATCGGCCCGAACAACGACATCGACCTCGGGCGGATCCAGATGGACTTCCTGACCGAGATGTACGAAGAGCTCGGCTGGAATTCGATCGCGCTGCTGGCCGAGGACTACGACTGGACCGAAAAACCGTGGGAGGTCTATCAGGACCGGCTCGCAGACACGGACATCGACGTCGTCCTCGAGGAGCGGTATCCGGCGGCGACCAACGACTTCTCGAGCCTCTACGATCGGGTCGAAGCGGCCGACGCTGACGCGACGTTCATCACGACCGCCCACACCGGCAACGCCGCGCTCCTGGACTGGCAGTTGCCGTCGAAACGGTCGTTCGGGTTCGGCGGCGTCCACGTCCCCATGCAGCTGCCGGCGTACTACGACATGGTCGGCGGGCTGTGCCGGTACGCCGTCTCGCAGACCAGTTCGACGGCGAAGACCTCGATCACCGAAAAGACGCAGGACTTCGTCACCGCTTATCAGGACGAGTTCGGCGGGAAGAACCCCATCTACACGGGCTACCACACGTACGACGGGGTCAGAGCCATCGCGCACGCCGCCGAGGAGTCGAACTCGCTCGACTCCGACGACATGGTCGGAGCGCTCGAGAACGCCTCCCACCCCGGTTACGCCGCGACGGTCGAGTTCTACGGCAGGGACTCCGAGACGCCCCACGACCTCGTCTACAACTACGGCGAGACGGTCTACTTCCAGTGGCAGGAAAACGAGAACGGCGAAGGCGTTCAGGAAGCCATCTGGCCGCCGGATAAGAAGACCGCGGACTACGTGACGCCGCCGTGGCTCGAGGCGTAACTCGCGGACCTCGCACCGCGTACTGATCGAGAACCGATTGCGGCCGGCTCCGTTCGGAGTTCGATTCGGTCCGTTCGTTTCGAGTTCGTCGCCGAGGGCGCGCCGTCAGTCGTCGGCCTGCGTGTCGACCGCTCGATCGAGATCGACGAACCGGTCGAGACCGGCGAGCAGGGCCGCCGAGAGGAGGAATCCGACGAGGGCGAAGCCAGCGGTCAGCGCGAAGAAGGCCGCGAGCGAGAGTTCGCCGAGGACGAAGCCGCCGATGGCGATGCTCGCCGCGCCGAGTCCGAACTCGCCGAGGTAGGTGTAGCCGTAGGAGAGCCCGCGACTGTCCGCGGGCGTGTAGACCGCGACGGCGTTCTGGTAGAACGGCTGGATCGCGAACAGGAAGAAGCCGAAGACGCCACAGAGCGTCGCGATGGCGACCAGCCCCATGCCGGTGACGGGAACGAACGCGACGGCCAGGACTGCGAGGACGGCGAAGATGGTGACCATCCCGCGGGCCGGCGCGACGCGGTCGGTCAGTTTCCCGCCGGCGTACTGGCCCGCCATCCCGACGATCAGCAGCCCCACGTAGATGTAATCGGCCGGCTCGATCCCCTCGAGGCTCGCGGGGACGACCAGCCCCGTTATCGCCTCGAGGCCGTGGAGGATCTCGGGCAGGTAGGTCAACATCCCGCGGTAGTACAGCCCCTCGAACATCACGATGGCGAAGACGACGGCGAAGGCGCTCGCGAACAGCGTTCGGGTGTCCGCGAGCAGGTCCGAGGCCGACAACGCCTCGTCCGGGCCGGCGTCGACGTCGTCGTCGACGGCTGCGGTCGGATCGAACGATGCGCTGAGGCCGTACAGTACCGCGAGAACGCCGGGGGCGGCGAGGATCGCCGCGACGAGTTGCCACTCGAAGACGATGAGCAGCGTCGCAGTGACGAACGGTCCCAGGGCGATACCGGCGTTGCCGGCGATCCCGTGCCACGCGAAGACGGTGCCGCGCTCCTCGACGCCGGTGCTGATGAGCGCCAGCCCGGCGGGGTGGTAGATGCTGGCGGCGACGCCCCACAGGACGAGACCGACGGCGATGGCGTAGATCGACGTCGCGAGCGAGAGGACGAGAAACGCCCCGCTCATTCCCGCGAGACAGTACAGGATGAGTCGCTTCGTCTCGAACCGATCCGAGAGGATACCGCTCGGGAGCGCGCCGATCCCGAAGAGCGCGTAGCCGAGCGCGACGACCTGTCCGAACAGGGCGACGCCGGCGTCGAACGAATCGAGCCAGACCACCAGAAAGATCGGGATCGACGTCTCGAACCAGTGCACGAGCGCGTGGCCGGCCATGGTGAAGCCGGCGATCGACCGATCATTGTTGTCAAGTGCCATCGGATCGTCTCGTTGTTGGAAACGGATCCCTCCGGGTACTTAGCGACTTGGATCCCGACAAGGCCCGGACGCCCCTCGAGGCCGAGCGATCGTCCCTAGAACAGGAACCGCTCCTCGAGGTCCCGCGGGAGGATCACCTCGAGGTCGCCCCGCGACTCGTACTCGCGGACCGTCTCGACGACCGTTTCGAACGTCTCGCGGCTCTCGTCCTCGAGGCGGTGATAGAGGAACGTCGTGATTCCGCGTCGCTCGGCGGTCAGTTCGACGGCCCGGCGGGCCTCGTCGACGTCGGGCTCGCCGATCCGCGGGAGCAGTCCGGGAGTCGTGGCGTAGCCGTGGGCCGGCCGGCCGCCGCCGAAGCCCAGCGAGTGGTGCTCGTCGACGAGGTCCACCGTCGTCGCGTCGTACCGTCCGAACGGGTAGGCGAAGTACTCGGCGCCCGTCTCGAACCCGCGGTCGACGAGCCACCGTTTCCCGTCGCGGATCGCCGCTTCCTGTCCGGCGGCGTCGCGGTCCGGGAGGGAGGCGTGGTCGGCGGTGTGGTTGCCGACGTGCCAACCGACGTCGCGGAGCTCCCGAAGCTGGTCGAGCGTGAGTCGGCCGCCGGCGCCGACGGTGTCGGTGTTGACGAACGTCGTCGCGGGGTAGCCGTACTCCTCGAGGATCGGGAGCGCCTCCGTGTAGTCGGTGACGTTCCCGTCGTCGAACTGGAACAGCACCTTCCCGGTTTCCGGCCGCGGCGTGAAGTGGAGATCGTCGAACCAGACCGTCAGCCGCTCTCCGTCGGTCGCCCGGACCTGCAGGCGGACCTCGCGAACGGCCGACGCGTCGAACCCCGAGTCGATCGAAGCGACGCCGAAGTCGTGGCGTAACAGGCCCAGATCGGGGGCGATCCCGCGGCGATACACGATCGAATCGCCGTCGGCGTCGACCAGCCGGAGCCGCGGAACGACGAGGGCGTCCGCGGCGACGCCGACGGCGGGGGCGACGTCGGTGAGGTCTCGCGGCGTCGAGAACGTCTTCGTGAGGCCGGCGCTGCTCCGACCGGCGGGCACCTCGAGGCGAGCGCTCTGGCTCCCGAGGAGGGATCGATTCCGATCCGCAGCGAGTCGACCGCCGACGACCGACCACGACTCGAGGTCTTCGAAGTCGTCGGCGGTTCCGGCCGCGTCCGGGCGGTCGGTCCCGTCGGCCGGGGGTCGCTCCGTCTCGGCCGTCGGATCGGCGGTTCCGTTCTCGGTTTCGTTTCCGTTTCCGGTCCCGTTCTCCTCGCTCGAATCGTCGGGAAGCGAACTGAGACAGCCCGCCAGGCAGACCGATGCCCCCGCCGCGATGTACGCTCGTCGGTTCATCGCCGACGACTTTGTCGAGAAGTGATATTGTTATCTGTCCGTTACTACTCGAGCTCCGCGGTAGGTATCTGTTATATCCCTAACGGGAGTCGAAGGGAAGGGATACCGTCCGGCGAAGATCGCGGCGCGCGACCGAACGGCGTTCGATCAGTCGTCGTCGGAATCGCCGACGCCGACCGCCTTCGAGACGTCGACGTCGTCGGGCTCGTCCTGACCGCCCACGACGAGGTCACCGTCTTCGCTCTCGACGTAGACGTCGTCGGCGAACCCGCCCTCCGCGTGGGGGTGTTCGGGTTCATCGAGTTTCTCGGGCGTCGACGGCGCCTCGGGTAGCCCCGCCGGGGGTTCGAACTGGCCGAGCGGATCGTCGATCGTGACGTCCCACCGCTCGAAGAAGTCGCCGTAGCGCTCGTAGTGGGCCTCGAGTTCGTCGACCGGAATCTCCATCATCTCGGTCCAGCCGTGGTTGTAGAAGTCGAAGTTGGCCTGGATGTGGGTGATCTCGCGGGCCTCGGCCTCGGAGAACCCTTCCTGGAGCGCTCGCAGGTAGGAGTCCATCGTCGCGTCGAAGAGGCCGTCGAGGCGGTCCTTCCGTTTCTCGGCGTGGGCCGGATCCGCTTTGCCGAGGAAGATCTTGGTGTGCAGGCGGACGAGTCCCGACTTGGCGACCGAGCGGATTCCCGGGGTCTCGAGGGCCTTCCGATAGGCGAAGTGTTTCGCGTTCTGGCGGAGTTTCATGGCGTCGTCTACGGCGCAGCGCCTAAAGAACGGTTCGGACAACTATGCAGGTCTCGGTCGCGAGACCGACGCTTCGCTCGAGCGGCCGATTGTCAGAGATAACAGCAAACCTTGCGAAACCGACTATCGGAAGCTAAATACGGCTATGTAATTACCGGGATGAAGGTATATCCCCGATTTCGGTATACAACTGTTGAAGTGAAACTCCCACGTGGTAAAATAGACGAGATAGCAACCCACTTTAACCCGCATTACGAACGGTCCGAATATGACCCATTACGTGATCATCGGTGACGGGATCTCGGGCAGTTCGGCTGCCGAGACCCTCCGGGAGGAGGATCCGGAGGCGACGATTACCGTCATCACCGATGAGGGGGAGCCACTGTATAACCGAATTCTCATCAAGGAACACGCGAAGGGCAAACTCCCCGAGGCCCCCATCTCGATTCACGACGAGGAGTGGTACGACGAGCGCGATATCGACCTCTCGCTGAACACCCACGTCACGAGCGTCGACACGGACGAACGGATCGTCCACACCCACGACAGCGGCGAGATCGAGTACGACAAGCTCCTGGTCGCGACCGGCGGGACGCCGACGCAGCTCCCGGTTGAGAACAGCGACGCCGACGGCGTCCACCACTTCTGGACGTTCCAGGACGCCCGCGGGATCCGCGAGCACGCCGAGGCGTCCGACCGGGGCGTCATCGTCGGCGCCGGCCTGTTGGGCATCGACTTCGCGGCCGTCTGCGGCGCGCAGGGCATCGAGGCCGACTACCTGATGCGCGGCGACCGCTGGTGGCGCTACGCCCTCTCGAACGAGGGCGCCGAGATCATGCACGAGGGCATGCGCGAGGTCGGCGTCGAACCGGTCTTCGACAGCGGCGTCGACCGCTTCGAGGTCGACGACGACGGCCACGTCACCGCCGCGGTCGATCCCAACGGCGACCGGTACGACTGCGACTTCGCCGGCGTCGCCATCGGTCTGACCTTCAACACGGAGTTCCTCCGCGGGGCCGGCCTCGAGCAGGACAACGGCATCGTCGTCGACGAGTACATGCAGACCAACGTCGACGACGTCTACGCGGCCGGCGACATCACGCGCTTCTACGACGTCCTGCTGGGCGATCAGGCCCAGAACGGCTCGTGGGGCTCGGCCAAGGAACAGGGTCGGGTCGCCGCGGTCAACATGGCCGCCGACGACGAGGACGAGGAGTTCGAGTGGGTCTCCTCGTACTCGATCACGCACTTCGACTTCCCGTTCCTCTCCTTTGGCCACCCGACGCTGGGCGACGAACACGCCGAGCGCAAGTACAGCGACACCGAGTGGCGCCGCATCGCCTTCAAGGACGGCAAGATCGTCGGCGGCGTCCTCATCGGCGACCTCTCGCCCCAGAGCAAGCTCAAGCAGCTGATGCGCGAACAGCGCGAGGTCGCCGATCAGGCCGAGGTCCTCCTCGAGCAACGGGTCGATCTCGACGAACTCGCGCCGGCACAGGAACAGTAGCGGCCGTCGGCGTGGCCGGCCGCGGTCCGGTCGCCGCTCGCGGCTCTCATCGTCCGTTCGCGGACTGGTTTTACTCCCCCACGATCGGGTATCAACGCCCGTCATACCGAGGGTCACGTTCGCCGTTCGGTACCGTGAGTCGGCCGTTTCGAATCGACTTTCGAATCGACGCGAGACACCGATTTGCGTCGATCTCGGCGGAACCGTTAAGTAGTATAGAGTCATTTGGTAACAATGAACATGGGTTCCACTGAACTCCTCCAACGACGGGTACACCTCGAGCGCGCCGACTCCGTGTCCTCGGGTACGACCGTCCGCCACGTCGATCAGCTCGGTACGGACACGCTGGAGGCGTTCTACGAGTGTCTCGAGGAGAATCACCCGGTTCCGGAGTCGGAAGTAGATCTCGAGGCCGGCGAGGTTATCGTCTTCACGGAGTACTATCGCGTCGTCCGCGTCTAGGTTCCTCGGCGTCGCCGCTCTCGCTCTCGGCCCGTCGGAAGTATCGAAGTCGTTTTCCCGCGTGCGCGCCTCCGGTGACCTATGAACGGCGATAGCGACATGACCCTGGCGTTCGAACTCGAGGCGCTGAAAGAGCTCGCCTCGCCCGAGAGCGTCTTCGAAGACGCCAGAGGCTGGACCGAGTACATCGGCGTCGTCTCCGAGAAGCCCACGTACGTCGTGACGAACTTCACCCGGAAGAACCGCATCCGACAGGACTTCTTCTCCGGCCCCCGCGGCAAGGCCGAGAGCCTCGAGGGCGTCAAAGACCAGTTCGACACCGACCGGTACGTCTTCATCGGCTCGAACGAGGAGGACGAACAGCTGGCCGACGAGGTCGACTGGGAGTACTTAGACGTCGAAGACGCCGCCGAGGCGGCCGACTGGATCGTCGCCGCGGACACCGGGACCGGCGACGACGACGCCGAACCGGTCCGCGACGACTGGCCCTGAGACCGTTCCGGTCGCGGCATCCGTTTCCTCTCACTGTTGTACTCCGCGGATCGGATCGATCGAACGACCGCCCGCGTAATGGCCCGCGACTTATGTGTGGGCTCCCCGATGAACCGCTATGGAAACGCGTGATCTGGGTCCGACCGGCCACGAAAGCACCGTTGCGACCTTCGGCGCGATCGCACTCAACTGGCTCGAGCAGACGGGCGCGAACCAGATGGTCGAACTCGTCCTCGACCGCGGGGTCAACCACTTCGACGTCGCGCCGACCTACGGCGACGCGGAGCTCAAGCTCGGTCCCAAACTCCGCCAGCACCGCGAGGAGATCTACCTCGGCTGCAAGACCCAGGAGCGGGACTACGACGGCGCGCGCCGCAAACTCGAGCGCTCGCTCGACCGCCTCGGCGTCGATCACATCGACCTCTATCAGGTACACGGCCTCGAGTACGAGGACGAACTCGAGGAGATCACGGGCGACGACGGCGCGCTCGCGGCGTTTCGGGACGCCAAGGCGGAGGGGCTGATCGGCGACATCGGCCTCACGAGCCACGGAAACCCGCAGCTCATCCTCGACGCGATGGATCGGATCGACGACCTCGCGACGGTGATGTTCCCCATGAACCCGGTCGTCGCCGCGAAGGGCGACGACGACCACGATTACGAGGCCGTCCTCGAGCGCGCGGACGAGGACGGGATCGGTACGCTCGGGATCAAGGCCTTCGCGAAGGGATCGTGGCCCTCGACGGACGAGTTACCCGAAGCGGATCGGCCGTACTCCAACTGGTACGAGCCGGTAGACACGCCCGACGGGATCCGCGAGCGGTTCGACTTCGCCGCCTCGCAGGGGCTGTCGACCGTCATCACGCCCGGCGATCCGAAGCTCGTCGCGATGGTACTCGATGCGGCCAGACGCTACGACGGGATGGCCGAGAGCGAACAGCGCTCGCTCATCGAGGAAGCGCGACACGACGACAGTCCGGTCCCCGAACAGCTCCACCACTGAACTGCCAGCACAGCGAGACGAGACGCGAGGACACGAGACCCATGGACGTTCCACGCACCGTGACGGCCGCCCTCGAGGACCGCCCCGTCGACGGGGCGGTCTGTCTGGAGGCCGGGGCCGGCGCCGGCAACGCGACGGCCGGCCTGCTCGCGAACGGGGCGACCGAGGTCTACGCCGTGACCGACGACCGAACGCACGCGGAAACCGCGCTCGAGCGCGTCCCGGTGGAGCGCGACGCCGCCGATTCGGATCGAGGCGAGACGCGGACCGGGGTCGGGACCGGATCGACGAGCGAGCAGCGACTCGCCGTCCTCGAAGCCGACCTTCGGGCGATCCCCCTTCCCGACGACGCCGTCGAGGTCATCACCGCACACGGGCTGTTCAACGTGGTTCCGCCCGCGGATCTCGACGCCATCGTCGCCGAGCTGACCCGCGTCGCGGCGCCGGGCTGTCACCTCGTCGTCGACGACTACGAGCCGTTGCCCGACGACGCCGCGGTTCGGGACCTCTTCGCCCTCGAGAACGCGGCCGCGGAACTCGTCGACGGCGAGCCGATGCTGTCGTTCTATTCGTCGGAAACGCTTCGACGCCTGTTCGTCGGCTACGGATGGGAACGCGATCGACGGCGGACGCTGTTGGATCCAGTCCCGTGGACCGCGAGCCACCTCGAGGCCCACGCCGCCGCGGTCCGCTCGCGCGTCGACGCGCTCCCCGCGGACTCGGAGGTGGGCCCGGCGTTGCTCGAGCGGGCCGACGCCCTCGTGGACACGATCGGCGCGGAGTCGGTCGGCGAGATGTACAGCATCGCGCTGCGCCGACCGGAGTGACGGAGTCGACGACGCACCCAGGACGACGACTGTAGCCGGCGACCACGCGCCTCGACTGACGACTAAAGCCAGCAGCCACACGCCTCGAGTCTCGAGTCGTCGCCCTTTTGGCTCGGCCCGCCCAATGACGGGCAATGGCAGAGCCCCGCGTCCCGGGATCCGGCGGCGACCGGCACCTCGAGCTTCCCTGCGGTAACTCGATCGACCCCCACGAGATCGATCTGGGGATGCGCGAGTACTCCTGTCCCTGCGGCGGGACCCACGCCGTCGTCACCGACGTCCATCCGCCCTCGCGGTTCTTCCCCGAATCGCTCGTCGCCGTCCTCCGGGAGACGATCGAACCCGCCGACGAGTTCGAGGAGTTCGGCACGCCCCACCTGCTGGGCGTCGTCATGGAGGAGTTCCCCGAGAAGGTCCGCACCTACGACGCCAGCGACGACGGCGCCGTCGGCTACGCGATGCTGTGGGTGACCGACTTCGACGCCCGACGACTCCACGAGATCGTCGTCGAACTCGTGGTCGAACTGATGGAACACGCGGTCAGCCACGCCGACGACGACACCGCTATCTCCGAGTTCGAGACCCAGATGCTCGAGTTCGACGTCGAGGAGTTCGTCGACCAGTACCGGCGCCAGCGCGAGTTCGAGAGCGAACACGACCGCGCGCTCTGAAACACCGGATCGACCGCCCGACAATAGTCACCGAACCGAATTACGCACTGATCGAAACGCCGTCATGCGATCAGGTGTGCACTGACATCGACTTTCAGTGGCTCCTATCGCCGTCGATCGAGACGGCCAATCGCAACCCGCCCGCGTCGCTCTCCTCGAGCGCGATCGACCAGCCGTGGGCCTCGACGACCTCGGCGACGATCGCCAGTCCGAAGCCGGTCCCCTCGGCGGCCGTACTGTACCCCCACTCGAGGACGCGATCGCGTTCGTCGGGGGCGATACCGGGGCCGTCGTCGTCGATCGCGAACCCCTCGGGGGTCGGCTCGACCGTGACCGTGACGGTCGCTCCGGTGCGCTCGAGATCGTCCTGTTGAACCTGCGAGTCAGGGCTCGTCGAACCGTGTTCGACAGCGTTGCGAAACACGTTCTCGAAGAGGACGCACAGCCGCGCCTCGTCGCCGTCGACCGTCGGCAGCGACTCGTCGGACACCACCTCGAGGTCGCCGTCGACCGTTCGATCGGCGCGCTCGACGACGGCGGCGAGGTCGACCGGTTCGGTCTCGGTCAACCGCTGTCCGTTCCGGGCGAGGGTCAGGACGTTCTCGATGAGTTCGTCCATCCGCTCGACGGCCCACTCGATCTCCGCGCGGTGGTCGTCGGCCGTTCCGTCGACCAGGTCCCCGAGGAGCTCGAGGTGGCCCATCGCGAGCGTCAGCGGGTTCCGGAGGTCGTGTGAGACCGTGCTGGCGAAGGCCTCGAGCCGTTCGTTCTGGCGCTCGAGTTCGCGGCTGCGGTCGGCGAGTTCGCCCTCGCGCTCGGCGCGATCGAGGGCGGCTTCGGCGTTGGCCGCGAGGATCCGCGCCAGCGCCAGCGTCTCCGGGTCGAAGTCGTTGGTCTCGAGCGAACTCACGATGAAGATACCGTGATCGCCGAGCGGAACGTGGGCCTCGCTGCGGATCGGCGTGTCGGGGTTGCGAACGTTCGGTGCCCGCCGGACGTCGCCGTGAACCATCGCTTCGCCGGCCTCGTAGGCGTCCCAGGCGATCCCGCCGCCGGGTTCGATGTACGGTGAGGAGCCGTCGAACAGGTCGACCGCGCGGTCGCTCATCGCGGCGGGAACGAGTCCGCCCCGGTCCGCGTCGTCCGCAGCCGCTGCGCCCGTCGGCTCCTCCGCCCCGTCTACGGCCGGGCCGTCGGCCGATCCGTCGCCGGGGGAGCGGACCGCCGATCGCGTCAGTACGTTCGGTTCGTACAGGTGGACGGCGTTGAGATCGAGATCGAGCGCGTCGGCGGCGACCTCCGTCACGACGCGGGCTACCTCGTCGGTCTCGGTCGCCGCCATCAGCCGCCGCGTCCCGTCGTGGAGCCGTCGGATCCGTCGTTCGCGCTCCGCGCGTTCCGAGACGTCGCGGACCACGCCGACGCTTCCCGTCACCGCGCCGTCGGCGTCGACCAGTGGCGCGACGTTGGCTTCGGCGTCGCAGGTCGTCCCGTCGCCGAACTCGACGGTTACGTCGGTCGTCTCCCACGCCCGATCGTCGACCGTTCGGAGGCCCTCGAGCGTCGCCCGGACGCGGTCGGCGTCTTCGTCGACGACGAAGTCGCTCATCGGTCGGCCGACGAGGTCGTCGCGCGTCGTCTCGAGGGCGTCGGCCATGGCCTCGTTGGCCATCTCGATGCGGCCGTCCGCGTCGAGGACGTACATCGAGTCCCCGACCGTTTCCACGAGCGTTCGATACCGCTCGAGGTCCCGCTCGTGCTCGCAGCCTCGATTCGCTCCCCCCACGGTTCGAAGCTGGGCGCGCAGCCGCTCGAGCGAATCCGCACGCCCCTTCGGAACGTACCCCGAGAATCCGGCGGTGATCGCCTCGCTGGCGAGCGCCTCGCTCCCGTCGTCCGTGTAGAGAACGAACGGCACGGTCGCGAGTCCGTCGGCCCGCAGGGAGTCGTACAGCGCGAGCGCGTCCGCGTCCGTGTCCGCGAGGCGATATTCGGTGACGACGCAGGCGTACGCGCTCGACTCGTCGGCGAGCGCCTCGCGGAGGGCGGCCGCGGTCGTCACCGTCTCGATTTCGATCGCGGCGTCGTCCGCATCGTCCGCGCCGGTCGCGAGTGCGAGCGATACGCGGCGTCGAGCCGTCTCGTCGGGATCGACGTACAGCACGGCTCCCGACGGCAGCGAACCTGTGCGTCCGGCGTCGACCATCTCGTTGCGTTCGAACAGTCAGGGAGTCACGATAAGCGATTCGGCCGCGGCGCGTGATCCCGCTCGTCCGCGCGTCGATCCGTGAACTCGAGGCGGGGAACGCGGCGGATCGTCGATCCGTGGGACGGAGCGGCCGATCACGCCGGAGATCGGATAAAATCCCGGGACTTTCCGTCGAAACGGAGGAACCCATCGCCCCGAACGGGAAGCGCATCGAGCCGCGGGTTCGAATTTCGAAAAGCCATTTCGAGATTCGTACTGTATCGTGGGGCTTATTACGATGTACGAACTCCGGACGAACAAGAGAAATGAGTACGGACCACCAGAGCGAGGGCGACACCGGCGACGGACGCACGATTTTACTGATCGGGAGCGGCCCGATCCAGATCGGGCAGGCGGCCGAGTTCGACTACTCCGGCGCACAGGCCTGCCGGGCGCTACAGGAGGAGGGCGCCCGCGTCGTCCTCGTCAACTCCAACCCCGCGACGATCATGACGGACCCGGAGATGGCCGACCGCGTCTACATCGAGCCGATCACGACCGAGGCCATCGCGGAGATCATCCGCGAGGAGCAGCCGGACGGCGTCATCGCCGGCCTCGGCGGCCAGACCGGACTGAACGTCACCGCCGAACTCGCCGAGGAGGGCGTCTTAGAGGAGTACGGCGTCGAGATCATGGGGACACCGCTGGACACGATCTACGCCACGGAGGACCGCGACCTCTTCCGCCAGCGCATGGAGAAGATCGGCCAGCCGGTCCCCGCGTCGACGACCATCTCGCTCGAGGAGGGCGAGGAGGTCTCGGAGATGACCGAGGACGACCTGAAAGAGCGCGTCCAGGCCGCCGTCGACGAGGTCGGCGGGCTCCCGGTCATCGCCCGAACGACCTACACGCTGGGCGGCTCCGGTTCGGGCGTCGTCCACGAGATGGACGAACTGCTGCGCCGCGTCCGCAAGGGGCTGCGCCTCTCGCGTAACAGCGAGGTGCTCATCACCGAGTCCATCGCGGGCTGGGTCGAGTACGAGTACGAGGTCATGCGCGACGCCGACGACTCCTGTATCATCATCTGCAACATGGAGAACATCGACCCCATGGGCATCCACACCGGGGAGTCGACGGTCGTCACGCCCTCCCAGATCGTCCCCGACGAGGGCCACCAGGAGATGCGCACCGCCGCGCTCGAGGTCATCCGCGAACTCGGCATTCAGGGCGGCTGTAACATCCAGTTCGCCTGGCGCGACGACGGTACTCCCGGCGGCGAGTACCGCGTCGTCGAGGTCAACCCGCGCGTCTCCCGCTCCTCCGCGCTGGCCTCGAAGGCGACCGGCTACCCGATCGCCCGCGTGACCGCGAAGGTCGCGCTCGGCAAGCGCCTCCACGAGATCGAGAACGAGATCACGGGCGAGACCACGGCCGCCTTCGAGCCCGCGATCGACTACGTCGTCACGAAGGTGCCCCGGTGGCCCAAGGACAAGTTCGACGACGTCGACTTCGAGCTGACGACGGCCATGAAGTCGACCGGCGAGGCGATGGCCATCGGCCGCACCTTCGAGGAGTCGCTCCTGAAGGCGCTTCGCTCGAGCGAGTACGAACCCGACGTCGACTGGGCCGAGGTCAGCGACGAGGAACTCGAGGAACAGTACTTAGAGCGTCCCTCCCCCGACCGCCCGTACGCGATGTTCGAGGCCTACGAGCGCGGCTACACGGTCGACGAGGTCGTCGAACTGACGGGCATCTTCGAGTGGTACGCCGAGCGCTTCAAGCGCATCGCCGACTCGACGCTCGCCGCACAGGAGGGCGACTTCACCGAGGCCGCGATCGCCGGCCACACCAACGCGTCGATCGCCGCGACGGCCGGCGCCGACGTCGACACCGTCGAGAGCGAGGTCCCGGGTCGCACCTACAAGCAGGTCGACACCTGCGCCGGCGAGTTCGAGGCCGAGACGCCGTACTACTACTCCTCGCGCAAGAACGAGTTCGAGAAGGGGCCGCTGCTGGGCGACGCCGCCTCGGGCGAGCTCGAGGTCGATCGCGACGTCGAGAGCGTGATCGTCGTCGGCGGCGGTCCGATCCGCATCGGACAGGGCGTCGAGTTCGACTACTGTTCGGTCCACGCGGTCCAGGCGCTCCGTGACATGGGCATCGACGCCCACGTCGTCAACAACAATCCCGAGACCGTCTCGACCGACTACGACACGTCCGACGGCCTGTTCTTCGAGCCGATCACGGCCGAGGAGGTCGCCGACGTCGCCGAGGCGACCGGCGCCGACGGCGTGATGGTCCAGTTCGGCGGCCAGACCTCCGTCAACATCGGCGAACCGCTCGAGGACGAACTCGAGCGCCGCGGGCTCGACTGCGAGGTCATGGGCACGTCCGTCGAGGCGATGGACTTAGCCGAGGACCGCGACCGCTTCAACGCCCTGATGGACGACATGGGCATCGCCCAGCCGGAGGGCGGCGCCGCCCACAGCAAGGAAGAGGCGATGCAGCTCGCCCACGAGATCGGCTACCCGGTCCTCGTGCGCCCCTCCTACGTGCTGGGCGGCCGCGCGATGGACGTCGTCTACGACGACGCGGAGCTCGAGACCTACATCGAGGAGGCCGTCCGCGTCAGCCCGGACAAGCCGATCCTGGTGGACGACTTCCTCGAGGACGCGGTCGAACTGGACGTCGACGCCGTGGCGGACGGCGAGGACGTCCTCATCGGCGGCGTGATGGAACACGTCGAGGCCGCGGGGGTCCACTCCGGCGACTCGGCCTGTATGATCCCGCCGCGCTCGCTCGACGACGACACGCTCGAGCGCGTCCGCGAGGTCACCGAGGACATCGCCGAGGCGCTCGACACCGTCGGGCTGCTCAACGTCCAGCTCGCGGTCCGCGACGGCGAGGTCTACGTCCTCGAGGCGAACCCGCGCTCCTCGCGTACCGTCCCCTTCATCTCGAAGGCCACGGGCGTCCCGATCGCCAAGCTCGCCGCGAAGGTCATGGCCGGCGACTCGCTCGCGGACCTCGACGTCGAGGAGCAGATCCCCGAGCAGACCTCGATCAAGGAGGTCGTCCTGCCGTTCGACCGCCTGCCGGGCTCGGACCCGCGTCTCGGCCCGGAGATGAAGTCCACGGGCGAGGTCATGGGCAGCGCCGACACGTTCGGCAAGGCCTACGACAAGGCCCAGGACGCGACGGGCAAACCGATCCCCGAGTCGGGCACCGCCATCATCGACCTCTCGGCCGACAAGTTCCCGGACCCGGAGACCGAGGAGGGCGAGGCGCTGGTCGACGGCTTCACCAAGTACTTCGACCTCTGTGAGGAAGTCGACCTCGCACAGGCCGTCCGCGAGGGCAAGGTCGACCTCATCGTCTCGCGCGACCGCGACCTGCTCGAGGTCGCCGTCGAGGAGGAGATCACCTACTTCTCGACGCCCGCCAGCGCGTCGGCCGCCCTCGAGGCGCTCGAGGCGAAGGACGAGCCGATCGACGTCGAGTCGATCACCGACCGTCCGAAGCGCGCCGCCGAGTGGGGCCGCTCGGAATAAGGCCGGCTCGAGGGAAGCGAAATCGATCCGTCACACGGTTCAGATCACCCGGCTGCCCATTTTCAGCGGGAAATTTATCTGGTCCGCAATGCCAAGCGATAAAGCGAGTGATTCGATCGCTCAATATATGCGGTACCGAGCGGAATGGGGTATAATGTAACTCGCTAAAACGCGATGGCAACCATCGGTGTTACTATCGCTTCTATCCACGCTGCAACACCGAGCAACAGAATCGCGAAAGCGAACTGACGGCCACTCCGCTTCACGGACGACTTTCTGAGTAATGTCTCTTGTTTTCCTGAAAAATATCGGATCAATTCGAACGGTACGCGTAGACCTGCTGCACCCGCAAGCCAAAACGCTGGTAATTCAACGATAGCATGTGGTACTAAGAGAACAATGGAATATAGAACGTTCTCACTCCCACTAAGCGCGTATCCTACAACAAAGCCATTGTAAAATAGCGTAATTGAAGTGCTAACTCCAAAAGTGAACGTACCGACATAAAGAAGAGTTGCTACCATAGCATTTCTCGAGAAGAAAAACCAGATCGACTGCTCACCTCCTGTGGGAGAATTGACGGGGATAATCGGACTCTGCGTTAATAGACCTACAGACACTCCGACAAAAAAGAGGACGATCGATGCGGTAAGCGGAGGATCGGATCGTATTGTCCGTATCACTGCTACTCCGATTGCCAATAGAGTATCGAAGCCGCTGCAACGAGTCCGGCCACAACTACTGGAACTGAAGCGACGAGTATTGTCTGTTCGATCGTCACGTAGTCAGACAGTATATATATTATTGCTGTCGCTAATGACCCGGCCAATATGACAATGTTTGCAGTGTGGCGTTCGACACTGTTGTTGCTTCTATTCATACACTGATTTCTCCTTCGAGTACTTATACACCAGCACCGACTACGAGCCCTGCTCCACCGGTGACTGCTCCGGCGAGTGCGACACCACTTAGGGACGAGGCGCTGATTCCTGCCCCGACAACTGCGTCCGTACCACCAGCCGCACCGCCTGCTGCTGCTGCCCCACTACTGGTGGCATAATACGTTACTTCTAAGAGAGCGCTGGTAGCGCCTCCGAATGCTATGCTGGCAGCTACGCCGATAATTGCCATTGCCGTCATCGCTGCAACCGTTTTATCCTCGGAGAGGCCGAATTTATTATTGGAATAGCGCATTCTCTATTAATATCTATAGAACAATAACTTCCAATATGTTATAAATTCATTGTTGTTATATTCACCATAGTTTATTTATTATAGTCCATTACCCGCTGGTGCACACCGCGGACACGGAGACGCTACCGACCGATCGGTAGCGCGAACTCCTCGAGATCGCGATACGGGAGGGACTTCGAAGTGCCACGAGACTGCACGCTCGCGACGGTCGCCGAAGCGGCGGGTATCGATAAAGCGACGGCCAGTACGATCTTCCGTCGAGGCGAAGGACGAACCGATCGATTGTCACGGCCTGTACGACAGTAAAATAGTGCGGAAATATCAGGCTATCAGTTCTGTTCTTGGCCCCGGCAAGAACAATACTGTGAATTACTCGCCAAAAGCGAACCCTAGACGAAGCACTTGATGACACTATCTCTACCGCCGCGAAGCTGTTTGTGACTGGGGCTAACGATCACATCTCTGACCGTTGTTTGCTGTGTCTTTTCCTCAACGCCTGAACCGAACGTCAACCGTTGTCCCGTCCGTCTCCGACTCCTTGACGTGGATTACCGGGACGATCGCGCGCAATCGCGTCGGGACGAGCCCGCCGGCGACCGCGCCGATCGTCGCGAGTCGCTTCCGACACAGCGCGTAGACGCCGGCGAACGCGACGAGCGCGACCAGCGTGCGGTCGGCGGCCGGCGCGGTCAGCCCGGAGCCGATCGCGACGGCCGCGAAGGCGAGACAGACCAGGAAGTCCTCCGGCGCGCCCGAGTAGCGGACGTACCGGCGCGGTCGGTGCCAGCGGCCGAGGACGTGGTTGTAGACCCCGTTCTCGGTCGTCGGGTTCCACGGCTCGCGCTCGGCGCTGCCGCCGAACAGGTCCGATACCGAGTGGAGGGCGGCGGCGCCGACGGCGACCGTCAGAACGAGCAGCGCAGGCGATCCCGTTAGGAGGGAGAGCCCCGAGAGCGCGAGCGTCGCGACCGAGAGCCAGACCGGGAAGTGCAGCGTCTTCCGGTGGCTCGCCACCAGGTCGGCGTCGGGCGCGAGCCCGCCGAGGAACGCGGCCGCGAGCAGCGCCGGCCCGGCGGACTCGCCGAGGGCCGGCAGGAGGAGGACGGCGGCCGCGAGGGCCATGAACCCGTGGGTGAGCGCCATCATAGCGGTACTGTTCGGTACGTAGTTCTCAATGCTGATAAAGAAGTAGCTTTTCACGGTCGGGTCGGTCGGAACGGACTCGAGCGACGTCCCCGAGTCACGGTGGCAGCGAGAGAACTGGGACCGCCGCGGCCGTATCGCCGACGGCGACCGCGTTCCGAACAGCGAGCCCGTCTCAGAACAGCGAGAGCGAGGTGGTTTTCCGACAGGCGTTGCCGACGACCTTGGTCAGGTACTGCCAGGTCGGCGTCCGGTGGCCGACGGCCTCGGTTCGACCGGCGCGCATCGCCTCGAGGACCGTCTCGACCGCGGGCGCGGCGTTCGCGGACGGGTCGGCGTCAGCGGGGAGCCGAACGTCGGTGGCGGCGCGACCGACGTTCGCGGGTCGGTGGGCGTCGCTGGCGCCGAACCGGGGGTAGTCGCGGCGGGTCGCGAACCGGTCGGCCTGCCGGTTGCGAAGGTTCGTGACGGCGTGGGCGTTGTAGACCTCGATGCCGTCGACGTCGTCGATCGCGGTCCCACGGGCCCCGTGGCGCGAGCGCTGGAACGGATGGGGAACGATCGCGATCCCGCCGGCGTCCCGCACCGCGCGCGCCGTCTGCGGGAGCGGACGGCCGGGTTCGGGCGCGTCGTCGACGCCGAGCGCGAGCAGGTGGCCGTCGGCGGTCGAGACCTCGCAGCCGACGATCACGAGGAGGTCGTCGGGCGCCAGTCGCGCGACCTCGCGGGCGCCGTCGACCGTGTCGTGATCGGTGACGGCGATCCCGTCGAGACCGGCGCGGCGAGCCGCGTCGACCAGTTCCGCGGGCGTCGTCGTCCCGTCGAAGGACGCCGCGGTGTGCACGTGGGGATCGATTCGGAGCGTGCGCGGCCCCCGATCGACCGCGGCGTACTCGCCCCGACACGTCATAGGTGTCCGAACTCGAGGCCGAGCGCCAGTCCGACGGCCGCGACCGCGGCGAGGCCGGCCAGAACGTGGGTACCGTCGGTCTTGTAGGCCTTGTAGTCCGAGACCATCAGCGGGCAAGCGACGGCGACGAGCAGCCCCGCGATCCACCCGTTCCACGGGCCGACGAGGGCGGCGACGAAGTAGTTCGCCACCACGAGGAGGTTCGTGTGGACGACGGTGGTTCCGTGGTAGTAACTCGCGCCGTCGTCGGAGCCGAACCCTTCCTCGTTGTGCCGGACCAGTCGCAGGCCGCCGAAGGCCAGCACGAGGAAGCCGACGACGAGGCTGGCGACCACGTGCGGCGCGAGGACGAAGTGATAGAGGAGCACCGCCGGCACCAGGTAGGCGAAGATGTCGATGAAGGAGTCCACCTGCCGGCCGAACGGCGACGACGTCCCCGTCCGGCGGGCGTACCAGCCGTCGGCCTTGTCCAGCAGGAAGGCGCCGAACATGGCCAGCAGCGCCCAGTTGGGTTCGCCGCCGACGAACAGCAGGGCGCTGGCCCAGCCCACGAACAGCGCCCCGAGACTGATGTAGTCGGCGCCCGTCAACTGTTCGAGCACGTTCGTTCGATCCGCCGTCGTCCCGACCCGTCGATCGGCGAGGTCCAGTCGGTTCCTGACGCCCCGTATCGCCTCTCGCAGTTCGTTGGTCATCCGCTCGAGTGACACCTCCACCCGGACGGGAATAAAGCTGCTCCGAGAACTATTTACTTAGTACAGATCTATATAGTTTATGTCGGGTACAGTGGACTACTGCGTTCTCGGTACTCAACTGAAACTGCCGAATACACCAGCAGAAGCGGTCAGGGCGACCGGACTGACCGATGGGAGAGCGGCCCGACCCTGACGTAGCGCCGGCGTCGCTGCGGGGCGAAGCCGTGGCGCTCGAACAGGGCCCGCGAGGGGCCGTTATCGAGGGCGACCAGCGCCGTCGCGCGCTCGGCGCCCCGCTCTCGGGCCAGTCGGCAGGTCTCGCCGACCATCGCCGTCGCGATGCCGCGGTCGCGGTGGTCCGGATCGACGAAGACGCGCCTGATGTAGGCGCCCTCGAAGCGCAGTTCCCGCTCGAGCGGATGGATCTCGTGGGTCGCATCGACGGAGCAAAACAGGTAGCCGCGGGGACGGCCGTCCTCGAGCGCGGCGACGACCAGTTCGTCCGACTGGAGTTCCTCGACCGGAGCGTCCAGCGGTTCGACGGTCGACGGATCGCAGACCTCGACCGTGTACCCGGTCCGACCGTCGGCGTCGGTCCCGACTCCGGGCCCGCCGTCGGCGGCCGGCGCGTCCTCGAGCGCGATGACGTACTCGACCATCTCCGTCGCCGTGATTCCGACCCGCCCGAGCGCGTCGTAGACGGCGCGGCCGTACCGGTTCCGTGTCAGCCGCCACAGCTGTGGCATCGGGAGAGGGGTTTCTCGGCTCCCGGAATAAAGTATTGGGTCGCCGACATCGGTCGGTCGGCGGGATCGCCGACACCGAATCCAGGTCCGTTCGGATTCGGATCGTCTCGAAGACGGGTCAGTCGAGCGTGTACCAGTCGAACCGCTCGACGGCGTACAGATACGAGATCACGGGCGCGATCAGGCCGGCCACGAGGACGCTCCACGCGGCGATGGTGATCCCGCTCGCGGAGACCGATAGCGCGGGACCGGGCAGCCACGACGAGACGGCGACGATAGTGTCGGCGATCAGTTCCGGGGCGTCGGTGTAGAGCACGATCGCGGCGATCGCCGGGAAGACGATCGCTATCGAGTAGACGACGAACGCGGTCTTGCTCGGCATCACCGCCTCGCGGTTGTTCGTGACCTTGACGCTGCCGAAGCGGGGCGCGACCGTTCCGATCCCCGTCGCGAGCGCGGGCGTCACGACGGTGCCGACGGTGGTGCCCGCGACCAGCGCGGCCGTCCGCTCGAGCGAGAGGGGGCTGGCGAGCCCGAGCGCGAGCGCGCCGACGAAGCCGATCGGGCCGGCGACGAGCGCGCCGGCGACGACCAGCCCGGTGATCGCCTGTCGGCCCGAAAGCGGGGACGCCACGACGGCGGGCAGCCCGCGGCCCAGATCGCCCAGCGGGTTGAGCGTGAACAGCGCGCCGGCGGCCCAGACGAGATACAGCGAGAGGATCACGGCGATGTGGGCGGGAACGCGTCCGGTCTGGACGATCTCCTGAAAGAACACGATCGAGCCGAACAGCGGGTAGGCGACGTACGCCAGCCGGATCGGCGCTCGCTTCGTCCGCCGAATCGCCGTGACGGTCACCGATCGGACCGGCCGCGAGAGTCCGCGGGAGAGCAGGTCGGTGAGGCGGTTCGACGACTCCGTCGCGGTCGCCTCCTCGTCCTCGAACCGCGCCGGATCGGCGAACCAGTGGACGCCCGCGATAGCGATCGCAGCGGTGAACGCGGCGGCGCTGACGGCGACGGCGCCGACGATTCCGCCCGCGATCGCCGTACTCGAGGCGGCGACGTTCGGGACGGCCGCGAGCAGGAGGTGGCCGGGCCAGCCCAGTGGCGTGTCCTGCAGGAGGGAGAACAACCGACTCGTGAGCAGATCGAAGCGGCCCGTTACGAACACCCAGAGGTACGCGATCCAGAACGCGGCGAACACCGCGATGCGGAAGCGAGCGATCGGTTCGTAGACGGTGACGAGGTGTCGCACGCCGACGCCGATCACGAAGCCGACGGGAACGGCAGTGGCGAGGGCCAGACAGACGAGCAGCGGACCGAACAGGACGGGCCAGATCGTGCCCGCGCCGTAGGCGAACGCGCTCGAGAGCACGAGCGTCGCCGGCAGGAGCCAGCTGGCGAACAGCAGGATTTCGGCGCCGACGACGCCGACGACGGCGTTCCGAAGCGACGTCGAGGTCAGCAGGAACTCCGGTTCGTCCGGGTCCGCTGCCGTCGAAAACGCGCGCAGCGCCGTAAAGAAGAGCAGAAAGAACCAGCCGACGCCGACGCCGCCGGTGACGAGGTCCGTCGCGAACGCCGCGGTGTTCGACGACACTCCCGCGGCGAACTCGGCGCCCAGCTCCGGGAGCACGTATCTGCCGGCGATGAGAACCAAACCTCCCATGAACAGCGCCAGAATCCCCGTTACGAGGAGTTTCGTCGTGTCGGACGCGATCGTTCGGATCGATCGCCGAAACTCGGTTCTGGCGATGAGGCGGGGGGCCCGCGACATCAGCGGTCACCTCCGACTCGCGACCGATATGGCATTTGGGGGACCATATCTGAGAGCGCGTCCTACGTCCGGAAAATAATTTGTGTTTTGTCATGCGCCGGACTCGATCGACCGGACCGAATCGCTTCCGCGCTCGTTGTACCGAATTAGAATGTCTCGGGGGCTTATAGCCGCTCGAGCGCTACCCCGGATCGCGATGCCCCGACAGACCAGACGCGATGTGCTTCGGCTCGCGACCGTATCGACGACCGCCGGCGTCCTCGGGCTCGGTTCGGCAGTCGCCCAGTCGGACGACAGCGAGTGGGAACGGGCCGACTCGCCGACCGGAAAGGCGCTGAACGACGCCGTCGATACCGCGGCGGGACCGTTCGCGGCCGGCGCCGACGGAAACGTCATCGCTCGTCGCGAGAACGGCTGGCAGACGGTCGTGGCGTACGGCCCGCAGGCCCGGAGCCGTCGCCTGACCGGGATCGATGCCACCGACGACGGCCGAGCGGTCTGGTTCGTCGGCGGGAGCGGCGTCATCGGCGAGTACAACGTCGAGACGCGGACGCTGACCAACTACTCCGCACCGAAAGGGAAGACCAGCACCTGGGAGGACTGCGCCGTGCGAGGGACCGCCGGCGAGAACGAGCGGGTGTACTTCGTCAACGGCTCCGGCGAACTGCTCGTCGGCGTCCGGCAGGACAGCGGTGCGATGCAGTACGAGGAGGTACTCAAACCCGGTGGCGGTTCGACGATCCCGGGAATCGACTTCCACGCCCGAGAGGCGGGCCACGTCTGTACCACGAGCCAGTTCGTCGGGGAGACTGCCGACGGCGGCGAGACGTGGGAGCGGATCGGCATCGACTTCGCGGGCGGCGCGTTCTTCGATCTGGCGAGCCAGGGCCAGCGCGACGTGAACGTCGCCGCCGGCTCCGGGATCGTGTATCGCTACGACGGCTTCCGCTGGACGCCCCACGTCGTCGACGATAAGCGACGAGCGATCCGAGCCGTCGACCGCGACGGGACCGACGGACTCGCTGCCGGCGACGGCGGGACGATCTACGAGCGCCGATCAGCCGGCCAGTGGCGCCGGCACGAAACGGACGTCGAATCGAAACTCGACGGCGTCGCGATGGGGTCCTCGTACGACGTCGCGGTCGGCGACGGCGGCACGATCCTCGAGCGGCGGGCCGTCGAATCGTCGCCCGGCGGAGACGACGGTACCGACGCTAACGAGACCGAGACGAACGCGACGGCAAACGAGACCGACGCGGCGCTCGACGCTGCGACCGTCTCGCTCGACGCCGTCGAACCGCTCTCGGTCGAGAACTACGTCGAGGGGGTGTGGACGACACCGGACCGGTAGGGTCGTCGCTCCGCTCGGCGTCACGCGACTCGACCTCGAGTCCGGCGCTCGGCTCGCGAGCGTCGATCGGCGATTCCCGCGACGGGCGGGCCGGAGTGGAGACGGCGGTGAGCGGGGACCGTGCGAAATGACACACCTTTAATTATAGTCGGACGAAGCAACCCGTATGTGTCCTGCTGCCGGCCCCGCTATCGAAACCGACGGGTTGACCAAACGATACGGGGAGACGACCGCCGTCTCCGACCTGACGATGGACGTCGACCGCGGGACGGTCTACGGCTTCCTCGGCCCGAACGGGGCCGGGAAGACGACGACGATGCGGATGCTGACGACGCTGGTGAAACCCACCGCCGGGACGGCCCGCGTCGCCGGGAACCCCATCACCGACCGCGATTCCGTCACGCCCCACATCGGCTACCTCCCCGAGGAGCCGCCGATCTACGACGAGCTCACCGGCCGCGAGCAACTCGAGTACGCCGCCGGGCTCCGCGACCTCCCCGAGGCGGAGTCGAGCGAGCGAATCGAGTCGATGCTCGAGCGGTTCGATCTGCTCGAGGACGCCGACCGACGGATCGAGGGCTACTCGAAGGGGATGCGCCAGAAGATCGGCGTCATCCAGGCCGTGTTGCACGAACCCGCCGTCGCCTTCCTCGACGAGCCGACGAGCGGACTGGATCCGCGCGCGGCCCGGACGATGCGAGAGACGATCGCCGATCTGGCCGACCAGGAGATGACGATCTTCCTCTCGACGCACATCCTCCCCGTCGTCGACGAACTGGCCGACGAGATCGGCGTCCTGCACGACGGAAAACTGGTCGCCCAGGGCGACCCCGAGACGCTGAAATCCCGCGCCGAGACCGGTGAAGCGCGGAGCTTAGAGGAGGCGTTCCTCGAGGTGACCCAGGAGACGCCCACGGCCGAGGAGCGGTCGGCGGAGCCGTCGATCGAGTAGCCCCGTGCGGACGTTCCGGCTCCACTCGTCAATACATTAATGGGTTTGCGAATAGTATTATTCTGTTGACGCCATGCGCCCAATCCGCGCCCTCCATACCCTCCGCGACGGCGTGACCGACGACGCGCTGCGGGTCGCGATCCTCGTCGGCCTCGCGACGATCCCGGTTACCCTCGCTCTCTCCTGGAACCCGGTTACGGACGACGTCGTCGCCGGTGGCTCCGTTTCGGGTGCGCCACTCTTGCTGGCCGGACTGCTCGTCGGCTACTACTACAGCGATCGGGAAACGGAGAGCCGCCGAGCCGGCATCTGGACCGGTCTCGCCGCCTCGGTCGCGACGGTACTGGTTTTCGTCGCTAACGCGATCGTGACGATCGGCTCCGAACCGTCGCGGTGGACCGCCGTCACCGTGATCGGGACACCGTTCATCCTCGCTCTCGGTGCCGGATTCGTCGTTCTGTTCGCGACGGTCGCCGCGCAGTTCGCCGACTGGGTGACGACGAGACTCCGGCGAGCGCGCCGAGCCCCGGACGCGTCGGACGACGGCGATTCGACCGTCCCCGATCCGAAGTGGTGGAAGATCCTCGCCGCGTACGTTCTCGTCGCACCGCCCGTGGTGGGTTCCGTGCTCCTCGAGGTTCCCGCCGGCGGTCTCGGATTCGCCCTCTCGCTGCTCGGGCTTCTGGTTCTGGTTCCCCTATCGGTAGTCGCCCTCGGTGCGCTTTTCGTCGATGCGACCGCTCCCCGAAGTTCGAAAACGGAACGGGTACCGAACGCGCTGGCGTACGTCGGCGCACCGATCGGGACGTACGCGCTCGTCTACGCGGTGGCGACGCTCCGCGGGTCGGGCCATCCGGACGGCTACGCCATCTACGCGTTCATCGGCGTCCTCTGGATCGCGGCCGTCGTCTACCTCCGCAATCGACATCGGTACTTCGACGGCGGTGGCTCGGCGGTCCGCCAACTGGGATGAGCCGAGAGCGGCCGACGCGACCGCAGGGACCGCCCTCGCGCTGGACGTGACATGGCGTACACGCCGCTGATCAGTGCCGTCTCCCTCGCGACCGACGTGAGTTTCGGTGGCTCGAGCGGCGACTACTGCGTCGACTGAGGCGGTGACGCTACGGTGACGACGTAACCGTCGGAGTTAGGGATCGAAGACGCCCCGTTTCAATCCCTCCCGGACGGGTACGTGTTCGGCGTCGGTCGGGGGCGGACTGGTCACGAGCAGTGCCTCGAGACGTTCCTCCTCGCCGGCGCGGACGCCGCGGTCGACGTCGGCCGGAACGACGACCACGTCTCCCGGTTCGACGTCGTGTTCGGCGTCGCCCTCGCGGACGAGTCCGCGGCCGGACCGGACGCAGATCGCCACGTCGCTCCCCGGCGCGTGGACCGGGATGAACTGTCCGGGCTCGAAGTATCCGAGGACGACCTTCTGTCGATCGCTCTCGAAGACGGTGCGCGGGGTGAATCGATCGTCGTCGTACGTCCGTTCGGTATCGAAGTCAGTGGCTGGCATCGGTGATCGGTCCTCGCAGTTTAGGCGTACCTAAACCGCGTGTGAGGGCGTGGGTGGGCCAGACGGATCGCTCTTCTCCCGAACGTGTTAGCGCCGATACGGGCGTACTCACGACAGCGAGGAGGTGGAACGCGCTCGGGAATCGGAAACCTCGAGTCCGGAATATTTCCCTATCTGACGAATAGTACCATTCTCTAAATATACGTAATCAAATATCTATTGAGTTATTATAAATGATGACGACGGTTCGACCAGCAGTCGGACGTGGACGTATGACTGACAGTACACGTCTTCCGACGTTTCGACGGCGAACGGCGCTGAAAGCTGGTGCGGCGGGTCTCGGCAGCGCGCTGCTCGGCGCAGCGGGAGTCTCGAACTCCGTCCGGGCGGAGCCGGAGTCGTATCGGTTCCTCTGGGCGAATTCGTGGCTCACCGACGGCATGGAGGGGGTCGCGGGCCTCCCGTTCAACGTCGCGGCGAAACCGCAGTATCAGGAGCGAGCGACCGAACTCGGGCGCCGACTCGGCGAGGAGGGATACGACGTCGTCGGACTCTGCGAAGTGTTCAACGACGAGCAGGAAACCGTCGGGACCGAGTACGTCGACGCTGCCGGGACCGGGACGGCGATCGCTGGCCCCGAACCGGACGGCGGTGAGAAGGGAGCGGGACTGCTGGATCTGGTAGCGGGCGTCCCCGTGACCGACCGCGCGACCCTCGAGTACGACGCGGAACCGGGCGACGACCTGACCTACGTCGACGCGCACGTCGGGAAAGGAGTCAACTACGTCGAACTCGACCTCGGTCCCGGGAAAGTCGACCTGTTTACGACGCATCTAGTGACCGGCTCCCTCCTCCCGTGGGCCGACGGCGGCGACGAGGACATCCCGGCGCTCCGACGGCGGCAACTCGAGGAACTGGGCGCGTTCGTCGCCGAGCGGACCAGCCCGGAGAACGTGACCGTCGTCGCGGGCGATTTCAACATCGCGCCGGACGGCGCGGCGGCCGACGCCCTCGAGGCGTTCGCGTCGACCGCCGGGCTGTACGACGCGTGGCTCGAGCACGGGAGCGGGCCGGGCGGAACGAACGACCACGCGATCATCGACGGCTGCGCCTTCGATCCGAGCGGTGCGCCGCCGGCGTACTGCCCCAGCGACGACGCGGGCGAGCGGATCGACTACGTCTTCCTCGAGGAGCCGACGGCTGACCACGAGCTCGAACTGCACGTCGACGCCCTCGAGCGCCGCGTGTTCTGGCGGGAACTCGCCCCGCCGGAGCGGTTTTACGCGGACGACGCCGGCGAGGTCCCGAACTACCTGATCGACCACGTCGGGCTGGACCTGTCGCTGACGGCGACGAGCGCGTGAGACGCGGCTCGGCCGCCATCGGCACCGCCTCAGAGACTCGAGTCCGACATCCCTAAGCGCGCGGACTCTGTGGTTTGCGTATGGAGTATCACGAGGCGGCGGACTTTTTATTCGATCTGCGGCGGTTCCGCCCCAAACCCGGGACGGAGTCGACGGCGCGGCTGCTCGCCCACCTCGGCGACCCCCACGACGGGGTCGATTTCGTGCAGATCGCCGGCTCCAACGGCAAGGGGAGCACGGCGCGAATGGTCGAGCGAAGCCTCCGGGAGGCCGGGCTCTCGGTCGGGCTCTACACCTCGCCCCACCTCGAGGACCTGCGCGAGCGGATCCGCGTCGACGGCCGCAAGATCCCCCGCTCGGCGGTCACCGAGTTCGTCGAGGCGGCCCGCGAGTACGTCACGGATCGGGGCGCCGACGGCGAGTCACCGACGTTCTTCGAGACGATGACCGCCATGGCGATCTGGCAGTTCGGCCGCGAGGACGTCGACGTCGCCGTCCTCGAGGTCGGCATCGGCGGGAAGTACGACGCCACGAGCGTCGTCGATCCCGTCGCGAGCGCGGTCACGAGCGTCACGCTGGAGCACACGGGCATCCTCGGCGACACCGTCGGCGAGATCGCCCGCGACAAGGCCCACGTCGCGCCCGCCGACGCGCCGCTGGTGACCGGTGCCACCGGCGACGCCCTCGAGGGGGTCCGCGAGGTCGCGGGCGACGTGATCACCGTCGGTTCGGCGGCGGACAGCGGCGACGCCGACGGGGAGCCCGACGTCCGCGTCGCGTACGGCGGCCGCGTGAACCACACCGAAGCCGCCGTCACCGTCGACGGCGGCGACTGGGACCTCGAGGCGCGGCTCTCGCTGCTGGGGTCCCACCAGGCCGAGAACGCGGGCATCGCCGCCGTGCTGGCCCGCCAGGTCGCCGACATCTCGGACGACGACCTCGCGCGCGGGCTGCGAAGCGCCCACTGGCCCGGTCGGTTCGAGGTCCTCGAGACGGCGCCGCTTGTCGTCCTCGACGGCGCGCACAACCCCGGCGCCTGCGAGCCGCTCGCGGCGACGCTGGGTACCTACGAGTACGACGACCTCCACCTCGTCTTCGGGGCGATGCACGACAAGGACCACCGCGAGATGGCCGCGACGCTGCCGACGCCCGAGACGGTCGTCGCGACCGAACCGACGCTCGACCGCGCCGAGGACCGCGACGTCATCGCGAGCGTGTTCGCGGACGCCGGCGTCGCCGACGTTCGGACGTCGGCGACCGTACAGGAGGCCCTCGAGACGGCCCTGCGCGAGGCCGACGACGACGACTGCGTGCTCGTGACGGGGTCGCTGTTCGCCGTCGCCGAGGCCCGCTCGCGCTGGACGAGCGCCGGCGTCCCGAAGCGGATTCGCGACCGCGAGGACGCCCGCGAGGCGCTCGCGACGGCGAACGTGCCCGCCGCGGGTAACTCGGAGATTCAGGGCGACGCCGTCCACCGCGTGGTCTCGCTCTCGCTGGGCTATCGGCAGGCCGCGGCCGTCGAACGGGAACTGCTGCGCCTCGGCGGCGAGTGTGCCCTCTCGGGGCTCCAGCGCGACGAGGAATCGGTCGACGCCGTCCTGATGGGCACCCTCTCTCAGTTCGAACGCCTCGTCGAGCGCCTCGAGTCCGGCGCCCCGTCCGCGAGCGGGCCGGACGCCGACGTCGACTCTGGCGGGCTGCTCGGCGTCGTCCGCGAACTCCGGGAGCGCCTCGAGATCGATCCGAACGAGGCGTTCACGAACGTACGCGGGGCGAACGCGGCGGGCTCGAGCGGCGAGCCGTCGACTGCCGGTGTCGACGTCGATGCCGACACCGCCGACGCGTGTCCCTGGACCGATCGCACCGCCGTCATGGGCATCCTGAACGTCACGCCGGACAGCTTCCACGACGGCGGCGAGTACGACGCCCTCGAGGACGCCGTCGCCCGCGCC
Organism: Haloterrigena sp. KLK7; assembly: GCF_037914945.1. Classification (NCBI taxonomy): domain Archaea; kingdom Methanobacteriati; phylum Methanobacteriota; class Halobacteria; order Halobacteriales; family Natrialbaceae; genus Haloterrigena; species Haloterrigena salinisoli. The sequence goes on from NZ_CP149787.1 coordinate 2,022,737, forward strand.
GAGGCGATGATCGAGGCGGGCGTCGACGTGATCGACGTCGGCGGCGAGTCGACCCGGCCCGGTGCCGAGCCCGTCTCGACCGAGACGGAGATCGACCGCGTCGTGCCCGTCGTCGAGGCGATCGCCGACCGCGACGCCCTCGTCTCGATCGACACCCGAAAGGCCGCCGTCGCCGAGGCCGCCCTCGAGGCCGGTGCGGACATCATCAACGACGTCTCGGGGCTCGAGGACCCCGAGATGCGCTTCGTCGTCGCCGAGCACGACGCGATGCTGGTGCTGATGCACAGCATCGACGCGCCGGTCGTCCCGGGCCGCGAGATCGAGTACGACGACGTCGTCGAGGACGTGATCGACCGGCTCTCCGAGCGGGTGCTCCTCGCGGAGAAGGCCGGTATCGACCGCGAGGACATCATCGTCGACCCGGGGATCGGCTTCGGCAAGTCGGCTCGCGAGGCCTTCGAGATCCTCGATCGCACCGACGAGTTTCGGGCGCTGGGCTGTCCGATCCTGATCGGCCACTCCCACAAGTCGATGTTCGAACACGTCGACCGCGAGGCCGGCGAGCGCGGCGCGGCGACCGTCGCTGCGAGCGCGATCGCGGCCGATCGCGGCGCCGATATCGTCCGGGTCCACGACGTTCCCGAGAACGTCGCCGCGGTCCGGACGGCGCTCGCGGCCCGCGATCCGGAGCGGTTCGACTGGCAGTCCTGACGCCGATCCCTCGCGTCCGGGGACCGGTCACGGTTCGCTTGCAGTAGCTAGTAGCACGGTTTCTTTATTCAGAGATCTGTCTGAGAGCGGATCGGATAATTCGGTCACCACAGGTGCGTATCTTCCGCAGAGAGTACTCCTAGAGTATTTTCTACACCACGGAGATATGCAATAACCGAAACATATTATTGAGTTTCTCGATATCATTTCGCATGGACGGACCATTCATTCCTCTCGACGAGGCGAGTAAGGGTTCAGATAGCCCCTGGGTACTAGCCATACTACTTCTCTTCTTCCTCATTCTATTAGCGATGTTTTATCTTACTTAATTCACGTTAAAAGTGAGAGTCCAGAGAATTACGTAGCTCTACACTTCTGAACGGATAGCTCTCACCGTGCTAGATTCGGCCTCTACACTGACAGCAGTTGCATATGGAAATTGAATTACATATACAGAAGACACTTATAATACACATCGGTAGGAAGGAATATGAAACGGCGAACACTTCTCGCGACTATTCCGAGTACAGCCCTCATCGCTGGCTGCATCACAAACAACACCGATGAAAATAACAACGGTCAGAGAAGAAACAATGGTGTGAGGGATGAAGGCCCATACAATCAACCCGCACAGTATGATGAAGTAAAGCATCTGACCGTACAGAATGGCCTGAACGAAAGTATCGACGGTACGATAGTAGTTAGAGATCTTGACACTGGGACTGTCCTTTCAGAGACGAATATCACTGCCCCCAAACCGCAAGGAGACGATAGAGGTGTCCCGGCAGACACGACCATACCAACAGCTGATGAAAGTGGAAACTACTCAGCAGAAATCACGGTCGAAGGCCGAGGAACCGTAACTACTGAATTCCATTTGCGCACTCCTGTCAGTGACCCTGTTCTATACATCGGCGGGGTAGCACCTGACGAGGACGAACCGTTCGGTGCTGGTGTAGATGGTGCGCCGGCTGTCTGATTGCTCGCTATTACGCCGTATCGCTCGTCCCGCCCTCGGCGGGTACTGACTCGAGCCAGTACCCGATCCGTTCGCGTCGCGTTCGCGCCTCCGATAGCCACGTCGTCGCGTCGTGCCCGCGTATCCTCACGGGCGGGTGTCTGGACCAACCATCGGTTTCGGCTCCGCTCTCGCGCCGTCGCCGCGTTTCCTCGAGCGCACTCGCGAGTCGCGAGACCTCGCCCCAGTCGTCCTCGAGAGCGGCCAACAGTCGGGTCGCCCGCCGTCGTCGCTCGAGGCGCATCTATCGGGTATCGTGACCGAGTGCGTCCATAGTCGTTCCGCTGGGCTGACCGTTCGCCGGCCGACTGACGGCGACCGACCGCCGATCCCTCGATATTCCGTTTCAGGTGCCGGTCCAAGCTTCAACCGTCCGGACAGTGTAGCCACCACGAGCGCAGCGAGCGCGGAGGTTCATTCAATGTCCGAGGAACACGATCACGACCTGGCGACGGAACTCCCGACGGAAGCGGCCGAGAAACTCGACGAGTACGACGCAGAGAAGCCGATGGAGGCGGTCACATCGGTCGTTAGCGGCGACCTCAAGACCGTGCTGCTGCCGTTGCTCGGCGGCGGCGCGGTACTCCTGTCGGCACTCAAATCGCTCGGGAAGGGGCAGCTCCGAGCGATTCCGAAGGCCGCTATCGCTGCCGGCCTGCTCGGCTACGGGCTCCGGAACCGCGGCGGGGACGAAGCGGAGACGTTCCAGCCGACGTTAGACGAGATCGAGGGCGGAAGTGACGACAAGGACGTCTCCGACGCGGCCCACGCGGCCGCCGAGCGCCCCGATTCCGGACAGGAGTCCGAGATCGACGCCAGCGGGGACGTCCACGAGTCGGCGCAGCTCGGCGAGGAGGGCGAGACGGGATCGCGGATCGAGTTCACCGACGACGGGGACGCGGAGGAGACGCGCACGAAACCGGACCACGTGGGTGACGAGGAGGACCCGCGCCGGGATACCGGCGACGACGACGAGACGGTCGAAGTCGACGTCTCCGATACGGCCATGGCCGAGGAGACCAGCGAGGCGACGGGTCCCGACCCCGAACAGGCCCAGCCCTCCCAGACCGACGCGATCGAACCCGAGGAGACGCCCGAGGCGGACGCCTCGGACATGAAGGTCGAACCGGGCGAGGAAGCCGACAGCGTGACCGACGAGGACGACGAGACCGAAGACGACGAGGACCGGTAACGCGACCGCGCCGGCGACGACCTCTGCGGAACACGATCGCGTTCGGCCGCGCTCGCTCGAGACCGACGACCGGCTGTCGGATCTCTCGAGTGCGTGTTCCCCTCCCGTGTGCCGGCTACGGGCGCCGACGCTCTCGCGTCGCGTCCTCGCGCGCCGATCGCTGGGCGGACTGCCAGCCGGAGAGGAGGAGAGCCGGGAGGGCGACCGCCGCGAGCGCGAGCAGCGCGCCGCCGACGGCCGTCCAGCGGGTAACGCGGCTCGGGTCGAACCGCGCGAGAGCGGTGACCTCGAGGACGATCACCGCCGCGACGGGGACGCCGAGAACGGCGAGTCCCAGCGCGGCGTACTCGAGGCGCCGGGAGCCCTGCGTTGTCATACGGAGTGAACGGCGTCCGTTCACAATGAGTCGTTCGAATCGCGGAGCGCGTCCCTCACGGGATTACACACAACGCCATCATATTTCGCGATCCGAAAAGCGATATTCCGAATCCCATAAGTCCCCTCGATACGAACGGGCGACTATGCAATACCAGGAACTCGGCGACTCCGGCGTCGAGGTCAGCGAAGTCGGTTTCGGCGCGTGGGTCGTCGGCACCGACTGGTGGGGCGACCGCTCGGAAGACGACGCCATCGAGATGATCCAGTACGCCGTCGACCAGGGGATCACCTACTTCGACACCGGCGACGTCTACGGTCACGGCCGCAGCGAGGAGTTGCTGGGCGAGGCCCTCTCGGAGGTCCGCGACGAGGTCACGATCGCCACCAAGGTCGGCTACGACTTCTACGACAACCCGCAGGCCGGCCACGGCGAACTGCCGAAGGAGATGGACCCCGAGTACCTCCGGGACGCCGTCGAGCAGAGCCTCGATCGGCTCGGCGTCGACTCCGTCGACGTCCTCCAGTTGCACAACGCCGACGTCGACGAGATCACGCCCGACGTGCTCGAACTCTTAGACGAACTCGAGGCGGAGGGGACGATCGACGCGACCGGCCTCGCGCTCGGGCCCTCGATCGGCTGGCTCGCGGAGGGCGACCTCGCCATCGAGGAGGAGTTCGACTCCGTCCAGCTGGTCTGGAACATGCTCGAGCAGGAGGTCGGCAACCACTTCCTCGAGACGATCGAGCGCACGGGCTCGTCGACGAGCCTGATCCCCCGCGTTCCCCACTCCTCGGGGATCCTCAACGAGCAGGTCACGCCCGACACCGAACTCGGCGAGGGCGACCACCGCGGCTTCCGTCCCGACGAGTGGTACGAGACCGGCTGGGAGAAACTCGAGCAACTGCGCTTCCTCGAGCGCGACGGGGAGCGCACGATGGGGCAGGCGTCGATCGCGTGGCTCCTGAGCCACGACTCCGTCGCGACCGTCACGCCGACCTTCCGGACGAAAGACGACATCGACGAGTGGGCCGCCGCCAGCGACGTGCCGAAGCTCTCCGACGAGGAACTGGCCCGCGTCGAGGAACTGTACGAGAACGACTTCGACATCGACCGCGACGACGGCATGGACTCGCTTCGCTCGTCGGTCGACGGCGAAGACATCGAGTCGGCCGGTCTGGACAAGCTGGCAGCTGACTGAGCCCGAACGTCCCGACGCGCGTCCGTCTCGCTTCCCGGCCGTTCGAGCCGGCGTCGAATCACTCCCGATCGGTGTTCGTCAGTCTGAACTCGAGTTCGAGCTTCCCCTCCGTTTTCACGTTGACGCCCCCGAGTTCGTCCGAGAGCTGGTCGCGCGCTCGAGAGCTGGGTTCGACGGTGACCGAGACGCTGTTGCTGTTGGCGTTGTACGCGATGTTGCCGACCGTGACGTCGAACGAGAAGAGGTCGGGGACGTCCTCCCTGAGACGGTCGCGGACGTCGTCGACCTCCGACCGCACGTCTGCCATCTCGTCGTTGAGCGTCGACATCGACGGGAGTAGTGCGTGCGAGCTGTTAACGATTCACCTTGAATGTTCCCCTCGAGTCGTTATCCTCGGCGCAACGGGACCGTCAGGAGGGCATCCGGAGGGCGTAGAGGATCGCGACCAGCCCCGACAGCTGACTGAGTTGGCTGAGGACGGCGACCGTCGTCTCCGAGAGGAACGGGATCGCGACGTAGAGCACGACCAGCAGGAACGGCACGGCGAGCGCGAGAGCGAAGCCGACGGCGATGACCAGCATCGGTCGGCTGTCGTTGCGCCGGTAGCCGCGGTAGGCCTGGTACGCGATGAACAGCCCGATGAGGGCGCTCAGGACGTCGGTCGCCTGAACGAACGTCACGAGCCACTCCGCGGCCGTCGACTCCCAGAGCTGCAGCGGTAGCGACTGCACGCTAGATCCCCTCGATGAGATCCGTGAACCGGTCCGCGATGTCCGTCCGGCGGTCGATCCGAAGCGTCAACCCGTCGTCCTCGAGGTCGATCGTGATCCGCTCCAAGTTCGTCGCGTAGACGGTCCGGTGGTGACCGCCGTCGGGATCGGGTTTCGTTCGCTCGACGAGGAGCCCGCACTCGCGGAGGTCGTCGAGCCGCCGGTACACCGTCGGTTTGGACGCGTCACAGCGGTCGCTCAAGGTGGTCGCTGACATGGGTTCCTGGCTCGTCTGGGTGAGGATCGTGCGCACCGTCGGGTCCTCCAGCAGGGCCCCGATCGTCTCGACGTCCGGCTCCTCACTCACGGTAGGGACGTCTACCGAGAACTGACATAAAGGGGTTTTCACGACTGCAGCGGCTGCAGTCGTTCTCGCGGCTCTTTCGTGACCGAACGCGTCGGTACTCGTATGTCGCCATCGACTCGAGCGACCGACGATCGAACCGGCCCGGCGATCCCGTCCCGCGTCGCGACCTGGCTGTGGACCCGAGTGGCGGGCTCGAGCCCGCTCCGGCCGACCGCAGGCGGCGGACTCGCGCTCGTCGTCGCCAGCGCCGCAGTGAGCCTCGCCGCGTCCGGCCTCCTCGAGGGGACGATGCGAATCCGCTGGAGCGTCGGCACCTACTACGGCCCGGAGCACGCGCCGACGACGCTCGTCCTCGCCGCGTTTCCGATCCTCGTCGCCGTCGCGGTCGGCGCGTTCCGCGGACTCGTGGCCGGCCTCGAGCGCCTCGAGGAGTTCGACGGGAACCGGGGGTACTACGAACTGGCGGCGCTGGTGGTTCTCCTGTCGCTACTGCTCACCCAGATCGCACTCGTCGTCGCGAACCTGTGGTGAGCGGCGGCGGTGGAGCGTGACAGCGCCTACCGTTTCGCGTCCGCCGCGAGACGGTCGCGGTGCTCGGCCTCGAGCCACGCCTTCCACGTGGTCGTTCCGACGGTCCGATCCGGACAGCAGGCCGCGCCGGATCGGAAGCCGGCGGCGACTTTTCCCGGCAGCGGGAGTCGGACGATCGGCCGTCGGAGTCCCCGAACGTCGCGGTAGGTTTCCGCGAGATCGCGGACGGTCAGGATCTCGGGCCCGCCGACGGCCGGCGCCCGTCCGCCCGCCTCCGACGTCGCGTAGTCGGCGATCGCCGCTGCCGCCTCGTCGACGGCGATCGGCTGGAGGCGAATCCCGGTCGGGAGCGGCCAGATCGGCACGCGCGCGATCGTCTCGAGGACGTCGCGGACGAACGAGTGGAACTGGGTCGCCCGCACGATGGTCGACGGGACGGGGCTCTCCGCGACGGCCCGTTCGGCCGTCAGCTTGCGCTCGTAGTACGAGTAGGGAATCTCGTCGACGCCGACGATCGAGACGTAGACGAAATTCGAGACGCCGGCGTCGGCCGCCGCCTCGAGCAGCCGTTCGGTGCCGCGGACGTCGACCGCCTCGGTGTCGCCTTGCGGCGCGGTCGCGGCGTGGACGACCACGTCGACGTCCGCCACGGCGTCGCGGATTCCCGTTCCGTCGATCAGATCCATCGCGGCCCACTCCACGTCCGTCCCGCCGCCCGTCGGCGGCGATCGACTCGCCGCGACCACTCCGTGGCCCGCGTCGCGCAGGCGCGGTCGCAACGCCGATCCCAGCGTCCCGGTCGCGCCCGTCTGGAGCGTTCGACGAGTCATCGGTGTTACAGCTTCGATCGGCATCACCGAAATACGTGTGGGTCAGTCTCCCGTGCGTCGCCGGCCGCGAGCCGGTATATAACCCCCTCTATATCTGGGTACCCCCCCTATCCCCGACGCGGACGTACCGTTATCCGGAGGAACACGGCAATGAACACCTACGAGTTTACCTGTCCGGACTGTCGGCGAGCCATCCCGGTGACCGAACCGATGCGAGAGGCGACGCTGTCGAGCGGCTGTCCGGTGTGCGGGCGGTCCGTCTCCGGCGAACACTTCGCGGTTTGATACCGACGGGCACGACGATCGGAACGCGGTGATCGAGCGTTCGAGCGACGACAACGCCGTTTTCAACGGGAACGGTCGATCTGCGAGCGGTCCCGACCCTCGATTCGACGGATCTCGCGGTTCGGCGTCCCGAACGAACACGGAAGCCGGAGTTTTGATAGTCCGGACACCCAGAGGACCCAGTCGAATGCGTTTGCATACCACTCTCGAGCGGATCGGTGAGTTCACGAGCAAGTACTTCGTCCTCTGGGTGGTGATCGCGGCGCCGCTGGCGCTGTACGCGCCCGATCTCTTCACGCCGATCGCCCCGTACATCACGCCGCTGCTGGGGATCATCATGCTCGGCATGGGACTGACGCTGACCCCCGACGACTTCCGTCGGATCGTAGAGCGGCCCCGCGACGTCGCCGTCGGCGCACTGGCCCAGTGGCTCCTGATGCCGACGATCGCGTACGTCCTCGTCGTCGCGCTCGGCCTGTCGTGGGAGATCGGCCTCGGTCTGATCCTGGTCGGCGCGGCGCCCGGCGGGACGGCGTCGAACGTGATGACCTACCTCGGGCGCGGCGACGTCGCGCTGTCGGTGTCGATCACCACGGTGACGACGATCGCCGCGCCGGTGGTGATGCCGGCGTGGATCGTCCTGCTGGCCGGCGAGTCCATCTCGGTCACGTTCGCGGAGATGGCCGGATCGATCGTGCAGGTCGTCCTGTTGCCGGTCGTCGGCGGACTGGCGCTGCGCTACGTCCTCGACAGGCGCGCCCCGGCCGTCGCGAAGGCGGGGCTCTCCGTCTTCCCGGCGATCAGCGTGGTCGCGATCGTCGCGATCGTCGCGGCCGTCGTGGGGCTCAACGTCGAGACGATCCTCGAGGCCGGCGCGCTCGTCTTCCTCGCGGTCGTCCTGCACAACGGGCTCGGACTGGGCTCCGGCTACGCCGTCGGCCACGCGACGGGCATGGCCGAGGATCGGTCGCGGGCCTGCGCGTTCGAGGTCGGCCTCCAGAACAGCGGGCTCGCGGTCGCCCTCGCCACCGCGCACTTCAGCGCCGGCGCCGCGCTGATCCCGGCGCTGTTCAGCGTCTGGCACAACGTCTCCGGGCCGGCGCTGGCGACGCTCTTTACGCACCTCGACGATGACGAACCGGTCGAGGACGCCGACGCGACTATCGCGTCGGACTGAGATCCCAGACGTCCGTTTCGCTTCCCTCTCGATTTCGAATCGAACGTACAGTCACCTTAGTGTCTTTTAACGTACTATGGGGCAGGGTTTTTACGGGAGAACGGTGTGCAGTTTCGTATCATGACCGACGTAACGTACGTCCAGAAAGCGTGTGCGTACATCACCCGCGGGTCGGGTGAGCTGCTGGTCTTCGAGGGGCCGGGCCACGAGGGCCTCCAGATCCCGAAGGGGACCCTCGAGGCCGGCGAATCGCCTGCGGAGGCACTGTTCAGAGAGGTCGTCGAGGAAAGCGGTCTCGGAACGTTAAACGGAGCGACGAAGCTGACGACCGACGTCTGGACCCGCCGCGAGTCGCCGCCCAAGCGGTACATCCGGCACTTCTTCCACGCGACGGTCCACGAATCGCGCGATCGCTGGACACACACCGTCACCGACGGCGGCGGGGAACACGGCGCCGAGTTCGACTTTCGGTGGATCCAGCCGTCGACGGACCGCGAGTTCGCCCTCGATCTCGACGACTACGTCCATCTGCTGCCGTCCGACTCCGCGTCCGACGAGGGCGACGTCGCGAGCATCTCGGACTGAGTCGGCGTCTCCGGCGCTCGAGCGCCACCTCCGGCGATCCGTATCCGATCCGTCCTTACTTCGAGAGCGCCCGTTCGACGGCCGCCGCGACGCTCGTCGCTTTCTCGGCCAGTTCCTCGGAGACGTGGCCGTCGTCGACCGCGGCCTCGAGTTCGTCCGCGTCGACGGTCTCGACCGTCCCGTCGGCGCGGCGGATCACGTCGATGTAGAGATCGACGTACCGCGCCGTGTCCGGGAACAGTTCGACGGGCGTGCAGACGTTGACGTACGTTCCCTTCGCTGCCCCGGTTTCGTCCCTGTACGTCGTCGGATACCACCAGCGACCCTCGCGGAACTTCGTGACGGCGACGTCGCCCTCCTCCTTCGGAACGCCGAGCGCGTCGTAGCTGCCGCCGCCGCGCATCGACCGCTCGAGGGTGACCGAGCCGTCGGGGTCCCAGTCGGTCACCTCGCCGCGACCGAGCGAGATGAGCCGGCCGTCGGGCTTGCCGTGACCGATCTCGAGGCGGTCGCCGGTCGTCGGCCCGAACTGGCGGGAGACGGCGCCGAACGGGAATCCGTCGCCGTCGTCGCCGTCGCTCTCGACGGGCGAATCGCAGACGGCCTCCGCGAAGTCGACGGCCGCGCTCGCGGCCCGGTCGGCGGCCTTGGTCCGGTGGTGGCCCGCCATCGTCGTCTCGACCTCGCGGCGCACCCCGTCCAGTGCGAACCGCGACTCGCGGCCGAACCAGGTCCACGTCGTCGCCCGCGGCGCGGCGAGTCGGCCCGGTTCGCCCGGCGATTCCGGCGCGTCGGCGAGCGCGTCCTCGAGCGCCCGCGCGCGATCGACCGCCCGCTCGAGGGCGGTCCCCATCGCCTCGAGGTCGGCGTCGGCGGCCGCGCCCTGCCAGCGCACGCCCCAGTCGTCGGGAACGTCGACCGACAGGAGGTCGGTCATGCCGACGAGTTCGTCGGCCCGTTCGCCCCGGAGCGCCGCCGAGACGCCGGTGCGATCGCGCGAGAGGGTGACGAGGCCGTCCGCGACTTCGAGGGTCGGCTCGACGCGCGGGTCGTCGTCGGCCCACGGCGGCGCGGGCTCGGTGACCTGCACGCGGTAGCGGTTCCCCGCATCGACGTAGCCGTCGACGTCGTCGTAGTGGAGGTAGCCGCGTCGGCCGTCGCCGAGGTCGACCGTCGCACCGCCCCCGCCGCCGGCGTCGACGACCTCGCAGTCGAAGACCGCACCGCGAGGGACGTCGTCGCCCCAGCGGAAGCCATCGATCGCGAGGGACTCGAGTTCGCTCGCGACCGTCCCGACCGCGTCGGGTTCCCCCGAGAGTTCGACGCCCTGTCGGTCGCGGGTCGTCTCGATCGCCACGTCCGCCGGCGCGGCCTCGAACGAGGCGTCGAACCGCTCTCGGATGGGCTCGGAGGCCTGGACGACCTCGAGGTCGCGCTCGCGGAGCAACTGCGTGATCGCCGTGGTGTAGATGCCGCGGACGCGTCCCGTCGTCATCGCTGTCCCTCCGTCCGTCGGTCCCGGTCGGTCCCGCGATACGCTCGCGCACGGCGACCGCCGCAGGCGGTGACTCGCTCGTCCACTGGGATCACCGCAGCGTCTCGCGGTCCGGTGCGAATCGAACGCGGCCGTTGATCGTCGGTCCCAGCGTCAGTTCGACCGACTCGTCGGGCAGTACGCGGCCGTCCTCGACGTAGACGCCCCACGTGTCGAAGCGGAGCCAGCCCCGCATCTCGTCGGCGTGAGTCGTCAGATCGAGGTATTCGACGGTGTGTTCCGGATACTCCGAGGACGAGTGAGCCATGTCCATGTCGGAGTAGACGGTATCGTGCTCGTCGAAGAATTCCTCGAGGGCCGCCGCGTCGGCCGCGACGGCCTCGACGACCGCCTCCGAGGCGGCCCGGAGATCGTCGGTCTCGAGGCCGACGTCGCGAAGCGCCTGCTGGGTTCGCTGATCGAAGTGCATGAGCGCCGATTCGGGCGGGAGACCTTTGTGGATTCCGAGTCCGTGCGGGCTACTCGTCCCGCCGAAACCGGACCGTCGCTAGTCGTCGGCCGCGACGCCGTCGTCGGGCTCCGCGGACGGGGCCGTCGAAACGTCCTCCGACGGCTCCGAGGTCGCGTCCGCCGCTGTGTCGTCGTTCGGTTCGTCCGGTCCCGGCGGTGCCGTGTAGTGAATTCCGCGGCTGCCACTGTACATACTTGGCGACCATCGGTAGCACGCCCGGATAAGTACAGTCCTTATACAGTTCTTGATAGTTAATATCATACTAGGTGCAGGCGCCGCCGAACGCTTACCGGAGCGGCCGTCGTAGGACCGCCCATGGCACGCAGGCGCGATCCGGTCGAAGCGGCGAGCGAGGAGTCGACCGATCTGTACGACGTCTCGACGTGGGAGCCGCGATCGATCCTCGATCGATTCGCGTACGCGATCTATACGGGCATCAGCTACGGACTACAGACGATCGTTCTCGCGGTCGCGTTCGCGATCACGGTCGCGTTACTGGTCCAACCGGCGCTGCTCGTCGTCGAGGAGGGATCGGTCGTCATCGCCGTCTTCTTCGGGCTCTCGGTCGTTCCGGCGGCGATACTCGCGGCCTTCATCTGGTACTCGGACATCACGACGCACGAACCGCTCACGCTGCTCGTCGCGACCTTCGTCCTGGCCGTGCTCTTCGCGACGTTCGCGGCCGTCGTCAACTCCCTATTTAGTCCGAGCTTTCAGACGCTCGGATCCCTCGGCATGGTCCTCTTTTTCTACCTGATCGTCGGTCCCGTCGAGGAGACGGTGAAACTGCTCGCGATCCGGTTCTTCGCGTACCGGAGCGACGCGTTCGACGCCGTCATCGACGGCGCGGTCTACGGTGCCGTCGCCGGCCTCGGGTTCGCCGCGATCGAGAACACCCTCTACATTTCCGGTGCGATCGCCACGGCCGACACCGGGCTCCTCACCGTCGCGGCCGGGACCACGACCGTCCGGGCGCTCGTCGGCCCCGGTCACGTCATCTACTCGGCGATCGCGGGCTACTACCTCGGGCTCGCGAAGTTCAACCCCGAGCACGCCGGCTCGATCGTCACGAAGGGGCTGCTGATCGCCGCGTTCATCCACGGCACGTACAACGTCACGGTCGGCATCGTCCCCAACCTCGTGACGAGCGCCACCCCGCTTCCGTTCGGAGCGGCGTTCATCGGCTACGTCGTCCTGTTCGACCTCGCCATCGGCGCGTTCCTCTACCGGAAGATCGCCAGGTACCGCCGGGCCTTCCGCGCCGTCAGGGACGACACCGGACCGGATCCGCAGTCGGAACCGACCGAGTTCGATCCGCCCCAGCGCTGACGGACGCGATCTCGAGCGACGTTCTCGGCGCCTCGACCCGTCGGACCGCGCGGTCGGACGCGGCCCGCTGGTGCAGGCAGCATAGGCTTGCCTCGGAGAGCGCCATGGTCTCCCATGAGTGCCACGTTTACCGACGACGATCTCGAGAAAACCGTCGAGAACGAGTCCGGCGAGGTGATCGGGACCGTCGCGTCCGTCGAAGACGAGACCGCCCGCGTCGAACCCCGGGCCGGCCTCGTCGACTCGATCAAGGCCGCCCTCGGCTGGAGCGGGAGCCACGACGACACCGTCGCGATCCACGAGGACGCCGTCGACGAAATCTCGAGCGAGACGATCCGCCTCGAGACGGTCGCGGCGAGCGAGACGGCGGCCGAATCCGCGACGGACGAACCGGCGGGCGCCGATGCGACTCCATCGGCAGCGACCGAAGCCGACGACGCGACGGAACCGCGGGCTCGGGCGGACGACGAGCCCGCGAACGCCGCGGAACGCGATCCCGACACCGAACTCGCCGAGAACGCGGGCGGGGACACCCGCAGCGAAGCGGACCAACCGACGGGGAACGCGGCCGATCAGGTCGCCGAGTCCGACGACAGTGCTCCTGACGAGGAGCGCGACCGTTCCAGGTCCGGTAGCGCGTCGTCCGAGACGACGACACAACCCGCGAAGCCGTCCATGATCGACGATCCGGACGTGGACGAGCCGAGGGACGTTCCCGACGAACCGGAAATGGGTGAGCCGATGACTGCTCCCGACGAATCGGACGTGGACGAGCCGGAACCGGCTCCCTCCGAGCCGGATATGGGCGAACCGGTAAACACCCCCGACGATCCGGAGACGAGTGAGCCGAGAGACGCTCCCGACGGCTGGGAGTCGGACGATCCGATGGACGAATCCGGTGACAGCGATCTCTCCGACGGGACGGACGCGGCCGATACGTCGAGCGAGGCCGACGTGATCGTCGAACGAGACGAACGGGACGAAGCGACGGATCCGCGAGAAGGGGCCGTCGAAACGGACGACAGAGACGCCGACACGAGCGAGCGAGCTGCCGAAACAGATGAGACAGACGTCGATATGCCGGCGTCACCCGACGAACTGAGCGAGACTCGAGCCGGCGACTCGTCGGACGAGACGGACGAGACGGACGGCGCGGGCGTCCAGAACACGCCGGTCGGCGAGGCCAAGTCGGCGCCCGACCACGCCGAGATGGGGGCGCCGGTCGACGACGCCGAAACCGAGGAATCGGTCGACGATGCCGAGATCGAGGAACCGGTCGACGACGCCGAAACCGAGGAATCGGTCGACGACGCCGAAACCGAGGAACCGGTCGACGATGCCGAGATCGCGGAATCGGTCGACGATGCCGAGATCGAGGAACCGGTCGACGACGCCGAAACCGAGGAACCGGTCGACGATGGCGAGATCGAGGAATCGGTCGACGCCGACCGCGAAGCGGAGACCGAACCGACTGCGGCGTCGGCGGGGAGCGACACGAACGACGCGAGCGACGACGCGTCGGAATCGACGGCCGAGGAGACGGATCCGGCCGACGAACTGAATCCCGGCGTCGATCTCGAGGCCGTGGCGGAGTCGACTGACAGCGAGCGTTCCGAGGAACGAGGGCGGACGGAACGCGACTCGTCCGCGACCGACGGGGACGCCGATATCGCCGATGCGGTCGATACCGGCGTCGACCTCGAGTCGGCCGCGGAAGCGACCACTGGTGCCGACCGCGAGGGATCCTCGAGCGAAACCGAATCGATGGATCTCACCGACGCGGTCGACACCGGCGTCGATATCGAATCGGTCGCGACGGACGACGCGGCGTCGCGGACCGACGCCCGTCCGGAGACGGAACTGGATCCCGACGTCGACGCCCGTTCGGGTCCCGAGGCCGATCCGCGGCCGGAGACCGAACTCGAGTCGACGGAGTCGACGGTCGACGACGCGGCGCCTCGAGACGACTCGCTGACCGCGGACGAGCGGCAGTCGCAGGCGGACGTCGTTCCCGGCGTCGACATCGAATCCGCCGTCGACGCCGACGAGGACGCGAGTTCGGGTCCGGAGATCGATCCGGAGACGCTCGCCGGCCGAGAGACCGAGACCGAGCCGACGGACGGGACGGTCGCCAGAGAGCGCGTCGACGACGAGACGGACGTCGACGGCGCGGAGCCGGCGACAGCCGATCGGTCCGATCGATCGAGCTCGCCGTTTGCGGCCGCGATCGCGGCGCAGCGGGCCGCGATGACCGGCGGGCAAGAGCTGGTCAAGCAGGGTATCGCCGCCCAGCAGGCCGCCGCCCGATCCGCCGTCGAGACGCCGCTGCGCATGCAACAGCAGGGCCTCGAGGCGACGCAGGCGGCGACCAGCGGCTACTTCGATGTCGTCGGTGCGCTGCTGGGCGGTGGCGCTGGGTCCGATCGTGGCTCGTCCGAGTCGATGGACGAGATGGTTACCGAACTCGAGGACGCATCTGCCGAGCTTCCGGCCACCGAGTTCGAGCAACAGCTCGCGGTCCACCTCGAACTGCTCCGATCGATGCAGACGCAACTCGAAGAGACGGACGACGAGATCGACGACGACGAGATCGACGACGACGCGACCGACGACGACGCGACCGACGAGATCGCCGGCGACCTGCTCGAGCGACAGATCGCGATCCTCGAGGCGTGTCAGCAGCGGCTGACCGACGACTGAAGACGACCGTATCCGTCCCCGTTCGCGTCTTCGAACGGCGCGTGGCTGAAATGGGAGTCTCCGGCCAATCGCGGCAACGGGGAATTGCCACCCCCTCCCCAGCCGATTCGCTCGCTTCATCTGCTCACGGGCGCTGCGGGACGGCGAAGCCGTCCCGGCAGTCGCGGCGCATAGCGCCGCGCACTGCTCGTTCGCATGGTATGCGGGACCTCCGGTCCCGCACTACTCGCTCATCCCTCGCGCAGCGTCGGCGATCAGTTCTCGCTGTCGCTCACGGTTCACTCCGTTCACCGTTCGCCTCGCTCGAACGTGATCGACAGCGCGCGCCACCGCACTTAGCCCGCCAAAGCGACTGGACGAGCAGTGTCTACCGCGGTCACTCGAGAACGAATCGAGGACGGACCGGCCGTTCAGTCCGCGGAAATCTCGCAGCTGCCCTCGTAGCTGACGTCCTCGACCGATTCGATCTCGGGCTCGTCGCCACAGACCGGACAGGTCGGGTTCGACTGGATCGGGACTTCCTCGAAGGTCATGTCCATCGCGTCGTACATGAGCAGGCGGCCCTCGAGGAGGTCGCCCGTCCCGAGGACGTACTTGACGACCTCGGTGGCCTGAATGCAGCCGACGGTGCCGGGCAGGACGCCGAGGACGCCGGTCGTGGCGCAGTCGGGGACGGTGCCCGGCTCGGGCGCCTCGGGGAAGATACAGCGGTAACAGGGCGGGGAATCGTCTGTTCCCTCCCCGCGCTCGTTCGTGAACGTCGTGACCTGCCCCTCGAAGCGGTAGATCGCGCCGTGGGAGAGCGGCGTCCCGGTGAGGACGCAGTGGTCGTTGAGCAGATACCGGGTCCCGAAGTTGTCGCTGGCGTCGAGAACGACGTCGTAGTCGGCGACCAGTTCGCCGACGTTGGCCGCGGTGAGGCGGGTCTCGTGGGTGTCGACGTCGATGTCGGGGTTCAGCGCCGCGACGTAGTCGGCCGCGCTCTCGACCTTCGGGCGGCCGACGTCGCCGTCGCCGTGGACGATCTGGCGCTGCAGGTTCGATCGCTCGACGACGTCGTCGTCGACGATTCCCAGCCGGCCGATCCCCGCCGCCGCGAGGTACTGGATCGCCGGCGAGCCCAGCCCGCCCGCCCCCACGACGAGCACGCTGGCCTCGAGCAGCCGCTGTTGGCCCTCGGGACCGATCTCGTCCATGATCACGTGTCTCGAGTAGCGATCGAGTTGGGTCGCATCGAGGCGGAGGTCGCTCATGGCCGATAGTTGGGCCGAGACCGAGAAAAGTCCGCGGGTCGTCCCAGGGGCGCTGGACCGCCCATCGGACGACTCGAGCGTCGCAGTCGACCGTCGGTCATCGGTTCGGCGATGGTGTTCGGTGGTCGAGGCAGATCTAGGGGCCAACCCAATCGTTTAATACTGTGGCAGCCATTGACACACTTATGGCAACCTCACCCAATGACGGCGGTGACGACGTCATCGACCAATTCCTCTCGGACCGCGGTCACACCGTAGAACGAGTCGGGTGGGAGCAGGAGTATAACAAGAAGCAGTGCCCCGACTGTGGCGGCCTCCACGACACGTCCGCCACGGCCTGTACCGTCTGTGGGTGGGAACCGACGCCGTAGTCACGGCGTCGGGTCGCTCGTTTTCGGCGTCCGCTGAACCGCGATCAGAGGCAGCGCTCGCTGGTCCGACGACGGGGAATCAGTGCTAATTCGGCCGTAATTTCAACGTTCAACATGCGATACAATTATAACGTATGGTTACCCTATAGTTCGCTGAGAACAATGCCGGAATGCCAGAACTGCGGCGCGTTCGTAACGGATGCCTACGCACGCGTGTTCACGCCGCGCAACGTCGACGATCCGCGGGTCTGTCCCGACTGTCAGGACAAGATCCGCGACGGTGCCGACGTGCGAAACGCCCGCTCCCCGCGAAACCCCTGAGACGTTTCGAAACGATCCGTTTCGTCGTCGAACGGCTGTCGATTTTTGCCGACGAAAACCCACGTGACTTATGGGTATTGCGACCCTGAACAGGGATAATGGCTACCACGGAGACGAAGGTGACCCGGTTGTTCGGTGGTCCGGGCAGCGGGAAGACCACTGCCCTGCTCGACCACGTCGAAGAGATCCTCGAGGAGGAGGGCGTGACCTTCCGGGATATCCTCGTCGTCTCGTACACGCGAGCGGCAGCACAGGAGGTTCGTGAGCGACTGGCCGAGCGACTCGGCGAGAGTCCCCGCGCGCTGCAGGGGAACGTCTGTACGATGCACGCGAAGGCCTACGAGCTGCTGGACCTCTCCCGAAGCGACGTCATCGGCGAGTCCGACAAGGAGGAGTTCTGCGAGCAGTACGGCCTCGAGTACGAGGACGAGTACTCGGGCGCCGGTCGCCGCACCGCCCGATCGACGACGATCGGCAACAAGGTCATCGCGACCAGTCAGTGGCTCCAGCGGACGCGACGGGACGTCACGGACTGGTACGACGTTCCCTTCCAGTGGAACGACGAGGAGGTCCGACTGCCGCCCGAGATCGACCCCAACGCCCAGGAGGGCAACAAGTACACCCCGACCTGGCCCAGCGACGACGATCGGATCGACGTCCCCGAGGCGATCCGCGCCTGGCGCTCCTACAAGGGCGAGGAGGGCAAGATCGGCTTCGCGGACATGCTCGAGCGGGTCGCACAGCGCTCTCTGCTGCCGAACGTCGACTTCCTGGTGATCGACGAGTTTCAGGACATCACCACGCTGCAGTACGACGTCTACGAGGAGTGGAAACCCCACATGCGGCAGGTGCTGATCGCCGGCGACGACGACCAGGTCGTCTACTCCTGGCAGGGCGCCGATCCCGCGCTCCTACTCGACGAGGAAGTCGACGAGGACGTCATTCTCCCCAACTCCTACCGACTGCCGTCGAACGTCCTCAACGCGGTGAACAAGGAGATTCGCCACATCGAGACGCGCCAGGACAAGGACTTAAAGCCCCGTAAGGAGGGCGGCGCCGTCGAAGCCCGCGCGAACGCGTCGATGCTCGACGTCGTCAGGAACGTTCGGCGGACGCTCAACCAGACTGACGGCACCGTCATGGTGTTGTTCCGGGCGCGCTACCAGATGTTCCAGTTCATCGACGAGTTCATCACCGAGGGCGTCCCCTTCACGTCGCTGACCGACCAGCGGATGTGGACCGACCGACTCACCCAGTACGTCCGGGCCGTCGAGGCCATCGACGAGGGCGAGGACGTCACCGGTCTGCAGGCGCGGCGACTCGCCGACATGCTTCAGGAGTCGGCCTTCGGGACCAACGATCGCGACGACCTGTTCGACACAATCGACGACCGCCAGGAGGAGGCCGGCATCGACGACCTCGAGGAGCTCATGATCCCCGCCGACGTCGTCGAGGACCACGTCCCGTTCATGCCCGGTCCCGCCTCGGCGGCCGACATGGTCCGGAAGGTCACCAACTTCCAGACGAAGAGCGTCCAGTCGTACTTCGCGATCGGCGAGTACCTCGGGATGGAGACCGACCGCGTCCGCGTGGGCACGATCCACTCCGCGAAGGGTCGCGAGGCCGACCACGTCATCGTCGGCACCGACCTCACCGAGAAGGTCGTCGAGCAGATGGTCGCCACCGTCGACGACCCCACTGACATTCCCGGCTGCGAGGAGTTCACCAAGAACACGTCGCCGGTTCCCGTCCTGACCGACAACGAACGCCGCGTCTTCTACGTCGGCATGTCCCGGGCCCGCGAACGGCTCGTGCTCCTCGAGAACCTGGTCGACGGCGCGCCGACGCTCCCGATCGACGTCCTGCTCAACAACCGGCTGACCGAGATGCCGCTGGAGGAACTGGTCGAGCAGGCCCAGCAGCCCCAGGACGCCGACGCGGACGACAACGAGGTCGAAGCCGAAGCGCCGTGACCGACGCCGACTCGACCGCGGGCGACGCGGTCGACACTGCCACCGCCCCCGCAGGCGACGTCGCCACGCGCCTCGAGTCGCTTCTCACCGACACCCTCGAGCGACGCGACGCCGCGGCGTTCGTCCACGTCGGGACTCCGCGCGATCCGGGGATCCGGTACTGTCGGTCGGCCCTCGAGGATGTCGAGGGCCGGTCGACGGCCGATCGAGAGCGGACGCTCACGGCCGTCGCGTTCGACGGCGACGCCGGCGAGTGGATCGCGGTCACGGCCGCCGACGCGTCGTCCCATCCCGCTCGGGCGCTCGCCTCGCGACTGGCCGACCGCGTCGACGGCGGGACGGTCCTGACGCCGGCGCGGCTGCCCCACGACGCCGCGCTCTACCTCGAGGAGGCCGACTTCGAACCGGCCTCGACGGACGTCCTCGAACGCGCTCGAGCGGCGAAGACGCCGGCCGAACGCGAGCGGATCGCCGCGGCCCAGACCGCCGCGGCCGCCGGTATCCGTCGAGCGGCCGCGCTGCTCGCCGACGCGACGGTCGCGGACGGCCGCCTCGCGGCCGACGGCGAGGCCGTGACGCCGGCCCACCTCCGGACGGTAATCGACGAGGGCGTCGTGGCAGCGGGCGCGTTTCCAGCCGGTAACACCGTCGTTAACCCCGATCCCGGACACGCGCCCTCGAGTCGCGACGCGGCCGACGAACCACTTCGCCCCGCCGAGCCGATCGTCCTCGAGACGGCGCCACGCGGCCCGGACGGTTACCACGGCGGTCTCGTCCGCACGCTCGTCGTCGACGGCGACGGCGGCCGGGAGCGGCGGGCCCACGTCGGCGCGACCCAGTCGTTTCGCTCCGCGGCGGCGATGCTGACCGCCGACGCCGAGTCGGTCACCGCCGTCGAGGCCGACCTCGAGGCCGAGGTCCGCGCGTTCGGCTTCGAGGACCCCGACGCCGTCGCGACGCGCGTCGGCGGCGTCGGCCTCGAGCCTCGAGAGCGACCGCTCGCGGGCGGCGACGAGATCGGTCCGGGGAGCGTCGTTCGACTCGAGTCGGCCGTCCGCGTCGACGGCGACCGCTGGCTGCGGATCGCCGACCTCCTCGTGAAGGGCGACGCGGGGGAACGGGCGACCTATCTGGCGGCGCCGTCGCGCTCGCTCGAGCCGCGGGCGCTGCTCGAGGAGTAGCGGCGTCGGGCGCGCTCAGCGCTCAGCCGTCGGCGTCGGTATCGTTCGTCGAGCGCTCGTCGGTCGCGTCGCTGTCCGTCTCTGTTTCGGAACGAGTCACTCGAGCGTAGAGGCTCAGAACGGCTTCACTCACGAGGGAGACGGCGTGAACGAGCGCGATGACGAGGTCGGACATCTATCGGTTCGATACTCGCTCCGGCGGAATAGTTGTTGTTGATCGAACACTATCGCTGTTCGTCCTCGGGAGTCACGTCCACGATGTCGCGGTCCTCGTCCTCTGGCTCCGGCTCGCTGACGACCGATCCGACGACCCGTTTGACGGCCAGTTCCGGGAGGTCCGACGGCGTCGTCATGCGGTGCTGGACGACGACGAGCAACACCGCGAGGGAGACCAAGACGGCCCCGACGAGCGTCTTCCCGTCGATCAGGAACTGAACCCCGGCCATGGCGGCGGGAAGCGCGAAGACGAGCGTGCCCGCGAGTTTGATCGTGTCGATGATACCGGCCATTACCCGGGGTACGCGCGATGCCGTCAAAAACGCGGCGACTCCGTCACTGCCGTCGCCGCGTTCTTGGGGACCACAGAACTGGAACGAGTTCCGAGTTCGGAACGGCTTTATCCGTCGACTCGGACGTTCGCATATGTTCACGGGAATCGTCGAGGAGACCGGCGAGATCGTCGCCCGCGAGCGGACCGACGACGGGCTCCGTCTTCGCATCGGCGCCGACGAGGTCGCGACGGGCCTCGAGCACGGCCAGAGCATCAGCGTCAGCGGCGTCTGTCTGACGGTCGAACGCTTCGAACCGAGCGCGTGGTTCGAGGTCTTCCTCGCGACCGAGACGGTCGAGCGGACCTATCTGGGCGCACTCGAGGAGGGGGACGTCGTCAACTTAGAGCGGGCGATGCCGGCCGACGGCCGGTTCGACGGCCACGTCGTGCAGGGCCACGTCGACGCGGTGGCGACGGTGACGGATATCGAGTCCGTGGAGGAGGACTGGTTCTTCGAGTTCGAACTGCCCGAGGGGTACGGCCGCTACGTCGTCGAGAAGGGGTCGATCACGCTCGACGGAATTAGCCTCACCGTCGCCGACTTAGACGAGGCCGCGGGTCGGGTGACCGTCGCCATCATCCCGACGACCTACGAGCTCACGACGCTTTCGGAGAAGTCGGTCGGCGATCCGGTCCACCTCGAGGTCGACGTCCTCGCGAAGTACGTCGAACGACTGCTCGAAGCGCGGTTCGAGTGACGACTCCGTCGGTGAGTCCGCTCATCGTTCCCGTCATAATTTCGGCTACTTACCGAAACCGCTCCGCTGGGACCGGACGGTCGATACAGAGCACCGCTTACTGATTGTTTTCTAATATATCGGAAAGGTATTTGGCGCTCGAATATGTAAGTCAAATATGGTCTCTGCGAATGGTCGCATTCCGAGGGAGTTACCGACCCCAGTACGTCTCGGACTCGCTATCGCCCTCATCGGTAGTTTCGCGCTCGCTATGTACACGATGCAACCCTTACTGTGGCTGTTCAGCGTCGTCGCTGTCGGGTTGACGCTCTACCTGTTCTCTCTGTTTTATCGACTAGTGATCGCCGTCGAAACGATTGCTCGCAAATTGTAAACGACGCGCAGAGCACAAGACAGTGATCCTCCGAAAATACTTCCGCAGTCCGTTCTCGTGGCAGCTGTGAGTTCCACGGTCCTCCCCAGCCGATTCACTCACTCACTTCGCTCGTTCGTTCATCCCTCGCGCAGATTCGTGCCGCGGTTCGTCGCCGGCGAGGACCTCACTTCGTTCGGACCTCGCAGCACTCACCGCGGCACAGCGCGCGCCACCGCGTGGTATTCGTCTGTCGCTCGACTCCCGCTGGAGGGGGTCGAGCAGATTTGAGCGCGCCTAACTCCGCAACAGCCCGCCGTCGATCGGGAGCGCGACGCCGTTGACGAAACTTCCGCGGGGACTCGAGAGCAGCGCCACGACGTCGCCCAGTTCGCTGGGCTCGCCGAGGCGGTCCATCGGGATGTCGCTCGACATGTCCGCCAGCCCCTCCTCGTAGTCCTCGTAGACGCCGCGCTCGATGTTCGCCTCGATGAGCTCCTCGATGCGGGGCGTCTCGATCGTTCCCGGGAGGACCGCGTTCGCGCGGATCTCGGGCGCGAACTCCCGCGAGACCGTCTTGACGAGGCCGATCACGCCGCGGCGCACGGAGTTCGACAGCAGGAGGCCGTCGGCCACCTCGCGGACCGTTCGGGACGTGATGCAGGTGATCGTCCCGTACTCGGACTCGAGGAGGTGCTCGTGGGCGTTCTCGATCGTCCAGACGACGCTCATCACCAGCAGGTCGTAGGCCTGGTACCAGTCCTGTTCGTCGGTCTCGAGGAAGGTCGTACTCGGCGGACCGCCCGAGGAGGTGACGAGGTGATCGATCCCGCCGAAGGCGTCGACCGTCTCGCTGACGAGGTGGGAGACCTCGTCGGGGTCCGTGAGGTCGGTCGGCGTCGCCCGAACCTCGCCGTCGCCGACCTCGGCGAGTTCCTCGCGGGTCTCCTCGAGGCGCTCCTCGTCGCGTCCGCAGATCATCACGTTCGCGCCCTCCTCGGCCAGGGCCTCGGCGCTCGCGAAGCCGAGGCCGCTCGAGGAGGCCGTCACCAGTGCGCTGTTCTCGTCGAGTTCGAGGTCCATGCGCGTACCCAGGGCGACGAACTACAAAATCCCGGTGCCAGTGGCAAGGGAGTCACGAGCAGCCAGTTGCGGCGCGGCGAGGTCGGTCGGACGGACGGCCGTTCAGTCCGCCCCCAGTCGCTCGAAGTAAATCGCCCGCCGCTCGTCGGCCGCGGGCGTCGTGACCAGCGAGACGGCGACGGTGACGACGAGACCGAGTCCCATACCGACGATGCCGGCCGTCCATCCGGCGTAGCTGCCGGGGACGAACGCGAAGAAGAGACTGGCGAGGTAGAACGCCTGGCTGATCAGGATTCCCGCAGTGATTCCGGTTCGGGTCGTCCGGCGCCAGTAGAGGGCCACGAGCACGGGAAACGCGAGCTGCGCGAAGCCGCTGAAGGCCGCGTCCCCGAGTTCGAACAGCGTCGCGGGGTTCAGGAGGCTCGCGACGAACGCCGCCGTGGCGAAGATCACGACGACGCTGCGAGCGATCAGGTCCTCGGTTCGCTCGGAGAGCGCCCACCCGAAACGGGCGAGGGTCGGTCGGCACAGGTCCCGGGTGAAGTACGACGACCCCGACAGCAGCATCGAGTCCGAAGAGGACATCATCGCCGCCATCGCGCCCGCGATGACGAGCGCGGCGAACCAGATCGGCGTGTACTCGGCGAGCACGATCGGGAGCACGTTGCCCCCCTCCGGTACCGTCACGTCGAGGCCGGCGGCCCACGCGCCGAGCATGAACGAGGGGAGGAACAGCAGGACGCAGAGGATCGGCCAGAGGGCGAAGGAGCGCTTGAGCACCGTCTTCGAGCCGGCGGCGAAGAACCGCTGGTTGACCTGCGGGAACATCGCGACGCCGAAGCCGATCGTGATCGCCGTCGAGAGCATCCACTGGGCCGTGTAGTAGTCGCTCCCCAACGAGAGGAAGCGGGCGGTCTCCTCGCTCGCCGCGAGCGCCTCCGTCGCCGCCCCGGCGCCGCCGATTTCGGCGAGCACCCACAGCAGAGCGACCCAGGTCGTCACGAGCATGAACGCGCCCTGCAGGGTGTCGGTCCAGGCGATGCCGCGCATTCCGGCGGCGACGACGTAGAGGATCATGAACGCGGTGATCAACCCCGCGCCGGCGGCGTAGGAGATCGCGCCCTCGGTCAGCGCCTCGAGCGCGGTCCCGGCGCCGACCTGCTGGAGCATTATGTAGGGAAACAGCCACAGCAGGCTGACACCGGCGACCAGCGCCCGAAGTCCCCGCGAGCCGAAGCGGTCGCCGAGCATCTCGCCGAGCGTGACGTAGCCGTACCGGCGCCCGAGCAGCCACTGCTTGTAGCCGATGACGTACCAGAGAATGGCGAAGATGATCCCGTCCATCAGTCCCATGACCAGCACCCACTCGGGGCCCTGCGCGTAGGCGATGTTCGGCCCGGCGAAGAAGGTGAACGCCGACAGTAGCGTCGCGAAGGTGGTAAAGAGGAGGACGACCGTCCCCAGCGTCCGACTCGCCAGGTAGAAGTCCTCCGCGGTCCGGTCGGTCAGCCGATAGGCGACCAGCCCGATCGCCAGCGCCAATAGCAGGTAGCCGACGATGATCCCCAACTGTAGGGCGACGCTCACGGCCGATCACCTCCCGTTGCCGGTCGCGACGAGCGATCCCCGTGCTCGAGACTCGAGGCCTCCGACCCGTTCGCCTCGCTCGAGTCGCCCTCGCGTCCGGGTTCGATGCCGATACCCCACGCCCGCTGGGCGAACGCCCAGAAGACGGCGGACGCGAGTCCCATCCAGCCGACGTGCCACCAGAGCCACAGCGGCAGGCCGGCGACGACCGTCGAATCGCCCCAGAGGAACCACGGGACCGCCAGCGCACAGAGGACGATCCCGACCGCGCCCCATCCCAGAAGTTGCAGTCGGCGCATATCCGGGTGTTCGGCCCGACGTTGGTAACAGTTTCCCTTCAACCGTGGTCGTTGAAGAAGTTTCGTTATCGATAGCGCGAGAGCGTTCTCCGCCGGGATTTCGAGGCTGAAATCGCTCTTTCGCCTGCTCGAGAAACTGGTCGTCCCAAGCTAAAATCGCTCTTTCAGACAGGACAAAACGTATAGTAATCGCCGAACGAGTACGACGCGAACCACATGGCTCGGCTGTTCCCGTTTCGCTCCGAACCCGCCGAGAACGAGGGCCGGCCGCGTATCGTCGGGCTCGAGGGCGAGGACGCCGACGCGGTCTTTAGCGCGCTCTCCTCGACGACGGCCCGCCGGATCTACGCGCGCCTCGACGAGGACCCCGGCACGCCCAGCGACGTCGCCGAGGCCATCGACTCCTCGATCCAGAACGTCCGCTACCACCTCGAGAACTTAGAGGAGGCGGGGCTCGTCGAGGTCGTCGACACCTGGTACTCCTCGCGGGGCAACGAGATGAGCGTCTACGCGACGACCGACGGGCCGCTGATCGTCACGAGCGACGAGTCGACGGCCAGTCGGCTTCGCGAGGCCCTCTCGCGGTTCGTCGGCGGGGTCGCGTTGCTCGCTGCCGGCGGGCTGTTCGTCCAGTACGGCCTCACGCGGTGGGCCGAGTCGGTGACGGAGTCCGCGCCCGCCGAGGCGACGCCGGAGGGTGCCGACGCCGACGCCGGCGGTGGGGCCGATAGGACGAGCGGCGACGAGACGGGCGGCGACGGGACGGACGGAAGTGGAAGCGGGGGCGGTGACGGCGACGGTGCCGACGCCCTTGAGGAGGAGACGGACGACGTCGGAATCGCCAGCGACGAGCCCACGGGCGACGGCGCGTCGAGTCCCGACGGCAACGGAAGCACCGAGAACGCGACCGGGAACGAGACCGTCGACGGCGCGGCCGACGGCGCCGCGGACGTGGCCGACGCGATCTTCGACGTCGCACCGCCGGGACTGCTCTTCTTCCTCGGCGGCCTGCTCGTGTTGCTCGCCGTCGCGGGCTACTGGTACTGGTACCGGTACCGGCCGGCGTACTGAGTCTCCCTCGAGACGATCGCCGGCGTATCGGGAATCCGCTCGTCGGCGTCCGGGGAGCGGATCACCGACGCCCCGAACGATCGGCCCGTCGGCGCTCCGTTCGGCCGGATCGCCGCCGTTCCGACCGTCACTATCGTCGGTAGCCCCGTCGGCGGTCGGTTCGATCCTCGGAGTCCTTGAAGGTCAACAGCTATTTCCCCGTCACGATCCAAAACCTACATAAATCGATCGCGGTCCCGATTCGCGGGACCGCGCTGCGAGGACACTATGGAAGACACGTCGAAATATCTCATCCACGCCGATGTCACGGCCGAGGGGGTCGTCGAGCGGAGCGACGTCGTCGGCGCGATCTTCGGTCAGACCGAAGGCCTGCTCGGCGACGAACTCGATCTCCGCGATCTCCGCCAGTCACAGAAAGTCGGACGCATCGACGTCGAAATAGTCAGTACCGGCGGCCAGTCTCGAGGCCATCTCACCATCGCGACCAGCCTCGACAAGGTCGAGACCGCGACGCTCGCCGCCGCCCTCGAGACGATCGATCGAGTCGGTCCCTGTCGGGCCGACCTCGAGGTGACCGAGATCGAGGACGTCCGCGCCGCCAAGCGCAAGGCGGTCGTCGACCGCGCGAAGGAACTGCTCCAGACGGGGTTCGACGACAGCGTGATGTCCTCCGAGGAGATCCTCGCGGAGGTCCGCCAGCACGTCCGCGTCGAGGACATCACCGAGTACGAGGGACTGCCCGCGGGGCCGCGAGTGACGGACAGCGACGCGATCATCGTCGTCGAGGGACGGGCCGACGTCCTCACCCTCCTCAAGTACGGCGTCAAGAACGCCATCGCGGTCGAGGGCACCAACGTCCCCGACGCGGTGGCCGAACTGACCCACCACCGCACGGTCACTGCCTTCCTCGACGGGGATCGGGGCGGCGACCTCATCTTAGAGGAACTGTCGCAGGTCGGCGACGTCGACTACGTCGCGTTCGCGCCGGCCGGCGAGTCCGTCGAGGACTTAGACCACCACCAGCTGTTCACCGCCCTCCGGAACAAGGTTCCCTACGATACCGTCTCGGGGATGAACGAGCCCCGGGAGGCCGTCGCCGCGACCGACGGCAGCTCGACGCCGGCTCCGGCCCCGACGGAGTCGGCGGCCGACCGCGACGCCGACGGCTCGTCGCAGGCGATCGACGGCCCCGCGGAGTCACCGCCCGAGACGGTGAGTCCGTCGACGCCGTCCGGCGACGCGAGCGACAGGAGTCGGACCGCCGTCGACGATGACGGTGTCGGCCACGGCGACGAGTCCGGTTCGTCCGCGTCGGAACAGACCGCGGGGTCGGCGTCGGTCGAGACCGATTCCGACGCGGAGGCGGCGACCGGGGACGACGAGGACGCCGAACCCGAGACCGTCTACGGCCACGCGACGGCGATCGTCCGACGAAACACCGACCGCGTCCGCTTTCTCGACGCGGACGGCGACGCCGTCGACGAGACCGACGCGAGCGACGCCTACGCCGCCCTCGAGTCCCTCGAGACGGTGCCGACGGCGATCGTCCTGGACGAGATCCTCGACCAGCGGCTGCTCGATCTGGCGGCGGATCGCGGCGTCGAGCGGATCGTCGCGCGCTCGCTGGGCCAGTTCACCAAGCGACCCACCGACGTGCGGATCCACGCGATCGACGACATCGCCGAGGAGCCGCCCGACACGGAGTGACGGCCGTCGATCGGATCGTCCGACCGTCCCGGTTCGGGACGACACGTGACTGGTAGTAGGCGTTCGGCATCTCATCTCGGACGAGCGCCGCGTGAGTCAACCCACGCGGGAGGACTGTGTCACGTCCTGGTGTTCCGACGACGACACGGGCACGTGTCCCTCCCGATCGACGTGACGGACGGTGGGGTCGACTCCCTCGGGGAATCGTCGGGGTATCGAGGCGAGCGTCGGCACCGTCCCCGGACTGTGGCCGGAAGCGTCGCGGTCGTCGTCGGCGCCGGACTGTCTCTGTGGATCGAGCGGACGACCGCGGGCTGTGGCTGTGGCGGCGGCTGTTGAGCCGCGTCGCAGACCGACACGATCGCTTCGGTTTCGCTCACTCCCGTCGCATGGGACCCGGACGAGTAATTGATATGCGACCAGTGTCGAGCGACTGGTAATGACTCCGCCACCGACGGCCGCGCTCGGGTTGCTCGGCGCCTGGGCGCTCGTGATATTCTGGGTGACTGCGGCCGGCGCGATCGCGCAAGCGCGCGACGACGATCGACTGGACTCCCTCGTCCCGGACGAACGACTCGACGGACTCGACGACTCCCCGTCGGGCCGAGCGACCGAGCGCTCGTTCCCCACGGCCGACGACTGACGACCCCGAACCGCGACGGACCGACGCCGCACCCGCCGACACCGATTTCTCGTTTCCTCAGCCGAGCACGGCGAACGACAACACCAGCAGCGCACAGACCAGCGCGCCCGAGAGCGTCGCGAGGAAGTTGACGCTCTGGTTGCCCAGCACTCGCCCCTCGAGGGTCGCCCCCAGCAGGCTGTCGACGGTCATGCCGACGACGCCGGCGGCGACGATGATCACCGCGCCGACGGCCGAGACCTCCTCGAAGAGACCGTAGGAGATCCCGGCGACGACGGTCGCGCCGACGATGCCGGCGATCTCTCCCTGCCAGGTGACCCCGCCGTCGGTGCCGGGTTCGACGGGTTCGAGGGTGGTGATCAGCCGCGGCGTCTCGAAGACGCTCCCGATCTCGCTCGAGAGGGTGTCGCTCATCGCCGTCGCGACGGAGCCGGCGAAGGCGAAGAGGAACAGGCTCGGCTCCGGATCGCCGGGCAACAGCGTCGCCGAACTGGCCGCGTAGCCCAGGACGGCCCCGAGCGCGACGGCGGCGTTGCCCAGCACGTTCCCGCTGCCGCGGGCGCCGTTGTTGTCCTCGGCGACGCCCAGTTCCGTCTTCTCCTCGTAGCGGTACTTCGAGGAGAGCCCGCCGATGGCGAAGAAGGTGATGAGGACGGCGAACCAGCCGTAGCCGCCGAGGACGATCGTCAACAGCCCCAGCAGGGTCCCGGTGAGCATCCCCGCGATCGAGGCCGTCTCGAGGGCGTAGGAGGCGTAGCCGAAGGCGACGGTGATCGCGAGCGCGGCGGCGATCTCCCCCCCGGAGAGGGCCAGCGCCGGCTCGAGCTCAGCGAGCAGCCACGCGAGGAGGCCGACCGTGAGCATGACGACGGGATCGTCGTTCGCGAACAGGACGTCCCGGAGCAGCGACGCCAGCAGCGCGCCGCTGGCACCGAGAAAGACCATCGTCGGCAGCGCCGCCGACAGCGACTCGAGGGCGGCGCCGTCGGCGATCGAGCGCGCCGCCGTCTGTCCGACGACGGCGGCGAGGGTCGCGACGACGCAGAAGACCGCCACGTGGACGACGTCGCGATCGGTCCACTGGCCGGCGAGCTGCTCGGCGAGGTTGCCGTAGCCGACCAGCAGGACGGTCCCGACGAAGACCGCGACCGACATCGACGTCGTGACCGCGATGAGACCGAGCGTGGACCCCGCGAGTACGAGCGTGACGATGCCGTAGAGACGCCCCGCCTCGTAGTCGCTCGGATAGGCCAGCAGTTCGAAGAGCGGCCCGTCAGTCACGGCGAGCGCCCCGAGGACCGCGACGGCGGCGATCGCGGCACCGACCTGCGGATTGCCGAGCGGAACGGCGAGTGCGAGCGTACAGAGGGCCGCAAACACGCCTGCT
Organism: Haloterrigena sp. KLK7; assembly: GCF_037914945.1. Taxonomy (NCBI): domain Archaea; kingdom Methanobacteriati; phylum Methanobacteriota; class Halobacteria; order Halobacteriales; family Natrialbaceae; genus Haloterrigena; species Haloterrigena salinisoli. The sequence goes on from NZ_CP149787.1 coordinate 2,052,231, forward strand.
CGCCGAACAGGTGCTGTCACGATATCGAGTCCTTTCTGTGGCGTTCACTTGAAGCTTCGTGAACTGCGGTGTGGCCGTTCTGCCGCGCCTCAACGGTGTGCTGCGTCGGAACGACTCCGTTCCGCCGGCCGACATTTCGGTCGCGGACCGGGACGATCGCTGCTCTGACTGGGGAATCGCTGCTCGCGAAAACCCGAAACCGGTATCACACCGGACCGGAAACTCACTGCCGTGGGTCTGTACGAACAGTATCTCGCTCTGCGGATCCGTCGCCACGACGGCGAACTCCCCGATCACATCGCGCTCGTCATCACCGAGCGCGACCTCCTGGAGCGGGACGCCTACGAGACGCTGACGGATTTCTTCGCGTGGGCCTTCGAGTACGCTACCCAGGTGACCGTCTACGTCAGCGTCCTCGACGCCGCGGCGGTGCCGGCCCTGCGACGCGAACTCGAGACGCTCGAGGCGCCCCGCGAGGTGGCCGTCCGCGGCCCGGAGGATCGAACGCCGGCGGAAGCGCCCATTCGAATCGGGATCGGTCTCGGCGGAAAACACGAGTTCACCAGCGCGGTCCGGACGCTCGCGGAACACGTCGACGACGGGCAGCTGGCGCCCGAGGAGATCGACGACGAGCGGGTCGAAGATCACCTCATCTTCCCCTCCGAGCCCGATCTCGTGATCAAGACCGGCGCCGAACGGCTCTCGGATTTCATGATCTGGCAGTCGGTCTACTCGGAGCTGTACTTCACGGACGTCAACTGGCGGGACTTCCGCAAGCGGGACTTCCTGCGGGCCGTCCGGGAGTACTGTAACCGATCGCGTCGGTTCGGTCGCTAACGGCGCGGGTCACGGGACTCGACCGACTCGCGGTCGTCGCCGTTCGGCGGCGTTCCCAGCGGTTCCTCGAGGGCGACGACGGGCCCCGACAGGTGGACGGTTTCCGACCGGAGTTCGTACTCGAGCAGCCCGTGGTCCTCGAGTTTCGGCAGCGTCACGTGAACGAGCGCGACGCGAACCGCCGCTCGGGTTCGCTCGCCGTCGAACGCGGCGATGTCGGCCGCCAGCCGATCGAGCGAGATCGGCGGCTCACACCGCGACAGGACCGGAAGCGCGATCCGCGTCCGCGAACTACCGAGCAGGGTCGCGGCCGTCTCGGTCGAGCAATCCGCCAATCGCGTGAGCCGCTCGATGTCGACGACGGTGGCAGCTACAATCGCAATTATTACGTCCATATATGGGGGAAAATTTCCGGGACGGAGCGACTCCGCTGTCGGGTTCGGGGCTTCGTCGACGGTCGCCGACGCGGTCAGTCGGCGGCCCGGCGGCTCGAGTCGATTCCGTCGCCCTGTTCGCTCTGGATCGCGTCTAACTCCTCCAGATCGGGCTGTTCGGACGTCGGGAGCGAGTCGCGGAACCGCTCGACGATCGACTTCGCCTCCGCGAGTTCGGCGTCGCTGACGGCGCCGAGCAGGGCCAGCGCCCGTCGGGCACGGTTCCGCCGCCAGGATTCGGCGCGGTGTTCGTAGGTCCGAATCCCCCGTAGGAAGTCCGTCTTGGAGAACTCCGGCCAGTAGGGCGTACAGAAGAAGACGGCCGCCTCGTTGCCGTTGGCGTGCCACGGCAGGAAGTTCGAGGTTCGCTCTTCGCCGGCGGGTCGAATGATGAGATCGACGTCTCGAAGCGGTCGGTCGTACAGTCGACGTTCGATGTCCTCGATATCGATCTCCTCGGGATCGAGTTCTCCCGCTTCGACATCCTCGGCGACCCCACGGGTGGCCTCGAGCAGCCGCGAGCGACCGCCGTACGCGAGCGCGATATTGAGCACGAACCGGTCGTAGTCGGACGTGCGGCGTTCGGCGTACTCGATGGCGTTTTGAACCCGATCGGGGAGCAGCTCCGTTTCGCCGATAGCGCGGATACAGACCTCGTTCTCGTGAACGCGGTCGGCCTCCGCGAACTCGTGGAGTTTCTCGCAGATCAGGTCGAACAGCGCCTCGTTTTGCTCGTCGGGTCGATTGAAGTTCTCCGTCGAAAACGTGTACAGCGTCAACTCCTCGACGCCGATGTCCTGGCACCACTCGAGGACCCGTTCGGTCGTCTTCGCTCCTTTGCGGTGGCCCTCGGGAGCATCGTCGCCGTTGCTGCGGGCGTACCGTCGGTTCCCGTCTTGAATCACTGCGACGTGGGTCGGTGCGCCGGAGATCTCCCGCGAGAGCAACCCCTCGTAGGCAGCGTCGACGCGTTCACGGAGCCACCGCTTCATTGCTCGAGTAAAGGTCTCCTATCCCTATGTGTCTTGTGTGGCATCCCACGGCATGCAAACGCCGGCCGCTCGAGAGAATCGTGACCGCTATCCGTTCGGCCCCGCTCGGTTCGGACAATGGCAGACGCGATCGACGACGACCTCTACCAGCGGACCAAGGCACTGCTCGAGCCCGGCGAGATCGATCTCAACGGCGCGATCGTCCACACTGACTACGACGGCCAGGAGGACGTCCAGATGATGCAGGCCACCCTCGACGTCGGCGACATCATCGCCGACAAGTCGGGGTACGATCCGGACGACTGCTACGTCTACTCGGGCAACGACGACCCCGACTTCTCCTCGAACCAGCATCAGGGACTGACGCTGGACGACGAGGAGTTCGTCTGGGAGTGCCAGCAGCTGCTGCGCGAGGGGAGCTTCGACATCGTCATCTACTACCGGGCGAGCGCGGACCACGAGGCGATCCTCGAGGAGATCCGCGAGCTCGGCCACGAGGTCACCGGCGTTCGGGGCGACGAGTAGCGGGATCGAATCGACGCGCCGGTTCTCGACCGGACGTCGCTCTCGCCGCCGGACGCTCGAGTCGGGGCGCGCCGACTCGGGAGGCCCGTCTCCGAGTTCCTTATAGTTCGGTAGTCCGGAGTGGCGCGTATGACCACTGACGTCGACCTCACGGAGCGCGAGCGGGCGGTCGTCAACGCCTATCAGGGCGGATTTCCCGTCACCGATCGGCCGTTCGAACCGGCCGCGGCCGCACTGCGCGATCGCGGGGTCGACATTTCGGCGACCGAGTTGCTCGAGACGATCAGCGAGTTGGACGAGCGCGGCGTCCTCTCGCGGTTCGGCCCGCTCGTCAACGCCCAGGAGATCGGCGGCGCGGCGACGTTGGTGGCCATGCACGCCCCCGAAGAGCGGTTCGACGAGCTCGTCGAGCGAGTCAACGATCACCGCGAGGTCGCGCACAACTACGAGCGCGAGCACCCCCATCTCAACGTCTGGTTCGTCGTGAGCGTCGCCGACGAGGACCGCGTCGACGACGTCCTCGCGGAGATCGAGGACGAAACTGGGCAGGAGACGTACAACCTGCCGAAACAGCAGGAGTTCCGCGTCGAGGCGAAGTTCTACGTCGACGGCCCGCTGGACGGCGACGGCGACGTCGAGCGCGCCGGCGTCGACTGCACCGATCTCGGCCCCGACGTGGCGCCGGCCGACAGCGAGACGCTCTCGCCGGCCGAGCGCGACCTGATCCTCGAGGTCCAGGACGGCCTCCCCCTCACCGAGACGCCGTACGCCGACGTCGCCGACGCCATCGGTCGAGAGACCGAATGGGTCCTCGAGACGATCAAACGGTTCGAACGGGAGAGGAAGATCCGCCGGATCGGCGTCGTGCCCAACCACTACGCGCTGGGCTACACGGAGAACGGGATGACGGTCTGGAACGTGCCCGACGAGCAGGTCGACGAGGTCGGCCCCGAGATCGCCGCCCTGCCGTTCGTCACTCACTGCTACGAGCGGCCGCGCCACGAGGGCGTCTGGCCGTACAACTTCTTCGCGATGACCCACGGCCGCAGCGAGGACGAGAGCCGACGGCGGATCGAACAGGTTCGGGAACGGATGGACGACCACTGGAACGTAACTGACGACGACTGGGACACCTTGCACTCCACACAGATCTTGAAGAAGACCGGTATTCGTTTGGACGAGCGTGCCGAGGCGAACACCGAGGCCGAGTAACGGATGACGAACGAACGTTCGATACCGAAATGATTCCACTCCTGCACGATTTCACGGGCGCGACGGTACTCGTCTTCGGCGGCGGTCGGGTCGGCTCTCGGAAGGCCCGACGGTTCGCCCGCGAGGCCGACGTGATCGTCGTCAGTCCCGACTTCGCCGACCGGGAGTTCGGCGGGGCCGAACTGATCCGTTCCGCGCCCGATCCGGCCGACGTCGACGGCTGGCTCGAGCGAACGGACCCCGCGCTGGTCGTCGCCGCGACCGACGACGCGGCGCTCAACGAGGCCGTCGCGGAGGCGGCTCGAGCGCGCGGAGCGCTGGTCAATCGCGCCGATCGATCGGGCGAGCGCGACGTCGGCAGCGTCGTCGTTCCCGCGACCGTGCGCGAGGACCCCGTCGTCGTCTCGATCGCGACCGGCGGTACCGCCCCCGCGTTGAGCAAGTACCTCCGGCAGGACCTCGAGGAGACGCTCGCGGGAGCCGGTGAGATGGCGCGGGCGTGTGCCGAGTTGCGGACGGAACTGAAATCCCGGGACGTTCCGCCCGAGCGACGGCGGGAGCTCGTCACCGGCGTCGTCAATTCTCCGGACCTTTGGACAGCTTTACGTACCGGTACTTCCAACTATCGTCAAGTGATTGAGGACGTGCTGGACGAGGAACTATCTACTGGGGGTGATCGACCGTGATCTCGGCCGGAGTCGTCACGGCTGCGCGCGTGACACACGAGAGCGGTAGCGTCGACGACCTCGCGGCCGCGAGTCCCGAGAGCCAACGCGCCGCCGTCGCCGACCTGCTCTCGGTGCCGGAGATCGAGGAGGCGTACGTGCTCTCGACGTGCAACCGCGTCGAGGCCTACGTCGTCGGCACCGACGCCGCCGTCGGCCGGGCCGCTCTCGAGGAATTCTTCACCGGGGTCGAGGACGACGCCGTCGTCGTCACCGACCACGACGAGAGCCTCCACCATCTGCTGTCGGTCGCGGCCGGCCTCGAGTCGGTCGTCCTCGGGGAGGATCAGATTCTCGGACAGGTCCGGACCGCCTACGAGGACGCCCGGACCACCGGCGGCATCGACGAGATGCTCGAGACCGCCGTGACGAAGGCGATCCACGTCGGGGAACGGGCACGCACCGAGACCGAGATCAACGAGGGCGTCGTCTCGCTGGGCTCGGCGGCGACGAAACTCGCCGGTCGAGAGATCGACCTCGACGGGACGACCGCGCTCGTCGTCGGCGCCGGTGAAATGGGCCGGCTCGCGGCTCGCAGCCTCGCCGACGCCGGGGTGGACGACGTCGTCGTCGCGAACCGGACGATCGATCACGCCGAACACCTCGCGGCCGAACTCGACGTCGCCGCCGAGGCGGTCCCCTTAGAGGCGCTTTCCACCGTCGCCAGCGGTGCCGACGTCGTCGTCACCGCGACCGGTAGCGAGGAGCCGATCCTCGAGTCGGAACAGCTCGCGACCGACGGCGACGTCGACGCCGGTCCGGACCGGGTCGTCGTGGACCTCGGTCAGCCCCGCGACGTCGATCCGGCCGCCGACGAGCTCTCGACCGTCGCCGTCTACGACTTGGACGACCTCGAGTCGGTCACCGAGGAGACCCGCGAACAGCGGTCCGACGCGGCCAGCGAGGTCGAGTCGATGGTCGACCGCGAGTTCGAGCTGCTCTGTGACCAGTACAAGCGCGCCCGCGCCGACGAGGTGATCGCCGCGATGTACGAGTCCGCCGAGCGCATGAAGGAACGCGAACTCGAGACGGCGCTGTCGCGACTCGACGGCGAGGAATTCTCCGAGCAGCAGCGAGAGGTCGTCGAGGCGATGGCCGACGCGCTGGTCAACCAGCTGCTCGCCCCGCCGACCAAGAGCCTCCGCGAGGCGGCGGCCGAAGACGACTGGAGCACGATCAACACCGCCCTCCAGCTGTTCGATCCCGACCTCAGCGGCGCCGACGAGCCGGTCGCCCCGCCCGTAACCGGCGCCGCGGCCCCGCTCGAGGCGACCGACGACGACTGATACGGATTCGTGTCCGTAGTTACCGCCGATCGGCCTCGCGAGTCGCCGATCGGTGGGAATTGATGACACGAATCCGTATGACGGTCAGTACCAGAGCTTCGTCGCGTCGACGATATCGAGGGCGTCGTCGGCTTCGACTTCCCATATTCTGAGGACGAGGTGTGCCTTGCAGTAGTACTCGGTCGTCTCGATCCCGGTGTGTTCGTTTTTGAGAACGAGTTGGCACGTCTCGTCGTTCGCACAATCGCCTGACCGATCACACATTACACTGCCAGCACGTACTCCGTTCGGGGATAAGTCCTTGTCGGCGCCTCCGTTCGTTCGCGACCCCGATTCCGTCGGTCGATTCGGTCGCGACGCGTCCCGCCGATCTTCGCTCAGTGAATCGCCGATTCGTCCCGTTCGAGGCGGTCTCGAGACCTGTCACGGCGAATACGGCGTGGCACAATCATTATTTGATTGGCTTCCGTTCGGGCGACTATGGCCGACCTACTCTCCGACGACGAGATCGATGCGCAACTACCCGACGAATGGTCGCGCGAGGGCGACGAGATCGTTCGGGCCTACGAGTTCGACGACTACCTCCGCGGCGTCAACTTCGCCCAGATGGTCGGCGAGATCGCCGAGGCGCAGGTCCACCATCCCGAGATCGTCATCCGCTACGAGGAAGTCGAGATCCGACTGACCTCCCACGAGGAGGGCGGGATCACGGAACAGGACATCGAGATGGCGGAGCTGATCGAGTCAGAGCGCGACGCCTGAGTCGAGAATGGAGGCACGGTACGTCTTCCGCGCCGAACTCCGCCTCGAGGCCGACGAGGCCGAGGTTTCCCTCGAGCCGTCGACGACCGGGACGACCGTTACCGTCTTTCGCGAGGCGCCGGAGCCGGGCGAGGAGGGCTGGCTGTTCTTCCGCGATACGCTGTGGCGCGGCGAGGTGGGCGACGCCGAGTACGGCCGTCGGCTCGCCGAGGAGTGGCTCGGCGAGCCCGTCGAGTCGGTCTCGTTTCGCGAACTCCAGGTCGACGAGGCGTACTTCGCGGCGCTGAAGAAGGAGATCGCCGACGACCTCGAACTCTTCAACGCCGAGAACGTTTCGGAAGTGCTCTCGAAGTACCTCGGCTCGAGTATCCGGGTCAGGGGCGACGACGAGTAGAAACGGTTCGTCGTCTTCGCCTCGATCCTCGTCCCAGTCGAGCGCCCTACTCCTTCGCCGGGCCGTCCGACGCGTCGCCGGACTCGCCAGCGACGTTCGGATCGTCGAATGTCGCACACGCGTCGAGTAGCGTTTCGACCGCCGCCGACGGATAGTCGAGACACAGCGTTCCGGTTCGGCGATCGGACGAGACGACGCCGCTTTCCTCCAGCATCGGAACGTCGACGTGAACGAACATGGTTTCGACCTCCCGAACTCGATCGTCGGCGACGTCCTCGGGATCGGTCCCGGCCAGTTCGGCGGCGACGTATCTCGCGAGAGCGGTCCGGTCCCGCAGGTCGTGTTCTCGCAGGTAGTACAGCGCGTACCGTCGCCGTCGGTTGCTCAGCAATCGCAGGAACTCGTCGAGGTCGGGGACCCCGCCGTCGGGGACGCTCGGAGCCGAGAACGGTTCCATTCGAGCGCTCGAGCCACCATCGTCGTCGGAGTCGTCCTCCCACTTGTCCATACTACCACTCGTGTATAACATCCGGTTATATATTTGGGATGGTACGGCGCACCTCATGAATGGGTTCTAGTAATACTTGGGATGATATTTGATCGATCTAGCGCTCCGGATCGTCACCGGGTCTCGCCCGCCGGCGTCCGACGCGGAGAACAGGCGATACATCTTTACTCGAGACGACCGTATCCCTGTGTCCGATGGACGGCGAGTACGACTTCTGGCTGCTCGACCTCGACGGGACGCTCGTCGACGTCGAGTGGTCCTACACTCGGGACGTGTTCGATCGGGTCGGTGAACGGCTCGAGTACGAGTTCACTGACCGGGAGGCCGACATTCTCTGGAGCGGGCTGACCGGCTCCCGGGACCGACAGCTCCGGGAGTGGGGCATCGATCCCGACGAGTTCTGGACGGCCTTCCACGACGAGGAGGATCCGATGGTTCGCGCCGAACAGACCTATCTCCACGACGACGCCGGGTTCGTCGCCGACCTCGAGGAACCAGTGGGGCTGGTGACCCACTGTCAGGAGTTCCTCTGCGAGCCGGTGCTCGACCGGCTCGGGATCCGCGACTGGTTCGACGCTCGGCTCTGTTGTACCCCCGAGACGGGGTGGAAACCCGACCCGAACCCGGTCTACCGCGTGATGGACGAACTCGGCGTCGGCGAGAACGGCCACGCGGGCGTCCTCGCGGGCGACGGCGCCAGCGACGTCGGCGCGGCCTGGAACGCCGGTCTCGACGCGATCCACGTCGAGCGCGTCGGCCACGAGCGCCGGGGGCGGTGCGTCCGCGGCGACTACCGCGTCGAGTCGTTCGACGAACTGTTCTGATCGCCTCGCGGTTCGCGACGACCCGTGCCCGACTCGAGGCGCCCGCCCCTCGCGGTCGCTCGCGACCCCTGGATAGACACCGAAAAGGCTTCAGGAACCTGGTCGCAGATAGCGATAGAGACGCGATGAAGTACTGTCTGAACTGCGACTGGCATACGAGCGCGACCGACGAACCGTCCGCCCACGCTCGATCGCGCGCGGCGATCGAACACCACGTCGAGACCGGGCACACGATCGACTCGAGCGACGGCGTCGTCCCCCCGCGGATCCCCGACGTTGCCGACGAGGTCTTCGTCGGCGATCTGGTTCCCTCGAGCGACTGACGCTCGCTCGGCGTCCGTCGCGGCCCGCGTCCGAGCGATGGTGGCCGCTCCGGTTCGTCTTCCTCACCGCTGCGCTGCCGAGCGGTCGGCTGAGACCGCACAATCCAGCGTGACAGCCCTCGACTGCCCGACGCTCGTCCGATCTGCGTATCGGAGGTGTTTTGTGGCGGTACCAACAAGCGGGAGTAGACGGCACGGTCAGCAGTCACCTTTCAGCCTGCGTGGTCTCCACGCGGGTTCACCTGCCTTGACCTACCCCGTCGCTTCAACAACCGCGAGCGGTCGCTATGGCGGATTCTGGGATACGTCGACGAAACGTCCGGCAGCCGTGCAGACGGACTGATTCTTTCCGGCGCGCTCGAGGCGGACGGTTCGAGTCGGTCGCGGGGGTAACGCGACCGAGCGCTAGTCGTACTGCGTCTCGAGGTAGTCGACGATCTCCTCGCTCTCGTAGCGCGTCTCCTCCCGGTCGGTGTCGACGAGGAACGGGATCGCGTCCTCACCGCCGATGGCCTCCATCGCCTGCAGCGTCTGTTCGTTGAGCGTGTCACCGCCCTCGTCGCCCGGCCGCCGGGGATTGTGGATCACGTACGAGACGCCGAGATCGGTGAGTTTCTCTCGGACCTTCGCGCTGTGCGGACAGCCCTCCGCCTGGTAGAGTTCGAGCATGCACGGCCACCGTCGCCGCTCTGCGGCGTAACTGTTGGCCATGCACTCGTCGCGTGCCGTCCTCGAGCGGCGTCGCCTGTACCCGACCCGCGTCGCGGTCCGTCCTCGAGTCGCTCCGTCTCGGAGTCGGATCGCCGCGCGTCGCTCACTCGAGTCGCGAGCGCTCGCCGGCCGGCTGGAGTTCGTCGTCGACCAGCGTCTCGTAGGCCCGGCGGAACCGCTCGGAGAGCGCCTGATGGGAGATCCCCAGCTCGTCGGCCAGTTCCTCCATCGAGATGCCGCGGGGGATCTCGAAGTAGCCGTGCTCGAGGGCGGCCTCGAGGGCCTCCTGCTGTTCGGGGGTCAGCTGCGTCTCGTCGTCCGTGACGCCGCTGACGTCGCTGACCCGGCGCAGATCGGCGGAGATACCGGCCTCCTCGAGGCGGTCGTAGGCGTCGACGAGGGCGTCGCGGTCGCGAAACCGGACCCGCACCTGCCACCAGCCGTCGGTGCCCCACATCTCGAGCAGCGAGCCGCCCTCGGCGAGCAGTTCGTCGCTGAGTCGGACCGTCTCGTCCACGAAGTTCACGTCGTACAACAGCCGGGACTCGGTCTCGACGAGGAGTTCGTGGCCCGCGACCGTCGGGTCCGCCTCGAAGGCGGCCTCGGCCGTCTCGCGGTCGACGTCGGAGACCCAGAGGGACGGTCGCGTCTTCGACACCGAGGACTCGAGTTCGAACGTGGCGTCCGGGACGTGCTCGAGGGCGACCCCCAGTGTCGTCTCCGCAGCCGGAAGGCGGAACTCGGCGATCGTGGACATTACCACTCGTACACTCCACGGGAGTAAAAAGCGCTATTCAGACGGGGATGACTGTCGCTCGCGTTGATACCGCCGATCCGTATCGACGGTTCCGGCCCCGTCGTCAGCCGTCGGCTTCGGGACCGAACTCGCGCTCGAGGGCGGCGGCGAGTTCCCGCACGCTCTCCTTGCCCGTCCGATCGGGGTTCGCGAGGACGCGGACCGGCTGCTGGTCGACGGACACGAAGCCGAGATCGAGGCGTTCGGCGGTCGCGCGCAGCCCGAGACCGACGTCGGCGTCGCCCGCGATGACCTTGCGGGCGGGGCTCTCGTGGGCCCGCAGGCCCAGATCGAAGCCGTCGATCGCCTCGCGGAGGTCGCGAGCGCTCGCGTCGCGGTCGGCCGCGAGGTCCGACAGGGCCGCCTCGAGACTCGAGCGCAGTCCGGAGTCGGTCGTCCGGTTGACGAAGCGCAGGTCGCGGTCGATCAGATCGGCCAGTCCCTCCACCTCGTGGGGGTTGCCGGCCTGCGTGACCAGCCCCCACTCGCGGGTCCAGCGGCCGAGTTCTTCGGCGTCGATGTCTCGGTCGATCGACCCCGCCGCGACCGCGACGTCCGGCACGCCCTCGCGGAGCCGTCGCAGTCCGGGACGGGTGCCCACCGAGAGATAGCGGGGGTTCTCGAGGCCGTCGAGCAGCCGATTGAGGGCGGGATCGTCCTCGCCGACGCCCAGCAGCGTGGGCGGTCGGACGTCCGGCGAGAACAGGCGGACCGTGACGGACTCGCCCGCCTCTACGTAGTCGGTCTCGGGGCCGACCTCGACGACGCCGTCGGCCTCGGCGAGGCTGGTCGTCGCGCCGCTGCCCTTGTCGACGGGGTAGACGAGCGGTTCGTCGTTCGAATCTTCGACCAGTCCGACCGGCATCAGCCGCATGCGGCCCTCCTCGTAGCGTTCCTCTCGAGCCATCGTCCCGGCGACGGTCGCGGCACGCGGCTCCGGCACGCCGGCGGCCTCGCGGATCGCGGGCGCGACGAAGGTCCGGAAGACCATCATCGCGGAGACGGGGTAGCCGGGGAGACCGACGTACGCCGAGTTCTGGAGGCGGCCGACGAGCATCGGCTTCCCGGGTTTGACGCTGACGCCGTGGAGGAGCAGTTCGCCCTGCTCCTCGATCACCCGGTAGATGACGTCGACCGCGCTCGCGCTGGTCGACCCCGAGGAGAGCACGAGGTCGCACTCGTCGGCGGCCTCCCGCAGGATCCGTTCCATCTCGTCCTGTTCGTCGCCCGCGTGCGGGTAGAGCACGGCCTCGCCGCCGGCGTCCTCGACGCCCGCGGCGATCGTGTAGCTGTTGACGTCGTAGATCTCGCCGCGCGCGCTCTCGAGGTCGTCGCCCGGTCGCACGAGTTCGTCGCCCGTCGAGACGATACCGACCGTCGGGCGCCCGCGGACGGGAATCTCGTCGACGCCCAGCGCCGAGAGCAGTCCGATGTCGCGAGGGGTGATCCGCGTGCCGGGGCCGAGCGCCCGTTCGCCCGCCGCGACGTCGGCGCCGGCGAACATGACGTTATCGCCGGGCGCGACCGACGTGCGCACGAGCACCTCGCTCCCCTCCGTATCGGTCCGTTCCACGGGCACCATCGCGTCCGCGCCGTCGGGCATTACCGCGCCCGTCGAAATCTCGACGGCCTGGCCGTCCTCGAGGGCCACGTCGGGTTCCTCGCCGGCGTGGACCTCGCCGACCACCTCGAGTCGCGCCGGATCCGCCTCGTCGGCGCCGAACGTGTCCCGGGCCCGGAGCGCGTAGCCGTCCAGGCTCGCCCGGTCGAACCCCGGCACGTCGAGTTCGGCGTCGAGTCGCGCCGCCAGCACCCGGCCGCGGGCCTCCTCGAGCGAGACGCGCTCGAGTCCGCCCTCGAGCGACAGCGAGTCGATCGCTGCCCGCGCCTCCGCGGGGGTCGCGAGATCGCGAAACTCCTTGCGTTCCATACCCGCAGTTGGCGGCCCGGGGGTAAAAACGTCGGTCGAACGCGGCCGTCGACTCGATCGGTCCGCGCCGAGCGACCGCCGGATCGCCGCCTCGTCGATCGCCGCCGTCCGGCTCGTGTGTCAGAATCGAGAGGGGTAGATAATGAACGATAATGGTGTACTATTGGGTGAATGTGAGGGTTTCTCTCGAGACACCTCACGATATGAAGTCATTTACTGCTCGGTCACGAACGGGTTATCGTGAGTTCTCGTCTGCGTACCCTCCCGAATCCCTTCCGCTGGCTGCTGCTCTCGGTGGGCTATCTGCTCGCTCGGCTGGACGTGATCGACCCCCAGCGCGTCGAGCGGACGACCGACCTCGCGTGGCCGCGGATCGTGACGGGGATCGCCCGGATGTCCAAGTCCGCGGCGGACGTCGCGATGGTCGGGATCGCCCTCGGACCGGCGGCGATCGCCGGCGTCGGGCTCGCGACCCCGTTCTGGGGGCTCGCCTTCGCGTTCGCCGGGGGCGTCGCCGGCGCCACGATCAGTCTGGTCTCCCAGCGCTACACCGGCGGGAGCGTCCGCGAACTCTCGCTGGCGGTGACGACCAGCGCGCTCGTCGTCGTCGCGATCATGCTCCCGCTCGGGGTCCTCTACGGAACGGTCCCCGAACGGCTGATCGGGCTCGTCGGCGACGACGCCGCCTCGATCGCGTACGGGGCCGATTACCTCCGGGTCGTCGCCCTCGGCGTCCCGTTCGCCGGGCTGAACCTCATCGGGAGCCGAACCCTCGTCGGCGCCGACGACGCGTGGACGCCGATGACCCTCCGGGCCGGCGGCGCCGTCGTCAACGTCGCGATCAACGCCGTGTTGATCTTCGTCCTGGAGATGGGCGTCGTCGGCGCGGCGATCGGGACGGTCGTCGCGAACGTCCTCGTACTGACCGCCTTCGCCGTCGGCTTCGCGACCGGTCGCCTGCCGATCATCGGCGAGTTCCCGGTCACCCTCGACCTCGGCTGGCCGCCGGCGACGGTCGACGACGTCCGCGACGTGCTCTCGATCGGGACGCCGCTGGTGTTCACCAACGGCGCCCGTCGGGCCGCCCAGTTCCCGATGCTCGCGATCGTCGCGCTGTTCGGGCCGAACGTCCTCGCGGCCTACGTCGTCGCCCGCCGCGTCCGCGACCTGATGGACACCCCCGGCTGGGGGTTCTCGCTGGCCTCGAGCAGCCTCGTCGGCCAGGAACTGGGCACCGGCGACGAGCGCTCTGCGGACACCTACGGCCGCGAAGTGCTCTGGTTCGGGACCGGCGTCTATCTGGTCAGCGCGACGATCGTCTTCGTCTTCGCCGAGCAGGTCGGCCGCGTCTTCGTCGACGATCCGTCGATCCTGCCGCTGGTGACGACGTTCATCGCCGTCGCCTGCGTCAGCGTCGTCTTCCGCGGAGTCAGCGGCGGCGCGACCGGGCCGCTGCGGGCCAGCGGCGACACCAACTGGCCGTTCTACGGGCAGGTACTGGGACTCTACGTCTTCACGATCCCCGTCGCCTTCCTCGGCGCCGTCGCCGTTCCGGTGCCGGGTCTCGAGGTCGCGACGCCGCTTGGAATCGGCGCGCTCTACGCCGCGCTGGTCCTCGAGACGCTCGTTCCCGCCGTCGTCACCTACTACCGGTTCGAGAAGGGGTCCTGGAAGGTCATCAGCCGGTCGTACCGTCCCGAGTCGGGCTCTTCGCCCGGCGATTAGTCGTCGCGGCGGATCGCCGTCTGTGGTAGTCCCCGACGGCGACTCGAGCGCGCGATCTCCACTCCAGTCCGGCACCCGCTCGATCTGTCCGACTCGCTGTCCTCGGTGATCTTTTATAAACGAACACGGATGAATGTCTTTTTCCGCTCGAGTGTCGAATCGCGTGGTATGGCTACCCATGGCTTTCAGGACGGATCCGGCACGGGCGTCTCCCTGCCCGACGCGGTGCCGTTCGATCTGCCGCACTTATCGCGACTGAGCTGGGAACTCGGATCGCGCGTGGTCGACGGCGAGGACGTCGTCCGACACAGCGAGTGGGGCCGGACGGGTCGCTCGTGGCTGCTGACGATCTTTCGGGTGACGGCGAACACCGTCGTCATGCGAGTCGAGACGCCCGTCGGCCGGGAACGGTTCTACGGCGCCGCCGAGCAGGACCTCGAGTCGGCGCTCCCGAAGCTGGAGTCGGCGCCCCGCTGGGAGCGTCTCGAGTAACGCAGGTCTTCGTCGAGGGGCTCCGCGAGCGGTAACCGCTCTGCAACCGGTGCTCGGTCAGTGAGTGTCGATTTCTCTGCGAGCGCTCGTGTCGCGTCGAAATCACTATCGCTAAGGCGACGCGCTGGGACTGCCCGAGCGTGAGCGACCTCGGCAAGATCGATCGACAGTTCTTCGACCGGCGCGTCGCGCCGAACCTCGGCGCCGACCGCGACGACGTCGCCCTCGGTCCCCGACACGGCGTCGACTTCGGCGTCCTCGAGATCGGCGGGAAAGCCCTGGTGACCGCGACCGACCCCGTCTCGATCATGCCCCAGTTGGGACTCGAGCGCGCGGCCCGATTCGCGCTCGACCTGGTGCTCGCGGACGTCGCCGTCAGCGGGATCCCGCCCTCGCATCTCTCGATCTGTTTCACGCTCCCCGAGACGATGACCGACGACGAGTTCGCGACCGTCTGGGAGACGATCCACGAGGAGTGCGTCGACCTCGGCGTGGCCGTCGTGACGGGCCACACCGCCCGCTACTCGGACCCCTCGCATCCGTGGGTCGGCGCCGCGACCGCGATGGCCGTCGGCGATCCCGACGCGATCGTCCGCCCCGACGGCGCCCGCCCGGGCGATCGGCTGCTCCTGACGACCGGGCCCGCGGTGGAGTCCGTCGGACTGCTGAGTACCCTGTTCGGCGATCAGCTCGAGGAGAGGCTGCCCACTGACGTGATCATCGACGCCCAGGACCGTCTCGAGGAGGTTTACTGCGTCCGAGACGCCCTTGCGGCGGCCGCCGCAGGGCCCGTGACGGCGATGCACGACGTGACCGAAGGGGGGCTCGCAGGCGCGCTGAACGAGATGGCCGACGGGGCGGGCGTGCGGTTTTCGGTCGACAGCGAGGCAGTGCCGATGCGCCCCGGCGTCCGGGAGGTCTGTGAGTCCCTCGAGATCGATCCCTGGGCCGCGACCAGCAGCGGGTCGTTGCTGCTGGCGGTCGATCCCGAGGGTGTAGACGACGTAATGGCGGCGCTCGAGGATCGGGACACCGTCGTTTCCGAGATTGGAGCCGTCGAAACCGGAACTGACGACGACGGCGAGGTGCTCGTCGACGGCGACCGACTCGCCCACCCCACCGTCGACCCCTCGTGGCGAGCGTACGCCGAACTGGCAGATTCGGCGAGCGAGTAGTGTGATTTCGGCCTCGAGCCGTCGTTCGTTTCCGTCCGATATTTGAGTCGTAGTCGTTCCGCCCGTTCAACGGTGGCGCGTGCGGAGCCGCAGTGAGTGACGAACGAACTGCGGCTCTACTCACGCGAGGGACGAGTGAACGACCGGAGGGAGTGAACGAATCGGTTGGGGAGGGTGTGGTACTTATTGCCTCCAGTGTGAGCAGATCGCTTCTCGTATCGAAATATACCGGTGAGCGTCCTGCCACCGTGGCTACTGGGAATTGCCACGCCCTCCCCAACCGATTCACTCGTTCACTTCGTTCACTCGTTCATCCCTCGCGTGGAATCGAGTCGCGGTTCGCTTGGCTCGCGGTTCCCGCCGGTCACCGCTCGCGTTCTCGAGGCCTCACTTCGTTCCGCCTCGCACCGCTCACCGCGACTCCGCACGCGCCATCGCAGTCCATCGGCGCGGTGGGGCGCGATGTCCCGTTCGGTGAAGGCGGTACGGGATGACGCTCGAGAGAGGGTTCGAGCGGGGGTTCGAGAGGCGAACGAGGCGAAACGAGAGCGCTCGAGTGACACTCACGATCCTCGACCATGACCGCTTTGTACAACCGGAAAATACGAGCCACACATGAGAACGCCAGCACCCGATTCGCGCCCGGTAGCCCTGACGATCGCCGGCAGCGACTCCGGCGGCGGCGCCGGGATCCAGGCCGATCTCGCGACGATGGCCGCCCACGGCGTCTTCGGCACGTCCGCGATCACGGCCGTCACGGCCCAGCACACCCGCGGCGTCGAGTCCTCGCACGTCCTGCCCGTCGAGGAGATCGAAGCCCAGATCGAGGCCGTCACCGGCGACTTCGCGGTCGGCGCGGCGAAGACCGGGATGCTCGCGACGACGCCCGTCATCCAGACCGTCGCCGAGTACGCCGGCGAGTTCGAGTTCCCGCTGGTCGTCGATCCGGTGATGGTCGCGACCTCGGGCGATCGGCTGCTCGAGGCCGAGGCCGAGCGCGCCTACGAGGAACTACTGGGCGAGGCGACGCTGGCGACGCCCAACGCGGACGAGGCGGAGGTGCTGACGGATATCGAGGTGACCGACGACGAGAGCGCGGTCGAGGCCGGGGAGGCGATCCTCGAGACCGGCGTCGACGCCGTCCTCGTCAAGGGCGGCCACGTCCCCGGCGAGTCGGTCCGGGATACGCTCGTCACCCCGGAAGGAGTCCGAACGTTCGAGCACCCCCGGATCGGTACCGAGGCCACCCACGGCTCGGGCTGCACGCTGGGGTCGGCGATCGCGGCCCGCCTCGCGACGGGCGAATCGCTCGAGACGGCCGTCGAGGGCGCCACGGAGTTCCTCGCCCGCGCGGTCCGGTACTACTACGACGTCGGCGAGGGCCACGGCGCGGTCAACCACATGGTCTCGCTGCGAAACGAGGCCAGCCGCGAGCCGACCGCCGAGGAGGTCCAGGCCGTCGTCGACCGGTTCGTCGACGCGGACGTCTCGGCGCTCGTCCCCGAGGTCGGGATGAACGTCGCCGGCGCGACCCCCTACGCCGAATCGGTCGCGGAGACGGCGGCCGTCGAGGGGCGGATCACGCGCACGCTCTCGGGCGTCCGCCCCAACCGCGGGGTTCGGTTCGGCGCCTCGAGTCACGTCGCCCGCTTCCTGCTGGCGGCGCGGGAGTTCTTCCCGGAGCTCCGGTTCGCGGTCAACTGCCGGTTCGACGCGGCCGTCGAGGACGCGCTCGAGGCCCTTGAGTGGTCAGTCGCCGAGTACGACCGCGACGAGCAGCCAGACGAAATCAGCGAGACTGAGGGGAGCACGATGGGCTGGGGCGCCCGGCAGGCCTTCGCGGACCGCGAGGAGTCGCCGGTCGCGATCGTCGACCGCGGCGAAATCGGCAAGGAAGCGATGGTGAAACTCGTCGCGAGCGATCCGGAGACGCTGGCCGATCGAGCGCTGACGCTCGACGGCGAGGTGGACCGATGAGCGCCGACGAGTCCGGTTCCGGCTCCGCGACCGACGACTCGGCGTCCGCTGCCGACCTCGACGTCGGACTCGTTCTCCCGCAGTACGGGACCGACGTCGGGACGGTTCGGGACACGGCTCTCGAGGCCGAAGCGCTCGGCTACGACGCGGTCTGGCTCGAGGACCACTTCCAGTCGTGGATCGGCGACCCGCGGCGGGGCGTCCACGAGCCCTGGACGACGCTCGGCGCCCTCGCGGAAGCCACCGACGAGATTCGGCTCGGCACGCTCGTCACGAGTCGGGACTACCGCCACCCCGCGCTGCTGGCGAAGATGGCCGCGCAGGTCGACCGGCTCAGCGACGGCCGCCTCGAACTCGGCCTCGGCGGGGGCTGGTACGCCGACGAGTACGAGCGGTTCGGCTACGAGTTCCGGGAACCGCCCGCGGAGCGGCTCCGACGGCTCGCCGAGACCGTCGAAATCTTACAGGGGCTGTGGACGACCGACGGCTACAGCCACGAGGGCGAGCACCTCGAGGTCGACCTCGAGGAGGCCTTCTGCGAGCCCCGGCCAGTTCAGGACCCCCACCCGCCGATCTGGATCGGCGGCGGGGGCGAGGCGTTCACGCTGCGGTACACCGCCGAACTCGCCGACGGCTGGAACTTCGGCACCTTAGCGCCCGAGGGCTTCGCCGACAAGCTCGAGGTACTGCGCGAGCACTGCGAGAGCGAGGCGCGCTACGACGAGATCCGCAAGTCGGCCGAGCTGTTCGTCTTCGTCGGCGAGACGACCGACGACGCCGAGGCGAAGCGCGAGCGGTTCGCCGACGAGTACCTCCCCGACGAGCCCGCGGAGCCCCGCGAGTTCTTCCTCTCGGGGTACGTCGAGACGGCGCCGACGGGGACGCCCGAGGACGTCCGCGACCGACTCGCGGAGTACGCCGGCGCCGGGATCGAGGAGGTCATGCTCGTCGTCCCCGACGCGGCCGACGACGGGGACGAGAGCCTCGCGCTGCTGGCCGACGAGGTCCTCGCGTAACGGTTCCGGAAACGGAACGCTCATTCTCGAGGCCGAAATAGCGACCCGCATGGTCGAGAGTCCATTCGACGTCGACATCCGCGTCGGCGAGGTGCTGGACGCCGAACCGTTCCCCGAAACGAACAAGCCGAAGATGACGAAGCTGTGGATCGACCTCGGCGAGGACCACGGCGAGGTCCAGTCGGCCGCGCAGCTGGACCACCACTACGACCCCGAGGAGCTCGAGGGGCGACAGGTCCTCTGTGCGACGAACCTCGGCTCCGTCCGGATCGCCGGCTTCAAATCCGAGGCGCTGACCGTCGGCGTCCCGGACGAGGAGGAGTTCCCGGTGCTCGTCGAACCCGAACAGGACGTGCCCCTGGGCGGCCCGCTGTTCTGAGACGCCCGTACTGACGCGGTATACCTCTTCTCGTGGGAGACGGTATCGAACTGCGAACAGTCATCAGAATCTGTACGTAGATCTATACGTTCGGCCGTGATTCCGCCGGTATGGACGGCGCATCGCCGTCGACCGAGGGCACGAACATCGAGGGCGAGTCTCCGGAAACCGAGCCCACCACTGAGACGGACGAGGCGACGATCACCGACGACGCCGAACTCGAGCGGACTCTCGGACTCACCGGCGGTCTCGCGATCGGGATCGGGACGATGATCGGCGCGGGGATCTTCGTCTTCCCGGGACTGGCGGCCGGCCGGGCCGGACCCGCCGCGGCGGGGTCGTTCGCCATCGGGGCCGCCGTCGCCCTGCTGGTCGCGCTCCCGGCCTCGGAGCTCGCGACGGCGATGCCCAAGAGCGGCGGCGGCTACTACTTCATCTCGCGAGCGCTCGGCGCGCTCGCGGGCGCCGTCGTCGGGCTGTCGCTGTGGTTCGGACTGGTGTTCGCGACGGCGTTCTACCTCGTGGGCTTCGGCTACTACGCAGTCGACACGCTCGCCGAACTCGGTATCGCGGTCGGCGAGGGACTGGTCATTCCGGTCGCCCTGTTGTTCGGCGCGGGCTTTACCGTCCTGAACGTGACGGGCACGGAGAACGCGGCGAAACTCCAGAACGGGATCGTCGCCCTGCTGCTGTCGATCCTCGTCACCTTCCTCGCCTACGGTAGCCTCGACGCGGTCGGGCTGGTCGGCGAGCCGGCGGCGCCCGAACGGTTCGCGCCCTTCGGCGCGATGCCGGTGTTGACGACCGCGGCGCTCGTCTTCACGTCCTATCTCGGCTTCGCGCAGGTGGCGACCGTCGCCGGCGAGATGCGGAATCCCGGTCGGAATCTCCCGCTGGCGATGGTCGGCTCCGTCCTCGTCGTCGGCGTCCTCTACGTGGTGACGATCTTCGTCGCGACGAGCGCGTTCGGCAGCGAGGCGCTCGCGGGCTTCGGCGAGACGGCGATGGTCGAGGTCGGTCGCCACTACCTCGGTGCCGCCGGCGCGTTCGCCATCGTCTTCGGCGGCCTGCTCGCGACGATGTCCAGCGCCAACGCCTCGATTCTCAGCACGTCGCGTGCCATCTACGCCGTCTCGAGGGACGCCCTGCTCCCGAAGCGGGCCAGCCGGATCAACCTCCGGTACGGCACGCCCCACGTCGCGCTCGGGCTGGCCGGCGGGCCGATCCTCGTTCTGACCGCCACCGGGCAGGTCGAACTGCTCGCCGAAGTCGCCTCCTTCCTGCATCTGATCATGTACGGGCTGATCTGCGTGGCGCTGATCGCGCTCCGGCGAAACGAACCGGCGTGGTACGACCCCGACTTCCGGGTACCGGGCTACCCGTTCGTGCCGATCCTCGGTGCGATCACCAGTTTCGCCATGCTCGGGTTCATGCAGCCGGCGTCACAGCTCGTCGGCGTCGGGATCATGATCGCGACCGCCGGCTGGTACGCCTATTACGCCAGGGACGTGTCCCTGCGGGGTGAGCTATGACGCGGGTTCTCGTCCCGCTGGCGATCCTCGAGGGCGAGTCCGTCTCGCCCGGGCTGACGACGCTGCTCGAGCCGGTCGACGTGACCGTGCTCGGCTACCACGTCGTGCCCGAGCAGACGCCGCCGGACCAGGCGCGACTGCAGTACGAGGACCGGGCGACCGCGGCCCTCGAGGACCTCGCCGCGACGTTCCGGACGGCCGGTACGAGCGCCGATCACCGCCTCGTGTTCACCCACGACCGGGAGCAGACGATCGATCGGACCGCGGCGGAGACGGGGACGGACGCCACCGCAGTCACGGGAGCGAGCGGACGGATCGACCGAATTCTCGTGGCGCTAACGGGCGACGTGGCCGTCGATCGGATCGTCCGGTTCGTCGCCGCGTTGATCGACGATCGCGAGATCGGGGTCACGCTGCTGCTGGCGACGGACGACGCGGGTCGTGACGCGGGCGGGGAACTGCTCGAAACGGCCGCTGGCGGCCTCTCCAGTCGCGGTATCGACGTCGAAACCGAGCTCGTCGTCGACGCGCCGACCGTCGAATCGCTGCTCGAGGCCGCGGCCGACCACGACGCGATCGTCGTGGGCGAACGAACTCCCTCGCTCCGGTCGCTCGTCCTCGGCGAGGAGGCCGACCGGATCGCCGTCGAGTCGGTCGCCCCGGTCCTCGTGATTCGCGACGTCGACGGGCCACCGGCTGCGGACGACGCCTGATCGAATCGCGACCGGAGACGGGTCGGGACCGCGACCGAAGACGGATCGGGACCGCGATCAGTCGTCTCGACTCTCCGGCCCGTCGTCGTCCGCTCTCCGAACCGTATCGACCACGTCAGCGGGTTCCTCGTCGGTCGGTTCCCCGTCGCTCTCCTCGGCTGGCGCCTCGAGGTACTCGCCGCGAATCACGAGCACTGGATCGACCGTTTCCCGGGCCAGCCGCTCGGCACGGTCCCGAAAGACGTAGCGACGGATCGACGGCCGGCTCTCGCCGACGACCAGCAGGTCGTGATCGGCCGCGGCCTCGAGGATCTCCTCCGTCGGCGAGCCGTCGACGACGACCGTCCGGTCGATTCGGTCGCGGGCGACGCCCTCGTCGACCAGCGCGTCGCGCGCCGTCTCGAGCAGTTCCGCCCCTGCCTCCCGACGCGACTCGTCGCCGGCGACGTGGAAGAGCGTCACCTCGAGGTCGGTACCGTCGAGGACGGTCCGGAGCAGTCGCGCGATGTGGTCGACGTTGACGTCGCTCCGGATCGCGACGAGGACCGTCTCGAGGACGGGCGCCGGGTTCAACAGGAGGACGGCGTCGCAGGACTCGGCCACCGCGACGCGTTCGAACGTCTTCAGTCGGTCGTGGGTGAAGGCGAGTCGCGACGCGACGTCGCAGCCGGCGTCCTCGAAGACGGTCCGGAGCTCCTCGAGTTCGGCTCGGGCGCGGTCGCCGTACTGGTCGCGCGCCTGTTCCGGTGCGGTCTGGTCGGGTATCTCGCGGTAGCCGAGCAGGACGACCGGGATCGACGCGAACGCGTCGACGACCGTCGCCGGCACGGCCTCCCCTTCGAGGACGTCGACGGGGACCAGCACGCGGTGATCGCGGGGTGAAGACATGACTAGTGGTCCGTCCTCCTACCACGGTGCGCCCCATATAGCCCTCCCGTGGCGCCGCCCGAACCGCGGGTCGGCCGCGTCTCGATCGCGTCTCGGGGAGCGACTCGGACGCGGACCGACCACTTCCGCCGCGGATCCCGCAGGGTTTTTGCGGTGGAGGGACAGTCACCGCCTATGACAGAGGCGACGGGTATCGTCGGGGAGTTCTTCTCGCTCAAGGAGGACACCGACGCCGATCTGCTGACGATGCAGTGTGGCGACTTCTACGAGTTCTTCGGCGAGGACGCCGAGATCGTCAGCGACGAACTCGATCTCAAGGTCTCCCAGAAGTCCTCGCACGGCTCGTCGTATCCGATGGCCGGCGTGCCGGTCGACGATCTGACGCCCTATCTGAAGGCCCTGGTCGAGCGCGGCTACCGCGTCGCGGTCGCCGACCAGTACGAGACCGACTCCGGCCACGCCCGCGAGATCGTCCGCGTCGTCACGCCGGGCACGCTGCTCGAGACGACCGACGCCGACGCCCAGTACCTGGCAGCGGTCGTCGACGGTACCGGCGGGAGCGCCAGTGGGCGCGGCTCGAGCGGGAACGACGACGGCTACGGCCTCGCGTTCGCGGACGTGACCACGGGACGGTTCCTCGTGGCCGACGCGGCGGACGCCGACGACGCGCTGACGGAACTGTACCGGTTCGATCCCGTCGAGGTGCTGCCGGGGCCCGACGTGCGAACGGACGACGACCTGCTGAATACGGTCCGCGAACGGATCAACGCCGCGCTGACCCTTCACGAGACGGAGGCCTTTGCGCCCAAACGGGCCGCCCATACTGTCCGGGAGCAGTTCGGCGAGGAGACGGTCGACCGGCTCGCCGTCGGCGACTCGACCCTGGCGGCCGCCGGCGCGATTCTGGACTACGTCGCGGAGACTGGAACCGGCGTGCTCGCCTCGATGACCCGGGTTCAGGCCCACCACGGCGACGACCACGTCACGCTGGACGCGACCACCCAGCGCAACCTCGAGCTGACCGAGACGATGCAGGGCGAGCGCGAGGGCTCGCTGTTCGCGACGATCGATCACACCGAGACCAGCGCGGGCGGCCGCCTGCTCAAGGAGTGGCTCCAGCGGCCGAGACGGTCGCTCGAGACGCTCGAGCGCCGTCAGGAGAGCGTCGCGGCGCTGTCGTCGGCGGCGCTGGCCCGCGACGAGTTACAGGATCGACTGGGTGACGCCTACGACCTCGCGCGGCTGGCCTCGAAGGCCAGCCACGGCAGCGCCGACGCGCGGGATCTGCTGTCGGTCCGCCAGACGCTCGCGGTCCTGCCCGCGCTCGCGGAGGTCCTCGAGTCGAATCCCGAACTGGCGGCGTCGCCGCTGTCGGAGATCGTCGAGAGACCCGACCGCGCCGCCGCGAGCGAGCTTCGAGAGTCGCTCGAGGAGGCCATCGCCGAGGAGCCGCCGTCGACGGTGACGCAGGGCGGGCTCTTTCGGACGGGCTATGACGACGAGTTGGACGAGGTGATCGAGCGCCACGAGGAGATCAAACGGTGGCTCGACACGCTCGCCGAGCGAGAGAAGAAACAGCACGGACTCTCGCACGTGACCGTCGACCGGAACAAGACCGACGGCTACTACATTCAGGTCGGGAAATCGGCCGCGGACGGCGTCCCCGACCACTACGAGGAGATCAAGACGCTCAAGAACTCCAAACGGTTCACCACCGACGAACTCGAGGAGAAGGAGCGCGAGATTCTGCGCCTCGAGGAGCAGCGGGGCGACCTCGAGTACGAACTGTTCGAGGAGTTACGCGAGGAGGTCGCCGACCGGGCCGAACTGCTCCAGGACGTCGGCCGGGCGCTGGCGACCGTCGACGCGCTGGCGAGTCTGGCGACCCACGCGGCCGAAAATCGGTGGGTCCAGCCCGAGTTACACCGGGGCGACCGCCTCGACATCGAGCAGGGACGCCACCCGGTCGTCGAGCAGACGACGGAGTTCGTCCCCAACGACGTGCGACTGGACGAGGATCGGGGGTTCCTCGTCGTCACGGGTCCCAACATGTCCGGGAAGTCGACGTACATGCGACAGGTCGCCGGGATCGTCCTGTTGGCCCAGATCGGCAGCTTCGTCCCCGCCGAGTCGGCCGAGATCGGACTGGTCGACGGCATCTTCACCCGCGTCGGTGCGCTGGACGAACTCGCACAGGGCCGATCGACGTTCATGGTCGAGATGAGCGAACTCTCGAACATCCTCCACACCGCGACCGAGGACTCCCTCGTCATCCTCGACGAGGTGGGCCGCGGCACGGCGACCTACGACGGCATCTCCATCGCGTGGGCCGCGACGGAGTATCTCCACAACGAGGTACGGGCGAAGACGCTGTTTGCCACCCACTACCACGAGCTGACCGGCCTCGCCGAGAAGCTGCCCCGCGTCGCCAACGTCCACGTCGCGGCCGACGAGCGCGACGGCGACGTGACCTTCCTCCGAACGGTCCGGGACGGCCCGACCGACCGCTCCTACGGGATCCACGTCGCCGACCTCGCCGGCGTTCCCGACCCCGTCGTCGAGCGCTCGAGAGACGTCCTCGAGCGCCTGCGCGAGGAGAAGGCGATCGAAGCGAAGGGCGGGGCCTCGAGCGAGCCCGTTCAGACCGTCTTCGACCTCGGCGACGGCGAGTTCCGCGGGCCGGCGAACGCTGACGGCGGTGAGCCGGCGGAGCGGAACGAAACGGACCAACAGGGAGAAACGGTCGATTCCGAGGCGAAAGCGGTCCTCGAGGAGTTCGCGGAAATCGACGTCAACACGACGCCGCCGATCGAACTGGTCACGGAGGTCCAGAAGCTCCAGGAGCGGCTCGAGGACGGGGAGTAGCCGCCGACCGCTACTCGACTCGAGTTTCACCTGCAGCGAGGCCGTTTTTGCGTCTCGAAGCCGCCTACTCGATATGAGCTACGACGCGCTCGTCGATCGACTCGCGAGTGACGACCGCGAGCGGCGGATCGCGGCGTTTCCGGACGGCAGCGTCGATACCTACTACACCGCGTTCGACGAGACGGGCGATCGGATCGCGGCCCGCGAGACGTTCGGGGATCGAATCGCTCGCGGCGACAGTGACTCGGTTCCGATCGAGCGCGACTCCCGGGCGCCGGGCGGGCAGGCGGTGAACATGGCCCGACAGGTCCACGCGCTGGGCGACGAACCGACGCTCTACGGCCACCTCGAGGACCCGATCTTCGACGACCTGCCGTTCGAGGCGGTGTCGATGGGCGAGCCGTCGCGGATCTCGGTCTTCTCCTTTGAGGACGACGCCCTCCTGTTCGCGGAGCGGTCGTCGGCTATCGCGACCTGGTCGCTGGCCGATCTCGAGACCGCGGCGCCGAGCGGCGACGCCGGCGAGGCGCTGACGGCCGACGCCGTCTGCTGTGGCAACTGGGCGTCCGCGGAGGGGCTGGCCGACGCGCTCGCGACGCTCGCCGCGGGCTCGTTCGAGGCGTCGACGTTCGTTCTCGATCCCGGTCCGGTGAGTACGCGGTCCGACGAGGCCCCGCTCGACCTGCTCGAGGCGCTCGGCGAACTCGAGGCGGCGACCGACGTCGTCTACAGCGTGAATCGGCCGGAACTCGAGGAGACGGCGGCCGCGATCGACGCCGACGCAGACGTGGCGACCGATTCAAACCCGGACGCGCCCGGTGCGGACGCCGATCTCGAGCGTCTCGAGCGCGTCCGGGAGGCGGCGGGGATCATGGGCGCCGTTCTCCACGAGGCCGAGCACGCGGCGGCGGCGACGCGGGCGGAGACGACGGTCGTGGAGAACGTCGCCGTCGAGGACCCCGAACGGCGGACGGGCGCGGGCGACCGGTTCGGCGCGGGCCTCGCCGTCGCCCGCGCACGCGACTGGGACTGGGAGACGGCGCTCGCGCTCGGGAACTGCGCGGCCTCGTACTACGTCGCGACGGGCGAGACCGGGTCTCGAGACGATCTCCGTTCGTTTCTGGAGGGCTGAACCGCGATCTCGACGGTCGCGTCGATCTCGAGCACCGACCGACGCTACAGGTCTCACGCGCCGACCGGTTCCTGCGCGTTCCCGTCCTCGGAATCGCGGTCGTCCTCGCGGTCGATCGCGTGGTGGCCGCCGATCACGACGTTGACCGCCGCGCCGACCAGCAGGATCAGTGCGTTGCCGTAGAGCCAGATCAACAGCAGGATGACCGCGCCGAACGTCTCGAACGTCCCGACCGTGTTCACCAGCCCGACGTAGATCCCGAAGACGGTCTCGAGGACGACCCAGCCGCCGGCGGCGATGAGCGTTCCCGGGAGGGCGTCGCGAACCGAGACGTCCGGGTCCGGGAAGACGTAGTACATCGGGAAGAATCCGACCGAGAGGGCGACGAACAGGGCGATCGGCGTCGCCGCCTGAACGACGGGGTTGTCGATCGCGGCCAGCGTCGTCGTCCCGAAGCCGGCGCCGACGGTGGCGATCAGGATGACCGCGAAGACGACGGCGCCGTTGACGAGCTTCTCCGGGAACGAGTTCTCCCCGTCCGCGTAGAGTTCGTCGAACGCGGTCGTGACACCGCGGAAGATGCGCAGCATGCCCCACAGCAGCGAGACGAGCCCGATCAGCGACGCGCCGCCGCGTTTCGAGGCGTGGGTCAGCGCCTCGTAGACCAGCCCCTGGCCGGCGGGGCTCAGGTGATCGCGCGCCATCGCGACGAGCTGTTCGGTCAGGTACTCGTTGCCGACCGCGCCCGCGACGATAAACAGCAGGAGCAACAGCGGCAACAGGGAGAGAAAGGCGGCGTGGGCGATGCTGCCCGCCATGAACGTCACGTTGTGCTCGTCGATGACGACGGCGACCTCCCGGGCGACGGCGTAGATCCGTCGCGCGTCCATACCGACTCGAGGCCATCGTCGCCGAAAAGACCGCCGCTGGCGTGTGCCACCGTGTCGCAAGCTGGGCGCTCGAGCCTCGAGAGCCGGAGCGCCGATCGGCGGAGACGAGCGACGGCTGATCGGACGATGGGGCGCCGAAGGTGTCGGATCGGTACAGCTATGCCGCGAGGAGACACGAGTTAGCACGATGCACGAACCGGAGTTCGGCGTCGCGGGCGAGACGGCGATCGTCACCGGCGCGAGTCAGGGTATCGGCGAATCGATCGCGAGGACGCTCGCGGCCGGCGGTGCGAACGTCGCGATCTGTTCGCGCTCGATGGACCGCGTTGGGCCGGTCGCGGAGGAGATCAACGCGGCGGACGACGCGGGCGAGGCGCTGGCCGTCGAGTGTAACGTCCGCGAGCGCGAGCAGGTGCAGAACCTAGTCGACGAAACGATCGACGAGTTCGGCGACATCGATATCCTCGTGAACAACGCCGGCGGGGAGTTCGTCGCGCCGTTCGAAGAGATCTCCGAGAACGGCTGGCAGACGATCGTCGACCTCAACTTAAACAGCACCGTCCACTGCACGCAACTGGCCGGCGAGGTCATGCGCGAGGGGTCTGGCGGCGTCATCATCAACCTCTCGTCGGTCAACGGCCAGCACGCCGCGCCCGGCGAGAGCCACTACGGCGCCTCGAAGGCGGCGATCATCCGGCTGACCGAGACGCTGGCCGTCGAGTGGGCCGAACACGATATTCGCGTCAACTGCGTCGCGCCGGGCCTGATCCAGACGCCCGGCGTCGCCGAGACGCTGGGCATCGACAGCGAGGACATGCCGCCCCGCGAGAAGGCGGAACGGCGCATCGGTCATCCCGAGGAGATCGCCGACGTCGTGCAGTTCCTCGCCAGTCCCGCGGCCTCGTTCATGAACGGCGAGACCGTGACGGCGAAGGGCGTTCCGCGAGCCGGGAACTCGATGTCGCAGGATCTGGGGCTCGAATAGCGGACGTACTACTGATTACCGGGGGATGACAGTCATCCCGAGCGTTTCGAAATCACCGTCGTATGCGAGGACGTGATCGACGTTTCGTTCTCGCATCGTGGCTGCGATCATGTGGTCGGTGAACGAGATCTCGTGGTCGTCGTAGGTCTGCAGTGCGTCGCCGACCGCATCGAACCGGGATTCGGTTTCGAAGATCAGTTCGATCGTCTCCGAGTCGACGATTCGATTATACGCTTCTCGAGCGAGTGCTGGCGTCGCTTTCGACTGAAGTAACGTCACTAGCTCGTCGACGACGTACGTATTCGTGTACAGTGGTCGGTACGGAACGTTCCCTCGAACGACGTCTTGAAAAAACGCTCGGGTCGTCTCGTGTTCGACAGCCTGGGCGTGAAAGTACGCGAACAGCCCGCTCGTATCGAGAAATAGCGCTGTCGGACCGTCGTCGTTCGGTGCGAATTGGGGGTCACCCATCTACTCGTCCCCGTACAGGTAGTCGTCGGTTTTCGTAGCCGTCACCGACTCTCCGCCGTCCTCTGTCGGTTCGTACGAGAAGAACGGATCGTCAGGGTCCGGTCGGTCTCTCGTCGCGACGTATTCCTTCGCTGCTTCGTTGAGCGCCTCCTTGAGCGTCTTTCCCTGCCGTTCAGCGATCGATCGAAACCGTTCGTACTCTTCTCCGGAGAGCGAGGTCTGAACAACCGTTTCATCGTTCGTATCCATGTCCATGGCCACCTCCATGTCCATGTTGATGAGCGGCAGGGATAATTCCTCGGACTCGAGCGCCCCCGAATCGAAGTCGAGAGAGCGAGTACGTTTTTGCATCCTCCGGGAAACACCCACGTATGGATCTCCAGCAGGCACTCCGGGGAATCACCACGCCGCTCGTCACTCCCTTCGATCCCGACTCGAGCGACGTCGACGAACCCGCGCTCCGAAACGTCATCGACCGCCTCCTCGAGAACGACATCGACGCCGTCTTTCCCTGCGGCACCACGGGCGAGTTCGCCAGCCTCGCTCCCGAGGAACGACGGCGCGTCCACGAAATCGCGGTCGACGCGGTCGACGGCGAGGTCCCTGTCCTCGCGGGCGCCGCGGCCACGAGCGTCGCCGAAGCGGTCGACTACGCGGAGGAGGCCGCCGAGATCGGCGCCGACGCTGCGGTCGTCACGCCGGCGTACTTCCACACCGCGAACGCGCCCGAGGGGAACCAGCGGTTCCTCGAGCGGATCGCCGATCGATCCCCGTTGCCGCTCCTGCTGTACAATATCCCGGCCTGTACGGGCCAGCGACTGGAACCGGAGACCGTTGAAACCGTCGCCGGCCACGATAATATCGTCGGTCTGAAGGACTCGAGCGGCGACCTCGAGTACTTCCTGTCGGTCATGCGCCGGACGCCGGAGGAGTTCCGCATGCTGCAGGGGTACGACGCGCTCCTCGTCCCCGCGCTCCGGATGGGCGCCGACGGTGGAGTGAACGCGCTGTCGAACGCTGTGCCCGAGCAGTTGACCGAACTGTACGAGAAGTACGACGGCGAGCGCGGCGACGAACTGCAGGACGCCGTCAGCGGACTCTTCGACGCGTGCGCCACCTACGGGTTCGCGCCGGCGGCGAAGACGGCGCTCGAGTACCGCGGCGTGATCCCCTCGGACGCCGTCCGGCCGCCGCTGGTCGAGGTCCCCGCGGACGGCCGCGAGACGATCGGGAGCGCGATCGACGCGTTGATCTAGTCAGAGAATTAATGTTTTTCCAGGGCGTACGGTCGTCCGATGAATACCAGTTCCGCCGGTTCGGATTCGGATCCTGCACTCGAGTCCGACACCGGTCGCGGTCCCGGCCGCGATCCAAACCCCGTTCCCGATCCCGGCGCCGACTGGCCCGCCGCCGTCGGACTGTACGTCGCTGTCGTCGCCGCCGGACTCGTCGGAACGGCTGCGATCGCTGGCGGGGCCTCGAGCGACGCGGTTCTGGGGCTCGTCCCGACGGTCTTCACGGGCGGACTGCTCTGCGGGGCGGTCGTCGCACGGGCGAATCCCCGGTTCGCCCTCCGGCTGGGCGACCTGCGGTGGCGGACGCTCGCGCTCTGTCTGCCGGTGCCGGCCGTCGCCGGTTCCCTCGGTCTCCTCGCCGCGACCGGCGTCGTGACGGGCGAGTGGCCGTTCCTGCTCGCCGGCATCGGCGCGGCCGGTATCGGACTGTCGGCGCGGGTGCTCGCACTCGTCGCCCGCGACCTGTACGTCGAGGCGACGGTCGACGAACCCGGAGAGGCGGTCGCGGAATGGGCGTGGTATCAGTCGGGCACTAACGTCACCATGATCGCGTTCGGCGCCGGGCTGCTGGCCGTCGCCGCGGTCCTCTATCTCGGTTTCGGTTTCGGACGGCTCACGGTTCGACTCCCGCTGGCCGGCCTCGGCTGTCTCGCCGTCGGCTGGGCCCCGACGGTCTCGCTCCCGAACCCGGTCGGCGCCGAGCCGATCCGCCTCTCCGTGCCCCACATCGAGTACCCGCGGGCTGATATCCGCGCGTATTCGGCCGGAATCGTCGTCGAACCGCGGTTCGTCCCTTCCTACCGGCGGTTCGTACCGTGGACCCGACTCACCGACGTCCGGGTGACCGACGAGCGACTCGTCCTCGAGCGCCGCTGGCGGCCCGACGTCCGCTGTGATCGGGCCGAGATCGACGACCTCGAGGGAGTTCTCGACGCGCTCGAGACCGTCCGCCGAACCGGACGGTCTCCAAACCACAGATTAACCTCGCTCGAGCGAGAGCGACCGCCATGAACCGAGCGAACGGAGTCGGACGGACTCGAGCGGAGGCCCGCAGTTTCGGGACGCCCCTCGAGTCCGCCGGTCGCTCGCTCGCGCTGATCGAGCCATGACCGACGAGCCACCACAGGAGACCGAGATCCGCCAGCTAGACGAGGACACCGTCGCCCGCATCGCCGCCGGCGAGGTCGTCGAACGCCCCGCCAGCGCGGTGAAGGAACTCGTCGAGAACAGCCTCGACGCCGACGCCGACAGCGTCGACGTCACCGTCGCGGAGGGCGGCACCGAACTGATCCGCGTCGCCGACGACGGCCGGGGAATGAGCGAGGCCGACGTCCGCGCGGCCGTCCGCGAGCACACGACGAGCAAGATCGAGGGGCTCGAGGACCTCGAGTCGGGCGTCGCCACGCTCGGCTTCCGCGGCGAGGCCTTACACACCATCGGCTCCGTCTCGCGGCTGACCATCTGTTCCCGACCGCGCGAGGGCGACGGCACGGGGACGGAACTCGTCTACGAGGGCGGCGAGGTGACGAGCGTCGAACCGACGGGCTGTCCCGAGGGGACGATCGTCGAGGTCGAGGACCTCTTCTACAACACGCCCGCGCGCCGGAAGTTCCTCAAGACGACGGCGACGGAGTTCGCCCACGTCAACCGCGTCGTCACGCGCTACGCGCTCGCGAATCCGGACGTCGCGGTCTCGCTGACCCACGACGGCCGCGAGGTGTTCGCGACGACGGGACAGGGCGACCTCCAGGCCGCCGTCCTCGCGGTCTACGGCCGCGAGGTGGCCTCGTCGATGATCCCCGTCGAGGCCGACGCCGACGACCTCCCGCCGGGGCCCCTCGACTCAGTCTCCGGACTGGTCTCCCACCCCGAGACCAACCGCTCGAGTCCGGAGTACCTCGCGACCTACGTGAACGGCCGGGCAATCACCGCCGACGCCGTCCGCGAGGGGATCATGGGCGCCTACGGCACCCAGCTCGGCGGCGATCGCTACCCGTTCGTGACGCTCTTTCTCGAGGTGCCCGGCGAGGCCGTCGACGTCAACGTCCACCCCCGGAAACGGGAGGTCAGGTTCGACGACGACGATTCCGTTCGCCGGCAGGTCGACGCCGCCGTCGAGTCGGCGCTGCTCGAACACGGCCTGCTGCGCTCGCGGGCGCCCCGCGGCCGGTCGGCGCCCGGCGAGGCCAGCGTCGCTCCCGGGGACGCCGCTCGCGGGACGGCCGACGGAGAGCCGACGGCCGAGGACCTTCCGGCCGCGCTCGAGTCCGACGACGAGTCGGGGTCCGAATCCGAATCGCCGTCCGAACCGACGGCCGACGATACCGCAGCGGCCTCGTCGCGATCGACGTCGGCAGTCGACGCGGGATCCGCCGACGGCGGTTCGACGACGGGTTCGGCCGGGTCGCCACCGGCCGGCGGCGCCTCGAGTGGGTCGTCCGGAACCGCTTCGAGCGGTCCGTCCGGCAGCGACTCGAGTGGTACGTCTGAAACTCCGTCGGGAACCGCCTCGAGCGAGTCGATGCGACGCGCCTCGAGCGACGCTCCGACGACCGAGTCGACGACGTCTCGAGGGGACTCGAGTGCCGATCGCAGAGGCGACGATTCCGATCGGACCGACCGCGAGCCGACTCGCAAGTTCGCCGCGGCCACCGAGCAGCGGACGCTCTCCGGCGAGCGCGCGACCGGCGACGAGACCGAGTTCGACTCGCTGCCGGCGTTGCGCGTACTGGGACAGCTCGACGACACCTACCTCGTCTGCGAGACCGACGACGGCCTCGTGCTGATCGACCAACACGCCGCCGACGAGCGGGTCAACTACGAGCGCCTCCAGCGGGCGTTCGCCGACGACCCCGCTGCGCAGGCGCTGGCGGAGCCCGTGGAACTCGAGTTGACCGCCGCCGAGGCCGAGGCCTTCGAGGGCTACCGCGAGGCGCTCTCGCGGCTGGGCTTCTACGCCGACCGGACCGACGACCGGACGGTGGCCGTGACGACGGTCCCTGCAGTGCTCGAGGAGACCATCGCGCCCGAGCGCCTGCGGGACGTCCTCGCGTCGTTCGTCGAGGGCGACCGCGAGGCGGGCGCGGAGACGGTCGACGCGCTGGCCGACGAGTTCCTCGGAGACCTGGCCTGCTACCCGTCGATCACGGGCAACACGTCGCTGACCGAGGGGTCGGTGATCGATCTCCTCGAGGCGTTAGACGACTGCGAGAATCCGTATTCCTGTCCGCACGGGCGACCGGTGATCGTCCGGTTCGACGAGCGCGAGATCGAGGATCGCTTCGAGCGGGATTATCCGGGCCATCAGGGCTGACGGCCGTCGATCGATCGGTTCTCGAGCGGTCCGAGTCGATGCTACCGGTCCCTACTGATCTCTGGTGTTGATGGCGTTGAACTCCTTCCAGAGACCGATCAGGACGAGGATCGTCACGAGTGCGAGTCCGACGAGCAGGGCGGTTTGCCACTCGCCGAGCGCCTTCGATTCGATCAGTCCGCCCGCCCAGCCGAGCGTGAAGACGATCAGTCCCGTCCCCGCGATGACGAGAATGACGAGCCGGTCTGCGAGTTCGGTCATGTGCGCCGCTTGCCGTCCACCGGTTGTAACGAGACGGCCTGCAACGGCTGCCGTCGACGCCGTAGCGCGGTTTTCGGCCGGTGCGACGGAGCCGCCGCTGGACCGCTCGCTCTCGAGAGCTACATCGGGGACGAGTCCGAGATCGGCCGCGAGGGCGCTCTCTCGTTCTCTCGCCCGCAATCGGCAACGGTACGGGGACCGACGCCGAACGGCCGTCCATGACGATCGACCTCGACGGCGCGAACGCGGGCGGCCAGTTCGTTCGGACCGCGCTCACGCTGTCGGTCCTCGAGAACGAGCCCGTCCGCATCGAGAACGTCCGCGGGAACCGATCCACGCCGGGACTGCGCCACCAGCACCTCGCCGTCCTCGAGACGATGGCCGCCGTCTGCGACGCCGACGTCTCGGGCGCGGAGCTGGGCGCCGAGACGGTCGAATTCGAGCCCGACCTCGAGTCGACCGCGGACGCCAGCGGCTGGAGCGACGGCGGACGCGGCCGGCTCGCGGGCGGCAGCTACGAGGTCGACATCGGCACTGCGGGGAGCGCGACGCTGCTGTTCGACGCGCTCCTCCCGCTCGCGACGATTCTCGAGTCGCAGCTGTCGGTGACGGTCACCGGCGGCACCGACGTGGCGTGGTCGCCGCCGCTGGACTACGCGCGACGCGTGAAACTGCCGCTGCTCCGACGGATCGGTCTCACCGCCGCCGTCGAGGTCGATCGCCGCGGGTTCTACCCCGACGGCGGCGGGCGAGCTACGCTCCATCTCGCGCCCTCGACGCTGGAACCGATCGACCTCGCGGCGCGCGGGCCGCTCGAGGGCGTTCGTCTCTACTCGACCGAGTCCGCGTCGCTGACGGACCGGGACGTGGCGTACCGACAGGCCGAGGGCGCCCTCGAGCGGCTGTCGCTCGGGGAGACCGACCTCGAGGTCGTCGACCGCTGCGAACGGACGGTCGAGAGCCCCTCGCCCGGCTCGGCGATCGTCCTCCGCGTCGATCACGGGTCGGGCATTGCGGGGTTCACCGCGCTGGGCGAGCGCGGCAAACCCGCCGAGCGCGTCGGCGAGGACGCCGCCGACGCTGCGAACCGCTTCCTCGAGCGCGACGCCGGGAGCGGGCCGGCGCCGCCCGTCGACCGCCACATGGCCGATCAGCTGCTGGTCTTCCTCGCGCTCGCGGGCGGTCGCGTCCGGATTCCCGCCGTCACCGACCACGTGGCGACGAGCCGCGAGTTGCTCGCGGCCTTCGGCGCCGATATCGCGCTCGAGGTCGAGGGAGTCAATGACGGCGATGCGAGGAGTGGCGTCGACGCGAGCGGCGGCGATGGTCGCGGGAGCGCGAGCAGTGACCGCACGAACGGGACCGGCGAGCGGACGACCGATGCGCCGGCAGTGGTGACGGTCGACGCGCCCGTCGGACCCTGACTCGAGGCCCTGGAACTGGAACCAACGGCTCTTACGCGCTGGTTAACTCATCGCCACCACTTATACCGCAGCCGTCCGTTGCTCCGGGTATGACCGACGCAGACAGCATCGGCGACTCGGTCCGGGGGGCCGATCAGTGAGCGACATCGTCACGTTCGGGGAGACGATGCTCCGCCTGTCGCCGCCACAGAACGAGCGCCTCGAGGACGTCGACGAGTTCGAGGTTCGAGCGGCCGGAGCGGAGAGCAACGTCGCGATCGCGGCGAGTCGGCTGGGCGCGACGGCGGCGTGGCTCTCGAAGGTGCCGGAGACGCCGCTGGGGAAGCGCGTCGTCGGGGAACTCCGCCAGCACGGGATCGACACCGACGTCGTCTGGAGCCACCGCGGGCGGCAGGGCACGTACTACCTCGAGCGGGCGGGCAAACCACGCGGGACGAACGTGATCTACGATCGGGAGAACACCGCCGTCTCGACGGCCGAGGCCCGCGAGTTCGACATCGATCGGATCCAGAACGCGCGCGTCTTCTTCACGACCGGGATCACGCCCGCGCTCTCGTCGACGCTCCGGGAGACGACGGCGAACATGCTCAAGGCGGCCCGACAGGGCGGAACGACGACCGCCTTCGATTTCAACTACCGGAACAAGCTCTGGTCGCCCGACGAGGCCCGCGAGACATTGACGCAGCTGTTCCCCGGGATCGACGTGCTCGTCATCGCCGCCAGAGACGCCCGGACCGTCCTCGGCATCGAGGGCGATCCGCGACAGCTCGCCCACCGGCTGGGGTCCCAGTACGACTTCACGACCGTCGTCGTCACTCGCGGCGCGGAGGGCGCGATCGGCTGGCACGACAGCGTCGTCCACGAGCAGACGGCCTACGAGACCGACACCGTCTCGTCGATCGGCACCGGCGACGCCTTCACCGGCGCGTTCATCGCCCGCCGGCTCCACGGCGACGACGTCCCGACCGCCCTCGAGTACGCCGCGGCGACGGCGGCGATCAAGCGGACGATCCCGGGCGACGTCGCGCTCGTCTCCAAGGAGGAGGTCGACGCGGTCGTCAAATCGGGCGGGACAGACCTCTCCCGATAGGTCCGCGAGGCGTCTCCGAAGCCGAGTTCGGGAACTCGAGTACGGCAGAGACCGACCGTCGTGGCGCTCGAGTGCGGTCGGAACCGAACGATGCGACGACCCTCGCGGCGCTCGTTTGGACGGGTTTGTCAGAAGCTATGTTATATTCCGGTCGGAATCTGTGACTGTCATGAATCGCGGAGTCGCAGTGATCGTTGCACTGCTCGTGGCGACGAGCGCCGTCGGCGCGGCGTTCGGAGCCAGCGCAGGCGCGTCGACCGACGTGGAATCGAGTACGAACACCGACGGCGAGACCGCGACGACGGCCGGCGGCGAGGCGTACGCCGGCACGCACGTCGCGTTCGACGTCGAGGGGGACGCGATCACCGACTACCGAGTCGGCGGCGAGGAGACGTTCTCCTCGGTGGCCGTTCAGTCGAGGAGCGAGGCCACCGCCGACGCCGGTCTCGGCGCCGACCTCGACCTCGAGACGCTGACGAGCCTCGAGGGCGCCGGCCTCTCGCTGGCCGCTCAGTCCGAGACGAGCGCCCAGGTGCGGGCCGAGAGCGGCGCGACGCTGTCGGCCCACGACACCGAACGCGGGACGCTCGTCGTCGAGAGCGGGAACGAGAGTCAGTACGTTACGGCCGAACTCGCCGCCAACGCGACGGCGAGCGACGAGGGCGACGACGGCGACCGCGTTCGCGTCGAGACCGACGACCACGAGGGCGTCTTCCTCGTTGTCGGTGACGGCGACGTGACGGTCAACAGCGAGGGCGACGTCACGGCCGAACTCGCCGAAAACGCGACGCTGGCGTTCCGCTCCTACGAGGAGGGCGAACGCGACGAGACCGCCGAGTACGAGGAGTCGCTGATCGCCGACGGCCAGTCGGCCGTCGAGGTTCACGTCGAGGACCGGAGCGGCGAGGCCGTCACTTACGGCCAGGAGACCAGCGCCGAGGTCGCTACCGAGACCCGGAATCAGGTCAACGTGACCATCGATCGCGCCACCCACACGGGGACGGTCGTGCTGACTACCGTCTCCGAGGAGGCCGTCGGCAGCCTCGAGGATCTCGAGGTCCGGATCGACGGCGAGGCCGCCACGGAGGTCTCCTCGAAGAGCGACCTCGAGGGCGCGATCGGGAGCGACGAGTCCCGATACATGATCGCCCAGCAGTCCGAGGCGTCGGCCGAGGCGACGGTCTACATCGCCGTCAACCACTTCTCCGAGCGAACGGCGACGATCGACGGTGCCGACAGCGACGACTCGGACGATAGTACCGACGGCGACGGGACGGACGACGGAACTCCCTCGAGCGACGACAGCGGCACGGACGAGGAGACGGACGGAACCGACGGCGACGAGACGGCCGACGGGAGCGAGACCGACGCGGCCGACGGCGACGACGCGGACGGTGAGACCAGCGATGGCGGTGACGACGAGAGCGACGACGGCGGCGGAAGCGACACCGGCGAGGACGGCGGCGACGGGATGCCCGGCTTCGGCGTCGTCGCGGCCCTGGTCGCCGCGCTGATCGGGATCGGCGTCCGCGTCCACAGCTAGCCGCCCCGCAGCATCGTTTCCGTCCCGCTTTTCAGTGTGTCGACCGGTTTCGCTCACCCACCACCTGAGGAACGCCTTTTTGTCGCGCCGGTGTACCCCGGGGTATGGTACACGTCGCGATCGTCGGCGCGTACGGCAGCGCGGGCGTCGCCGTCGCCGACGAACTCCTCGAGCGCCGTGCCGACCTCCCGGAGCTCGAACTGACGCTGATCGACGACGGCGACCCCGGCGGCGGACTCTGCATTCTGCGGGGCTGTATGCCGAGGAAAGTCCAAATCGTACTACCTCTCTAACTTGAATATCTGATTTCGGTAATCAGTCTCGATATCCTGATAGTACGTATGGATGTAATACTTGATCGTCCCGTTCAGGCTTTCACCCTTCGTATCTCCGCGCATATAGCCGACCAATTCTGAATTCCAGTCTTTCTTCACGGTGAAGTAGGTCGTAAAGAAGTGCCGGCCGTAATGACTGCTGATCGAGCGATATCCGTCCAGTTGGATTTCCTGAAAGTATTCATTCCATATATTCGAGCATACATTATCAGACAATTTGACATGGCTTTTCTTCGAGAGCAATAGCCACGGCTCATTGACGTTCGGGCGAACGAGAAGGTATCGAAGGATTACCTTTCGCAACTCATCATCGAGGGGCAAAACCCGGGTTCTCGAGGATTTATTTCCGTCTCGGTCGTCCGGTATGATAATTGAATTGTCGTAATCAGTATTCTTTCCTAACGACGGATAATGTCTCTCTAACTCATCATTATCGATGTGTACATCAGCAATTTTGATGTTCCCGACTTCACCCCGGCGCAAGCCGAGTTTGAGTTGCAGAAAGACAATGAGCCGATCTCGATAATGTTCCGGCAGACACTCACGGATGTCGTCAAGTTCGACCGGCGGATAGTCTTTTCTTTCCTCCTTATCAGGATTCCAATTATCAAGCACCTTTTCGAACGGATTATACGTCGTTGGATGCGGCGCTGTGTGCTCCTTTTGTAAGAATTCGTAAGCGTTGTTGACCGCACGTAGTTTCACTTTGATTGTCTGAACACTATTTTTTTCCTCGAGAGATTCAACAAAACTCCAAATATTCTGTTCAGTCGGGCATGAAGCCTCCCGTGGTTTAGATTCCATAAATTCAGACCATTCGCGCAACGATCGTTCAATAGTTGTGTGTCTTGACTTGGATAAATTCCGTTTGTCAACCACCTTGCTCATGTACATTTCAAACGGATCGGCTTCCATATCGTCTTCTTCGGATGCCTTCTCTTTCACTCTCGACATAATTTCAGATGGCTGTTCCAACGGATCTTCGTCATTACCTGTCTCTTCGGCCATAATTCGCCGCATTTGATCTGTCATTGTACTCTTTTTCGCTCGCTGATTTTGTAGTCCCAGCATTTGCGGGTTTCAGGCCCGCTAACGACCGCTAACATGACTGGCGAATAAACGTGAGGATAATTATAATTCATCATTAAGAACTTGTAGAATCCGTGCAACCGCTGAAAGTAGAAGTACGTTGTCGTGAGACTTTTTGATTCCATCATATCGCTGAAGTAATCTTCAACCTCGTCCGGGTGAGCGAGGGCATGATGACTTTCAACATGATTTTTCCATGACTTTTCGACTCGCCGGAATCTTCGAGATTCATAATCAGAAATGTCTTTCTGAGCGACAAATTCCGACCAGACATCACGGCCGTCGAATTGGTCAGAATAGTGATATAATCGATAGTAATCCGGGATATCCTGATACTCCGTGTAAACCCCCATCAGCTGCTTGGGATCGGTCGGTCTCATCGGAGGGTGAGTGATTCAATCCCATCTCGTTCAAGAAGTTCAACTATTCTATCATGAGTCGTCTCCGTGATGTGATTTTCAAGCTCGGCGATGTCTGCCTCCGGGTTCTCGTCAAGATACTGTTTGGCTACGTGAATATCTGAACCATACAACTGATCTTCTAACTGATTGATTCGCTCACGGGCCGAATTAAGTTCTTTTTTCAAGTCATTCCGCTGTTGTCGTAACTCCTCCTTCGATAGATCGGGCCTGACCGTCGTATCAAATCCTTTATCAGTCTTAATCCCGGCTTCAGTCATCGCCCGGATAAATTCTGATTGGCTGAACCCTTTTTCTTCCGCGCGGTCCTCCCAGCGTTCTTTCTGGTCCTCGGGGACTCTCAGCGATACTAATGCCATCTACAGTCCGGAAATGTATTACACCGAGTTAAACCCCACGGTACAAGGCCTGAAGGTCCAGAATTCTCGGGATTCAGGATTAATCATCTGTTTCAATCATCACGATCCGCCCGTGAGTCGCCCCCGGTTCATAGAAAGCTCGAGAAGGCCGTTATACGGCGTTACCTGAGGGTTTTCCCGGCGGCTAAGGGGTAGCCCAGTAAAGCTGTATTACTCCCGATCGCGGACGTTTGGGTCATCGAAGAAGTCAGTAATCATCATTGATTCGCCCTCGACTATTTCCGCTTCCAAAAAGTCACAAATTTGATGATCGGTAAAGTGACCGTGCCACCGCTCGAGGTCGGATTGATCGCGGTACGGATTCCGCTGCAAGAGGATCATTTGCCATTGCTGAAGGTCATTCATCTTAATCGCCAATTATCACTGCCCAAAGATAACTTTTTCGTCATATTTTTATTCCTTCAAATACTAAATGGAATATGAAAGAGAATTGCCTCGATTGCGCCGAACCGACGACAGACAATTTGGCAGTGATTTGGAACGATCCGGATTGGGGAAAGTTCATTTTTCCCGCTCGGGAGGCGTGGATTTATGAACCCGAGAAGGTCGGCTATTTCTGTGATAGCTGCTGGGAATCGTGGAATGAGCAGCTGCAAGAGGTGAAACCGTACTTGATTCTCGCGAACAATGGTTACAAGCCGGAAATATGTTGGAAAAAGATTGACCAACTAATGAGTACAATCCCGGAGTGGTATTACGCTAAAGCGACTGTACTGCCTCCGGAGGAGATTCAAGATCGTCTTGATTAGTTTCAATCCCTTCGGTCTGAATCTTGTCAGCAAAGTCCGGAACCATATCCGACTAATACGGTATTATCAAACATAAATGTGTCAGTATCAAACGATCGCTCGTTTCAAGCCACTCGTCCGCGGAAAAATAGTCCACGAGATTTCATACTGTTTGTCATGTGAGGATCTCAAAGCAACGAGCTATAAGTCAAATCAGGAGATTGATAGATTCATTCACAAAGACTTAGCAGAATTAGTCCCCGATTCTGATAAAGCCTTGACGTACTGCCATACTTTAATTCGGAACGAAAGAGCTATGGTAAAACCCGAATGGTGGGATGATGTAACGGACCGTTACTGACGGAAAGAGAGGAAATGATTAACCTCGCCGGATTTCACGGGTCATCGGGGAATTTACCATCAAATGACATTTCTACCCGATCGCCGGGCGAAATGTCATATTCGTCACGTATATCAACGGGAACTACGATCTGTCCCTGACTTGATATCTTAGCAACGAAACGAGTCATTATTCTGCCGATCGGATAACTTCGTTCTCTTCATTCCGGATCTCGAACGTGTCGTAAAAACTGGTATACACGTCTCCCTCGACTAATTCAAGGGGCACTTCTTCGCCATCCTCGAATAACACGCGTTTACCCGGGCCGAGGTTTAATCCGTCCGGGAAATCATCAATATTATCTTCCGTCACAGTGATAAATAAATCGCCGTGGCGGTTGATGGCCCGATCCGCGTCTTCGGGTAGGTCTCGCGTCACTTTATCGCCGTATCCAAAGTCGTCTTCTCTTACATTAGGAGTCATGATTATTCAATATATTTGTCAAAAACCGCCTGAATGTCTTCTCGGAGATCCTCTCTCGAGGTATACTCATCATCGTTGACATCCATAATTAGGTAGGCGAGGTCGTCAGCTAACTCGGCATTACCGGTTCGCATCTCAGTCAGCTTCCGCGCCATTTGCCGCTCATCACGGGCTGCTTCGTCCGTATCCATGTTATTGCGAACATCACGGAGCATTAACTTTTCTACTGCCGCGTAACTCATACTTTCTCTTAGTTTTCAATATACTAAAAGCTTTGTACTCAACATTAAGATATTTACCCCTTAGTGACATATTGGGCACTATGGAAATGATTTCCAACGAAGAAGACGGGGAAATAATCGTTAACGGGGCTGAACCCTTAGCTTTAGGGATTAGCAATTCGGTCGGCGGGGAGGTCGATCGACAGGAGCATTTGCGCCAGTTAATATCTCAATGGCTTGACGTTATTGGTTTCCGGACGAATGAAGATGTACAAAGGTGGAAGAATGAGGGGTATCGCGCTCGAGATATTTTGAACCGACTCCGAGAGGAAAAAAGAGCCGGCGAACCCCTCGAGAATTTCGATCCGTGGCCGCCCGGCCGTGACCCCCGGAAATCGTCGTTCCCAAGGGTCTGAGACTCGAGGTTACAGCCGCCGGATTGCTGGTGCTATTCGTTTTCGAGATTTCTACATTCAGTTTTCAGTGAAAACGGCCGGAGAGTGGGTGCCTCTGACTCATCCCCGCACCCCCATTCCTCCATTACAATCAGTATCTATGAACTTTCCGAAGTAAACGAATGGTCACGGAGGGAGGTGGGCGACCTTCAGCCAGAACTTCTCGAGCGCTTCAGTAATGGTATCAGCTTCTGCCTTATCAGCGGGCTTCTTGATATGAGCATTCGCGTGGAGATCGTAGGAACGAGCGGTCTTTTCTGCTTCGATCGTCGCCGTTAATACGAGTACAGGGATCCGATGTAATTCCGGCGTATCCTTCATTTCCTTGAGTATCTCGTTACCACTCGTGCCGGGCAGATTGAGGTCAAGAAGAATCAAATCGGGGCGTGGACTATCCGCATGATCTCCCCGCTGATGGATGAAATCGAGAGCTTCGTCGCCATTGGTAACCATGTGAATCGAGGCATTTATTTCCTCAAGAGAGTCAATGAAAGATGACATTTCATCGGGAGAAGATTCTACTAAGAGAACGTCCCGATCAGAATTTCCCATGAGAGGAACAATGATCCGACCCTAAATCAGACTTCAACCTTATATATTTGGTAGTGAGCCGATTTCACGCCAAAATGGAGATCCGATACGCCGATCGGGATTGCTCTCCATTTCAACGTTCTTCACCGATAATAAGTGTCGACTCGCCGATCGATGATACTCTCGTGGGTTACAGCCGCCGGATTGCTGGTGCTATTCGTTTTCGCGATTTCTACATTCTTCTTCGATGATCAATTTCGTCTCGCCGATCGTCGTCACCTTCGAGCGCATCAAATCAGGCGACTCAGGTGTTACCCAAATGATGACTTGGTCATTACCATATCGGATTTCTTCAATGTCTGTGGTCTGGTACCACATATCAAAACATTCGGTCTATACCGCTAAAAATCCCCTTGAGAGGTG
This sequence comes from Haloterrigena sp. KLK7, assembly GCF_037914945.1. Classification (NCBI taxonomy): domain Archaea; kingdom Methanobacteriati; phylum Methanobacteriota; class Halobacteria; order Halobacteriales; family Natrialbaceae; genus Haloterrigena; species Haloterrigena salinisoli. The sequence continues at coordinate 2,095,099 of NZ_CP149787.1, forward strand.
TTTGACACCCCTATACACGGATTCACCCTGACGGGAATGATCACACTCCGTCGAATTTTGTCAGAACTGATACTCAGGATATATTACTACTCCGTACTACCGACGGGAGAATACGCTACCCCCGAAAATCCGGCGGCTCGAGGCTTCGATTCGTATATTCAGGAAAATTGAACCGGGGTTTTTCGAGTAGTAACCCAGCTTGGAGCCGCCGGAATTCTACTCCGCCGGATTTTTTGAGAACGAACATTCAGTCTTATTGAAACGGGGATTCTAACTCGAAATCACTGACTGACGATTACCAATGACAATTTCGGCAATAGAGGCTTTCTCTATCGATTTCGGAATCAATCACCACTATTATACTTAGTTGTGGTTCATGCCGAAATGGGAGAAACTACCGGTAGAAGTCGTCAGCCTACGAAATCACCATTGTATGTTCATAATTCCGGATTGCCGATTTCCCACAATTCCCGCCATAAGTTATGAATATGTTTTCTGAATAATATGCATATTATAACTCGATATAACTGGGCAATTTGGGGATATCCTCGAGCTGTCTGGCGATCGGCCGAATTAACCCGGTGGTTATCGCCGTCGTCGGGAGTTATAATCCGAGATGGCCAGTAATACTCGATTACCCTCGAGTCGCTTCAGCGGCCGCTCAGAGCGATCTTTATTTTTCTCGACATTTATTTTGCTTTCGTGCAAATATCATTCCGACGAAAACAAGCGGCTCAGGCCCCCTACCCGAGAGATTCTTAAGTAACGAGACACTATGAAGAAGTAACTCAGGATACATCGGAAGTGGAGCGGGCGGGGATGCCCGAGAGAAAGCCCCTAACACTTTCTCTTAGGTAATCCTCGTTTATCTACCTTCCGGTATCTGAGCTATCAGATATGACAGGAGAATTACCTATCGAGAAAGATGCGGACGATTTCGCGCGAAATTATTGCTACTTCGTTCCGGGGCGAATAGACAGATCAAAAAGACCGGGCGAGGTATACGGCGGTTATCCCGGGAATCCCGTCGCTGAGGACAAAGAAGAGATGTTCCCGGATCGAGACGTATATCCGGAATTTTCAGAAAACGACAATGTCTATTCGGGCGAGCAAATGTATGAATCCAAATACGATAAATATGACATATATTTCTGTTTACTCGGCGGGAAGCTCGAGTATCAGGGCGAAACGTATTATTCGCTCGTTCTCGATTACGACTTTTATAAAATCGAAGACGAATCAAAAAGAAGGACTTACGAAAACCATGATTTCGTCCGGCAAGGTGGCATGGTTGTTGAGAGTCAGTCCGGCGGGAAACACCAGTATTTCTTAACAAAAGATCCCGACATTCTCGAGGGATTGAAGGCCGCGGAGCATGTTGACTTGAAAGGGTTTGTCGCGGGCGGATTTACCCTCTGGTGGGGGAATACGGATGATTATAACCTCATATCAGATAACTTTCCATTAGTTGTTGATCGCGAGGATCTACTGCGGACTCCCTTTGTTGAGGAGAAACCGGATCGGAAAAATAGGGGCGCCGATGTGCCGGAAATATCGCGAAAAAAGACCATCGAGATGAAGGAAACGTCGGATATCAAGGAATTATTCGCGGCAATTAATAATGTCAAACTCTCCGATGTTAATCTCGATTTACCCGAACATCCGGATTACGGCGCCCCGGTGTATGATCCGTCCTTTTATCGAACGACCGGCGGTAGTGATTCATTCGAGTGGGACCCCGGAATCAATGCCTTTTGGGACCGAAAGGGACAGACCACTACCTATCGGGTTTTTGATATTTTCAGAGTCGTCGCGGATTACGTCGATCACCCGGATGAATCCATCTATGGCAGTCAATTCTTTGAAGCCGTCGAGGAATTCCGTAAATCCGGGGCACCTATCCCGGAATATACCGACGAATTTGGGGTTGAAAAGTGTGAGCCGCCGGGATTTGAAAAACGGAAATGGACGGGCGGCGATGAGATCCGAGAGGAGGAGATTCCAAATTTCGTGAAGAACGCGGGTGAAAAAACGCGGTTACTCTCCTATGACCCCGGGATCGGCAAGACCTATACAACGACGAAAACAGCCCTCGAGAACGAGATCCCGTTTGTCATTTACTTTGAAAATCATACCAAGGCGAAAGAGCATTATGATTTAATGCGGGACAAATTCGGGGTTGAGCCGCTCTATCTCCGGGGAATTACACAGCCCGGTATGTGCGAATTAGTAAGCGAGCATGAAGATGAATTTAGGGAGCTGAGTCAGCATTTTAAACACGGTAAATCTCATTTAATTCTCGAGGATCGACATGGCGATTGCAACTGTCAATGGAAGCGTCAGTTCGACAAGATTGATGTTGCAGATTATATAATCGCGCCGAACGCTTACCTCGGGTATGAGGACCTGACCGGGCGGCTCCAGATTATTGATGAATCCGGAATTATTGGTATTGAAAAGGAACGGTATGGGAAGAATGATCTCAGAGATTACCGAGATTTCATTCAAGATGAAATGGAGTATCCCTCGATTGTCCAGCATATCAATGACCTGATAGACTTAATCCGCGGAGAGACAGTTACTCCGGAGTGGAAATTAGGAAAGTGGGACACATACCGCGCGAAACTTGACATATCAACCCGGGTTAAGGAACTTGCTCGAGAGGGGGACTATCACGATGATTTGACTAATGCGATATTATCGCACGCCGGATTCGAAGGTGGGAAAGTCGCTGGCGATGAGATTATCCTAAACGGAGGCTGTCAAGAATTTGAACACTATCAGCGAGTAATTAAACCGACCGAGGAAGAAGAGGGGATCAAAGTTGTAAAACAGCCCACATACCTTCATTCCGCCGAAATCCGGCAGAAAGAAGGCAACTTCCCCGGCGGATTATTCCACAAGCGGATTCCGACGTACAAATACCTGAATCCGATCATTCTCGACGCTACTCCGAATATCAATTTGATTGAACGTCAATTCGGAGAATTCGACCAGATCGGGGATGATACTTTCGAGTGCGAAAACCTCACAGTTATTCAAATAACAGATGGAATGTATCATCCCGGCACCATATCGCAAAGTGATGGATTACAAGAGCGTATTCAGGTATTACTCGATGCCGCGCCGCCAAACATGCTGCACGTAGCCTCGAAGGATCATCTCTCGACCTTCGATTTTCCCGGCGAATCGGTACATTATCATGGACTTCGAGGTCTAAATAAGAAGGAAAAAGATGGGGTAATTTTAGTCGGCGCCCCGCACCCGAGAATCGATGATTTACGTCAACAAGCCGAGATGTTCACCGATCAGGATTTCGCGGAATACTCGGAAAGAGAAAGCAATCCAAGGTACGAAAAATATAATTTCACGGATTCTGATGGCATCGGCCGAAAAGCCCCGACTAAGCAATTCGACGGACTATTCGGATTTTGGGAAAATCTCACTACCGACGAAATGAAACAAGCAATTCACAGAATTCGGCCGATTACGTCCGAAAAAGAACAAATAGCGGTTATTATTTCCAATGTTCCCTTACCGGTCGAAGTGGATCACTTGGTTACGTGGGACGACATTCTCGATAAAAACAGTGACGAGGCTATCGAATTGTTCGACCATTTCCGCGGTGAAACGGTTACCTCGAGTGAATTGCTGAATAAACCCGGTCTCGCCGACGATACTATCCGATATCATCGCCGACAGCTTGAATCTGCGGGTTATGTGGAAAATTTAGGGAAGAAAAGTTTCGAAAAACCTGAACGGGAATATGAATTCAAAGATATTGATATATCGCCAATCAATGTTAACCTGCCATTGGAATAGCTAATGGTAATTCACCGGTCTGACGGCTCATAAGCTCAATTTCTCCGATTTCGGCATGAGCCACAACTAAGTATAATAGTGGTGATCGATTCCGAAATCGATAGAGAATGCCTCTATTGCCGGAATTTCCATTGGTAACTAATTGACTATCAGCTTTTTGATATTCTGACATCAGCCATTGCTCCCGGTTTTGGTTTTCGGCCAAATAATTTGGTGATTCACAAAGACTGGTCGAAAACTTGAAAAGCCACGAAACCGTACTATTAATTGCTGCTCGTCGTCAGGCTCAATCCGGCCACTTGGCTAAAGCGGGCGTCAATGCCCGTTTTTCCGACAACGGCCTTTTAATTGACACGTTCGTTCTCGAGAAATCCGGCGGAGTGACATCTATCGGGCTCGAGGGTAGGGGTTTCACTGGTAAGATTGTCTTACAAATCCGAGGACTAACGACTGTTCAAAATCATACTTTGAGCCATGCACGTTGCCATTATTGGCGCGTATGGATCGGCCGGAGTTGCAGTCGCGGATGAATTACTCGATCTGGAACCAGATGTTGAATTGACACTAATTGATAATGGCGATCCGGGCGGCGGGCTGTGTATCTTACGTGGGTGTATGCCAAGCAAGGATGTATTATCAGCGGGTCAACATCTGTATCAATTCCGTCATGATGACCGACTTTCTGTTTCCTGTAATAATGCGCTCGAGGACTATTCAGATTGGGTGATTGACCAAATTCCTGATGAGGTGTATGACGATTTCGACAGTATGCCGAGCAAAGATGTCCTTTCGGCCGGACAGCATCACTACCAGGCGCGCCACGACGACCGACTCGAGGGCGTCCCCGACGTCGATCTCGAGGCGGTCGTCGCCCGAAAGGACGAGCACGTCTCGGGATTCGCCGAACATCGCCGCGGTCACGTTCACGAGCTGGCCGAACGGGAGGGCGTCGAGTTCCTCCGCGAGACGGCGCGGTTCGTCGACGATCGCGTCCTCGCGGTCGGCGACCGCCGACTCGAACCGGATTACGTCGTGATCGCGACCGGGTCCGTACCGAACATCCCAGAGCTGCCGGGCATCGACGACGTGCCGGTTCGGACGAGCGCGGACGTCCTCGACGCGGCCGCGTTCCCCGACTCGGGTCTCATTCTGGGCAACGGCTACATCAGCCTCGAGCTCGGTCCCTATCTCAGCGAGGTCGGCGACGTCGATCTCACCGTCGTCGAGCACGACGAACGGCCGCTCGACGCGTTTCCGGACGCCTACGGCGACACCCTCCTCGAGATCTACCGCGACCAGTTCGGGATCGAGGTGTTGACGACGACGGACGAGAAGCGCCTCGAACCGACCGACGACGGCGGCGTTCGCCTGTTCGTCGAGCGAGACGGCGAGGGCGAGGAGCGCGCGATCGAAGCGGACGAACTCTACTGCTTCACCGGTCGCAGTCCGAACCTCGAGGGACTGGGCCTCGAGCACACGCGGCTCGAACCGGGTTCGGGCTGGGTGGGGTCGACGATGCAGGCGACCGACGACGAGCGCGTCTTCGTCGTCGGCGACGCGAACGGCCGCGAGCCGATCCTCCACGTCGCCAAGGAACAGGGCTTCGCGGCCGCAGCGAACGTCGTCCACCACGCGCGCGGCGACGACCTCGAGCCCTACGCGAACGTCCCCCACCACGTGATCTTCTCGGGACTGGGCGTCTACCCCGTCGCCAGGGTGGGGCACACGCCCGCGACGGCCGCCGAGTCGGGGATGGACGCCTTCGTCGTCACCCGCGAGGTCTCGTCCGACGGCGTCTTCAAGACCAAGGACCACCCGGAGGGGCGGGCGACGCTGGTCGTCGACGCCAACAGCGGGGCCGTCCTCGGCTATCAGGGCGTCCACCTCCACGCCGACGTGATGGCGAAGACGATGCAGGTCGTCGTCGAGATGGGACTGGACGTCCGCGAGGTCCCCAATCGGGCCTACCACCCCACGACGCCCGAAATCCTCGACGGCCTCTTCCGCGACGCCTGCGCCGAACTCGAGGAGCGTCAACAGTGCGTCGGTCCCGATTCGCGGGATTCGGCGCTGTAGACGCGTGCTATCATCGCGGCGAAATCCGCGGAAGCAGACTGCTTCTCGGCGGAACCGCTTTCCCGTGGCCGATTCTCGAACGATGTAGTTCCGGGCGTACACCCAAGGCGGATGCGATCGAACGACTATGCATGGGTGAGAACACCACTCATGACGGAGCCGACGAGCGGGAACCGGAGCCGATCGAGGAGGACCCGACGGACGCGATCGATCTCGAGCTCACCGAGCGCGTCCGCGTGGGCGTCACCCGCGGCGAGACCGACCTCGAGATCGGGCCGCCGCGGGACTACCCGGATCGGGCCGACGTCTCCGTCCGTCCGGAGTCGGACGACGGGGACCGGATCGTCGTGAGCATCGACGCGATGGCGGGCGATCACGGTACGGGTCACGCGGACGTCGAACTGACGCCGGCGGAAGCCCGGCGGCTCCGGGATCGGCTCGACGAGACGATCCGCTGGATGCCCGACGACGATCGCAAACCGGATCAGTAACGCTATCGCCGCTCTCAACTGGAACCCGGCGGATCGATCGTCATCGCCGTCGCGACGGCCTCGAGAGCGACACGCGAGATATTACAGTGGTAACAGACTATAGGTTATCAGATACAATAATCGATAATCAGCGGCTTCCTATTACCGAACTACGTCCTGTGTCCCATATATTGAACAAATACATTCATTATGAATGGGTATCCATCTCATGCCGTGATAATACGTGGCTGCTGACGATTTCAAGTTAATCAACGAAACGGTGGGGGTCGGGGCGGCAATCGCATTACTGATCGGGACTGCGCTGGGGATGAGCATTTTCCTCGTCCCGACGCAGATGGCCGCCGAGGCCGGTCCGAGCGTCGTGATCGCCGTTCTGGTCGCGATCGTTCCGATGGCGCTCGGCGTCCTGCAACTGTTACAGCTCGGCGGGGCGATCCCCGTCGCCGGCGGCGCCTACGTCTACGGCTCGCGGCTCGTCGGCCCGTACTGGGGCTTTCTCAACATCATGCTGCCGATCGTGGCCGTCTGGGCGTACCTGCTCTTCGCCGCGCTCGGATTCGCCCAGTACCTGCCGTACCTCCTCGAGTTACTGGGAGTCGGTATTCAGATCCCGGCGGTCGCCGCGACGATGGCGATCCTCGCGTTCTTCCTGCTGGTCAACTACGTCGGCATCCAGATGGCCGCGCGGGCCCAGATCGCGCTCGTCGCCGTCCTGATCGCCGGCATGCTGACGTTCATCCTCGGCGGACTGGCCTCGTTCGATATCGGGAACTTCGAACCGCTGTTTCCCGACGGTCCGGGCCAGCCCTTCGAGGAGGGACTGGGGCCGTTCTTCCTCGCGATCGTGTTACTGTACATCCCCTTCCAGGGGTTCGCCATGATCATCGAGATCGGCGAGGAACTCGAGAACCCGACGACGAACATTCCGCGGGTCCTCGCCGTCGGGATGTCGTTCGTCGCGGTGCTGTCGATCGCGATCGTCGTCGCGCTGATCGGCGGCGCCTCGTGGGAGTCCGCCGTCGGGCCGGACGGTGAACCCGTCGACGGCGCGCTCGCGGCCGTCGCCGACTCGTTCGGCACCGTCCCCACGGCCGGACTGGTGCTCATCGCCGTCGCGGCGCTGGTCGCCGCGGCGACGACCGTGAACACGCTGTACACGTCCTACTCGCGGACGGTCATGCGCGCCTCGCGGGACAACCTGCTGCCCGGCTTCTTCGCGGGGATCCACGACCGGTTCGACACGCCCCACCGAGCGGTCGTCTTCATGGGCGTTCCGCCGCTGGCCGTCGCCCCCTTCGTGAGCTCCCTCGACGAGCTCACCGGCCCCGCGTTCCTCGACTGGCTCGTCGTGGTCGTCGTCACCGGGACCTTTCTCTCCTTTATGATCAGCGCGGTCGCCCTCTGGAACCTCCCGACGAAGTTCCCGCAGCGCTACGCGGACTCGGTCTACAAACTCCCGCTGCCCGTCCTGAAGCTGGTCGCGATCGGCAATATCGTCGTCTCGTTCGCGTTCATGCTGCTCGTCGCGGCGAGCGCGCCGACGGCGCTGGCGTTCGTGGCGGCCTTCTCGCTCGTCTCCTCGATCGGCTACGTCTATCGCGTCCGCTCGTCGACGACCGCGGGTACCGACCTGCGGACGGAGATGTCGGTGTTACACCGCCACGAGGGCGGCGACGACGACCCCGTCGACCGGAGCGACTGACGACCCGCGGACACCCGCCGTCGCGTGCCCCTTCCGCTGGCGGCTTCGGACTCGAGCGGCGATGCGTGGCCCGACGCGGACGACGACCCGTAACCCGACGCGGGCGACGACCGATTCACTCGAGTCTCGCTCCGAAACCAGTACCGTACACGTCCCCCTCCGGAACCAGTGTGGCGGGTCGGAGACGCCGCGACTGAACGCCGACCGGCGGCGAAAAGAACTATTCGGGGCTCGGCGTCTCCTCGCGCGAGAGGTACGCCGCCAGATCGGTCGTCGTTACCATGCCGATCACGCCTACCTCGTCGTCGACGACGGGGAGGTGGTGGAAGCCGTGCTCGACCATGGCGTCCGCGGCGTCGCGGATGCTGTCCTGAGCGGTGGCCGTGATGATGTCCTCGGTCATGTACTGCGAGACCGGCGTCTGGTCTTTCGGTTTCCGTTCGGCGACGATGCGAACGAAGTCCGTCGTCGTCAGGATCCCCTTGAGCCGGTTGTCGTCGTCGGTGACGACGACCGAGCCGATCTCGTTCTCGAGCATCAGTTGCGCGGTCTCCTCGACGAGCGTGTCCGGCGTCACGGTGTGAAGCGACGCGGACATGACCCGTCCGACGAAAATATCCTCCATACACATCTGTATTCTTTATACACCATAAGAATTGTCGAATTCGAGTCGTCCGGCGGACGGCCGACGCGGCGGACGAGGAGCGCGAGACCGTCCATCGATCAGCGAATCGACACGCGATGCCGCGAAGACCACGTTCAGTCCGTGGCGCAGGTTTAAGTACGAACTCGGCTATACTGGGTGACAGACCGATCGATGGCGCCGCCACCGGACTCCCTCGAGGGCACCTGTCAACTCCGCGCCGAACCGGCCCCCAGCGACGAGCTTTTCGACTGGATCGCCGGCGAGTACGCCGCCCTCGCGGCCGAGTACGGGCCGCGGAACGTCCTGGTGTTGAAACGCCATCCCGCGGGCCTCGAGCGGCTCACCGACGCGCTGGCCGCCGTCGGGGCGACGGACGGGACTCCCCAGTCTCCCCGCGTCGAGTCGCTGCCCGAACACGCGTCGAAGGTCCTCGAGGCGCTGGACCCGTCGCTCGACCGGCTCGAGTACGAGGAGCGTATCGAGCTCATCTCGCTGGTGATCGACGGCGCCAGCCGCGAGGTGCCGGCCTACCTCGAGCGCGCCGCCGCCCACGAGAGCTTCGCTCGCGACGTCGGGCAACTGCTGCTCGAGGCGACGCGCCAGCAACTGCGCCTCGCGGACGTCGAGAGCGAAGATCCCCACGACTGTCTGGCCTTTCTGTACGCGATGAACGACCGGTTCCACGCCGAACTCGAGGAGCGCGGCTACGTCGAACGGGCGGACGTGATCCCCCGGACCGTCGACGCCCTCGAGGCGAACGCGGACGACCTGCGGACGCGGGTCGGCGAGTCGATCGACGCCGTCCTCGCCGTCGAGTTCGAGGAGTACCGCTGCCTCGACCGGCGCTACCTCGCGGCGCTGACCGCCGACTCCGACCTCGTCTGTCTCGGCGAGCGCCACGCCAGCGTCGAACGCACCCGCGTCGAATCCGGCCCGATCGAGGACCACGTCGGCGACGGGCTGGAGATCGAGGTCCTCGAGTCGGGCGAGAACCGAAGCGAACCCGCGACGGCGCCACATCGCTCCGTGACGCGATTGCTGGCGACCGGCGAGGCGCCGCGGACGAGCGACGAAGCGTCGAAGGCGACCGGCGAATCGGCCGCCGACTACGCGCGCCGGATCCGCACGCGGACCGCTCGCGAACAGGCCCGGTCCGTCGCCACCGAGATTCAGGCGCTCCGGGATCGGAACGGCTGGAGCTACGACGACTTCGCCGTCGCCGTTCCCCGGATCGAGCGCGTTCCCGAGACCAGAACGCAGCTCCGCGAAGCCGGGATCCCGACGGCGACGATCGGAACGCCGTCGCTCGCCGAGGACCCGGCCGTCAACGAGCTCTACGCGTTCGTGACGCTGCAGTGTGAGCGCGAGCGCGACGGCGACCGGATCGACGCCGAACTCGCCGACGACCGCGCGCTCCGCGATCGCGACCCGGACGATCCGGAGACGGTCGCCGTAGAGCGGCTTCGAGCCCGCGTCGACGACTTCTCGCCGACTCTGCTGGCCGACTGCGCCGGCGCGAGCGTCTCGGGGTCGCTCGAGCGGTGGATCCGCCGAACGGATCTGAAGGGGCGGATCGCCCGCGAGGAGGACTGGATCGACGCCCGCGAGGGGTACGCGGGAGTTCGTCGCGTCCTCGAGATCGCCCGGTTCGTCGAGGAGACCGACCTCGTCGGCCCGGACTGGCAGGGGCTGCGGCGGATGCTCCGACGGACGATCCAGTACGACGCGCCCTACGTCCACGCGGTCGAGACGCAGCCGCCGACGGGCGGCGTGACGGTCTGTGCCGTCGACGACCTGAAGTACGACTCGCGGGAGGCCGTCTTCCTGCTGGACCTGATCGACGACACCTACCCCGGCGAGCAGTTCCTCACGCAACTGTTTCCGACGGCGTGGCTCCGCGGGATGGACAGCTATCCGGCCGTCACCGATCCCAGCGTCGAGGACGTGACGGCGACGTTCGCCACCGTCGACGCCGCCGACGTCGGCGATCCGTTCGAGACCTACCACGCCCAGCGCTCCCGGCGGCGCCTCGCGCTCGGCTCCCGCGCCGCGCGGAGCCGCCTCTACTGCTGTTCGTACGAACGCGGTGCCGGCGGCCTGCGCCGGACCTACGACGAGTCGCGCTACCTGCAGGAACTCGAGACGGCGCCGGGGCTCGAACTCCGGGCCGTCGACGACGAGACGGGCGCGGCGATCCACGGCGAGTCCAACGCCCTCGAGGCGGTGCTCGCCCAGCCCCGCGGTGAACTCGAACGCATCCTCCGGGAGGCCAGTACGGGCGGCGAGGCGGATCTCGGTGCGACCGAGGAACTGTTCGAGGAGATCGCGGTCGTGCTCGCCGAGGGCGAGGTCGACGACGAATTCGCCGAGGCGGTCCGCTCGCAGTTCGAGTTCGCCGCCGGCGAGGTGATTCGCGATGACTGACCGCGTCGACGCGGAGCCGGGCGACGTTCCCGACGCGCTCTCGACCGACGGCATCGAGACCTTCCTCCACTGTCCCCGCCGGTACGAGTTCGCCCACGCGTACGACCTCGAGGGCGACGGCGACGAGTCGTCGATCGACGACCGCGTCGACCTCCTGCGGACCGCGATCTGCGACGCGCTGCGACGCGGCGAGACCGACCGCGACGGCCTCCTCGAGGCCGCTCGAAATCGACTCGAGGCGCTCTGGGGCGACCACGACGAGCGGTTCCACTCGCTGGCCCAGCGCCGACACGAGCGACGGGTCCTCGAGGCGACCCTCGAGGCCTACGCCGAGGCGGTCGGCGCCGAGCACGCCGCCGGCATCGAGGCGCTCGCGGCCGACGCGGCTGGCGGCGAGCTGATCGGTCCGGACCTGCCGCTCTCGAGTACGGTGTCCCTTCCCGAGCGAGGTACGCGGAATGCAGACGGCGATGGGGCCGCCGATACGGGGACGGTCCCCGACAGCGTCTCGATCGACGCGACTGTCGACTACGTCTACGCGGACGGCTCGTCGATCGTCGGCGTCCGATTCGTCCCGACGTTGGCGCCCCTGGGGCTCCTGCGCTACCGATCCGAGTGGGAGGGCGACGTCGCCGGCCAGTTCACGGACCACTTCGATTCCGACGTGGACACCTTCGAACCGGCGTTCGTCGGTGCGCTCTTCGAAACTGCGACAGTCCTCGACGGCCTCCGGAACCGCTGTGACCGGCTCGGCCTCGAGGACCGGACCTGCCGGTACGTGCAGATCCCGCTGGCGGACCGCTCGCGCACCGCGGTCAACTGGGTCCGCGAGACCGTCGAGACGAGCCTCGAGACGGTCGATCTGACCGACGTCTACATCGATCACCACACCTACGGCATGACCCACGAACACCGGAATCGGACGGTCGACGACCGCCTCGCGCGCGTCGTCGGCGACCTCGTCGCGGGCGCGTTCGATCCGACCGAGACCGGCCGCTGGGACGAGATCTCGAGCGAGGCCTGTCCCGACTGCGGCTACACGGTCTGCTGTCAGGACTACATCGCCGCGGAGGTGCGGTTCGATGGCTGAGGAGGGTCGCGGGTCGGACGCGCCCGACGTGCTCGACGATGACGGTCCCCTCGAGCCGAAGGGCAACCAGCGGGCGGTCATCGAGAGCCGGGCGGACTGCACCTCCGTCGACGCCGGTGCCGGCACCGGGAAGACGACGACGATGCTCATGCGGATCGAGCGCGCGATCGAACGCGGCGAGGTCGATCCCGACGACGTGCTGGTGTTGACGTTCGCCAACGAGGCCGCCGGGAGCATCCGCGAGGCGGTCGCCGAGCGCCTCGATCCCGCGGCCGCGGCGGCCATCGACGTCTACACCTACCACTCCTTCTGCTACCGGTTAGTCCGGGACTACGCCTACTACCTGGGCTACTCGCCGGAGTTCGACGTCGTCACCGAGCGCAAGCGACGCCGGATCGTGGGTCGACTGCTGGCGACCAACGACTACGGCTTCGCGACGGCCACGCGGGGCGACGGCTCGCCCGACGACCTCACCGCCGCCGTCGACGATTTCATCCAGGCGATGAGTCAGGAGGACGTCACGCCCGACAAGTTACGGGAGCGACTGCCCGCCGTCCGAACCCTCGAGCTCTGCAACGAGTTCGTCCTCTGGCTCGAGCGGACCGCCGGCCAGGACCTCTCCTTCGACAACGAGGCGCTTCGCTACTTCAACGCCGACGACCACCTCGAGGCGGCCACCGCGTCGCTGGTCGAGTACGGGAAACTGCTCGAGTACTGCCGCGAGAAGATCGCGGAGGCGCCGGAACCGTTCCGCGAGGACGCCGTCGTTCGCGATATCGATCGCTACCTTCGGGTCATGCAGGACACCGTGACGAACGCGATCGAGGCGCTCTCGCTCGAGGACCGGACGACTAAACAGCTGCCGCGGGCGCTGTTCGGCAACGAGATCTGGCGGACCGCGACCGAGCGCCTCGAGCAGAGCCCCTTCGGCCGGCTGAAACACTACGTCGAGTTCCTGCGGCTGGCCCGCCACTACACCGACGTCTACGCGGACTACCACGACGCCCTCGAAGCGGAGGGCGCGCTCGACTTCGACGAACTGGTCCGGACGGCGACCGGGCTGCTCAGTGATCGCGCGGAACACCGTTCCGCGGACGATTCGAACGGGTCGACGACCCGTGAGACGATCGCCGACGAGATCACCGGCGAGTGGACGCAGGTCTACTGCGACGAGTTCCAGGACACCGACGAGACGCAGTTCGCGCTGATCACCGAACTCACCGACGGCCCCGATCGACCCGACCTGCTCGCCATCGGCGACAAGGACCAGGCGATCTACGGCTGGCGGGGAACCGATCGGGAGGGGCTCGACCGGCTCGCCGACGCCTACGACGACCACCGGGGGATCGAACTCGAGCTCAATTTCCGGTCGCGCCAGGAGATCCTCGATCTCACGAATCACTGCGACTACGGCTCGCAGTCCTCGAAGCGGCTCCGCGAGGTCGGGCGGACCCCCGGCGAGTACCGGGCGGATTGCGACGCGACGGCGGGAAGCGAAACGGGAGCCGAGAGCGACGAGACGCCGGCGGACGATGCGGCGACCGAGACCGACGAGGACCCGCCGGATCGCGTCGTCAAGATCGAAAGCGGCGAGCTCGGCCCGTCGACGGCCGATCAGGTCGCCACGACCGTCTCGCGGTTGCTGAACGGTGAGGCCGAGAACGTCCCCCGACGCTCGCTCGAGGACATCGCGGTCATCGTCCGCACCAATCGCCACGCGCAGGCCGTCGCCGACGAGCTCCGGGAGCGACGGATTCCCTACGAGATCTCCGGCTCGCCGCGCGGCGAGATCGATCCCGGAACCCGGACGCTCATCTCGTATCTCCGCGTCCTCGTCGATCCCGACGCCGACGCCCACCTCCGGCGCGTACTGCTCTACCGGTATCGGCTCTCCGAGAGCGATCTCGCGACGCTCCAGCGGGCGGACGGCTCGCTGTACGACGCCGTGATGGCGGTCGATCCGGGTGAGAGCGATGGAGTCGAGTCGGAGACGCCGACCGACAGACTCGAGTCGGATACCCTCGAGAACCCCGATCGCGTCCGGCGAGCGCGCGATCACCTCGCCGAACTCGAGGCGCTTCGCGACGTCTACCCGCTGTCGGGGTTCCTCCAGCGGTTCCGCGCGGTGACTCGCCTCGAGTGGTTCCTCACCAGCGAGGAGCGCGAGGAACTCGAGCGCGTCGAGCGGTTCGCCGAGGCCTACGTCGGCGATTCCGTTATCGGGACGCTGACGCCGGCGTTCGTCGATTCGCTCGAGCGGACGCTCCGGGGCGGCGGGAGCGATCGGACGCGGGGCACTCAGTCGACGGACTCGATCGACGTGATGACCGTCCATCAGGCGAAGGGCCTCGAGTTCGACACCGTTCTCGTTCCCTACCTCTCCGACGAGGAGTGGTGCGTCGAGCGCGATTACGCCCAGCGAGCGCGATACCGGCTGCTCGCGGCGACGCTCGACGACGAGATCGAGTCGCCGCTGCTGGCCGACCTCGCGACCGAGACCGTCGGCGAGGAGTGGCGCGTGCTCCACGTCGCGCTGACGCGGGCCGAGAACCACCTGTTCGTCTTCGGGAGCGAGTACGACTACGACGGCGACGAGGACGAACTCGGCTGCTCGACCGCCGACGCCTGCCTCTCCGGCGATATCGAGTGGTCGGTCGCCGGCGAGCGGATGGAGCTGTGGACGTCGCTCCGCACGAGTTTCGAGCGAGTACGGGAGACGTATCCCGAGACCGTCGTCGACCGCACCGACGAACTCGCGATGGCGGCCAGCGTCGATCCGGGGACGATCACCTACTACGCCGGCTACGACGACCGCCGCGTCGAGCCCCTCGAGACGCGGGACGCGATCGAGACCGTCCACCGACTGGGCCGACTGCTGCGCGGGGAGACGCTGTTGCCGGCCGCCGACGCGGCGAGTCACGTCCCCGAGGCGTTCGGAAGCGATCGGGGCGATAAGAGCGGCGCGGCCGCCGAGATCGGTGAGGCGGATTCGACCCGCCGGATCCCGACCGGGCGTCGGCTCTCCGCGCTGACGACCGATACCGTTCGGTTCCCCGTCGAGACGCTCTCGGACGCGACGACGCTGCCGGTCGCTCTCCGTCACAGCTACACCGCCCTCGAGACCCACGACACCTGCCCGCGAAAGCACTACCTCGATCACGTCGTGCGGGCGTTCGACGATCCGACGGGGGTCGCGGGCGGGGCGACGACGCGATCGGCGGCGGACGTGGCGGCAACGGCGGACGCGTCGGCGACGGACGCACCGCTCGAGTCCGGCTCTCGGCTCGTCGGCACCGTCTTTCACGACGTCGCGGAGGAGGCGTTCTACCGCGAGTACCACACCCGCGAGGCGTGGCGCGAGGCCGCCGTCCGACAGCTCACCGCGCGGGATCTACTTGAGTACCGCGAGGGCGTTCTGGGCTGTATCGACCGGTTCTTCGAGGCCACCGCGGCCGAGTACGACGCGCCGGTCGCCGACTGGGAGCCGGTCGCCGCGGAACTGCCCTTCGCGCTCGAGGACGTGGCCGACGTGACCGGCGACGTCGTCGGCTATATCGACTCGATTCGGCGGACGCCCGACGGCGAGCTGGCGGTGCTCGACTACAAGGCGACGGCCGAACGGATCGCGCCGGCCGACGCCACGCAACTGGCGCTGTACGCCCGCGCCTGCGAGCAGCGGTTCGACGAGCCGGTGGCGTCGGTCGGCTACGTCTACGTGAGCGAGGCCGCCGGGCCGCGCGTCGACCTGCTCGAGCCGGACGAGCTCCCCCCGTGGACGACCGTCCGCGAGCGACTCGCGGCGGTCGACGATCCCTCCTTCGCCGAGACGACGCCGGGCGGCCACTGTCGGTACTGTCCCCACCGATCGCTCGGCTGCGGGCCAGACGACCTCGAGACCCCGGGCGACGACTGATCGCGGCCGGCGATCGACTCCCGTCGGGCGCAGGCCGGCCCGCGACGCGGTCACAGCGACATGAGGACGACCGCGAGCACGGCGAACGCGATTCCCAGCCCCTTCCTGACCGTCAGGGACTCCTCGAGGACGACGATTCCGATGACGGAACTGATCGCGATGAACAGGCCGTAAATCGGGACGACGACGCTCACCGGACCGAGCGCCAGCGCCCGGTAGTAGGCCAGCAGGCCGACCGCGAGGAACGTTCCCCAGACCGCGATATAGGGCGCCTTCGGGTGCGAGAGATACTGCCACGGCGACGTTCCCCGGTAGGCCATCAGGCCGCCGATCAGGACGGTCATGAGCGCGTTCGACAGGAAGACCGCGGTCGTACTCGGGATCGACTCCATCGCGATCTTCAGCAGGGGCGCGACCAGGCTGTACGTCGCGAACGCCAGCAGCGACAGGACGAGGTAGTTGCGCTTCACTGCTCACCACCCGCGCTACAGACGATCGCGACGACCGCACAGCCGATGCCGGCCGCTCGAGTCAGCGTCAGCGTCTCGTCGAGAAACAGGATGCCGATGACCGAACTACCGACGATAAAGAGTCCGTAGATCGGGACGACGACGCTGACCGGACCGACCTCGAGTGCGGCCGTGTACGCTAGTATTCCGACCGTCAGGAAGACGCCACCGGCGTAGACGTAGCCCGCGCCGGCCGACGTCGCGAGAGCGGGGTCGGCGGTGTCCGTGGCGACCATCACGACGGTCGCGATCGCGAGGAAGACGAGCGTCGCGAGGAACAGCCCCGGCGCCGGCGGAACGTCCTCCGTGACGTAACTCGTCAGCGGCGCGACCGCCGAGTACGCCAGCAGAGCGACGAGGACCCAGAGCAGATACTCCATACCGATGCTCGGGTGGTAACTACCTAACGGCTGTCGAAGGCGGCGAGGATTCCCGGGAATATGACAACGATAGTAGGGGAGGGTGTGACACGGTAGACGACTCTCCGACGGCGGGACCGCGCCTCGAGTGCGGGCGCTTTATCCCGAGCGGGCCGAACGATGGCGTATGACCGAGACGACGCTGTGCTTTCCGTTGCGGAGCCGCACGGCCGACGGTGACGGGGCGGGGGGAGACGGCGTGACTGCCGAGACGGACGAGGTGCTCCTGATCGAGAAGCGACGAGGCCTCGGCGAGGGCTGGTACAACGGTCCCGGTGGCAAACTCGAGGCCGGCGAGACGCCCCGCGAGTGTGCGGTCCGCGAGACCCGCGAGGAGGTCGGCCTCGAGGTCGACCCCGCGGCCCTCGAGAAGGCGGGCGAACTCGAGTTCGCGCTCGACGGGGAGGCCCACACGTTCTGTCACGTCTATCGGACGCGGTCGTTCGCCGGCGAGCCGACCGCCACCGAGGAGGCCCGTCCGGAGTGGGTTCCCGTCGACGAGGTGCCCTACGACCGGATGTGGGACGACGATCACCTCTGGCTGCCGAGCGTCCTCGAGGGACGGACCGTCGCCGGCCGGTTCCGGTTCGAGGGCGGGCAACCGCTGGACGAAGCGGAGTTCGTCGATCACGATCTCGAGTGGGGCGTCGACTTCGCGGCGGACGACGGCGGCGGACGGTCGTGAGACGGGACTCGAGGCCCGGCGTCGTTCGATCGGCGACCGTTTCGCCGTACAGGCATCGATTACTCTCGGGTCGCGTCGTGATAGCCCGGGGCGGTACGATCGAGCGGACGGTCGCCGCGGCAGCGAGCGTCGTCGGGACGCTCGCGGGCCGTCTGGGGGAACCGTCCGACGACAGCGACGGCGACACGGAGACGAAGGAGGGGGTCTTCGAAGACGACTCGGCGTCGGCCGCCGGCGACGGCGGGGCTGCTGCGGATGGCGACGAGCATCCCGTCGACGACGAGGAGTGACCGACCGGACGCTGCGAGACGAGGCCGGGAGCGATCCCGTTCTCGAGGCGCCGACTCGGTGTTGGGGGCCCATAAGACGATTTCATCGATTGCGGCGCTCGTAACTGCGACAGCGCGGGGTCTCCCGCTCGCGTATCGTCTGCATACTCTTTTCCGCGTCCGTGGTAGCGCCGGCCGAATAAATGACTGAGACGACTCGTCGACGGACGTTCATCGGAGCAGTCGTCGGAATTGGCGGCGCGCTCGCGGGCTGTCTGGGCGAGACGAGCGACGACAACGGCGAGACCGAGACCGAGGAGGACATCTTCGGTACCGAGCCGGTCGAAGCCGGCCGCGACGAGGAGTCCGCCAACGCCGCGAGCGGTAGTGAGAATGACAGTGAAGACAGCGATGGGGCCGAAGACGAGGACGAGAGCGGCGGTGATGGGGAGAACGAGAGCGACGGCGAGGGAGAC
Organism: Haloterrigena sp. KLK7; assembly: GCF_037914945.1. NCBI lineage: Archaea > Methanobacteriati > Methanobacteriota > Halobacteria > Halobacteriales > Natrialbaceae > Haloterrigena > Haloterrigena salinisoli. The sequence continues at coordinate 2,113,621 of NZ_CP149787.1, forward strand.
GAGGACGAGAGTGACGGCGGGGGAGACGAGGACGAGGGCGGCGACGACGGTAACGAGAACGACGGGGACGGCGGGGATGGCGGGGACGGCGGCGAGGGCGATGGGGATGACGGTGACGAGAGCGGCAGTGACGGGGACGAGAACGACAGCGATTCCGCGACGAGCGACGGCGGCGACGAAGACGGTGGCGACGGCGAGAACGACAGTGAGGACGACGGCAGCGGCGGCGAAGACGACGGCAGCGACGGCGAGGATGACAGCAGTGATGGCGAGGATGACAGCAGTGATGGCGAGGATGACAGCAGTGATGGCGAGGATGACAGCAGTGATGGCGAGGATGACAGCAGCGGCGGCGAGGACGACGGCAGTGACGGCGAAGACGACGGCAGTGACGGCGAAGACGACGGCAGTGACGGCGAAGACGACGGCAGTGACGGCGAAGACGACGGCAGTGACGGCGAGGACGACGGCAGTGACGGCGAAGACGACGGCAGTGACGGCGAAGACGACGGCAGCAGTAGTGAGGATGACAGCAGCGGCGGCGATGAGAACGAGGACAACGAAAGCGACGACTGAGGCCGGCGTCCGCGCTCGAGGGCGCGGGCTCCGGCTCGGTCAGTGCTCGGTGCCTAGGGCTTCAGGACGACCTTCCCGGAGCTCTTGCGGTCCTCGATGTACTGGTGGGCCTCGGCGGCGTCCTCGAGCGCGAACGACTCGCCGAGGATCACCTCGAGGTCGCCGCTCGTCAGCCCCTCGGTCAGCTCCGGCACCGCTTTCATCACCTTTCCGGGGTCGTGCATGGAGGCCTGTCCGAGGTGGAACCCTTTGACCGTCTTGTTCTCGAAGAGCAGGCGTCGGTTCTCGACCTCGCCGGGGACGCCACTGGCGACGCCGAAGGTGACCATGCGACCGAAGTGGGCCATCGCGTCGAGGCTGCGCTCGAAGACGTCGTCGCCGACGCTCTCGAGGACGAGGTCGACGCCCTCGCCGTCGGTCTCCTCGTCGACGACCTCGCGGAAGTCCGTCTCCGTGTAGTTGATCGGGTGGTCGCAGCCGAGGTCGGCCGCGAGATCGAGTTTGTCCTGGGTGCTCGCGGTGCCGAAGACCTCGGCGCCGGCGTTCGAGGCCAACTGGACGGCGGCCGTCCCGACCCCGCCCGCGGCGGCCTGGATCAGCACTGATTCGCCCTCAGCCAGCCCGCCCCACTCGAACAGACAAGAGTGGGCGGTGAGGAACTGGACGGGGAAGCCGGCGGCCTCCTCGAAGCTCGTTCCCTCCGGAATCGGGAAGAGCATCGCGGCGTTGGCGGTCGCGTACTCCGCGTAGCCGCCGGTGTCGAGCATCGCGACGACGCGGTCGCCTTCCGAGACGTCCTCGACGCCCTCGCCGACCGCGTCGACCGTCCCCGCGGCCTCCATCCCGGGGACGTACGGCGCGTCGGGACCGCCGGGGTAGACCCCGCGTCGCTGCATGATGTCCGCGAAGTTGATTCCCGCGGCTTCGACGTCGATGCGGACCTCGCCCGCGTTCGGGTCCGGTAAGTCAGCGTCGACGACCTCGAGCGCGGCGCTGTCGCCGTACTCAGTTACTTCGATCGCTTTCATACGAATGCGTGTACCGGAGTCGCACACATAACGCTGTCAGAACCGGACGAAACCGAGAGAGCGTTCATTGTTTTCGCCAGGGAACCCGACCGAAACAGTTGCGACTGCCACGCGTGGGTTCAACAGGACAGTCGTCGTACGACGCCTATGTCGACCGTGGGGTCCGTCATCGCTCTCGCGAGGGATCGAAATCTGACGTTTCTGGCGGCGGGAATCGCCTACTACGCGTTCGTCTCGACGATACCGCTGATACTGCTTGCCGTGACGATCGCGTCGTTCGTGGGGGGTCAGGCGCTGGCGGATCAGGTGACCAGCATGCTCAGCCAGCAACTCTCGTCCTCGGGACAGCAGATGGTGTCACAGGCGCTCACCAACCCGTCCGGTCGGGCGGCCGCGTCCGTGGTCGGGTTCCTCGGAGTCCTGTGGAGCGCCCTGAAGCTCTTCCGGGGCCTCGATCAGGCGTTCGACGAGGTGTACGCAGACGAGGTCGACGCCTCGCTACTGGGACAAATCTGGGACGGTCTCGTCGTCGTCGTCGGAATCGCGCTCGCCGTCGTACTCGTCGTCGCTGTCGGCGCCGCGCTCTCGATACTGAACCTGCAGATCCCGTTCGCTAACGTGCTCGGGTCGCTCGTGCTGATCGTCGTCCTGGCGATCGCGTTCCTGCCGATATACTACGTACTGCCGCCGGTGAGCGTATCGATCGGCGAAGTGATCCCGGGGACGATCGTCGCCGCGATCGGCTGGGTTCTACTCCAGGTCGGCTTCCGGATCTACGCGGCCAACGCCGGCAAGTACGCGGCGTACGGCGTGATCGGAGCCGTGTTGCTGTTCGTCACGTGGCTGTACTTCGGCAGCATCGTGATCCTGCTGGGCGCAGCGGTGAACGCCGTCCGTCGGGGTGCGACGGCGGAATCGCCGTAGCCCGCTCCGGCCCCTGTCGACGCAGGTGGCGTGACCGCGAGACGAGCGCCACCGAGCGTCCGGCCTTCGCATGGTTTAAGACCGCGCTGGCTGGATAACGTACCAATGAGCGACGAGAGCCAGGAACTCGGGATCACCGAGTCGAAATCGCACAAGCCCGGCGAGTGGTACGCCGAGGTCGTCCAGAAGGCCAACCTCGCGGACTACGCTCCCATGGGCGGCTTCATCGTGACGAAGCCCCGCGGCTACGCGCTGTGGGAGGGTATCCAGGACGCGCTCGACGGCTGGTTCAAGGAGACCGGCGTCGACAACGTCTACTTCCCGATGTTCATCCCCGAGAGCTTCCTCGAGCGCGAGAAGGACATCGTCGAGGGGTTCGACCCCGAGGTCGCCTGGGTGACCCAGGGCGGCCACGAGGAACTCGAGGAGCGCCTCGCAGTGCGTCCGACCAGCGAATCGATCATCGCGCCGTTCATGGCCGACTGGACGCGCAGCCACCGCGACCTGCCGCTGCGGCTCAATCAATGGTGTTCCGTGGTTCGATGGGAGGCCACCGAGACTAAGCCCTTCTTCCGGACGAAGGAGTTCATGTGGCAGGAGGGCCACACCGCACACGCGAGCGACGAGGGTGCGTGGGACGAGGTCTGGACCCGACTCGGACAGTACGAAGACCTCTACGAGGACGTGCTCGCGATTCCGGTGCTGCGCGGGAAGAAGCCGGAACACGACAAGTTCCCCGGCGCGGACACGACGACGACCGTCGAGGCGCTGATGCCCGACGGCAAGTCCGTCCAGGGCGCGACCAGCCACAACCTCGGCCAGAGCTTCGCCGAGGCGTTCGACATCACCTTCGCCGACGAGGACGAGGAGGAACGGACCGCCTACACCACCTCGTGGGGGCTCTCGTGGCGCGCGCTCGGCGCGCTCATCATGACCCACTCCGACGATCAGGGGCTCGTGCTCCCGCCGACCATCGCGCCCACGCAGGTCGTCATCGTCCCCATCTGGCAGGAGGACACCAAGGAGGACGTCCTCGAGTACTCCGAGAACATCGCCGACGACCTCGAGGACGCCGGCTTCCGCGTCGAACTCGACGACCGCGACGAGCGCAATCCCGGCTTCAAGTTCAACGAACACGAGCTCAACGGGGTGCCGCTGCGACTCGAGATCGGCCCCTACGAGGTCGAAGACGAGGAGGTCACGATGGTCCACCGGCCGGACAACGAGGAGTCCGTCGAGGACCGCGACGACATCGTCGAGAGCGTCGACGACCACTTGGAGGAGATCTACGACAAACTGTACGACGCGGCCGAGGAGAACTTAGAGGAGAACGTTCGGGAAGCCCACAGCCCGGAGGACATCCTCGGAACGATCGGCAAACACGGCGGCTACGTGAAGACGCCGTGGTGCGGCGACGAGGCCTGCGAGGAGGCGATCAAGGAGAAGATCGCCGCCGAGATCGTCATGCAGCCACTGGAGGACGCGGGCGGACGGTCGAGCGCTGAGGTGCCCGAACCCGACCGCGACGAGTGTGGCGTCTGCGGCGATCCCGCCGACGAGATCGCCTACTTCGCGAAGTCGTACTGATCGGCGATCGGGTCTCCCGCCGGCCCGGTTCTAGCTGCCCTTCTTCCCATACCGTCCGTGGCTCCCGCGCTCCGTTCGACGCGAGCCACCGCTCGCGGCTCGGATCATAGTTGCACCCACGGGAATTGCAGCAGTACCACCGACGGATCGAGCCCCGTGAGAGGATAACACACGGGCCTAACTCTTTAACCGAATCTTCCTTACGGGTTGCGAGAGTACGAACGGATGTGGTGTTCACTCTGGTGGGTGAGCACTACGTGCCTCTGACACTGCTGCCCTGCCCGGGCAGCTATTCTTTCCCGCTCTCGAAACCGATTTTCGAAGCCAGTCTCGGTATTTCGTTTCGACAGTGATCGACGTTCTTCGCTCCCGACAGATTCTGCTGAACAATTATGATACTTGTATAGTAGGGCAATATACCTTATATTCGATTATATGTGTTTATAATACACTTAGTCATTATGGATCAGCCTCTTATAGGAGTTCTCGTTATGGTGGTGTATGCCACAGCCACAGATAGCGTCATCCGCCGAGCGTTCGCAGGGGCTCGGAGACCCTACGGACGAACGGTCGAACTGCGGCGTCGGCGTCGTCATGGACCTCGATGGGGATGGGGGACACGATGTCGTTGCCGACGGGCTCGAACTACTCGTCAATCTCGAACATCGCGGGACCACCGGCGCGGAGAAGAACACCGGCGACGGCGCGGGTATTATGCTGCAGCGACCCGACGCCTTCTTCGAGGACGTTCTCGAGACTACTCTTCCGGACATCTACGCCGTCGGATCGCTCTTTCTCCCGCAGGACGACGAAGCGCGGACGGAACTCGTCTCGCTCGTCGAGGACTCGCTCGCGACGTACGATCTGGACGTCCTCGAGTGGCGCGACGTTCCGACCGACAACGAGGATCTGGGGAAGACGGCCGTCGACTCCGAACCGGACGTCTGGCAGGTCGTCGTCGCCCCCGAGGGCGATATCGATCAGGAGACGTTCGATCGACGCCTCTACGTCGGTCGACGAGCCCTCGAGAACGCCGTCGAGGACGCGGACATCGAGAACAAGGAGCGCTTCTACGTCGTCTCGCTCGATTCCAAGACGATCGTCTACAAGGGGCTGCTGAAGGGCGTTCAGGTCCCCTCCTACTATCCCGATCTCACCGACGAACGAATGGAGTCGACGTTCGTGATGGTCCACGAGCGGTTCTCGACGAACACGCTCGGCGCCTGGCACCTCGCTCACCCCTACCGGAACATCATCCACAACGGCGAGTTCAACACCATTCAGGGCAACATCAACTGGATGCGAGCCCGCGAGACGGACATCGAGAGCGACGTACTCTCCGACCTCGAGGCCGTCAAGCCGATCATCGACGACCCCGACCAGTCCGACACTGCCAGCGTCGACAACGCCCTCGAGTTGCTGATGCAGGACGGGCGCGACCTCGAACACGCCCTCCGGATGCTCGTGCCCGAGGCCTGGCGCGGCGACGATGCGATGGACGAGGACCGCAAGGACTGGTACGACTTCCACGCCTCGCTCGTCGAGCCGTGGGACGGGCCCGCGCTGGTCGCGGCGACCGACGGCGAACGCGTCGGCGCCGTCCTCGACCGCAACGGGCTGCGTCCCTGCCGATACGACGTCACGACCGATAACCGCCTGATCATGGCCAGCGAGGCCGGCGCCCTCGAGACCGAGCCCGCGGAGATCGAAGAGCGCGGTCGGCTCCAGCCGGGCCAGCTGTTCCTCGCCGACCCCGAGGAGGGACGGGTCATTCCGGACGAGGAAGTCTTCGAGGACCTCACCGACGAGCGCTACGGCGAGTGGGTCCAGCAGGAGCAGGTCCACCTCGACGACATCCGGACGACCGACGACAGCGGTTCAAAGCAGCCCGTCGACGACCTGCGTGACTACCAGGCCGCCTTCGGCTACACCCACGACGAACTCGAGAACCTGATCGAGCCGATGATGCAGAAGGGGAAGGATCCCGTCGGTTCGATGGGCGACGACACGCCGCTGTCGGTCCTGACCGAGTTCAACCGACCGCTGTTCTCCTACTTCAAGCAGCTGTTCGCGCAGGTCACCAACCCGCCGCTGGACTACATCCGCGAGGAGCTCGTCACCTCGATGGAGTCGCGACTCGGCTTCCAGCGTAACCTGCTCGACGAGTCGCCCGAACACGCCCGCCAGCTCGTGCTCGACTCGCCGATCCTGACCGACGGCGAACTCGAGTCGATCCGCGACTGTTCGGCCAACGGGATCACGGCCGCGACGATCGACATCACCTACGAACCGGAGAGCGAGGAGCCGGGCGACGATCTGGCCGCGGCGATCGAACGCGTCCGCGAGGACGCCGTCGAGGCCATCGAGGACGGGAACGACATCATCGTCCTCTCCGACCGGAGCGTCGACGACGACCGGATCGCGATCCCCAGCCTGCTCGCGACGGGCGGCGTCCACCACCACCTCGTCCGCAACGGACTGCGCAACCACGTCGGCCTCGTCGTCGAATCGGCCGATCCGCGCACCGTCCACCACTTCGCGACGCTGGTCGGCTACGGCGCCGGCGCCGTCAACCCCTACCTCGCCTACCAGACCATCGAGGACATCACCGCGGGCGAGGACGGCGCGGACACCGAGGTCGCCATCGACGCCTACGTCGGCGCCGTCGAGGACGGCCTGCTGAAGATTATGGCCAAGATGGGCATCTCGACGGTCGAGAGCTATCAGGGCGCCCAGATCTTCGAGGCCGTCGGACTCGATTCGGACCTCGTCGCGGACTACTTCGAGGGCACCGAGAACCGCACCGAGGGGATCGGCCTCGCCGAGATCGAGGAGGACCTCCGCGAGCGCCACGAGACCGCCTTTGGCGCCGAGGACGATCCGAAACTCGACCGCCACGGCGAGTTCGAGCACCGCTCCGGCGGTATCCACCACCAGTGGAACCCCGACACCGTCGGCGCGCTCCAGCAGTCCGTCCGCTCGAACGACTACGAGCGCTATCAGGAGTTCGCCGAAAAGATCAACGACCAGCAGCAGAACCTCCAGACCCTGCGCGGGCTGCTCGAGTTCGACTCCGACCGCGAGTCGATCCCGGTCGAGGACGTCGAGCCGATCAAGGACATCGTCGAGCGGTTCTCGACGGCCGCGATGAGCCTCGGGAGCCTCTCGCCGGAGGCCCACGAGAACAACTCGATCGCGATGAACCGGCTGGGCGGCAAGTCCAACTCCGGCGAAGGCGGCGAACCGCCGGAACGGTTCGACACCGAACGCGAGTGTAACGTCAAGCAGGTGGCCTCGGGCCGCTTCGGCGTCACGTCGACGTACCTCTCTTCCGCCGACGAGCTCCAGATCAAGATGGCCCAGGGCTCCAAGCCCGGCGAGGGCGGCCACCTCCCCGGTTCGAAGGTCAACGAGATGATCGCCCACGTCCGCAAGTCCACGCCGGGCGTCGGCCTCATCTCGCCGCCACCGCTGCACGACATTTACTCCATCGAGGACCTCAAACAGCTGATCTTCGACCTGAAGGCGGCCAACGAGGAGGCCGACATCAACGTCAAACTCGTCTCCGAGGCCGGCATCGGCACCGTCGCCGCCGGCGTCGCGAAGGCCAACGCCGACGTGGTCCACATCTCGGGCCACGACGGCGGTACCGGCGCCTCGCCGCGCACCTCGATCAAGAACGCCGGCCTCCCGTGGGAACTCGGTCTCGCGGAGGCCAACCAGATGCTCTGTGCGACGAACCTGCGCGACCGCATCCGCGTCTCCGCCGACGGCGGGATGAAGACCGGTCGCGACGTCGCCGTCGCCGCCCTGCTGGGCGCCGAGGAGTACGTCTTCGGGACCGCCTCGCTGGTCACCGGCGGCTGCGTGATGGCCCGACAGTGTCACAAGAACACCTGCCCGGTCGGCGTCGCCACCCAGCGCGAGGACCTGCGCAAGCGGTTCCCCGGCGAGCCCGAACACGTCATCAACTACATGACGTTCATCGCGCAGGAACTGCGCGAACTCATGGCCGAGCTCGGCTTCGAGACGCTCGACGAGATGATCGGTCAGGTCGACGTCCTCGAGCAACGCGACGACGTCGATCACCCGAAGGCCCGCAACGTCGACCTCTCCGAGGTCCTCGCGGACCCCGGCAGCGACGTCCGCCGCAAGATCCGCGAGCAGGACCACGAACTCGAGGAGCAGCTCGATCGGGACCTCATCGAGGCCGCGGCCGACGCTATCGAGGACCAGGAACCGGTCTCGATCGACGCCGAGGTCACCAACGTCGACCGCACCGTCGGCGCGATGCTCTCGAACCGCATCACCAGCCGCTACGGCGAGCCCGGCCTCCCCGAGGACACCATCACGGTCGACCTCGAGGGGACCGCCGGACAGAGCTTCGGGGCGTTCCTCGCCAGCGGCGTCTCGATGCACTTAGACGGCAGCGCTAACGACTACGTCGGCAAGGGTCTCTCGGGCGGCAAGATCACGATCCGCACGCCCGAAACGGCCGGCTACGATCCGACGGAAAACATCTCGATCGGTAACGTGGCGCTCTACGGCGCGACCGACGGCCAGCTGTACGTCAACGGCGTCGCCGGCGAGCGCTTCGCGGTCCGCAACTCCGGCGCCAAGGCCGTCGTCGAGGGCGTCGGCGACCACGGCTGCGAGTACATGACCGGCGGCGTCGTCGCCGTGCTCGGCGAGACCGGCAAGAACTTCGCCGCGGGGATGAGCGGGGGCGTCGCCTACGTCTACGATCCCGACGACGAGTTCGAAGCGAAGGCCAACACCGGAATGGTCTCGCTACACGACTCCCTCGAGGAGAAAGACGAGCAGATGCTGCGCCGACTCGTCGAGAACCACGTCGCCTACACCGGCTCCGAGCGGGGTGAACTCCTGCTCGAGAACTGGGAGCGCGCGCTGGACGCCTTCGTGAAGGTCATGCCCGAAGCCTACCACGAGGCGATCACCGAGCAGGGCAGCGACGACGTCCGCGAGGAGCTGCCGGGTACGCCCGAGGTGTCCGCCGAGGCCGAATCCACCAGCTTCGCGGCGAGCGACGACTGATCGGCTGGTCGCTACTCGGTCGTCCGTTCGGTTCCGCCGGCTCCGCTCGTTCTGCTGGTACCGCTGCTGTCGCTGTTACCACGGCTTTCGCTGATTCTCCAGTCCTGTTACTCCCGTCCCAACGTGTGGAACTCGTCGTTGGGCCGCATCCCGGCGAACATCGCCAGCCGATTGCTCAGGTTGTAGAACGCGGTCACCGCCGCGATGTCCCAGATCGCTTCCTCGCCGAACCCGGCCTCGCGGAGCGCCTCGAGGTCGTCCCGCTCGACCTCGGTCGGGCGTTCGGTCAGTTTCACGGCGACGTCGAGCATCGCGCGGTGGGCGTCGCCGATGTCCGCGGTCCGGTAGTTGGCGACCAGTTGGTCGGCCAGCAGCGGATCGTCGGCGTAGATCCGCACGAGCGCGCCGTGGGCGACGTTGCAGTAGTAGCAGTGGTTGACCCCCGAGACCGCCACGATTATCATCTCGATCTCCTCGCGCTCGAGGGCCGCGTCCTCGACGAGCGCGTCGTGATACGCGAAGAACGCGCGGAAGTGCGACGGTTTGTACGCCATCGCCGCGAAGACGTTCGGCGTGAATCCCGCTCGCTCGGTCTCGTCATCGATGCGCTCTCTGAGGTCGTCCGGGAGGTCCTCGAGGTCGGGAACCGGAAACCGGTCCATCGCGTCGTCGTGCAGTACCGGCTCGGACGCGCCGTCGGTGTCCTCTTCGGCCATAGGGACCGGTCCACACGGAGCGGTATAACTCGTGGTGGCGGTCCGCCGTCGGCGTCGGCGGTCGACGGCGGACGATCTACTCGGTCCGAGGACGACCGCCTTCGGCCACGGCGGCGTCGCGAACGGCGTCGATGCCGGGCACGTCGAGCAGGTGCCCCGCGCAGTCACAGTCCGAGGCCCCGAAACCGTCGACCTGCTCGCCCGGCAGCGAACTCGCCAGTTCGCACTCCCGGTCGGCGTCGGGAAACGTGAGCGCGGCCTCGAGGCTCGTCTCGGGGTGGCCGAGCAGGTAGTCGATGTGCCAGTGGCGAGTGTCCCGTTCGCCGCGGGCGAGTTCGCGGTGGCGATCGATTCGGGCGAAACCGCCGGGGCCGAAGGCGCTGCCGACGTAGGCGTAGGTCCCGGCGGCGAACTCGCGCTCGCCGAGCGCGCCGACCGCGAGCGTCGTCGCTCGCGGGACGTCGACGACGAGCACGTAGGTGCCGCTCTCGCTCATAGCCGGGCGTCGGGTCCGAGGCGACAAAAACGGGGTCGGTTCGGATCGACTCGAGATCGACGGAGACGGAACCGGTGCGTTAACGCCCTACCTGCGATCGTCGCTGCGTTCGTCGTCTCGATCGACCGGATCGTTCTCGTGGACGTGCCGGCGGTTGCTCGTGTCCTCGTCGCCCTGCTGGGCGTGGTGGCGCTCCTCGCCGCCACCGGGGAGTCCCTGACTCGACTGATCGCCGCGGTCAGTCGAGGAGGGCTGGTCGCGCTGGCGGTTCCAGTCGCGGTTGTGGCCCTGCTCGCCGCGGTCGTCCGCGCGCCGGGACTCCTGATCTCGCGGGCTCTGGTACTCCCGGTCGAAGTCCGGTTCGGCGGTCCAGCTTCCGCCCTCGGACCGCCGGCCGTGCTGCTCGTGCTCGAGGCCGCCGCCGGACCGGGTCTCGGATCGGCGCTGGTCGCCGCCTTCGCCGCCCTGTGAGCGCTGTCCTCTCTGGGGCTGGCCGCGCTGGTCCGCGTACTGCTGGCCGCGCCGGCCCTGACTCTGCTGGCCGAACTGGGAGTCGCCCTCGCGGGCCTCGTTGCGACGTTCGTGGCCGCGCTGGAATCCCTGCTGGCTGCCGCCCTGCTGAGAGGCGTCGCCACCGCGGCCGCGCTGACGTCGCTGCTCCTGGTGCTGGCCGCGATAGCCTCGTTCTCGGCGATCTTGCTGGTTCTGTTGGTCCTGGATCTCCGTCTCGCCGCGGGGCATTCGTTCGTTGATTCCCCGATCGCGGCCGCGCTGCTGGGATCCCTGGCGCTGCTGACCGCGCTGCTGGTCCCGTTGACCGCGCTGTTGGCGCTGTCCGCGCTGGCCCTGCTGCTCACGACGCTGCTGGTCTCCCATCCCCTGAGGCTGCTGACCGCCCTGGGGCTGGTACTGCTGGCGGTCGTGACGGGCCTCACCGCCGTACTGGAGGTTCGACTCCCGGATCGCGTCGGTCTCGAAACCGCTCTGCTGGCCCTGTTGGGTCTGGCCGCGCTGGCCTCGCTGGGCCTGGCCGCGCTGGCTCTGTTGCCGGCCCATCTGTTGGCGATCGCGCTGCCCGCGCTGTTGACCGCCCATCTGCTGTCGGTTCCGTTGACTCCGCTGATTGCGCTGCTGACCGCCAGTCTGCTGTCCGCGTTGGGTCCCTCTCTGCTGTCGATCCTGCTGGCCTCCCATCTGTTGGCGACCCTGTTGACCGCCCGTCTGTTGCCGACGCTGCTGCTGGCCGCGCTGCTCTCGCTGCCCGCGTGGGGACTGCGACTGATCGCCGCCTCGCCGGCGCGCTTCGGCGCCGTACTCGAGGTTCGCGTCGTCGCTCACGTCCGGTTCGAACTGACTTCCGGGATGGCGCTGTCGCTCGCGGCGGGACTGTTCGTAGCCGCCGTGTTGCTCGTACTGGCCGACTCGTTCGCGTCCCTGTCCCTGCTGACCGCGCTGTTCGTGTCCTCGAGATCCGCGCTGGGGCGCCTGTCGTCCTCGCTGCCCGCGCTGTTGAGTACCCGTCTGCTGGCGGCCCTGTTGCCCGCGCTGTTGACCCTCCATCTGCGGACGCTGCTGATCGGGTTGGCGGCCTCCCGTCTGCTGCGTCCGCTGGCCGCGCTGTTGGCCGCCCGTCTGATCGCGTCGTTGACCGCCCATCTGTTGGCGACCCTGTTGACTGCGCTGTGGCGATCGTCCGCGCTGACCCTGCTGATCGGTCCGACGCTGCTGGCCGCTCATCTCCTGGGGCTGGGGCTGCTGGCCGCCCTGTGGGTTGCGCTGCTGGCGATCGTGGCGGGCCTCGCCGCCGAACTGGAGATTCGACTCCTGAATCGCGTCGGTCTCGAAGCCGCTCTGCTGTCCACCCTGCTGGTTTCGTCCGCGCTGGCTCTGCTGGGGCTGTCCGCGCTGGCGCTGCTGTGACTGTCCGCGTTGCCCCTGCTGACCGCCCATCTCGGAACGGCCCCGCTGCTCGCGGTTCATCCGCTCGTTGCGACCGTACTCCTCGCGGCGACCCTGCTGACGGTCGTCACCGCCGTGACTGCGACCCATGCTGGGTTCGCCGGACGTCCCGCGGACGTACTCCTCCGAACTGTGCCACTCTCCGTCGTTCCCTCGAGACGGGCCGTTCGCGCCCGTCTCCTCGCTGCCGCCGCGACTGTATAGTCCGTGTACCCAGCCGCGATCGTCGTCGCGTTGCTGGCGTCCCTCGGACTCGCGATACCGATCGTCTCGCTCGGCGTCGCTCGAGCGGTCGGTGCTTCGGTCTCGCGTGCGGTCGCGGTCGTGTCGGTCGTTCATGGCTGTGACTGTGGTGAAACTGCGGTCGATCGGTGATCACTCGGCTCGGTTCCTGGCCGTTCGCGCCGTGCGCTGTCGGCCGGTCGCCGACAGGACTGGCGCCGCGGTAGCCTCGACATCGTGTGATCGACCGCCCGAGCGGATAAAAGGAGAGCGCGCGCTAGCGTGCACGCCGGACCGCGTCAGCGCCGCTCCCGGACGCCCTGCGCCTCCCGCGACGGCGGTGCGCCGGGAGCCGTCCGTTCGGGAGATTCCACGACGGACGAGAGCAGTCCCCGAACCGGTTCGTACTCGTAGGTGATCCACTGGGGCAGGAAGCGGGCGCCGGTCAGCTTCCGGATCCCCAACTGCCGGAGTCGCGTGTCGGACTCGAGGTGATCGGCCAGCCGCAGATCGACGACGCCGTCGAAGACCGATTCGTCCATCGACGCGCCCTCGTCGCCGGCCGTCCAGCCGCCGAAGATCGGGACGTACCGCGCCTTGCAGACCGTCGCCCGCGTCTCCGTAACGAACTCGTGGACGTGGTCCGTCTCGAGGCCCCGAGCGAGTTCGCTCAACGAATCGATCGTCATCAGCCCGGTCTCGGTCATCTCGAGGTCGTCGAGCGCCGCGTTGCACTCCCGCAGGATCGGTTCGACGTCGGTCGGCTCCTCGATGGCGACGATCGACTCGGCGGCGGCCTCGCCGACGAACTCGATCCACTCGCTGCGGTGGTCGCGGAACGCGTCGCGGTCCGCGAGCCGGTGGGTGAAACAGTCGACGAGCCGGAGTCGGTCGTCCTCGAGGGCCGGCAGGACGTTCCAGCCGTTCTCGAAGAACCGCTCGAGGACCGCCGCCGGCGGCGTGGTCGCGGTCACGAGGACGGCCGGTTCGCCGCGCTCGATGGCGCGCCAGACGAGTTCGGTCAGCAGTTCGCTCCGTCGGGTCCCCGCCGCGCCGGAGAGACAGACGAACGAGTCGGCCGGGACGCCGTTGGGTACCAGCGAGTCGATGGGTTCGACGCCCGTGACGATGCGCTTGTACGCGCTCGGATCGGGGATCTCGTCCCCGTCGTCGCCCTCACTGGCCTCGAGACAGGCCGTCGAACAGAACTGGCCGTCGTCGGTCTCCTCGGGTTCGCCGGGGATCGGATAGCGACAGTGATCGCACTCGAGGGGATACTCGGCGGAGCGCTCCGGCCGCTGTTGTGATGTCATGGGTAACGCCGGCTACGACGAACGGGGAAAAAGAACCAGTCCGTGCCGAGCGCGACTTTCTCGTTCTCCTGATTTTCTGTCGCCGAAGATCGTACTCGTTCGGCCGCTCGCCTCGGCGGTCCGCCACCGTTTTCCACGCGACCGTCGAGGGTCGACCATGGACGACGCACTCGTTATCGGCGGCACGCGCTTTATCGGGCGCCACCTCGTCGAGGAGTTGCTCGAGCACGACTACGACGTGACGATCTGCAATCGCGGGACCCACGAGAACCCCTTCGCGGACGACGACCGCGTCGCCCGCGTCGAGGGCGACCGGACGAACGAGGCGGCGCTCGAGGCCGCGGCGATGACCGTCGAACCCGACGCGGTCTTCGACTGCGTGGCCTACCAGCCCCGGGACGTCCGCGCGGCGACCCGGATCTTCGACGACTGCGAGGCCTACGTCTACGTCTCCAGCGGTTCGGCCTACGGCCGCGAGGAGATCCCCAAGCGCGAGGACGAGACGCCCCTCGAGCCCTGTACGGCCGATCAGGCGACCGACGACTCGAGCGAGACCTACGGCAACCGGAAGGCCGAGGGCGACCGGGCCGTCTTCGCGGCCGCCGAGCAGGGGGTGAACGCGATGAGCGTCCGTCCGCCCGTCGTCTACGGCCCGCACGACTACACGGAGCGCCTCGACTGGTGGATCGACCGCGTGAACCGCTTCGACCGCGTCGTCGTCCCCGGCGACGGGACCAACGTCTGGCACCGCGCGTACGTCGAGGACGTCGCGAGCGCGCTCCGGGTCGTCGCCGAGCGCGGCGAGGCCGGCGAGGCCTACAACGCCGGCGACCGACGGCTCGTGACGCTCGCGGAGTTAGTCGAGCTGATCGCGGACACGCTCGGTACGGACGTCGAAGTCGTCACCGCCGGCCCCCGCGAACTCGCGGCCGGCGGCATCGAACTCGAGGACTACGCGCTCTACCGCGACTACCCGCACGTCCTCTCGACGGCGAAACTCGCCGCGCTGGGCTGGGAGTCGACGCCGCTCGCCGAGGCGATGGAGCGGTCGGTCGACGCCCACCTCGAGAGCGACCGCGACGGGAGCGAGCACGGCCCCGACAGAGACGCCGAGGAGCGCGTGCTGGGCATCTTGGATACCGTCTGAGCGAGACGGTCGCGCGATCGGATGGCGGCGGGCGGTCTCCGATCGATACGACAGGAAAAGCACATAGCCCGCGGGTGAGTGAGGGTGCGTATGTTCGAGAAGTCGACGTGGATTCGCCTGCCGCGAAACGTCGTGGTCGGGCACGGCGTCATCGACCGGGTCGTCGACGTCGTCGACGATCTGCATCTGCAGGGTCGGCCGCTGTTCGTGACCAGTCCGACGCCGAAGGAGGTCGCGGCGGACCCGATCGTCGCCGAGTTCGAAGCCGTCGGCGTCGACCCCGCCGTCGTCACGGTCGAGGAGGCGACGTTCGGGGCCGTCGAGGACGTGATCGAGACCGCCGAGGCCGCCGACGTCTCCTATCTGGTCGGCATCGGCGGCGGCAAGGCCATCGACATCGCCAAGATGGCCAGCCACCACCTCGAGATGGGCTTTCTCTCGGTGCCGACGGCGGCCAGTCACGACGGGGTCATCAGTAATCGCGGCTCCGTCCCTGACGGCGACACCCGCCACAGCGTCGCGGCCAAGCCGCCGCTGGCGGTCGTCGCCGACACCGAAGTGCTCTCGCAGGCCCCGTGGGAGCTGACGACCGCCGGCTGTGCCGACATCATCTCCAACTACACCGCGGTGATGGACTGGCGGCTCGCGAAACGCCTCAAGGACGTCGAGTACTCCGAGTACGCCGCCGCGCTCTCGGAGATGACCGCCGAGATCCTGGTCGACAACGCCGACCTCATTCGGCCGGGCCTCGAGGAGTCGGCCTGGGTCGTCAGCAAGGCGCTGATGTCCTCGGGCGTGGCGATGAGCATCGCCGACTCCTCGCGGCCCGCCAGCGGCGCCGAACACCTCTTTTCCCACCAGTTGGATCGGTTAGCGCCCGACGCCGCGCTCCACGGCCATCAGGTCGGCGTCGGTTCGATCATGACCGCCTACCTCCACGGCGGGGAGGACGGGATCTGGCACGATATTCGGGACGCACTGAACAGCATCGACGCGCCGACGACGGCCGCCGAACTCGGGATCGACGACGAGACGGTACTCGAGGCGTTGACGACCTGCCACGAGATCCGCGATCGCTACACCATTCTCGGCGACGGGATGAACGAGCGGGCCGCCCTCGAGGTGGCGACGAAAACGGGCGTCATCGACTGACACGCCGACTCGAGAACGAAGGACAGACCCGTCGACCGGCGACGGTCAGCCCAGATCGGCGCGCTCGAACCGCCAGATACCGAGCACGAGCGGGACGACCAGCCAGGCGAGCAGGATGACGATCATCACCTCGCCCTCGAGATACCACGGACTGTCCGGCGCCGTCTGGCTGACTTGGGACGGAAAGACGAGATCCATCGCGCCGAAAAACGCCATGATCGGACTCATGGCCGCTTCGATAAAGGAGAGGGCGTTCTGGGAGAGATCGAGGCCGAAGAGGTCGTTGAGGATCCAATTGAGCGCGAAGCTCACCATTCTGAACAGGGCGAGAACGGTCGTCACGAAGAAAAAACCGATCGTCCCGCCCATCGCCCTCGATCGCGAGGCCGTCGCGGCGGAGATGCCGATCGCGACCGAGACGTACGTCAGGGTGAACAGGATCGTCAACGCGAGCGCTCCGAGGAGCATCTCGACGTCGATCGACGGATACCAGAGGGTCCCGAGAATGGCGCCGATACCGAATCCGACGAGGATCGATCCGATGACGACGGTCGAGCGGGTGAGAAACTTCCCGAGGACGACATCGCGGCGACTGTTCGGAATCGAGAGCATGTACTTGATGCTCCCGGACTCGCGTTCGCCGGCGATGGCCAGATAGGCGGTCACGAGCGCGACGAGGGTGAGGATCATCGCCCCGTTGCCGGTCAACATGGTCAACGCGTAATAGAACTCGGGGTCGTCGGCGTTGTTCTGACCGAAGTAGAACATCAACACCGCGATGAGCACGTAGAGGCTGGAGACGAACCAGACGATCTTCGCCCGACGAACGTCGAGGAAGTCCTTTTTCGCGACGTCGAGCGTGCTCATGCCGTCACCTCCGGCGCCGGGGCCTTCTCCTCGTCCGCCCGCTCGCCGTTCGTGTAGCTGTTGAACAGCTGCTCGAGCGAGGTGTCCTCGGAGATGATGTCCTCGACGGCCGTCGCCGCGGCGACGCGTTCGACGACGTCGACCTTAGCCGACGGGTCGGCGCAGGTCGCCGTGATCGTCGTCCCCTCGACGCTGACCGAGCGGACGCCCTCGAGTCTCTCGAGGGCGAGCGAGTCCGGCACCGTCGCGACCTCGAGCGAGATGGGGGCGCCGAGGTCGAGATCGCCCTGCAGGTCGTCGAGCGTGCCGGTCGCGACGAGGTTCCCCTCGTTCATGATGCCGATCCGGTCGCAGACGGCCTCGACCTCCCCGAGGATGTGACTCGAGAAGAAGACCGTGGTGCCCCGCTCGGCCTCCCGCTGGATGATCTCGCGCATCTCCTGCATTCCCGTGGGGTCGAGTCCCGAGGAAGGTTCGTCCAGGAGCAGGAGGTCGGGGTCGCCGACCAGCGCCATCCCGAAGCCCAGTCGCTGGGTCATCCCCTTCGAGTAGCCGCCGGCGGCTCGGTCGCCGTCCTCGCTGGTGAGACCGACTCGCTCGAGGAGGGCGTCCGGGTCGTCGTCGGTGCCTTTGGTATCGATGACCCACTGGAGGTGTTCGCGTGCGGTGAGTCGGTCGTAGACGCTCGCGCCTTCGGGGAGGACGCCGATCCGGTGGCGGATCTCCTCGGCGTCGGTCTGCGCGTCGAGGCCGAGCACCGTCGCGGTCCCCTCGGAGGGTCGCACGAAGTCCAGCAGCATGTTGATCGTGGTCGACTTCCCGGCGCCGTTGGGGCCGAGGAAGCCGAAGACTTCGCCTTCTTCGACGGTCAGGTCGAGGCCGTCGACCGCGAGGACGTCCCCGCCGTACCGTTTGGTCAGGGCGGCCGTTTTGATAGCGGACATACATGAACTCCCTACCCGTCGAAATGTAAATCTTGCTAAGAGTATGGAGGGCGATTAACGAGTGACATGTTGTAACAAACGCGGCGAACCGGGCGAGGCCGGCGCGGCCGGCGAACGTCGACCGGCGCTACGAGGACGGCACCGACGCGATCGAGGCGGTGAGCCGCCGAATCGGGTTCGCCGGACCGATCAGACGTGTTCGTCGAGGAAGTCCGCGATCGCGGAGTAGGCCTCGATGCGGTTCTCGAGCTTCGAGAAGCCGTGGCCCTCGTCCTCGAAGATCAGCTTTCGGACGGGGACGCCCTGTTCTTCGGCTCGTTCGGCGATCTGTTCGGCCTCACCGACGGGGACGCGGGGGTCGTTCTCGCCGTGAAGGACGAACAGCGGCGCCTCGATGTTCTCGATGTTGTTCGTCGGCGAGATCTCCTCGAGGAACTCGCGGTCCTCCGCGAGCGAACCGTACTCGGCCTCACGGAGTTCGCGGCGCCAATCGCCCGTGTTCTCGAGAAAGGTGACGAAGTTGGCGATGCCGACGACGTCGACGCCGGCGGCCCAGAGGTCGGGGTACTCGGTCAGCGCGGCCAGTACCATGAAGCCGCCGTAGGAGCCGCCCTTGGCCGCGATTCGATCGGGATCGACCGCGGGGTGATCTCGAAGCCACTCCACGCAGGCCTCGATGTCGGCGACCGAATCCATCCGGTTCTCGACGTCGTCGAGCGCGGCGTAGTCGGCGCCGTAGCCCGACGAACCGCGGACGTTCGGCTCGAAGTAGGCGTAGCCCCGATCGAGGAAGTACTGCTTGACGGAAGAGAAGGACGGACGACGCTGGCTCTCGGGGCCGCCGTGGATGTCGACGATGACGGGGACGCCGTCTCCGTTCTCGTCGGCGCCGTCCGGCAGCGTGAAGAAACCGGGCACCTCGAGTTCATCGAAGCTCTCGACGTGGACGAGTTCCGAGTCGTCGAACGACTCCGGCGGGATACCGGCCGTGGGCGCGCTCGTCCACTGCTCGGCCGCGCCGGTCTCGACGTCGACGACGAAGACGTTCGTGTTGACCGCGTCGCCGGTCGTCGACAGCGCGAAGCGTTCGGCGTCGGGATCGAAGCTCACGCCGCCGGAGATCCCACCCGGGAGATCGGGTTCCGGGAAGGTCTCGAACGCGGTTGGGTCGCTCTCGTCGAATTCGCCGACGGTCAGGTCGGTGTAGCCCTCCACGTTCCGGGAGTAGACGAACCGGCCCGTCTCGTCGTCCAGCGCGATACCGCCGACGTTCCATCCGTCTCCGTCGGCGACGGTCTCGAGATCGCCCGTCTCCAAGTCGAGATACGCGAGGTAGAGGGTGTCCGCGTCGCCCTCGTCGGTGACGAGGTAGATCCCCTCGCCGTCGGGCGCCCAGCTGGCGCTCTGGTAGCGGACGTCGCCCTCGTGGGCCGTGAGGTGCTCGAGTTCGGGGTCGTCGGCCTCGAGGTCGAGGACGTAGAGGTCCTGATCGAAGTTGGAGTAGGCCTGCGAGACCAGCAGCCGGGAGTCGTCGGGGCTCCAGCCGGACAGCGAGAGCCAGCCGTCGCCCTCGTAGACGAGGGTCGCGTCGTCTCCGCGCTCGTCTCGGCCCTGCACGTAGAGGTCGAAGACGGACTCGTCGCGGCGGTTCGAGGCGAACGCGAACCGGTCGCCGTCGTGGCTCCAGCCGCCCCAGCGGTGTTTGGCGTCGGGCATCGCGGTCAGGTTCTCGATCTCGCCCGTTTCGGCGTCGAGTCGGAACAGCTGCGCGCGCTCGTTGCCGCCCTCGTCCATTCCGAAGATCAGCTCCGGGCGCTCCGGCGACCACGAGGCGAAGGTCACTCGCTCGTCGTAGAACGTCCGCTGCTCGGGCCACGCGCGGGGTTCCTCGAGCGTCCAGACCTGCGGCGTACCGGTCGTGTTCATCAGGAACGAGAGCCGCTCGCCGTCGGGACCGAAGGAGGTCCCGTAGGCGCTTCGAATATTGAGGTACCGTTCGATCTCGTAGCTGCCCATACACGGGGATGACGCCTCGAGTGGGTAGTGGTTTGGGTTGAGGCGACGGCGTTGCCGCCGATCGACGATTCCCCGCTGTCCGCCTCTTCGGCGTCGAGATCGCGCACCGAACTCGATCGGACGCGAGACAGTACGGATTCGCGATAGGACTAGGGGGATCTTACAGCGACGAGCGTCGCGGCCGGTCGGTGGCGCGATCGATTCCGGCGGATTCGACGCGCACACCCGCGAGGACTCGCTTCCGACCCGACGATTCGTCGTCTGATCGCAGCGCGTAACAAACTTCCTCGAGCCGAAAGTCTGCGATACGATGCAAGATACAGGGGGCGAAACCGACGACGAGCGCGTTTCCACCGGTGCGGTCCTCGCAATGGTGGTCGTCGTACTCGTCGCGTTCGGACTGACGGTCGCTGCCATCGGCGCCGGGCTCTCGACGGGCGAATCGGAGACCGACGGCGGCGAGGAGTCGGTCGACATCGACGGCCCCGAGGACGACGGAGCCGCCGCCGAGAACGACACGACTGTGGCCGATGGAACCGACGACGCTGAGGACGGTACAGCTAACGACTCGCCGGACCAGGACGAGAACGATTCGGACGGCGCGGATGCCGGCGAAGACGGAGCAGATGACGGGAACGAGTCGAACGACGACGCGGTCTCCGAGAACGACTCGAGCGAGAACGAGACGGATGGGGAGGCTGCAGACGACGAAGACGATTCGGCTGGGAACGAGACGGACGGCGAACCCGAGGCGAACGAGACGGACGGCGAATCCGAGGCGAACGAATCCGACGGCGGTACAGAGGGCGCGACGGAGCCGTCGGAACGCGACGGCGCCGATAACGGCGGTTCGATCGTCGACCGAATTACCGGCTTCTTCAGCGATATGCTCCCGATCGGTTACGACGAGTGATCGGATCGAGCAGGAACGACCGTCGCGCAGTCGAACGTCGGTCAGCGAGGTGACAACACCGCGGTCGCGGACGACGGCGGCGATGTCACTGCCTCGAACGCGATGAGCCAGTCGAACCGGAACGCGCTGAGAGGCGGTTCTGTCGAACGATCGAATACGCCGCTCGCGAGGACTGTCGACGGCCGCCGAACGGGACGAAAAAAGTGACTTTATACTCTGGGGGTACGTGGCGACCGAGTATGCGCGTCGCGTTCGTCTCGAGCGAAACGGTTCACCACCGCGATACCGAGACGAACCGGCGACTCCAGTCGGTCCTCGAACTCCTCCGCGACGCCGGCCACGACGTGGAACTGTTCTGTGCGCGGTTCTGGGACGACGACTCGACGACCCTCGAGCGCGACGACGTCACCTATCGCGCCGTCACGGACGACCCCGACGCCCGGCGATCGTTTTGCCTGCGACTTCCGTTCGACCTCGCGGCGGCCGGCCCGGACATCGTCCACGCGAGCGCGCGGCCGCCGACCGCGCTGCTGGCGGCCGGCTGGGGGGCGCGCCTCGCGCGGGCTCCGCTGGTCGCTGAGTGGTACGGCGACGGCGGCGTCGCCGACGACCGGTGGACCAGACGGGCGACGAAGCGGGGCGATCTGATCGTCACGCCCTCGGAACTCGTCGCCACGTGGGTCCGCGAGCGCGGCGGCGACGGCGACGTCGTCGAGACGGTTCCCAATCCGATCGATCTCGAGCGAGTACGGGAGGTGACGGCCGACGAGCGCGTCGACGTGGTCTACGCCCGGCGGCTCGACGAGGGCGCGAACCTCGAGAGCCTCCTGCTCGGCCTGGCGGAGCTCCGCGGCCGCGACTGGACGGCGACCGTGATCGGCGACGGGCCCGAACGCGAGGCCTACGAGCGACTGGCGAGCGACCTCCGGATCGAAGACCGGCTCTCCTTCGTCGGCGACTGCTCGCTCGAGGAGCGTATCGCGGCCTACAGAGGGGCCCACGTCTTCGCGCAGACGGCCGAACGCTGCGTCTTCCCCACGGAGATGCTGTGGGCGCTGGCCGCCGGCTGCGTCGGCATCGTCGAGTACCACGCCGACTCGAGCGCCCACGAGCTCGTCGAGGGCTGGGAGCGGGGGTTCCGGACGACCAGCGAGGACGAACTCGCCGACGCCATCCTCGCGGCCGGCGACCTCGAACACCGGACGTTCGACGACCGGTTCGCCGACTACGACCGCTCGGCGGTCGCCGAGCGCTACCTCGAGCAGTACCGGACGTTGCAGGAGGAGTTCGGCCTGCTGTGAGCGCCGTCGGTACCGTCGCGCTCAGAGGTCGAACTTCGACGCCGCGGTCTCCATGTCCTTGTCGCCCCGTCCCGAGAGGTTGACGAGGATCGTCTCGTGGTCGCCCTCCTCGGCCAGCTGGATCGCCCGCGCGACGGCGTGGCTGGACTCGAGGGCCGGGATGATTCCCTCGGTCTCGCTCAGTTCGCGGAACGCTGCGAGCGCTTCCTCGTCGGTGATGCCGGTGTACTCGCAGCGTCCCACGGCGCGGAACATGGCGTGTTCGGGGCCGACGCCGGGATAGTCCAGTCCCGCCGAGACCGAGTGGACCTCGACGTCGTCGTCGAGCACGCGCGTTTTCATGCCGTGGAGGACGTCGTCCGTCCCGTTCGCGAGCGGCGCGGCGTGACGGTTCGAGTCGCTCCCCTCGCCGCCCCCTTCGGCGCCGTAGAAGTCGACGTCGTCCTCGCGGAAGGCGTGGAAGAGACCGATGGCGTTCGAGCCGCCGCCGACGCAGGCGACCGCGGCGTCCGGCAGGTCGCCCGTCCGATCCCGAAACTGCTCGCGGGCCTCGCGACCGATGACGCTCTGGAAGTCCCGGACCATCCGTGGGAACGGGTCGGGGCCGACGACGCTGCCCACGAGGTAGTGGGTGTTCTCGACGTTCTGCGCGAAGTCCTCGAGCGCGGCGTCGACGGCGTCGGCGAGGCCCTCGTTCCCGCGCGTGACCTCGTTGACCTCGGCGCCCATCAGGCGCATCCGGAAGACGTTCATCTCCTGGCGCTCGACGTCCTTCTTCCCCATGTAGATCTCCGTCTCGAGGTCCAGCAGGGCGCCGACCATCGCGGTCGCGGTGCCGTGCTGGCCGGCGCCGGTCTCGGCGATCAGTCGGTCGCGGCCGGCCCGTTTGGCCAGGAGGGCCTGGCCGAGCGCGTTGTTGATCTTGTGGGCGCCGCCGTGGAGCAGGTCCTCGCGTTTGAGGTAGATCTCGGCGCCGTAGCGCTCGCTCAGGTTGCGCGCGTAGTACAGCGGCGTCGGTCGCCCGGCGAATTCCTCGAGGAGTCCGCGTAGCTCGGACTGGAACTCGTCGGTGGTCGCTACGTCGTCGTACGCCGCGGCGAGTCGCTCGAGCGGTTCCTCCAGCGGGTCGGGGACGTGTCGGCCGCCGTATCCCTCGAATGCACCGTCTGACATACGTTCGCAGTGGCACGCCGACGGCAAATAGATTCCGTGCGTGAACCCCGATTCGACCGCGCTTCGCTCGCGGCCGGGGAGACGGCCGGTTCGGGTGGTCGCCGAGCCGCCGGCGCCTGCGCACACGGGTGGTGTGAGAATGTAGCTATCCTCGACCCCTCGGTCAAAACAGCACCAGCAACGCCGCGAGCGAGAGCCCGCTGCTGACGAGCAACGCCAGCAGAACGACGACGGCGGGCATCGGCCCGGTGGCCCGGAGATCGGCGAGCCGGATCTCGGTTCCGAGGCCGACGAACGCGAACACGAACAGCCAGTCGTAGGCGTTCTCGATCGAGGCCACCTGGGCCGAAGAGAGGACGCCCGCGCTGGCGACGACGGCGAGTGCGAGAAAGCCCAGCACGAACGTCGGAAACTCGTCCCAGAGCGTCCGGACGGAGGGTCGACCACCGCTACCCGCGTGGGCGTAGTAACTCGCGTATGCGAGGACGACGACGCCGATCAGGGCGTTTCGCGCTAACTTCGTCATCGTCGCCCACTGGCCGGCGACGTCGGAGTGAGCGAAGCCGACGGCGACGACGGGACCCGTCGAGAACATACTGACGCCGGCCCACGTGCCGAACACCATCCCGGAGAGGTTCAGGAGGTCGCCGACGATCGGGTAGACGACGATGGTGATCGCGTCGAACAGCAGGACCGTCGCGGCCGCGTAGGCGATCTGTTCCTCGCGGGCGCTGACGGCACCCGCGACCGCGACGACCGCCGAGACGCCGCAGATACTGGCGCCGGCCGCGAGCAGCGACCCCATCCGATCGGCCAGCCCGAACACGTTTCGCGCGAGGAATTCGACGGCGAGCAGCGTCGTCGCGGTCACGACGACTACGATCAGCAGGACGAGCCCGCCGACCTCGAGGACGGTCTCGAGCGAGATCGACGCGCCCATGAGCACGATCCCCCCGCCCAGCCACAGGTTGTGCGTCGCGATCCCGGGCTCGAGGCGGTCGGGGACACCCACGGCGTTCGTCGCGACGAACCCGAGCGCGATCGCGAGCAAAAGCCGGTTGAATCCGAGCGAGACGGCGAGCGCTCGGGCGAGTATCGCGCCGAGACAGAGGGCCAGCAGCCCCGGCAGCAGTCGACGGCCGTTCATCGCGTCGTCGCGGGACCTGCAGTTCGAACGCGCTCACCGGCGCGGCGATCGCCGCGTCGGCGAGGACGCTCCGCCAGTCCCGCTCGAGCCCTCCTCCGGCAATCCGTCACGGCGCCGGCAGTCGGCTGCCGGACATCGATCGACATGTGTCCCGTGCTCGGGTGGCGATCGCAGTTAACTGTTCTCGATTCCGTCGTCGGTCGCGGGGAAACTCGACGGATCGGCTGCGAAGGCGTCGGGAGAGACCGTCGATCGCAGCCGCTCCGCGCGGAACCATCGCCTCGAGTACGTCGAAGCGGGCGGCGACGGACGGCCGAGAAACGAGTGACGCGGTCGAGAACTGGGGGGCTCAGCGATCGACGCTCCCGAGGACGATATCCAGACTGCCCAGCGAGGCGACCAGGTCGGCGACGTACTCGCCTTCGGCCATCTCCGGTAGCGCCGAGAGGTTGTGGAAACACGGGCTGCGGATCTTGAACCGGGCCGGCGAGTTCGAGCCGTCCGAACGGATGTAGACCCCGAGTTCCCCCTTCGCGATCTCGACGCTCCGGTAGGTCTCGGTGCCCGCGTCCGGCTTCAGCGTTCGGGGAACGTTGCTCTGGACGGTCCGCTCGTCCTCGGGCCAGTTCTCGAGGAGGTCGAGACACTGCTCGATGATCTTGGCCGATTCTTCGACTTCCTTCAGGCGGACGAGGACGCGCGCGTGGTTGTCGCAGCTGTCTTCGGTGACGACGTCCCAGTCCAGGTGCTCGTAGTAACCGTAGGGGTCGTCTCGGCGGACGTCGTAATCGATGCCCGAACCCCGGGCGACCGGGCCCGTACAGCCGTAGTCCTTGGCGACCTCGGGCTCGAGAACGCCCGTCCCCATCGTCCGTCGCTGAAAGATCTCGTTGCCCGTCAGCAGGTCGTGGTACTCGTCGACCTTGGCGGGGAGTTCGTCGAGGAAGTCCCGGCACTTCTCGATCCACTCCTCCCGGGGTTCGGGGAGGTCCCAGGCGACCCCGCCCAGCCGGAAGTAGTAGAACATCATTCGCTGGCCGGTGAGATCCTCGAGGATGTCCTGGACGACCTCCCGATCGCGCATCCCGTACTGGAAGATGGCGGTGAAGTCGCCGTAGACGTCCAGGGCGAACGTCGAGACCGCGAGGAAGTGCCCGAGCATCCGGCCGAACTCGACGGACATCGTCCGCAGGACCTGGGCGTACTCGGGGACCTCGATGTCGGCGATGTCCTCGATGGCGCGGGCGACCGCCCACTCGTTGGGGAGATTCGCCGTGTAGTCCCAGCGGTCCGCGTAGGGGATGATCTGGTGGCGATACGTGCCGTTCTGGCACATCTGCTCCTCGCAGCGGTGCAGGTAGCCGACGTCGGGGTCGACGTCGATGACCGTCTCGCCGTCCAGTACCGTCTCGAGGTGGAGCACGCCGTGGGTCGCCGGGTGGTGCGGTCCGATGTTGAGGAACATCGTGTCGCTCTCGGGATCGTCGTGGTCCGACTGGATCGGGTTGGCGTGTGCGGTGTATTTGACGATCTGGGGCTTTTCCTGGTCGTAGTCCAGCGCGAGCGGGTGGCCCTGCCACGACTCGGGCAGGAGAATGCGTCGCGGATCGGGGTGGCCCTCGTACTCGATCCCGACGAGGTCGTAGGCTTCGCGCTCGTGCCAGTCGGCGGTGCGAAACACCGGTTCGGCGCTCTGACAGACGGGGTCGCTCTTGGGCAGTTGGACGACCAGCGTCACCTCGTGCGTTCGGTTCTCGTACTTCGTCAGGTGGAGAATCGACTCGTAGCGGTCCTCGTACTCCTGGGGCGTGAGACACGAGAGGTGATCGAACCCGGCCTCGTCGCGTAGCAGCCCCAGAACCGCTTGGACGTCGTCCGGACGGATGACGAACGCGGGCGCGTTCTCGTGTACGTCCCGGCGAAGCGTGTACTCGGAGAGCAGCGACTCGAGGGACGCCTCGTCGACCCCGTCCTCCCGGCGGTGGTCGTACTCCGGATCGATACCCCTCGGCTCTCGCTGACGTTGTTCACTCATTGGATTCCCGTGCGCCGACGAACGGCGGGCGCGCGTATCGGGCGTACGACTGACACGGAATTGAGGGTTTTCCCGTATTGCGGAGACTGTCACGGTCGAGCGACCGATCGGTCCGCTGTTCTGTCGACCCGGCAATCTGATTACCCAATCGAATCCCCTATGAACACGGCGGGCAATACCTCGAGATATGACAAAGCGGTACGTCTCGCTCCCAGGGGAGGCGGAGGCGGGAATGCGCGAGTTCATCGACGAGGTCGACCGGCGACTCTCGAGCGACGAGGACACCTGTTCGGTCGTCGAGGACGTCCTGATCGATCTCTCGGGCGACCGCGAGGCCTACGAGCGCTGGCGGAACGGCGAGTCGGTCTCGACGGCCGAGCGCGTCCGACTGCAGAGCTACGACCCCTGTAACACGACCCTCGAGAGCGAGTACTACGCCGAGAAGGACGAGGAGCGGTTCCGCCGCTCCAAGCACCTCCAGTGGCTGTGGCGACAGTTCGACAGCCTGCCGATCGCGGACAACGTCGAGTTCGCGCTGCGATTCCGGCGGATGCTCGCCGACCACCTCTTCGAGGAGTGCGGCGACGGCTGCCGCTTCTTCAAGGGTATCACGTTCACCTACGGCCACAACATCACGATCGGTGACAACACGGTCGTCCACGACGACGTCCACTTAGACGACCGCGGGAAGCTGACCATCGGCGATCGCGTCTCGATCTCCGACGGCGTTCACATCTACAGCCACGATCACGACGTCGTCGACCAGACCGAGGTCCGCAACTACCACACCGTCGTCGAGGACGACGTCCGCCTCACCTACGACGCGATGGTCCGCGCGGGCTGTAAGGTCGGCGAGAACGCCATCGTCGGCGCGCGCGGCATCGTCCAGCACGACGTGCCCGCCCACCACATCGCCATCGGCACGCCGGCCAAGAGCGTCAAGATCAAGCCCGGCTGGGAGGACGTCGCCACGCCGGTCGACGAGGCCGGCGTCAACCGCCAGGAACAGCGCCGCATCGAGTACGACCTCCCCGACGACCTCGAGGTCTTCGACGAGTTCGAGCGCGACCTCCGCTGACCGGTCGCCGGCCCTGTTATTCGCCCCGTTCTGACTCTCCGGGATTCCTGAGGCGGGGAATATCCAAGTGGCTTGAGAACCTATAGCACACTGATGGAGCTCTGGGGCTGGCTCATCGGCTACGTGGTGTTGTTCGCCCTCCTCCACCTGGTACTGTACTACGTCTACGTCCGGGGCGGTGACGGCGACAACGCGAGCTCGCCCTCGTTCGCCGATCCCGACCGCGCGAGTTCCCACACCTCGCCCGGTCCCGACCGCTACCCGCGTGCGGTCGACGACGTCGGCGACCCGGACGACCCCGAGGGCGAGCACGACATCGAGTTCGACGGCGAGACGATCCGCTGTCCGCACTGCGGCGTTCGAAACGAGGCCGACCAGACGTTCACCTACTGTTGGAACTGCATCTCGACGCTCCGGCGGTGACCGCGGTTCGGTGCAGTCGGCCAGCGGGTTTCCGATCTCGATCGCGGCGTTCCCGCCCGATATTCGCGATACTATAACTGTACGCATTTTCTATATATTCGCCTATAACTCGTGGAATGAGTCGAGTAATGAACGATTACGTTTTTGGCCTTCAAACACAGAGTGGAAGGAGACGACGAACAGTCATGCACGGACACCGCACTCACTCCCCCGCCTCACAGTCTCGCTCTCCATCGGTCTATCGCGCAACGCACGACCCCGACGGGCCGGCCAGGCTCAGCACGACCGTGGTCCACGCGCTGGCCGACTGCATGGGGACCGACGTCACCGACGGCTACATCTCGCTGTACGACGCCATCGATCCCGTCGCCCTGAACGCCCTCTTCCGGCCGCGCCACGACGGCCGCCAGCGAAGCGGCGGCACGCTCGGCTTCACCGTTCGCGACCACTACGTGACGGTCTCCAGCGACGGCGAAATTCTGATCGAACCGCCCGCACAGCGCTGACCCTCCCTCTCGCGGTTTGTGGCCGTCTCGCCGTCCGAAGTGACGACCTCGAGTAAGAAGCGGCGCGTCTGCGCTACGCCGACAGCGCGTCCGCCAGCGTCCCGAGGTGGTCGACGCCGACGACGGCGACGATATCGCCGTCCGTCTCCGTCCGCAACGTCTCGAGTCGGTCGATCATACAGCGCTCGCGGGTGTCGTCGCGGTAGGTGAGCGCACTGCCCTCGGTCGCGACGCTGCCCAGCAGCGCCTGGACGCTGGCGACGTGGGAGCGTTCGTGAGCGGCCTGGCGCTCCGGGGAGTCGTCGTGGTCGCAGTCGTACTCGATCGGATCGTCGCAGGCGATGGTCATCGACGTCGCGTGGGTCAGCGTCGCCGCGACGCGGCAGGTCAGCGCCTCCCGCGTCGCGCCGCCCAGCCCCGAGAGGACGCGGCGGGCCGTCGACGGCGAGACGCGGTCGGCGATCAGCCGGGCCACGAGCCGCCGGACGAACGACCAGTTGGGCGCGTCGATGCCGACGACGTCGGCCTCGGGCGCGGCGTGGATCGCGGCGCTCATCTCGCCGCCGAACCGGGGCGGGGAGTCGTCGGAGCCGTCGCGGGCGTAGGCGCGATACAGCGGGAGGGCCGCCGACGGTAACTCGAGGGCGACCGTGTCGGGGGCGACGGACTCGAGGATGCGATCGACGCGCGCGATGCTCGCGGGGTGGTCGTGGACGACGCCGAGAAGAACGCAGTCGCCGGACGACCCGGGGACCCGGCGGCAGAACTGGGTCGTGATCCGGGGGTCGTCGAACGACGCGGCGAAGGGAGGGGATTCGTCCATTGATCGACTGGTAATACGCGACTACCGGCATAACCCTTCTGTTGTGGACTCCCTCGAGCGGAGCTGAACGTCACTATCCCGACGTAACGGACGCCTACTCGAGCGCTAACGCGCGAGCGAGCGATAACGGGCCGGTGACCGGCGGAACGATTTCGGCTATTTATTGCTCGCGTCTCCGTCCCGTCGGCTAGTCGGTACGGTCGACGCGCGAACCACCGTCGAACGAGTATGACCGAGGGGACACTCACCGAAGCGGACGAGGGGAAACGGGTCCTGAACACCGACGGGACCGAAGTCGGCCGACTGGTCGACGTCCACGACGGCCGCGGCTACGTCGAACCGGATCCGAGTCTGACGGACACGATCGCGGCGAAACTCGGCTGGGGGTCCAGAAGCGAGGAGGCCCACCCGCTCGACGAGGGGAGCATCGCGGAGATCACCGACGACGCGGTCCGCCTCCGCGGAACGCTCTAGTGTCGGTCACTCGACTGCGAGCTCGGTTTTTCACGGTCCGTCCGGCCGTCTCGATCGGGACGGTCGCATCGCTGTCTCGGTACCTCGAGTCGAGGCCGTCGTCGCGACACCTAGCTCTCGGTGCCGTATACGGTGACCGACCGGACGGCCGAGTCGTCCGGAGTCTCGACCCGAACCGGGAACTCGGTCGTCTGCGCCGCCGGATAGGTCGTATACCCCAGCGACACGGTCTCGCTCGCGCCCGACTCGAGGGAGACGGTCGTCGAGTCGACCTCCTGAGGGTCGTGACCGACGACGAGCGCGACGGTGCCCGAGGCCGATCCGCCGCCGGTGTTCTCGACGACCGCCGTCACCTCGAGGAAATCGCCGGCGTCGACGGGCGCGTTCGTCCCGTCGATCGAGACCGAGAGCGTTCCCTCGCCCCCGGCTCCGCTCTCGATCTCCTCGAGACAGGATTGGGCCTGTGGGTTCGAGCGGGAGATCGTCGCGGTCGGGTAGTCCGGCGGCAGCGTGATGCCGGTCAGCACCGTCCCGAGCTCGCCGTAATCCGGAACCTCCACGCGAGCCCCGTCGGGCGTGGTCGAGACGTCGCGTTCGTCGCCGATCTCGAAGACGATCGTGCCCGAGAACGGCGCGTCGACGTGGGTGCCGATCTCGATCCAGTCCTCGAGGAGCGTGTTGCCGTAGAGCGGCTCGCCCCCGCCCTCGTTGTAGAAGCCGGTGCTCGCCGCCACGCTGTCGCCGTCGCCGAACGTGCCCGAAACCTCCGCTCGCGTACACGAGGTGAAGGTCACGTCCGTCTCGACGGGGTCGTCGTTCCGTCCGATCACGCGGACGGTCCGTTCGGCCGAATCGGACGAGCCGACCACCCGGACCGGGAACTCCTGCGTGTTGTCGACGATCGCCGTCTCGAACTCCAGGGTTACCAGTCGGCCGCCGCCGGATTGCACCGAAACGGTCGCCGAATCGACGGTCGTCGGATTGTGACCGACGATCAACTCGACGGTCTCCGTCGCCGACACGTCACCCTCGGTCTCGAGCCGTGCGGTCACCTCGAGGACCTCGCCGGTCGCGAGGGGATCGTTCGTCCGAAAGATCTCGATCGCGACCGGCGGCGCGTCCGCGTAGGCGAGGACGTTCGTGCTGTCGGCCGCGCCGTCGACGACGACCCAGACGGGAAACTCCTGATCGTTGTCGACGATCGCCGTCTCGAACGTGAGTTCGACGGTCTCCGTGGCCCCGGCTCCCACCTGTATCGACCGCGTGTCGACGACCGTCGGATCGTGGCCGACGACGAGCACGGCGTCGGTCGACAGGGACCCGCTGCCGCCGTTCTCGACCGTCGCGGTCACCTCGAGGACGGCTCCCGTCTCGACCGGACTGTTCGTCTCCTGGATCGTTACGTCGATCGGTGCGTCCTGAACCGCCGTCCGCGCCGCGGCGGTCCCCGTGGCGGCGACGGGAACGAGCCCCCCGACCGCGACACCCTCGAGTACCCCCCGGCGCGTCGGTGTCTGCCACATATTCGATCGACGTCAGCGAACGATCGAAAAGGGTAGAGTCCGTTACATCTTCTAATCGGCGAATGCACCCCTTCTCCCGGTACTGGAGAGATTACGACTGGCTGGTAACGGCCCCGTACGGGGGAACGCGTTCGCTCGAGCGGTGGTCGACGAGTGAATCGGTCCGTCCGAAGCCGAGAGAAGAGAGCACCGACGGCGGAGAACGACAGGAGCGAGTACGGGACGCTTAGACGCCGGTGGAGTACCGCAGGAGACCGGCGAAGCCGCCGAAGGCGTTGTAGAGCTGTTCGCCCTTCTCGAAGTCCGTCGAGATGAACTTGGTCTCGGTGCCGCGCTGTTCGGCGATCTCGATGAGGTGGTCGATCGCGTCCTCGCGGTCGTCCTCGGTCGCCTCGACCTCGGTACCGCAGTCGGTGCAGGTGTGGTCGGGCGTGGACTTGCGGCGGTCGATGACCTCGCGGTCGGTGTTGCCACACTCCGGACAGTCGTAGGTGACGACGTCCTTGCGGAGGTCCTCGCTGATGAGCAGTCGGTCGACCGCGCCCATCATCAGGTTCTGGCGGGTCTGCTCGAAGCCGTAGGTGGCCTGATCGCCCGCGTTGAGTTCCTCGAAGAACTCCTCCATGACCTTCTTGTCCTTCATCACCTCGGCGTCGGCCAGCGCCTCCTCGGCGTTGTCGACGAGGTCCTTCAGGCCCGACTCGTCGGTGTAGGCGACGTCGAACTTGCCGATGACGTTGTCCTGGATCTCGTGGTGGAGATAGTCACCGTCGAGGAACTCGTCTTTCGTAGGCGAGGGGCCCCCGACGAGGATTCCGTCGAGTTCGTGGCGCCGGGGGACGAACAGGTCGTTCGCCATCCCGGCGACCTCCTGGTAGAAGTTGTCGATGGCCTCGAGGCGCAGGCGGGCGAATCGCTGGGCGGACTGACCCCCCTTACGCTGTTTGCCGGGGACGAGCGAGGAGGCGGACTTGACGGGTTCGATGCGCTTCCCCTTCAGCCAGCCGACGTTGGCCTCGCGCCGGTCGAGGACGATCAGACCGTAGAGGCCCTTGTCCGCCATCATCTCCTCTAACGGCTCCGTCAAGAAATCGGAGTCGCAGTGGTAGCGGAACGACTCGACGGGCTGGGGCGGGCTCTCGAGGACCTTCGTGACCATCTCCGTGCGGCCGCCGCCGGAGTCGACCGCACCCGAGAACAGCACGAGTCCGTTCTCCGGCGGATACGTGTCGTAGTAGCGCAGTCGGTCCTTGATGCTCGTCAGCGCGTCCTGGACGGCCGTCCGCGTCTGCTTGGACTTGATGTTGGCCGCCTCGCTGTGTTCCTGCGTGACGTGCTGGACGACGTCACTGATCTGTCTATCCTCGGGTACGTAGATCGTCACGAGCTGCGTCCCGGAGCCGTCGAAGTCCTTGAGATCCTCGAGAACCTTCCGGAACTCGTATTTCTTCCGGTCGGATTGCTCCTGTTCGCCCTCCTGGCTCATTGTCCCTAGGAAACGGTCCTGTGGGTAAGTATTCTTTGAGACGCCGATGTCCGCGGGGGCGCACAACGGGAATCGACCGTCGCGTCCGCGAGCCGATGTCGAGTCGCGTGCCGAGGTCACGTTTTAAGGTCCTCCCGTTCTACTGTCCGGACAGTATCCAGTATGTCTCACGAGACGGTCTATGCTATCGCGAGCGGGAAAGGCGGGGTCGGAAAGACGACGACGACGGTGAACCTCGGGACGGCGCTGGCCCAGGCCGGCGAGCGCGTCGCCATCGTCGACGCCGACCTCGGAATGGCGAACCTCGCCGGGTTCGTCAGTCTCTCCCCCGACTCGACGACGCTGCACGACGTGCTGTCCGGCGACGCATCGGTCGACGACGCCACCTATCGAATCACCGAGAACATCGTCGCGGTCCCGAGCGGCACCAGCCTCGACGAGTACGCCGACACCTCCCCCGAGGGCCTGCGCGAAGTCGTCGACGAGCTCCGAGAGCGGTTCGACTACGTCTTCCTCGACGTCGGCGCCGGGGTCAGCCACGAAACCGTGCTCCCGCTCGGACTGGCCGACGCGGTCGTTCTCGTCTCCACGCCCGAACCCGCGGCGGTCCACGACTCGAAGAAGACCCTCGAGTTGACCGAGCGCGCGGGCGGCGACGTCACCGGCCTCGTCATCACCCGGACGCGCCCCGACAGCGACGTCTCCTACGAGGAGATCGCCGCGCGCCTCGAGACGCCCCTGCTGGCGATGATCCCCGACGATCCCGCGGCCCGCGAGAGCGTCTACGCCGGAACGCCGCTGGTCGTCTACGAACCCGACGGCCCCGCCGCCGGCGCCTACCGACGGCTCGCGGCCGATCTGGCGGGCATCGAGGTCGCAGACACGACGGAGGACGCGGACGACGACGCCGATTCCACCGCGGCCGACCCGTCCGACGCCTCGACCGACGAGGAGTCAACCGAGCGGGAGGCGGCCCACGACGACGTCTCGAGTGCGATTACGGAAGCCGAGTCCGACTCCTGATCGGCGTTACGCCCCTCGAGCGGCGGCCGGGACGTCCCGTATCCGTCCGCGTCGGACGGTAGGCAGTTCCTGTCCCGAGCGTTTCGCGCTCGAGACAGGCGGTTCCCATCGGATTCAGTGACGGTCGTAAACGCGTGATAATCACTCAATATTGTCGTTCATGCGGCACATACTACCGATTGTATCGGCGATAGCGGGTCGCTCGAGCGACGATAGAGGTGAGTCCGAGAAAACCGTCCGCGTTCCCCTCTATTGCCGTGAGTGTATCTGTCTACTGACCGTAACGAACTAATTACTAATCAATTCCCGTAGCGATCGGTCGCCCATGGAGCGACGAAAGATCCTCCTAGGCAGTGGCGCAGCGCTCACAACCGCACTCGCGGGCTGTACCGGCAGCGGCGGTGGCGACGACGAGCCCGACGACGATACCGAGTCGAACACCGACGACGAGCCCGAGAACGACTCCAAGGACACCGAGGACAACTCCAAGGACACCGAGAACACCGACGACAGCGACTCCGAGAAGTCCGACGGGACCGACGACGAGACGTCCGATGCGGACATCCCCGGATTCGACGGCTCGAAACTCTCACTGAAGAGCGACTCGGTAACGGTCGCGTCGATCGAACGGACGGACGGCACGGTCGAGGTCGTCGCGACGAGCGACGTCACCGATCTCGAGAAACTGTACGCGGAGCTCGGGACGCTGGCCGACGCGCACAAGAGCGCGATCGTCGACCTCGAGGCGTTCGCGGACGCGATCGAGTCCATCGACTGGGTCGTCGACCACGAGAAGAAGAAGGTGGTCTCGTTCTCCGTGAAGACCGAGTGGCTCGTCAGCTACAAGAACGGCGACCTCTCGGCGGAGGAGTTCCTCACGAAGGTCAAGTCGACGGCCGAGTGAGAGCGAGCGCGATCCGATCGACGATTCGACGCAAACCGTCTTTTTCACGCGCTCGAACGGCGTCAGTGGGGACCGGCCGTAGTAGCGAGTGAGCCGACGAGCGACCGGCCCGACGTCACATCGAGCGCGGTGCTTCGACGCCGAGGATCGACAGCGCGTTGGCGACCGTGTGTTTCGACGCGGCCACGAGCGCGAGTCGGGCCTCCCTGACGTCCGGGTCGACGTCGTCGGCCAGTACGGGACACTCCCGGTAGAAGGCGTTGAACCGGTCGGCGAACTCGCGCGTGTAGGTCGCGATCTGGTGCGGTTCGAGGTCGTCCGCGGCCTCGTCGACGACCGCCGGGAACCGCGCGATCGTCTCGAGCAGGTCCCGCTCGGCGTCGGTCTCGAGCAGATCGGCCTCGAGGGCCTCGAGTTCGACGTCCTGTCCCGCGAGGTCGGTTTCGGGGTCGAGACCCGCCTCTTCCAGGATGCCACAGCAGCGCGCGTGGACGTACTGGACGTACGGCGCCGACTGGGCCTCGAAGTCAAGCGCCCGGTCCCACTCGAAGGTGATCGCCTTCGTCGGCTGTTTGGAGACGATGTCGTACCGGACGGCGCCGATGCCGACCTGATGGGCGATACGCTCGATGTCCTCGACGTCCAGGTCGTCGTCGCGGATGCGGTCGTCCAGGCGGTCCTCGACCTCCTCGCGGGCGCGGTCGATCGCCTCGTCGAGCAGGTCGTCGAGATCGACGCCCGTGCCGCGACGCGTCGACATCTTCCCCTCGGGCAGGTTGACGTACGAGTAGAGCACCTGTCGGAGGCCGTCGGTGTCGTTGCCGAGCAGTTCGAGGGTCGTCCGGAGCTGTCTGGCCTGCAGTTTGTGGTCCTCGCCCAGCACCGTCACCGCGCGGTCGTACTCGTCGAACTTCCACTCGTGGTGGGCCAGATCGCGGGTGGCGTACAGCGAGGTGCCGTCCGAGCGCAGGAAGACGAGGTTCTTGTCGATCCCGTGGTCCTCGAGTTCGAGCTGCCAGGCGTCCTCCTCGTAGACCGCTTCGTCGAGCTCTTTCAGCCGCGAGACGAGGTCGTCGGTGTCGCCGTTTCGCATGAACCGGGTCTCCTTGACGAACTCGTCGAACTCCGCGGGCAGGCGCTCGAGACATTCCGTCATTCCGCCGAGCACCTGATCGACGACCTCGCTGACCCGCTCGTAGGCCTCGTCGTCGCCGGCCTCCAGGCCCTGCATGATCGACTCGATCTCGGCCTCGGCCTCCGCGACCGCTTCCTCGGCGGCGTTCTCGAGGTAGGCGTTCCCCTTCCGGTAGTAGCGCACGAGGTCGTACTCCTTCCGGTCGCGCTCGGGCTCTCCCTCGAGGTCCTCCTCGTCGAAGGTCTCGTAGGCCCACGTGAAGACGGCCATCTGCCGACCGGCGTCGTTGACGTAGTAGTGGCGGTCGACGTCGTAACCGGCGTACTCGAGCAGGTTAGCCACTGCGTCGCCGATGATCGGATTCCGGGCGCGGCCGACGTGGACCGGCCCCGTCGGGTTCGCGCTCGTGTGCTCGACGACGACGCTTTCGTCGCGGTCCTCGAGGGCGCCGTAGGTTTCCGCGGTCGCGGTCTCGAGAGTCTCGGCGAGATAGGCGTCGCTCGGCAGGAAGTTGAGATAGGGGCCCTGCGTCTGCACTTCGGAGACGTAGGTCAGCTCGTCGGCGTCGAGTTCGTCGGCCAGCTGGCCCGCGACCTGCGGCGGTGGAGCACCGGCTTCGCCGGCGAGTCGGAAGGCCACGCTCGAGGCGAGGACGCTGTCGACGTCTTCCGGCGGTTCTTCGATCCCGAGGTCGTCGGTCGGGAAGTCGAGTGCAGAGAGCGCCCGTTCGAGGGTCTCCTCGACCTCCGCGCGTAAGGCAAGGAACATACCCGCCCGTATTCAGGGCCGAAGTAAAGGAATGTCGGGTTCGCTCGCCCTCGCCGTCACTCCGTCGTCGGACCCTCGAACGACAGTTCGGAGCCGAGTTCATCTCCCGGCTCGGCGCCGTCGCTCGCGAGTTCGGCCTGAATCTTCTCGGTCAACAGGTCGACCGCCATTCGGTTCGCCCCTTCGGGAATGATCACGTCCGCGTTCTTCTTCGTCGGTTCGACGAACTGCTCGTGCATCGGTTTGACCGTTTCGAGGTACTGCCCGATCACCCCCTCCAGATCGCGGCCGCGCTCGATGACGTCGCGTTCGATCCGTCGGAGGATTCGGACGTCCGCGTCGGTCATCACGTAAACGCGGAGATCGAGCATCTCGAGGATATCCTCGTCGTACAGCGAGAGGATACCCTCCAGGACGATCACGTCCGTCGGCTCGACCGTGACGCGCTCGTCCTTGCGGTTGTGGACCTCGAAGTCGTACTGGGGCATCTCGACCGGCTGACCCATGAGCAGGGCGTCCAGTTGCTCCCGGAGGAGTTCCCACTCGAAGGCCGACGGGTGATCGTAGTTGACGTCCGCTCGCTCTTCGTACGTGAGGTGCGAGAGATCCTTGTAATAGTTGTCGATCGGGATACGGGTGACCGCTTCGCCGACCGTCTCGGCGACGGTCCGCGCGACGGTCGTCTTCCCGGCTCCCGTCCCGCCGGCGATCCCGATAGCGAACGACGGAATGCTCATCGTCCGATGGAGGGTCGGATCGCTATTGAATCCCCTGATCCCGTCTCGCGCCGGTTCCGGTCGCAGCCGCGGTCGCGGCCGTCGACGACCCGCTCCGCGCCGGATTCGAAGAGCGGGGCGAGGCGACGGTCACTCGAAGACCGCGGCGGCCTCCCGGAACCGCTCGTCGTGGACGGGTCGGAACCGCTCGCCGGAGGCGTCGAAGGCCGCCGGCGTCCAGAACCGCGCGTTCGTCGCGTCGCTGCCGGCCGTCGGGTCGCCCGTCGCGTCCGTCCGGTCGGCGACGTAGTGGACCGTCACCACGTGCTTGCCGTCCCGGGGCGCCATCGCCGACGCGCTCAGGATCTCGAGCGCGCCGGGGTCGACGCTGACGCCGGTTTCCTCCTCGAGTTCGCGCGCGGCGGCCGCCGCGGGCTCCTCGCCGATCTCGATGTGGCCGCCGGGGAGGGTCCACTCGCCGACGCCCGGCGGGACGCCGCGCTCGACGCAGAGCACCGCGGCGTCGTCCCGCGAGCGGTCGACGACCGCGACGCTCGCACAGGGGATGGGATTGTGCCAGACGACGGTCTCGCAGGCCGGACACCGTTTTCGATCGCGGTTGTCGACCCGTGTCTTCTCGAGGCGGGTACCGCAGTCGGGACAGAACGTCGGCGGTCGACTGACCATTCGTTCGGGTTTCGGAACCCCGTCCTCAAAGCGTTTTCAGTCCGCTGCCGGTCAGGGGGACGACGACGTCGTCGTCGGCGTCGAGCACGTCGTCGTCGCGGTACTGCTCGAGCGCCGCGGGGGCGACCGCGCAGGTCGGCTCGACGTAGAAGCCGCCGCGGTGGAGCCGATCGAGCGCCGTCTCGATCGGGTCCGCGCCGAGAGCGATGGCGTCGCCGCCGGTCGCCTCGATGGCCCGGAGGATCTCGCCCTTCCGGGCCGGTTCGGCGATTCTGATCCCGTCGGCGATCTCGGCGCCGTCCGCGTCTTCGTCCGCTTCGGTACGCCCGCCCTCGAGTTCGTCGACGATCGGCGTGTAGCCGGTCGCCTGCGCACCCAGCAGTCGGGGCATGCCGTCGACGATGCCGGCCTCGTTGAGCAGCGAAAAGCCGCGGTAGGCCCCCAGAAACAGCGTTCCGTGGCCGATCGGGAGCACGACGGCGTCGGGCACGGTCCACCCCTGCTGGGCGGCGACCTCGAACGCGAAGGTCATCGTGCCCGCGTAGAACGCCGGGTTCCAGGCGTGGCTGGCGTACCAGCCCGCTCCCGTCTGTCGCGGGGTGTCCCCGCTCTCGCTTTCCGAGGCGCCTTGCGCCTCGCCCTCGACGGCGTCGATACAGGCGTCGGTGACGTCCCGTCGGCTCCCCTCGATCCGGACCGGCCGGGCGTCGGCCCGCTGGATGGCCATCAGCTTCGATTGCTTGACGTCCGCCGGGACGTAGATGTCGGCCTCGAGGCCCGCGCGGGCCGCGTAGGTCGCGATCGCGGCGCCGGCGTTGCCCGAGGAGTCCTCGATGACCTTCTCGACGCCGAGTTCCACTGCTCGGGAGAGGGTCGTCGTCGCGCCCCGGTCCTTGAACGAGCCCGTCGGAAACACGTACTCGAGTTTGAACTGGGCGTCCCAGTCGGGCGCGTCGACGAGGGGGGTAAAGCCCTCGTGGAAGGTCACGTGCTTCTCGATCGGCAGGAACTCGAAGAACGTCCAGAGCCCCTCGGTCGTATCGAGGTTCTGTAGCGGCAGGGGATCGCCCTGCGGGTGCGGCCGTTCGGTGAACTCGAGGGCGTGGCCGCAGGCGCAGCGCCACGGTTCGGTCGGTCCGGCCTCGTAGACGGTCTCGCAGTTCGGACAAATGAGATCGGATGCCATGTCAGTAGTCGTCGATATCGGTGGCGACAGAACAGACGTACTCGCCGCTGGCGACCTGTGGCAGCCGCCGGGTCCGCCAGAGGATCCCGTCGCTGTCGGCGGTCACCTCCGCCTTCCGTTCGCCGAAGGGGGTCGTCAGTTCGAACAGCAGGTCGCCGCGACGGACGCGCTCGCCTAAGTCCCGCTCGAACGAGATCAGGCCGCCGCCCGGCGCCCCGTACTGTTCGAACCCGTTGGCACGCGTCTGGGTCTCGACGGTCGCCTCCCCGTCGAGGAAGCCGTAGTAGGTGAGGACGTTGAACACGCCCTCGACGCCCTTGCGGATACTCTCCTCGTCCCAGCCGACGGCCCCGCCGAGTTCGGGATCGACGGTCGGGATCCCCTCGTCCGGTGCGGCGCGGGCCAGCTGGCCGTCGGGCCCCTTCTGATCGAGGATGTACCCGCAGCCGAAGACCTTCGCGAGTTCGAGGCAGTCGTCGTGGAGGCGGTGGCGTTTCCCGCAGCGAACCCGGACCTCGTCGATCATTCGACTGGTCGAGCCCTGGTGGAGGTCGAGGATCAGATCGGCCCGGGTCGCGACCTCGAACGTCGCGGCGGCGATCCGCTCGCTCGAGGTGCCGGTCTCGTTGCCGGGGTAGGCGCGGTTCATCTTCGTGTCGTCGATCGGATTCCGGTGTTCGGCGACCTGAAACGCGTGGTAGTTGACGATCCCGACGACCAGGATCGTCCCAGCGATTTCGGCGGGATCGAGCCGCGGGACGACGCGCTGAATGACGCCGACACCGTTGAGCTCGTCGCCGTCGCTCGCCGCCTGCAGATAGAGCGTCTTTCCCGCCCGCTCGCCGTTGATCACGGCGACCGGTAACCCGAACGAGCTTCCGTCCCGGGTTTCGCCGACCTCGAGACGGCCCGTATCGATCTCGCCGGGGGCCGCACTCGCCGTTCCGAGCGTCGTCGTCATGTCCCTGTGGACGGACCCGTTCGCCTTTATTGGTTCGGTGTTCGCCAGCGAGCGGGCAGTTCCGACAGTTTCACTGCGACGAGTCGTCGGCTGTCAGCTGAGGAAAACAACAAAGACACTCGAACGGACACGTGCGACTATGAGTCTCGAGCGGGACGCTCCGGAGACTGAGGAGGCCGATCCGCTGGACGCCTACCGACAGTTCTTCGCGCTCGAGCGCGACGTGCTGGTCCTCTCGGCGGCGATGTTCGCGTTCAGTCTGGGATTCCAGATGACCAGCCGCTACGTGGCCGAGTACATGTACGCGCTGGGTGCGTCGGCGTTCGTTGTCGGCCTGTTCGGGACGGTCGGGAACGTCATCAGCGCCGTCTACCCCTACCCGGGCGGGGCGATCTCCGATCGCATCGGCTCGCGGTACGCACTGACCGCCTTCGGGCTGTGTTCGACCGTCGGCTTCGGGGTCTGGCTGGCCGCGCCCCTGCTCGCGGACGTCTCCGTCGGTCCCACGTCGCTCGCGATCGTCGCGATCTTCGTCGGCCTGTTCTTCTCGCAGGCGTGGAAGTCGTTCGGACTCGGGGCGACGTTCGCGATCGTCAAACAGGCGGTCCCGCCGTCCCAGCTCGCCGCCGGCTTCGCGAGCACCGAGACGTTCCGTCGCACCGCCTTTCTGGTCGGCCCGCTGCTCGCCGCCGCGCTGTTCTACCCGTTCGGCTCGAGCGACGCCGACGTGCAGGTCGCCTTTCAACTGATCCTGCTCGTCGCCGTCGTCTTCGGCGTCGTCGGCACGGTCGTCCAGCACGTCCTCTACGAGGCCGAGGCGGACAGCGTCGGGAAGGAGTTCGGCGGCGTCTCGCAGGTCATCGACGACCTGCGGGCGATGCCCGACGAACTCCGACCGCTGCTGGTCGGCGACACCCTCGTCCGCTTCGCCAACGGGATGGTCTACGTCTTCTTCGTCATCGTCGTCACGCGCTTCCTCGAGGTCGGACTCACCCTCTCCGTGCCCGCGATGGGGACCCTCGAGCTCTCGCCCCAGTCGTACTTCGGCGTTCTGCTCGGGATCGAGATGTTCGTGGCCCTGCTGACGATGATCCCGGTCGCGAAAGCCGCCGAGCGAATCGGGCTGAAACCGGTCGTCGCGCTGGGCTTTTTCGTCTACGCGATCTTTCCGATCCTGCTGATCAACGCGCCGACGGAGAACGGGGGCGCCCTCGCTCTCGCCGCGCTCTTCGCCTTCTCCGGGCTGCGCTTCGCGGGCCTCCCCGCGCACAAGGCGCTGATCGTCGGCCCGGCCGAGCGGGGCGCCGGCGGCCGCGTCACGGGCACGTACTACCTCCTGCGGAACCTGATCGTCATCCCCAGCGCCGCGCTGGGCGGCCTGCTCTGGGGCGGGTTCTCGAACCCGCTCACCGGCGAGACGGTGTTCGGCGGCTCGCCGACGCTCGCCTTCTCCGTCGCGACCGTTGTCGGACTGCTCGGCACCGCCTACTTCCTGCTGTTCGGCGAGGAGTTCGAAGCGTACGCCTGATCGAGAGTTTCCGTCACTGAGCCGCTCGAGGCGCGCCGGAGCGCGGACGGCCGGCGGACGTCAGAGCAGCAGGTCGTAGTAGTACGGACTCACGAAGCCCTCGATGGCCGCCGCGACCGCCAGCAGGACGCCGACGCCGATCAGCACCCAAAACGCCCGCTCGAGCGCGTCGGCGAGGTCCGTCCGGCTCGCGTCCCCGCGAACGGTTCGCCAGCCGGTGACACCGAGCCGGATACCCAGCGCCGAGGCGACGAAGATCGCCGGAATCTCGAAGACGCCGTGGGGGACGACGAACGCGAGCAGTTCCGTCGGCTCGACCTCGGTTCGGGCGACGACCCCCATCGCCACCCCGTTGAATAGCAGCGAGGCGACCGCGGGGAGTACCAACACGACGCCGGCCAGCGCCGTCGTGAGCGCGACCAGCCAGTTGTTGGCGAAGAACTCGAGGGTCGCGGCGAACGGGTTGTGATCGACGAGTCGCGCCGAGATCGACGTCTCGACCGTGTCGGCGATCGGCGCCGCGGCCGCCCAGCCGGCCCAGAAGCCCCCGAGCGCGAGGGCGACGACGAGCGCGTGCGTGCCGGGCGTCTCGCGAACGAACGCGATCATCTCTGACCAGCCGTGCCGAACGCCGTCGCGCAACTGCTCGCCGAGGGACCGCTCCGGCGCGGTCGGCGGCTCGAGGCGCCGTCGATAGTCGTTGTAGACGGCCGTCTTCAGGAGGTCCAGCGCCGGGAACGCGACCAGCGGCGTCACCACCGACAGCAGGGTAGCGACGTCGACGAACGTGATTACCGCCGAGAACGCCGCGAGCGCGATCGTCGTCCCGAGCGCGACGGCGTAGTAGACGCCCGCTTCGATGGGCTTCGATCGGATGAATCCGAGCGCGTTCGTCACCGCGTCGACCGCGGTCGTGTCGTCGACGACGACGGCGACCGACGCGAACGCGAACACCGCGCGGACCGCCAGCAGTGCCGCGAGCCCGGCGACGGCTCCGACG
The DNA here is from genome assembly GCF_037914945.1 of Haloterrigena sp. KLK7. Classification (NCBI taxonomy): domain Archaea; kingdom Methanobacteriati; phylum Methanobacteriota; class Halobacteria; order Halobacteriales; family Natrialbaceae; genus Haloterrigena; species Haloterrigena salinisoli. The sequence goes on from NZ_CP149787.1 coordinate 2,156,413, forward strand.
AGAAGGGTGGCCCCGCCCGAGCCGGTCGACAGCGTGACGACGGCGGCGACGATCCCGATGACCAGGCCGAGCGTCAGCAGGACGCCGATCCACGCCAGCAACTCGAGGAGGTAGAGCCCGAGGAACCGCAGCCAGTAGCGACGGGCGCCCGCGAACCCGGCCGCGACGCCGCGATTCCCGCGGAGCCGTGCGGAACAGGCCGTCAGCTGTCCGGCGGCGACGGCCGCGTACAACGCGATCCCCACGACGATCGTCACGGCGATCGTCGCGAGGGTCAGCAGGATCATCGTCGGCGTGAGCACCTGCTCGACGAGCACCTCGAACTGGCTGGCCCACGCGTCGAACGCCTCGGGCTCGGCGTTCGGATCCGGCGGCTCGGTGTTCAGTTCCCGTAGCGCCGCGACGATCGTCTCGAGCCGGCCGGTCGTCGCGAGGTAGGCGTAGCCGATCGCGACCGCGAGGAACGGGACGACGCGGGCGATCGCGGGGACGGCGGCGCCGAGAACGTACCAGGGGAGGAGATCGCCCGGTCGGCGACGGACTGCTGCGACGGCCGCGTCGACGGCCTCTGAGAGGGACATACCGATCGTTCGTCGGTGTGTCAGTTAAATGGACCTCTCTTCCGGAACGACAGTTGCGTCGAGTCTGACGCCGTCGGTGTCGGTCGGCGGTCGATCGTCTGTGAGCCGTCGGTCGAACGTCCGATCGCCGCGGAATCGGTCGCTTCGCCCCCAGCGGAACCTGCGTGACGGGACTTACGTCACGCGCGGACGTACGAACCGGTATGGTCACCACGCTCTCGGCCGACCGACTCGCCGAACTCGTCGACGGGGACGACGAGTTCGCCCTCGTCGATACCCGCCCCGAGGACAGCTACGAGTCCTGGCACGTCCCGGGGGCGGTGCACTTCTCCTTCGGCCCCGAGGAGGAACTGGACGACCGCCTCGAGGCGTTCGCGGACGTCGTCGGCGATACCGACCGCGTGATCACCGTCTGCGCGAAGGGGATCTCGTCGGGCAACCTGGCGACGCGACTCGAGTCGGCCACCGACGCGTACGACGTGGCGACGGTCGACGGCGGGATGAAGGGCTGGAGCGGCGTCTACGACCACGTCCAGATCGACGTCGGTGGGGGCGGCGTCGGAATCGACACGGACGCCCCGACGATCGTTCAACTCCAACGGCGGGCGACGGGCTGTCTGGGCTACGTCGTCGGCTGTCCGGCGACGGGCGAGGCGATCGTCGTCGACCCGACGGATGAATCGACGAGTACGAGGTCGCCGCGGAGGAGGCCGGCCTGACGATCGTCGGCGTCGTCGACACCCACGTCCACGCCGACCACGTCTCCGGCGGTCGGGAGTTGGCCGATGGCCTCGCGGTCCCCTACTACCTCGGCGCGCGAGCGGCCGACCGCGGCGTCGATTTCGAGTTCACGCCGCTCGAGCGAAACGAGGTCCTCGGCGTCGGGGACCTCGAGCTCAAGGCGCTCTCCGCGCCGGGCCACACCAGCGAGATGATCAACCTGCTGGTCGACGGCGCGGCGCTGCTCACCGCCGACACGCTGCACGTCGACTCGGTGGGGCGGACGGAACTCGAGTTCAGTGAGAGCGAGGGGGAGGAAGGTGCCGAGATGCTCTACGAGACGCTCCACCGGACGATCCTGGCCGAACCCGAGGACGTCGTCGTCCTCCCGGGCCACGTCTCGGTCGCCGACGACGGCACGTTCGAACACGGGTCGGCCGGCGAACCGATCCGGACGACGGTCCGAGAGGCTCGCACCGAAATCGACGTGCTCGCCCTCGAGGAGGAGACGTTCGTCGACCGCATGGCCGACGCCGGCGAGAAGCCGGCGAACTACGAGGCGATCATCGACCTGAACCGCGGTCTCGAGGAGCGACCACCCGAGGACCGCACGGAACTCGAGTTGGGACCGAACAACTGTTCGGCGTGAGCCACTGACGAATCGCCCGTTATCGGAAGCCCCCGTGAAACCGAGCGAGAGCACAGGTGCGGCGCCTCAAAGAGGCGTGCACCTGCTCGCAGCCGCGAATGCGCCGGCAACTCGTTCGGTTTTCCTGAGAATCCGTTATCTCCCTGCGTGCCGTACGGTAACACGGGTGAACGCGAATGCAAATACCGGTGACGCAGGAGGTCGAGTGTCCACAGTGTGGAGAGCGAACGAGCGTTTCGGTCCCGAGCGAGGGTACCGAACTGAAGATCAGGCACTCGGTGGCGGCGTTCGGCGAGCACACGACGGTGACGTGTTCGAACGGACACCGGTACTGGGTGTACTTCTGTTAGCGTAGCACCTCAGAACGGATACTCCCGCTCGTCGTGCTGCAGGGAGATCCACTTCTTCTCGGTGACCTCGTCCATGACGTCGGTGCTGTTGTAGCTGCCGACGCCGGAGGCCTTCGTCCCGCTGAACGTGACGTGGGCTTCGTCGTTGATCGGCTGGTCGTTGACGTGGACGTTCCCGGTGTCCATCCGCTCGGCGATCCGCATCCCGGTGCCGACGTCGCCGGCGTGGACCGACCCCGAGAGCCCGTACTCGGTGGCGTCGTGCATCTCGATCGCCTCGTCGATATCGGAGAACGGAATGACGGGTGCGATCGGCCCGAAGTGCTCGTTACAGGCCGCGGACATGTCGTTGGTCGCGTCCGAAATGACCGTCGGCGCGACCAGCAGCGAGTCCTCGACTCCGTCCATCGCGACGGTTCCGCCGCCGGTCTCGAGGGTCGCCCCCTGGTCGATCGTCTCCTCGACGTACTCGAGCATCTCGTCGCGCTGGCCCTCGTCGATGATCGGGCCGACGACCGTCTCCTCGTCGTGGGCGCTCCCGGTCGGCAGGGATTCCGCCCGCGCGGTCAGGCGTTCGACGTACTCGTCGTAGACGCTCTCGTGGACGAGGTGGCGATTGATCGAGATGCAGACCTGCCCCTGGTGGACGAACGAGCCGAAGACCGCCGAGTCGACCGCTCGCTCCACGTCGGCGTCGGCCGTGACGATGTGGGCGTTGTTGCCGCCCAGTTCCAGCGCCATCTCGGAGAGGTTCTCGCCGGCGGTCGCCGCGACGCCGCGGCCGACCGGCGTCGAGCCGGTGAAGGCGACGAGGTCGCTCTCGGGATGGCCGACGACGGCGTCGCCGATGTCGGAGCCGTGCCCGGTGACGACGTTGAGCAGTCCGTCCGGCAGTCCGGCCTCCTCGTACAGCTTCGCCATGAGGAGCCCGCCCGTGATCGGCGTGTTCGACGCGGGCTTGAGGACGACGGCGTTGCCGGTCGCCAGCGCCGGCGCGATGGCGCGTCCGGAGAGGTTCAGCGGGAAGTTCCACGGCGAGATGACGGTGACGACGCCCTGCGGTTCCCGTCGAACGAGGTTCTCCTTGCCGGGAACGTTCGAGTCGATCCGCTCGCCTTTCATCCGCCGCGGGAACGTGGCCGCCTCCGCGGCCTGATCCGAGGCGATGCTGACGGACGTCTCACCCATGATCGGTCCGCCGCCTGCTTCGTGGGCTAACAGGTCCGAAATCTCGTCCTCGTACTCGCCCAGCAACTGCGCGAACTGCTGGGCGACCTGCTCGCGTTCGATCGGTGGAGCCTGTTGCCACTCCGTCTGGGCGTCCGCGGCGGCCTCGTAGGCCGCGTCGACGTCGGCCTCGTTCGCCGCGGGAACGCGGGCGATCTCCTCGCGCGTCGACGGGTCTTCGACCGCGATCTCCTCGTCGCTCTCCGCGGTCGTCCACTCGCCGTCGATGTAGAGACTGTTCCAGTCCGCCTCGATCGAGAGATCCGGCGACATTGCCCGCGGTACGCGACTCCCGCGGAAAAGAAATCGGCCGGCCCCCGATGAAATTTGGCTGCGAGTGAACGAACGCGCGAGCCTCTCGCCGACTCGATCGTTCTCGAGCGGTCAGCGGGAGTACGTCTCGAGTCGCCCGATTCGGTCGTCCTCGATCGCGAAGAAATCGGCGAACTCGAACAGTGCGGTTTCCGATCCGGTATCGCGAACGCGGCCGCGGGCGGCGACCGTGTCGTCATCCGCGACGACCGCGAGCAGTTCGTGACTGGTGTCCGGATTCGGCCGCTCCTCGCGCATGAAGCGGACGAACGACGTGCGGTCCTCGAACGTCCGATCCGGCCGCCGCTGGACGAAGTCGGGCGCGAGGAGGGCCTCGAGTGCCTCGTAGTCGTGGTCGTCGAGGGCGTCGTAGTAGTCGCGGACGAGCGACGCGGCGTCCGACTCGCCGTCCGGATTCCCCGATGGATCGTTCGGCTCCCTCGCTGAATCTCCGGTCATACCGTCCCGTTTGCCCCCGACCGGAAAAGGTGACGCGTTCGCGGCGCGCTTCGGGGGTCGATTCGGGCCGCTTTTCTCCCGGTACGCCCTATCCTCGAGCGTGGAGTGTCACGTCTACTACGAGGGCGACGACGACCCGAACAAGTGCACCGCCAAGCGCCTCGAGAAGTTCGACGAGGCGACCCTCTACCGCTCGATGGGGCAGGTGCCCTACGGCGTCGTCCTCAACCCCCACGCCGAGCGGGCGCTGTCGCCGGCCGACGCCGAGGAGGGGCTGGGGACGCTGGTCGCGCTGGACTGCTCGTGGGAGTCCGCTGAGGCCGCGTCGTTCAAGATGCGCGGCGTCCACCGGGCGCTTCCCTTCCTCGTCGCCGCGAACCCGGTCAACTACGGGCGGCCGTTCCGGCTGACCACCGTCGAGGCGCTGGCCGCCGCCTGCTGCATCTTCGGCGATCGGGAACGGGCCGAGGAACTGCTCGAGCCGTTCCGCTGGGGCGAGACCTTCCTGACGCTCAACGAGGAACCGCTGCGCCGCTACAGCGAGTGTGCCGACTCGAGCGAGGTCGTCGCGGTCCAGGAGGAGTACCTGGCCGACGAGGAGTGACCGCCGGTCATATCGAGGGCTGATGGCCGAGTCATGTCGAGGACCGATGGCCGAGGCATGCCGATGACCGATGGCCGAACCGCTGGGACAGGACCACACAATCACAGCGATTATATGCACCACGGGCGAACGGGGCGACATGCCAAGTTTCGACGCCGCCGAGAAACGGACGCTCGAGAAGATGATCTGCATGCGCTGTAACGCTCGCAACCCGAAGCGAGCCGACCGCTGTCGGAAGTGCGGCTACGAGAACCTCCGTCCCAAGGCGAAGGAACCGCGCGCGGCATAACGCGGGCTCTCCGTTTTCGTTCTCTTACCGAACTTCTCTCGAGTGGCAACTGTACCAATGGAAACCCGGGCTCGAGCAGATTCGGGCTCGAGTAAACCCGAGTCGAGCGCGGTCTACTCGTCGGGATACTTCGGCTCCCGCTTCTCCGCCCGCTCGAGCGCCGTCTCGCACCCACCTTTGTTCTTCGGGTCCTCCCTCACTTCGTTCGGTCGAACCACTCGAAAAATCTGGACCAAAAAGCCGCTCACTCACTCCGTTCGTTCGCGGTACTATTCGTCGGGATACTTCGGCTCTCGCTTCTCCGCCCGCTCGAGCGCGGTTTCCACGACGTCGCGGACGTTCCCGTGGAAGACGCCGCCGTGGCCCGCGTACATGTGTTCGACGCCCTCTGGCATGCGCTCGAGCAGGTCCTCGATGCTCTCGATGAGTCGCTCGCGGGACTGACCGGCCATGTCGGTGCGGCCGAAGCTGCCGTAGTCGAACGCCCCGTCGTCGTGGACGACCACGTCGCCCGAGAACAGCGACGACTCGGAGACCAAGGAGACGTGGTCGTCGGCGTGACCGGGCGTGTAGACCACGTCGAATTCCTCGTCGCCGATCGGTACCGTGTCGCCGTCCTCGAGCGCCTCCGTGCGGGTCGGATGGTCGTCGTAGGCGTAGACCTCGGGATCGAAGGCGTCGACGACGGCCGCGAGCCGTTCGACGTGATCGCCGTGCTGGTGAGTCACGACCACGCTATCGACGTCGTCGACGTGGCTCCGGATCTCGTCGACGATGCCGTCCCACGCGCCGGCGTCGACCAGCGTCGTCGCTCCGTCCTCGCCGACGGCGAGGAATGCGTTGCAGGTGAACGTCTCCGCGTCCTCGGTGACGTGATGGACCTCCATACGCGATGGCTCGAGGGCCGGCCCCAAAAACGGTGCCGTCGCGGACTGGTCGCGGCGTTTGCCGGGCGAGAGCCGACGACCAGAGCGTCGTCTAGCGGCGACATAAACGGAAATAAACAGGTAACCACGAGATTTTTCAATCGGAATCCCAAAGATGACACCGTATGGGATTCGGGAGCTACGACGAATCCGAGCAACAAGAAGTCGACGCTGATTTTGACGACGATGACGCGGTGAAATCCGGTGAAAACAGCCACGAAGGGACGATCGAATTCGAAAACGGTGCGTCCAGCGACGAGTTACTCGATCGCTTGCAGGAGATCAAAGACGAGACCTGATGAAGCCCGGGGTGCGGGCGCTGGGTATCGCCGAATCGTTTCGTCGCGACGCGGACCGGAGCACGCTCGCCGGTGCCGTCGTCCGCGCCGACCGGGTCGTCGACGGCCTCGCCTACCGTCGGTGTACCGTCGGCGGAACCGACGCGACCGACGCCGTCCGCGAGCTGATCGACGAACTGGGTCGGCCCGACGTCCAGTACGTCCTGCTCGGCGCCGTCGCACCCGCGTGGTACAACCTTCTCGACTGTACTCGTATTCACGAGGCCGCCGACCGGCCAGTGATCGCCGTCACCTTCGAGGTGAGTGACGGCCTCGAGGCCGGTCTCCGAGACGCCTTTTCCGGCTCCGACCTCGAGGAGCGTCTCGCGACCTATCGCTCGCTGCCCGACCGCCGCGACCTGTCGGTCAACGACGAGACCGTCTACGTGCGCCAGCTGGGCTGTGACGAGGACGAGGCCGCCGAGGTCGTTCGGGCGTTCACACCCGAAGGCGGTCGTCCGGAGCCGATTCGGGTCGCGAGCGCGGCCGCTCGAGCGGGCGATTCGTACGCCGACGCGCTCGAGACCGAGGAAGAGGACTCGACGTAGCTCGAGTGTAATCGGATGGGCAATAGCAGCCCCGACTAGCCACCGCTGGGTGGGACTGAAAGGGGCTTTCACCGTATCGTGTGTAGCGAAGTCGACTGTAGCCTTGGTTCGAACGACCTGCACCCGAACGGCTCCGGTAAGCGAGACCCGAAAGACGTAGGAGGCGACCGCCTGTCCCACACCGTATGGACGAGTCGGAAGCGATGGACGGGCTCTGCGTGACCGAGTGTACGCGCTGTCCGAAGCTCGTGGACTCCCGGAGCCGGATCGTCAACGGCGCCGGGCCCGAGGACGCCGATCTGCTGTTCGTCGGCGAGGGGCCGGGCGCGAACGAGGACGAGAAGGGCGAGCCGTTCGTCGGCCGCAGCGGCACCGTCCTCGACGACGGTCTCCGGACCGTCGGCCTGGATCGGTCGGACATCCGCATCACCAACTGCGTGCGCTGTCGGCCGCCGGAGAACCGCGACCCATCGAAGGAAGAACTCGCGAACTGCCGAGGCTACCTCGAGACCGAGATCGATCGGCTGGATCCGGACGTGATCGTCACGCTGGGAAAGGTCCCCAGCGAGCACCTGCTCGACCGCTCGGTGGCGGTCACCAAGGAGGCCGGCTCCCTCGAGGAGGTCCGCATCAACGGGTCGCCGCGGCGGGTGCTCCTCTGCGTCCACCCGGCGGCGACGCTGTACGATCGCAGCCAGGAGGAGACCTTCGAGGACGCGCTCGAGCGGGCGGCGGAGTTGGCGGACGTCGGCGACGGCGACAGCGGCCAGACGCGACTCGACGGCTTCTGAGTGTCTGCGCTGCGATCGGCCAGAGCAGTCCGCGATCGGCCAGAGCAGTCCGTCAGCGCTCGAGAGTACTCGATCTGTACCCGAGACTCGAGAGTGAGCGAACAGTAATTGACTTCAACGCGCCACACGGAGTACCGGTATGAGCACGCTTTCGACTTCCAGCGAGCAGTCCCTCGCCTCGGTCGTCGTCGTCGACTACGGGCTGGGGAACCTCCGGAGCGTCACCCGCGGTCTCGAGCGCGCGGGCGCCGACGTCGAAATCACCGACGATCCGGCCGCCTTCGCGGACGCGGACGGCGTCGTCCTCCCCGGCGTCGGGGCGTTCCGCGAGGGCGTCGAGAACGCCGATCCGCTCCGTGAGGACCTCCTCGAGGTCGCCGAGAGCGGTACCCCGCTGTTCGGGATCTGCCTCGGGATGCAGATGCTGCTGACGACCAGTGAGGAGGGCGAGAACGACGGCGAGTCGGCCGTGCAGGGGCTGGACCTGATCCCGGGCACCAACGTCCGGTTTGCAGAGGGTCAGAAGGTCCCCCACATGGGCTGGAACGAACTGGACGTCCAGCGCGAGCACCCCCTCGTCGAGGGCGTCGACGGCCAGTACGCCTACTTCGTCCACTCCTACTACGCCGTGCCCGACGACGAGGACGCGGCGGTCGCGACGACCGACTACGAACGCGAGTTCCCCTCGATCGTCGCCAACGAGGCGGGCACCGTCTTCGGGACGCAGTTCCACCCCGAGAAGAGCGGCGAGACGGGACTGCGGATTCTGCGGAACTTCGTCGAGATCTGCAGTCGAGAATAATCGACCGCGAACGACCAGCGAGAGTGAGCGGTTTTTGGTCTCTTCGCGAACATCGTGAGCGAAGGTCAGCGAAAGCTTCGCTTTCGCTAGACAGATTTTTGCGCGAGTGGTGAGTGAGCAGCGCGAACGAACCCGAGCGGAAAAAGGTGGGCGAGTGAGACGGGACTGCAGATTCTACGGAACTTCGTCGAGATCTGTGCCGAGGAGTAGTTCGGGACGACCGTCCGGTTCGATCGTTTGTCGGCGTCTGAAGGGTCGGCGTCTGAAGGATTCGTATCGATAGCTGTCGCCAGTGGATCGGGACCGGATCGATGATCGGGTCTTCAGAGACACACCCCTCGTTGCCGCTGTATAGATTCGGGAGAGTGGTCATCTCTCGAGAGATCACCGAACCCGGCTGCTATCGACTGCTGAACGGCTTCTGATCGATGATCCGTGGCTAACACCAATCACTGTTATTAAGTACTAGTTCTGTGTCAACGTCCATTGAGTGTATTGGACGAGGATACGTCCAATCGGTATTGGACGTGGACTCGTCGCTCGAGACGAACTCATCCCGCTGTTCTCGATCAGTGTACCGTTACCGAACGGTGGCCGCAATCGCCGAATCCCTCACTGATTCTGGCTGACTCTGTCGGCATTCCGCTCGAGAACGTCGTTCCGCGTCACCGACCGCACCGCGGGCCGCCCCATCCTCCCTCGCCCCACCTCCGCTTCGAGTCGACACCCACCGTCAACTCGTTACAGCGGCACCGCGGGGTGTGTGTCTCCACATACAGCGGCACCCCGGTGTGGAAACCGACCGGCTCAGTTTCGATAGAAACTCTTTTTATCCGATACAGCGGAACTACGGTAACCGTTCCGTTCACCGGGCCTGACTCGCTTCCGCCAGTGACGGTCGTTCGACCCCGCGTATCCCGATCGGTGGCCGGTTGTTGATCGCCGCGTGTGACCTCCCGCCATACAGCGGCACTCCGGGGTCCCCCGACGAGCGACGCGGTGAATCGGCGTCGCTATACAGCGGAACCGAGGGGTGTGGTCCCGGCTATACAGCGGCACTCCGGGGTTTCCCGTGCTCTCGCGTCTCCCCACTGAGTCCCGATGATCGGTACAGGACGTTCGAGACGGCCATACAGCGGAACTGAGGGATGGGTTTTCGCCTATACAGCGGCACCGTGGGGTGTGTTTCTCCCTCGATGAGTACCTCTCGAGACGAAACCGAGCGTATACAGCGGCACTCAGGTTCCGTACGTTTAAGGTATCGTAGCGCGCTCTCTCGAGTAACTGAATGTCGGATTCGATGGACTACTTCGGCAGCGAGAACGAGATCTTCCGGAACAAGGAGCTCCTGCAGGTCTCGCACCTCCCCGACGGGGATCGGATCATCGGCCGCGAGGACGAGCTGACGAACCTCGCGAACGCGATCAAACCCGCCACGCGGGGGAACACGCCGAACAACGTGCTCGTCTACGGGAAGACGGGAACCGGGAAGTCCCTCTGTTCGAAGTTCATCACGAACCAGGCCATCGAACGCGCGGAGGGCAACGACGTCTCGATCGGCGTCGCGTACGTCGACTGCCTGCAGGAGTCGACGGAGACCCAGGCCGTCCAGTCGGCCGGCCACCAGCTCAACGACCAGTCCGCGACGAACGTCTCGATCCCCCACTCGGGGCTGAGCACGGCCGAGTACTACCGGCGCCTGTGGCACATCGTCGACACCCGCTACGACGTCGCCCTGATCATCCTGGACGAGGTCGACAAGATCGAGGACGACGACATCCTGATGCAGCTCTCGCGAGCCGTCGAATCCGGCAAACTCACCGAGAGCACGGTCGGCGTCATCGGTATCTCGAACAAGGTCCGCTACAAGGACTCGCTCGACGAACGGATCAAGTCCAGCCTCTGCGAGCGCGAGTACGTCTTCTCGCCGTACGACGCCACCCAGATCCGTGAGATCCTCCGCTCCCGATCGGACGCGTTCCACGAGGGCGTCCTCGAGGACGGCGTCATCCCCCGCGTGGCCGCGCTGGCGGCCCGGGAACACGGGGACGCGCGGAAGGCGATCGACATCCTCCGATTCGCCGGCGAGATCGCCGAGGAGAACGCCCTCGAGCGCGTCACGGAGTCCTGCGTCGATCAGGCCCACGAGCGCGAGGAGACCAGCCGGCTGGCCGAACTCATCTCCAAGAGCCCCAGTCACGCGAAACTCGTCCTCGAGGCGATGGCGCTGTTGACCCAGCAGAAGGAGGGCGACGACGCGCCCGTGACGACCAACGAGGTCTACGACCTCTACAAGCGGCTCTGTGACCGCGACGGCTCCGAGCACCTGAAACTGCGCCGGATCCGGGACATCCTCTCGGAACTCGAGTTCCTCTCGATCATCGATCAGGAGCGCAAGTGGGCCGGGAAGGGGAAGGGCAACTACATGGAAAACCGGCTGATCGACGATCCCGAGGTCATCATCGCCGCCTGCAACGAGTCCGAGTAGCGATACGTCAGCGACTCGGGTATGATGGATACTCGCGCCTCTCGTTCTCCGGTATCCGCTTGGTGACTTCGGAGTCGATCGGCCTCGAGCGTTCTGCTATCGTGGCAACGGTGAGTGCCACACCCTCCCCAGCCGATTCGTTCGCTCCCTTCGTCTGCTCACGGCGTGGAGCGCCGTTCGCACGGTATGCGGGACCTTCGGTCCCGCACTGTTCGCACGGTTCGCGGGACCTCCGGTCCCGCGCCAGTCGCTCACTCATCCACAGTCAGAGCAAGCTCTGACAAGCCTTCGCTCGTGAAACTCGCGAAGACCTCGCACGAGTTCGAACTGCGCCTCACGGTCCGTTCGGCGCAGTTCAGCGCGCGCCATTGCAAGACGGGTACCGATCGACGTGATATGGTGAGCATTGTACTGACACCGACGAGAGAAAACTAGTCAGACGCGTCTCTCAGAGCAGTTCCCGAACCTCCGAGTACCACATGTCGTGGTAGTCGACGTGGCCGACCCGGCGCGCGATGGCGACGGCCAGCGCGTGCCAGCACTGCTCGGTCGGGTCGTCGGCGTCGAGGTTATACTCGCTGTCCTTGCAGGTACAGCCGCCGTCCTCGACGATGTACTCGTCCTCGTAGCCGACGACGATCGTGAAATCGCGGTAGGCCTTCACCCGGTTCTCGCCGACCGCCTCGATCGCGCGGACCCCGCGGTCGCCGTGGACCCGGGAGATTCGCTCGACGATCTCGGGCGTGAGCTCGCCGGTCTCCTCGAGGTCCGCCTGCCATCGCTCGACTGGGTTGGCCTCCGGCACGACCGCAACTGTGCACCCAACTGTAAAATCGGTTTGGTTGTTGTGCCGCGACGACCGGTCGGGCGGTGTGAACGGGGTTCGGGCAGGCGGTGTGATTCGAGGGATAGTTCGCACCGGGTCGGCCCCGCTTCGACCGGCGGTCGACCGTTCGCGAGACCGCCTGATGAGCGGCCGCTGGGAACGATAATCGGCCCTCGAGTACCCGTAATCCTCGAGTAACCGCAATCCAGAAATAGAGCGCGCGATTCCAGTAGAGGTAATGGATCAGGGGGACCAGAAGACGGCTACCGTCGGGGGGAGACCCCTGATCGCATCGCTCGGCGCCCTATATATCGTCCTCGCGATCGGGTGGTCGATCGGTCAACTGAACCTCGGCAAACCGGCGTCGAACGTCATGCTCGTCGCGGCCTTCATCGGGATTCCGGGGCTGGTACTCCTTTACGGCGGGTATCGGTTACCGCGAACCGACATCCGCCCGCGGTTCTATCCCGTGGTCGCACGCTGGTGTTTCGGTGGGCTCCTCTTGCTGCTCAGCATGCTCGCACTCTACCAACTCGAGCCCGCCAAGGGCGTCAACGATCCGTCACAGGCCGCGCTCGTCCTCTCCGCGTTCGGAATCGCCGCGGGATTCGGCGTCGGCGTCTACGACGCGCTGGCGAAGACGCAAGCGCTCGAAGTGAAGCGGCGCAATCGGGAGCTACAGGAGGTAAAGCGGCGCCTCGAGGAGACCAACAGCGAACTCGAGGCGTCGAACGAGCGCTTAGAGCAGTTCGCCTACGCCGCCAGCCACGACCTGCAAGAGCCGCTGCGGATGATCACGAGCTACCTCACGCTCGTCGAAGATCGGTACGGTGACGAACTCGATCAGGACGGTCGGGAGTTCATCGCGTACGCCGTCGACGGCGCCGAGCGCATGCGCGAGATGATCGAGGGGCTGCTCGAGTACTCCCGCGTCGAGACGCAGGGCGATCCGTTCGAACCCGTCGATCTCGAGTCGGTGTTCGCGGACGTTCGCCGGGACCTCGAACTCCGACTCGAGGAGCACGACGCCACCGTGGAAATCGGGACGCTACCTCGTGTCGAGGGCGACGGCCGCCAGTTACGCCAGCTGTTCCAGAACCTGCTCTCGAACGCGGTCGAGTACAGCGGCGACGAACCGCCTCGGATCAGGGTCACTGCCGAGCAGAACGGCACCCGCTGGACGGTGTCGGTCTCTGACAACGGAATCGGCATCGACCCGGACGATCAGGAGCGCATCTTCCGCGTGTTTCAGCGGCTCCACGGCCGCGAGGAGCACGACGGCACCGGGCTCGGACTCGCGCTCTGCCGGCGGATCGTCGAGCGCCACGACGGCGAGATCTGGGTCGACTCCGAGCCCGGCGAGGGGTCGACGTTCTCGGTGACGCTGCCGGCGGTCCCCGACCGCGGCGAGTGAGATCACGTCGTCCGCTGTCGATCGCGACCCGTTCTCTCGGCTCGAGGCGACGCCAACGGTTCGCAGAGCCGACTCAGGACGACGTGCTCGAGTCGGCCGGCGATTCGAGGGGCGACTCGGCCGCGGCGTCGACGGCGGTGTCGACGTCGACGGTATCGACGTCGACGGTCGCAGCGGCATCGGTCCCGGAACCGGCTCCGATGTCGGCACCGCGACCGACGTCCCGCTGCTCGCGCACGAACGCGGTGAAGTTATCGAACAGGCGTTTGGCCTCGCAGGCGGCCTCGTATCGCTCGGCGTCGATCCCCGCGAGGACCGATTGGATCCGCGCCGGCTCGAGGTCGCCGTCCTTTCCGGCGGTCACCCGCTCGGCCGTCGTCATGTCGTACTCGGGGTGGAACTGGACGCCGAAGACGCGGTCCCGCTGAAAGCCGTGGATGCCGTACTCGTTCCGGGCGAACACCGTCGCGCCCGGCGGCGCCGCGGCCACCCGGTCGGAGTGGGTGGTGAAGACGGTGAAGTCCTCGTCGACGCCAGTCAGCAGCCGGTTCGCTCCGTCGTGCTCGACGGATCGGTAGCCGATCTCGTACTCGCCCATGTCCTCGACGCGGCCGCCGAGCACGTCCGCGAGCAGTTGGTGGCCGTAACAGACGCCCAGAAACGGCAGCCCGGCCGCGACGGCCTCGCCGACCCACTCCTTCAGCGCGCCGATCCACGGCTCGTCCCAGTAGACCGAGGCGCTCGAGCCGGTGACGACGCAGGCGTCGAACGCGAACGTCTCGGGGAGTTCGCCCGACGGGCAGTGGAACTCGACCAGTTCCGCGTCGAGTTCCCGCTCGAAGTTCCGCCGCGTGCTCTCGCGTTTGTGCGCCGCGTTCAACAGGGCGATTCGGAGCCGGTCGTCGTCCGCGCCCTCGCCGGACCGGTCGTCGGCTGACGGGTCGGTCACGAACCGATCCGCTCCGTTCGATTCGCGGCGGCCGAGGACGTGAGCGTTCGCGACTCGAGCTGTGGTACGGTATCCCGAGGCATCGATATGTGAACGGAAGGACCGTCGGGTACAAAATGCTTTGCACTGAGGAAGTAACTGAAAGGCCGATTTCAACGACGATCTCATGGGTATCCCGACTACCAGTGGACGATCGTCTCCCGAGACCGCTCGCTAGGAAAATACTACGGAGAACGGGATCGGCCGGTAAGCCGCGGTTACTCGCATCGAGCGCCGTTCGCGGACGAGAGGGAGCGACGCGGCCGCCACAGACCACGGCGTTTTTCGCGGTCGCCCGTCGACAGGGGGTATGCGCGTCACCGAGGGCGGGATCGACCTCGAGGTCCCCGGCGAACAGACCGAGGGCGTCGAGGAGGCGGTGTTCTACAACCCCAGACAGGAGTTGAACCGAGATCTGACGATCGCGACGCTGCGGGCCTTCCGCGAGCGCGAGGAGCGCGCCGAGACGTATCTGGACGCGATGACCGCCAGCGGCGTCCGCGGGATCCGCGCGGCCGCCGACGGCTGGGACGTCACCTGCTGCGATCTCGAGGAAGACGCAGTCGACCTCGCGCGGGAGAACCTCGAGCGAAACGACCTCGCGGACGAGGCGCGCGTCGAACACCGCAACGTCAACGCGCTCATGCACGACGAGATGTTCGACGTGATCGATCTCGATCCCTACGGGACGCCGATGCCCTTCGCCGACGCGGCCTTCGCCCGCTGTCGGGACCTCCTCTGCGTGACGGCGACCGACACCGCGCCGCTGTGTGGCGCCCACTTCAACAGCGGCGTCCGTTCCTACAGTGCGGTGCCACAGAACACCGACTACCACCCCGAGATGGGCGTCCGAATCCTCATCTCCGCGCTCGCCCGCAGCGGCGCCCGCTTCGACGTCGGCGTCGAACCGATCCTCACCCACGCGACCAGTCACTACGTCCGGACCTACCTCGAGCTCGACCGGAAGGCGAGCGCGGCCGACGCCGCACTCGAGCACCTCGGCCACCTCTCCCACTGCGAGGACTGTCTCTACCGCGAGGCCGAGCACGGGCTGGTCGCCGACCCCCTCGAGAGCTGTCCCCACTGCGGTGGCGACCGACTGCTCACCGCCGGCCCGATCTGGCTCGGCCCGGTTCAGGACACCGCGTTCGTCGCCGAGGTCCGCGCGGCGATCCCCGACGCCTTTGGCACCGCAGAGAAGGGCCGAGAACTCTGCGAAACGCTCGAGGCCGAACTCGACGAACCCACCCACTACGATCAGCACAAGCTCTGCAAGAACTGGGGCGTGCCCGCGAACGCGATGGACGACTTCCTCGCGGACCTCCGGAACGCGGGCTACGCGGCCTCGCCGGCCCACTACGGCGGAACGACGTTCAAGACCGACGCGAGCGTCGGCGAGATCCGCGCGGCGACCGAAGCCAGCCTCGAGTGACCCTGATCGAGTCCCGTTGCCTCCCGAGCCGTCGACTCGAGTCCCAGACCCGTCGACTCGAGGGCGTCACTCCTCCTCGGCGTACAACCGAACGAGCTGACACTCGGGACAGCAGACGCCCTGCAGCTTCGCCCTGTTCTTGAACCCGAGTTTGCCCAGCAGTCCCCCTCGCTCGCCGGTCGCGATCGAGAGCCCCATGCTCTCACCGTCGCGAACGGGAACGGGTTCCATCGTCACGCCACAGTCGGGACAACGTCGTTGTTCCATACGTACGATCGATGTGACAGAGAGAAGAAATTTCGGGTCTCGACGGCGAGACGCACTGGGTCTCGACGGAGCGACGGGCGCTGACCGATCGATTTCGTCACGATCCGTGACGGTACCGTCGAGTGTGCAAGCCAGTGCCACACCGTCGCATATGGCGCTGGCCGTCGCCAATTTCGACCCGTGATCGACCGCACGTTCGACTTCGAACTCGCGGGCGACGCCGTTCGGCTCGCTCGCAGCGAGCAGTTGACGCTGCTCGCGGCCGGCGTCGCCTTCTACGGATTCATCTCGCTCGTGCCGCTGATGTTGCTCGCGCTGGGGATCGCGGCCTCGATCGGCGGCGAGGCGCTGGCCGAGCAGCTGACGGCCGCGGCCACCGACGTCCTCACGGAGTCGGCCCGGGAACTGCTCGCCGAGACGGTCCTCGACGACACCGGCCGCCAGAGCGCGACCGTCATCGGCGCGCTCGGACTCTTGTGGGGCTCGAGTCGCGTACTTCGGGGTCTCGATCGGGCCTTCTCGCAGGTGTACGGCACCGCCGGATCGAAGTCGCTGTTTGACACCTTCTGGGACGCGATGATCGTCTTCCTCGCGATCGCGGGCGGACTCGCGCTCGTCGGCGTCCTCGAGTTACTGATCCGGTACGTCCCGTTCGTGGGGGCGACCGTCCTCGGCCCGATCCTCGTCGTGCTCGGGTTGATCGTGACCTTCCTGCCGCTGTACGTCGTCTTCCCCGACGCTGACGTCGGTATCCGGGAGGCGCTTCCCGGGACGCTCGTCGCCGCCGTCGGCTGGTACGTCCTGAGCCGGACGTTCTCCCTCTACGCCGCGTTCGCCGGCGATTACGTCGTCTACGGCGCGCTCGGAGCCGTCTTTCTCGTGCTCGCCTGGCTGTACCTCGGCTCGATCATCCTCGTCTTCGGCGCCGTCCTCAACGCGGTCCTCGCCGACCGTGAAGTGGATCGGCAGCTACAAAGTCCCGGCCATCGACAGCTTTCGACAGAAGCGATGACCGACGACGCCACGGGTGCCGACGAGGGGGCGACGGACGATCGCGCAGGGACGGCCACGGAATCGACGGAGGCGGGATCGAGCCGCCGTCGAAGCGCCCGCACGCGGGATCGATCGGAGGATCCCGAAGCGCTTCGCGAGGAGATCGAACGCCTGCGCGATCGAGTCGATTCGTTCGAGGACAACGTCGAACGCCGCACCGTCAGGAAGGAGTCCCTCGAGAGCGAACTCAAGCGCTACGTCCGCCGCAAGCAGCGGCGCGGCCACGCCACCGACTGGGGGCCGTACCTCGTCTTGCTCTACGGGACGGCGATGTCCATCGGGGCGTTTTACTTCCTCGAGGGCGGCTGGGCGATTCTCGCGATGCTCGTCGTCTGGACGTCGACGCTCGGCGTCTACGTGCTGATGGTGCTGTTCGGCTTCGGCATCTCCGTTCTCGGTCTCCCCGGCCGCGTCCGCGACATGGTCGGCGAGCGCCGCTCCTGACCGGCTCCGATCCGATCCCGACTCGCTTTCGATCGACTCCCTCGTCCGTTCTCGGCACCGACGCCGTTCGACTCAGCGCCGTGCGACTGCGCGCTGGCGCACGAAGTTCCGAACCCGGTCGGTGTACGTCTCCGGACGGTGGAGGTTACAGATGTGGCCGACGCCGGCGAGCACCTCGACGCGACCGTCCTGGGCCGCCGCCGCGTGCTCCCGCTCGCCGCGGCGCATGAGTTTGTCGTTCTCCCCGTTGAGCACGAGCGTCGGCCCGGGGTAGGTCGACAGCTTCCCCCGGAAGTCCTCGCCCGCGATGAACGGGCCCGCGTTGCCGAACTCCCGCGGGTAGATGCCCGAGTCGATGATCTCCCGTTCGATGTCCGCGGGGAGCTCGCGGTTGCGAACCCAGCGGTAGCCGAGCTTCTCGACGGCCCGACAGCCGATGTCGGGTTTCGTGGCGAGTCGATGGATGGCCCCGGTCGCCCGCGTGAGCGTCTCCATCCCGCCGACCGGGTTCACGCTCGAGCCCGACAGCACCAGCCCGTCGACCGTCTCTGGACGGCGAGCGGTGTACTCCGTTGCGACGTAACCGCCCAGCGAGAGCCCGACCACCACCGCGTTCCCGTCGGTGTACTCGTCGATCACGTGCTCGAGGCGATCGACCGCGGGCTCCATCCGGAACTGCTCGTCGCCGTCGGTGCCGTGACCGGGCAGATCGAACGTGACGACGCGATACTCGGACGATAGCTCCCGCTGCTGGGGGAGCCACATCTTCCGCGTGAACATGGCGCCGTGGACGAACACGATCGACTGGTCGTTTCCCGCGCCGGCGACGTCGATACCCTCGTTGCTCCGTCCGCGTTCGCTGTCTCGACCGAACATAGCCCTCCTATCAGCCGGCGGCCTATAGTGTCCGGGCCGGCGAGATACGGCGAAGCTGTGACGGGAGTTTCCGGTCCGAACCGAAGAATCGACGAGAGCGACCGCTCGAATCAGTTTTCGCGCCGGCCCTCATCTCCGTCGGCGTCTTCGTCCCCATCGCTCAGTCGCTCCGTCTCGGGACCGTCCTCGAGGTCCGTCCGTCCCGCGTCCTCGGTCGTCGGCCCGTTGCGCTCCGACGTCGCGTCGCGGTCGGCGTCGGGCTCCGGATCGACGTCGGACCCACGGGGCCGCTCGCCGGGATCGACCGCGGCGTCCGTCCGTCGCGGTTCGCCGATTCGATCGACTTCGGCGTCGGTCGACTCGAAATCGTCGTCCCGATCGACGTCGGCGTCGGTCGCGTTCATCTCCGCGTTCGGGTCGACGGCGGCGTCGGTCGACTCGAACTCGTCGGTCGGCTCGACCGACGGGCCCGGCCGGGTGCCGCCCTCGCGCTCCTGTCGGGCCAGTTCCGTCGGATCGGCCTCGAGGCCGCGATCGCTCGGTCGGTCGCGGCCCGTCTCGGGTTCGTCGCTCGCGTTCGCCTCGTCCGCGCCGTTCGCGTTCCTCCCGCGCTCGTCGTCCGCGTTCGTCCCGTCCCCGTCGACGGCGTCCGTCTCCTCGAGGGGCTCCTCGTCGGTCTCGTCGCGGAGGGCCTCGGCGATGTCGGTCTCCTCGGTGCCGGCCGAGCCGCCGGCGGGCTCGGTCCGCTGGTCGTCCGCGTCGCCGCCGGTGTTCGAATCGACGGCCGCCTCGAGGTCCCGCTCGTCGACCGACGGCAGGTCGCCCTCGAGGCGGACGGCGTGGTCGGTGATCTCGCGGACGGCGTCGGCGTCGAGCGGTTGAACGGCGTCGGCGACGCCCTCCCAGCCGATCGAGGACTTCACCGAGTCGACCGCGTCCGTTTCGGGTCTGACGTGAGCGACGTCCCCTTCGACCGACGCGACGACGCCGACCTCCTCGCCGTTGTCGTTCACGACGGACTTCCCGACGTCGCCGTTCGAAAACGTTGCGCACATGGGTGGCGCTACCACCACTCTCGGGAAGCCAGTGGTGCCTGCATTCGTCAGGGCCGCCAGTCCGGAACGCCCTCGCTTTCAGTGATCCGGACGGTTCTGTGGGCTATCCCTGCTTTCGGTCCGGTCTCCCGCGGCCTCCGTTCCCGACTCTTGTGGCGAAAATCCCTCTGTGAGGTGGATTCGCGTGTCCGAAACCGCGTCGACGGCGTCGGCCTCGAGGATGAAGGGTTCGTCGACGATATCGTCCCAGCCGAACCGGGCCATGATCGAGTCGAGCGCGTCGGGAGCGGGCTCGACCCGGGCCCGGTCCCCCTCGATCGCGTCGACGGTCCCGATCACCTTCCCGTCGGCTCGCTCGACGGGTTTCCCGACGTCGTCGTCGCTGAAGGTCGCACACATACAGGACGCTCCCGGATCGCGAGTAAAGCGCGTAGTGCCTGCAACCGCCGGGATTTTAGAGAGACGAGAGAGCGATCGCGATCATTCGGCGGGCTGTTCCGACAGCGACTGCACGATGGCAGTGAACTCGTCCGGATCGAGCGGCTTCTCCACCCGGGCGTCCACGGCGGCCGCGATGTCGTCGTCCTCGAACACCTGTTCCTGCTGCGTGCCCGAGAGGACGATGATGGGAACGTCCCTGACGTCCTCGTCCATCTCCTCGAGGACTTCCTCCCCGTCCATCCGCGGGAGATGCAGATCGAGGAGGATCGCGTCCGGCCGCGGGGCGTCGGCGTAATCGCCGCGCTGGTGGAGGAACTCCAGCGCGTCGGGCCCGTCGGAGACGACGTGGATGGTCGGCTCGAACCCGCCCTCTTTCAGCAACTCCTTCGTCAGTCGGACGTCACCGGGGTTATCTTCCACTAAAAGTATTTCCCCAAAGGAATTTGGCCCATCCATTACCAATCCAATTGCGACTGCCACATTTAAGAATTCGGTCTGTCCGGGACCTAGTTCATCAACATCTACAACTCACATGCGATAATATGGGTGGATACGTTCTCGGACTGCGCCAGCTCCGTCCGTCTCGACGTCCGCGAGAGATTCGGCCCGCTATCCACTCAGTCGATCGGGAACCGCAACAGCGCCCCGACCCCGTCGAACGCCTCGGCGAACCGGTTGCCGTCGGGGAAGTCGTCGGGGACGACGACGGTCTCACCGCCCTGTCGCTCGGTTCGATCGCCGAGCTCCTGAAGTCGCTCCCCGTCCAGTCCCGTCGAGAGCAGCAGCGTCTCGACCGCGTCGAACTCGAGGGCGTCGTCGACCTCCTCGCGGCCGTAGGCGACGGGATCGTCGCCGCCGACCCGATCGAAGAACTCGCCGAGCGCCTCGCGCGCGTCGTCCCGGTCGCGTTCGTCGATCGCCTCCTGGCCCTTCGCCGCGAGCTGCTCCAGTCCCTGTCGCGTGGCGTACTCGACGGCGAACTCGCCGACGATCCGGTCCTCGAGGCGGTGATCGAGGTCGGCCTCGTCCCGGAACGTCTCGACGGTGCCCGTCGTCCCACCCAGCAGGACGCCGTCGACGGGGTCGTCGCCGAGGAACGTCCGCTCGGCGCGGTCGGCGACCTCGTCGAAGAACTCCCGTTTCCGGCGTTCGCGGTCGCGTTCGAACCGCTCGGCGGACTGGCCGCCCGCGCTCGACTTCCCGGGGACCTCGCTCTCGAAGCTCTCGAGGGGCTCGACGCCCTCGTCGTCGAGCACGCCGAGCGCGGCGCCGCCGCGTTCGACGACCAGTAGCCCGTGGGTCGACTCGGGCTCGGTGACTTCCTCGAGAGGCTCGAGGTCGAACTCGTTGGCGTGGCAGTAGATCGAGTCGTCGATGGGGACCGGCAGATCGTCGAAGACGACCGACACGAGGTCGCCGTCGGGAACGCCGGCGTAGATCGCCAGCCCGTTCTCCGGGATCTCGTCGTACTCGTTCAGTTCGCTCCGGACGGTCTCCAGCGCGTCGGTGAGCGGCCTCGGAAACGATTGTTCGTCGAGCTGGCTCGCCTCCGCGTAGTCGGTCTCGACGGGCTGGCGGGCCTCGCCGATCGTCTCCTCCGGCGGGACGGCGAGACTGACGAGGATATCGCGGTCGGCCGAGGCCGAGGAGAGTCGGTCGAGTCGGTCGTGGAGTTCGTAGGATGCGAGGGCCATGGATACGGTGTGGTGCCGGCGCCTCCGAGCGCGAGAAGGGGACTCAGAGGGGCGGCGAGTATCCACGCTACGAGAACCGCAGGGTTGAGCGGTCTGCCGGCGCTCTCATGCAGAACGGGACTCGAGTCGGGGGATTCGATATCGCTCGAGGGGGACGAGTCGCCGGACGCGTCGTCAGATAACGCTCGTAGCGCCAGTTGTAACTACACGCCGACAGGCCACCAGTAGTTACGTTTGGACCGCTAAATCTAACCAAGCCGCAAGAGACGAGCGAGCGTTTTCAATTAGCATCCGAGACTGAGAATAGCGCGCGTGCGGCCGCTCAGTCGCTCCGGTAGCCCCGCGGTTCCTCGGTGACGCACGCGGCGTCTTCTGGGGTCGTCGCGCCGGCCGTCAGGCCGGGCAGCCGCGAGCGAACGTCGATCGAGTCGCTGCCGATGACGGCGAAGCCGACGAAGATCGTCAGGAAGCCGGCGATCGCCGACGGCGCGATGGTCTCGTCTAAGATCGCCCAGCCGCCAAGCGTCGAGACGACCGGTACGACGTAGAAGATCAGGTTCGCCGTGGTCGCCTCGGTCGCCTCGAGCAGCCCGAAGTAGGCGATGTACGCGAGGACGCCGGCGATAACGCTGACGTAGCCCAGCGCGACGAGCGCCTCCGTGGTCCACGAGATCGCGGCCATCGACTCGCCGGTCGAGTAGGCGAAGCCGTGACAGAGGGCCGCCGCGAGCGGGAGCCCCCACGCGATCCGGACCGTACTCGAGAGCGTGGCCGTCGACCCCGCCCGGCGGATGAGTACCGCGCCCAGCGCGGCGCTGATCGCACCGCCGAAGAGGATCGCGCGGCCGATCGCGTCGCCGCCCAGTAGGGCCGCGGGGTCGGGGCTGACCACGAGCGCGACGCCGAGCAGTCCGAGCCCCATCCCGACCGCGCCGCGACGCGAGAGTCGCTCGTCGGAGAGGAGGACGGCCGCGAACACCGGCGTCAGGATCGGGTTGAGACTGAAGACGATCGCGCCGACGGCGCTGGTCGCGTACTGCTGGCCGACGAACAGGAGCGCGTTCGCCAGCCCGATCACGAGGACGCCCGTCGCGAGGATCCCGACGACGTCGCCCCGCGTTTCGGGCAGGAGGTCGTCGCCCGAGACGGTGAGCGCGACGTAGCCCAGCATGACCAGTGCGGCGACGTCGAACCGGATCGCGACGAACAGCAGCGGCGGGAAGTACTCGAGGCCGGCCTTCGCCGCGACGAACGTTCCCCCGAAGAAGACGCTCGAGAGGACGAAGAACGCGAGCGTTCGACGGTCGATCACTGGTCGATCACCACCGTAGCCGTGCGATCGGACAGAGAAGTCGCCGACGGATCGTCAGTCGGCAGAAATTCTTCGAGGATCATCATATAACTACGTAGGTGGTCAGGCCATATAGTTTCGTTCAGAAAATATTTCACGACAAGAAAGGTCGCGGCCGGTGGGAGCGGACCGACGACGGGGGAAAGCCGTGCACCCTCGATGCACTCGATCACGGTGTGAAATGATTTCACGGTGCGAAACGGCTTTCCCGCAGGGAGGCGAACGAAGCGTATGGAATCGGCACTCGAGGAGATCGAGTTTCTCGCGCTCTCGGCCAACCGCGTCGAAGTGCTCGAGTCCCTCGCCGAGAGCGGCCAGACCCGTAACGAACTGGCCGCGGCGACCGGGGCCTCGCAGGCGACGCTGGGGCGGGTTCTCGGCGACTTTCGGGAGCGCTCGTGGATTCGCCGAGAGGGCAGCGAGTACGTCGCGACGGCGACGGGCCGACTCGTCGCGTCGGGCATCACCGACCTCCAGCGGATCATCGAGACCGAACGGCGCCTCCGCGAGGTCGTCGACTACCTGCCGAGCGCGGACCTGACCTTCGACCTCCGGCGGCTGGCCGACGCGACGATCACCACGCCCAGCCAGACCCGCCCGAACGCGCCGCTGTCGCGGCTGCTCGAATTGCTCGAGGACGCCGACGACGTTCGGACGGTCTCGCACGCGTTCAACGAACAGACGCTGTCGGTCGTTCAGGACCGCGCGGGAACGGGGGAACAGACGTTCCGGGGCGTCTTCTCGCGAAGCGCGATCGAGGCCCTCGTCGACGACGCGGAGCTTCGGGACCGACTCGAGGTCCTGCTGGCGACCGACGGGACCGCGATCCGCGTTCGGGACGGGACGGTCCCGCTCGCCGTGATGCTCCTCGACGACGTCGTCTACCTGCTCTTGCGCGACGAGCAGGGCGTCCTGCGGGCGTCGATCGACACCGACGATCCGGCGGTCCGATCGTGGGCCGACGAAACGATCGAGGAGTACTGGACGGCCGCCGACTCGCTCGCGGACGCCGGGTTCTCGCTCGAGTGAAAACGCTCTCCGACGGACTCGGCCGCGATACCCGTACCGCGAGTGAATCCCGTCGGCGTCGCATCGACTCATTGTCGTTGCGGACGCTCGAGACCGGAGGCGCTGGGAAAATCGAGGGCCGGATCCGATCTGCCTGCGATTCTTATAACTGGGCACGCGAAATATCGCGCATCGAAAGCGATGGATCTCCACGTCGATTACCGCGTTTCGGTGAGTCTCGTCGGAACTGTACTCAAGTATACGACCGTTCCGCTGTTCCTGCCGCTGGCGATCGCAGTCATCTACGGGGAGTCCGTCCTCCCGTTCGTCGTTACGATCCTCGTCGCGCTCGCCGCCGGCGCCGGCCTCGAGCGGCTCCACCCGGAACCGGAGCTGGGCCGCCGCGAGGGGTTCCTGTTCGTCGCGCTGACGTGGCTCGCCGTCCCGCTGGTCGGCATGCTTCCTTATCTGGTCGCCGGTCAGGGAACGATCGCCTCACCCACGAACGCGCTGTTCGAGTCGATGTCCGGCTTCACGACGACGGGGTCGACCGTCCTCGGTGAGATCTCCTTCGAGCGACACTCCCGATCGATTCTCATGTGGCGCCAACTGACCCAGTGGCTCGGCGGGATGGGGATCATCGTTCTGATGGTCGCGATCCTCCCGCAGCTGTCCGTCGGCGGCGCGCAACTGATGGAGGAGGAAGCGCCCGGCTTCAGCCTCGAGCGCCTCTCGCCGGGAATCAGGGAGACCGCGCGTGCGCTGTGGCGGATCTACATCGGCTTTACCGTGCTCGCCTTCGGCCTCTACTACGCGCTCCATCTGGTCGGGCTCGCGCCGAACATGGACCTCTACAACGCCGTCGCGCACGCCCTCACGACGATGCCGACGGGGGGCTTCTCGCCGGAAGCGCGCAGCGTCGAGGCGTTCAGTCCGTTCATCCAGTGGGCGGTGATGCCGTTCATGCTGATCGCCGGCACCAACTTCGCGCTCTTCTGGCACGCGTTCAACGGGCGCTCGGAGCGACTGTTCGGGAACGCCGAGTTCCGCTCGTACGTCGGACTGGTCGGGCTCGTCGGCGCCGTCCTGCTCGCGTTCCTCGTCACCGGACTCGGGCTGGCAGTGACCCCCGAGAACGTCGGCGTCATTCCCGGCAACCTCGAGGCGTCGGCCCGGCACGCGCTGTTCCAGTCGCTAGCGTTTATCACCACGACCGGCTACGCCAGCATGGACTTCAACACGTGGAGCGAGTCGACCCAGACCGTTCTCCTGTTCGCGATGTTCCTCGGCGGCTCCGTCGGCTCCGCCGCGGGCTCGATCAAGATCGTCCGCTGGTACGTCATCCAGCGGGTCATCCGCCGCGAGTTGCTCACCGACGTCCACCCTAACGCGGTGCTCCCGATCCGCGTCTCCGGCGAGGTCCTCGACGAGGAGACGATCCACGGACTGCTCTCCTTTACGCTGCTCTTTCTCGTCCTCTTCGCCGTCTCGACGATCCTCCTCTACTTCGACACGCATCGGATCGAGGAAAATCTGACCGCGCTCGAGGTGATGAGCGCGACCATCGCGACGCTGGGGAACATCGGCCCCGGCTTCGGCATCGTCGGGCCGATGAACAGCTTCCTCCCGTTCTCGAACGCCGCGAAGCTCTACATGGTGTTTCTGATGTGGATCGGCCGCCTCGAGATCCTCACCGTGCTGGTCGTCCTGACGCCGTCGTACTGGTGGGACTGACGGGCGGTCGCACACGGTTCGCTCGACTCGCGACTCGAGGCCGCGGTCACGACGCCTCGAACGACCGAGCCAGCGAACGGTGATCGAAGCGTTGGGTTCGAAGCTGCGGACTGAACGCCGGCGAGAGGAGAACAGACGCCGTCGATAGTCGCAGTCGACTAGTTCGCGCGCGGGAAGTTGCCGATCGTGTCCGCGCGGAACGCCTCCTCGTCGAACTCGTAGTCGCCGTCGAGGAACTCCAGGACCTTCTGGGTGTCGTTCATGGCATTTTTCAGACACGTCGACGCGCCCGGCGACGGCGTGATGTTGAAGATGATGTCGTCGCCGACGATCTTCGCCTCGCCCATGTCCAGGGACTTGTTCTTCGTGTCGACGATCTGCGGTCGGACGCCGCCGTACCCCTTCGCGCGCTCGATGTCCTCGAGTTCGACGTTCGGAACGACCTTCTGGACGTGCGGGAGGAACTGTCGCGGTCCGACTTCGGGGACGTCGTACACGAGGTTCCGGAGGGCGTACGGCAGGAGGATCCGGTCGGAAAGGATGTTCGCGTAACTGAGGAACGCCGCCGCGTTCAGTCCGAACACGTCGAGGAAGTCCTTGACGGTCGAGATGCGACCGCGCTCGAGCGTCGGGACGAGTTTCGCGGTCGGCCCGAACCGCGTGATGGAGTCGTCGTGGACGTCCGCGTCGCCGTGGACCGCGGCGAAGGGGAGCTTCTTCATCTGGAGGGTGTAGACCTTCCCGTTGAGCAGGTCGTCCGCGAGGAAGAAACTCCCCGCGATGGGGAGCAACACCTTGCCCTCGCCGTAGCCGAGTTCCTTCGCGATCTGGAGGCTGTGCGACCCGGCCGCGACGACGGTGGCCTCACAGTCGAACCGGCCGTCGGTCGTCTCGATCGTGTACCCGTCGAGCGTCGGCGTGATGTCCTCGACTTTCGTCCCGGTGAAGACGTCCACGTTGGGCTCGTCCTCGGCCTGTCGGACCAACGACTGGGTCACCGCGCCGTAGTCGACGACGTAGCCGTCCGGCGTCTGTAACGCGCGCATCTCCTTGCTGGGGTCGCGGCCCTCGACGACCTTCGGTTCGTAGTCGGCGATCTCCTCGCGCTCGATCATCTGGAGCTTCGGGAAGAGATCGCCGAAGCCCTCGCCCTCGTAGCGGTGCTCGAGTTCGGCGACTTCCTCCTTGCCGACGCCCAGCACCATCTTGCTGCGCTTGTCGTGCATCTCGCGGTCGTCGTCGTGGTTCTCGAGATAGCCCGCGAGGAGCTCCGCCCCCTCTTTGACTTCTTCGGCCTTCTCGAGGGTGTAGTTGGTCTCGATATCGCCGAAGTGGAGCGTCTGGGAGTTGTTCGTGTGGTTCGTGTTGATCGCCGCGATTTCCCGTTCCTTCTCGATCAGTGCGATGGAGTCGACGTCGGAGAACTTCGCGGTGGTGTACAGGAGCGATGCACCGCTGATCCCACCCCCGACGATAACGAGGTCATATTTGCCAGACATGGTTGATTTCGGTAGGTACCCGTTTCGACCGGTGAACTCCGAACGGATAACTCATATTCTTTCGATTGGACTTTCGTCGATCGACGAACCCTCTCTCGACGACTCGAGAATCGAACAGGAAGGCGCGTTTCGACGGACCAGCTCGACGTATACGTCGTCTCTACGATCGTTCTGAGCTGTTCGGGCAGGTCAACGCGTCTCAGTCGGTCGTCGATTATCTGTCATCCCGGTTGTAGTTCGGCAGCTGTCGACAGGCGATGGGGACGGTGTGCTCGCAGGTTTTTATAGGGGGTTTCACATCGCGCGGGTCGAAATCTCACTGCGCGCGCGATCGCGCTCGATCGGACGATACGGCGGTCGCCGACTGCGACCGGGACGATCGGATCGGTCTACGTCTCGCTATCGAGTCGCCGCTGAGTCGCCGTTCGATCGTCCGGCGGTTCTCCGCCGGGAACGCCTCGACAAACGCGTCGGCCTCGACGAACCGGTCGACGTTCACCGAAACGCGTCTGTTCAGTCGCGGTGAACTGTGGCTATATTGCGCTTCTCGAGCGATATTCGAGTGGGCCATGAGTACTGATACCACTGCGCTCGGGGAACGGACGACGTGCGAGGAGTGTGGGCTCCCGTATTACGTCGACAACGGTGCCTGTCCGTACTGCGGATCCGCGTCCGGAGACGAATCGCCCCGCTCGAACGCCCGATCGGCGTCGCGATCGCGAGCGACGTGCGACGAGTGCGGGTTACCGTACTACGCCGACGAGAACGACGACTGTCCCTACTGCGAGACCGCAGCGACCGACGATCGGTCGCGGTCCGTCGAGCCGGCGTCCGAGCCCGAATCCGAACCTGCAGCGTCCGAGTCCGAACCTGAGCCCGAACCGAGATCCCGCGAGGAGCCACCGGCGACGGCCGAGGTGAGCGAGTCGACCGACGACGAACCGCCGCTGCTGGCACGGATCTCGAACACGGTCCGGGCCGTGCTGACGGGCCGATGACGGCGGCCGGGCCGGAATTCGGTCGACCGATGGCTCGGCAGGAACGGGACGGGTCGATCGCGTCAGTGTCGGCGGAGCGCCATCGCTCGAGACGCGACGACCATCGGTCAGCCGGTGCGGGCCCCGTCGCGGTCCGCCGGTTCGTCGATCGATCGCAGCCCGCGGTCGGCCACCACCGCGCCGGCGATCAGTGCCGGCAGCCAGAGGATTCCCGGTCCGAGATGGGCCAGCGCGTCGAACGTGAACCCGGCGGTCTGGTGCACCGGGAGGCTGTGCACGAGGAATACGGCGGGAAGGGCGACTGCAGTCGCCCACGCCCACCGCTGGCCGCGCCGAACCCCGAACCATGCGAGCGCGATCACGGCGATCCCGACGGCCGCCATGAGGCCGGCGACGTTGACGTGGAGGTGGTCGATGTAGTGGACCACCTCGTGGTGGGTAGTCGCGAGTTCGCCCCGCGTGACGCCGCCCAGCGTCTCGACGCCCGACTCGAAACCGGGTTCGAAGACGACCCGGTACAGCATCGCCGCTCCGTTCGCGATGAGCCCGACCCCCGACAGGGCGAGCAGGTACGCGCCCCAGCGCAGGCTCCGATTGGTCGTCGGACGGGTCGCGTTTTCGATCGCCGATTCGGTGCGCCGTTCGCCATCGAGTGTGGTCGGTTCTGCCATACACGAACGGCTATCGCGCCGCGATCACATCCCGATTCCTGCGGGCCTGCTAGGCGGGTTTATGTCGGTCCCGGACGCCGGTCGCTCGAGGCCGTACCAGTCGCCGATCTGCCGTGGCGTCGCCGTTGGGCCTCGAGCGCGAACGCGACCGACGCAGCGATTCGAACCGTTCGTTCCGGTCGCTACGTCGGGAGTTGCGTCGTGAGCAGGTTCCGCTCGGCCCGCTGGAGGTGTTCGGAGACCGTCGCGTCCTCGAGCCCGAGTTCGCCGGCGATCTCCGCCGTCGACGCCCGCCGGGGGACCTCGTAGAACCCCATCTCGTAGGCCGTCTCGATGACCTCCCGCTGGCGGTCCGTCAGCGACTCCAGCGGGTTCGCCTCGCCGTCGTACTCGGCGAGCTTACAGAGGTCGGGGACGGCGCCGGCGGCCTCGTAGTTCCGGAGCATCTCCCGAATGGCCGCCTGCGAGCCGACCAGCGAGATCAGGACACCGCGATCCGTCACCGAGGTCTCGCAGTTACCGAGCAGCGCGTCGTGGTCTTCGGTCGCGTCCGCGGGCAGTTCCGCGGCGGAGAGTTCCAGCAGGTACCGATAGCCGGTCCCCGTCTCGGCGAGCAGTTCCCAGTCGTCGACGCACTCGAGGGCCTCGAGGCCCTCCGGATCGAGCCGGTTCGCGACGTCGATCTGCGGAACGCAGGTGGTCCCGTGGTCCTCGAGCATCTCAATGTCGCGGATCCCCGCCTCTCGGAGGAGCGCGACGAGCCCCTCGAAGCCCATCGCCTCGAGCGCCGCGTCGCTGAGGGTCACGATGGCTTCGCGCATGGTACGACGGACGACGATCGCGCGTATAATTTTTTCAGTCGGTGCGTCCGGGAAGGGGGTTGATCCGCCCTCGAGGCACGTCCGCCGTTCGGCGTCCGTGGCGCGACATACCGAACGTGTTCTGCCTCCGGCAGTCTTCTGTCGGTAAAGAACTTTAATCGTCTGCTCCTATCCCTCTCATGTGAAAAGCGAGTTCGATTCGACTGCGGTGGTGATGCCGTCGTGATGCCGTGGGGCCACGCCGCCTTCGGCTACCTCCTGTACTCGTTCGGTCACCGACTCGTGACGCGCGAGTCACCGACGGGTCCGATCGTCGTTCTGGCGCTCCTGTTCGGCACGCAGCTTCCGGATTTCGTGGACAAAACGCTCTCGTGGGGGCTCCACCTCTTTCCCCAGGGGTATTCGGTCGCACACTCCGTCTTCATCGCCGTCCCGGTCGGGGTACTCGTCCTCGGGGCGACGGCGTCCGGACGCCGCGATATCGGTATCGCGTTCACTGTCGGCTACTGGTCGCACCTCCTCGGCGATGCGATTCTGGCGGTTCCAAAGCTCGGCGTGTCGCCGAGCGACCGGCTCCTCTGGCCCGTCGTTACGCTGCCGCCGTACGAGACCGAGGTGTCCCTGATCGGACGCGTCACCGCGATCTTCGGCGAACTCTCCGGTGAGCTGCTGACCGCGGAGCACCTCGTCTTCCTCGCCATCTACTCGATACCGTACCTGCTGGTCTTCTCGCTCTGGGTCGTCGACGGAGCGCCCGGCGTCGCGCAGTTTCTGCGCACGGACAACCGCTAGCGCCCTCCGCCCGGAGCACACCTCGTGCCCGCGTAGCGAGTCCTCGGGACTCACGACTCGCCAGAGCGATCGAACCGGTCTTCGACGGAGTCGACTCCGATGACCGCGCTCGGGCGGACGCAACGTTTTGAGTCGCGACGTCCTACGTACCGGTAGATGGACGCCGAACGCTGGTGGCCACCGTTCGTCGAGGTCGCGGCGCTCCTGTGGATCGTGCTGTTCGTCGCCGACGTCGCGATCAGCGTCGACGTGCTCGTCGTCTCCGAGTCGCTCGCGGCGACGGTTCGCGGCGTCCTCCAGTGGCTCCTCGTCGTCTTCCTCCTCGACGTCGCGGTCCTCTACCGATGGTCTGATCGGGGCCCGAGGGGGTTCGTGCGTTCGAACTGGTTTCTCATTCTCACCGTCGTTCCCTGGTTCCGACCGTTTCGGCTGCTCCGCGTCGGTCGGTCGATCCGCGCGCTTCGACTCCTCTCCGGGTCACGCCGGATCGGCTCGTTCCTCAACAAGGTTCGACGGAAGTGTCACAGCCTGTGGCATCGACTGCGCGGATGAGGGACCCGTCGAGAGCGGCAGCCACTCGTCGATCGGCCACCACGCGCTTCGCCCGTCGTCGTCGCCGACCGCCGCCGCGCGCTGGTAGTCCACGAACCGAACGTCGACGTTGACGGACCGACTCGTCTGGGCATCGATCTCGGTCTGCAGATCCTCGGCCAGTCCCTCGTGTTCGAGGCCGCTCGAGCGCCCCACGGTCACCGTCACCGAGACCTCGTCGCTGAACACGCTCCCGTCGTTGTACTCGGTCTCGACGCCGGCGAGTTCCAGCGTCGCGTACTCGGGGTCGTCGAGCACGGCCTGGACCTCGTCGTTCGCCTGCTGTTCGAAGACGAGGTGCTGGTACGTTCCGAAGGCCGTCAGCGCGACGACGACGAGGAACAACAGGACGATGACGGCGTACGCGCCCGTGCGGAGCGAGACCTCGGCGTTCTCGCGGATGTTGCGGATCACCGACGAGCGGTAGCCGAGCGCGATGAGCGTGAGGTAGGCGGTGAGGTTGATGAACACGATGTTCATCAGGAGCAGGACGATGCCGCCCGCGACGATGAGCGGCTCTCCCCAGGCCGTCCCGATGCCGGCCGCGGCGGCGGCGGGGACGATGGCCGCCGCGACGGCGACGCCGGCGAGGGAGACGGGGAGGTCGGTCGCGAGCGCGAGCGCGCCAGCGAACCCGGCCGCGATGGCGATGACGAGCGTCAGGAGGTTCGGCGTGGCGAACCCGCTCACCTGCCCGACGCGACCGACGTCCAGTGTCGACGGGACGAACCCGGTCTGTTGGAGGAACACGCTCATCACGATCGCGCCGACGTACGCGATGACGAGCCCCGTCACCTGTGACGTGGCGCTGTCGACGACCATCTCGCGGTCGCTGATGACGGCGCCGGCGCTCGCGGAGAGCGTCGACCCCGCGAACGGCGCGATCACCATCGCGCCGACGATGACGATGGCGGAGTCCAGCAGGAGGCCGGCCACCGCGACGATCGCGCTCGCGATGGCGAACGCGAGGTACGTCGCCGTATCCGGCGTCAGGTCCTCCGCGCGCTCGCGAATCTCGGAGTGCGAGGCGCCGCGATCGCCTTTCGGTCCCTCGACGTAGCGGTCCGTCAGCTCCTCGGCGTTCGGCACGGTCGCTCGGTCGACCTCCGTGACGACGGTGTACGTGTCGTCGTCGAGTCCGGCGTCGTACAGGCGCTCGAGGACCGTGTCGACGGCGCCCGCCGGGACCGGGACGTTCGCCAGGCTCCCGTCGCGGTGATCGTCCGCGTCGCTGAAAACGAACTCCACCTCCATCTCGGAGAGCGTCTCTCGCACCGCATCGTGGTCCTCGCTGGGAACGAAGACCTGAACGAGTCGCATACCGACCGGTCGAAGGACAGGCCATTTACTAACAGCCTACTACTGACTGTAACGCGAGCATATGGGGTTCTCGAGGCCAGCTCGTGCCATCTCGGTGTCAAGAATCCACGCGTGACGTCCGGACCGATATCGTTCGACGGACGCGGACGGGGGGACGAACGGTCGGCACCCGTCTTCCTCGACGGTCAGTCCCCCTCTCGACCGAATGCGGATAGAAGACCGGCGCCGGGTATCCGAACCGGACACGTCGCGCAGGTCGTCGAAACCAGTCGGATCACGTCGCAGGCGTTCGGATCGATCGTCGCGAGTCGCTGGTCGACGATCGTCGCCGGTATACAATCGTGTCCGAACGCCCTCGCCGCTCCGACGTCGTGGAAATACTGACTTCCAACGGAAACGCCGATTAGCGCTAAGGGCCTCTCCGGTGTACAGTCCCGTACGAATCTCTCCGTGGATCGAACCGTATGAATCAGCGAACCCGCGTCACCGTCGCCACCGTCGTCATCGCCCTTCTGATCGCATCGCTCGGGGTCCAGGCAGCGGTTATCGAACGCGAGAACAGGGTCGTCAACGACGACGGGCGGTATCCCGGGAACACGCTCGTCGGCGTCCATTCGTACGACGAGACCGGTCGGATCGTCGAACTGACGCCCGACGGCGAGGTCGCCTGGGAGTGGTCGGTGCCCGAATCGCGGGTGTTCGGCGTCGAACAGCTCGACGAGGAGACGGTGCTGGCGGCCGTCGCCGTCAAGCGACTCGCCGAAGACTGCGACGAGGAATACCTCGAGTACGACGAGAAGGACGGCCACTGCGTCCGCAATCGCGTCGTCGAGATCGACAAGGAGTCGGGCGAGGTCGTCTGGGAGTACGACTGGTACGACGAGTTCATCGCCTGGCACGAGGTCCACGACGTCGAGCGACTCGAGAACGGCGAGACGGCGATCGTCGATATGGGGAACGATCGCGCGTTGACCGTCGACCGCGACGGCGAGATCACCTGGGAGTGGCACGCCGAAGACCACCTGACGCCCGGCACGCCGTTCTACGAGGAGTACGGCGGCCCCGAAAAAGCGGGGGAGCACGACGACTGGACCCACATGAACGACATCGACCACCTGGAGAACGGCAACTTCCAGCTGAGCATCCGCAACTTCGACGTGATCATCGAGGTCGATCCGGAGACCGACGAGGTGGTCGACGTCGTCGGCGAACCGGGGAATCACAGCGTGCTGGACAAACAGCACAACCCCCACCGCATCGAAGACCAGGGGACGATGGTCGTCGCCGACAGCGAGAACGGCCGCGTCGTCGAACTCGACGTCGAATCCGAAGAACGCATCTGGCGCTACACCGGTCCCGCGACCGACTCCCTCCAGTGGCCTCGAGACGCGGACCGACTGCCCAACGGCAACACGCTCATCACCGACTCCCGGAACAACCGCGTGCTCGAGGTCGATCCCGACGGCGAGATCGTCTGGCAGTTCGGCGATCCCGACGGGACGGTCATTCCGCTGGCGTACGAAGCCGATCGCATCGGCGCCGGCGAACGGTCGGACGTCCCGCCGGGGAGCGAACTGACCGCGGTCGAGGACGAACCCGGCGCCATCACGGCGACGATTCGCGAGTGGGAGGCCATGGCCCAGTACGTCTTCCCGACGTGGATGCACCTCCCGCAGATACTGCACGTCGTCGGCATCGCCCTCGGGGTCCTGTGGCTCTGTGCGGAGGGGGTCGTCTTCGGCTGGCGTCGAATCAGTGCCGGTCGATGATCGGATCCGGGGGTACCGGCGTTGCGACTTCCCCGACCCCGGTATCGATCCCGGGGCGTTCACGTCGGTCGATGGGCGACAAGCCTGCAGGCTCGGCGTCGCACCCTCGCGTACGGCATCGTTTCAATTCGGCTTACTCTCCGTTCCGTGCGAAATACCTTTACGACCGTCTGCGGCGTTACATACTCTGTATGCCCGGACTCGTACAGCAGACTGCGGAAGCGATCGACGGACTGTCGCGATCGGTCTGGGACGACTCGAGTCAGTTCCAGAAGGCGATCGTCGCCGTCGTTCTCATCGTCACGGGGTTAGCGATCCCGGTCGTTCCGATCGTCCTGGTCGCCCGATACGTCGCCAGCAGGTAGTACAGCGCTGCGTGCGGTCTGGATCCCAGAAGTCGGCCTCGGGCACTCGTACAGCTCGGAATTCCTCGTATCTGATACCGCTCTCTCGAGGACACGGACCGTGTTGAGTGCGAACCCGGCTGGGACTGGAGACTGACGGATAGCAACACCGAATCGATGAGAGTGATACCGTTAGAACCGGCCATCCGCGAACGCAGTTAAATAACAGAGCCGCGATTAGGCGTCGACCGTTGTCCGGACCTCAACCACGCCAGTTCCGCGCACAACGACATCGTACCCCGCGTACTCGAACGAAACTTCGCCAACAGCAGGCTCAGATCGGGAGGTAAACAACTCGTTCAACGCGTCCGGATTGATCGCCTCATAGAGTGGCGGCAATTCGAGCATGTCCAGACCAGACGCTTCTGCAACCGCCGAAACAACCGCATAGACGGGCGTCTTCTCGGTGCCTCGCTTCCATTCAGCAGTGGTAGACAGAGTCAGTCCAGCTTGAGATTCATCAGCGGTAACCTGTGTGTTCATCTTTCTCATGGACCCTGAAGTGCAACAGTCCTCCATAAAAGGATTTACAAACTCTGTTGAATGAGACACGGTCTTTCATGTTTGACGGAGCATTGTCAGCTCTATTCTTCTGTTGTTGACCATCATGCGGTCTGATGTGTACGATTTGACCGGTTTCCAACGAGATCTTCTGTACGCGACTGCAGGCTTAGACGAACGGATATTCGGTTACGCGACGTGGAGTGCGTGAGATCGAAGTCCGCCGCGACTGGGAAAACCAGTCTATCTCTGAATTCTTCGAGAACTGTGCGTCACGTCGGCAAGAGTCGAACGGCAGAAGCCCGAGACGAAGACAGTGATGACCGAGAGAGGTGTGTTATTCCTGTTCTTTCGCTGGAGGATGAGACGCAACTCGTTCAATTACCGTGCAAAAATATCACTATGAGGCACGTTCACATCATAGTCACACCCAATATATTGTGGGAAAGGTATCAAATACAGATTCGTTGAATTCTCTCGTGAGATGTACGACCTCACTGGATTCCAGCGTGACTTGTTATACGTGATCGCAGGTGCCGACCAGCCGTCCGGCCAAACCGTCAAAGAAGAGGTTGAGGGCTACTACGAGAATGAGATCAATCACGGCCGGCTGTATCCGAATCTCGATACACTGGTCAACAAGGAATTCGTCGAGAAGGGACAGCTCGACAGACGAACGAATTATTACGCAATCACTACTGAAGGACGAGAGAAGATTCAAGAACGGCGGGAATGGGAAAACCAGTACGTTAATTTCTGAGATTAATTGATTTGGTTTGACGGCACGTTCTCCTCCTTCTAGCTTTTTGCCGACAAGAAGGCTTATACTGGCAGAATTGAGTCGTCAACGTATGACCGCAAAACATGAGGACACGCTGCCAAATCTCGTAACGATCGTCGGTCGAGGTGTTCCATCGAACTACGAGATCACCGTCAACGGCGAGATCGAATTAGTCGGTTCCGATCCACTCGAGGAAGCGACGGTCGTCACAGACCACGCCGCAGAAGGGGCGATCGAGACCGGTGTGATGCGGTTCCGGTTCTCCGGCGAAATGGCGAACGTGCACGTCGTCGACTGGAACGGTACGCCTGCATCGGAATCACCGAACACGCCGGAAGTCCACATCGACTACGGCGTGCCCGCTCGAAGTGACGGCAAATAACTACCTGAGAATTTTGAACAGGTCTTACGGGAGATCTCTTTATCGCGTTTGTCCGTCGGGAGGTCCAGTGACCGCCTGCCACTGCGATAGCTGCTGAGAGAACTCCAACGATGATTTGCGTGGGAGAGACAGTCAATTGCGGTAGATTCCTTACATCGGACACGTCTCCCATCCGATCGTCGCGCTCGTTTCCGAACTCGAGAGACTGACGCCCGCCCAGCCAGGACGTATCAGTTCGGACCGAACGCAACTTATGTTCCTGATCGAAGTAGGGCAGAATTATGTTCTGGCCTATGGCGCACAACGGGCGAGAGACCGGAGGGAGACCGTAGATGTGTACGCGATTAGTGTATCTCGGACCCGAGAATATCGTGCTCACCGGCCGGTCGATGGACTGGCACGGCGAGATCGGGACCAACATTTGGGTCTTCCCACGGGGAATGGAACGAACGGGCGAAGTCGGGCCGGCCTCGATGGCGTGGACCGCCGAGTACGGCAGTGTCGTCGCATCCGCGTACGACATCGCGACGACCGACGGGATGAACGAGGCGGGTCTGGTCGCGAACGTCCTGTGGCTCACCGAATCCGACTATCCCGAGTGGGACGGCGACAGACCTGGACTGTCGATCTCGCTGTGGGCGCAGTACGTCCTCGACAACTTCGCGACGGTGGCCGAGGCGGTCGAGAACCACCGGAACGAAGAATTCGTGGTCGTTTCCGACGAAATCCCGGACGAAGGCCGGTTGGCCACCCTCCACCTGTCCATCTCGGACGCCACGGGTGACAGTGCCGTCCTCGAGTACGTCGACGGCGAGTTGACGATCCACCACGGTCGGAAGTATCAGGTGATGACGAATTCCCCGACGTTCGACCGACAACTCGCACTCGACGAGTATTGGTCGGAGATCGGCGGAACGGTCATGTTACCGGGGACGAATCGCCCGGCTGACCGATTCGCCCGCGCGAGTTTCTACGTGGACGCGATCCCGCAGACCCGGAACCGTCGGGCCGCAACGGCGAGCGTCTTCGGCGCGATCCGCAACGTCTCCGTGCCGTACGGGATCAGTACGCCGGACGCACCGCATATCTCCTCGACGCGGTGGCGCACGGTCGCCGATCACCGTGACCGACGCTACTACTTCGAGTCGGCGCTCTCACCGAACGTTTTCTGGCTGGACCTCGACGGGATCGACTTCGAAGCCGATGCCGGCGTTCGATCGCTGTCGCTCGGTGAGAACCAGGCGAACGTCTTCACCGGCGATGTCGCCGACGAACTCGTCGAGACTGAGTCGTTCGAGTTTCTCGGTGTCCCGGCTCGATCGGGCTGATCTCGGCCGCGTCCGACGCACTCTTACGGAAAGTCAAGGAGAAAGCCCCGCCCTTTAGGGTGGGCTACGATATTCCAACGACGGTCGGGAATCCTCGTCCTCGAAAACGCGAAGGGTTTTCAGGTGTGATTTGAGATCGCCTCGCGATCCCATCACCACGAGAGACGATGTCTCTCGAGTGAAATCGAACGCGATGGCACTGCGCTATCGGTACGCTTCGAATTCGGTAGGGTTGGTCTGTCTGTCGCACGGTACTCACACGGAGCTGTCGCCACCAGCCGTTAAGAACGTCCACGATGAACCGTCGGACGATGTGTCGTTCTCGATCGGGCGACCGCGACGATCCGACGCTAGTGGCGGCCGAGCGCGAGGGATCAACCGGGCTACAGATCGACGTGGGGGTGCTGGTCGCGCACGCGCCGGGTACCGACCCGGGCCGGCTCCGATCGTTCGCGACGCAAGCTGCCGAAGATACGGTCGACGAGCTCGCGTCCGTCACGGACGTCACCTGGCGGTTCTACCTCGAGGACGCGGTACCGCTCGCGGACAACGACCGGCGACGGCCCTCGGAGTTCCTCGACCGGGCCACGCACCAGATGGTCGAGGGGCCGTACGACTTCGTCTTCGTCGTGACGGACGTTCCGCTCGTCTCGAGCACGGAGCGGTTCGTCCCCGGACTGGCGTCGCCGCTCTCTCGCGTCGCGATCGTCTCGACGGACCACCTCCGCAGTGCGCCCCGGAACGAACCGCGCCGCTCGCTCGAGGACGACGCCGTCCGCTGGAATACGGCGACGCTCGTGGTCCACCTCGTCGGGCACATGCTTGGCGCCCGCCATCGCGACGCCGACGGGGGCGTCATGGAGCCGTTCCGGTTCGACCCGGAACGACGGACCGTGCCGCCGATCGACGCGGACGTCGAGCGGGATCTCCATCGGATCGCCGGGGAGCTCTCCGCGGCCGAGGCCCGCCCGCGCGGCCCGATAGAGCGCCTCGCCTTCCACGCGGCCAGTGCCGTCCGAAACCCCGGACGGATCCTGCAGGCGCTCGGGAACAGCCGGGCACCGTTGTTGCCGCTCTCGTTACCGAAGCTGTCGACGGCCGCGCTGGCACCGACGCTCGTCATCGTCTTCAGCGCCGAATCCTGGGACGTCGGCTTCCACATGACCAACGTGACGGCGGCGCTGTTCGCGGCCGTCAGTATCGTCACTGCGACGCTCTACCTCCTGTTCGTCCAGAACCTCTCGTTCCCGCGGAAGCGTCATCAGATCGTCACCGAACACACGGCCTTGGTCAACGTCACGGTCTTTTTCGTCCTCCTGCTGGCGATGGTCGGCCTCTTCGCGCTCGTGTGGGCGATCATCCTCGTCATCGAACTGGTCGTCTTCCCGCCGAATCTGATGTCCAACTGGCCGAGCCTCGAGGAGCCGACCGTGGGCTTCGTCGATCTCGTTCGGACCGGTGCGTTCATCAGCACCATCGGGGTCCTCTCGGGCGCGTTGGCGGGTGGACTCGAGAGTCGGATCATCATCAGCCACCTCGCACTGTTCCCCGACCGACCGTAGCCTCCTCACTCGAGTTCGAGTGCGACGGCTCCGATTTTCCGGGAGAATGAGACGTGGGATACGCAAATCGCTGGCCTCGGCACTCATAGGGCTCGTCACCACCGGGTGCCGAGTCCGGCTCGGAGCGAGTGAATCGTCATCGGCCACTCGAGCCTACGAGAGTCGCTCCAAAGACGGTTTGGATTCCGCGAAAACGTGGGCGGCTACGAACCGGACGCCGAATCGCCCGTAGACGCCGCGAAGGCGGTGTTGAACTCGTCCATCAGGTTCTGGAGCTGCGCCGTGTTCCGGCGGGAGAACGTCTGTGGAGAGCGCTCGACGGCCGTCCGGGCGTCCGTCCGCTCGGTCGGCGTCGGTCGCGTGCGCGTCCGGGTGTCGGTGTGGTTCGGCTGCGGTTCCGTCTCGGGTCGGGTCTGTGGGCGTCGTGTGCTCATGTCGGTCGGATCGGTGTGGGGTCGTCGAACGGTACGAGGACTCGTCGGAGGAGAGGCGAGTTTACGCTACTACGTGTACGACCGACATCTGTACTCACCCGTAGCGGCTCCGGGGTAATAAAAGTTCATGATAGATAATGGGTTTGGTAGTGAGTATCTAGCCCAAATACCGGCTCGTCTCGAGTCCTGTCCCACGCTCTCGGTGCAGTCGAGCGCCGAGACGTTATACCGGTCGGTGAGAGAGCCTCGAGTAGGATCTCGATGGACGAGGGTGACACGACCCGGGTGCAACGCGGCGACGGAACCGACGGTCGACCGGACGTGAGCTTCGTGCTCCCGGCGCGAAACGAGGCCGACTATCTCCGCGGCGCGCTCGCGAGCATCGCCGGGCTGGACACGGACTATCGAACGGAGGTGATCGTCGTCGACGGCGACTCGAGCGACGAGACCGTCGCGATCGCTCGCGAATACGGCGCCACCGTCCTCGAAGAGGGGGGCAGGAGCATCGCGGCGGCCCGCAACCTCGGCGCGGCCCGCGCCGACGGCGAGTGGCTGGCGTTCGTCGACGCCGACACGGAGCTGCGGGCCGACTACCTCACCGAACTGCTGGGCTACCTCGAGGCGAACGGGCTGGCGGCCGGCAGTTCCTACTGCCGGATCACCGGCCCGCGCCGAGCGAAGCTGATGGAAGCGACGATCAACTGCGTCTTCTCGCGGCTCGAACGTCCCATCATGCCGGGGTTCAACTGCGTCGTCCATCGGCGGGCGTTCGCGGCCGTCGGCGGCTTCCCGGAGGTCCCCAACGAGGACACGGCGTTCAGTCGGTTACTGGGCCGCCGGTATCCGACGGGGTACTGCCCGACCGTGCTGGTCGAGAGTTCGGGTCGCCGGATCGCCGACTCCGGGCTGACGGGGACGCTCTGGCACTACGCCCGACTCGACGTCGGGCGACTCCGTGCCGGCTACTGAGCCTCGGCTGGTGGACGGTACGGGACGTCGCGAATCGTCCGCTCTCGAGACGGCGGTCGGGCGGTACGGAGCGCTACTGGGCCGCCGATTCGGGCGACGACTCCGCCCGCGGCTCGACCTCGAGTTCCTCGAGGTCCTCCATATTGCCCTCGGCCGTCGCCTGCTCGATTTTGGCGATCTCCTCCGCGTAGTGGAGGAAGGTGTCGACCGAGGCGACGACGACGCGGGCCTCGATCGTCAGGAGTTCGATCCCGACGACGGACACGCGCGCCCAGACGTCGATGACGACGCCCTTGTCGAGGATGCGATCGAGCACTTCGGAGAGGCTCGAACCGTCCGGTCGCCGCTGTGGTGATGCCATTGTGACTCTGTCCCAGACTCGAGCGGGCGCTCAGTTCACTACTCGGGCTGCGTCAGCAAGCCGACGGCCGGACCCGCGTCGCGACGCGCCACTCGCGGTTCTTCGCCGATCGTCGCCTCGGCTGGCACCCGCATGGCGTCCGCTTTTGCCGAACCCCGTGGTCGAGACGGCCGTGTCGACCGTTCCGCCCGAAGCCGAGCGCTTGCTCGAGAGCGAGCCGGTAATGGCCCATCTGGGCACCTGCGTCGAGGGCCGACCGCACGTCGCCCCGGTGTGGTACCGGTACGTCGCCGACGAGGAGGTCGTCGAGATCGTCACGACGGGTCGAAAGCTGGCGAACATCCGGGAAAACCCGCGGATCTCGCTTTCCATTCAGAAAGACGAGGCGGGCCAGACGCGCTGGATGGTGTCGCTGCTCGGCACCGCGACGGTCGTCGACGACCCCGACGAGACGGCTGCGGCGCGCCGGCGGATCAACGAGAAGTACGACGCGGAGCCCGCGGCCTACGCCGAAAACACGCTCGTCCGGATCGCGGTCGGCTCGGCGAGCTATCGGACGTACTGAGATCGAGACCTGGCGTGCGGTGGCGCGCGCTGTCTGCGAGGCGCGACCGAAGGGAGCGCCTCGAAACGCGAATAGCGCGGGACCGACGGTCCCGCGAACCATACGAACGGGCGCGGAGCGCCCGTGAGTAGACGGGGAACGAAGTGACCCGTGAGCGAGGTCGGCCGAACGACAGTGAGGGCGACCGATTACTATCGCGCGAGGGATGAGCGACCGAAGGGAGCGAATCGGTTGGGGAGGGAGTGGCACTCCCCTGTTGCCACGATAGCAGAGACACTACGTTGCTCTCAGTTGCTCCTAATTCCACCATTCTGTGATAGAAGCACCAACGAAGAACGTCTGACTCAGGCTGGCGGCGGGGAATCGCCTCGCCCTCCCCAGCCGATTCGCTCAGTCACTCCGTTCCTTCGCTCATCCCTCGCGCAGTTTCGAACCACAGTTCGCTGGGCTTCATGGGTCGCTTCGC
This sequence comes from Haloterrigena sp. KLK7, assembly GCF_037914945.1. NCBI lineage: Archaea > Methanobacteriati > Methanobacteriota > Halobacteria > Halobacteriales > Natrialbaceae > Haloterrigena > Haloterrigena salinisoli. The sequence goes on from NZ_CP149787.1 coordinate 2,198,294, forward strand.
TCCCCATTCGCCTCTCGAGGCGCTCACTCCGTTCGCGCCTCGCGTTCGCTCACTGTGGTTCAGCGCGCGCCACCGCATGCCGGGTGTTCGAACCGGTGTGAGACAGCGAATCGCTATCCGCCCGCTCATCGAACTCGGTCGCCGACACCCCCTAGCTGCGACGGTCCGACGACGCTTCGAACTCGAACGTCTCGCCGTGCTCGAGGTATTCGACCCGGTCCTCGAGACCCGCTTTCCGGATCGCCTGCTTGAAGTTCGACAGCGGCGACCGGAACACCTCGTAGTCGTTGTAGTGGATCGGGATCGCCGTGTCGGCGTCGATCAGGTCGACCGCCTCGACGCCCTGCGCGGCGTCCATCGTGAGCAGCACGCCGAGGATCCGCGTCCCGCCCAGATGCAGCAGTGCGAGGTCGATGTCGGGGTAGCGCTCGGGAATCTCCTCTAAAGCGTCGTAGACGAGCGTATCGCCCGAGACGTAGAGCCGCATCAGGGGCGGCTCGTCCGGACTCGCCGCCTCGTCGTCGGGCCGGAACTCGAGCATGCTCCCCATCACCGGCGGCAGTCCCTTCGAGACGACCGGCGGGCCGTGGCGACCCGGCATCGCGGTGATCGTCAGTTCGGCGTCGCCCTTGCGGATCCGACACTCGTCCCACGTCTCGAGCGGATAGGTCTCGAGAAAGCCCTTCTCAGCGAGTTCGACGGCCGCGTGCGGAGTCGTGACGATCGGCAGGTCCGAATCGAGTTTCGCCTCGGCGACGCGGTCGAAGTGGTCGCCGTGGTAGTGGGAAAGCAAGACGAAGTCGATCGGCGGGAGGTCCTCGATCTCGAGTGCGGGATCGGTTCGGCGCCGCGATTTGATCCCGTAGCCCAGATGAACGTGATCGCCGCTGTGGAGGAAGTTCGGATCCGTGAGGATCGTGAAGCCGGCGTACTCGATGATGACGGTCGCGGTCCCGACGAAGAAGATCGACCCGTGCTCGAGGTCGGCGGGTTCGTCCGCTTCGCCGGTCGGTATCTCGAGGTCGACGGCGTGTTCGAGACTCATGGACGGCTCTCCACCGCCGACTCGTTTCAACCCCATTCGGAACTCGCGGGACTGACACGGGAGCTGATACGGTCGCGGTGGCAGCCCCAGTACTCCCGGCCGCATATTCACGGCTCAGCCTCAACCCGCTGGGCGACCTCCGACGCGTATGACCGATCCCCTCGAGTACGAAGTCGTCGTGATCGGCGGCGGTCCAGCCGGCCTGACGACGGCGATCTACGCCACGCGACTGGGCCACCGCACGGCCGTCTTCGAGAAGGAGGGCGGCCGCCACGCGAAGGTCGCCCACGTCCACAACCTGCTGGGCGTCTCCGAGAACGTCTCCGGCGAGCAGCTGGCGACCCACGCCGTCGACCAGCTCGAGCACTACGGCGGCGACTTCTTCCCGGACGCGGTCGAGTCCGTGACGCGGCCGGAGGAAGGCGACGGCGATGGGCCCCGATTCCGCCTCGAGTCCGCCCACGCCACGGTCGACGCCCGGCGGGTCGTCTTCGCGACCGGCTTTCGCGATCGGAGTCCGGACGTCCCGGAACTCGAGCGCTTCACGGGCCGCGGGCTGCACTACTGTCTACACTGCGACGCCTACACGCTCGGCGACGGCCCCGTGTTCGTCCTCGGCCACACGGAGCACGCGGCCCACGTCGCGATGACGATGCTCAACTTCACCGCCGACGTGGACCTCCTGCTCGACGACCGCGAGCCCGAGTGGGGCGAGGAGACCGACGCGCAACTCGAGGCCCACCCGGTCGACGTGATCGACACGGCCGTCGTCTCGGCCTACGGGGACGAAACGATTTCCGGCGACGAGTCGCCGCGGCTCGGCGGCCTCGAGCTGGCCGATGGAACCGAACGGGACTATCTGGGCGGCTTCGCGATGTACGGTTCCACGTACAACGCCGGTCTGGCCGCCGACCTCGGCTGTGACCTGCGCGAGGACGGCGCCATCGCCGTCGACGAGAACCGCGAGACCAGCGTCGACGGCGTCTACGCCGTCGGCGACGTCACCCACGGCCAGAACCAGACCACCATCGCCATCGGCGACGGGGCCCACGCGGGACTGGCGATTCACAAGGACCTCCGGCCGTTTCCGAAGTCCGTCGAGGAACTCGAGGATGAGGGCGACGGGGAGGAGACCGGCGCTCTCGAGGACGGGGTGCCGGGAGCCGCGGCGGATCTGCGCGCCCAGATGCGACGGGTTCGCGACCTCGAGACGCACCCGGGGCTTCGCGGGCCGTCGCCGGGTCGCGAGTGATCGCTAGGTTCGGGGCTCGCTGGTCCTTCTATAATCGATATACCGCGGTCTGTTCACGGTCGCGTAGATAGCGACGCCCGCGAGCGGAACCGGATACGAACGAAGCGTTCTGCTCACGCTGGCGGCTGTGAGTGCCACACCCTCCCCAACCGATTCGCTCACTCCGTTCGCTCATCCCTCGCACATCGTCGTCGGTCGTCCTCACTGTCGTTCGGCCGACCTCGCTCACGGGTCACTTCGTTCCCCGTCTACTCACGGGCGCTCCGCGCCCGTTCGTATGGTTCGCGGGACCGTCGGTCCCGCGCTATTCGCGTTTCGAGGCGCTCCCTTCGGTCGCGCCTCGCAGACAGCGCGCGCCACCGCACGTGGAACGATCGGTATCCAAATTCCTTCGAGCGTCGCCGCCTAGTTCTCTAGTCGCTCGAGGGCCGCCGCAACCACCAGGGGGAAGGTGATCGTCGCGTCGGCGTAGACGGAGACGTTGTCGGCGTCTTTCTCGAGTTTACCCCACGAGCGGGCCTCGTCTAAGGTGGCCCCGGAGAGGCCGCCGGTCTGTTTGGGGTCCATGGTCAACTGGACGGCGTAGTCGTAGGCGTCGGGGGAGACGAGCATCGTCTGGAGGGTGAAGTTCTTGGGGACGCCGCCGCCGACGACGAAGGCGCCGGCCTCGTCGGCGTGGTAGGCGATGTCGGTCAGCGGCGTCATGTCGGCCAGCGCGTCCAGCGTGAACGCGCCCGTCTGGGAGTACATCCAGGCCTGGAGCCCGAGCACGGAGTCCTGTACGGCGGGACAGTAGATCGGGACGTCGTTCTCGTAGGCCGCGGCGGCGATGCCGGGCCCCTCGTCGACGTCGTCGCGCTCGTTGACGTCGGCGTTCGCCCGTCCCAATTCCTCGGTGAGCCGCTGGATCGAGACCGCGCCCTCCTCCTCGCACTCGGCCTCGAGCACCGGGAAGACCTCCTCGCGGAGGTGGCTCTCGAAGTCGGCGAAGAACTCCTGGGGGAGGTAGACGTTGTAGATGCGGTCGACCCCCTCGTCGCGCAGCGTCTCGTCGTGTTCGCGCTCGGTCTTCCCCTCGGCGGTCACCTCGCCGTGGTGGTGTTTCCCGCCGATGGCCTCGATGCTGTCGTGGGTGAGGTTCGCGCCGGTCGTCACGAGGACGTCGATGTGGCCCTCGCGAATCAGGTCGGCGACGATGCGCCGCATCCCCGTGGGGACCATCGCGCCCGCGAGGCCGAAGAAGACGGTCACGTCGTCGTCGAACATCGACTCGGTGACGCCGACGGCCTCGTGGAGGTTCGCCGCGCCGACGCCCGCGTTCCCGTACTCGTCGGCGAGTTCGCCGACGGTCATCCCCGCTCGGACCTCGGCGTGACCGACCGGGTCGTGGGAGAACGCTTCCCGCTCGGGTTCGCGGTGGCCCTCCCCGTCCGCCTCGCTGTCACCGTCGTCGCTCCCGTGCTCGTGCTCGTCGCTCATGTCCTCGCATCCGCGAGCCAGCGGTTTGAACGCCGCGGTTCGATCCGTCGTCTCGGCGCATCACGCTACCAGCGAACGGAGTGCCGCTACGATCACCGCTACGAGCATCGCGATCGCTGTTACTCGCAATGCGATCGCGGCTCGCCGTCGGTTCTTCGGCAGCAGTTCCGCGATACCGGACAGGCCCGTTGCGACTCCGATAACCAGCATCGCGACTCCGCCGCTATCGTATAGGAGTTCGGAGTAGGCGTACAGACTGAAGAACGCGAGCGAACTGCCGACGGATATTCGCGCAGCGTCCCTCCCACTTGGTTCGGAGAAGAGCTCCGTTAGATGAAGCTCCATATTCGCGAATACTGGGCGAGAGATGTAAAACGTAAGGCCCCTCTGTCCGCGTCCCTGCCGGCGCGATGCACGTCAGCTATCGGAATCTGGTGCCCACTGACGTTCAGCGGTACCGACAGCGAGTCGCGTATCGACGGTCCCGCGATAGTGAGCGGAACGCTCACCCGCCGCGACTGGCCGTCAGAGCCCCGTCGGCACCTCGAGATACGTCGTCTCGAGACCCCACTCCTCGACCAATTCCTGCAACGCCCCCACCCCGAACGTCTCCGTCGCGTAGTGGCCCGCGAGGAAGACGTGAATCCCCGCCTCCCGGGCCTCGTGGTAGGCCTTCTGCTTCCCCTCGCCCGTCACCAGCGCGTCCGCACCCGTCTCGACGGCCTCGTCGAGCCAGTCAACGCCGCTGCCGGTGACGATCGCCACGTCCTCGATCTCGTCGGGGCCGAACGCGAGGTGCCGGACGGACCGACCGTCGGTCTCGAGTTCGCCCTCGAGGCGCTCGCGCAACTCGTCGGGCGCGTAGGAGTCCGTTGCCGTCCCGCGCTGGCCGATGCACTCGGGACCGAGCTCGCCGAAGGGAGCGCGGTCCTCGAGCTCGAGCACGTCCGCGACGCCGGCGGCGTTACCGCGTTCCTGGTGGCCGTCCAGCGGGAGGTGGGAGACGTACAGCGCGAGGTCGTTCTCGATCAGGGGAGCGATCCGGTCGTAGGTTCGTCCCGTTACGCGGTCGAAGCCGCCCCACGAGAGGCCGTGGTGGACGACCAGCAGGTCCGCGTCGGCCTCGATCGCGCGGTCGAACGTCTCGCGGACGCCGTCGACGGCGAACGCGACGCGCTCGATCTCGGCGTCCTCCGGTCCGACCTGCAGCCCGTTCGCGCTGGCGTCTACGTCGGCGTAGTCGGCGGTTCGCAGTTCCTCGTCGAGTCGATCGACGACCGTCGAGAGGTTCATGGTCGGCCGTTCGGCGGCGGTCTCCTTGTATCCGGCTGGTTCCGCCGACCCGACCGATTGCGGTCGGCAGCGAGCGCGGGCGAAACGGGAACCCGGTAGCGCGTGGGGCGCTACATCAGGTAGAACAGCGGGAAGAGGATCACCCAGACGATGTCGACGAAGTGCCAGTAGAGGCCGAAGAACTCCACCGGTCGATGGTCCGTCAGGTAGGCGTCGACGCTGACGATCCGGTAGATCATGAACCCGGCGAGCAACATCCCGAGGATGACGTGCAGCGCGTGGAGCCCCGTTGTCACGAAGTACGTCGAGTAGTGGAGGTCGGTGAACCAGTAGACGCCGTGGCTGAACTCGTAGGCCCACTCCCAGCCCTTGATTCCGAGGAACGTCAGCCCGAGCACCAGCGTCGCGCCCATCGTGCCGAGCAGCCCCCGCTTGTTCCCGCGCTCGGCGAAGACGAGCGCGAGGATGACCGTGAAACTCGAGGTCAACAGCACGTACGTGTTGACGAGGCCGAGCGTCGACGACGGCGGAACGGTGCCCCAGGACCCCCAGCCGGCGTGGAGCCGCGCGAAGACGTAGCTCCCGATGGCGGCGCCGAAGACGACGACGTCCGAGGCCAGGAAGAACCAGACGCCGAGTTTCGTGGTGCCGATCCCTTCGAACGGCCAGCGGCTGGCGATCGCCATCTCCGGCGCGTTGAACTCCTCGCGGCCGTACTCGAAGAGCGTGTAGCCGAGGATCCCGACGCCGAGGAGCGTCAGGATCGGGTAGATAATCGTCTGTTCGGCGCTCGTTCCGACGATCTCCTGGCTGACCTCGCCGGTCCCCCGTGCGAACTCGACCGTGTACGGCGTCAGGCCGGTCAGCCCGAGGAAGAACACGAAGGTCCCGAAGCCGATCCCCACCGGCCAGATGCTGGCGTGATCGGCGTGTTCCGCCTGACTCTCCACCGCGGTCGTCACGCCGCCGTCGGTCGTCGCCGCCGTGTCGTCGACGAACTCGAGGCGGCCGCTGGCGTAACTCGGACGGCCGTCCCAGTTGTCCAGCGGTGGCGGCGAGGTGGTCGCCCACTCGGCGGTGCGGGAGTACTCCCAGGGATTATCGGGCGCGTCGGGCCCCGAGAGCAGGCTCTTCACGAGCGTGTAGAACGTGATCAGGAACGACGCGCCGAAGACGAACGCGCCGACGGTCGCCGCCTGATGATAGATCTGAATCGCCTCGCCGTAGTGGAAGACGCGACGGGGCGTCTCCCAGGCGAGGAACATCGGGAAGTACAGCAGGTTGAAGCCGACGAAGTAGACTGCGAAGTTGAGCTTCCCCAGCGTCTCGGAGTACATCTTCCCGGTGATCTTCGGCCACCAGTAGTAGAGGCCGCCGATCAGGGCGGTCACCCCCGAGACCATCACGTAGTGGAAGTGGGCGACGACCCAGTAGGTACCGCGGAACTCGTAGTCCAGCACGACGGCGCCGAGGAAGACTCCGGTGATGCCGCCGAGGATGAACAGGACGAGCGCACCGAGACTGAACAGGAACGGCGTGGTGAATCGCACGCGCCCCTTGACCATCGTGTAGATCAGCGAGAAGATCATCAGGTCGAAGGGCAGCGAAATCCCGATCGTCGTCGCCATGAACAGCGTCTTGATCTCTAAGTTGATCGTCGTCAGGAACATGTGATGGGCCCAGACGAGGAACGACTGGACCGCGACGAGGACCATCGCGATGATGACCCACTTGCGGCCGACCAGCCGTCGTCCCGTGAAGGACTGGAACGTCTCGAACATGATTCCCAACGCCGGGAAGAAGACGATGTACACCTCCGGATGCCCGAAGAACCAGAACAGGTGCGCCCACAGCAGACTCGAGCCCTCGTCGGTCGCGAAGTACTGGGTCAGGAGGAGCCGGTCGCTCGCCAGCAACAGGAGCGCGGCGAGCAGCGCCGCGAACGCGAACAGCATCATCCAGATCGTCAGCAGCCACGACCAGGTGAACAGCGGCATGTTCCACAGCCCCAGCCCCTCCGCGCGCGAGCGGTGAATCGTCGTGAGGAAGTTCACTGACCCGAGCGTGATCGAGAGGACGAACAGAATCAGCCCGAGGATCGTCCCGTTTCCGCCGGTCGTCGCCTGCATCGCGGGGTGGTACATCGGCACGTTCAGCGGCGCGTACATGTACCAGCCGCCGGCGAACGCCCGTCCCTGGAAGAACGAGACCGCGAGGAGAATTCCCGAGAACAGGTAGAACCAGTAACTCAGGGCGTTCAGACGGGGGAAAGCGAGGTCCTTCGCGCCGATCTGCAGCGGGACGAAGTAGTTCGCGAAGCCGGCCGCGAAGGGCGAGAGAAACAGGAACACCATTATCAGTCCGTGGTTGGTGACCGCCTGGTTGAACTCCATGTTCTCGAGCAGCCCCGTCCCGCCGGGGACCCACATATGTGCGCGAAACAGCAGTGCGAGCACCCCGCCGAGCAGGAGGAAAAACAGCGCCGTCGCCAGATAGAGAATGCCGATGTCCTTGTGGTTGGTCGTGACCAGCCACCGCTTGACGGTCGTCCGCGGGGGCAGATCGCTCATCGATCACCCTCCGTGTGGCAGTCTGCGCGGTGCCGTTCGTCCCGTCGTCTCGAGGTCCGTCGATCGGATACCGTCGGCAGACTGGCTGTGGCAACCATTAGCAATAGCTCTCCTCGATGTCGCGTATCAAGGTGTCCGCCGCATGTGCAAGCCGTCGACCCTGTGCCGAACGGACGGTCGCCCGTGCCGAGCGGGGACGTCTCGCACGAAGAACGATCGCTCACCGGGACGGCGCAATCGACGCGTACACCACCAATCTCGAGTCAACGTCGGGGGATCTCACCGCCGCGATGGAACCGATCGCGCTCGAGGGACCGGTCCCGGTGCTGTCCGCCGCGTACGCGACGCTACCGATCGTCGGTGTGAGAAAAGACGAACTCTCGGACCAGTTTGCCGGCGAGCGCCGCGGTCTGTCCCTCGTCGCGGTCGTTGACCTCGACGACGTCGAACCCGTCCGCGTGCGGTGCGACCGCGCGGACGACGTCGCGCAGCTCGCGGGACTCGAGGCCGAACGGCTCCCTCGTACCGGTTCCCGGCGCGTAGGCTGGGTCGGCGGCGTCGATGTCGACGCTCAGGTAGACGTCGCGACCGTCCAGTCGGTCCGCGAGCGGCCAGTCGGCGACGTCTTCGGGCGGGACGACCGTCACGTCCGGCGCCCGGGACCGCTCCCACTCCGCCTCGCTGCCGGTGCGGGCCCCGAGGACGAACACGTCCTCGACCGCGGGCTCCTCGAGGATCCGTCGAGTCACGGAGGCGTGGGAGAGCGCGTTGCCGTCGTAGGCCTCGTAGAGGTCGAGGTGGGCGTCGAGCACGACGACCGCCTCGGGTTCGACGGCGCGGACGCCCGCCAGCGAGACGCTGTGCTCCCCGCCCAGCGTCAGCGGGACGGCGTCGTCCCAGACGACACCGCGCAGCGTCCCCTCGAGGTACTCGAGGTACTCCTTGGCGTCGTCCCACGCGCGGACGTCGCCGTGGTCCTCGACGCCGAGTTCGGAGAAGTACTGACCCGTCCGGTGGTCGTAGTCGTCGAACGGCTCCGCAAAAGTCCGAATGCGCTGGGGACCGAATCGGGTCCCCGGCTGAAAGGTCGTCGATACGTCCAGGGGCGCACCGACGACCACGAAGTTCGCGCCGCCACGGTCAGAGTCACCCGCCGTGTGGCTCCCCTCGCCGTCGTCGGTCGCCCCGGGAAACATCAGACGATCTTTCGCTGTTCTTCCATCTCGAGGTATTCGATGTTCTCGTCGGGTGAGACGTCGGCGTCGTCGGGGACGCGCATCGTGATCGTCTCGTAGGTCTCGAGGTCCATGACCTGCATGTCGTCGCCGTCGACGGAGACGACCTGGCCCTGTTTGCGCTCGATGATCGGGACCCAGATCTTCGCGTCGACCGGCTGGGAGAGCGATCGCTTCTTGCCGTCGAAGACGCCCTCGGCCTCGACGCGCGCCTTGGCGCTGCCGTGTTTGCCCGGCTTCGCCGTCGAGTAGGAGTTGATCTTACACGGCGCGTCGTCGATCATCACGTAGCTTCCTTCCTGGAGGTCGCGAACTTCGGTCTGCTGTTTCGCCATGTCCCGGCGTAATCAATCGACGTGCATAAACCGTTTGGAATGGCCGCTGGCACCGAGTCAGTCCGTAACACGCCGGAGCCGCGGGCGCGACCGACGGCGATGGAGATCGCGTCTCGAACGCGACGACCCGCGATCGAATCCGTCCCGAGACGGCTCTCACCGTTCGTCCCGGCGGAACCCGCGAGGATCGGCCGGCGGCTCGAGCGGACTCGCCGGAAGCCCGTCCCCGACGGTCGGATCGTTGTACGCCCGCGGCGCGACGTCGTTCGGCCCGTCGGGGTAGTACAGCGCGGCGAGCGTCTGGATCTGCCCGCGGCCGACCCCGAGTTCGAACTGTCCCCCGCCGTACAGCCGAATCCCGCGTTCCTCGCAGTAGGCGAGCGTCTCCAGTAGCGACTCGAGCGAGCCGAACCGGGAGGGCTTAACGTTGAGCCAGTCGGGTTCCCACGGCAGATCCGCGACGTCCTCGACGCCGTGGATCGGGGCGTCCCACGACACCCGGCCGCGGACGTCATCGTCGTCGAACAGCGGCCGCGTCCGCGCCGTCAGCGCGGGGTCCTCGACGACGGCCTCGGGGAACCCCTCGAGGACCCGTTCGTACAGTTCGCGATCGGCCGGGACGTCGACCTCGGTCCCCTCGTACTGGCCCTTGAGGTCGAGAATTCGGACGGCGTCCGTTCCGACGGTCTCGCCGATCGCCGCCACGAGGTCGTCGTCCCACGCCGGAATCGGATCGAGCTTGAACTCGAGGCCGGGGACTCGCTCCCGCAGGGCCTCGAGGCGATCGGTCGTCGGGGGCTCGCCCAGCCGCGTGCTGGCGACGAAGCGGACGGGGTCGAGCGACCGGCCGAGCGCGCTCGCGACGTCCGTTCCGGCCTGCCGCAAGGCGAGGTCCAGCGCTGCCGCTTCGAGCCCCCAGCGCCGGTAGTTGCGGAAGACCTCGCGTTCGGGCGGCCCCGCGGGGAAGAGATCGACCGACTCGAGGTGGGCGGAAAACGAGTCGATCGTGTATTCGCCAGTCAGGTCCGGCAGCCCCGACTCGGCCAGCGCGTCGTGATCGGCGGTCTCGTAGGTGACGTCCTCGCCGCGGCCGACGGCCGACTCGCCGTCCGGCCCCGGCCCCGACAGCGCGAACTCGGTCGTGACGCGCGTGAACTCGCTCGAGGTCTCGCGCTCGAGGCGCTCGGTCGCGGCGTCGTCGATCGTCAGCGACAGGTCGGCGATCCGGTCGTAGTCCATACCGGGCTATCGACCGGCCGACGGAAAATCGCTTGGTGCGGGTTCTGAACTGCGCTCACTGTCTCCTCGAACTACGACCGGTCTCGAAGGCGCTCGCTGAATCGACTTTCGGCGAATCGTCGCGCGGTTTCCTTGAGGGCGACGAACCCGAAAACGAGCAGGGCGACGAAAAAGAGCGGGACCAGTCCCTCGACCATCTCCGCGAGGATCGAGATCTGCACGACGAACAGCATCAACAGGATGTCCTTTTCCCGGTCGTTTTCTTCGAACACATCATCGGATTGTAAGCAAGAGCGCATATATGATTCCCTTCTCTCATATCAAGGGCGTATTCGAGGCGGCCCGGTGAGGGTACTGCAACCGGTCTCGTCCGGGACCACCCTCACTCCTCGCCGCGGCGCTGGCGCATGTTCTGTCGCGTGAACTGCGGCTGGGTGCCGATCCCCTCCCGCTCGCGGAACGATCGATAGAGCAGGACCGTCACGACCAGCGAGAAGACGGCCGCGACGATCGACGCTCGAGGCGCCTCGAGCGCGTAGAGGACGCCCGTCGAGAACAGCGACATCGTGAGCAACATGCCGTATATCAGCCGCTTCGCGAAGGTGTCGAAGACGTTCTCCTCCTCCTCGAGGCCGATGCGGATGTAGAGATCGTCCCGATCCAGCCGATCGAGGGCGCGCTCGGCCTTCGGCGCGATCCGGGTCAGCGACTCGCCGGTCTCGCGGAGCTGCCGGCCCGTCTCCGCGGCGTATCGGCGAACTGACTCCTCGCGGTACCCCTCCTCCGTGAGGTAGTCGGTCGCGACCGAGATGAAGTCGAAGTCTGGGTCGAGAGTGACGCAGACCCCCTCGACGACGGTCGCGACCCGCAGGACCAAGGCGAGGTTCTTGGGCAACCGGAAGGGGAAGACGTAGATCGAGTCCTCGATCTGGCCGACGATCTGGTTGACCCGGTACTGTTCGACGTCCTCGCCGCGGGCGTCCTGGATGGCGATCTCCATCACCTCGGCCATCACGCCCCGGTCGGCGTCGGGGCTCAAGGTGCCGATCTCGATCAGGGCGTCCAGAATGCCGTCGATGTCCTGGTTGGCGACGGCGACGTAGAACTCGATGATCTTCTCCTGTGTGAACGAGTCGACCCGTCCCGACATGCCGAAGTCGTAGAAGACGATCCGGCCGTCGTCGGTCACCGCGAGGTTCCCCGGGTGGGGATCGGCGTGGAAGACGCCGTCGTTCATGATCATCTGCAGGTACGCCCGCTCTAAGTTCTCCGCGAGCAGCGTGCGGTCGATCCCCTTGCGCTCGAGTTCCTCGAGGTCGTTGATCTTCGTCCCCTCGACGTACTCCATCGTGAGCACGCGCGGCCCGGAGTGGCTCTCGATCACGTCGGGGATGACGAAGCGGTCGTCGCCGGCGAAGTTCGCCCGGATCTCCCGGAGCATCTCGGCCTCGCGCTCGTAGTCCATCTCCTCGCGGATCGTCTTCGCGAACTCGTCGGCGAGGTTCCGCAGGGAGAACGCCCGGGATTCGTCGACGAAGTACAGCAGGATCGGCAGCGACCACTTGATCACCCGCAGGTCCGCCGCGACGAGTTCCTCGATGTCCGGCCGCCGGATCTTCACCGCGACCTCGCGGCCGGCGACCCCGCGTCCGGAAGCGCCGCCGTCCGCTCGAGCGTCCCCCGATTCGGCCCCCGTTTCCGCCGTCTCGGCGGCGCCGACGGCCTCGGGAGCGACGCGGGCGCGGTACACCTGTCCGAGGCTCGCGCCGCTGATCGCCTCGGTCTCGAACTCGGCGAACCGCTCGTCGACCGGACCGAGCTCTTCCTCGAGGACCCGCTTCGCGTCCGCCCAGTCGGCCGGGGGCACCTCGTCCTGCAGCGCCGCGAGGACGTCGAGGTACGCCGGCGGGAGCACGTCGGGCCGGGTCGAGAGCAGCTGGCCGAGTTTGATGAACGTCGGTCCGAGCGTCAGCAGCGACTCCAGCAGGACCTCCGCGCGGTGGCGGTGGGTCTCGGCGTCGACCGTTCGCGGTCGTCCGAACAGCAGGAACCGGTGGCGGTCACGGGCGTAGGCGAGCAACAGCGGGAGGAACTGCCAGGCGACGAGGACGAACCGCTTGTAGGCGCGGAGGGAAACCAGTCTGGGTCACCTCGGGTTAGGCGTCTTCCTCGACGACGTCGATCGTCGTCTCGCTCGTCGCCGCCGTTTTGGGGAGGGTCAACTCGAGGACGCCGCGTTCGACGACCGCTTCCGTCTCCGTGCCGACCGCGTCGGCGGGCAGGGGGAGTTCGATATCGAGAAAGAGCGAGCGGTTCTCCTCGAGGTACTGATAGTCGCCAGCGGGGTCCTTCTCGCGGTGGGCCTCGATGGAGAGCCGGCCGTCGTCGACCGCCACCTCGAGCGAGTCGGCGGAGACGCCCGGAACGTCGAGGACGAGCAGGTAGGCGTCCTCGCTCTCGAGCAGATCGAAGAAGACGTCTTCTGAGAGATCCTGCAGTGCGGCGCGGAGCGCTGACATGGCTACAGGTTCGAACGCCGATACGAAAAAGGCCGCGGTAGCGGTCGATTCGGCGGTCGGACGGCGGGCCCGTCCGACGCAGGCCACGCCACGCGCTGGGACCGTCGATCGGCAGCGATCCGGGCGGTCCCCCACGTTTTAGGCGCCCGGCGACCCGAGTGAGGGTATGGACGGAGCCGACAGCGAGCGCAAACGGGCCGGGTTCAAGGAACGGACGCCGGTCGACGAGGCGCGACGAATACTCAGAGAGGCCGTCGTGGGGGACGGCGACGCCGGCGACGAATCCGGTGTGGACGGCGACGCGGCCGGCGTGACCGCCGACGACGGCGATGCGATCTCGCCTCCGACGGGGTCCGAACGGATCGACGTCGAACGCGCGGACGGCCGGGTGCTGGCCGCCCCCGTCACCTCGGCTCGGAGCGTCCCCCACTACGAGCGGGCCGCGATGGACGGCTACGCCGTCCGCGCGGCGGACACGTTCGGCGCCAGCGACCGCTCCCCCGAAGTCCTCCGGGTCGCCGAGGGCGTCGGCGCCGACGCCGAGGTCGGACCCGACACCGCTGCCCGCGTCCACACCGGCAGCGCGCTCCCCGAGGGCGCCGACGCCGTCGTCATGATCGAGCGCGTGACCGAACTCGAGTCGGCCGGCGAACTCGAGGTCGAGGACGCGGTCGCGGAGGGCGAGAACGTCGCACCGGTCGGCGAGGACGTCGAGGAGGGCCAGCCGCTCTACGACGCGGGCCACCGGCTGCGGCCGTCGGATCTGGGCCTGCTTCGGTCGGCGGGCTACGCCCGCGTCGCGGTCGCGAAGCCCCCGACGGTCGGCGTGATCCCGACGGGCGAGGAACTCGTCGAGGGCGATCCGGGTCCGGGCGAAGTGGTCGAAACCAACGGCCTCACCGTCTCTCGGCTCGCGGAACGCTGGGGCGGCCGCGCGACCTATCGGGACGTCGTCACCGACGATTTCCAGTCCCTGCGCGTGGCGATCCAGCGGGACCTGCCGAAGGACGTGATCGTCACCACCGGCGGCTCGAGCGTCGGCGAACGCGACCTCCTGCCGGAGGTGATCGACGAACTGGGCGAGGTGCTCGTCCACGGCGTCGGCCTCAAACCCGGTCATCCCGTCTGCCTCGGTATCGTCGAGGAGACGCCCGTCCTCGCGCTGCCGGGCTATCCCGTCGCCTGTATCGTCAACGCCGTCCAGTTCCTCCGACCCGTGATGCGCTGGCTCGAGGGCACCGAGCCCGACCCGCATCCGACCACGTACGCGCGCCTCGAGCGCAAGATCCCGAGCGAACCCGGTACGCGGACCTTCGCGCGGGTCCGACTCGAGGAGCGCGAGCCGGACGACGGCGACGACTTCGGGGCCGGTGAGCCGCGGTTCGCGGCGGCACCGACTCGGGCGAGCGGCTCCGGCGTGCTCTCGAGCGTCGCGCTGGCCGACGGCTGGGTGGTCGTCGACGACGACCGCGAGGGGATCCCCGCGGGCGAGACCGTCGCCGTGGAGGACTGGGAGCCGAACACGTAACCCGCAGCGGTTCATCTCGACACTGTTTTTACCGTGACGGATGTACGCACAGTCATGGAACTGAACGAATTCCTCGAGGGGGAGACGCTGGACGGGCGACAGGCCGCGATCGTGTTCTTCACCTTCCTGGTGCTCATCGTCGTCGCGGCGCTGATCCTGATCATGTTCAGCGACGTCTTCTACAACCTGGTCAACTAGGTCGTGGTCGCCGGGCTCAGTCCGACAGCACCGCGAGTCGAACCGCGTCCGCGAGCGCGTTCACGCGAGCGACGTGCTCGTAGGACCCGTCCCGAACCCCGTTCGTGACGTACGAGAAGGCGATATTCTCCTCGGGATCGGCCCAGCCGACGCTGCTTCCCAGTCCGGCGTGGCCGAACGCTCGCTCCGGCGAGAGCGTTCCGTACGGCGCGACCGTCGTCCCGCCCTTCCAGAAGCCCAGCGCGAACCGTCCCTCCCGTCCGAGCGTGCCGTCGGCGTCCGTCTCGGCCTCGAGGGCCGTCAGTCGCTCGACGGTCTCCGCAGAGAGGAGCCGGGTACCCTCGAGTTCGCCGCCGTTGGCGAGGCAGGCGTAGAACCGCGCCATGTCGCCGGCGGTTCCGATCCCGCTGGCCGCCGGGATCACGGCGCGGTGGATCTCCTCGGCGTTGAACGGCGCCGCGACCTCGGCGTTGTCTCCGAGCCCCTCGCCCGGATCCCGACAGCGGTCGAACGCATCGAAGCCGACCAGCGTCGCCACGTCGTCGTCCTCGTCCTCTCGGAGGCCGATCCCGGTGTCGTCCATTCCCAGTGGTTCGAACACGCGCTCGGCGGCGGCCTCCTCGATCGGCGTCCCCGACACGCGGCGGACGAGTTCGCCGACCAGCCAGCCGAACGTGAGCGCGTGGTAGGCGGGCGTCTCCCCCGGCGGGAAGTTCGGCTCCATCGCCTCGATCTGCGCGACCGCGGCCTCCCAGTCGCCCCAGAGGTCGGGCCGGTCGTCGATCTCTCCCTGATTGAGTCCCGCGGTGTGGCTGAGGACCTGTCGGACGGTGATCTCGGCCTTCTCGGTCCCCTCGTCGGCGAACTCCGGCCAGTGGTCGACGACGCGGTCGTCGTAATCGAGTTCCCCCTCGTCGACCAGCGTGTGCAGCGTCACGGCGGCGTAGGGCTTCGTACACGAGAACAGGACGTGGCGCGTCTCGGGCGTCTCCCGGTCGCCGTCGGGCCCCTCGAGGCCGCCCGCGAGGTCGAGCACCCGCTCGCCGTCGACGTAGACGGCCAGTTGCGCGCCGTGGTGAAGCCCGACCTCGAGGTGGCGGTCGAAGAGGGCGGCGATCCGCTCGCGGTCCGAATCGTCAAGCCGTACCATACCGCACTCCTCCAGCGGGAGGATTGTAACGGTTGCCCACCAACCTTTTTTAACGGGGGCATCGGCTGGCGTCGAAGACGCCAGCCTCAACCCCCGCCAAAAAACGTTGATGAAAAAAGGCCGCCTCCGCGGACTTCGCCCGCTCCGACGGAGAACCGCTCGCGAAGCGAGCGGATGCTAGCGTCGTTAGATCGTTAGCCGGAGAACTCGTAGAGATCGTCGCCGACGTGGTGCAGCGAGTCGACCACCTTTCCCTCGTCGCCGGCCATCTCGTCGCCGTTGACGCGGGCGCGGCCGACCGCCAGCACCTTTCCGTGGGACTCCTCGGCGATGACGACCAGATCGTCGGGCGAGATGTCGTCGGTGGCCTCCGTGATCCCCGGTCGCATCACGTCCGCGCCGTCGCTGACGAACGAGATCGCGCCGGCGTCGACCGTGACCAGTCGCTTCTCGGGTTCGTAGGCGTTGGCGCCTCTGACGGTCAGGAACGGTTCCTCGTCGAAGTACGCGACCTGTGGCTCCCCGTCGATGAGGACGACCTCCCAGTCGGTGTCCTCGAACTCGACGCGCTCGTAGGCATCCCCCTCGGGCGAGACGCCGAGTTGCTCCTCGAGGGCCGTCTCGACGTCCGAGACGGCGTCGCTTCGGAGATGGTGTCGGGACTTGACCTGCATACCCGGTCCAACGACCGAGCGGGAGATAAAAGGCCCGTTCGGCGACCGATCGGACGCGCTGAGAGTCGCCCCCGATTACGAGTGTGATAATCGCTAAGTACTAGCACGGTGTCGGGCTAGCCATGTGGCCCTCCCGGACGCGTACTGAGACGGTCACGTGTCTCGCCTGCGGCGACCAGGTCACCCGGTCGATGGCGCGCGAGTACGACAAACACGGCGACCGCTGGGATCGCGAGGACAAGGAGTTCGAACACCTGTGTAAATCCTGCCACGACGATCTCTGTCACTACCCGCGGGACGAACTCGAGGCCCTGCTCGTCGAGAGCGAGGCCGGCGAAACGGACCGGGCCACTTTTCTCGCCGACTATCTCGAGACCGTCGAGGAGCGATACGGGACGCTCGAGGAGGAGTCCTGACGGCGGCGAACGATTCGTCTCCCGTCCGTCCATCCCGACACGACTTTCACCTTCACGTCCGTAGGCCCCGGTATGAGTAACGACGCACAGGCCGAGGCCGGGACGGCCGACGCCCAGGGCCCGGTCGAGGTCTCGGAGGACCTCGCGCGCCACCTCGAGAACAAACGCGAGGAACTCTTCGAGAAGTTCGAGCTCCGCGACGAGTTCCCCGCCGAGGTCCTCGAGGAGGCGGAAGCCCGAACGGAGGGCGTGACGGACGAGATCAGCGACGAGATCGACGAGCGGAAGGATCTGCGCGACCTGACGACGTGGACGACGGACCCGATCGACGCCCAGGACTTCGACGACGCGCTCTCGATCGAAGAGCGCGAGGACGAGTACGTCCTCTGGGTCCACATCGCCGACGTCACCCACTACGTTAATCCCGACACGGCGATGTGGGACGAAGCCGTCGAACGCGGGAACACGGTCTATCTGCCCGGCTACACGGTCCACATGCTGCCGCCGGTGCTCGCCGAGACGGTCTGTTCGCTGGTCGCCAACGAGGACCGACTCGCTCACACCGTCGAGATGCACCTCGACAAGGAGAACCTCTCCTACGAGAACATCGAGATCTACAAGTCGGTCATCCAGTCCGACGAGCGCCTGACCTATTCGCAGGCCGAAAATCGACTCGAGGACCCCGAGGCCGACCTCCACGAGGAGAACAAACTGGTCTACGAGGTCGCCAACCGCATGCACGAACAGCGCAAGGAGGACGGCTCGCTCGTCCTGAACCCGAGCCGCGACCGGGCCCACACCATCATCGAGGAGTGCATGCTGAAGGCCAACAAGGCCGTCACGCACGAGCTCATGTGGAATCGCGGCGTCGAGGCGATGTACCGGGTCCACCCCCAGCCCAGCCCCGACGAGTGGTCCGAGGCCCTCCGCGAGATTCAGGACTTAGACGGCGTCTCGATCCCCGGCGACACGTGGGACGACCCGCGAAAGGCGGTCAACGCGACGCTCGAGGAAGCTCCCGGTCGCCAACTCGACAAGATCCAGTGGGCCGTGATGAAGGTGATGCCCCGCGCGAAGTACATGAACGACCCGTTCGGCGGTCACCACGCGCTGAACTTCGAGATCTACGGCCACTTCACCAGCCCGATCCGCCGACTCTCGGACCTGATCAACCACTGGATCGTCTACCAGAACGACGTCCCCGAGAACCTGATCGAACTCTGCGACCGCGCCAGCGACAAGCAGAAGGACGCCGAGCAGTGCGAACGCGAGTACAAGAACTTCCTCCAGGAGGTCGGCCTCGACCCGATGGCGGTCAACAACCGCGGGATCGAGGTCGTGGACGAGAGCGAGGCCGAAAAGACGTTATAGCGGCCGATAGTCGTCCTATTTTCCCGTTGCTCGATCGAACCGCGTGCGGTGGCGCACGCTGGATCACGGTTCCCTCCACGGTCACCGTGATCCGAAGCCGTGCGAGGGATGAGCGAGGGAGCGAAGTGACCGAGCGAATCGGCTGGGGAGGGTGTGGCGATTCCCCGTTGCCGCGAGAGCAGCGCACTCGAGTTATCAATAACTGCCCCCGAGACATCAGTTACCACTGCAAAAACGAGGTCGGGACAGCCGCTAGTGAGTGAACGAGCGAAAACTCGGTCGAACTCCGATTCTTTCCGCTCGAGGACTCGAGCGCCGCGTCCGTGAATCGCTCGTCAGGCGACGGTCCTGTCCCGAGGTAGATCGTGAGATCGGCGCGGCGAAGGCCCGGAACCGCTCGCCGAGGGGATCAGAAACGCCGTCCGGATCGGCGACCACCTCGGGCTATCGCATCTCGGTCGCGATCGGCCGCTCGTAGACGTACTCCTCGAGCCCCGCGGCCAGATCGTTCTCACGGGTCGCGACGCGTTCGAACCCCGCGGACTCGTAAAACGAGATCCCGACGTCGTTGGCCGCGAGGACGGCCAGCCGCAGGCGATCGAACGCGTGCTCGAGGTCGGCCTCGAGCCGCGTCAACAACCTCGACCCGATGCCCTCGCCCCAGCTGTCGGGAGTGACGTACAGGCGTGCGAGGTAGCCGACCGCGGGATCCTCCGGCCACGGAACGGCGTGGGCGAACCCGGCACACTCGCGGTCGAACTCGCCGGTGCGGTCAGCGCGGTCGTCCGTCGAGCGCGCTCGAGGCGCGTCGTCGGTCGGCTCGGCGACGAGGAAGGCCACGTCCGCCCGCCCGCTCGCGCCGCCGATCGCCGACTCGAGATCGCCGATCGCGTACCAGTCGTCGACGACTTCGTCGACCCGATCGGACCCGAGGATTCCGTCGTAGGCGGCGTGCCAGCTCTCGCGGGCCGTCTCGTGGATCGCCCAGGCGTCGTCGCGCGTCGCCGGCCGAACGGCTCGAGTCACAACGGACGGTAATAACTCCGCGTCCAAAAGCCCGTGGCTGGCCGATGATTGGTTGCACAGGTCCTGATACGTCCATATACGACTTTCTCGATATCGTCGGTATGCGCGCGGATCGTTCCGCCTGCGTTCGACCTCCCGTCACCGATTCAGTCGACGACGAACGTCTCCGACTCGATCACGCTGCCGCCGACCCAGCACTCGCGGGCGAACCACGCGAAGTAGCCGACGAGCCCGGCCGTGAGTAGGCCCTCGAGCGGGCCGAGTCCGGTGACGCCGTCGCCCCGGAGGAGGCTCGCGGCGCTGATCGCGGCCCAGCCGACGGCCAGCAGCGCGATCGCGACGGCGGCGACGCGGGGCCACTCGAGGGTCGTCGACCCGAGCGAGACCCGTTCCCGGCGGCCGACGGCGAGCATCCCGCAGCCGACGGCGACCAGCCAGACGACGATGCCGACCATCGACGGCGTCGTCGGAATCCCCAGTGCGGCGACGAAGCAGACGGCCAGCAGGAGCGTCGCGACGCCGCCGCCCGCGAGCCCGCGTCGGAGGACGGCCTTCCGAGCGTTCATCGGACGCCGATTCGGCGGCGGCCGTCAATACCCGTTCGGATCGCCGCCGAGGCTCGGGCCGACGGCCGGTCTTCCGACGCTCGTTCCCGTTCTCCCTCTCGAGCCACCGCTCGAGCGTACGGAACCCGGACTCGCGGCTCAGCGCGTTCGCTCTCGGACGACGGCTTCGACCGGTTCGGTCGGTCTGAGCGTGATCGCCGGGCGAACCGAGAGCGTTTCGTCGGTCGGTTCGAGCCGCCACCGCGAGGCGATCGTCGCGAGGACGATTCGTGCCTCGACGAGCGCGAACCGGTGGCCGATGCAGTGACGCGGCCCGCCGCCGAACGGGAAGTACGCGTACTCCGGGCGATCCGAGTCGTCGAGCCATCGTTCAGGATGATACGTCTCCGGGTCGTCCCACCACCGCTCGTCGCGGTGGACGACCCACTGCGGGAGGAACACGGTCGCTCCCTTCGGGAGCCGATAGCCGTCGACGGTGACGTCCTCGACCGGCTCTCGAGCGGTCGCGTGCGTCGGCGGATAGTACCGGAGCGCCTCCGAGACGGCCGCCTCGGTGTACGGGAGCCGGTCGAGGTCGGCCATCGTCGGCGCCTCGCCGTCGAGTACCGACTCGAGTTCGGCGGCTAACCGCTCCGCGGCGCTCGGACGGGTGCCGAGCAGGTGGACCGCGTACGTCAGCGCGAGCGCTGTCGTGTCGTGTCCGGCGGCGAGCAGCGTCACGACTTCGTCCCGAATCGCCCGGTCGGACATCCGCTCGCCGCAGTCGTCTTCGGCGGTCAGCAGCGCGGACAGCAGATCGTCGCGGCTCGCGGCGTCGTCCCGTCGCCGATCGATCAACTCGTAGACGATCTCGTCGAGTCGCTGACGGCCGCGTTCGAACCGTCTGTTCGCCGGCGTCGGTAGCCACCCGGGAAGCCACGTGTTCGCCCCCTCGAACCGATCCGTCGTCGTCCGGAACGCCTCGAGGATCTCGTCCTCGCGGTCGTCGAGATCGGTCCCGAACAGCGACCGGACGAGGATTCGGAGCGAGAGCCGGCGGAATTCGTCGTCGAGCCGTATCGTCTCGCCCGGCGACCAGCGGTCCGTCACCCGGATCGCCTCCGCTCGCATGATCTCGGCGTAGGCGGCGATCCGATCGGGACGAAACGCCGGCTGCATTCGGATTCGCTGTCGCCGCCAGTGCTCCCCTTCGCTGACGACCAGCCCGTTTCCGAACAGCGGCTCCAGTCGACCCTGTCCCAACTCGGCGTTGCGGAACCGATCGCTCTCGCTGACGAGAATCCGCTCGATGTGCGACGGGTGGGAGACCATGTACGACTCCATCGGACCGACGTTCGTGTAGACGACATCGCCGTACTCGCGAGCGCAGCGCTCGATGAACGATAGCGGATCGCGGACGTACCGGTGGAGGTTCCCGATCACGGGGAGCCCGTTCGGTCCCGGGGGCTCCCGAGCGTCTGTGCTCGAGGGCGCCGTTCGCGCGTCGGTGCTCGCGGTCATGGGCGATGCTACGGACCGGACCGACGCGAACGTCGCGGTTCTCATGCTGAGTCTTTTATAACTCGCCGCGGTAGCTTCGGTGAAAGGGAGATGCGCTACGTCACGCTGACGGTCAACTCCGACGAGGGCGGTTTCCACCCGGTCGGTCGACGACTCGCCGCGGACCCCGATGTCTCCCCGGTGGCGATCCACCACGTCGAGCTGCTCGCCGACGAGACGCTCGCGATGCTCGGCGAAGTCCGCGGCGACGCCGAGCGGTACCGGGAGATCCTCGAGTCCGCGGACTCGGTGCTGAACTGCGTCGTCTCCGCGGACGCGGACGACGACCGGGCGATCGGCTTCTCGCACATCCGGCCGAACGAGCGCACGCTCGAGTTGTTCGAGCGACAACGGGCCTCACCGTTCGTGGTCGAGATGCCGATCGAAGTGACGGCCGACGGCGGCCACCGGCACACGCTCGTCGGCGACGCCGATGCCTTCGACGGCAGCAGCCTCGACCTTCCGGAGGGGCTCGAGGGCGAGATCGAAGCCGTCGGCGACTATCGGCCCGACACCGGGACGCTGTTCGGATCGCTGACGGCGCGCGAACGCGAAGTGCTCTCCGTCGCGGTCGACTGCGGCTACTACGAGTCGCCGCGAGAGGCGACTCACGACGACCTCGCCGCCGAACTCGGGATTTCAGCGAGCGCGGTCGGCAGACACCTCCAGCGGATCGAGTCGAAGGTGTTCTCGAGGGTAGCGTGACGCTACCGAATCCGATCGAAGCGGCCGCGGTATCGCCTCGTTCGCGGGGAGAAGTAGCAGCGCGAAACCGAATCAGTCGTCGTCCATCGGCGCCGTCACGGGTTCGACGCGCTCGCCGCGGGGCCCCTCGAGGTCCACCTTCGGGAGCAGGTCGCGCAGGTAGCGACCCGTGTGGGAGTCC
This sequence comes from Haloterrigena sp. KLK7, assembly GCF_037914945.1. Taxonomy (NCBI): domain Archaea; kingdom Methanobacteriati; phylum Methanobacteriota; class Halobacteria; order Halobacteriales; family Natrialbaceae; genus Haloterrigena; species Haloterrigena salinisoli. Next base: position 2,220,615 of record NZ_CP149787.1, read on the forward strand.
TCGAGTCGGGCGATCTCCTCGGGCGTCCCGGTCGCGACGATCTCGCCGCCGTTCTCGCCGCCCTCGGGGCCGAGGTCGATCACGTGGTCGGCGTTCTTCACGAGGTCGAGCTCGTGCTCGATGACGACGACGGTGTTCCCGTTGTCGGTCAGCCGGTGGAGGACGTCGATGAGTTTGCGCTCGTCCTCGCTGTGGAGGCCGGTCGTGGGCTCGTCGAGCAGGTAGAGCGTCTCGCCGGTGTCCTTCTTGCCGAGTTCCTCCGCCAGCTTGATGCGCTGGGCCTCCCCGCCCGAGAGCGTCGTGGAGGGCTGGCCGAGTTTCATGTAGTCGAGGCCGACGTCCTTCAGCAGCTTCAGACGCCGTCGGATCTGGCTCGAGGACTCGAAGAACTCGTAGGCCTCCTCGACTTCCATCTCGAGGACGTCGGCGATGGTCTTGCCCTTGTAGGTGACGTCCAGGGTGGCGTCGTTGTAGCGAGCGCCGTCGCACTCCTCGCAGGGGACGTACACGTCCGAGAGGAAGTTCATCTCGATCTTGACGGTTCCCTGACCGCCACACTCCTCGCAGCGGCCGCCCTTGACGTTGAAGGAGAACCGTCCCTTCTCGTAGCCTCGCTGTTTCGCCAGCTTCGTCTGGGCGAACAGCTCGCGGATGTAGTCGAAGACGTTGGTGTACGTCGCCGGGTTCGAGCGGGGCGTGCGGCCGATCGGCGACTGGTCGATCAGTCGCACGGTCTCGATGTCCTCGAGCCCCTCGAGGGCGTCGTGATCGCCCGGAATGACCGACGTGTTGTCGTTCATCTCGCGGGCCAGCCCCTTGTAGAGCACCTCGTGCATCAGCGTCGACTTGCCGGACCCGGAGACGCCCGTGATCGCCGTGAAGTTGCCCAGCGGGATGTCGACGTCGAGGTCGTCCAAGTTGTGCTGGCGGGCGCCGCGGATCGTCAGCGCGCCGTCGGGATCGCGGCGTTCGTCGGGCACTGGGATCTGCCGGCGGCCGGAGAGGTAATCGCCGGTGATCGATCCCTCGGTCGACTTGACCTCCTCGACGGGGCCGTTGGCGACGACCTCGCCGCCGCGCTTGCCGGGGCCGGGACCCATGTCGATGACCTGGTCCGCTCGCCGCATCGTCTCCTCGTCGTGTTCGACGACGATGAGGGTGTTCCCGAGGTCGCGAAGTTCCTCCAAGGTGTCCAGCAGCCGGTCGTTGTCCCGCTGGTGGAGCCCGATCGAGGGCTCGTCTAACACGTAGAGGACGCCGACCAGCCCGGAACCGATCTGCGTGGCGAGGCGGATGCGCTGGCTCTCCCCGCCCGACAGCGTCGCGGCCTCCCGGTCGAGCGTGAGGTAGTCCAGCCCGACCTCGCACATGAAGCCGAGTCGCGCGCGGATCTCCTTCAAGATCTCCTCGGCGATGACCTTCTCGCGCTCGGTGAGGTCGGCCTCCATCGATTCGAAGTGCTCTAAGGCGTCGCCGATGCTCATCGCGTTGATCTCGGTGATCGCCGTCCCGTCGACGAGCACGGCCCGACTCGCGGCCTTCAGCCGGGTACCGTCACAGGCCGGACACTCCGTCGCCGACATGTAGTCCTCGATGTGCTCTCTGGTCGAGTCGGAGTCGGTCTCGACGTACCGGCGCTCTAAGTTCGGAATAACGCCCTCGAAGCGCTTGCGCTTCCGGCGAGTGCCGTTCTTCGTGCTCCGCTTGAAAACGACCTCGCCGTCGGTGCCGTAGAGGAACGCCCGCTGGACGTCCTCGTCTAACTCCTCGAACGGCGTCGACAGCGAGACGCCGAAGTGCTCGGCGACGGCGTCGAGGCGGGTCCGGTAGTACGATCGGTTGTAGCTCCAGGCCTCGAAGACGTGCTTGAGCGGCTTGGACTCGTCCTGGATGACGAGGTCCTCGTCGACCTCCTTGGTCTCGCCCAACCCCTCGCACTCGGGACAGGCGCCGTGGGGCGAGTTGAAGGAGAACGAACGGGTCTCGATCTCGGGGACGTCGATCCCGCAGTGCGTGCAGGCGAGGTCCTTCGAGAACTCGACGACGAAGCGGTCGTCCTCCTCGGTCTCGTCGCCCAGCGCGCCCGTCCGCCGGGCCGCATCGCCCAGGTCGCTCGCGACGTCCTTCGGTGCGTCCGGCAGGATCACCTTCAGGACGCCCTCGGCCTCGTCGAGCGCCGTCTCGACGCTGTCGATGATGCGCGGGCGGTCCTCGGCGGAGACCTTCACGCGGTCGACGATGACGTCGACGGTGTGGTCGAAGTTCTCGTCCAGCTCGGGATCGTCCAGCGTGAGGTCGTGTTCCTCGCCGTCGATCTCGACGCGGGCGTACCCCTCCGAGACGAGTTCCTCGAAGAGGTCCTCGAAGGCCCCCTTCTGGTCGCGGACGACCGGCGCCGCCAGCTTGACCTTCGTTCCCTCGGGGAGCTCGAGGATGCGCTCGACCATGTTCTGGGCCGACTGCTCGCCGACTTCGCGGCCGCATTCGGGGCAGTGGGGGGTACCGACGCGGGCGTAGAGGAGACGGAGATAGTCGTGGAGTTCGGTAACGGTCCCCACCGTCGATCGGGGGTTGTTCGCGGCGTTCTTCTGATCGATCGAGATCGCCGGGGAGAGTCCTTCGACGGTCTCGACCTGCGGCTTGTCCATCTGGCCCAAGAAGTTCCGGGCGTACGCCGAGAGGCTCTCGATGTACCGGCGCTGGCCCTCGGCGTAGATCGTCTCGAACGCCAGCGAGGACTTGCCCGAACCCGAGAGTCCGGTGACGACGGTGAACTCCTCGCGGGGGATGGTGACGTCGAGGTCCTTGAGGTTGTGTTCCTCCGCACCCCGTACCTCGATGTAGTCCTTGCTCATGCGTTTGTATCGATTTGTGACCGGATAATTTCGCGACTCACTGCTCGATTCACTGTGATTGAGTCAGTGGCCGAAAGGACTTAACGGGTCTGAAAGCGTAATAGAGTGGCATTTGCTAGCAGCTAGCGACGCTCGAGAACGGCCGAATCGTTGCGGTCCCGTGGTGATCTGACCACCGAGTCCAAAGTGACTTCGGTCGGACGCCCGAACGAGGTGCCATGAGCGACGACACCGACCCCGGGCTGGCGGTCGACGACTTCGTCGACTACTGCCACACGCAGGCGGGCCTGCTCTCCGGGCGCGTCGAGACCATGCGCGACGAGGCCGACGAGCTGCTCGCCGAGATCGACGAGGACATGGCCGAGCTCCGCGGGCAACTCGAGGATCACGCGACGGCGACCAAGGGGACCGACGCACCGTCGACGCCGGACGGACCCGGCGACGAGCTGGACCTCGACGCCTTCGAGGAACTCGAGAGCGACGTCAAGGAGAAGCAACTGCTCCTCGAGGCCAAACAGACTCGAATGGAGGCCTTCCAGACGCTGGCCGGCGCGTACACGGACCTCGCCGAGGAGTTGGCCGACGACGTCGACGACGGCGAGGACGCCCTCTCCCGCGTGCTCGAGTTCGAGGCCGACCGCGACGCCCCGGCGTACTTCGATGATCGGGAAACGATGCTCGAGGCCGCAGCGCAGTCGAGCGACGACACCGACACCGATACCGATTCCTGAGCGACCGGACGAGCGTCGAGCGAGAGCGTTTTTCCACTGTTTCTACACCGTCGGTCTCGAGACCGTCCTCACCGGCGGGCGACGACCGCGAACGTCTCCGGACGCTCCCTGACGATCTCCGTAGTGAAGCCGGCCCGCTCCAGTTGCTCGACGGCGGTCGCGGCGTCGAACCGCTCGTCGAGCGGCGGTCCGTCCGTCCCGGATCCGTCGGCGGACCAGTCGACCGTCACGACGCGGGCGCCGGGTCGACACACCCGCGCGAGTTCGGCGAACGCCGCGTCGTCGGCGTACTCGTGGTGCGTCATCACCGAGAACGCGCCGTCGAGTTCCGCGTCGGCGAACGGGAGCGCCGCGACGTCCGCCGTCACCGGTTCCACGGCCGCCGGAACGCCCTTCTCGCGGTGCAGTTCGTGCATCTCCCGCTGGACGTCGACCGCGTACAGTCGGTCGACGAACGGGGCGACGTCGGCCGCGTAGAAGCCCGTCCCCGAGCCCAGGTCCGCGACGACGGTCGCCGAATCCGGATCGAGCAGCTCGAGCAGTTCCTCACGGGAGCAGAACCGATACCGCGACGGATCGTCGAGCGCGGCGGCGCGCTCGATCGGATAGGTGTGAAAGCCCATGGTGGCAGTTCGCGGGAGAACCGGATCAATCCGGAGGCTCGCGCGGGACTCGCCGCGCCGATCGACCGTCGCGGGGTCACGTCACAGCGCCTCGAGCAGCCGATCGACGTCCTCGCGGGTGTTGAACGCGTGGACCGACGCCCGGATCGCGTCGGGGTCGGGCAGCGATCGAACGACGATTCCCTCCGCCGAGAGCCGCTCGACGGTCGCTTCGGGGTCGTCGACGTCGATCGCGATCAGCCCGGACTCGAAGCCGCGCGGACTCAGCAGTCGCTCGTCCGAGACGCCGCCCTTGAGCCGATCCGTGAGCGTCTCGATCCGCTCTTCGATCGCGTCGAGACCGATCTCCTCGAGCGCTCGGATCGCTTCGGTCAGCCCGGCGTGGGGCGCGGGGCTGGCCGTCGCGACCTCGAACCGCCGTGCGCCCCGCTCGTACTCGTACGCGGTGGCGTTCTCGTCGACGACGCTCCGGTAGCCGATCGCGGCGGGGACGAGGTCGTGCTCGCGCTCGAGACCCTCGCGAGCGTACAGGAAGCCGGAGCCGAAGGGGCCGACGAGCCACTTGTGGCCCGCGGCGGCGACGAAGTCGGCGCCCCACTCGCGGACGTCGATCGGTCGCTGGCCGGGCGCCTGCACGGCGTCGACGAGGACCAGCGCGCCGGCGTCGTGGGCGATATCGACGATTTCGGACACCGGCAGTCGGGTACCGTGGGTCCAGGTGAGCGAACTCACGCAGAACAGCGTCGCGTCCTCGGCCGCCGATTTCACGGCCTCGAGATCGACTCGGCCGCTCTCGGTCTCGAGCACCCGCACGTCGACTCCCCGCTCGCGCTCGAGGCGCTGCCACGGGAGGATCCCCGCGGAGTGCTCGAGGTCGGTCCGGACGACGACGTCGTCCGCGTCCCAGTCGAGCGCGCCGGCGACGCGGTTGATCCCGTCGGTCGTGCTCTCCGTGAGCGCGATCTCGTCGGGGGCCGCGCCGAGCAGACCGGCGATCGCGGCCCGCGCCTCGTCGTAGGCGTCGAACGCCGCGGGGTACTGGCCCTCGCCCGTCGGGGCCGCGTACTCGTGGTGCTCGAGGCTCGATTCCGCCGCCTCGACGACGCGGCGGGGGCTCGGCCCGCCGGCCCCCCAGTTCAGATACGCGCTGGACTCGAGGGCCGGCATCCGCTCGCGCAGGTCAGTGGGATCCATATCCGACTCGTCGGCCGGCGTCGTGTTCGTTCTGACGGTCGACGTGAACTGTCGTCTCGGTCTCGAGCCCCGATGCGGAGCCGGAACGGGCCCGAGAGAGCCGATCATTGTTCGGTGGTATTTAACCACCCTCGATATCGGGGGAGTTGTCGATCGGATTACTGGCGGCCGAGAACCGTCGAGGGGGTTGACCGTACGTCTACCCCTATACACAGATGAGGAGAAGGCCAATGACAACGACAGCAGCAAACCGACGGCAGTTCATGGCGGCACTGGGCGCGGCCGGCACCATCGCGGTGGCCGGCTGTCTCGGTGGCGACCAGCCCCAGGGGAACAGCGCGACGACCACCCCCGCCCCCGCGACCGACGATGAGGAGGGGCTGCCGGCGGCGAAAGCTGTCGACGTCGACCGGATCGCCCGGGACCCGACGGACGTGCCCCCGCCGGTCGACTGGACCCAGCCCCGCGAACACGACGTGACCGTCCGCACCGAGCGGCTGGTCGCCGAGATCGAGCCCGGGGTCACCTTCGAGTACATGACCTTCGAAGGGCAGGTTCCGGGGCCGATGATTCGGGTCCGGGAGGGCGACCGGGTCACCCTCACGTTCGACGTGCCCGAGGAGCTGAACAAGGTCTCGCACAACATGGACTTCCACGCGGTCTACGGGCCGGGCGGGGGCGCCGAAGCGACGACGATCGGCCCCGACGACGACACCGCCGAGATCAGCTTCACGGCCGACTACCCCGGGGTGTTCATCTACCACTGCGCGATCCCGAACATGGCCGCCCACATCAGCGCCGGCATGTTCGGTGCGATCCTCGTCGAACCCGCCGAGGGCCTCCCCGAGGTCGACCGCGAGTTCTACCTCGGCCAACACGAGCTCTACACCACCGGCGAGGTCGGCGAGGAGGGCCACCACGCCCTCGACTACGACGCGATGCTGGCCGAAGAGCCCACCTACGTCGTCTTCAACGGCCAGCCCTACGGCTTCACCGAGGACGGCGTCGGGCCCATGCAGGCCGAGACCGGTGAGACCGCCCGCGTGTACTTCGCCAACGGCGGCCCCAACCTCACCAGCGCCGTCCACCCCATCGGCAACGTCTGGAGCCGCTACTACCGCGACGGCGACCTCCTGACCGACCCCGACCGTAACATCGAGACCGCTCCCGTCGCGCCCGGCACCACCACCGCCGGCGAGATGGAGTTCCCCGTCCCCGGTCCCGTCAAGCTCGTCGACCACGCGCTGACCCGCGCCACCCAGAAGGGCACCCTCGCCGCGATCAACGTCACCGGCGAGCCCACCCGCGACCTCTACGACGAGGAACCGTGACCGGGACCGGGACCGGGACCGGAACCGGAACCGCGACTCGGCCCGGACTCGAGCGACCACCTCATTCTTCCTCGCACCGCGATACCGCGCCCGTCCATCGTCCCGTTTCGACGTAACCCGCTTCACTAGGTACCGGCGACTCGAGCGACCAGCCGCTCGTCTCGATCGGCCCGTCTCGTTCCCGACCGGCGGTAACTGAGGGTGGACCTTTACGCGGTCACTGGATAGTACTCATCCAATGATGTTCGTCTCGGCACCGCTACTCACGTTCGACGCCAGCGATCCGGAAGCGACGGTCGCCATCGGTCAGCTGTTCGCCTCCCTCGCGGTCGGCGTCGCCGCGCTCGTCCTGTTGTACTACGCGTCCGTCTTCGTCCGCGACGTCCTCGTCGCCGACGTCCGCGAGGCGCAGTGGTACCTCTTCGCCGGGATCGGCGCCGCGATCGTCTACGCCGTCGCCGATATCGGGACGGTGGTCCTCGAGGCCGACCGGCTCTCCCTGTTCGCCGAGGGCGCAGTGCTGTTCTTCATCCTCTTTCTCGCGCTGGCGATCCGCGCGATGTATCACGCCGAACGGCCCGGCGAGGGGCGGTCGCGGCTGGTCCCCGCGTGGGCCGACTACGCCGTCGTCGCGGTCTTCGTCGGCGCGTGGTGGGGGACCTTCCTCCTCGAGAGCGACTGGACTCGGCCGGTGATCGCCGTCGGCTGGATCGTCACTTCCGCGTGGGCCGTCCGCTACGCCGTCCAGACCGTTCGCGTCCACGAGGGGACGACGCTCGCGGCGCTGACGCGCCACCTGCTGCCGGCGATCCTCTGCGTCGTCGCCGTCGTCTCCGTCGACCTCGTGACCGGCTACCTGTCGGGCTACGCGGCGCTGACCGACGCCGTCTGGATCGTCGGCACGACGCTGGTCGCTGCCTTCCTGTTCGACACCGCAGTCGCTATCCGCCAGCAGGGCGGCGAACTCGAGCGGCTCTACGACTGGACGACCTGGCGCGAACAGTCCCTCGAGCAGTAGCCGCGGACGGCGTTCCGGGCGGTCGTCGCCTCAGAGGTTGCCCCGCAGGACGATCTCATCGCCGACCGACTCGAGCATGTCCTCCGTGACCACGTAGTCCTCCTCGTCTTCCCCCTCGACGCCTATCGAGGCGAGGAGGTGCTCCGCGACCGACGGGTTCGGATCGACGGAAGCGCGACCGTTCTCGACTTTCGCGACGATTCCGAGCTCCTTGCCTTCGGCGTCGACGACCGTCTTGCCGACCTCGTCGTCTGTCAGTGTCGCTGTCATACCCGTCGCTATCACGACGACCGGGTTAACTCCGGGGCCGTCCCGTGCCAGCCTCGCACCGATCGACGGTCGCGCTGCAAACGCGTCCCCGAGCTATTTGACTGCGGCCGACGACGGTACTGTCGAAGCGTCCGCTTCGTGCCAGCTATGACTCACACCATCGAACTCAGCGACGACATGAAAGAACGGCTCGACAGCCACTGCGAGGAGGGCGAGTCCTACGAGGAGTTCCTCGACGAACTCCTCTCGATCTACGAGACCGAGGGCGCGTTCCTGCAGGAAGGCTACTCCGAGTAACGATCGGCGATGGGACTCGATACCCGTCGTCCCGTTCAATTTTGCAGCGACGCGAGAGACGGCTAGCGAGGCGCGACTCCGATCCATCGCCGACGCCGGGACGGCGTCGCTCGAGTCGGTGACTGCGGCCGAAAATCGGACAGTGACGAGCGAGCCGTCAGTCGTCGTGAATCACCGGCTCCTCCTGGGGCGCCTGTTTCTCCTGAAGGTGTTCGATCGCGTGGAGTTCGACGACCGGGAACAGTTTGGCCACCGTGAGGAAAAACAGGGTCACCATCCCGACCGTGCCGACGAGCGACGCGATCTCGATGAGACTCGGGAAGTACTCGCCGGGCACCGCGCCGTAGATGTCCAGGGTCGGGTGCAGGAACCCCTCGACGACGAACAGGATCTTCTCGATCAGCGTACCGGTGAGTACCATGAGCCCGGTGGCGACGGCCCGCTTCTTGGTGAACAGCGTCGGCCGGATCGTCTGCGCGAAGATGAACGCGAGCGCCGTGGCGACGAGACCCATCGCGAGGGCGTAGAGCGGTTGGTGAATCCGTCCCTCGGCCGCGTGGGTCACGTCCACGGGCGCCGTGAACAGGCCGGTGACGAGTTGCTGGAGCTGCAGCCAGAGGAAGAGCAGACAGAAGAAGCCCAGCCAGAGGAGCAGTCCGCGGAAGATGTCGTCCGTGATGATGTGGTCCCAGTCGTAGGCCCAGCGGAAGGCAAAGGACAGCAGGATGACGCCGCTGATCGCCGAGGTGAGGGCGATGGTGAGGAACTGCGGGCCCTGAACGGCGCCGAACCAGCCGGGCATCGTCGGAATCACCGCGAACAGCCATGGGATGACGCCGCCGTGGAGCAACAGCGGGGCCATGATGATGATCGCGAGCGCGAGCCACCAGACCATCCGGTCGATGACCTCGTCCTCGCGTTCGGTGTAGCCGATCGTCATGAACCGGTAGATCGGACCGAACCGATCCGGAAGCTGGTCGCGCAGCCGGCTGACGTCGTACCGCAGCGTCAGCGAGAGGTAGGTCGCCGTCAACACGAGGTACGCGGTGATGACGGTCACGTCCCACACCAGCGGCGAGTTGTGGATCGTGATGTGGTAGTGGCCGAGCACGCTCGTGACCATCCGGTCCGGACGGCCCATGTGGACCAGGATGTAGAAGCCGGCGGCCGAGAGCCCGGCGATCGTCAGGAGTTCGGCCAGGCGAGCGACCGGCATGTAGCGTTCCATCCCGAGCAGCCGGACGGCCGCCGAGAGGATGATTCCCCCGTGCGCGATCCCGACCCACCAGATGAACGCACCGATGTAGACGCCCCACGTCACGCCGCCGCCCGAGCCCCAGTCCGCGAGGCCGGTGACGGCCATCCCCTCGTAGAGCTGATATAACCACCCGAGGACGAACAGGGCGAACGCCAGTCCCGCGACGGCGGCCAGCGCGAAGTACTTCGTCGACGTGTTCTGTATCGGACGCAGGATGTCGGCCTTTCGCGGCGTTTTCGTACTCATTGGGAGAGCTTCGCAAGCCTACGTATGCCACACCCGTTATTGCACCCGTTGGCTTTGCAAGCACCGCGGAACGGACCGAAATGCGGCCGCTCGTCCCCGTCAGCCGTTCCAGCGAGGCTGGGCGCCGAGCCGGGCCGCGGTGTGTCACGAGCCGGACCGCGGCCGAGTTCTCGCGACCGCCTGCCACGTCCCCGCTTCGCGACTGCTCTGAACGCGAGTCCCGTCGAGTACGTTCGAAATCCCTCGAGTAACGACTGATTACGACCCGTATCCGACAGTTTCCGCTGGTCCGACCGGCCTTTCGAATAGCGCCGGAACCGACCGATAGTACGACGTCCGCCCAGTAGGTGCGCGTCGAGCCCGATTCGTCGCGGTCGGTCGGCGCGGTTGCCATCGGAACGTCGGCGCGGTTCCAGCGGGTTCCGGCGCGCCGATACGGACGCTGTGAACGGTGTGGCACATCCAAGTATGTGCGGGCCGAACCGTCTCGTATGACAGTCCTGGTCGCCCTCGACGAGTCTGATCCCGGCCGGGCGGCCCTCGAGTACGCGCTCGAGAACCACGACGAGGACGATATCGTCGCCGTCCACGTCGTCGATCCGAACGAGAGCGGCTACGGCGAGGCCGCCCACCTCGGCGCCGACGGGATCCGAGAGCAGCGCCGAGAGCGAGCGAACGAACTGTTCGAGACGGCCCGAGAGGCCGCGAACGAGCGGAACTGCGAGGTCGAGACGGTGCTCCTGACCGGCCAACCCGCGGCCGCCGTCCTCGAGTACGCGACCGACCGCGCGGTCGATCGAATCGTCGTCGGCAGCCACGGTCGATCGGGTATCTCGCGGGTCTTGCTCGGGAGCGTCGCGGAACGGATCGCCCGACGCTCACCCGTTCCGGTGACGATCGTTCGCTGACACGTGTCCGCCGTGCGAGCGAGCGCATCGTCCCGGCTGAACCGACGCTGTGGACCTCGTACCTCGCCTGCGGAATTCGTTGTTTGCGGACGGACACTCCACCGCAACTGAATAAACTAATGTGGCTTCGAAATAGTTTCGGCGGTATGAACAACCGCTACGATGTGGTCATCGCCGGTGCCGGTCCGGCCGGGGGACAGTGCGCACGCGACCTCGTTGCCAGGGGCTACGACGTCGTAGTCCTCGAGACCGAGTCGGAAGAGGAGTTCCCGCGCCAGAGCAACAAGTCGACCGCGGGGACGTTCCCGTCGATGATGGCCTCCTTCGGCATCCCGGACGACGTCGTCATGCAGTACACCGACAGCGTCGTCCTCGAGTCGCCTCACGACCACTACACGCAGGAACAGCCCGGCGCCGTCCTCGAGTTCGCCGACTTCAAGCGCTATCTCGTCGAGGACAGCCGCGAGAAGGGCGCCGAGTACCTGTTCGACGCTCGCGTCACCGCCCCGATCACGGAGAACGGCGAGATCGTCGGCGTTCGGTACAACGGCGACCAGGAGGTCTACGGCGACGTCGTGATCGACGCGACGGGGCCCGCTGCGCCGCTGGCGAAGAAACTCGACGTCGTCGACCTGAAACGCGAGAACCACGCGATCGGCATCGAGTACGAGTTCGAGGGGATCGACATCGACCGCCCCGGCTTCGCCGACCTCCGCGACGCGATGATGCTCCGACTGGACCACGAGATCGCGCCCGGCGGCTACTCGTGGATCTTCCACACCGGCGAGGACACCGCCAAGGTCGGACTCTGTTACCTCCAGAACGAGCACCACAGTCGGTACGCCAAGGACGGACACACGGTCGACGACTACCTCGAGCACTGGCTCGAGACGGACCCCCGCTTCGCGAACGCGACGCGACTCGAGGGGAAACAACACCGAGGCTCGGCCCACCTCCAGCTGCCGGAACGGATGCACACCGACCGGTTCCTGGCCATCGGCGACACCGTCCCGACGGTCGACCCGCTGTGGGGCGAGGGGATCAACAAGTGCATGCAGTCCGGTCGCGTCGCGGCCGTCGCCGTCGATAGCTGTCTCAAACACGGCCTCGAGCCGACCGCCGAGAACCTCGAGGTGTACGATACCCTCTGGCACCGCGACGTCGCGCCGAACCAGCGCAAGCGACTGCTGATGACCCAACTGCTCTATCTCGCGCCGAACGAGCGCTACGACCAGTTCATGAACGACCTCCACCGGCTCGACGAGGAGACGCTCGCGGCGGCGAACAACGGAAACGTTCTCGCCATCGCGAAACTGTTCGATATCGACGACGCGCCGCTGCTCGCTCGCTTCGCGAAACAGCAACTCGGGCTCGATCGGTTCCTGTAGCGCCCGCTGTTCTCGTTACAAAAGGCGAACTCGTATCGTTATCGCCACGCTCGAGGTCGGCGTCTCGGCGGTGGGGACCCGCTGTCCCGGCTGCGATCGCCGCTGCCTCTTTCCGGTCGCTCGCCGATCTACCGGTAGATGGCACTCATCGAGAACCTCGCGCTGGTCTTCGTCGCCGGCCTCGTGACGGCGCTGGCGACCGGCCTCGGCGCCGTCCCCTTCCTCCTCTTCGACTCGATCAGCGACCGGCGGAACGTCGTCCTCTGGGGGCTCGCCTCGGGAATCATGCTCTCGGCGTCGACCTTCGGCCTCGTCGAGGAGGGGCTGGCCGAGGGGACGCCGTTCGAGATCGCGATCGGGATGGCCGCCGGCGTCGCGCTCGTGATCGTCGCCCACGACGTGTTGCTGGACGCCGATATCGACCCCCGCGACTACGAAGAGGCCGATTTCAAGAAACTCGTGCTCATCCTCGGCGTGCTGACCGTCCACAGCTTCCCCGAAGGCGTCGCTATCGGCGTCTCGTTCGCCGATCTCGGCCTCGAGGGTGGCACCCAGTTTCTCGGGTTCACGGTCCCGCTGCTGGCGATCTTCATGACCGTCGCGATCTCGATCCACAACGTCCCCGAGGGGACGGCGATCTCGATCCCGCTGTCGGCGATGGGCGTCGCCGACTGGAAGCTCGTCTGGTGGGCCGTCTTCTCGAGTCTCCCCCAGCCGATCGGGGCGGTGCTGGCGTTCGGCTTCGTCCGCTACGCCCGGGAGTTCCTCCCCTACGGCTTCGGCTTCGCGGCCGGCGCGATGATCTACCTCGTGCTCACGGAGTTCGTCCCCGAGGCGCTCGACGTCGGTCGGAACCTCCCGCGGGGCGGCAAGCCGGAACTGGCCGCCGGACTCGTCGTCGGCGTGCTCGTCATGGTGCCGCTCACGTTCGTCTGACGGCCGTTCGATCCGAATCGGGACCTGATCTGCAACTGGCGCTCACTCGAGGATGGCCCCGTGTTCGTCGATTTCGCCGTTTACGATCCGCGTCGAGGAGATCCGCTCGCCGTCCGCGGCGAGGACGTAGGGGGCGACGATCCCCGAGATGGGCTCGAGGTCGCGGTCGCGTCGGCGCTCGTTGATCGCCTCGAGTTCGGGCGCCGTTTCCGGGGAGACGACCAGCGCGTCGATCGAGGGGTCGTCCTCGGCGATGTCGTACTCGCTCGTCAGTTCCCGGATCTCGACCTCGCGGTCCCAGCGATCGATCTCGGCGACGGCGTCGGTCACCGCCGCCATGCGGTCGTCGAACCCGGGAATTTCTCGGGGTTCGTGGCGCGTCTCGACCGCCAGGTCGTCGCTGGTCAGGGCGACGACGACGCCGTCCTCGCCGAACCGCAGCGCGTGTTCGAACAGGGTCCGATGACCGTCGTGAAGCGGGCCGAAGGTGCCGGCGACTGCCACTCGCATGTGCGACTCGAGGAGGAGAAGCCCCATAACTGTGCCAGCCGGTTATCGGCGACTGACGGTCGCGACGGGACTGCTAGTCAGGTCTCGAGCAGGTCGTCCGTCTCGGTCACCGTCGCGAACTCGCCCTCGAGGTGGGCCAGCGCGGTGCGGTGGACCGTCTCGGCGTCGAAGCACTCGCCGTCGAAGGTGCGATCGAAGGTCGCGGTCGCGTCGGCGACGACGATCGGTTCGAAGCCGAGGTTCTCGGCCATCCGTGTACTCGTCGAGACGCAGTGGTCGGTCGTGAGCCCGGTGATCACGACCGTCTCGACGCCGCGCTCGCGGAGCCACGCCTCGAGATCGGTTCCGACGAAGGCGCTGTTGACCGACTTCACCATCGTCGGCTCGCCCTCGAGGGGCGCAGTTTCGGACTTGAACGCGAATCCGGGGCTGTCGCTCCGGAGCGGCGAGTCCGGTTCCGTCGAATCGTGGCGGACGTGGACGAGCGGCCGGTCGAGGTCGCGCCAGCGCTCGAGCACTCGCGCCGCGTTCGCCTCCGCGTCGGGGTCGTTGCGCTCGCCCCACGAGGGATCGTCGAACCCCCGCTGGAAGTCGATGAGGACGAGGGCGGCGTGTGCGAGGCGGTCGGCGTCGACGGCGGCCGTTCGGTCGAGTTTGTTCGGGGGAGGCGTCATCGTTCGAGCGGTTCGACGCGGTCGTTCGACGTCAGGACGCCGCCCTCGAGGATCCGGGCTCGGAGGCCGCCCCGGTGGATCAGCGCCTCGCGAACGCCTTCTTCCTCGAGGTGGCGCTCGAGGTACGAACACGGTTCGCAGAGTTCCGTGCCCTCGCAGACGAGGTCGCCGACGCGGAACCGTTCCCCGTCGAGGTGGTTCAGCGCGACGCCCTCGGTGGTGACGTTCCGTCGGTGGATCCCCGGCTCGAGGGCGATGCCGTAGTCGCGCTCGGCCGCCTCGAGCGCCTCCCGCTCGATGAAGGTAATATCGCTGCCGTCGCGGTCAGCGAAGGTCCCCTCGGTGTCGAAGTAACGGTCCCCCTCGAGACCGCGACCGGCGACGGCCGTCGCTTCCTCGACTCGCTCCATCGGCGCCTCTCGTTCGGGGGCGACGTGGATCGCCCGAACTCGACCCGTCATGTCGGGGGAGACAGTGGGGGACGTGATAAACTACTGCGATTTTCGACGGGGCCGGATGCTCACACCTTCTCGGGCAGCCAGCCGCCGTCGACCTCTACGTTCTCGCCGCTGACGTACGCGCTGTCCGGGTCGAGGAAGAAGTACAGCGGCGCGATCAGGTCCTCGAAGCTCGCGGGCCGGCCGCGGGGGAGTTCCTCCGGGAACTCGTCGGAGTTCTCGACGACGTACGGCGAGATGGCGTTGACCGTCACGGCGTCGTCCTGCGTGTCCGCCGCGAGCATCCGGGTGAACATCAGGACGCCGGCCTTCGCGACGAAGTAGGGGAAGTTCGTCGGGCTGACCAGCCCCTTCTCGCTCGAGGCGTAGCCGATGTTGACGATCCGGCCGTAGTCGCCCTCGCGCATCGCGGGGAGGGCTCGCTTCGAGCAGAGGTAGGTGCCGTTGAGATTGGTCTCGAGCACGCGGTTCCAGGTATCGAACTCGAGGTCGGCCCAGTGGTCGGGGGCGAAGTCGCCGACGTTGTTCACGAGGACGTCGACGGAGCCGAGTTCGGATTCGACGGCCGAAAAGAGCCCCTCGACGCTCTCGGGGTCGGTGACGTCGCCCTGAACGGTCATCGCGTCGGCGGCGCCGCGGTCTTCGGCCTCGGCGGCCACCTCGCGGGCGGCGTCGGCGCTCGTGTAGTAGTGGACGGCCGTCTTCGCGCCGCAGTCGGCGGTCGAAAGCAGGAGTTCGCGACCGACGCCGCGTGCGCTGCCCGTCACGAGTACCGTCCGATCCGAGAGGTCGGGTCCGTCCATGTCCCTCCCGTCGACGACGGCGTGGAAAAATCGCCCGGAACGGCGGCCCGCACTCGATCACGAGAAGTGGATTTACGGTGCTCCCCGAGAGAGATGTCCGTATGACACTAGAAACAGTGCTGCTCGCCGTCGGACCCGGAGACGCCGAACGAATCGACGAACTGGCCGAGACGGTCGCCGAAGTCGCCGAGCCCGCCGACGCCACCGTCGTGCTCGCCCACGTCTTCACGAAAAGCGAGTACGACGACGTCCTCTCCCGACTCGAGTTCGACCGAGACCAGACGGAGATCGACCCCGACGACGTCGCCCGCCGTCACTCGACGATCCTCGACCTGCAGGAGACCCTCGACGAGTACGGCGTCGACTACGAGACCAGGGGTGCGGTCGGCGAACACGGCCCGACGATCGTGGATCTCGCGACCAGCACCGACGCCGACCGCGTCGTCGTCGGCGGTCGCCGCCGGTCGCCCACCGGGAAAGCGGTCTTCGGATCGACGGCGCAGGAAGTCATGCTGTCGGCGCCGTGTCCCGTCACGTTCGTCCGGAACGACGACCACGGCGCCTGATCCGTCGTCGGTCTCGAGCGATCGCGCGACCCCGTCCGCGGACGGCGCTCCGCTGGCCGTGACGGCGATCGAGACGATACCGCGTGCCGTCGGGCCGGGAGACGTCGTTCACCGCTCGTCGGCCCGATCTTTCCACGCTCGTTCCTGCCGACGCTCCAGTACGTGTCGCCGGCCGTCGACCAGTTCTCGCCGGACCCGTTCCTCGAGTCCGCGGGCTTCGGCCAGCAACGTTCGCTGGTAGTTCTCGACGACGTCGTACGACCAGCGGTCGTCGTCGACGACGCCGTGGGGTAACAGCTCGTCCCGGACGGCGTCGGCGAGGTCGTCGCGACCGGACTCCCTGAGGAGCCGTTCGGCCTCGCGGAGGTGGTCCATGCCGTGGCCCGTCGCGTGGTGGAACGCGAGCAACTGCCCCTGCGCGCGCTGGAACCACTCGAGGGCGAGTTCGACCTCGTGGACCGCGTTCCGTTCGCTGTCGGCCAGGTCTGAGGCGGATCCGGACTCGCTGCCGTTAGCTGTCTCCTCGGTTGCCATACCTAGATGTATGTTACCGTTCAGCATACAACTGTCCCCAGCGATCGCGGTCGGTCGCGACCCGGACGGTAATCTATTGTAAATAATACTCGTTGGCGAGTATAATCTGAGTAGTTAAGTACGGTCGCGGTCGTCCCTAGGATAGCATGGACTACTATGCGGGCGTCGATCTCGGCGCGACGAACGTCCGTGCCGTCGTCGCCGAGGACGACGGGACGACGATCGGTGTGAGTCGCCGATCCACACCACGTGGCCCGACGGGGATCGACGTCACGGAAGGCGTTCTGCGGACGCTTCGCGAAGCGTGCGGCGATGCCGGTATCGCACCCGAAGAAATCGTCGCGGGGGGGATCGGCTCCATCGGTCCGTTCGACCTCGCGGAAGGAGCGGTCATCGATCCGGCGAACCTGCCGGACTCGATCGATCGCATCCCGCTGACGGGACCGATCTCGAAACTGATCGACAGCGACGAGGTGTACCTCCACAACGACACCAACGCCGGCGTCATCGGCGAGCGGTTCCACGCCGACCGCAACCCCGACGATATGGTATACATCACGATCTCCTCCGGGGTCGGCGCCGGCGTCTGCTGCGACGGCAATATCATGAGCGGCTGGGACGGCAACGCCGGCGAGGTCGGCCACTGCGTCGTCGATCCGCAGGGGCGACTGACCTGTGGCTGCGGCCGCGACGGCCACTGGGAGGCCTACTGCTCGGGGAACGCCATCCCCGACTTCGCCCGACTGCTCGCCGAGGACGATCCGACGATTTCGACCGACCTGCCCCTCGAGGGGCCCGACTTCACGGCCAAGGACGTCTTCGAGCTGGCCGGCGAAGACGAACTGGCCGACTACACCATCGAGCAGCTCGCCCACTGGAACGCGGTCGGCGTGACGAACGTGATCCACTCGTTCGCCCCGATCGTCGTCTCCTTCGGCGGCGCCGTCGCCCTCCACAACGAGGAACTGGTCGTCGACCCCATCCGCGAGCGCGTCTCCGAGATGGTGATGACCAACGTCCCCGAGATCACCGTCACCGATCTGGGCGACGACGTCGTCCTCGAGGGCGCGCTCGCCAGCGCGCTGACCGGCGGAACGGGCGACCGCAAGCAGCTGTAACGGTCGGCGCTCGAATCGACGGCGGCCCGAGGCCGCCCCTCGAGAGCGACCTCGGGGCCGACCAGTCGACGACGTACCGACCTTTGCGTCCGCTTTCCACGTATTTTTGACGCGCGCGACAGTGGGTGACGTATGCAGCGGAGAGCCTTCCTCCGAGCGAGCGGGGCCGCCTGTGCCGTCCTGACCGTCCCGGGAGCGGTCGCCGGCTCGACCGGCGCGACGCCGCGCGCCAGTCAGGAGATCCCCGACTCGTTCGAACCGCTCGGGCGCGTCGAGGTGCCGGACGGCGGTGAAGCAGTCGTCAGCGGCGACGGCGAGACGGTCTATCTCGCGACGGCGCTCGGGTTCGCGACCGTCGATATCGGCGATCCGACCGAGCCCGAACTGCTCGCCGAACGCTACCGGCTCGAGGTCGACGGACGGGAGTTCATGGATATCCTCGACGTCGAGATCGACGACGACCGACTCGCCGTCGTCGGGCCGGCGAACGAGGGAAACGACGGCTTCCACGGGTTCGTACTCTACGACGTCAGCGATCCCGCCGACCCCACCGTCGTCGACCGCTACGAGACCGGCTTCCACATCCACAACTGCTTTTTCGCGGACGGACTGCTCTACGTCGTCGCCAACGGCCCCGACGACAACGCCCTCGTCATCTACGACGCGAGCGACGACGAGACCGAGGAGGTCGGCCGTTGGTCGCTGCTCGAGCACGACCCCGAGTGGGAGGACGCCTACTGGTACGTCCGTTACCTCCACGACGTCACCGTCCACGACGACATCGCGTACCTCCCGTTCTGGGACGCCGGTACCTATCTGGTGGACGTCGGCGATCCGAGCGACCCGGAGTACGTCTCGCACGTGCGCGACCCCGACGTCGGCGAGGACCGCAGCTACGGGGGGAGCGAGGCCGTCTACGGCCTGCCGGGCAACGACCACTACGCGACGGTCGACGACGCCGGCGAACTCCTCGCGGTCGGTCGCGAGGCCTGGACGACCGACGGCTCGGCGCCGGACGGGCCGGGCGGAATCGACCTCTACGACGTCAGCGATCCGACGGCGCCGGACCCGCTGGCGTCGATCGAGCCGCCCGAGAGCGACGACGCGTCACGCAGGGGCGGCGAGTGGACGACCGCGCACAACTTCGAGTTGCGCGACGGTCGCCTCTACTCGGCGTGGTATCAGGGCGGGATCAAGATCCACGACGTCAGCGATCCCACCGATCCCGCGGAGCTCGCACACTGGCGCGAGACCGACGACGCGGCGCTCTGGACGGCACGCGTCGCCAACGGCGGTGCGACGGTCGTCTCGAGCAGCACGTCGCGGATCCCCGCCACGGACATCGACGGCGCGCTGTACACGTTCCCGACCGGCCTCGAGAGCGACACACTCGAGACGAGCGACGGCGACGATGGCGACGGGAACGGCTCCCTCAGCGATCGGGTTCCCGGCTTCGGCGGTCTCGGCGCCGGTGTCGGACTCGCCGGCGGTGCGGCCGCCCTCGAGTGGATCCGCCGGCGCGACGGCGACCGGTGACCGAGCGCGCGCTATCCTCGAAACCGTCAGGAACGATCCTGATAGTAGCTAACACGGGTCAAAACCTTATTCAGCGCTCGCGTGCTAGAGCGAGTAATGACTGATTCCGACGCGGTATCCGACGCCGAGGACGACGGCGAGCCGTCGCTCCGAGAGCGCGTCGAGACCTGGCTCAGCCGGGAGATGCCGATCATCCAGATGCACGGCGGGACCAGCGCCGTCCGCGAGGTCAACTCCGAGACCGGCGAGGTCATCATCGAACTCGGCGGCGGCTGTAAGGGCTGTTCGGTCAGCGACGTCACGACGGGCAACATCGAGGCCGAACTCATCAAGTGGCCCGAGATCGACGAGGTCACCGTCCGCGTACCGGACGCGCGCGAGAGCCTCGGCGGTCCCGACCAGGCCGAATCGATCATGGGCGTCGATCGCACCGAGGGCGGTCGCGGCGACTGGGGATCGTCGAACCCCGGCAAGGACCACCTCTAAACGGTACGTCTCGCTCCACTGGCGTGTTTTGGCAGTTCCTACGGCCCCGTATGCGGCTAGTACGCGGTCATCGGTCCGTCTCGAGTGCCGCACGCTGCCGGACGATGTGATGATTCTCGGCGCGCTCGAGTCGCTCGTCGACAGCGGTCGCACTTCGCCGACAGCGGTCGCACTCTCTCGCGTAGTCACCACGTCGTCCCACGTCTCCGCCAATACCCGACAGCACGTGCGAAGGGAAGCGTCGTACCGGTCGATTCGGACGCCGCAATCGCCCTCCCGGTTGGCGGTCGTCGCCGCTATCGGTCGGTCGGCGACCGCGTCGACGGACCTTCTGTTCCGTGTGAACTCTCAGCAAACCGCAAGAAGGCGTCGGGTTCGACTGAATACGCTTTCGAAATGGTTTTAACCGCAACGAGCCAAAGAGACCGATATAAGCGCCTCTGCGCGTGAGCTACAACAATGAGCGACCAACACCAGAACCTGGCCATCATCGGCCACGTCGACCACGGGAAGAGTACGCTCGTGGGACGACTCCTCTACGAGACGGGGAGCGTACCCGAGCACGTCATCGAACAGCACCGAGAAGAGGCCGAGGAGAAGGGCAAGGGCGGCTTCGAGTTCGCCTACGTCATGGACAACCTCGCCGAGGAGCGAGAGCGCGGTGTCACCATCGACATCGCCCACCAGGAGTTCTCCACCGACGAGTACGACTTCACAATCGTCGACTGTCCCGGCCACCGCGACTTCGTGAAGAACATGATCACGGGCGCGTCCCAGGCCGACAACGCCGTCCTCGTCGTCGCCGCTGACGACGGTGTCGCGCCCCAGACCCAGGAGCACGTCTTCCTGGCCCGCACCCTCGGTATCGACGAACTCATCGTCGGTATCAACAAGATGGACATCGTCGACTACGAGGAGTCGACGTACAACGAGGTCGTCGAGGAAGTGACCCAGCTGCTCAAGCAGGTCCAGTTCAACACCGACGACGCCTCGTTCATCCCGATCTCGGCGTTCGAGGGCGACAACATCGCCGAGAAGTCCGACAACACGCCGTGGTACGACGGCGAAATCCTGCTCGAGGCACTCAACGACCTGCCGGAGCCGGAGCCGCCGACGGACGCGCCGCTTCGACTCCCGATCCAGGACGTCTACACCATCTCGGGTATCGGTACCGTCCCCGTCGGACGTATCGAGACCGGTCTCCTGAACACCGGCGACAACGTCTCCTTCCAGCCCAGCGACGTGGGCGGGGAGGTCAAGACGATCGAGATGCACCACGAAGAGGTGCCCAAAGCGGAGCCCGGTGACAACGTCGGATTCAACGTCCGCGGCATCGGTAAGGACGACATCCGCCGCGGTGACGTCTGTGGCCCCGCCGACGACCCGCCGAGCGTCGCCGAGACGTTCCAGGCCCAGATCGTCGTCATGCAGCACCCGTCCGTGATCACGGCCGGTTACACGCCGGTCTTCCACGCCCACACGGCCCAGGTCGCCTGTACGATCGAGTCCATCGACAAGAAGATGGACCCCTCGAGCGGCGAGGTCGCCGAGGAGAACCCCGACTTCATCCAGTCGGGTGACGCTGCTGTGGTCACCATCCGACCGCAGAAGCCCCTCAGTATCGAGCCGTCCAGCGAGATTCCCGAACTCGGGAGCTTCGCCATCCGCGACATGGGTCAGACCATCGCGGCCGGGAAGGTCCTCGAAGTCCACGAGAAATAAATGCAGCAGGCACGCGTTCGACTCGCGGGCACGAGTCCAGACGACCTCGACGACATCTGCGACGACGTCCGCGAGATCGCGAACAACACCGGCGTCAACCTGAGCGGTCCGATCCCGCTGCCGACGAAGACCCTCGAGGTCCCGACCCGGAAGTCGCCTGACGGCGAGGGCACCGCGACGTGGGAGCACTGGGAGATGCGCGTCCACAAGCGCCTGATCGATCTGGACGCCGACGAACGCGCACTCCGCCAGCTCATGCGCATTCAGGTGCCGAACGACGTCTCGATCGAGATCGTCCTCGAGGACTGAGGCGATCGCGGTTGCAGTTGCGGTTGCGGTTGCGATTTTCACCGTTTCTTCACACCGTCTATAGCGACGCAGCCGTCGCGATCGGCGGTAGCGGTGTGCTAACGACTCCACAGCGGCGATCGCTCTCGAGAAGCGACACCGACGGACCGTCTTCGAATTACCAGCGACGCTCGCGGTAGGCAATCCATAGCCGTCAGTGTCGACGCGGACACTTTTGGGGGGCGCGTCCCACTAGCCGCTATGGCAGATCGCTCGTCGCGATCGGGGATCGGAATGCGGTCGGGGACCGGCGCCGAATCGCCGACCGACGACTCGAGTAGCCCGATCGTCGAGCTGCTCGCCGTCTTCGTCCTCGTCTTCGTAGTCCAGCAGGTGGCGGCGCTGCTCAGCGTCGGGCTGATGGCCGGGCTGTTCGTCCTCGCGCCGCCGCTGTCGACCAATCCGTGGACGGTCGTGACGAGCGTCTACGCCCACGGCAGCGTCGGCCACCTGGTCTCGAACGGCCTCGCGTTGATCGTCTTCGGCTGGCCGGTCGCGCGCGCGACGACGCGGCTTCGATTCCACCTGTTTTTCGCGGTGACGGGTGCGATCGCTGGAATCGCCCAGATCCTCCTCACGAACGTCGCGGCGTCGGTCTCCGTGGTTCCCGCGACGGGCGGCGTGCTCGGCGCCAGCGGTGCGGTCTTCGCCCTGCTGGGCTACCTGATCGCCTCGAACCGGCTGTCGGCCAGCCTGGCCTCGTTCGTCGACGTCCCGTCGTGGCTGTCGGCGCTGGTGTTCCTCGGCCTCGCCGTCGCCGTCACGATGGCGACCGCGTCGCCGGGCGTCGCCCTGCTCGCGCACTTCACCGGCCTGTTGCTCGGTCTGGTGGCCGGACGCGCTCGAGTCCTGCACGTCGGCTCGCCGTCGCAGTCGGGGCCCGCGAGGCTCTGAGGCGATCACCGCTCGAGCGCGCCTCGCGGAGCCGAGCGAAAAGGTATTTTCCCGACCTGTTCGAACGAAACGTATGGCACCGACTCAGGTTCAGCGGGCGGTCGACGTCGCCGAGCGAGAGCTCACCCTCTCGTGGGCGACCGTCGCCGCTGTCGTCCTCCTCTTCGCGGGTCGACTGCTCCTCGAGGGCACCGCCTCGCTCACCCAGACCGTGTCCCTCGTGGCCTACGCCGCCGTCGTGACCGCGAGCGCGTTCGTCCGCGTCCGTCGGTGGGCCGGGATCTGGTTCCTCTGGGCGGCCTTCGTCCTCCACTTCGCGCTGACGTTCTCGGCGGCCGGGATGGGATCCATCTCCCTCGTGCTCCTGCTGGTCGCCGGCGTGTTAGTGGCACTAGGGGTGCAGGACGTGCGCGGGGAGCTCGAGCGATGACCCCGATCCGGTGTCGACCGGCGGGAACGCTCGGGACGACTCGAGCGTGTGGACGGCTGTCGCGCCGCTCCCGAAACACAAGCTACAAATAGAAACCCCGGTTAGGAACGTGCGAGGGCTCGTAGATCAGTGGCAGATCGCTTCCTTCGCAAGGAAGAGGCCCCGGGTTCAAATCCCGGCGAGTCCATCAAGATTTTGTAACGTTTCGAGTTATCCGGTTAGTCGCTGCTGTAGCGACTGACTCCGCATTATGCAGTTGCGTTTCGTGCGTAGAAACCACCCCTGAAAATCGAGTGATTGCCGGTGCGGGATTCGCCTCCGCGCTGGCTGGCGATTTCATCGAAGGAAACCGGGGGTGGTCAGCGTGACGATCGCGCCGTGGCCGTCGACTGGCACTGAGTCGACGTGTGAGCACTGCGGCGAACACGTCTCGGCTCAGTTCTGCCGGGTCTACGGTGATAACCGCGACCGAGTCCATCGCTGTCCCGAGTGCGATACCTACTGCCGGCTGACCCGCGGGTCCGCTGCTGGGATCGACGTCGCGATCCCAGACCCGGAGACGTCGCCCGGTCGTCACGGGGGTGAACCCGATGTCTGAGGAGTTCGTCTCGGCAAGCGAACTCTACGACGTCGAGAGTCGGACGCCCATAGTCCATCCGGCCCATCAAGCGACCGACGCTGACGTTCGGCGCGCGCTCGAGAACCGGGAAATCCGTGCCGACGGCGGTAACGCCTCGAGCGTTAATTGTCGAGCGTTAATTGTCGTTCTCGTCGTCGGAATCCGAGTCGTTCTCTGCGTTCTCTTCATCGCCATCGGCACCCGGACCGAGCCCAGGTTCTGGTTCTTCATCTATCTCCTCTTTCGCAGCGTCAAGGCCTTCTTCATCGGAATTCTCTGAATTCGAATTATCGGCCATCGTCCCAGCTAGGGGGAGTCGAATACAAAACGGTCTCCCCTGTTATTTTTGGGGAGACTCCGCTGTATGAGTATTCAGTAAACGCGGCTACTGAACGCGAGCGGGGTGACCGATGAGCCGCTCGAGTCAGTCTCGACTCGCTGCCTCGAGACAGGCTGGCGATCGGCGGGCGAAGACCGCAGCGAGGAGTACGTTCAGTTCAGTTGGGCTCGCGTCTTCGGCCCCGACGAGATTCTGGAGGGATCGCGATGAGCGTCGATCGTGACGGTCGCGACCGACGGCGACGGTCGGCGGTCTCGCCGACCAGTTGGGCAAGCATCCCGCGACGATCTACCGGGCGATCGAAGACCTCGGCGACGTCCTCGAGCTCGACCAGGGCGACGTCTCGTTTCGGGCCCGGAAGTATCGTGAGGAGTTGCGCGCGCTCGTCGAGTCGGCCGAGCACGCGATCGAGAGCTACGCCGATCGGATGCAACACCTCGTGGGTCTGGCCGATCACGTCGCCGAGTCGTCGCCGTTCCAGAAGTGGCTTGCCGAGAACGGCGCCGACCTCGAGTTCGACGACCAGGGCGAACCCCGTCGGATGCGAATCGATACGATTCTCTCGCGGCTGAAGGCCGATAGTTTCGAGAACGTCGGTACGATCGCCGCCGAGGCCCTCGAGAAGTGGTCGAAGTCGGGGAACGACCCGACAATTCTCCGCGGCGCCGAGTTGACCTGGAAGACTCCCGGCGGCGGAACAGAGACAGGATTCGTCGGCGCCGTCGCCGATCGATGAATCGGCCAGAGTAGTGGCAACACTACCCCGTTACTTCATTTAGACAACCACAGTTTCGTTAGCAGCTGATTTTCGCAAGTTCCGTTGTATTCGTCCCCTCGAGAGCGGGGTCTGCACCGTGATCGCACCGCAGCGCCTGCAGGGTCGTTTCGCGCTGCGCGCGAAAGCCCCCTTGGCGGGTGTCCCCAAGGGGACAGCGCCAAAAAATTACAGCGCCCCGCCCCCGCTTCCGCATGCGGAGCCCCAGTTGATCCAGACGAAACACACCCTCTGTAACTCGACGCACGTCAATCTTAATTTTGTACACATGCAAAGTTACCTATGAGCAAGCCGTTAGAGATCAAAGACTACCCTCTACCGATACATATTAAGTGGAATAGTCAGGATCGTCCGGTTAGGATCTTATTCATAGATGGTTTATTTGACATTATAAAACCGATTTATGACATAATAAAACCAGTGTCTGAAGTTATGACTGTAAAAGAACAACCAGAGGCTGTAGAGAATGTTATAGAGTTGATTAGGGGGCTGACAGTAGAGTATGGGGCATTCGGCTGGGTATTTGCCATATGCGTTCTGGAACTAGTACTCTTAGCTGCGGAGAAATTGGTATCTATTGGGAAATTCACGTATGAGAAGACAGGATTTGGTATGAATTTCGGCCAGTATTTCGGAGCCAGTGGTTACGTTTTGCTGGAGTATCCCGTTGTTGAGTGATTTCAAGACCAGTCTGTCTTGCTTTCTTTATCTGGTTTTGTTTCCCCTCCGGTTGCACGTCCACAAATCCGGTTCCCCGAATATGCACACGAGTCGCGAAACCCCGTGTGCATATCGAACGATGATCGCCCCACGACCCCAGCGACAACTCGGATAGAGTGACGGGACATCCCCATTTCGTGGGCTATGGGCTGCTCGAGATAGGCGAAAAAACGAGGATTCGACGGTCTGTGTGTACGAGTATGCGAATCCGAACCAGTGAAGAGTATGCGTACCGGAACGACGCAATCGAGCGAGCAGCGGACTTCTACGGCTGTAACAAGACGAAAGCCGTCGTCTCAGCCTGTGATGATGTACCAAAACTGGTTGCGGCAGCGTGGACCGTCCTCGAGCGCGATGACCTCACTCACGAGCAGCGCACGGAGATCGCTGAAACACTATCGACGAGAGCGACGACCTTCGAAGTAGGACAGTCCGTAGACGTTGATCGAGATTAGAAACAGCAGATAGGAGCACAGTTTTTTATTCAGAACTGCTCGCGAAACTCGCGGTAAGTACAGAGCAAGTAGTGTGCGACCTTTTCAATGAAATAGAGGATTCCGGTACGTTGTTCGGTGATCTCGTCCGAATTTGCCCGACCCGGGATCCCCTCACTCAGACGGTTCGTTCACGCTGGTCGATTCGTCGACGCCGGCCTTCCGGCGCAGCCACTCGAGGCCGAGCGCCCCGCCGAGAAGTCCGCCACCGGCCGTGAAGCCGGGCACGTTGTCGGCATCACTGTTGTTCCCGGCGTCCGTCTCGTTTCCAGCGTCCGTCTCGTTTCCAGCGTCCCCATCTCCGGCGGTTCCGTTCCCGCTATCGCCGTCGTCGACGGACTTTCCGTCGTCGGCAGCCGGATCGTCGTCCGGACAGGGGCACTCGTCTTCGTCGTCGCTGTCGTCTTCCCCCGCGTCGCTGTCGTCCTCGCCGTCCTGCTGCTCGTCTCCCTCGTCGGACCCGCCTTCGTCGTCGGACCCGTCTTGCTCGTCAGATCCGTCTCCCTCGTCGTTTCCGCCGTCCGTGTCGTCGTTCTCGCCACTCTCGTCGGGCTGGTCGTCCGTGTCGGTTTCTTCACGAAGCGCGACGAGTTCGCCGTCGTGATCGACGTAGATGGTCTCGCCGCTGATCGCACGAATGTGTCCGACCGGTGCGTCGTCTTTCGAGAGCGTCCACTTCTCTCTCCCGTCGCGTTTGTCGAGCGCGACGAGTTTCTGATCGTAATCCCGGTCTCCGTAATTGTGGCCATCTACCTCAAAATAGACGTAGACGGTCTCGCCGCTGATAACGGCCTGCCCGTAGGTGTACGTAACGTCGAGCTCCCAATCGTACTCGTCGCCGTGGATCGAAGTACTGTCGTAGCCGTAATCGTGTGCTGAAAGCACGGATTCATTGCCGAGCGTCCCTATGGAATAGGGCCCGACCAGACCCAACCCACTGCCGGTTTGTGCATCGTAGAAGGGGAGTTCCTCCCCCGGAAGCTCGGCGAGAACCGCCGTCTCAGTCGCGTAGATGGCATCTCCTCCTGTCCAGTGCGATGTCTGCCAGATGGTCTCTCCGGTCGCGGGATCGAAGGCGAGAACGCCGTCCTGCGTTTCGGCGTAGACGACGCCGTTCATCGCGGCGGTTCCGGGGGTGAATTCGGACTCCTGTTCGTCACCGTCGCTCGACTCGACGACAGCCGTGTCTTTCTGCCATCGGACCGATCCGTCGTCGGCCTCGAGGGCATACAGGATGCCGTCGACGACGACGAAGACGCCGTCGTACGCCACCGTGTGGCTACTCGTCCTCTCCCCGGGGTCGAGGTCGCTCTCCCAGCGGACGCTACCGTCTTCTCGATCGAGCGCCACGATATCGCCGCCGTTGAGGTATACCATCTCGCCGGCTACCGCGGGGTCACCCGCGTCGACGTCGGCGTTCTCCCAGAGGCGCGTTCCGTCCGCCGCGTCGAGGGCGACGACACCGTCCGCGGTCGTCGTGTACACGGTGTCGTCGGCGACCGCGACGGAGCCGTCGTGGTCGACGGTCCAGGCGGCCTCGAGCGACTCGCCGTCGAACTCGTAGCCGTCTTCGATGAATCGCGCGTGACCGGCGTCACCGCGGTAGGACGCCCAGTCCTCGTCCAGGTCCGGATTCGGATCCAGGTCCGGGTCCGGGAGGTCGTCGACATCAGCCTCGGCGGCTCCGGCCCCTACCGAAGCGAGTCCGGTCCCAATCGACAGCGCTGCCCCACTCGCCAGCACAGATCGTCGTTTCCACATAACGACACGACGTACGAATATCGGTCATATTCCTATCCATCAATTAACGGTATTTCTTAGCTATGCAATTGTTTCAAACTGTTCAGGACGCATCTGTAGTTACCAAATCGGGCGTTTCAGTTTCGTCTCTAGTTCTGAATAAAGAAATTGTATTATCAACCATTATGGAATGTCGCCGATAGAAATCTTCGCCTGCTCCGTGCCGCGGTGATCGCCGCCGACGTGCCACCGGAGCAGCGGGAGACTCGAGGCCGTGCACATCTTGTCCGTGACAATCGTGCAATCAGAGCGCCCATGGGGCCGGTAGACGACGAAACAGTACCAGCCGTCCGCTCGCCGGAGTTTCTCGTGATACTCGCGATAGACCTTGAAGTTCCCCGGCTGGCCGTCGCTGTGCTCGAGCATCGTCGATTTAATCTCGACCGGCGTCCCGTTGTTGAATCTGGCGTCGTGCCAACTGGCCCGCTCGAGTTCGAACCGTCGCTTCTAGCCGAGTCGACTCGAAAGACTCCCGACGAGACTGAAACCGGATTCCGCGGCGCCGACCGCTGAATCGCCTTCGAGTAGCGGTGACAGACATCCGCTCTTTCGCTGGTTCCGACACGTTTAGTTAACTATCAGGGGTCATAAATAAGTTCCAACGGTCACTACCATTGGCAAGTACATTTAACACTCGGAATATGGTAGCCTCGACTGAGGGAATACCGGAGTGGGGGACTCAAAAACCGATCAAGTGACCAGAGATGTCGATTTGATCTTCGAATGGCGACGGCTCTGTCACGCCTGCGGTCAGCAGAAGCGCTTCAACAGACTGATCTGCGACGATTGTCGGGACCGCCATGACGTGTAGTCTACTCACCCACGTAGTCGATCAGTCCCATCTGTTGCCGTTGTACGCAGTTCGGACACCGCCCGGGACCAGCGATTTGTGCAAATTTCCGCTCACCGCAATCGGCACACCTTCCGTCAGGATATCGAACCATACACTATTGAGACAATAATTACACCATAGGTCTTCTGGCTACGCGACGATGGCCAGATCCGGTTTTCGCGTCCAGTACCAGTCCTGCGGCGCCAACGTGGCTCAGCGGTGAGTCGTCGCCGCTGTACTCGAGCGCGTCATCTCACGAACCCTGAATATTCAAAACCGCTCGCCGAGCTGACTTCAGTCCCTCGTGCGCGGCAACCCTGCGACTGTACGTCCGGCGCTCAGTTCGTGAACCGAGGCCCTCGCAGCCATCGCGAACACGCTTCGAGCGTACCCGCCTCGAGAACGAGTGCCCTCGTTACTCGAGCCGCGAATCGACCCTCACTCGTCGGTTCGCGTCGCGAGCCACTGCTCGAGACGTTTCATCACGGCCGCGGCCACGACCTCGCCGATCCGCTCGGGCGCGTCGCTCAGGTCCCAGACGTACTCGCCGTCGCGGGTGACGGTCACCCACTCGACGTAGTCACCGCGGTCGAGTTCGAGCAGGAGGTCCTCGAGGACGCTCGTCTCGAGCCGACAGTCGAGGGCGTCTTCGACGCGACCGGCGAGCTGTGACGTGGTCGCGAGGACTCGACCCTCGCTCGCGGGGACGGGTCGGTCGGGAGTCGACGGGGTGGGGGGTTGGGTGGGCATGGTCGACCGACCGGTAGGAAGTCGAGTCATATTAATTCCGGTGGTACTCTCGGGCCAGTGACTATCTGTCGGAGCGATCCGAGTCGCCTGGAAGACCTGAACGCGGCCGATTCGATAGTTCCGGGCACCGATCACAGGGTCTCCATGAGAATCGGTTTCGGCCCAGTGGCGGACTCGTACGGAAAGGACAGCGTCACGACCGTGCCGCCGTCGGGTCGGTCGGCGAACCGCAGATCGCCGCCGGCGTTCTGGACGATCCAGTTGACGAGCCACAGCCCCAGTCCGGAGCCGTGCTCGAGTTGCGTTTCCGCGCCGTCGAGGACGGCCCGCCGCTCGGTTTCGGGAATGCCGTCGCCGTCGTCGGCGACCGTGAACTCGAGTCGGGTGTCGTCGCCGTAGTCGACGGTTCGGACCGCGACTTCGACGGTCGGTTCGTCGTCCGCGGCGTCCCCGTCGGCTGCCGAGTGGTGTTCGACGGCGTTATCGACGAGTTCGTTCAGGGCGTCGACGACGCTGCCGTCGACGGTCGGCGTGGTCGCCGTCGCCCCCGACTCGTCGGTCCGAGACGCGATCCGCGCGTCGGGATAAGCCGCTCGCGCGCGGTCGACGACCGATCGAACCGCCGCCGTGGCGTCGATCAGATCGGCGTCTCCGTTTCGCTCGAGCGTTCGCTCGACGCCGCGGGCCTTGTCGGCCGTCTCGATCAGGTCGGTGGTCTCCTCGCGGATCGGCCTGACGTGCTCGCGCTCGAGCGACGGCGCCTTCTCGCTGATGAGGCCGGCGTGGCCCTCGATGACGGTCGCGGCGTTCCGGAGGTTGTGCCGGAGGACGCGGTTGAGCACCTGAATCCGTTGCTCCCGGTCTCGCTGCTCGGTGATGTCGCGAGCGACGACGACGTACCCGCGCTCGAGGGCGCTGACCGTCACGTCCTGCGGGAACGTCGTCCCGTCGGTTCGCTGGCCGATCAGCGTTCCCCGCCAGTAGTTTCGCTCGGCGAGCGCCGGTCGCACTTCGCGTTCGATCGTCGCCCGCGCGGCGTTCGCGTACCGTCCCGCCCACTCGGTTCCCTCGAGCGTCGCCGCGTCGGGAACGTCGTAGAGGGTCGCGTAGGCGTCGTTGACGTACGCGTGTTCGTCGTCGACGACGACGGCGATCCCGTCCATCGAGGCGTCGACGGCCCGCGAGAGGCGCTCGCTCTCGCGGTAGTAGTGGGCGAACTCGACGTACGTGTAGCCGAGGAGGCCACCGAACGCCATGCCGGTGCTCAACGCGCTGATCACCGGCTGGGTGAGTCCGGCGGAAAAGTTCATCCTGATCGAGAGCAGGTAGATACACCAGGCACAGAAGAGCGCGACCATCGCGCCGCAGGTGACCGAGCCGACGGTGACGATGTCCGCTCGCCGCGTCGTCTCCTCGTGGTCCCGCGTCCGAACGCCGTACCAGACGTGACCGACTCCGATTCCCGTGGGGATCCCCATTTCGAGGACGAGCAAGGCGACGGACCCGCCGAAGGTCACGACGTATGCGCCGACTATCGCGAGCAGTCCGAGTCCGACGATCGAAACCGAGTGCTCCCGAACGGACGTCGACGTGCGGCGAGCACTGGTGGGCATCGTCGGAACAGTACGTGATGGGAAGACGACGATGATAAATCAATTGGCAATTCCACCGACACCTCGGTCGGCGAGTCCGCTCGCCGGCCCCGACTTGTTTGGTGATAGAAGCCGTCTGCGATCGACATGACGACTCTCTACGCGGCGATGCGGGACCGCCTCCGCTGCTACGCGAGCGACGACGCCGACGCGGGCGGGATGAGCCACGCGAGCACTCGACTCGAGGGACACGCCATCGAGTGTCTCGCCGCCTCGCGGGCGGCCCCGGAGCGGGTCTTCGTCGGCACCTTCGAGGACGGTCTGTACCGTTCCCGCGGTCGAGACGCGGCGCCGGGCGAACGGGAGTTCGAACGCCTCGAGACCGAGTTCGTCAGCGAGGCCATCACGGCGCTGGCGGTCAGCCCGCACGATCCGAACGTGGTCTACGCCGGAACCGAACCGAGCCGCGTCTACCGCTCGCTCGACGGCGGCGACACCTGGACGCGCCTCGAGGGGCTGACCGACCTCCCGTCGGCCGACGAGTGGGCCTTCCCGCCGCGACCCCACACCCACCACGTCCGCTGGCTCGAGGTCGACCCGTTCGATCCCGACCGGCTCTACGTCGGCATCGAAGCGGGCGCGTTCGTCCTGAGTCCCGACGGCGGCGAGACGTGGCGCGAGCGCCCCGAGGGCTCGCGCCGGGACAACCACACGCTCGCGACCCACGCCGACCGCGAGGGCCGGATCTACACCGCCGCCGGCGACGGCTACGCGGTGAGCGACGACGGCGGCGACTCCTGGCGGCGCCCCCAGGACGGCCTCGAGCACACCTACTGCTGGGGGCTGGCCGTCGATCCCGCCGATCCGGACGCGGTCATCGTCTCGAGCGCCAGCGGCGCCCGGACGGCCCACACGGCCGAGCGGGCCGACTCCCACGTCTACCGTCGCGTCGGCGACGAGTCTTGGGAGCGACTCGAGGACCGGGGGCTCCCGACGGGCGAGGGCGTCGTTCGCGCCGTCTTCGAGACGACCGGCGAGGACGGGGTCGTCTACGCGCTGAACAATTGGGGACTGTTCCGCAGCGAGGACTTCGGCGACTCCTGGGCGGGGATCGATACTGATTGGGCGGTAGGCCTCGAGACGCAGGCGCCGCGCGGACTGGTCGCACTCCCCTGAGCCGTCTCAGCCGTCACTCGCCACGCTTCCGTCGCTGCGTTCTCGGACGACGGCGACCGTGACGGCGTGAACCGACGCGACGAGGGCGCTACTCAGCACGGTCCCGGCGTACGGAAGCGGAACGAGCGTGAGGAGCCACGCCGCGAGCCCGAAGGCGAGTACGAGCGCGGCGATCGACCAGCCCGAGCCGCGGGTGACACGGGCGCTTCGACGGAGCGCCGCGACCGGTCCCGCGCCGGTGACGACGAACGCGGGCGCGGCGAACAGGCGTACCATCGCGGCGAAGACCAAGACGAGCAGCGGAATCCCGAGGACCAGTCCGAGTTCCCCGAGCGAACCGAGCAGTCGCCCCGCCGCGGAGAAGAGGACGACGAGACCGAAATACGCGGGCACTCGTCGAATCGAGTGCGATTCGGTTTCCGCGTCGGCGACCCCGGCCCCCTCCTCGAGGGCTCGAGCGATCGTGATCGACCCGGCGACCGCGACGACCAGGAGGGCGACCGCTTCGAGTCCGATCCCCCACGCGAGGTAGGGGAGTTTCAGGTCGACGAGGGCCTCGAGCGAGCGCGTCGTCTCCGGGACGCCGGTCGGGTAGCCGTCGAACTCGACGCTGATCGTGAAGCCGACACTGTCGTCGAGCGACAGCGTTGGAAGCGGATCGTGTCGGCGAACCCAATCGACGATCGCGAGGAGGACGCCGGCGACGGCGAACGGCAGGAGCAGCGATGGATCGCGTCGGATCCGCGTCGCCGCCGAGAGCGGTGACGACGGCTCGTTCCTCCGGGCGGCGGTTCGGCCATCGGTACCGTCGTCGCGGCTCGAGACCGAATTTCGAATCGGATCTGACGCGTCGTTCGACGGCGATCCCGTCCCCCGATTCGCCGACCCGGATCCCGAACCCGGTTCGCCCGTCACGCCGATCCCTCCAGCGCGAGGAGCCGATCGCCGTCGACGGCGTACAGGACGCCGTCGCCGACCGCCGGCGGTGAGAACGTCCACTCCGATTCGTACGCGAACAGCTCGTCGCCCGTCTCTGCATCGAACGCGATGATTTCGGCCCCGTTCGTGACGTAGACGACGCCGTCGGCGACGACCGGCGTCGTCGGGGTGGCGAACGATACCGACCACTCCTCGTCGCCCGTCTCGAGGTCGAGCGCGTGTAGCGACTGGTTACTGTCCGCGACGAAGACCGTTCCGTCGGCGACGGCGGCGGCGCCCTCGGTCGCGTTCCCCTCGAGGTCGCGCTTCCAGCGGACGTCGCTCCCGTCGGCCTCGTACGTCGTGACGCCCGACCGCGTCAGAACGACGACAGCGCCGTCGGTCGCCGTCGGCGCGAGGACCATCTGCTCGTCGAGTTCGTCGCGCCACTCCTCGTCGCCCGTCTCGGCGTCGAACGCGCGGAGTTGGTGGGGCCAGGCAGTGACGAAAACGGTCCCGTCTCTCACTGCCGGTCGGCGCAGTGCCTCGCTGGCGATGTCGCTGTACTCGACGGTTCGTCGCCACCGTTCGCGACCGCTGTCGGCCTCGAGCGCGACGACGTCGGACGTCTCCGGAACGACGCTGTACACCGTCCCGTCGACCGTGACGGGCGGCGGGGCCTCCGTCGGACCGAAGAAATCGAATCCCGATTCACCGACCGGCGACTTCCACCGTTCGTCTCCGACCCGCCGTCCGAACAGTTTCAGGCCACCGCCGGCGTTCAGGCCGACGATCTCACCTGGCGCGGCGACCGCCAACGTATCCGTTCGGTAGATCGAGGACGGTACGTGGGCTGGGCTCGAGAACCTGTGGGCGTCACCGTAGGAGAACCGAACGTCGCCGGTCGTGGCGTCGAAAGCGACGAGTTCCTCGGTGCTGGCATATACGGTTCCGTCGGCGAGAATCGGCGGCCCCATGCCGAATCCACCCGTTCTATCGAAGGTCCCTTCCCACGCGATTCGCGGCTCGCCTTTCGGCCCCGACGCGTCGGGATTGAAGCCGGTCCCGGCGGCGTCGTAGCGCGCCATCGGCCAGTCGACCTCAGCGGATTCGGCGGCGGACGCGATGCCGATACTCGTCCGTAGCCCGTCGTCGAGAACACTTTCACTACCGGTGATTCCAACGGCGCCGACTCCGACGCCGGCGAGCAGTCGTCGTCTGGAGGGCATCGTTCGATCCGTCACGCGTCGAACGTGTAAGTACTTTCATCTCTTCGGACTGGATTCAACCCTGGTGTAGCGGACCTCGCGAGGGTCGACGGAATCGTTCGATCGCGAATCGTCCCGTCGGTCGGCAACGGTGGGGTGCTTCGAAATCCTTTTAGTCGCGACACGGGGATAGTAGGGTAACTGAGTGATATCATGGACGTCGACATCATCTCCGAAACGGAGAATCCCATGTTGCATCGAACCGACGTGACCTTCGAACTCTCCCACGAGGACGCGACGCCGGAGCGTCTGCAGGTCCGAGACAGTCTCGCGGCCAAACTGAACAAGGACGCCGACGAGGTCGTCGTCCGCAAACTCGACACGAAGTTCGGGATGCGAAAGACCGTCGGCGAGGCCAAGGTCTACGACACGGCCGACGACGCCCGCGACGTCGAGCAGGACCACATGCTCGAGCGAAACAAGATCGGCGCCGAGGACGCCGAGGCCGAGGCGGACGCCGAAGCGGAGGAAGCATAAATGCCACGACACGAACTCTACGACGACGACGGCAGCACCGAGCGCGAACAGTGCCCCCGCTGCGGGGACGCCTTCCTCGCCGACCACGGTGACCGCCAGCACTGCGGCAAGTGCGGCTACACCGAGTGGGAGTAGCGATGCGCCGAGCGGAGCGAGGGGCATCGATTACGCGCACGGGGAACGAAGTGACCCGTGGGCGATAACGCGCTCGAGCGTTCTTCCACGTCCCGCGCCGTGACCGAGAGAGCGCAGTAATCCAGACACGTGAGTTCTACCACCCGCATTCTCGGGATCGAAGGCACCGCCTGGGCGGCCAGCGCGGCGGTGTACGATTCCGCGACCGACGACGTCGTCATCGAGAGCGACGCCTACCAGCCCGACAGCGGCGGCATCCACCCCCGCGAGGCCGCCGAACACATGCACGACGCGATTCCCCGCGTCGTCGAGACCGCTCTCGAGCGCGCCCGCGAGACCCACGACGGGCCCGCCGACGCGGCCCCGGTGGACGCGGTCGCCTTTTCCCGGGGTCCCGGTCTCGGCCCCTGTCTACGGATCGTCGGCACGGCCGCCCGCGCGCTGAGTCAGGCCCTCGAGGTGCCCCTCGTCGGCGTCAACCACATGGTCGCCCACCTCGAGATCGGTCGCCATACCGCCGACTTCGACTCGCCGGTCTGTCTCAACGCCAGCGGCGCGAACGCCCACCTGCTGGCCTACCGCAACGGCCGCTACCGCGTGCTCGGCGAGACGATGGACACGGGCGTCGGCAACGCCATCGACAAGTTCACGCGCCACGTCGGCTGGTCCCACCCCGGCGGCCCGAAGGTCGAGGCGGCCGCCGAGGACGGCGAGTACGTCGACCTCCCGTACGTCGTCAAGGGAATGGACTTCTCGTTTTCGGGGATCATGAGCGCCGCGAAGCAGCGGTACGACGACGGCGTTCCGATCGAGGACATCTGCTTCTCGCTCCAGGAGAACGTCTTCGGGATGCTCACCGAAGTGGCCGAACGCGCCCTCTCGCTGACCGGCAGCGACGAACTCGTGCTGGGCGGCGGCGTCGGACAGAACGAGCGCTTACGCGAGATGCTCCGGGAGATGTGCGACCAGCGCGGCGCCGAGTTCCACGCGCCGGAACCCCGATTCCTGCGCGATAACGCGGGGATGATCGCCGTCCTCGGCGCGAAGATGTACGACGTCGGCGATACCCTTGCGATCGAGGACTCTCGAGTCGATCCGAACTATCGGCCGGATCAAGTGCCCGTCACGTGGCGGCGCGACGAACCCGAACTCGCGGCCGGTCGAGGAGCGGACGGCAGCGAGACGCAGGTCCGCGGCGCCGAAGCGCTCGTCGACCTCGAGCCCGAGCGCGGCCGCGTCGCGAAACGCCGCGAGTCGAAGACCTACCGCCATCCCGAACTCGACGACCGGCTCCGACGCGAGCGGACGACCCTCGAGGCCCGCTTGACCAGCCTCGCGCGCCGCGAGGGGGTGCCGACGCCAGTGCTCTCGGACGTCGATCCCCGCGAGGCCGTATTGGAACTCGAGTACGTCGGCGAGACGGACCTCCGCGACGGGCTGACCGCCGAGCGGGTCCGCGAGGTCGGTCGCCACCTCGCGCGACTGCATCGGGCCGGGTTCGTCCACGGCGATCCGACGACGCGGAACGTCCGCGTCGGTGGCGCGGGACGCGCCGCGTCGCGGAGTGAACGAACGGCCGACGACCGTGACCGGCCCGACGGCTCCCGGAACGCGCGGGCGACCGACGGCCGCGATCAGGCGGGCGACCACGTATACCTCATCGACTTCGGCCTCGGCTACCACACCGACCACGTCGAGGACTACGCGATGGACATTCACGTCTTCGACCAGAGCCTCGTCGGCACCGCAGACGACCCCGAACCGCTCCGCGCGGCGCTGCGGGAGGGCTACCGTGAAGCCGGCGAGGAGCGTGTGCTCGAGCGCCTGCGGGACGTCGAGGGTCGCGGTCGGTACGTCAGCGACGATACTCGAGAATAGGTCGCCTCGAGGGCGTCGGTCGACGATTCTCAGCCCACTGATTCGATAGTCGAGTCGCCGCTACTCCACGGCACAGGAGTCCCCGGTCGTATCGACCCCGAGCAGGTAGTTCCCGCCGCAGAACCCCGTCCAGACGTTCTGGAGGAGTCCCAGTCCGGCGATGCCCGCTATCGCGGCGCGCTCGCGTTTGTCGTCCTGGTAGGCCGCCGCGGCTATCACGACGAGCCAGATGCCGAGTACTCCGCGGACGATGCGATCGTATCCACCGACGTTTCGCTGCATACGCGATCGTACGGGCGGCCGAGTGGAAACCGTGTGGCCGAATATCTCGCACGCATTTATGACGGCCCCCGTCGACTAGCCGACAGCAACCGACCGATGAAACGCGTTCGAATCACCTTGGATCCCGCCGGGGACTACGCGCCGCCGCTGTACCGTCGGTTCGCGGGCGGGGCACCGTCGCTGGATCGGGTCCACATCATCAACTGGAACGTCGCGGCGCCGCCGACGGCGTTCCTGCTCAGACTCCGCGGCGACTACCGCCGGTTCGAGGCCGAACTGGAAGCCAGCGAGAACGCCGACGAGTACGAGATCCTGCCGATCACCGACCGGGAGTGTCACTGCTTCCTCGAGGGGGAGGTGGCCGACGCCGCGCGGCTGCTGTTCGAGAACTTCACGCGGGGGAGCCTGATCACCGTCCCGCCGATCGTGTGCAACGACGACGGGACCAACACGTTCTCGATCATCGGGACGGACGCCGACATCCAGAACGCGGTCGAGGGCGTCCCCGACGGCGTCGGCGTCACCGTCGAGGCGGTCGGCGGGGAGACCGTCGCCCCGAAGAGCGCGGTCGGACGGCTCTCCGAGCGCCAGCTCGAGGCCGTCGAGGCCGCCCTCGAGATCGGCTACTACGGCGTTCCCCGCGAGGCGACGACGGCCGACGTCGCCGACGAACTCGACTGCGCGACCGCGACGGCCGCGGAACACCTCCAGAAGGCCGAGTCGAAGCTGATCGGGGCGTTACTCGAGCGGTAGGGCGGCGGCTCTCATCCCCGCGGAACCGCGATACGGGGCTGCGCTCTCGAGGCCGCGCGGCCGTTCGATTCCGCTGACGGAGAGGATCACCAAATACTCTTATCAGGTGAGGCCGTACCTTCCCGTATGGCAGACAAACCGACTTCCGGAGAGATTCTCGGCGTACCGTACAACTTCGATCGACCCAGCCTCGGACGGATGATCTCCTCGTACTGGCAGCCCGGCGAGGGGATGCTCGTCGAGAAGCCCTTCGGCGTCGGCTACACCCTGAACCTCGCCAACTGGCGGTCGTGGATCGTCGTCCTCGTCGCCGGCGCGCTCCTCTGGCAGCAAGAGCAGAGCGACTCCGGCGCCGACGAGGACCGCCAGGACGACCCCGTCGAGGTCATCGTCGACGACCAGGACGAGTAGGCGCGTCCCCGTTTTTCGCCCGGCTCGAATCCTCGGAGTTCGCACCTCGAGCGCCGGCTGTCGGAATCGCACCTCGAGAGCGCTCCCGTCGAACCGAATCGTTATCCCGGGCGGCGTCGCAACATGGCGCCACTATGCAGGCCGAGACCTCCGATTTCGTGGTCGCGCGAGACGGGAGCGGCGATTTCGAGTCCGTTCAGGCCGCGATCGACGCCGTTCCGGACTTCCGGGACGCGGAGACGACGATCTTCCTCGAGTCCGGGACCTACGAGGAGAAACTGGTGGTGCCGACCTCCAAGACGAACGTGACCCTCGTCGGCGAGGACCCCGCGGAGACGGTCCTGACCTACGACGACTACAACGGGAAGGCGAACCGCTTCGGCGAGGAGATGGGGACGACCGAGTCCTCGAGTTGCTTCCTGTTCGGCGACGACTTCACGGCGCGGGGGCTGACGTTTCAGAACACGGCGGGCGCCGTGGGACAGGCCGTGGCCGCCCGGGTCGACGGCGATCGCGCCGTCTTCGAGAACTGCCGATTCCTCGGCCACCAGGACACCCTCTACACTCACGGCGAGGACAGCCGTCAGTACTACCGCGACTGCTATATCGAAGGGCGGGTCGACTTCGTCTTCGGCTGGTCGACGGCCGTCTTCGAGGACTGTGAGATCTTCTGTACCGGCGACGAGGGATACGTCACCGCCGCCTCGACGACCGAGGACACCGACTACGGCTACCTCTTCCGGGACTGCGAGATCACGGGCGACGCGCCAGCGGACTCCTTCTACCTGGGGCGGCCCTGGCGGCCCTACGCCCAGACGGTGTTCGCACACTGCTACCTCGGCGAGCACGTCCGGCCCGAGGGGTGGCACAACTGGCGGGACCCCGACAAGGAGGAGACCGCCTTCTACGCCGAGTACGAGAACGAGGGCCCCGGCTTTACGCCCGACGAGCGCGTCGACTGGGCCCACCAGCTGACCGACGAGGCGGCCGCCGAGTACACCCTCGAGACCGTCCTCGACGGCTGGGATCCCCTCGAGCGGCTCGTAGACGCCGACGACTGATCGCCGGCCGCCAGCCGTCGATCGCCGATCGGTACGTACTGAGCCTCGAGCCATCAGCGGCCGACGTCACCGCTGACACTTCCGAAAGGCGGAGACGACGACCGACGTCGGCGCGACGCAACCGACGACGCTTTGCCGTCGCCGCCACGTCGCTCGCACATGGCCATTCGATTCGTCACCGGCAACGAGGGGAAGGTTCGCGAGGCGCGGGACTACCTCGCGGACCTCGAGCCAGTCGAACAGATCGACTACGACTACACCGAGGTCCAGAGCGACTCGCTCGCCGAGATCGCGGCCCACGGCGCCCGCGAGGCCTTCGTGGAACTGGGGAGCGACGAACCGGTCCTCGTCGACGACGCGGGACTGTTCGTCGACGCGCTCGAGGGATTCCCGGGCCCGTACTCCGCGTACGTGGAGGACACCGTCGGCGTCGAACGGCTCTGGCAACTCGCGAGCGAAGAGGAGAATCGACGCGCTCGGTTCAAGACGGTGCTCGCGTACGCCGACGGCGAGGTGCCACGCACCTCGGACGAGACGGCGAGCGAAGCGGATAGCGGTTCGCGAGCCGTCAGAGTCGAGACCTTCGAGGGCTCGGTCGCCGGAACGCTCGTCGCGCCGCGCGGCGAGGGTGGGTTCGGCTACGATCCGATCTTCGAGTACAACGGGCAGACGATGGCCGAGATGAGCACCGAGGAGAAAAACGCGATCTCCCATCGCGGCCGCGCGCTGGCCGAGTTCGCGGAGTGGTACGCCGGACGCGACCAGTGAGACGATAGATCGACTTTTTCCGATTCGCTCTCGACGACCTGACACCAATCTGCCGAACCCTCGAATTCGACTGTTTCTCGATATTCGGTGCTAGACCTTTATATTGTCGCGGAATGATGGGTATCGTAGACGAGAGTGCGATCGAGAAATCGCTCTCGAGAGCGTCCTCTCGTCCAAAACAGATCGAGAAAACGCAATATGAGTTCGGACGATGACGCGATCGAGGCGGCCTGCCGGAGCCTCGAGGCCGTATGCGACGACGTCGAGGAGACCGTTGACGCCTTGACGGAGCAGCGGCCGGCCGAAGACAGGGTCGCGACGCAAGCGGCGGTGTTCGGCGCGCTCGCGAACGAACACCGAGTACGGATCCTCGAGGCGCTCCGGGACGGCGAGCTGTGCGCCTGCGAACTGCAGGTCGTCCTCGAGGCGCCCCAGTCGACGGTCGCGACCCACCTCCGGCGGCTCCGGGAAGCGGGGCTGATCAAGGGCCGGAAGAAGGGGAAGTGGACCTACTACCGGATCGCCGACACGGCGGCGCTCGAGTTGCTCGATATCGGCGCCGCCGTCGACGTTCCAGAGACCGACTGACTGCCGACCGATACGAACCGAGACAACCATGACAGGAAACGATACCACCACCGACGACGCGACCGACACGCCGCGCGATCAGCGAACGCACGTCCGCGAGCGGTACGCCGAGGTCGCGTCCGTCGACGGCGACTGTTGCGACGCCTCGACGACCGACGCCGGCTGCTGTGACGACCCCGCGGCCGACGACGACACCGAAACGGAGTGCTGTGACACCTCGGAAACCGACAGCGGCTGCTGTGACGCTTCGAACGGCGAGTTCGACCTCGAGGACGATCCGTCTCGGGCGCTGTCGCTCGGCTACGAGCCGGCCGACCTCGAGGCCGCCCCCGAGGAGTCGAACCTCGGGCTCGGCTGTGGCAATCCCGTTGCGATCTCGAACCTCGAGGCCGGCGAGACGGTCCTCGATCTCGGCTCCGGGGGCGGGTTCGACTGCTTCCTCGCGGCTCGCGAGGTGGGCCCCTCGGGACGAGTCATCGGCGTCGATATGACGCCGGAGATGCTCGAGCGCGCTCGCGAGAACGCGGCCGAGGGCGAGTTCGAGAACGTCGAGTTCCGACTGGGCGAGATCGAACACCTTCCAGTCGCCGACGCGACCGTCGATACGATCGTCTCGAACTGCGTCGTCAACCTCTCGCCGGACAAGGGCCAGGTGTTCGCGGAGGCGTACAGAGTCCTTCGGCCCGGCGGCACGCTCGCGATTTCGGACCTCGTCGCGACCGAGCCGCTACCGCGAGAGATCCGCGAGAATCCCGACGCCGTCGACGCCTGCGTCGGCGGGGCCGCGACGGTCGACGAACTGGAACCGCTGCTCGACGACGCCGGCTTCGTCGACGGCTCCATCACCCTCGAGGGCGAGTGGACCGCGGACCTGCCGGTCGCGTCCGCTCGGATCGAAGCGAGAAAACCCGTCTGAGTCGCGATCGAAGGTTTTCGCTCGAGTTCGAATTCGAAAGCAGGGACGAACTTCGATCGACGGCCGTCAGTCGTCGCCTTCCGCGGTCGCGTTCGCGCTCCCGTCCTCGGACCCCGAACCGCCGCCGGCCTTCGCCGTGCTGTCGACGTTGACGCCCTCCCAGTCGTGATCCGAGTGGTAGCCCTCGCGCTCCTTCGCGCTGGCCGCGACGCGGATGAACTCGGCCTTCTCGCGGGCGTCGGGGATCGTGTGGCCGCCGCAGTATGAGAGCCCGGACTGGATGCCGGCACAGAACTCCTCGACGACGTCGGCGACCGGTCCCTTGTAGGGGGTCAGCGCCTCGACGCCCTCGTCGGCCCGGACGTCCTCCTCCTTGTCGTCGCGCTTCTCCGCGGCGGTCGTCGTCGCCATCCCGCGGGAGCGCTTGTACCGCGTGCCGTCGACCTCGACGACCGCGCCGGGCGCCTCCTCGGTGCCAGCGAAGAGGCTGCCCATCATCACGGTGTCGGCGCCGGCCATCAGCGCCTTCACCGCGTCGCCGGACGTCCGGATGCCGCCGTCGGCGCAGACGGTGACCTCGAGGGCCTCGGCCGCCTCCGCGCAGTCGTCGACGGCGGTCAGCTGCGGGACGCCGGCGCCGGCGACCTTTCGCGTGGTGCAGTGGGAGCCGGGCCCGATACCGACCTTCACGCAGTCGGCGCCGGCGGCCGCGAGGTCCTCGACGCCCTCGGGCGTCGCGACGTTGCCCGCGACGAGATCCGTCTCGGGGAACTCCTCGCGAAGCCGTTCGACGGCCTCGATGGTCCGTTCCATGTGGCCGTGGGCGACGTCGACGACGAGCGCGTCGACGCCGGCCTCGACCAGCGCGGCGCTGCGACCGACGTAGTCCTCGTCGATTCCGACGGCGGCGCCCACTCGCTCGTCGGCGTCGTTCACGCGTTCGACCTGCTCGGCCTGTTCCGCCGGCGTGAGGAATCGGTGGAGGACGCCGAACCCGCCGGCGCGCGAGAGCGCGATCGCCAGTTCGGCCTCCGTGACGGTGTCCATCGCGGCCGACACCAGCGGCGTCTCGAGTTCGACGGAGGGCGTGAGGTTCGTCGAGAGATCCACGTCGCTGCGGCTGTCGACTGGCGAGCGGTTCGGAACGAGGAGGACGTCCCCGTAACTCAGTCCGGTGCGAAGATCGTTCATTGACCCCTCATCACTCACTGCTGTGACCGGATAAACGTCTCGGCTCGGAACGGCCCGCGTCGCGGTCGTCTCCCCGCGTCCGTTCCTACTCGCGAGGGTCTCGATCCGGACCGGGGTAGTCGCCGCCCTCGACGGCCTCGTAGAGGCTCTCGGGATCGAACAGCCGCGCGAACGCGTCCGGCGGGCGGACGCTGACCGAGACGCGGGGCTGCAGGGAGAGACCTGCCTTCGCCGATCCCAGTCCCTCGTCGTACGAGAGCAGGTGCGCGGCCTGTCCGCGGTAGGCCGAGGCGAGCGCCGGGTGGTCGTCCGCCGGCTGGTCGACGGCGACGCGCTCGGCCTCGAGTCGCCCCCGATGGGCCGCCGCGAGGTCGGAAGCGGCCAGCGCCGCTACGAGCCGCTCGGTGCGCTCGAGCAGCGGGTCGCTCGCGACGAGTTCGACCCAGGAGTGGCGACGGACGTGATCGAGGGCCTCCCGGGCGTCGCCGCCGACGAGCAGGTCGGCCGCGAGCACTTCGGGAGCCGCGACGACGCGGGCCGGATTCGGCCGCTCAGGCATCGTCGTCGGCCTCCGTCCCCGAGTTCGGCTCCGCCTCGGTCGACGGCTCGTCGGCCGTCGCTCGAACGGCCTCGAGCGTCACGTCGTAGTCCGCGCCCCGATCGAAGAGTTCGGCCCAGCTCGCTGGCATCGGCGCTCCTTCGCAGTCCGGAGAGAAAAGCCCCGCGTCTCTCGACTTACGCGAATTTGATATCGCTGTATGAGATTTATCACATCAAATCGACCCGTCGACGGATACGGCCGGCAGTTGCCGTTACAGTGCTCGAAGGAGGGTTTTCGATCCGATTTCGCCTGCAATCGCCGTGCTACTGTCGAAACCGAACGCGCACCTGAGAAGAAACGTCTCCACCCAGCGATCGATCGTTCACTACTCCGCTTCAGAGAGCGCCCAGAACAGAACGCCCCCGAGGACGAACGCGACGCCGACGTTGACGGCGAGGCCCGCGACGCCGACGCCCAGCACGAACGCGAGCGAGCGGCGGCCGGAGACCGGTTCGAACGCCGCCCGAGCCAACTCGAGCGAGACGACGACGAGCAACACGCCGAGTACTGCCAGCGGGAACGCGGCCAGCAGCGCGCCGGTGGCCACGAGCGCCAGCGCGAGGTAGCCGATCCCGAGCAGGACGTTCGCACCCCCGGTGCGAGCGCCGAAGGCGTACTTCCCCGCGAGCCCGCCGCTGCCGTGGCACATCGGCACGCCGCCCAGCGGAATCGCCGCGAGGCAGGTCACGCCCATGCTCGTCGAGAGCGCGTCTGGCGAAACATCGCGGTCGTAGAGGTCGCCACAGAGCAGCGCGGTCGCGATCGCCGCGTTCCCGACGGTCATCCCCAACTGTGCGACGGTCCCCTCGAGTGCGGCGGTCGACAGCGTCGGCGCGCCCGCCGGGAAGACGGCGAGCGCGGGCACCCGCGGCGTCGGGAGCCCCGTCGCCGCGACGGCGGCGAGGGCGCCGAGTCCGAGAACGACCAGGACGCTGGCTTGCCGGTAGCCGACCAGCGATAACAGGCCGACGACGGCTATCCCGCCTATCGCGACCGGGAGGTTTCCCGCCGAGAGATCGACGGCCGCCTCGAGCAGGAGCAAGGCGACGGCGAACTGGACGCCGCGAATCACGGGTTCGCCGACGACCCGCTGGAGTCGGCCGACGAGTCCGAGCCGTCCCACGAGCAGTAACGCGCCGCCCGCGACGAGGCCGGCGGCGGCGAGTTCCGAATAGGAGAGCGCGCCGACGATCGCCAGCCCGATCAGGGCCTTCATCGGCTCGACCGACAGCGGCATCCCGTAGTGGAGGCCCCAGACGATCTGGAAGACGCCGAAGCCGACCAGTACGTGGGGCAGGGAGACGCTCGTCGTTGCCGCGAGGGCGACCAGCAGTGGCAACACCGTAACCGAATCCCCTAGCGCGCCTGTCAGCTCGCTCGTCGAGAACTCGAGTACGGAGTCGGCCCCAGACCTGAACGA
This sequence comes from Haloterrigena sp. KLK7, assembly GCF_037914945.1. Taxonomy (NCBI): domain Archaea; kingdom Methanobacteriati; phylum Methanobacteriota; class Halobacteria; order Halobacteriales; family Natrialbaceae; genus Haloterrigena; species Haloterrigena salinisoli. The sequence continues at coordinate 2,265,514 of NZ_CP149787.1, forward strand.
GTACGCCATCTACACCCGCTACAGTCGGAATCCATTTGAGGTTTGCCGATAACCAGTCACCGTTTCATGACGATACCTGCGCTAGGTAATCCCGTTACAGCTTCGAATCGTGGCCGTAGCGACTCGTTCTCTCGATCTCGGACGCCACGCGACGCTCGCTTTCTCGAGTCATAAATTGAAATGCGCTATACGGAACGGGAACGGTCGTCGTCAGGGCTCCTCGTCTTCGACGGACTCGAGCGAGTCCGCCTCGACGGCGTCGCTGTACCGTTCTAACGTGGCTTCGTAGCCGGCCATCGCGAGGTCGTACGTCTCGCGCAGGTCGGCGATAGGCGTCTCGCTCGCGTCGATCCGCAGGTCGTTGTACGACGGTTCCCACTCGTGGCGTTCGGTCGTCTCGACGGCGACCGCCGCGCTCTGGACCGACAATCCCTCGCGCTTGTCGCCGCCCTCGATGTCGCCCGCCGCGAGAGCGTCGATCAGTCGCTTCGCGAACGGGTCGGTTTCCGCGTCCGCTCGCACCGCGTTCGGTCCCGTCGCGGGATCGGTCGTCTCGTGGACGGCGTTAGCCGCGTAGTTGGCCGCGGCCGCCTCGAGGACGTCCTCGCCGGTCAGCATGTTGCCGGCGACGGTGAACTCGTCGCGCTCGAGGTGGCCCGACTGCTCGACACACTCCGCGCCCGTGAAGGCGAACGATCCCTCGCGGTCGACGCCGTGGAGCTGGCGGTGTGGCGCCCCGTCGTCGGCGTTGAGCAGCGCCTCGAGGACGTCCTCGCCGGTCAGCATGTTGCCGGCGACGGTGAACTCGTCGCGCTCGAGGTGGCCCGACTGCTCGACACACTCCGCGCCCGTGAAGGCGAACGATCCCTCGCGGTCGACGCCGTGGAGCTGGCGGTGTGGCGCCCCGTCGTCGGCGTTGAGCAGCGCCTCGAGGGCGTCCTCGATCGCGAGCCCGTCCTCGACGTACGCGAGCCCGCGCTCGCCGAGTTCGACGTTGACCAGACTCTGGGTCGCGACGGCGCCGCGGTCGCTGACGAACGGACAGAGCGTACCGACGCCGGGGAGACGGGTGGTCACGGCGACGCCGAATCGGTGGTGGCTGTCGCCGTCCGGAGTCTCGTAGGTCTCGTGAGCGCAGATGCTGAAGGTCACGCTTCGTGGATCACCGGTCGCGAACAAAAATCACGCGCCGGTCTCGGTGTGCGGTGGTCGACGCCGTTCGTCTCGGTCGGTTTCGCCCGTCGGACGAGTGGTCGACGGTGTGAGTGCTACCTGACACGGTTCGAGCGTCGCGCTGCTCCCGTACGATTTCCGAACCGGAACGGGTTGGGAACGTTCTCGATCGTCCGTCAGTCCGGTCTCGAGGAAGACCGAAACTCGGAGTTCGGGACGGAACCGGCCGGTTACTCCTCGAGTTTCGCGAACCCATCACTGGGCCGATTCATTCGAGATCGTGACTGTGTCTGACGTAAGAACTATACTGGCGGCGGCGGTGGGTTACGCCAATGGGACTTATGAGCAAAATCCTCGGCGGCGGCCAGTCTCGAACGGCCGAGGACTACGTCGAACTGGATCTCGACGACGCGTCGGCGAGTTCGGCCGAAGCGGCCATGCAGGTACACATCGCCGAAGTCAACGACCAGGCCGACGCGATCGACATCAAAGACGCCGTCTACGACGGCGACATCGTCATCGCCGACATCACGCGTCTGCGGACCTCGGACAGCACCGTCGAACACATCGTCGACGAACTCCGGCAGGTCGCCCAGGAGGTCGACGGCGACATCGTCCGGAAGGGCGACGATCAGATCATCATCACGCCGACCGGCGTCCACATCAGCCGCGAGAAACTGGGCCAGCGGGCCTGATCCGGTCGCCACCGAATTTTCTGTGACTCCGTCTCGTTCGAGGGAGGACGGACTCTCGCGCCGATTCGCCGTCTGGAGATCGTAGCCGTCCGACCATCGCTCGGTAGTGTCCATTGGTACCGCGTATCGCGGTACCGACCTGTGATCCGGCGATGTTATCCGGGTTTTGTTGCCGACTCCGGTGACGAACCCGGCGCGTAGTGACCGTCCGTCTCGAGTCCCCTGTAATCGATCCCGTCGCTGCGGTCGAATAAAGGCCGGGCATACGATGGGTAACGGAGCTGTCACGAGTGGCGACGCGTCGCTGCCGTGGTTGCGGAGCCGCGGTACGGCTTACCCTGAGACGTAGTTGAAAGGGGATCTCGAGCCAATCCGTGGCCACAGCATGAGCACGCGACTACCGAACCCACCCGGTCCGGGACGGGGCCCGGACTCGAGGCGGCGCGATCGAAGACGTCGCCCGCCGGCTGCGTCGGACGGACGACCGAAGCGACGAGCGGACGCCGGAGGTGTGCGGCCGTGAGCGACGCGCCGCGCGTCGTCTCGCCGTCGTGGCTCGAGGCCCACCGTGAGTCGGTGACGGTCGTCGACGTCCGCGAGCAGCGCGATTACGAGGAACTGGGACGCGTTCCGGGCGCGGTCAACGTCCCAGCCGAGGCGTTCCGCGACCCGAGTAGCGTAGCCGAGGGGAAACTCCCCGGTGCGGAGGCCTTCGCCGACCGCATGAGCGAGGCGGGGATCGAGTGCGGTGACGCCGTCGTCGCCGTCGACGACGAGCGCGGTGTCGACGCGGCCCGGTTCCTGCTGACCGCCGCCGTCTACGGCCACGAGGGGGATCTCTACCTGCTCGACGGCGGTCTCGAGGCGTGGCTCGAGGAGACCGAAGCCGACCTCGAGACGACCGACTCCGAATCGGAATCGAAGGCGGGGTCGGAGCCGACGCCGCCGACGACGTACGAGGCCGTCAGACGGGACGACGCACCGATCGTCGACCGCGAGGGCGTCGAATCGGCCGTCGAGGGCGACGCCGTCGTCGTCGACACCCGGACGGCGGCCGAGTACGACCAGTCACACATCCCGGGTGCGGTGCAACTCGGCTGGGAGACCCTGCTCGAGGACGACACCGGCCGACTGAAGCCCGAGGACGAACTCGAGGCGTTGCTCGCCGATCGGGGCATCGAGCCGGACGAACGGATCGTCCTCTACTGTAACACCGCGCGCAGGCTGAGCCACACCTACGTCGTCCTCCGCCATCTCGGCTACGAGGCCGTCGAGTTCTACGAGGGGAGTCTGACCGACTGGGTGCGCGCGGAGGCCCCCGAGTGGGACCCCGTCGACCTCAAGCGGCAGGTCCGCGCCTACGCCGACGCGGGCGGATTCGATGCGATGGTCGAGGAGCTCGGCGAGGACGTCCTCGGCCGGCTGAAGCTGATCGGCCTCTACCACCAGAAACAGCGGGGCTACTTCATGCTCCGCACGCGGGCGCCCGGCGGGATCCTCACCGCCGAACAGGCCCGCGTGATCGGCGAGGTCGCCGACGAGTTCGCCCGCGCGCCCGAGGCGTACGGCGGGCCGGATCAGAACCCCGTCTTCGGGGACGGCTATCTCGACGCGACCACGCGACAGGACATCCAGATGCACTGGATTCGGATCGAAGACATCGACGAGATCTGGGACCGCTACGAGGCGGTCGGCCTCGAGACGATGCAGGCCTGTGGCAACTCGGTGCGCAACGTCGTCGGCTGTCCCGCCGCGGGGATCGATTCCGGCGAGACGATCGACGTCCGGCCGACCGTCGAGCGCGTCAGCGAGCGGTTCTTGGGGGACCACCACTACGCTAACCTCCCGCGGAAGTTCAAGGTCAGCGTCACCGGCTGTCACGAGGACTGCGCCCGATCGGGAATCCAGGATCTGGGGCTGACACCGGCCGTGAAAGACGGCAAGGACGGTTTCGCCGCCCGCGTCGGTGGCGGCCTTTCGGACGGGCCGCGCGTCGCCAGCGACATCGATCTCTTCGTCGAACCCGAGCAGGTCGACGACCTCGTGGCCGCGATGGCCGACCTGTTCATGGACCGAGGTAGCTACCTCGACACCGCCGTCAACCGCCTGCGCTTCCTCGTCGAGGAGCTCGGCCCCGAGCGATTCAGGGAGGAACTCGAGTCCTACGCCGACTTCGCGTTCGAGTCGCCCGACGAGGCGCTGACGACCGACTATCGGGGCGACCACGTCGGCGTCCACGAGCAGGACGACGGCCGCTCCTACGTGGGACTGAACGTCCCGACGGGTCGACTGGGCGGCGACGAGTTGGCGGAACTGGCGCGACTCGCCGACGACCTCGGCGACGGCGAACTCCGGCTGACGCCCAACCAGAACGTGCTCGTCCCCCACCTCGCGGACGACGCGCTCGAGGCGTTTCTCGACCGGCCGGTCGTCGAGCGCTACAGCCCCGATCCCGGTCCCTTCACGCGCGGAATCGTCACCTGCACGGGACGGGAGTTCTGCAACTACGGGATCATCGAGACGAAGAACCGCGCGATCAGGTGGGCCCGCGAGCTCGACGACTGGGCCGAGGAGACCGGTATCGCGGACGACCACGACGCGATCCGCGTTCATATGTCCGGTTGTTCGGCCTCCTGCGCCCAGCCCCAACTCGGCGACTTCGGCCTCCGCGGCGAGGTGTATCGGGACGACTACGAGTCCGGCCGCGCGGCCGACCTCGGGCTGGGCGGCGACCTCGGGAGCGACGAGTTCATCGACTGGTTGGTCGGCAAGATCCCGATCGACGACGTTCCGGGCGTGATCCGGGAGACGATGCTCGCCTACGAGCGCGACCGCGAGGACGGCGAATCGTTCGCCGACTGGACCGACCGAAAGTCCGACGCGGAACTGCGCGAGCTCGTCGCGGGGCGTCCGACGACCGAGCCGCCCGCGATCGGCACGGAGGTGAGCTGAATGTCCGCGGACAACCAGCCGTCGGTGCCCGAGCCGAACTCCCGAGCCGAGCCGAAGGGCGTCGGTGGAGATCCGCGCGAACTGAACGACGACGTGACGGAGCCGCCGGGGAAGATCTGGTTCCGCGACTTAGACGAGGCGGTGATCGAGGCCGATCGCTGTATCCAGTGTGCCTCCTGTGTCGCGGCCTGTCCCTCCGACTCGATCGGGATCGACGAGGAGGAACAGCGACCGACGCTGGTCAAGATGTGCACCGGCTGTTCGCGCTGCTGGGACTTCTGTCCCCGCAGCGGCCTCCGCTACGAGCGCCACCTCGAGCTGACCGCCGAGGAGCGCGCCCTCGACGACCCCGAGACGTACGCCGCGCGAGCGAGCGGCGACGCCGCGGCGGCCGGGCAGGACGGCGGCGCCGTAACGGCCCTGCTGGCCGAACTGATCGAATCCGGCGAACTCGACGGCGCCGTCGTCGCCAGGGAGAGCGACGCGGACCCGCTGCGCGGCGAGCCCTTCCTCGCGACCTCCCGCGAGGACCTGCTCGAGGCCGGCGGCAGCATCTACAATCAGACGATGGGACTCGGCCGAATCGACGACCTGCTGGCCGACGAGGGGCTCGATCCGGCCGAGACGGACCTCGCGCTCGTCGGCCCGCCCTGCGTGATTCAGGGTGCGACCGCGCTCGACCGGTACGACCACGAGCCGGCCGACCCGATCGCGCTGACGGTCGCGCTGATGTGTACGCGTAGCTTCGAGCACGGGCGGCTGGTCTCTCACCTCGAGCGCTTCGACGTCGACCCCGAACGGGTCGACAAACTCGATATCGCCGAGGGCGTGCTCCGCGCCTCCGACGACGACGGGGAGACGCTGCTCGAGGCCGACGTCGACGAGTTCGGCGCCGCGGGCCTGCGCGGCTGTGAGGAGTGTGCGGACTTCGTCGGCGCCGCGGCAGACATCAGCGCCGGCAACGTCGGAACGGAAGACCGCGAAACGACGGTCGTCGTCCGCACAGAGACCGGTCGAGCGGCCTGGACGGCGGCGGCCGACGGCCTCGAGGTGACCGAAATCGACCGGCCGGAGACGCTCGAGCGACTCGCCGACTGGAATCGGCGCCGCGCGGAGTCGACCCTCCCGCGGGAGTACGATCCCGAGGAATCGATCGGTATCACCTACGAGGACCACCGCGAGGCCTACGACGGCACCGATCGGGAGCCACAGCCGCTGAACCCGGCTCGAGTCCACCAGTACGAGGAGTGGTGTTGAGTTCGAGCGACCGGTCCAACGCTCTGTGGCAGCTGACCGGTTCGATTCTCCGTTTCGGCCGACCGAGCGGCAACCGCGGCCGGGTGGGACTGAAAGGGGCGACCCGCTGGCGCTTGCGTCAGCGGGTCGGGGCTTTCGGGCGGGACTGAAAGGGGCTGCGCCGCTCGCCGACTGGACGAGCGGCGCAGGGGCTTTCAGGTGTTTTCATCCGGCGGGAATTCCGGTGGCGGGTTAATACCCAGAGTGCGTAATCCGTTCACATGACCGGGTTTCGAGCCACAGTCGTCGTCGAGGACCCCGGGGACTGCCCGATCGCGGACGTCTCGGCGACCGCCGACGAACCGATCACCTCCGTGACGCGGTCGCGCGCGACGACCGACGGGACGGTCGTCGAGGAGTTCGGTATCGCCGCCGGCGCGGAGACCGAGTCGGTCGACGACGGGACCGCGACCGAACTGACTCCCGTTCAGGCGAACGAACGCGAGGAAATCTATCGGTTCGAACGCGACGGCGACGCCGACTGCGCGTGCGAGATCGTCGAAGGGACCGGGACGCCGGTCTCCTCGGTCAGCGCACGGGACGGCGCGCTCCGATTAACGTTTCGCACCCTCGAGTTGACGGAGATCGCCGACATCGTCGACGACCTTCGGGATCGATTCGAGAGCGTCCTCGTCGAAGAGCTCACGCAGGACCACGACGACGAGACGACGGATCCGGTCCTCGTCGACCGCGACCTGCTCACGACGCGCCAGCGCGAGATCCTCGAGACGGCCCACGAGATGGGGTATTTCGACTATCCGAAGGGTTCGAACGCGACGGACGTCGCCGAGGAACTGGGGATCGCTCGGTCGACGTTCACCGAACATCTGGCCGCCGCCCAGACGAAACTGCTCGACGCGCTGCTCGAAAAATAATGAAAAAATTCCTGCGCATATAGTAGTTGGTGACCGAACGTCTAATTAGACTCCCTACTAACTCGTTCGGTTGTTCATATGACCGGAACGAAACGGAGACATCGCACGCGTTTAGCCGTGACGGCGAACAAACGACAATACTTTTCCAATGGGGTGCGAAACACCGACTATGGCTGACGATCTCAAGAAAGGACTGGAGGGAGTCCTTGTCGCAGAGTCAGGACTCAGCTCGATCGATGGCGACGCCGGTCGACTGATCTATCGAGGGTACTCGATCGAGGATCTCGCTCGCGGCGCGAGCTACGAGGAAGTCCTCTATCTCCTCTGGCACGGCGAACTCCCGACCGCCGACGAACTCGAGGAGTTCTCCGCAGCGCTCTCCGAGGAGCGGACGGTTCACGACGACGTCCTCGATGCCATGGAGCGGCTCGCGGCGGCCGACGAGCGGCCGATGGCGGCGCTCCGGACCGCGGTTTCGATGTTCTCGGCCTACGAGCCCGAGAACGACGCCGAGCCCGAGGATCTCGAGGCGACGATGCGCAAGGGGCGGCGCATCACCGCCAAGATCCCGACCGCGCTGGCGGCCTTCGAGCGCTACCGTCTCGGCGAGGAACCCGTCGACCCCCATCCCGACCTGGGGCTGGCGGCGAACTTCCTGTACATGCTGACTGACGAGGTGCCCAGCGACGTCCACGCCGAAACCTTCGACCAGGCGCTGATCCTGCACGCGGACCACGGCCTGAACGCCTCGACGTTTACGTCGATGGTGATCGGCTCGACGATGGCCGACATCTACAGCGCCGTGACCGGCGGTGTCAGCGCCCTCTCCGGCCCGCTCCACGGCGGCGCTAATCAGGACGTCATGGAAGTGCTGATGGAGATCGACGAGAGCAACAAGGACCCCCTCGAGTGGGTCGAGGAAGCCACCGACGAGGGTCGACGCATCCCCGGCTTCGGCCACCGCGTCTACAACGTCAAGGACCCCCGCGCGAAGATCCTGCAAGAGCGCAGCAAGGAACTCGCCGAGAGCGGCGACTCGAAGTGGTACGACATCACCACCACGATCGAGGAGTACCTCTCCCAGGAGAAGGGACTGGCCGAGAAGGGAATCGCCCCGAACGTCGACTTCTACTCCGGATCCGTCTACTACCAGCTGGGGATCCCGATCGATATGTACACGCCCATCTTCGCGATGAGCCGCGCCGGCGGCTGGGTCGGTCACGTCCTCGAGTACCAGGAGGACAACCGCCTCATCCGCCCGCTCTCGCGATACACCGGTCCCGAGGATCAGGAGTTCGTCCCGGTCGAAGAGCGGTAACGCGTTCGTCTCGCCACCCCATCGATTCGGTTTTTCCGTCTCGCGGTGTCTCGCTCCGCCCGTTTCACTGTCGTCGATCGGACCGCCAGTACGGTTCCGACCGGTACGGGCAAGACGACGGCGTTCGAACGCCGACGTGTGCTCGTCTTCGTCTACGGAACGCTGACCGAACCCGACCGAGTCGCGGCGCTGCTCGAGGACGGCCCCGGCGAGTACGAGTTCGTCGGCCCGGCGACGCTCGAGGGACTGCACCGCGTCGACGGCCGGTATCCGACGCTCGTTCCGGGCGGTAGCGTCGAGGGTCGACTCCTCTCGGTCGACGGACCCGCGCTCGAGCGACTCGATCGCTACGAGGGCGTCGAGCGCGGACTGTACGTTCGGGTCGCGGTTTCGGGACCGGACGATCGGCGCGTCTGGATCTACGTCGGCGATCCGGATCGGCTCGGCGTCGACGCTACCGATGCCTGGCCGAACGTGCGTCCGTTTCGCGACGCGGTTCGCTCCTCTATCGTGCCGGACGATACCATGGTAGTAGGAGGCGAATGACGTCCGTCTGCCAACCGTCAGACACGGCCGTCTCTTCGCTTCTATCTGGCGATTTCACTTTTACCCCGGAGCCATGAGCTTTATATGCTCCGCGTTCCGTTCTACACTCGCACGTCACACGCCGTGCATTCCCTGTATTCCCTGTCGTGTTGCCGATCCGGCAACACTGTCCTGTTGGGGCCGCCGTGAACGCCGGGCCGACCGGCCGACGGTCCCCGACAGTCTTACACCACCCGCCCCATAGTCGGGCGTATGCTCGAACTCGACGATATTCTCGAGGCTCGCGAACGGGTACGGGAAACGTCCAGACACACGCCGCTCGAGCGATCGCACACCTATTCGTCGATGACCGGCGCCGAGGTACACCTGAAACTGGAGAACTTCCAGCGGACGGGCGCGTTCAAGATCCGCGGGGCGACCAACCGAATCGCGACGCTCTCCGAGGACCAGAAGGACGCGGGCGTCGTCACCGCCAGCGCCGGCAACCACGCACAGGGGGTCGCACTCGCCGCGACTCGATCCGGCGTCGACTCGAAGATCGTCATGCCCGAACACGCCCCGATCTCGAAGGTCAAAGCGACCAGAAACTACGGCGCCGAGGTCGTGCTGGCGGGCCGAGACTACAACGAAGCCGCCGAGCGCGCCCACGAGATCGAACGCGAGGAAGATCGCACCTACGTCCACGCGTTCGACGACGAGTACGTGATGGCCGGCCAGGGCACCATCGGCCTCGAGATCCTCGAGGACTGCCCCGACGTCGAGACCGTCGTCGTCCCCATCGGCGGCGGCGGGCTCATCAGCGGGATCGCGACCGCGATCAAGGAGCGAAAGCCCGATACCCGCGTGATCGGCGTCCAGGCCGCGGGCGCCTCGAGCGCCGCCGCCTCGCTCGAGAAGGGCGAGCGGATCTCGATCGACGAGGTCGACACCATCGCCGACGGTATCGCGACCCGCAGCGTCGGCGAGCAGACCTTCCCCTATATTCAGGAGTACGTCGACGAGGTCGTCACCGTCTCCGACCCCGAGATCGCCGTCGCCCTGGTCTACCTGCTCGAGCGCTCGAAGACCGTCGTCGAGGGCGCGGGCGCGGTGCCGCTGGCGGCCGTCCTCTTCGAGAAGTTCGACTACGCCGAGGGCGAGGTCATCGTTCCCGCGCTCTGTGGCGGCAACATCGACCTCAACACGCTGACTAACGTGATCGTCCGCGGCCTCGTCGAGACCGGCCGCTACCTGAAGATCCGAACCGTGCTGAAGGACCGCCCTGGCGCGCTCGAGGACCTCCTCGATATCTTCACCGCCCACCAGGCGAACATCTACGCCATCCACCACGATCGGACCTCTCGCGACGTCGAGATGAGCGATACGGAAGTCGAGATCGAACTCGAGATGCGCGGCCCCGACCACGTCGACGCCTTCCTCTCGGACCTCCGCGAGGCCGGCTACGAGGTCGACGTCCTCGCCTGATCGGTTCGGCGCGATCGCTCGTTCGTACGACGACCGCGTCCGGTCAGTTCACTATGCTTTTCCCGTCAGTCGGCAATAACGCGATATGGGAATTCAGGAATACTTCGAATCCGATCTCCGGTTCTACTACGCGATCGGTGTATTCGTTATGCTAGTCTACGTGCTTGGAATCGCGCTCTCAGCGCTCTTGGACCTCGCCGTTATCGATCACCGACTCATCCCGCTTACCGTCGGCTTCTTCCTGTTCATGTTCGTCTACTTCATCTCGGTAAGCGTTCAGGCCCTCGAGCCGGATTCCTGACCGCGATTCGACTCGTGTGGCGTCCGTACTACACGCGTGTCGTTCAACTGGAACCTCCGGGGGACGAACGCACTTCGACCGCTTTTAAGCAGCCTCGGCTCGAGTCGTCGACTATGAAACGGATTGTCCAGACCGACGACGCGCCCGCCGCGGTCGGCGCCTACAGCCAGGCGACCGGTAACGACTCGCTGCTCTTTACCGCCGGCCAGATCCCCCTGACGACCGACGGCGAACTGCTCGACGACGAACCCATCGCGGCCCAGACCGAACAGGCCCTCTACAACCTCGACGCCGTCCTCGACGAAGCCGGCGCGTCCGCCGAGGACGTCCTCAAGGTCACCGTCTACCTCGAGGACATCGACGACTTCGACGCGATGAACGAGACCTACGCCGACTACTTCGACGACCAACCGCCCGCCCGCAGCGCGGTCGAGGTCTCCGCCCTCCCCAAGGGCGTCGGCGTCGAAATCGAAGCCATCGCCTCCCTCGAGTAATGGCCCCGGCGCTGCCCTCGGTCGTCCGGTCCCATCCCCGGATCGTCTCGGCGCTCCTCTGGGGCGCCGTCGGCTGGATGGCGTTCCTGGCGCTCGTGCAGGGCTACGCGCTGGTCGTCGACCCGCTCGTAACGTTCGGTCAGGCGGTCGTCATCGCCGTCCTCGTCGGCGCGGTCACCGCGGGGACGGCCTACTGCCTCGAGCATCGCGTGGCCGTCTGGGCGGCGCGCCGTGCGCGGCGTGAAACCGATGCACACGGCGGCGACGACAAAAGTAAGAGTTAAAGGACGGTCGCCGTTAGGAAGAGACGAGCCAGGATGGCCGAACGGTAAGGCGCACGCCTGGAAAGCGTGTTCCCTTTGGGATTCTGGGTTCAAATCCCAGTCCTGGCGTTTTCCCCGATCTCAACCCCATTAGGGGCTCGAATTGTATTATCGGTCTTTTGAGCGAGTGAGGGTAAAATCGATCATTGAACGCAGTAGTGAGTTCTCGAAGGCGTCCATCTTGTGACCGATCTCGAGCGATACCCCACGTAGTAGATGAGTAGCTGTCATGAAGTGACTAGCAATTAGCTATCGTAATTATTATTGTCTCACGAAATGAAATAACAGTAGTGGGCTCGGATGAGTACTACCGTCGCACTGCCATCACTCGGTTAGAGGGACTCTCTCGAGAAGACGAACGACTGTTGCTCGCGACGATCGACGAGTGGCACGACGGGTGTACTCTCGCATCGGATCTGGCCTGGCAAGTGTGCGAAGCGAAGTCCGATGTGCAAGCGCTCGCATACGACCCGATCCGAGAGGAAACAGAACTCGGCGGCCAACACGCCGTCCTCGCCTGTCACGAAGCGGCGAGTGCGATCAAGTCCTGTAACGAGAAACGACGAAACGAGAAGAAAGCGAGCAAGCCACGGTTCACGTCGCGGTCGATCACGTACGATACGCGGTCGATGACCGTGTTTCACGAGCGCGAGCAGGTGTCTCTCGCTACCCTCGGTGATCACGCTCGAGTCCGCGCTGACCTATCGCTTCCAGCCGCCACCGATGGGTATCAGTACGAATTCTTGGATAGTGACGAGTGGGAGTATACGGAGAGCACACTGCACTACCGCGATGGGTGCTGGTACCTCCATCTCGGCTTCCGCAGGCCGAAAATCGACGAGTCAGAGTCGACGACCGCGAACGGAACGGTTCTCGGTGTCGACCTCGGCGTCAATCAGATCGCCGTCACCAGCACTGCTCGCTTTTTCGATGCGGGTGAACTCAATCACACCCGCCGCGAATTCGAGAAAACGCGGACGGGATTACAGGAAACGGGAACGCAATCCGCCCATCGAACACTCGAGAGACGAAGCGGTCGTGAACGCCGCTACGTGCGTCACGTGCTTCACGACGTTGCGAATGGAATCGTCGAGGAAGCACGGGATCACGAATGCGACGGGATCGTGTTCGAGGATCTCGAGGAGATTCGGACGAACCTTCCCGAGGCGGACTGGCACTCCGACTGGGCGTTTCGATCGTTGAAAGAGTACGTAGAGTACAAGGCCGAAATCGCGGGAATATTCGTCGAAACGGTCCAGCCGTGGAATACGTCGACGCAATGTTCCGAATGCGGGTTCACTACCGATGAAAACCGGACCGGAGCCGATTTCGAGTGCCAATCGTGCGGAAACCGGAATCACGCAGATTACAACGCAGCGAAAAATATCGCGAAGCGTTATCTCCGTCGTGGCCACCAGTCGTCGCGACGGAGGGGCGTCAGTCAATACGCCCTGAAGTCAGGATCGAGGACACCGAGTTAGCGGTTCCGCTACTCCCGTCGGGATCGAGGTCGAGGTCACTGACAAGCCGCCACTCGCGGGGAACCCGAGTGAGGCAGTTGATATCCCTGTTCTGGCGTTTCGAAGCGGTGGCATACACCGTTCTCGAGACAATTCGATTCGGAACACTACGGCACACTGACCGCAATCCGCTAGATAGCGAGTATCTGTATCGATTCGATCCAGCGACGAAAAATGATGACGCGGTACGCGGTACAGCGGTATCGTGGAGGCGAGACGGGTTACCGCGTAACTGTCGCTGGCGAGTCGGTCGTAATCCAGCAGTCGGGGTCGTCCGGATCGCGGAGTTCGAGGTTGCCGCTTTGACACACCACCATTTCGTATCGATCCGTCATCGTGACCCCGTCGTGACCTGCCTCGGGATCGGATATCGTAACGAGGCCCTTACCGGCCGATTCGGCGGCGGTATGGAACCCATACCGCTCCGCGAGCGGGACGTGACTCGTCGCGCGGTCCGCCTCGAGCGGTCGGCTCGAGCCTCGAGCGACGGCGGGTAATCTCGTCTCGAGTCCGGTATCTGGGAGTGACACTCTCGAGTGGCGACGAACAACGATTTATCCCGACGGTCCGACGCTCGAGGTATGTGCGGTCGCTACACGCTGTTGGTCGAGCGGGAAACCCTCGAGGAGCGGTTCGACGCGCGGTTCGCGGACGGACCCAGCGGGTTCGAACCGCGGTACAACATGGCGCCGGGCCAGCGCTTGCCAGTGATCACGAACGACGAGCCGGGGACGATCCGGCGACTCGAGTGGGGGTTGGTGCCGTCGTGGGCCGAGGACGACAGCGGCGGGATCATCAACGCGCGGGCGGAGACGGTCGGCGAGAAGCCGACGTTCCGCGAGGCGTACGAGCGGCGGCGATGTCTGGTCCCGGCGGACGGGTTCTACGAGTGGGTCGAGACCGAGTCGGGGAAACAGCCCTACAGAGTTACGTTCGAGGACGACCGCGTGTTCGCGCTGGCGGGGCTGTGGGAGCGCTGGGAGTCCGACGAGGCGACGACGCAGACCGGTCTCGAGGCCTTCGGTGGCGGCGTCGACGAGGCGGCCGCTGACGGTTCCGACGGCCCGCTCGAGACGTTCACCATCGTGACGACCGAGCCCAACGACCTCGTCGCGGACCTGCACCATCGGATGGCGGTGATTCTCGAGCCCGGGACCGAACGGGAGTGGCTGACGGCCGACGACCCGAGCGACCTCCTCGAGCCCCATCCGGCCGACGAGATGCGCGCGTATCCGGTCTCGCGGGCGGTCAACGATCCGTCGGTGGACGAGCCGTCGCTGGTCGAGCCCCTCGAGACCGGTTGAACAGTCCGAACGGGCCCCGACGCTGACTACAGCCCCTCGCGTCCGCCCTGCGAGAGCATCACGAGGATCGAGAGCCCGGAGACGACCAGCAGGATCAACGCGGGGATCGCGGCGTACTGGTAGTAGGCCGCTTCCTGGGCGCGCCAGATGATCGTGACGAGCGTATCGAAGTCGTGGGGGCGAAGCATCAGTGTCGCCGGGAGTTCCTTCATCGTGGTCAGAAAGACGAGGGCGGCACCGGCGGTCAGCCCCGGGGCGATCAGCGGCAGGGTGATCTTCCGGAAGGTTCGCAGCGGCGTCTCGCCCAGCGTGTGGGCGGCCTCGACCAGCGTCGGGTCGACCTGCAGCGTCGTCGAGCGGATCGAACCGACCGCCTGGGGCATGAATCGAACGACGTAGGCGAAGACGAGCAGCGGAACGGTCTGGTAGAGCCCCGGCAGATAGGTCGTAGCGAGGTCGCTCCCGTACCGGACGTTCTCGTATCCCGTCACGAAGAACACGAGCGCGAGGCCGAGGGCGACGCCCGGGACGGCGAAGCCGACGTAGGTCGCGCGTTCGAAGATCACCGAGAGCGAGCTGTCGTGTCTGGCCGCGAAGTAGGCGACCGGCAACGCCACGAGGACGGCGACGAGCGCCGCCGCGGCGGCGACCGTAATCGAGTTGAGGGCGTACTCGAGTTCGAAGCCGAGCGACGGCCGCGCGTTCGGATCCGCGGTCACGAGCCAGAGGCCGAGGATCCACAGCGGAACCAGCAGCGCGACGCCGGTCACCGTCGCGGGGAGCGCCATCGCCGGCCAGCGCCAGCGGCCGAGTTCGACGACGGGACCGCTCGAACCGTCGCCGCTGCTCTGCACGTTGTCGCCGGGACGGACCCACCACTCGAGGGCGAGGACGACGAGGACGACCGCGAGCAACTGCAGACAGAGCAGCGCCGCGTAGTTCCGGTTGAAGGCGTTGTACTCGACGTAGATCTGGCGGGTAAACACCGGTAGCTGCATGATCGCGGGGGTGCCGAAGTCGGAGATCGCGTACAGCGCCGCGAGCAACGCGCCGGCGACGATTCCGGGACGAACCTGCGGGAGCGTCACGCGGCGAAACGCCGCCCACGTGCTGTGGTTGAGCGTGCGAGCGGCGTCGAGCAGCGTCGCGTCGAACGACAGCAGCGCGGCCCGGGTCGTCAGGTAGACGTAGGGATACGTGTAGAGGGTGATGACGAGCGTCGCGCCGCTGAGCCCGTAGATCTCCGGCAGTCGCTCGATCCCGATCGGCTCGAGGAGCGCCTGGAACTCGCCGTAGGGGCCGAACGCGGAGACGAACGCGAAGGCGCCGATGTAACTGGGGACGACCAGCGGCAGGGCGACGATGATCGACCAAAATCGGCGAAAGGGGAGATCGGTCTGGACCGTCAGCCAGGCCAGCGGGACGCCGATCAGGACCGAAAGGGTCGTCACCGCGATCATCAACAGGAGGCTGTTCCCGATGACCTCGAGGGTCTCCGAGCGGGCGATCAGGTCCCACGCTCGGCCGGGATCGACGGTCGTCGCCTCGTAGAGGAGCCACGTCAGGGGAAACACCATGCTGGCGGCGATGGCGCCGGACACCAGCGCCAGCCCCAGCGACGGTCCGTCGGTCGCGTCGCGCTGTCGCGGGAAGAGAGCCTTCATAGTTGTGTCGAGTGATCGTCCGGTATCTCGACGGCGACACTGCAGCGACATACCAGGGTCGAAATCATCCGCAGAGCGGGAACGTCGGCTGCGTGACGGTCGCTACCGGAACTCGTTACCTGACGCTCTCGTTCCAACGAGTATAAGGATTAGGTTTGCCTAATCCTCGTCCATGGAGCTGACACGACGCGACGCGGTCGCCGCGCTGGCCGCACTCGGCGTCGGGAGCGGAATGCTGTCGGGCTGTGCGGCCCCGTCCGGGTCCGATCCGTCGGCCGACGTCGACGCCGAACGGATCCGCGAGGTGCTGGTCGCGGCCGCGGACGTCGTCTATCCCAGCGAGGTCTCCGGGACCGAGGCGTTCGTCGAGGCGTTTCTCGACGGGCGACTCGAGGGTCGAGAACACGCCGTCGGGCTGGACGAAACGGTCGCGGAACTGGACGCTCTCGCGGAGTCGTGGTACGGGGATCGGTTCCCGGCGCTGTCGCTCGAGACCCGCGATCAGGTCCTTCACGGGACCGGCGCGGCGACGGCCGACGAGGATCCCGACGGAACGACCGCCCAACGCGTGCGCTACTACGTCGTCAACGAACTGCTGCTCGCGCTGTACGCCTCGCCAGCGGGCGGCGAACTGGTCGGCCTCGAGAATCCACAGGGCCACGCGGGGGGAACCGAGACGTACCAGCGGGGGCCGCGATCATGAGGGCGACGGTCCGACAGTCGGCCGACTCGGTCGGGGAGGCGACGCCGTGAGTTGGGACCGGCCGGGGGCCGAATCGGCGGCGCCCGTCGAGACAGAGACCGATCGCGCTCCCGTCGACGGCGCCGACGTCTGCGTGATCGGCGCGGGGCCCGCCGGCGGGATCGTCGCGGATCGCCTCGCCGACGCCGGCCGCGAGGTCGTCGTCCTCGAGGCCGGGCCGCGGTTCGATCCCGCGGACCGCCTCGCCCGACAGGAACGGGCGATCCGGCCCGCCTACGACCGGCCGGCCGTCTGGGACAGCGATCCCGAGCGGGACGCGTACTCGAGCAGTAGCGACCGCTTCTATCCGCTGAACTTCACCCGTGCCAAGGGGGTCGGCGGCTCGACGCTGCACTGGCAGGGGATGGTGATGCGCCTCCACGAGGACGACTTCGACTCCGCCAGCGTCCGCGGCGTGGGGTCCGACTGGCCGATCGACTACGAGGACCTGCGGCCCTACTACGCCGCCGCGGAGCGCGAACTCGGCGTCGCCGGGGCCGACGACAACCCGTTCGCGCCGCCCCGAGAGGAGCCCCATCCGATGCCGCCGTTTCCGCCCTCGTACAGCGACAGCCTGTTCGCCGAGGCCTGCGAGGAACTCGAGATCGCGATGCACTCGGTGCCCAACGCTCGCAACTCGGAGGGCTACGACGGCCGGAGCGCCTGCGTCGGCTACGGCACCTGCGAACCGGTCTGTCCCGCCGGCGCGAAGTACGACGCGACGGTCCACGTCGAGCGCGCCGAGGAGAAGGGGGCGGCGGTGATCGACCGCGCGCCGGTCCAGCGCCTCGAGCACGGCCCCGACGCGATCGACGCCGCCGTCTACGCGACGCCCGACGGCGCGGAACACCGCCAGACGGCCGACGCCTTCGTGATCGCCTGCGGTGGCGTCGAGACGCCTCGCCTGCTGTTGCTCTCCGACTCGAGCCACTACCCCGACGGCCTCGCGAACTCGAGCGGGGTCGTCGGCAAATTCTTCATGGAGCATCTGTTCGCGGGAACGGGCGGGATCCTCGACGAACGGACCCGACAGAACCACGTCGGCTTCCTCACCAGCGAGTCCCACCAGTTCTACGACGACGCAGACGAGGAGATCGCCCCGTTCAAACTCGAGTTCCTGAACTACGGCGGCCCCGCGGCGCTCGAGATGGCGCCGCCGGCGATGGCCCTCGAGGGCGACGACTGGGGCGACGACCTGCTCGAGCGCCTCCGGACGGAGTACGGCAACCACGTCGGGGTGGGCGCGCTCGTCGAGCAACTCCCGCGCGAGGACAGCTACATCGGACTCGATCCCGACCGCACGGACGACCGCGGCAACCCCGTCCCGGACGTCCACTGGACGATCGGCGACCGGGCGCGGCGGACCATAGAGCGGGCCAACGAGATTCAGCGCGAGATCCTCGCGGAACTCGGGGCCGAGATCACCTGGCAGGTCGGCCCCGAGAACACCGGGCCGGCCTTCCACCACATGGGAACGACTCGTATGGGTGACGACCCCGCCGAGAGCGTCGTCGGTCCCGACCTGCGGACCCACGACCTCGAGAACTGCTGGATCGCCTCGAGCAGCGTCTTCCCGACCGGAGGCGCGATGAACCCGACGCTGACGATCGCGGCGCTGGCGCTGAAGGCCGCCGACGACGTTCACGCGGCGCTGTGACACCGCCCTTACTTTTAGGCGAACCTAAAAGAATAAGTACGCCGGGGCGAGAGTACACTCAATGAGTAGCGCTGACAGTCCCTCCGGAGACGACGCGGACGACGGTATCGACGCGGAGCTATCCACCAGCGAGAGCGGCGACTCGAGCGCGGCGGTCGACGGCGACGCCGACGAGTACACGTTCGAGGATCTCAGCGTCGTCATGGGGACCTACAACGAGGAGGAGGCCATTGGCAAAGTGCTCTCGGACATCGAGGACGTGACCGACGGGAAGGCGGAGGTCGTCTGTATCGACGGCTCCTCGGATCGGACCCCCGAGATCGCCCGCGAGCGCGGCGCGACGGTGATCGAACAGCAGCCACAGGGGTACGGCGTCGCCGTCCGCGCGGCCGTCCTCGAGCCGGATCGTCCGATCGTCGTCACGACCGACTGCGACGACACCTACCCGATGGAGCAACTCCCCGAGTTCCTCGAGTCGATCAACGAGGGGTACGACGTCGTCAGCGGCGACCGCCTCTACCACGGCGCCGACGCGATGCCGGCGTTCAACCGCTTCGGCAACCACGCCTTCGCGGCCATCGCGAGCGTCCTGCTGGGGACTCGCGTTCACGATACGACCACCGGGATGCGCGCCTATCGCCGCGAGGTCGTCGAGTCCATCGAGTGGACCGAGAACACCGGCCTCTCGGCCGAACTCCTGATCCGTCCGTTGATGCGGGGCTACGACGTCCGCGAACACCCCATCGAGTACCGCGAGCGCGCCGGCGAGACCAAACTCGACCCGCTGAAGGGCGGTGCCGAGATCGCGAAATCGATCGTCAAGGTCTGTCTCGAGGAGCGACTTCGGGAACTGCCACACGAACCGACGCAGTAGGCGGCGAGTCGGGCGGACCGATCCGTCCTAGTAGTGGACGCTCTGCGTGAGGACGAACACCAGCAGCGCCATCAGCAGCGATCCGAGCAGGGTCTCGACGCTGGCGAGCGCGCGGGCCCACCCGCCGACCGGTTGGATGTCGCCGTACCCGAGCGTGGCGAACGTGACGACGCTGAAGTAGAGACTTTTGAGTAACGTCCGTACGAGGACGGGCCCCGGCGTCTCCGTCGGATCGTCGATCGCGTAGGTGATCGCGGTGTCGGTCCCGACCTCGCGGATCCCGCCCGTCAACGGATACAACCCGGCGCAGACGGCGATCAGGAGCAGCGAGGTCGCGACGACGCGCCACGGACTCGTCCCGTACTGCATGACCCAGCGGGAGCCGGCGAGCTTGACGGCCTGCAGGTAGTCGCCGACCTGCCAGGCCCGCGTCCGGCGAAAGTTCATCTCGCGCAGGTAGTACGTGTGCACCCGCTCCGGGAAGGCGTTCTCGTCGTAGAGTCGCTGCAGTTCCCGGTAGACCCACTGTGCGGAGTCGGCGGATGCCGTGGTATCTTCGTTCGACGCGTCCGCGAGTTCGTCCTCGTACACCGCCCGCTCGTCGAACGCCGTCTCGAGATTGAGTCGGACGTCGGTCAGGCCCGCGCGATACAGCCTCGCGCCCCGAAAGTCCGCGCCGCGGAGGTCGACGAAGACGAACACCGCGTCGTGGAGGTTCGCGTTCCGGAACGACGCGCCGTGGGCGTCGACGTCTCGAAACGTGGCCCGGCGGAGGTCCGTCCCCGAGAGATCGGCGCCGTCGAGGACCGCGTCCGTGAAGTCCGCGGCGACGAGCGACCGCCCCGCGAGGAACGACGTCTCGCGCAACATCGCGCCCTCGAGATTCGCGCCGTCGAGTCGTTCGCCCGGTTTCGGCGGATTTCGTTCGTATTCCTCCGCCGGAACGACCGTCTCGGTGTGCCAGCGACACCGATCGGTATCGTCCCAGGTGGGTCGCCAGCAACAGACCGCGCCGGCGTCGTCGACCCCGCTGCTGCTCGTGACGTGTCCGCACCGCTGTTCGGTCATAGGGTTCTTGGCGGGCAGTCGGCCCCTAACGATAGTGCTTGAAATACCGCCGCGAGCCGCCGCTCGACGGACCGACGGTCAGTCTCCGTCGGAATCGGCGCCGCGAGCCGTGAGTTCCGTCTCGAAGTGCTCCCACTCGCTGTAGAGTTCCGGTCGGTCGGGGAGGTACGTCCCCTCGGTACCGCAGTTCGGTGCGAGCAGACAGCCCGTTCGCTCGGGCGGCCAGACGACCTCGACGCGTCCGTCGGTCACCCGGACGGACTGGGTCTGCGTGTAGGTGTACGTCGCGCCCTGCGGCTGGATCAGCGTGATCGAGAGAGACACGTCCTCGGCGCCGTCGATGGCGAGCGTGCCATCGGCCGTGTCCGCGGTCGTTCCGTTGGCCGTGTCGGCGTCCGTTCCCTCGTTCGCAGTCGTCCCGTTGCCCGTCTCGTTGCTCCGCCCGGTCGTCGCGTCGGACAGCCGGGCGACGCCGTCGCTCTCGCCGGTGGCCTCGAGCGACCAGTCGACCGCGAGTTCGTCCTCGGAGCCGTCGATCTCGTACTGCGTAGCCGCGTCGTCGGTCTCGAGGCGAACGACTACCCGTTCGACGCCCTCCGCGACGCCGACGACGGTCTCGCCCGCGAACGACGCTCCGTCCCGCACCGTCAGGGGCTGGATCGCCGGAACGATCGGATCGGAGGGCTCGGCCGTCCACTCGCCGCGGTAGGTGTAGCGGTAGTAGTCCCGATCGGGATAGGCGTCGAGGACGGCGAAGTCCCGCTCGGCCGAGCCCTCGAGGGCGTAGACCACCTCGCCGTCGAGGCCGGGATCGTTTCGCAGCGACTGGAAGGGGTGGCCCTGCCACTGTCCGTACGGCGTCGGCAGGAAGACGAGGTCGTTCTCGAACTCCCGCTCCTCGAAGGGTTCGTAGGCCGCCTCGAACCGGTCGGTGTGGGGGGCGTGGCGTTCGACCGGCGTCGAGACGAGCGCGGCGTTGGCGGCGCCGACGACGAGCACGCTCGCGGCCAGCGCCGCCAGCGCGACGGCCCGGGCGGCGTCCCGCGACGTCGCGGCCTCGAGTCGGCCCGCCGTCGCGCTGGCGCGAAGCCGTCGCCAGCCGGTTACGAAGCCGAACGCGGCGAAGATCGAGAACGGCGCGAGGAGATCGAAGTGGTAGAGCGGTCCGAACTCCGAGACGAACCCGTCCGTGGGATCCGCCATCGTTCCGAGGACGTTGAAGTTCCCCCAGAACGGAACGTTGCCGAGCGAAACGCTGAGCAACACGCCGATCAGCAGGATTCCCGCAATCGGGTCGATCCGGCTCTCGCGGCCGGTCGACGACGTATCGCTCCCGTCGCGTTTCTCGACGCCCGCGGCTCGAGGCGGCGACTCCGTCTCGGTGTCGCGGCGGATCCACCCGCGAACCGCCGCCCCGAGCCCCGCCAGCGCGGCGAGCGATCCGAGCGGACCGGCCGCGAACCAGCGAGTCCAGAAGTACTCGAGGACGTAGGCGTTGGCCTCGAGGGCCAGCGCCGGGGTGTACTCGATCGAGTGGTCCAGAAGCCGCCGCCGGCCGAAACCCGGCCCGTCCAGCGGCGCGAACGCCTGATAGGGGAAGACCAGCGCCGACCCGGTCAGCCGGGCGTTGTACGCGAGCGCGACGCCGACGAACGCGAGGCCGATCGCCGCGGTGACCGCGTTTCGCCGGATCGCGTTCGGTAGCGGCCGGAACCGTTCCCTGGGATCCCAGTCGCCCCGCCGGAGCGGGCGGACGACCGTCCACAGCGCGTGGCAGATGAACGGCGCGGCGAACAGGACGGCGGTGTACGGCCGGGCGAAGAAGGCGAGACCGATCGCCGTCCCGGCCGCGCCGGCGTCCCGCAGTCGGCCGGACCGGACCCCGCGGAGATAGCAGACCGCGAAGGCGAGGTTCAGCACCGTCGTCGGCGCGTACGGGAGGAACACCGACGTCGTGAGCAGGGTCATCGGCGAGGCAGCGAAGACTGCTGCGGCGACGACGCCGACCCGTCGATCGACGGCTATCGAGCCGAGGACGTAGACGAGCGCGGCGTTGCCGGCCGCGACGGCCGCGAGCGTGACCCGGGGTTCCCCGAACAGCGCCATCGAGACGGCGTACATCGCCGACGGAACCGGCGAGTACTTCGGATAGAGTCGTCCGCCGTCTTCGATGAAGAACCACGGCCGGAACGCACCGGCGAGCTCGCCGGCGTGGAGCTCGAGTTGGCCCTCGAGCAACATCGCGGCCTGCAGGAGGTAGACCGCCTCGTCGTCGTTGCTCGAGTGGTAGGGAAACAGCTGCGTGGCGAGGATCCAGACGGCGACGCCGGCCAGCAGGGCGACGGCCAGCGCGTACCACTGCTCGCGTCGGGAGAACGGAACGCGATCGGTTCGGATCGACGACCGGAGACGGCGGAGCAGTGCGGAGGGCACGGAAAAACGAGGTCGCTTACCAGGAGATGCCGTCGACGCTGCGCATCAGATCGACGGTCTCCTCGATGTTCGAGAGTTCCGACAGATCGATATCCGGAACGTTCAGTTCGTCGAGCGACGGCAGGCCGCCGAACGGTTCGACGCCGTCGATCATCGGATACTCGAACGTATCGACGGCGAAGAACTCCTGGGCCTCGGCCGAGAGCAGGTGACGGACGAAGTTCTCGGCCAGTTCCGCGTCGTCGGCGGAGTCGAGGACGGCCGCGCCGGCGACGTTGAAGACGGCGCCCGCGTCGCCCGCAGTGAACGTCGAACTGATCGACGGATCGCTGTCGCCGTCGATGATCCGCTGGATGTAGTAGTGGTTCGTGAAGCCGGCGTCGATCTCGCCGTTATTGATGGCCTCACAGACCAGGTGTTCGTTGGAGTAGCTGCGGATCCCCGCGTCGACGATTCCCTCGAGCCACTCGCGGGTGGCGTCTTCGCCCTCGAGTTCGACCATCGCGGCGACGAAGGACTGACAGGAGCCGTAGCCCGGCGCCCAGCCGAGGTCGCCGTCGAAGTCGGTGTAGGCGTCGATGCTGTCGGGCAATTCGTCCTCCGAGTAGGCGTCGGTGTTGTACGGAACGGTCCGCGCGCGGCCGGAGATACCGACCCAGTCGTCGGTCCGGAAATCCGAGCCGACCATGTCGAGCACGTCGCTCGAGAGGCCGTGAGTCAGTCCGTCGCTCGCGAGCGAGCTGAGTCCGGTGGCGTCGACCGTGTAGAAGATGTCGGGTCGGGTCGCCGGCCCCTCCTCGTTGATCGCGTTGACGAGGTTCGAGGAGCTCTCGTAGCGAACGTCCAGCGTCAGGTCGCTGTAGTAGTCCTGGAGGCCCTCGACGATCGGACCGACGAGGAACTCGTTCCGACCGGAGTAGATCGAGAGTTCGCCCTCGAGGTCGGGCAGGTCCTCGACGGACGTGCCGCCCGGTTCGGGGCGACCCTCGCGACCGGAACCGAACTGACCGAAGGGATTCGCCTGGTCCTCCTCGCTCCCGATCAGACCGAGACAGCCGGCCATGCTACCTACACCGAGCGCAGCCGAACCGGCGAGAAACGCCCGTCGGCCCGTGAAATCGTTATTCCCCGTCATGTGGTTTAGGCTAGCCTAAATATACTTATATGCGTCGATTCTCGGCAACGGCCGTCGATCGATCGCGGGTCTCGAGCCGGTCGAGACACTCGAGCCAGTCGAGCATGTGGTCGCCGACGTAGTTGAAGAAGGCGCCGTTGTTGTACTCGTCCCAGTCGCCGCGAGAGAGTTCGCGGGCCATCGCTTCGAAGACGTCGGCGTAGGAGTCGGCGTTTTCGCCCGCATCGTCTATCACTCTCCACAGATGTTCGTTCAACTCGAGTCCCGGGACCTCGTTGTTGAGGTCGTCGAAGGTGCTGCGGGGGGCCTTGTTGTGCTCGCAGAGCGGTGCACCGTTGTAGATGCGCTTGCCGAGCACGTCGCAGGCGCGCTTGAGGAAGACACCCGACCAGATGTCGTCGAAGCGGCCGACGTCCCACTCGTTGTCGTCCATCGGGAGCTGGTAGAACGCGGGGATCACCTCGCGGCGGAAGGCGAGGTTCATCGAGCAGACGGTGAGGTAGTTCCCCCGCGCGGCGACGAAGTCGTCGCCGAAGTCGTCTCTCGTCGTGCGGGTCTGGGCCTGTCCCTCGAGGTCGCCGTCCATCAGAATGCGGACGGCGTCGAGATCGGGGACGTTGGTCCACAGGCCCTGCGAGGCGACGACCTGTCCGGATTCGACCTCGGTCGTGCCGGTCTCGACGGTCTCGCCCATCGCAGAGTACGGATAGCCGCGGGGGTAGAGGCCGTGCTCGTCGGCGTTCTGGTAGAGGACGTTGACCCACTGCTCGTCGGAAGAAACCGCCTCGACCTCGCCGCCGAAGGCGAGGTTCCGCATGTGCGTCCCGAAGAAGTCCTCCTCGTCGTGGGGGAGCGTATCGTCGTCGATAAAGAAGCCGTAGTCGAACTCGTCGTGGGCCCACATATAGAGCAGCCCGAAGCTCGTCTCGGCGTGACTGGCCGCCGGTACGACGTGGCCGTACTGCGCGATATCGTGGTCGGCGTACCACTCCTCGCGGCGACTGCCG
This sequence comes from Haloterrigena sp. KLK7, assembly GCF_037914945.1. Taxonomy (NCBI): domain Archaea; kingdom Methanobacteriati; phylum Methanobacteriota; class Halobacteria; order Halobacteriales; family Natrialbaceae; genus Haloterrigena; species Haloterrigena salinisoli. Next base: position 2,290,355 of record NZ_CP149787.1, read on the forward strand.
TCGAAGACCTCGCCCGAGACGCCTTCCTCCTCGAGCATCCGTTCCATCGCGTCGGTCTCGCAGAAGTCCTCGGTGACGAGGACGACGTGGAGCCGCGAGAGGTCGAACCCGTGTTCGCGCGCGTTCTCGAAGTACGAGCGCATGCACTCGTACTCCCGTATCGTCGGTACGACGACGCAGATGTCCTGACTCATTGCCACGCTATCTTTTAGGCTCGCCTAAAAAACTGCCGGTTTCGTCGGCCGATTCCGACTCGGCCGCCGCGTCCGAAAGCGAGATTCCCAGCGCCGCGACCGCGCCGGCACCGCCGACCAGCGTCACGCCGTTTTTCAGCGCGTGGTCGACGATCGCGGCCGCCAGCGCCGTCCCCGCACCGACGGGTGTCAGTCCCACGACGAGCGCCGTGAAGGCTGCCTCGTAGAGGCCGACGCCGCCCTGCGAGAGCGGGAGGACCTTCGCGAGATTGCCCACGCTGACCGCCAGCGTCCCCACCGCCAGCAGCGTTCCGGTCTGGAGGCCGCTGTCCAGCGCCGCGAGGACGAGCACCGCGGTCAGCACGTCCAGCGACCACACGAACAGACTCCCGCCGCCGATGGTTGCCAACGCTCGAGGCCGGCGGGCGACGACCTGTACGTTCCCCGCGAAGCGGAGCGCGCTCTCGAGGAGGCCGTCGATTCGCGACCGGCCCCCGACGCGCCGGCGGAGCCAGTCGCCCAGTCCGAGATCCGCGCGGGCCGAGGTGACGACGACGAACCCGATTCCGATCGTCGCCGCGCTCACCGTCGCCGCGGCCAGCAGGGCCGTCCGCGCGCCACCGGCTTCCGCGACGATCTCGAGCGGTCCGGCCCGTCCGCCGAGTGCGAGCCACGCGGTCGCCAGTCCGGCGAGCGCGGCGATCGTCGCCAGATCGAACACCCGTTCGACGGCCAGCGACGCGAAGCCGGCGGTGTATGGAACGTCTCGATGAGTATTGACAGCGTACGCGCGTACCGCGTCACCTGCCCGCGCGGGAATCACGAGATTGGTCGTCTGACTGACGAAGACCGCCATCGTGAGAAACCCCGTTCCGCTTCGGTGACCGATCGCACCGAGGACGTCCGCGTACCGACGCCCGCGGAGCGGCCACGAGAGAGCGTAGACGACGACCGCGGCGACCAGCAGCGCGGGATCGGCGGTCGACACCTCGCTCGCGACGGTTTCGACGTCGACCTCCCGCAGGGCGACGAGGAAGCCGACGGCGACGAGTATCGTTCCGGCGATCGTCAGCCGTCGTCGCGTCAGGACGCCGAACGGCCCTCGATCCTCGGCCCCGCCGGCAGTTGACGGCGACGGACCGTCGTCGACGCCGTCTGATCCCTTTCCGTCGGCGCCGTCGTTCATGGACGCCACTCTCGAGGCCAGATATTTAAGCCCACCTAAAAATCCTTCCGACGGGGTCGATGACGGCTCTCGTGTCCGATTCCGCTGACACGAGCCGATCGCCTCGGCGTTCAGTTCAGCTCAGCGAGGATCTCCCGAGTCGACCGCCGAACGGCCTCGTCGCTCGAGCGCGTCGGCTCCCAGCCCAGCGCCGAGAGCTTCTCGATCGAGAGGCGCATCTTCGGCACGTCGCCGGTCCAGCCGCGTTCACCGCCGGTGTACTCGAAGCCGGGCTCGAGCCCCATCTCGTCGGCGACGATGGCAGCGATTCGATCGACCGAGGTCGTGGTTCGCGTCCCGAGGTTGTAGGTGTTCATCGCGTCGTCGGCGTGCTCGACGACGTGGAGCATCGCGTCGAGGCAGTCCTCGACGTGGAGGTAGGACTTCTCCTGCCGGCCGTCGCCCAGAATCGTCAGCGTCTCGGGATCGTCCCGCAGCTTTTCGATGAAATCCGGAATGACGGCTCCGCGCAGGCGCGGGCCGACGACGTTCGCGAAGCGGAAGTTCCAGACGGTGAGATCGTGGCTGTGGGCCCGCGCGGAGAGTAATCCCTCGTCCGCGAGCTTGCTCGCCCCGTAGGCGCTGATCGGCTCGAGAGGGGCGTAGTCCTCGGGCGTCGGCCGCGGGGCCTCACCGTAGACCGTCGACGAGGAGGTGTAGGCGATCTCCGTCACGCCGGCGTCGGCCATCGCCTCGAGGATGTTCCGCGTCATCCGCGTGTTGTCGTCGAACTGGCCGTGCGGGCGGTCCGTGTCGACGTGTTTCGACGCCGCGAGGTGGAAGACGATATCGACGTCGTCGAGGCGGCCCTCGAGGACGCCGGGTTCGGTCAGGTCCGCGTCGACGAACGTCGCGCCGTCGGGAACGCGGTCGGCGTCGCCGTTCGATAGATCGTCGACGATCGTGACGTCAGTGCCGTCGGCCAGCAGCCGCTCAGTCAGATGCGAACCGATGAATCCGGCGCCGCCCGTGACGAGGGCCTGCCCGTTCGAGAGGTGCATACAGGCCGATCCATTGACATCGGGTTAATCTTGTTGTCTTCCTCGTCGGTGACTCGGGTTCTCGTCACCGTCGATACCTGCCCCTCGCCGCGGTCGGCTCGAGTCGCGCCGGCGCCGTGCTACTCGCTCGGTTTCGATTCGGCCAGCGTGTCGCCCGTCGCTCGATACGTCGACGCCGTCCGATCCGCTCGAGGCGGACCACCCCCGTCGCGCAAATCGAAATTACTTAAATATGTCGGGGACACCCGCCTTCTACGCCGCCTACGTGGATGCTAACATCCCTCACAAATATCCACCGAACAGCGCGCACTACTGCGGTTTTGGACCGCTCAATTCGTTTCCAGGCGATCGTCACGAGCGCTGAATAGCGTAGCATTTATATAGAATCACAATCAATGACTCAGTTGACTATGAGCCAGCGAATGCAGCAGGGTCAGCCGATGATCGTAATGAGCGAGGATTCCCAGCGCGTCAAGGACAAGGACGCGCAGGATTACAACATCAGCGCGGCCCGTGCGGTCGCCGAGGCCGTCCGTTCCACACTCGGTCCGAAGGGGATGGACAAGATGCTCGTCGACTCGATGGGCTCGGTCACCATCACCAACGACGGCGTCACCATCCTCCAGGAGATGGACATCGACAACCCGACGGCCGAGATGATCATCGAGGTCGCCGAGACCCAGGAGGACGAGGCTGGCGACGGCACCACGACGGCCGTCGCGATCGCCGGCGAACTCCTCAAGAACGCCGAGGACCTCCTCGAGCAGGAGATCCACCCGACGGCGATCATCAAGGGCTTCCACATGGCCTCCGAGCAGGCCCGCGAGGAGATCGACGACATCGCCCAGGACGTCGACACCGAGGACGAGGAACTGCTGCGCTCGGTCGCCGAGACCTCGATGACCGGCAAGGGCACCGAGGTCAACAAGGAGCACCTCTCCCAGCTCATCATCGACGCGGTCAAGCAGGTCACCGTCGAGGACGAGGAGGGCAACAACGTCGTCGACCTCGAGTTCCTCAACATCGAGACCCAGACCGGCCGTAGCGCCGGCGAGTCCGACCTGCTCGAGGGCGGCATCGTGGACAAGGACCCCGTCCACGACAACATGCCGACCGAGGCCACCGACGCCGACATCCTGCTGCTCAACGAGGCCATCGAGGTCGAAGAGACCGACGTCGACACCGAGGTCTCCGTCACCGACCCCGACCAGCTCCAGAAGTTCCTCGACCGCGAGGAGAAACAGCTCCGCGAGAAGGTCGACACGATCGCCGACCTCGGCGCCGACGTCGTCTTCTGCCAGAAGGGCATCGACGACCTCGCCCAGCACTACCTCGCCAAGGAGGGCATCCTCGCCGTCCGCCGCGCCAAGAAGTCCGACCTCGAGTTCCTCTCGGAGGTCGTCGGCGCGTCGGTCGTCTCCGACCTCGAGAGCGCGACCGAGGACGACCTCGGCTTCGGCGACGTCACCCGCGACGACGAAGACGAACTGTTCTACGTCGAGGGCGAGGACGCCCACGGCGTCACCCTCCTGCTCCGCGGCTCGACCGACCACGTCGTCGACGAACTCGAGCGCGGCGTCAACGACGCGCTCGACGTCGTCGCCCAGACCGTCTCCGACGGCCGCGTTCTCGCCGGCGGCGGCGCCATCGAGGTCGAACTCGCCTCGCGCCTGCGCGACTACGCCGACTCCGTCTCCGGCCGCGAACAGCTGGCCGTCGAGGCCTTCGCCGACTCGCTCGAGCTCGTCCCGCGCGTGCTCGCCGAGAACGCGGGTCTCGACTCCATCGACACGCTCGTCGACCTGCGCGCGGCCCACGACGACGGCGACATCGAGGCCGGTCTGAACGTCTTCACCGGCGACGTCGAGGACACCTTCGAGGCCGGCGTCGTCGAACCGGCCCACGCCAAGGAGCAGGCCGTCACCTCCGCCGCTGAGGCCGCGAACCTGGTCCTCAAAATCGACGACATCATCTCCGCCGGCGACCTGTCGACCGATAAGGGCGGCGACGAAGAGGGCGGCGCGCCCGGCGGTGCCGGCGGCATGGGCGGCATGGGCGGCGGCATGGGCGGCATGATGTGAGATCGGCCCCGTAACGCCGTCAGAGACGCCAGTTTTCCCTATTCTGGGACCGTTACGGTCTCATTCGATTTTTCGGTCGAGAAGCAGACCCGAGCGGGAACGGTGCGGTAGCGTCTCCGACGCCACGGGGACGGAACTCGGATCAATATTACTCGTCTCAATCCCGAGCGGTCCGCGTATGGAGAACTCGACTTACTCTATTCCTTTCAGTGACAACGACGGATAGATAACCTGCCGGGAAATCTGGTCTTTTCATCGTGGGTGTTTGATTTGATCGAGACCCATAATTTATTAATAGTTAGTAGAAACAGCATTTCGCAGATGTCAAACCGAACACCAGAACTTGCGACACGATTGGCTGACGACGCTCGAGCCGCACTCACGGCAGTTATCAATCGAGATACCGGTCGAACCGGCGCTGATACGCAGGCTGCTATCGAGCGAGCGAAGGCGAACCGCCAGCAACGGCAGCGAGCGCCGCGCGTGATCGAACTTGAGCCGGACACCGTTGCGGGGACTCCCCTGGAAGGGACGATCACCGTTCTGGGCGCCGAAACCGGGTCCGACCTCCTCGCGGATTTCGAGCACGCAGTCGAAGCTGATGACGCTGCTCTCGCACGCGATGTTCAGGCACGTCTCGCCGAGGCGATCGAAACGGATGTCGACGCGGACGCGCCGGCGCTCACGGACGTCGTCTATCACGACCGAACGGTCGTTACGGCCCCGGTCGGCTCGAATCGGTTCGGTGCGGCGATGGCGCCGTACGACGGCGGCTCGCTCGATCACTCCGCGTTCGAAGTTCGCGAACACGTCGCCGACGGTGCCGACGTCGAGTGCGAGTACCGCATTATTGTCGCCCCGCCGACGTCCGAGCGCGTCGAAGAGGATGCGGCGGCTGCCGCTCCCGACGACGCTGACGACGCCGCAATCGTCTTCGGCCCGGCTCACGCGTCGGTTGCGTGGGCGTTCGCAGCCGGCGTCGTCGTCGGTGTTGCACTCGGTCCGTCGGGCTCTACGGATCCCGCGCTCCACCAGCTCGAGGGGCAGGTTGCCGGTGAATTCGAACCCAACGCATCGGTTCAGGAACTGATGAGTGCTCGCGACGAACTCCACGGCTGAATCGCCGTCGGTTTCTGCTGCCCGTCTTTCAGCCGGAACTGCGGGTGACAGTACGTCCGATACCCACCACATTCCATCATCTTATTTTCCGCGGAATCAATACATTTCTTCTTAGCAATATATTTATTAATGACTGGTGATAACACGATTTCGTAGATGAAAGTACAGACGCCAGACATCACAGCACGACTGGTCGACGAAGCACGGACCGCGCTCGAATTAGTAACCGATCGCCACACGTCTCAGTTCGACGCAGCGACCGAACAGTCCACCCGTCGGAACCAGGCGAACCGCCGGCAACGGCAGCGAACGCCGCGCGTGATCGAACTCGAGTCGGACGCCGTTGCGGGGACTCCACTCGAAGGGACGATCACCGCTCTGGGCGCCGAAACCGGATCCGACCTCCTCGCGGAGTTCGAGCGTGCAGTCGTCAGCGGCGATACCGAACTCGCGCTCGACGTTCGGAACCGTCTCGCGGCCGAAATCGATCCGGATACCTCTACCGGCACTGCGGCTCCGGTCATCGCAGATATCGTATACCACGATCGGACGGTCGCCACGACCGCTGCTGGCTCGGATCGGTTCGGTGCAGCGATGGCGCCGTACGACGGCGGCTCGCTCGACCACTCCGCGTTCGAGGTTCGCGAGTACATCGCCGAGGACGGTGACGACGAGGCACCCGACTTCGAGTGGGACTATTGCGTCGTCGTCGCGCCGCCGCCGACCGATCAGGTCGAGCGCGACGCGACTCACGCCGCCCCGGAAGACACCGACACTGCGGCCGTGCTGGCCGGCCCCGCCGGTGCATCGGCAGCGGCGCTCGCGTTCGCCGCTGGCGTTCTCATTGGGGCGGCAGCGGCCGGAACGGGATCCGCCGATCCGGCTCTGAGCCAGTTCGATGATCGGACGCTCGGTGACGCCGATGCCGGTGCATCGGTCGAGGAACTGCTGGATGCCCGCGATACGCTCACTGCCTGAACCGACCGCCCTTGAGGTGACCGAGGCAACGACCACCGATACGCCGTGATAGCGCTGGCGTCCGTCGAACGGACGGCAGAACGCCGTATTTTATCGACGATCGGTATTATCTATCGTACTCATATCGAGAAAACTCTATATACATGGGTTCGAAACGATTTGCTGTGACCTCTCGGCACGCTATCAGGACTTCACATCTGCGGAAAGAGTACGGTAGCACTGCTGCTGTGGATTCGTTATCGCTCTCGATCGATCGGGAACCGATCTACGGATTCCTCAGTCCGAACGGAACGCCCGACACGCTCGAACGACGTATCGAATCAAACGAAGAACCGACCCTCGAGAACGCGTTCCTCGAAATCACGACTGATACTACCGTCGAGACGAGCGCGTGAAATCAAGAACGATGTGGGACCAAGTCGCTACGAGCGTGCTGATCGCCAAAACGCGCTCCGTTCGGCAGTACCGAAAGCTGAGAGCGAAACCGATGCTCGCTGCGTTTCAGGTGCTTCCGCTGCTGATTATCGTTCCCGCTGTCGTCGGACGATTGCCGTTCCCCGGGTACGAGGCGTTTTGGTCCGAGCCGGGCGCGTACGTCTACGGAACGCGGTTCGCCAGCGGCCACGAAACGACCGTGCTCGAACTGGGACGCGGCGCCGCAGGCGTACTATTCCTGCTCGTCATCTATCTGGTCTTGCTTCCGAAAGCGATGGGAAACGGGGCGATGAACGGCGAAACGGACGACCACCTCGTCGCCGTTCCGGCGACGACCCTCACGACCGCTGAACTGTTGACGTATCTCGCGTTCAGTTGGCGCACCGCAGGACTCATCTTACTCGCCGCTGCGGTCGCGTTCGGCGCTGGTTCGGGCGCGGTGCTCACGACCGTCATGATCGTCTTTGCCGGCGGCGCGTTGTTCGTTACGGCCGTTGCCGTGGCGTATCCGATCGCGCTGACGTTACAACTCGCGTTCGTTCGCGTCGCGGTCCTTCGCGAGCACAAACTGATCGTCGGGGGGCCACTCGTCGTTGGCATGTTCGCGGTATTCGTGTCCCTTCGGGAATCGGTCGAACTCTTGCGTGCTGTTCCGATCGGCTGGTACGCTGACCTCGCCCTTATCTCGACGCCTGCTGCGTCTCCGGTCCGTGCGACGGTCGCGTTGATCGCGATGCCGGTGGCCTTTATCGCGAGTGCATCGATTTCGCCGCGAATCGGCGAGCGACTGTGGCTCGCGGACGAGCGGTCTCAACTCCCATCGGATCCGACGGAACGAAGCCAGTCGCCGGTCGACGGGCTGCTACGGCGAGTGCTGTCGCGGCCGGTAGCCGCCGTCGTTCGAGTGACGTGGCGACGACTTCGCCGCGAGCCTCGAGCGTTGCTGTTCGGTGGATTGTTGATCGTGCTTACCGCGAGCGCCGGCGGGAGCGTCGCAACTCGGTTTCCGGACGGTATTCCGCTAATCGTCGCGATTTACGGCGCGGCGACCGTCGGCGTCGGTGTGACCCTCAATCCGCTCGGGAGCGAGGGGCGGGCGTTGCGCGGGACGTTGACGTCGCCGCACGGAGGACGCCACGTCCTCACGGGGTATGCGCTTTCCGCAGCGATACCCGGGTGTATCCTCGTCGGTCTCGCGACTGCAGTGGCAGGTTCGATGACGGAATTGGAACTGCTCACCCGCGCCGGACTCGTCGTGTTCGGTGCGCTTCTCGGTGCGATCGCTCCAGTTCTCGCACTCGGTATCGGCGTCGCCCTTCCGCAGTTCGACGGAATCGATCCAACGAGTACCGCCGGCATGCAGACTCCACGTCTGGAAGCTGTATTCGTGTTTAGCGCAGCAATAATCGTCCTCGGATTGCCGGCGATCGTCGGTCTACACGGCGCACCGTCTATCGCCTCGGTCGTTGACGTCCCGCCGCGCGTCGTCGCAATCGCCGGTCCCGTAACGAGTCTGATACTGCTGTCGGGAGCAGGCTGGCTTTCCTACAGATACGCGCTCACTACGATCCGAGAGCGCGACCTCGCTATCTGAACTGATCGACGCTACTGAACGTCCCGAAACCCGTTTCGAGACGGCTATACTCCATCCCCAGCCGATATAGAATCAATATACCGTAGTGTTAATATATCTGCAATATAACGCTACCGTATGGATTGGTTGACAGCTTCGATCATCTCGGTTCTCCTCCTGTGGTTGGGACTGACGGTCGTAAACGCCACGACCCCCGGATCAGAGTTCCTGTCGGAACGAATGGGGCCGTTACACACGCTCGTCCCGAAGTGGAACTTCTTCTCACCGCATCCCGGACGGTACGATTACTATCTCGTATACCGCGATCGATACGTCGACGGCGAGGTAACGAACTGGCGGAGGGTATCCGGAATCAATCGATCGCCCGGCAAATTTCGATGGATCTGGAACCCCCATCTGTATCGGAGTAAAGCGTTGTTCGATATCGCGGAGAATTTGAGTACGAACGCGAGCCAGCAGTATGCGAATACGAGAGACGCCGCCGACGCCGTCGATGACGGCGGACAACTCGAACTCCGCTCGGTCGATCTGGGTCACCTCGAGTTGTCCGTACTCTATCTCGCGTTACTTCGGTACGTCAGTCGTCGAGACCACTCGCCGTTGAGCGAGAGCACGCAGTTTTTGATACTGCAACACTCCCGTGCGAGTGATCGGTACGAACCGCTGTTCCTCTCTCATTTCCACGAGTTGGAACGATGATCGACGACGGCTTCACGCTCCACGCGGCGATCCGTGTCATGGTGTTTCTGGTCGGCGTTCAGGTGCTCATCTCCTCACTGGAGCAACTGTACACGCGGGACCGATTCGCCGACGACGGCCTTCTCAACTGGGAGGTTTCGAAGCGGTTCGTACGCACCAGTGGACTGCTCGCTCCGTTTGCAGAACGACTGCTGAGACCCCCACGGTTCCGACTACTGCTGATCGCCAGGCTCGCCCTTGCGATTACCATTTCCGTGACGGCGCTGTTCGGACGTGTCTCGTGGGTACTACTGTTGCTCCTCTTCGCGACACACCTCGGCATCGTGTACCGTCAGATGGCCGGACTCAGCGGTGCGTTTCAGATGCAACTCGTGCTCGTCCCGGGCTTGATCCTCGCAGCGCTCTTCCCCGACGGGAGTCTCGTTCAAACGGCGGCGATCCTGTTTATTGCTGCCCAGTCCGTGTTGTCGTATCTGATCGCCGGCGCGAGTAAGCTCGTTTCGTCGGACTGGCAGACCGGCTCCGCAATAGCGGGAGTGTTTTCGACCGAGGTCTGGGGAGACGAACGGATATACCACCTCCTGCAGCGATATCCGCATCTCAACGTGGTCGGCGCCTGGCTAGTTATCGCGTTCGAGTGCCTTTTTCCGATCGTCCTGTTCGTCGATCCGCAGTGGACAGTGGTCGTGTTCGCGGGGGGGATTCTCTTCCACGGATTCAACGCCGTCTTCATGGGATTGAACAAGTTCGTTATCGCGTTTCCGGCTACGTATCCGGCGGTGTACTACGCTAATCAGGTCGTCCGGAGCGTGATCTAAGCACCGCGTTCTTCGAGGCCGCTTGCGGTGTGCAGCGTTGCGCTCGAGTCGAACGCGAAGGCGGTTCGCGGCCCGAATCCGCGTTTCTTGGCAAGCCGGTGATCTTTTGTGCCGGGGCTACTACGCGGCGTATGTCGTCGCAAACGACCTTCGGCTGGTCGCTGTTTACCTCCGGTATCGTCACGCTCGTCCTGAAGGCGCTTCCCGGCGACTCGCTGTGGTGGGGGCTCATGCTCCTCGCCGTCGGACTGGTATTGCTGTACTATCGGTAGCCGTGGCGCCACTATTGCCGACCCAGTGGTCGACACCGTCAGTTGCCGAAATCATGGCCGCTTTCCGTTTCGAACCGGAAGGCCCTCGCCAGTGAGTACCACCGACGACGAGACGCCGTTCGACGCCTACCGCGAGCACGTCGACCGCCCGCTGTGGCGACTCTTTCAGGAATACGCGCCCGATCGGCTGGGCTGGTTCACCGCGGGGATGCTCGCCAACTTCGTCGCGCGGATGGCGAGCCTCGTCCCGCCGCTGTTGCTGGGTACCGCCATCGACGCCGTCTTCACCGGCGACGGCGCGTTCGAGTTGCCGATCGTCCCCAACGCCTGGCTGCCGACCGACCAGATGGCCCAGTTCTGGTTCACCATCGCCGCCGTCGCGGTTTCGTTTCTCATCGTCGCCCTCTTCACCTGGATCTACGGCGTCACCGCTAACCTGTTCGCCCACGGCGTGATGCACGCCGTGCGCGTCGACTCCTTCGAGAAGATGCAGCGCCTGGACATGACCTTCTTCGACGACAAGGAGACCGGCGAGGTCATGGCGGTGCTGAACAACGACACGCAGAACCTCGAGATGTTCCTCGACAACGCGCTGATGAACTCCGCGCGGCTGCTGGTGATGGTCGGCGGAATCGCCGGCGTCCTCTTCTATCTCAACTGGCAACTGGCGATCGTCACCCTCGTGGCGATCCCGGCGATGGTCGCCTTCACGATCTGGTTCATGCGCGTCGTCGAACCCCGGTACGCTCGCCAGCGCTCCGCCGTCGGCTGGCTCAACACCCGCCTCGAGAACAGCCTCTCGGCGGTCACGCTGACGAAGGCGACCAACAGCGAGTCCCACGAGATCGATCGCGTGCGGCAGGCGTCGCGGCGGCTCTACGAGGACACGATGGCCGTCCTCCGACTCTCGTACTTCTACCGGCCCGGCATGGAACTGCTCGCCGGGCTCGCCTTCGCCGGGACCTTCCTCGTCGGCGGCCTCTGGCTCGCGACCGGCACGGCGCCCGGGCCGCTGACCGGCAGCCTCTCGGTCGGCGACTTCGTCGTCTTCCTCTTCATGACCCAGCGGATCGTCGCCCCGCTGGCCGAAGTATCGAACATCGTCGACCAGTACGAGAACGCCAAGGCCTCGAGCGAGCGCGTCTTCGGCCTGATGGACATTCCGGTCCACGTCGCCGACCCCGAGGACCCGGTCGAACTCGACGCCCTCGAGGGTCGCGTCGAGTACGAGGACGTCACCTTTAGCTACGACGCCAGCGAGGCCCACGTCGGCGAGGAGACGGCCTTCGAGGAGTCCGTCATCCGGGACGTCTCCTTTACGGCCGACCCCGGCGAGACGGTCGCCTTCGTCGGCCCGACCGGCGCCGGCAAGTCGACGCTCGTCAAACTGCTCCTCCGGCTGTACGACGTGCAGTCGGGTTCGATCCGGATCGACGGCCACGACGTCCGGGAACTCTCGCTGGCCGACCTCCGATCGTCGATCGGCTACGTCAGTCAGGAGACGGTCCTCTTCGACGGGACAATCGCGGACAACATCCGCTACGGCCAGTTCGAGGCCGACGACGAGGCGGTCCGCGAGGCCGCGCGGGCGGCCCGAGCCCACGAGTTCATCGCCGACCTCCCCGATGGCTACGAGACCCGCGTCGGCGAGGAGGGAGTCAAACTCTCGGGCGGTCAACGACAGCGGATCGCGCTCGCGCGCGTCGTCCTCGCTGATCCGGCGCTCGTCGTGTTGGACGAGGCGACCAGCGCCGTCGACACGAAGACCGAACTACAGATCCAGCAGTCGATCGAGCGGCTCACCGCGGAGCGGACGACGCTGACGATCGCCCACCGCCTCTCGACGATCAAGGGCGCGGACACGATCCTCGTGATCGAGGACGGCGAAATCGTCGAACGCGGGGATCACGGGGAGTTACTGGACGCGAACGGCCGGTACGCGATGCTGTGGGCGGCTCAGGCCGGAGATCGCGAAACGGCCGCCGAAGCCCTGACCGACGGGGACGACTGACCGGGGTCGGAGCGAGTCGCTGACGGCGCTGCGCTGAGTGCTCGTAATGGGCCGGAAAACGTTCGAGTCGGCGGCTCCCGTTCGAGTTAGCTATCGTCGACCTCGAGCTCGAACTGCTCGTTCTCGCTGACCGCGTTGAGGACGACGCTCGTGTTCGAGGCCTTGATATCCGGATCGGTCAGCAGTTCCTTGATCTCGTCGTTCATGTCGTCGGTGTCGGTGAACTTGCCGATGGCGATGACGTCGTAGTCGCCGGTGACCTCGTAGACCGAGATCATCTGGGAGTGGTCGCGAAGCGTGTCGGTGACGTCGGGGAGGGCGTTCCCTTCGACCTGGAGCTGAACGACGGCCGTGACGTCGTAGCCGACCGCGTCGTAATCCACCCGCGGCGTGTAGCCCTCGATTACGCCCTGTTCCTCGAGATCGGAGAGGTGATTCGAGACGGTCGTCACCGAAACGTCGAGCTCCTCGCCGAGGCTACGGAGGCTCGCCCGCCCGTCACCCAGGAGTTCATTCACTAGTTTTGCATCGAGATTTTCGTACGTCATCACACTCTTCCTCTCACTGGTCCCTTTAGAAATTTACGAACAGACACTTTCAGGGGATGGAGAGAAGATTTGCTTAGAGCAGTAGGGTTTTAGTAGCAGAGTTACTTGGGTAGGACGACGAGAAAAATGACAAGCGGAAACATCACTGAGGCCGAGCAGGCGGTATTAGACGAGATCGAGGAGAAAGACGTCGATTTCCTCCGTCTCCAGTTTACTGACATTCTCGGAACGGTAAAGAACGTCTCCGTTCCCGCCCGCCAGGCCGAGAAGGCCTTCAGCGAGGGTATTTACTTCGACGGGTCCTCGATTGAGGGATTCGTCCGCATTCAGGAATCGGACATGCGCTTGGTCCCCGACCCGGACACCTTCGCCGTCCTCCCGTGGCGCCAGAAGGAGGACAGCGCCGCGGCCCGGATGATCTGTGACGTCTACAACACCTCCACGGGCGAACCCTTCGAGGGCGACCCGCGCCGCGTCCTCAAGAACGCGCTCGACCGCGCCGAGGAACTGGGCTACGAGGTCAACGCCGCGCCCGAACCGGAGTTCTTCCTGTTCGAGGAGGACGAGGAGGGCCGCGCGACGACCAAGACCAACGACGCCGGCGGCTACTTCGACCTCGCGCCGAAGGACCTCGCCTCGGACGTCCGCCGCGACATCATCTACGGCCTCGAGGACATGGGCTTCGAGATCGAGGCCAGCCACCACGAAGTCGCCGAAGGGCAACACGAGATCAACTTCGAGTACGACGACGCGCTCGCGACCGCGGACAACGTCGCCACCTTCCGCACCGTCGTCCGCGCCATCGCGGCCCAGCACGACCTGCACGCGACGTTCATGCCCAAGCCGATCCCGAAGATCAACGGCTCGGGGATGCACACGCACTTCTCGCTGTTCGAGGACGGCGAGAACGCGTTCCACGACGAGGACGACGAGTTCAACCTCAGCGACGAGGCGCACTCGTTCCTCGCGGGTATCTTAGAGCACGCGCCGGCGATCACGGCGGTCGCCGACCCGACGGTCAACAGCTACAAGCGCCTGGTGCCGGGCTACGAGGCGCCGGTCTACGTCGCCTGGTCGGACCGCAACCGCTCGGCGCTGATCCGCAAGCCCGCGGCCCGCACGCCGGCGGCCTCGCGCATCGAGGCTCGCTTCCCCGACCCGTCCTGTAACCCGTACCTCGCCTTCGCGGCGCTCATCCACGCCGGTCTCGACGGCATCGAGAACGATCTCGACTGCCCCGACCCGGTCCGGGAGAACATCTACGAGTTCGACGAGCAGAAACGCGAAGAGTACGGCATCGAGACGCTCCCGTCGAACCTCGGTGAGGCCGTCGAGGCCTTAGAGGAGGACGAGGTCATCTACGACGCGCTCGGCGAGCACGTCGCGCCGAAGTTCGTCGAGGCCAAGAGCCAGGAGTTCGAGGAGTACCTCGTCGACGTCTCCCAGTGGGAGATCGACCGCTACCTCGAGACGTTCTGAGGGGACCCGGCGTTCGACCCGCTGTTCTGCCGTTTTCTCCCTCTCTCGCTTCTGTTCGTTCACCGACACGCGTCCGGCTGTCGAGCCGCCGGTTCGCGGCGCCGTTCGTCGCTCTCGCGCCGCAGTCAGCCGGACGCGTCGGGGCCGAAATCGTGGTCGTGGCCCTCGAGTCGGAGCCCATTCGACTCGGCCTCGAGCGTGTAGTATCGCTCCCAGGCGGGCGCGAGGCTCACCACGTCGACGCCGTCGAGTTCGGTCTCGCGGTGGCGGTGGTGGTGGCCGACCAGACAGAGCGACGGCGAGAGGGTCTCGAGCAGGCGGTCGACGTGCTCGCAGCCGGGATCGTAGCCGTAGGACAGCAGGCCGTGCGGAGCCTCGTGGGTGAGGAGGACGTCGATGTCGTCTAGCTCGGCCGCTCGCTCGACGTCTTCGCGAGTGAAGTGTCGTCGACGGTCGTCCTCGAGTTCGTCGCGCGAGCGGTCGTACCTCGTCGGCGCGTAGTTGCCCGAGAGGCCGGCCACGCGCAGCCCGTCGACGGTCGCGGCGGTGCTCGCGAGCAGGTGGACGCCGTTCGCCTCGGGAGGGCTCTCGCCGGCGCGCAGCGCCTCGATGACGTCGAAGTCCTCGTTGTTGCCCGCGACGAACCACGTCGGCGCCGGGAGATCGTAGTGCTCGAGATCGCCGAGCTGTAGCACGCGATCTGGATCGACGGTGCGATACAGTTCGAGAAGGGTCTCGCGTCGGTCCGGTTCGGACGCGTGGGCGTCGCCGAGAACGAGCATGATCGGACGAACGGTCTCGGCGCTGAAAACCGTGTTCAGGCTTCGGCCTGATCGATCCACTCTTCGGCGTCGCTCTCCGAGACGTCGGCGGCCTCGGCGACGGTCTCGGCGTCGGCGCGAACGAGGTCGTCGACCGTCGCGATACCGGCGTCGGCGAGTTGCTCGCGGACGTCCGCGTCGATTCCCTCGACGGACTCGAGCGTGTGCTCCGGGTCGGTCTCGATCTTCGTCTCCGCCGTGACCTGCTGGTCCTGAAGCTGCTGGGTCACTTCCTCGGCCTGCTCCTCGAGTTGTTGCTGGAACTCTTCGACCTGTTCGGCCTGGCGGTCGAGCAGTTCCGCGACGTCGCTGGTCTGGCTCTCGAGTTGCTCCTCGACCTGATCCTGCAGTTCCTGCGTCCGCTCGAGTTGCTCGCTGAGCTGACTCGAGAGCTCGTCGACGTTCTCGACCGTCTGGTCCTCGACCGAGCGGGACAGCTCGAGGAACTGATCGGTCTGTTCCTCGAGCGCGTCGACGAACTCGTCCGAGAGCTCGTCCGCGGAGTCGACGTCTCGCTCGAGTTCGCCCTCGAGCGCGTCGTAGAACTCGGCGTGGGTCGTCTTCAGCTGTGCGAACGTCTCGTCGATCGTTCGATGGGCGTCCCCGGGCTCGTCGCCGGGGAACAGCGCGCTCGTCGCGTTGAGGTAACTGTGGGTCGCCGCCTGCGCGAGCTCGAGTTGCTGGCGCTGGAGCGACTCCTGGCCTTTCAGCCCGGTTAACGCCATCGCGTCGACGTTGGACTGGGCGGACAGTCCCTGTTTGAACAGCTGCTGGCTTCCTTTGACCGCGGTTCGCTGGACGTCGAACATCGCTCGAATGGGGGATTCCGATTGACTCATGGGTACACTCAGTAGTCGGTGCCGACCGGGGATAAGTAACGGGCTTGCAAACCATTAGATGGCATCCATTGGTAGGAAATACCCCGAATAGCTGACCGGTCGCTGGCTCCGCACTCGTTTCGGCGACCGCAACGCGATACTGATTGTCACGGCAAGCCTCATTCAGAGTTATGAGCGCCTTCGTTGTCCGTTCACTATGGTGGACAGTCGAACCTACGCGTTCGAGGGAACCGAACCGACGATCGACGACGCGGCGTCGGTGAGTCGAGAGGCCACGATAGTCGGCGACGTCCGGATCGACGCCGATGCGAGCGTCTGGCCGGGCGTCGTCCTCAGGGGCGACATCGGCCCCGTCCGCATCGGCAGACAGGCGCATATCGGCGACAACGCGACGATTCACGCCTCGACGCTCGCGGACCGCGTCATGATCGGGCACGGCGCGGTGCTCAACGAGGCGACCGTCGAAGAGGGGACGCTGATCGGGTTCAACGCGACGGTCAACACGGATTCGACCGTCGGCGCGGGCAGCGTCGTCGCCGCGGGGACGGTGATTCCCGACGAGTACGACATCCCACCCGAATCGTTCGCCCGAGGTGTCCCTGCCCGAATCACGCCGCTCGAGGAGACGGGCGTCGACGCGGAAGCGATCTTCGAGGACTTCTCGTCGGGCGAGTACACGAACCTGGCCGGCCGCCACGACGAACTCTTCGACTGAGAGCCTCACGCGGCGTCGGCGCGCTCGGTGAACCGGCCGCCGTCCACCCGCGATAGCGCGACCGAAGGAGGGCCTCGAGCGCCGCGACGATCGCGCACGCGATCTCGACACCCGCGAGAAAAACGAGCGGAAGGGGATCAGTCCCGTTACTCGCTGACCGGCACCTCCTGCCCGTCGTCGGCGTCGATTCGAATCGGTTCGTCCCTCCACTCGATCTCGAGGCGGCGCCGCGAGAGGTACGGCGCGAGCGTCGAGGCGGAGACGAGGCCGCAGTAGGCGCCGTCGCTGACGACGGGGAGATGTTTGACCCCGTTCGCGCGCATCGTTTCCGCGGCGGCCACCAACGATTCGCCCCGCGAAATCGTGGTCACCGGCGACGACATGACCGCCGAGACCGGATGCGGTTCGAGCGTCTCGGCGACGAAGGCGACGATATCCGATTCGGTAACGATCCCGACGACGGTCTCGTCCTCGAGGACGACCAGCGCCGGCACGTCCGGATCGCGAAGTCGCTGTGCGGCCTCGCTGACCGGTGTCTCCGGCCGGAGCGTGCGGCCACCTCGAGTCAGTACGCGTTCGAGTGTAACGGTGATCATCGCGTGGGCAGTGGTATCATTACCCACTACATAACCACTTCGGACATATCCAATATATATCCTAGTATTGTGGCCGTATGGGTTATTTGAACCTATAAAAACTACGTATGGTCGTAACCAATCTCTGAACGCGGACGATTACTACTACGGGAAGAAATCCGAGTCGTCCGTCGACCGATCAGGTCTTCGTCCTGTCGCCGTACCGGCGCGTCGACGACTGGAGCGCGCCGCCACAGTTCGGACAGTTCGCGCGGTACGAAACCGGGTGGATAGTGGTCAGACAGTCTCGGCATTCGTAGCGCTTTTCGTAGTTATTCATTTGGAAAGTACCCGATACCGGATGACGACACTCTGATTATTAAGTCTTATTGCGCCTGTATGGTCGACTATACACTCGATGAGACGACGATGGGAGGCAGCCGCGAGGTACTTCTGGGAGGAGGCGGCCTCGAGTACGCGTTCTCCCTGCCGTTGTCGGGTTAGCGTACGGCCTCGGCGTCGTAGAGCGCGTCGATCTCCTCCGCATCGTAGCCCGCGTCGGCGAGATACCGGCGAGTGTGTTCGCCCTGCTCCGGCACGCGCTCGTCGAGGTCCGTTGCCTCCGTCGTCTCCCCCGCCTCGTCGCCGAACCGGGCCGGAAATCCGATCCGCGGCGGGGCGCCATCGGGACGCTCGACGAGGTTTCGCGCCCGGAACTGGGGGTGATCGATCATCTCGGCGGGCGAGTAGACGCCGGCGAACGCCGCGTCGACCCCCTCGAGGACCGTCTCCCACTCGTCGCGGGATCGCTCGCGGAAGAGGTCCCGGAGTTCGGCTTCGAGGGCGGCGCGCACGGCCGGATCCCGCGCGCCGTGCTCGTCGATCAGGTCGTCCCGGTCGACGGCCTCGCAGAACGCCCGCCAGAACTGCGGCTCGAGGGCCGCGAGGGTCACCCACGTTCCGTCGGCGGTCTCGTAGCAGTCGTACCACGGATAGGCGCCTGTCAGCGGCGTCTCGCCGGGCCGCGGTTCGGCGGGGTCGGCGGTCGCGGCCTGATAGGCGACCGGCTGGGCGAACGAGGCGACGACGTCGGCCATCGCGACGTCGACGTACTCGCCGCCGGCGTTGCCGAGTTCCCTCGCGAGCAGCGCCTCGACGACGGCGAACGCGGCGAACAGCCCGCCGGCCATGTCGCCGATGGGGTAACCGGGCGGCCGGGGCTTCTCGTCGGGCGACTCGCGAGTCATGTCGAGCAGTCCGGCCAGCGCGACGTAGTTGAGGTCGTGGCCGGCCCGATCCGCCCACGGGCCGTCCTGGCCGTAGCCGGTGAGCGAGCAGTAGATCAGGTCGTCGTTGTACTCGGTGAGCGTCTCGTAGTCGATTTCCAGCCGGTCGACGACGCCCGGCCGAAACCCCTCGAGGACGACGTCGGCGTCCTCGACGAGTCGGTAGAACGCCGCCAGCCCGTCGTCGGTTTTCAGGTCGATCGCGACGCTGCGCTTGCCGCGGTTTACCATCTCGAAAATCGCGCCGACGCCGTCTGCCGTGCGCGGGGCCATCGCTCGAGCGTAGTCGCCCGCGTCGGTGTCCTCGACTTTCACCACCTCGGCGCCGGAGTCGGCCAGTAACTGCGTCGCGTACGGACCGGGCAGCAGCCGCGAGCAGTCGAGCACGCGAATGCCATCGAGTCGCATACGGTGTCCTCGTCGGCCTGATAGTTTATCGTATGGGTCGAACCGAACCGAAAATCGCGAAACGGCGTCGCGAGGCGCGAGTCGGATTACCGCTGTGTCGCCGAGCCGATGTCGAAGAACTCCGCGTAGAGCCCCGTCGCGAGGGCGTCGAGGTTCTCCTCCGCTTCGCTCGCGTCCATGGTGTCGCCGACGCCCTGCCACTCGACCGAGAAGCGGCTGATCGGGACCAGCGCGAGGCCGCCGATACGGATCTCGCCGTCGGGCGTGCGAACCGTCCACTCGGTTCGCATCCCGTCGAACGACCGGGTGACGTCCTCGATGTGGGCGCCGTGATCGACCCACCGCTCGACGAGGCCGTCGGTGATCCGGCGCAGTTGCCGCTCACCGAGCACGTGAGCGACGACGCCGCCGCCGGCGAGGACGGCGAACGCGGCGAAGGCCATCGGCACCCCGCCGTAGGGGATGTTCACTGACGCGGCCAGCCCGCCTACCGCGACGACGAGTCCGAGGATCCGCGCGTCGACGGCGCTGGGAACCGTTCCGTTCCAGCCCTCCGACTCCCGCGTCGACTGCTCGACCTGCGTCGGCTGCTCGAGTTGCATGTTACTCGAGAATGGGACGAACGTCGGGTAGCCGTTGACCTGTCCCAGTTCCGGCTTTATGGTTCGAACGTCACTCGTAATCGAGTAATTCGTCGTCGCCGTGTCGTTCGCGGAGGGCCTCGAGGGCCTCGCGCTGGGCCTCGAGGCGCGGCGTCGGTTCGTCGTACGTGTGCTCGAACAGGTCGCGCGGATCGCTCTCGGCGGACTCCGCGCGATCGACCAGGTCCTCGAGGGTGGCCTCGATTTCGGTCTCGATCGTCTCGATCCGCTCGTCGTCGAGGACGCCGCGGTTCCGGAGGTAGGTCTCGAACCGGTCGATGGGGTCTCGCTCGCGCCAGCGCTCGACTTCGGCCTCGTCGCGGTAGGCCGAGGGATCGTCGGCGGTCGTGTGCGCGCCGTAGCGGTACTGGACGGCCTCGATCAGCGTCGGGCGCAGTCGGTCGCCGTCGGACGCGAGCGCCTTCTCCCGCGCGGCCCGCGTGACGACGTAGCAGGCCAGCGGATCCATCCCATCGACCTGCACGCCCGTGAAGCCGTAGGCGTCGGCCTTCTGCGCGATAGTGGCGCTCGCGGTCTGGTTCTCCCGCGCGATCGAGATCGCCCACTGGTTGTTGTTACAGAAGAAGACCGTCGGGGTGTCGAAGACGCCCGCGAAGTTCATCGCCTCGTGGAAGTCGCCCTCGCTGGTCGCGCCGTCGCCGAAGTGGACGACGCCGACGCGCTCGTCGCCGTTCAGTTTCGCGGCCCACGACCAGCCGACCGCGTGCGGGAGGTGGCCGCCGATCGAGATGTTCAGCGGGAAGACGTCGATCTCGGCCAGCGCGGCGTTGCCGTCCTCGTGGCCCATCCAGTACAGCAGGTACTCCCAGGGGAGGTCCCGCGAGACGACGGCGCCGTGTTCCCGGTACTGGAACGACAGCATGTCGTCGTCCGCGAGCGCGTACGTCGACCCGATCTGGGAGCCCTCCTGGCCCGCGAGCGAGGCGTAGGTGCCCAGTCGGCCCTGTCGCTGGAGGCTGATCATCCGCTCGTCGAACCGTCGGGAGAAGCGCATGTCCCGGTACATCGACCGCAGCGTCCCCGCCTCGAGGTCGGGTTCCAGGTCCGGTGCGACGACCCTCCCCTCGGCGTCGAGGATCCGGAGCCGATCGTCGGGTTCTCGCTCGAGGACGGCACGCTCGAGGGCGTCTCCTGCCATATAGTGGCCGTTGGCGGCCGGCTACATAACGATATCCGTGCGTTTAGCTCCCACGTCCCTTCGACCAGCGAGAGCACTCGATACTATTTTACTGCTCTCGGTTGACGGAGAGATATGGACGATTCCGACGTCACCGTCGATGTCGAGGTAGAGGTCGAAGTCGACAGCGAGGAACTCGAGCTCGAGGCCGAGGACCGCCGCGAGTTCGAGGGCGAGTTCGAGACGGACGGCCTGGAGATCGAGGTCGAGGCGGAAATCGAAGTCGAGGGGGAAGCCGAGGAGGAAGACGAGGCGGCGGCCGAAGCTGACGAAGAGGAAGAGGAAGACGAGGAGTAAGCGTCGGCGGAAGACGCCGACCGAACGATCCGCGCTGCCGTCTACCCGTCGACAGACGCGCGTCCGTCGAACGGTCTCTTTTCCCGGTCGATCCGCCGTCAGCGAGGCGACCGAGGCGATCCGACGCGAGTGTCCGGCCTCGAGCGCGCGATCGAGCCGGTGACTCGAGGTCGGGAGTCGAACCGCGTTCGTTCCGGCGAGGTGGGGGCGTAAGTCGGTTTTATTACGTGAGTATGTGAACGATCCGCCATGTATCGCGTTTTAGTCCCCGTCGACACGAACGAGGATCGGGCGATCGAACAGGCGACGTACGTCGCGTCGCTACCCGACGCGGCCGACTCCGTCGAGGCCTACGTGCTGTTCATCTTCGACGAGGAGAGCGCAGACCTGCCCGAAGCGGTCGAGCAGTTCGAGTCGGCGTCGCGGGTCGGATCCGTCCGCCGAGCGACGGAACGCCTCGAGGAGGCGGGCATCGAGGTGACCGTCCTCGAGGGCAGCGGCGACGTCGAAGACGGCGACATCCACGAGGCGGCCGCGGAGTACGACGTCGACGAGCTCGTCCTCAGCGGTCGGAAGCGCTCTCCGGTCGGCAAGGCCGTCTTCGGCAGCGTCACCCAGTCGGTGATTCTCAACTCCGATCGACCGGTGGTCGTCACGGGCGGCGGGAACGAAACCAGCTAGGACAGTTCGGTTACCGCTCCACCGATACGCGCTTTTTCGGGCCGGCTGCGACCGCGAGCGGCGCCGTACCGAGTGCGATCGCGGGTGCACTCGGGTCATCGCCGCCGGAGCTCGAACCGTCGCCGGTCTCCTCGATGACGTACCGCTGACCGAGCATCGGATCGAGCAGACTGTCGACCTCGCCGCGGTCGTCGCGGAGCACGGGCGCGTCCGAGGTATCGGGCTCGTCCATGTAGTTCTCGACCTCGTCGGAGAGGTCGATGCCGAGGTCGCGCTCGTCGTTTCGCTCGGCGAGGTCGGCCTCGGAGAAGTCGGTCTCGGCGTTGGTCGCCGTGATTTCGATGTTCTGGATCTCGTTGGTACTGGAGGTCCGGAACGCGTACGTGCCGCCGAAGACCTCGTCCATCGTCTTCCACTGGGCGCGGTAGAACTCGCCGGCGGCGCCAGTCGGCGCGGCGATGACGTTGGCGTGGAAGACCCCGTCGTCGGCCAGCCGATCGGAGGCGAGCTCCATGAACTCGACGGTGGTCAGGTGGAAGGGCACCTGATCCTTCTTGTAGGCGTCGAGGACGATCACGTCGTAGGTCTCCTCGGTGTTCTGGAGGTACTGCCGGCCGTCGACGGTGTGCGTGGTCATGTTCTCGCCGTGCTCGAGGCTGAAGTACTCCTCGGCGGTGTCGGTCACCTCCGGATCGATCTCGACGACGTCGACGTCGACGTCGTAGCGCCGCTCGAAGTCCTTCGGCCCCGTGTAGCCGCCGCCGCCGATGAACAGCACGTCGTCGACGTCCTCGACGTCGTCGGTCATCAGCATCGGCAGGTGGAAGTACCTCGTGTACTCGAAGACGTGACGCTCGCGTTCCTCGAGATCCATCGCGCTGTGGCGAGCGCCGTCTAAGTACAGCGTCCGGACGTCGCCGTCGTCGACGACCTCGAGTTCCTGGTAGGCGGTCTGGGTCTGGTGGACGACGTCGCCGCGGTGGTCGAGCGCGACCGGGCCGGCGCCGGTCGCGACGATGAGCAGGACCGCGATGCCGACGCTCGCGAGCGTCGGCTTCTGGGGCAGCGAGGGCGCCTCGATGGCGATCGCCGTCGCGACGAGGGTGACGCCGAAGACGAGGCCGATGGTGTCGACGGTCAGCGCGGGGATGAGGACGAACGTCGTCGCGGCCGAGCCGAGGATGCTGCCGATGGTCCCCAGCGCGTAGACGTGTCCCGACGCCTCACCGGTGCCCTCCTTCCTCGAGAGTTCGGCCGCGTAGGGGCTGATGAAGCCGAGCAGGTAGGTCGGCGGACCGAACAGGATGATCGAGGACGGGAGGGCGGCGTACCGCGCCGGCAACGCCAGCGCCGACGTCTGGCTCAACAGCATGTCGCTGGCGTAGATCACGACCGCCATGTACACCGCCGTCCCGAGCAACAGCCAGGTCATCTCCCGGTCGGTCGCGTCGGCCGCTCGCTTGCCGCCTTGCCAGTAGCCCAGGCTCAACGCCGCGAGACAGACCGTCATGATGCCGCCGACGGTGTAGATGTGGCTGCCGAACTGCGGCGCGACGATCCGGAGAGCGAGGATTTCGATCCCCATGCTGGTGATCCCCGAGACGAAGACGGCGAGTTCGGGCTTCGCGGGTCGATAGGAGAGCGCGGTCCGCGCGGTCATTCGTTTCGAGATTGGGCCCCGACGACGAGAACTTGTCGCCTCGGTAGCGATCGCCGCCACCGTCATTTATATCAGTCGAGTCGAACGTGAACGGTATGCGTCAGGTGACGGTCGATCGAGTCGTCGAGGCGACGCCCGCGGAGCTCTCGGAGTGGCTCGATCCGCCGACGATCGTCCGCGCGGAGGGGAGTTTCACCGTCGAGGCGATCGACGACCGGGACGACGCGGTGGTCGTCCTCGCCAGCGGCCCCGGCATGGCCCTCCCGTTGCGGTTCGAGGACCGCGACGGCGCGATATACTATACGCAAGAGGGCGACCAGGGTCCGTTCTCCCACATGGAGACGTGGATCGAACTCGAGGACGCGGCCGGCGGCACTCGAGTCGCGATCCGCTCGTCGGTCTCGCTGTCGGCCCCGCTGCCGTTCGGCGACCGGATCGCCGCCTGGAAACGGAAGGGCGAGTGCTCGCGGCTGCTCGAGGCCCTCGAGGACGCGTTCGACTGAGTTACGGACGCGCTCGGGTGACTCGCGAATGCGATCGCCCGTGAGCGCGGTGACGGGACCGTCGCCCGAATCCGAGCGCATCGGACCGTCGCGACTCGAGGGCCGGGATCCGTCGCGTGACGCCGTCCGCAACCGGCGATTCATCTCGAGTCGATGCCATTATTAGCGTCCAGTTGGGACTGCCTATCACGGGAGCAGCGTCGCAGCAAGACACACCACCCGCTCCCGTTTTCACGGCATAGTGGCGCCGATGAGCCGCGTCTGCGTCGGAGCGGGTGAGACCGCGAACCAGTGACAGGGTGCAGGCGATCTGTCGTTTCACGTCGACGCCCGTAACTGTTCGGCAGACGTTCGTCTGACGAATCGACGACGCGGCGCAGCGTCGATAAGCGGTTCGCAGCGAAACGTCCGGGTCACGGCTTCAGAATACGGCCATCGCGACGACGAACAGCGCGACGATCGCCCCGCCGAGGACCACTCCGGGAACGTGTAGCGCTCCCGCCGCGGTCGCGAGCAGGAAGGCGACGCCCGCCCCGAGCGCTGCGACGGTGGGTCGGTGCCCGTCTCGGGACGCCTCGCGACTCGCTCGATCGAACTCCGCGTCCGTCGAGGCCGCCGCCTCGAGATACGGTCGGAACGACTCGAGTCGCGCGGTCGGTCGCACGATCCCGCGGGACTTCTCGTACTCGATGACACCGGCGGTATCGAGTTTCGGGAGGTGTGACTGGTAGAGCGGGATGTAGACGCGCTGGCGCTGTGTGGAGGTCAGCGCGGCCACGGTCGTCTCGTGTTCCCGCGCGGCGACGTGTTCGGCGACGTCGCGCATCTTGACGGGGCCGTCTGCCCGCAGCAGGTATCGGATCGACTCTCGCCGTCGGAAGGTCTGGAGGATGTGAAACGTGTCGTCTGGAGAGAGGGCTGTCGACGCGTCCGCGTTCGATTCGCCGTTCTCGTCGGCGGGGACGTCCGGCGAACGAGCGGAGCGATCTGTGACTGACATGCTACTCAATCGAGTGAGTGAACCACGTCTACCTAAATATTCTTGTATATAAAATATATAAAAACAACACTTATAACTCTATAAAGAAACTCTCGTCGGGGGAACGGTTTGATCGCCTGACGGCACACGGCAATCGACGTATCGAGGTGATCGACCCGACTTGCTCCGCTATTTCCCGCGTCGTAATCCCCCGGAGTCCCGGTGCAGCAAGGAGCGAATCGTCCCGTCCACATCATCCCGCTCCACGAATCTCGGTTTTGCAGTCTCGGAACCTCGTGATAATACGTTCCCCAAACCACGACGGTATCCGTTCTAATCAGCAGTCCGAAGGGAAGAATATGGGGGTCGGGACGGGCGGAGCTGCGACCTTCGCAACTCGACAATACTGTGAAAACGACTGTCCCGATACCGATCACGTCGCGATCCCGGTCTGCCGGCCGCTCGAGACGGGCGCGAATCGATCCCGTCGATCAGAGCGGACGGGGATGGCCCTCATCGGACCCGGCGGCTCACCGTTCGTATTCGGAGACAGAAGGCGTGTCTCTCGGGGCGACGACGGGCGATTAGTTCGTCGTGATGATCTCGATCACGTCCCGCGACTCGACGTCGTAATCCTTGCCGAGCTGGCGGTTGGTCCGGCAGTCGATCGCGTGGAGGAAGCCGTCGCCGATGTCGGAGTGGAGGCTGTACGCGAAGTCCTCGGCGGTCGAGTTCGGCGGAATCAGGTAGCAGTCGGGCAACACCTCGCCGCGCTCGTTGCCCAGCCCGTTCGCGCCGCCGGGGAACACCGGAACGACGCCCAGCACGTCGAACAGCGCGGTCTCGAGGGCCGCCTGGACGCCCGTCGCGCCGTACTCGTCGAGGAAGTCCCGGATCTGCTCCAAGCCCTGCTCCTGCTCGCCCGAGATATCGCCCGTGATCTCGAAGTCGGCGTCGCCGGGACGGTAGTCGACGACGTCGGCCTTGTCGGCCGATTTCAGCGCCTTCTCGGCGTGGGCGCTGCAGGGAACGAACGTGAGGTGGTCGTAGTCGGGGTCGTTCGTGATCTCCTCGTAGTTCTCCTGTGCGTCCGGCAGGTCCATTTTGTTCGCCGCGACGACCATCGGCTTGGTCTCCTTACGGATCTCCCGGGCGAGCTCGAGTTTGTCCTCGTCGTCCCACTCGGCGGGATCGAAGCCGACGTCGACCCGGCGGATGAGTCGCTTGATCTCGTCCTCGTTCGTCTTGAACGCGCTCATCTGCTCGGCGAGCTCCTCCTCGATGGCGTCGTCCTCGGTCGTGTAGCCGGACTCGTACCGGTTGATCCCCTTCTCAAAGACGTCGAGATACCACTGATCGAGTTCCTCCTCTAAGAAGTCGATGTCCTCGCGGGGGTCGTGATCCTCGGTGGGTTCGCCCTCGAGGTCGGTCTGTCCCGAGAAGTCGACGACGTGGACGAGCACGTCCGTCTCGTTGAGATCTGTCAGGAACTGGTTGCCGAGGCCGGCGCCCTCGTGGGCGCCGGGGATGAGGCCGGCGACGTCGACGAGTTTCGTCGGGACGAACCGCGTTCCGTCGTCGCAGTAGCCGACGTTGGGCGTACACTCCTCGTCGAACTCGGGGGCCGCACAGTCGACGCGGACGTAGGCCTCGCCCACGCTGGGGTCGATGGTCGTGAACGGATACGCGCCCTCGGGCACGTCGTTCATCGTGGCTGCATTGAAGAAGGAGGACTTGCCGACAGAGGGTTTGCCGACGAGTCCGATCCGGTAACTCCGACTCATTACCCGCTCTGGACGGGCAGCGCCTAAACGGGTTTCCCTCCGCCGCTCGTGTGCTACGAGTGCGCATAGCAGGCAGAGAGCGACCGCTATGCGCGCGTGCAGGCTACACGTGCGTCGGCGGTTCGACCGCCGTCTCGACGTCGAGTTCGGCCGCGACGTCGTCCAGCAGATCGCCCTTGACCTCCGCGCTCCGCCAGCCGATCTCGGCGACCAGCGGCGGCTCGAACTCCGAGCGGATCGTCTCGAGGCGCTCTTCCTCCGTCTCGACGCGCTCGCGGAGGTAGCGCGCGCCGCGGCCGTTCTCGTCGGGATCGGGCGACGGCGTGAGTTTGTTGGCGACCAGTCCGCGGACCGCGAACCCCTTCTCCCGGAGGTCGTCGATCGAGCGACGGGTCTCGTTCAGCGAGAGTTCGTCCGGGTTCAGGACGAGGAAGAAGGCGGCGTCGTCGTGGAGCGCGGACCCGGCGAACTCGAAGAACTCCTTGCGCTCCTCGAGCCGTCGGAGGACGGGATCGCCGTCCATCACGCGCCGCGGTTCGTTGTTGCCGACCGCGGCCTTCTCGAAGAGATCGATGCTCGTCCGGCGCTTGTACATCAGCCGGTCGATCCACCCCTCGAGCAGGTCGGGGAGGCCGAGCAGCCGCAGGGTGCTCCCCGACGGCGCGGTGTCGAAGACGACCCGATCGTAGTCGTCCGCGTCGCGCATCACGTCGACGAACCGGTCGAACAGCGCCGACTCGTAGGCGCCCGGCGTCCCGTGGGCCATCTCGAGTTGCCGGTTGATCTCGTTGACCATCGACGCCGACACCTGCTCCGAGAGGTTCTGCCGGATCTCGTCCAAGTGGCGCGTGACCTCGTCCTCGGGGTCGATCTGCATCGCGTCGAGGCCGTCGATCCCCTCGACCGACCGCGGCGAGTCGTCGAAGGACTGATCGAACACGTCCGTGACGGAGTGGGCCGGGTCGGTCGAGACGACGAGCGTCCGGTGGCCGTCGCGGGCGCACTTGAGCCCGTAGGCGCACGAAACGGTCGTCTTGCCGACGCCGCCCTTGCCGCCGAAGAAGACGAACGGTTCCATGAGATCAGAAGTGGTACTGCTGGCCCTTGCGTTCGAGGTACGTTCCGCGGTCCCAGAGGCGTCGCTCCCACGATTCGAACTCGTCCTCGAGGTAGGGCAGCAGCTCGGCGGTGTAGTACGAGACCGGCGACGGGATGCCGAAGGCGTCCGGGAAACACGCCAGCATGAACGCGTCCTCGGCGTCCTCGGCCTCCTTCTCGATCTTCTCGTAGGCCGGATGCGAGATCATGCCGTGATAGAGCCCTCGCAGCCACTCCTCGAGCGTCTGCCGGAACGATTCGATCCGATCGGCCAGGTCCATGCCCGTACCTCCGTATCCAACGGTGAAAACAGTCGTGGCTCGCTTTCAAGGCGCTCCGATCCCAGTGACCGGATATGGGGACGATGACGGACACGAACACGAACACGGACTCCGACGACCGGATCCCCGTGACGATCCTCTCCGGGAGCCTGGGGGCCGGAAAGACGACGCTGCTCAACCACCTGCTCTCGAACGCCGGCGAGCGGACGCTCGCGGTGCTGGTCAACGACATGGGCGAGGTCAACGTCGACGCCGAGCTCGTCGCCGAGGGGTCGGAGCTCGAACTCGACGACGGCGTCGCGGAGCTCTCGAACGGCTGTATCTGCTGTGAGCTGCAGGACGACCTCGAGACCGCCGTGGTCAGGCTGGCCCGCGACCGCTCGTTCGACCACCTCGTCGTCGAGTCGTCGGGCATCTCCGAGCCCGCGCCCGTCGCGCGGCTGTTCACGACCGAGTCCCGCGTCGCCGCCCGCTACGACGTCGACACGCTCGTGACCGTCCTCGACACGCCCGCCTTCCTCGAGGCGTTCGCCGGCGAGGGGACGCCCGAACGGCGCGGCGACGAGGGCGACCGGCCGCTGTCGGACCTGCTCGTCGAACAGGTCGAAGTCTCGAACGTCGTGCTGCTCAACAAGGCGGATCTGTGTAGCGAGGCGGAACTCGCGGCGGCCGAGGACCTCGTCCGCGCGCTCCAGCCCGACGCCGAGACGATCCCCACCGAGTTCTCCGCGGTCGATCCCGCCCGACTGCTCGGCGCGGACCGCTTCGAACCCGACCGGGTGAACGATCTCCCGGGCTGGAAGCGCGCGCTGGACGACACGGACGGACCGTCCGATCGCGACCACGGTGCCGGCGATCACGACCACGGCGGCCACCACCACCCTGACGAAGTCTACGGCGTCTCGTCGTTCGTCTACCGACAGCGACGGCCGTTTCACCCCGAACGGTTCGCCGCGTTCCTCCGGGACCTGCCGCAGTCGATCGTCCGCGCGAAGGGAACCGCCTGGATCGCCGACAACGAGATGCGCGTCGCGATCGCGCAGGCGGGACCGTCGATCAGGGCCACCGCACGGGGCCCCTGGATCGCGAGCCTGCCCGCGGTCGAGCGCGACATGTATCGGTCGAACCGTCCCGACCTCGAGTGGCACGACGAGCACGGCGACCGGCGGACGGAACTGGTGTTCATCGGCACCGACTACGACGAGTCCGAACTACGGGCCGCCCTCGACGACGCGCTGGTGACCGACGCGGAGTGGGAGACCGGCCACGACGGCCCCTTCCCCGACGAGCAGGGCGCGGAGTCGGTCGTCCGCGAGCCCTGAGTCCGCGTCTCACCGGACGACCGTCAGCACGCGCAGTCGCCGCCGGTCGCCCGCTCGAAGCGCATCTCCGCGCCGCAGTCGGGGCACGTGGGCTCCCCCTCGAGTTCGACGTCCCGGATTCGGACGCCGCAGTCGTCACACCAGTAGGCGCCCGACGAGCCGTCCGTCGGACGACGGTTCGGTGCGGGCGATTCGAGTGCGTCTTTCAGCGAATCGACGAGCCCCATGCGCGACTACTCGTCGGCGACGCCAATAATACTATGCGAGTGTGTCGCACACTTATTCCCGGCGCGAATCGGGGGACTCGCGGCCGGCGCGAACCGACGCACACTCGCGGCGGTGCCGCTCGAGGAACGGTCGGGACTACCCGAGGACCAGTGGAATGGCAAGGGCGACGATGAGGGACGCCAGGATCGGGATCAGGTAGAACAGGCGCTCGGCGCGGACCGCGGCCGGCACTTCCCTCGCGAGTTCCGGCCGCGCGGTCCACACCTGTCGGTGATAGGCGGCGACGGTGGCGACGGCGAACAGGACCGTCGAGGCGGCGATCGCCGCCTCGAGCGACAGTCCCAGCGCCTGTCCGTACAGCGGTCCGAACGAGAGCGAGATCATGAAGGTGAGACCGACGACGACGACGAACGGCACCGGATCGACGCGCGAGCCGTGGCGGTTACGAAGGCGCATACGGTGCGTTCGCCGTCGAGAAATATAGAGCTATATAGTCGTGGTCGGCACCGCCGAATCGGCAGTGCTCCGGACGTCCGGTCCGGGTTCGGCACCGACGGCCCCGACCCGGAGACGGCCCGACGGCTCGGGACGGCGAAGGTATAAGTGACGGTGCCGATCTCTCCCTGTATGAGCGATAGCGACTCCGAACGGGAGGGGTTCGAGGCGGGCGCGGCGGGATCGCGGGGCGATCCCCGCGTGCTGATCGCGATGAACGCGGTCCTGTCGACGCTGTTCGCGTGGACGATCGTCTGGGGGCTGTCGTTCCTGGGCGTCCTCGAGTTCGGACTCATCAACGTCGCCACGGCCGCGATCGTGCTGTTCGCGATCACGTATCTCGTGACGATGAGCTGAGTTCGGTTTCGGTTCCGTCCCGGCCCGGACTCGATTCTCGCTCCCGATATCGGCCCCAGTGACCGCTCTACTGACCGTAAATGAGTCGCCGTCCGAGGGCGTTGATGCGGTCGGTCACGCGACTCGCCCAGGCGCCCGGCGAGACGCGTCGGAGCGTCTCGTCGTCGACCTCGATGGCGCTCTCGCCGAACGGGTCGCGATTCGATTCGTCCTCGCTCTCGCCGTCTCCGTCGTCGGACGAGGCGACGTCGACGACCGTCGACATCGAACAGCGGCCGCAGGCCTCGGTTTTCTTGCCTCCCATGGGAATCCCTCGCAGGGTACTACGTCTCCGACGGCTAAAAGCTGCCGCCCGAATCGGTACACCGTCGGACCCGAGCGTCGCTGACGCCGCTCTCACCGACGATTATTTGATACCCCGACGGTAACCGGTGGTATGCAAATTCGGACCACGGATCGGCGCGAGGCCGAACCGGCGTCGAACCGGACGCGACCGCGATCGTTCCCCACGGACCCACGATGAGCGAGAAGGTGCAACCGGACGAACTCCCGGCAGAGATCCGCGAGGCAGTGCCCGACTGGGACGACGAGTACCTCGATCGGATCTCCGATCGGTTGATGTACAACTACGACCTCGAGCGGAACCACTCGGTCCGCGGCGAGCGCTGGGACCTCTACGGGGAGATGCGCGTGCGCAGTCAGAAGCAGTTCTTCCACCCGGCGCTCTCCTACGCCGACCACGAGGCCGAGGAGTACCTCTTCGCCCGGCGCGAGTCGCGGCCGACGGTCGCGGCCCTCGAGCGCCTCGTCGACCTCGGTCACGACCTCGCCGACGAGCGCGTCGTCCCCGACGAGGAACACTTCGGGACGGACTTCACGTTCGTCCTCGTCGCCGACGAACTCTCCGACGACGTCCGCGAGTTCGTCGACGGCTTCCGCGATCGGACGCTGCTGAAGTTCGGCTACCACGGCCACTACGAGGTGAACCTCGCCGTCGTCGTCCCCGACGCGGAGGACCACGTCGCCAGCGAGGCCGCCGACGTCGCCGAAGCGTTCACCCTGTGGGACGACGTCAGCGAGCCCGACGAGGGGCTCCTCTCGCGGTTCGCGAAACGGTTCTGGAAGTAGGCGACGGCCCCGTCGGTACCGACCGGTCGCTCTCGCGTCGGCGAAAAAACGGAAACGAAACGGCAGGTTCTAGTCGTCGCCCGGTTCGGCCGCGGGTCGTTCGGGTCCGCTCCGAACGCTTCGAATGTTCTCGTACCCCAACTTGACGAGCGCGAGCGCCAGGCCGATGAGCACGAGCCCGAGAACCATCTGTACGCCCGCGGAGATCTGTTCGCCGAAGGTCCCCGCGCCACCCTGAATCAGATTCAGGTAGAGGTTCTCGTAGAACACGAGGATCGAGAGCCCGAGGACGGTGATCGTGACCATGATCGCCATCGGGACGCCGGTCGAAACGAGTTGTTTGTTGTCGTCCCAGTTGGCCAGCCAGACGGTCGCGGTGAGCAGCGCCAGCGCCGCGAGCAGCTGATTCGCACCACCGAAGAGCTGCCAGAGGACGACCCACTGGCCGGAGACGACGAGCAGGTACGCCGGGACGATCTGAACGATCGGGTTCGTGTACCGACCGCGTGCGATCGAGCGCGGATCCATGTTCAGTCCCGTATCGGTCCGCCCAGCCGGCGTGCCGACGATCTCTTCCATCATGTATCGGCCGAGACGGACGGCCGTGTCGGTCGACGTGAGCAGGAAGCTACAGAGGACGAGCGCCATGAACACGGCGCCGACGGTCTCGGAAACGCCGAGACTCGTGAGGATGATGCCGCCCCCTTCGGCGAAGTTCGGAAGCGCAGCACCGATTCCGCCCGCGGGATCGGCGAAGCCTGCCACTGCGAGGGTCGAGAGTGCGACCGCCGCGAGGAGCCCTTCGCCGAGCATCCCGCCGTATCCGATCAGCCGAGCGTCAGTCTCGTTATCGAGCTGTTTGGCGGTCGTCCCGGACGAAACCAGCGAGTGGAATCCGCTGATCGTCCCGCAAGCGATCGTGATGAACAGGAGCGGGAACAGCGGCGCGAGTCCGGCGGCCTCGACGCCCCAGAACCCCTCGAACGCGCCGATGGAACTGTCGATGACGAGCGGGCTGGACGACGTTCCGAGGAACGTCCCGACGACGATCGCGACGACCGCCCCACCGACGCCGGTGTACAGCAGGAACGACGACAGGTAGTCGCGCGGCTGGAGCAACACCCACACCGGCAGCGCGCTCGCGACCGCGGCATAGACCATGACGATCGGGATCCATCCCGCGGTGTTACCGCCGAGCGCGGCCGCACCGGGCACCCAGTCGCCGGCTCCGCCGAACAGCACGATCGTTCCGGCCGGGTAGTCGCCGGCGAACAGCGCCAGCGGGTACTGGAGCCCCACCCAGACGGCCGCGAAGACGCCCGCGACGAACAGAATCGTCCCGGGGATGAACGGACCGTTGAACTGGTACAGGTAGACGCCGAACACCAGTGCGAGCCCGATGTAGAGTAGCGACGCCGTTACCACCTGTGGATACGCGTTGAAGACGATCCCGACGACCAGCGCGAACACTGCCACGACGAGCATGATCGTCAGGAACGCGAACCACAACAGCATGTTTTTGCCGCCCTCTCCCACGTACTCCCCGATCATGTAGCCGATCGACTTCCCCTCGTGGCGGAGACTGCCCGACAGCGAGACGAAGTCGTGGACGGCCCCCATCAGGGGATTCCCGATGGCGATCCACAGCAACGCGGGAACCCACCCCCAGATGGCACCGGCCGTGATCGGTCCGACGATCGGGGCACCGCCCGCGATACTCGAGTAGTGATGCCCCAACAGGACCGGTTTCTTCGACGGCACGTACTCCTGCCCGTCTTCGTACTTGTGCGCCGGCGTCTCCGCCTCTTCGTCGAGTTCGACGAACTGCGTGAGATACCGCGAGTATCCCACGTAGCCGGCGGTGAACGTCACCAGTACTGCCGCGATGATCCAGATTACTTGAGTCATGGTACCTCTAGGCAAATCGAGGGGGACGGATAACCTTAATTGTTGTTTGTCTTTATTGGCGGAGATCGACCGTCTTTTTCAAATCTCAAACGCGGTGTCATGACCTATTATTGATATTACATATAGGTCGTGCACACGGAATCGGGTTAGTTCGTCGGCACAGTTCCGGGAATATTCCCTCGAGACGAGGGATCGACACTACCTGATACGCGGAAGCTGATTCCGCGGATTGACGCCGGTGGCGCCGATCGACCGTGACCGGCCACCGGACCGAGGACCGTCCGGCGCCTCCGCCGGTTCCGGCCCGTGCCACGAACTCCCGCGATCGGTTCCGGAAACCAGTATACCTATCACGAACCGGTACTGACGGGCGTCCATGAAGGTCGGCGCACACGTATCCATCTCCGGCTCGCGCGTCTCTTCCGACGACGAAACGCCGCCGTACGACGACGTTCGGAACGCGGTCCACCGCCAGCGGGCGTTCGGCGGAAACTGCGGACAGATATTCACCACCTCGCCGCAGGTCTGGGCACAGCCGGAGCTCAGCGACGAGGCAGCCGACGGCTTCCGCGAGGAGAGCGACGAGAAACTCGAGGGGCCGTGGGTGATCCACTCGGCGTACCTGGTCAACCTCTGTACGCCCAAAGACGACCTCCGACGGAAGTCCAAGGAGAGTATGCAAGCGGAGCTCGACGCCGCCGAGCGGCTGGGAATCCCGTACGTCAACGTCCACCTCGGCGCGCACACGGGTGCCGGCGTCGAGGGCGGTCTCGACAACGCGGCGAGCCTGATCGACGAACTCGACGTGCCCGAGGGCGTCCAGATCCTCATCGAGTCCGACGCGGGCAGCGGGACCAAGCTGGGCGGCGAGTTCGAGCACCTCGCGGGGATCATCGACCGCACCGAGACCGATATCGGCATCTGCATCGACACCGCCCACACGCTGGTCGCCGGCAACGACCTCACGACCCCCGAAGCCGTCGACGAGACCGTCCAGCGGTTCGACGACGAGGTCGGCCTCGAGTACCTCAAATACATCCACCTCAACGACTCGAAACACGACGTCGGCACCCACAAGGACGAACACGCCCACATCGGCGAGGGCTACATCGGCGAGGACGGAATGCGCGCGATCGTGAATCATCCCGACCTGCGAGATCTCCCGTTCGCGCTCGAGACGCCGACCGAGGACGGTCGCGGCTTCGAATGGAACATCGAGAAGGTCAAAGAGCTGCGAGATTCGAGCTGAGCGCGGTTCGGAGCGAACGAACTGAGA
Organism: Haloterrigena sp. KLK7; assembly: GCF_037914945.1. NCBI lineage: Archaea > Methanobacteriati > Methanobacteriota > Halobacteria > Halobacteriales > Natrialbaceae > Haloterrigena > Haloterrigena salinisoli. The sequence continues at coordinate 2,325,289 of NZ_CP149787.1, forward strand.
GAGAACCGCGGAAGCGCGAACGGCGAGTGTAGCGAGCCGTGAGCGAGTGAACCGAGCGAGGATCTCGAGGTCGCGAGCGGGGAGCGTAGTGACCCGCGAGCTGCGAGATTCGAGCTGAGCGCGGTTCGGAGCGAACGAAGCGAGCGAGACGCTTCTTGGGAGCGTTTATTTCCTACAGTCGTCGATTGGTACTTCGATCAAAACGGACGGTGAAGAGCACTGTCCCGTGATCGTGGCAACGGGGAATCGCCACACCCTCCCCAGCCGATTCGCTCGTTCCGTCCAGTCACTCGCTCATCCAACGGAAGACGCGGAGCGTCTTCCGAGCCGTTCGCTCGCTGTGCTCGCGAAGACCTCGCGCAGTATCGGCGGCCGCCCGCACTGCGGTTCGGGCGGCCGACAGCGCCCGCCACCGCACGTCGGACGGGCAGATTGCAGTCGTCTCGAGAGCCACGACGCCGACCGGCACCGCTGTCCGACTTCCGACGGCTACCAAGCGTCGAAAATCGACCCGTTTTTACTCGAGACCGACGTACGACGGCTCGTGCGCGAGTTCTCCGAGGACTACCTGCGCCGGACCCGCGAGGGGATGTGGGACGACTCCCGCGAGGCCCTCGAGCCCCTCGCTCTCGACTCCCGCCAGCGAGTTCTGGACGTCGGCTGCGGCACCGGCGAGCTGAGCCGCGTCCTCCGCGAGGAGACACCCGACGACGCCACCGTCGTGGGCTGTGACGTCGACCGCGAGTTGCTCGAGATCGCGGCCGATCACGACGACCCCGTTCCCGTCGTCGCCGGCGACGCGCTCCGACTGCCCTTCGCCGACGACAGCTTCGACCTCGTGGTCTGTCAGGCGCTGTTGATCAACCTACCCGATCCCGCGGCCGCCGTCGCGAAGTTCGCCCGCGTCTCGACGGATCTCGTCGCGGCGGTCGAACCGAACAACGCCACCGTCGAGATCGACTCGAGCGTCGACCGCGAGGACCGCCTCGAGCGGCGGGCCCGCAGCGCCTACCTCGACGGCGTCGCGACGGACGTCGCGCTCGGCGCCGACGCCCGAACGGCGTTCGAGGACGCCGGCCTCGAGGTGTGCGAGACGCGTCGGTACGATCACGTCCGGACGGTCGAACCGCCCTACAGCGAGATGGCGCTGCTCGCGGCCCGGCGGAAGGCGACCGGCGCGGGGCTGGCCGACGACCGCGAGACGATGCTCTCGGGGCGGCTCACCGAGGCGGAGTACGACGACCTCCGGAGCGCGTGGCGCGAGATGGGACGCGACGTGATCGAGCAGATGGAAGCGCGGGAGTACCGCCGCGAGGAATCGGTGCCGTTTTTCGTCACGGTCGGGCGGGTTCCCTGACCGGCCTCGAGGGACGGTCGGTAGTCGCGCGCGTCCGCCGCGTCCCCACCGGCGCCCTCAGCGGCTCGATCGAACGATGATCTGATCCTTCACGGTCTCGATGCGATCGACCGGGATCCACAGTCGATCGTCGTCGTCGGATCGTCCGGCCGCCGTCGCCGGGGATCCGTCACCGGGTTCGACGACGAGGTCGAGCAGCGCACCGGACTCGGGGTCCATGGTCACGGTGTGGAGCCGGCCGAAGATCTTCCCGTCCGTTCCGACGATGCGTTTTCCGCTCAGGTTTCGTGCGAGCATCTCGCTCATACGTCCCCGGGCCACATCCCACCATAAATGAGTTCGGTTGTTCCTCACCGAGAGACTGCCGGACGAGAACGACAGTCTCGGCGGGGACATCGGGGCGTTCGGACGAGTTAGCGCTGTTCCAGCGGCGAGACGACGTTCAACGGCACGAGGATATCCCCCTCACGAGAAGCGCGAGAACGGCGACCATCGCGGCGCGGGCGATCGGCGCCCGTCGATCAGGGGTACGTATCATACTCGAGAGCGTAGCCGCGACCGGGATAGCCGTCGGTCTCCGCTCGAGTCGATCGGCCGTTCGCCTCACCAGGGTCGAGAACGCCTCGAGCGACCGCAATCGGCTCGGCGGTGACTGCGGGTTACATGTGAACGCGACGCGAACGTTCCGTCATGGCGGCGATCGAACTCGAGGGGCTCACCAAGGACTACGGCGAGGTGCTGGCCAACGACGACGTGACGTTCGCCGTCGAGCGCGGCGAGATATTCGGCTACCTCGGGCCCAACGGGGCCGGAAAGACCACGACGATCCGGACGCTGCTGGGCCTGCTCTCGCCGACGGCGGGGACGGCGCGCGTGCTCGGCCGCGACGTCACCGACGAGGACGCCCTCATCGAGGCCAAACGCCGGCTGGGCTATCTGCCGGACGCCCCCGCGTTCGACGAGACCGCGACGGGTCGCGAGGTCCTCGAGTTACACGCCGCGATCAAGGGCGACGAGCGCAGCGCGGCGTTGCTCGACCTGTTCGAGCCGCCCCTCGAGCGGCCGGTCCGTGACTACTCGCACGGCAACGTCCGCAAGCTCGGGCTCGTGACGACGTTCATGCACGATCCGGAGCTGGTGATCTTGGACGAGCCGACGAGCGGCCTCGATCCGCTGATCCAGCACCGCTTCGCCGAGTTCCTCCGCGAGGAACGCGAGCGCGGCGTCACGGTGTTCTTCTCCTCGCACGTCCTGAGCGAGGTCCGGCGGCTCTGTGACCGCGTGGGGATCATCCGGAACGGCCGCCTCGTGACCGTCGAGCCCGTCGAGTCGCTGCTCGACCGCAGCGGGAAGGTCGTTCGACTGCGCGCCGCGGCGTCGATCCCCCGCGAGGCGCTCGCGCTCGACGGCGTCCACGACCTCGAGACGAGCGTCGTTCGCACCGGCAGCGACGGTGACGATGCTGACGACGCGACGGCGGTCACCGAGTGCGCGTTCACCTTCACCGGCGACGTCAACGCGTTGCTCGCGCGCCTGCGGGAGTACCGGTTGCTCGATCTGTCGATCGAGGAGGCGCCGCTCGAGGACGTCTTCATGCGGTTCTACGGCGACGGCGAGAGCTCCGCCGAGCCGGCGTCCGGAGCGGAACTAGCCGAGCGAACGGAGGACGACTGAGATGTTCGAACTCGCCCGCTACGACGGTCGACAGCGGGTCAGGGGCAGTCTCTATCTCTCGATCGCCATGTCGCTGCTGGCGGTCGTCGTCGTCTGGATCTATCCGTCCTTCAGCGGCTCGTTCGACGACGTCGACGAGGAGTTCCTGCGGGCCTACCCCGAAGGGGTCGTCCAGCTGTTCGACATCCGAACGATGGCCTCCCTCGAGGGCTTTCTCGCCTTCGAACTCTACGTCTTCGGCTGGACGATCCTGCTGGGGCTCTACCTGGCCTACCTGGGGGCCGGAACGATCGCTGACGACGTCGAGCGCGGCCGGATGGACGTCTTGCTGTCGATGCCGATCTCGCGGGCCCGAACCGTCGCGGAGAAGTTCGCCTCGCTGGCCGTCCCGATCGTCGTCGTCAACGTCGTCACCCCGATCGTCGTCCTCGCGGCGGCGACGCTGGTCGGCGAGCCGATTTCCGCCGCGGATCTGGTGGCGCTCCACGCCCTCTCGATTCCGTACCTCTTCGCCTGCGGCGCCATCGGGCTGGTCGCCTCCGTCGCGGTCGACCGCGTCGGGATCGCCCAGCGACTCGCCCTCGGGGTCACGTTCGGCCTCTTCATGCTCGAGTCCCTCCTGGACGGCACCGACTACGAGGCGATCGGCGCCGTCGCTCCCATGCGGTACTTCGATCCCAACGCCGTGTTGCTCGAGAGTTCGGTCGATCCCGTCCACGCCGGAATCCTGGTCGCGATGACCCTCGTCCTCGTCGTCGTCAGTCAGCGCTGGTTCGAACGGATCGATATCGCCTCGTGAGACGGCTATCTCCTCGACGTTCGGGACCGCGGATCGGTGAGCGACGATGTCCCGATAGGCGAGGAACACCCCGGTTTCAGTCGGCGTTATCGCTCGATCGGTCGCTCTCGAGTCCGGCGCTGACGCAGTCGTCGCCGAGCGGACAATCGCTGCATTCGGGATTCCGCGGTGTACAGACGTCGGCCGCGAAGTCCAGCATAGCGTACAGGAAATCGCTGCTCCGATCGGACGGTGCGATCTCGTCCGCGAGAACGGCGATCGCGTCCGAATCGCGCTCGAGACCGAAGAACCGAGAGATCAACCGCCGGACGTTCGTGTCCACTGCCGAGACGTTTTCTCCGAACGCGTGAACCGCCACTGAGCGCGCGGTGTACGCTCCGACGCCGTGGAGCTTCGCGAGCTCGGACCGACAGCGGGGAATTCGTCCCGAGTGACGAGCGAGCAGTTGTCCCGAACACCGTTCGATGAACTCCGCGCGCTTCGAGAGGCCGAGCGGTGCGATCCGATCCTCGATCTCGTCCGACGGGGCGGCGACGACGGTCTCGGGAGTCGGATACCGCGCCACGAAGGGAACGTACGCCCCGGATACGGCGGCCGCGGTCGTCCGCTGGAGCAGGATTTCCGCGATAAGCAGTTCGTAGGGCGACCGTCCGGTCGCACGCCACGGGAGACCGTGTCGACCGTGTTTCCCGTACCAGCGGAGCAGTGGACCGGTGAGCGGTCGAGAACTCGAGGGCATGAGGTACCCTGTCGCGGTATCGGTTAAATACGTGAGGACGGTGAGCGACGTTTCGGAAACGGTCGACCCGATCTCCGGGCGAACGAGTCCGTGTTCAGTCGTCGATCGGAAGCGTTACCCCAGTCGCTCGAGGACCTCGCTGCCCTCGAGATAGGCGAAGCCGTGCCGATCAGCGTAGGCGCGGGCGTCGACGGGCGTCATCGCCTCACCGGTCTCGTCGTCTAACATCTCGCAGACGACGACGGCCGACGGGAGGTCGGCGGCCTCGGCCAGCGCGATGCCGAGTTCGGTGTGGCCCTCCCGCTGTGCGAGCAGGTCGGGCGCGGCCTTCAGCAGGTGGACGTGGCCGGGGACGCGGAACTCCGCGGCGAAGTCGGTCTCCGCGGGCGCGGCGGCGGCCTCGCCCAGCGCCCGAATCGTCGTCGAGCGGTCGTTGTCGGTGATTCCGGTGTAGGTGTCGCGGTGGTTGACCGTCAGCGAGAACGACGAGCGCTCGTCGTAGCCGAGTTCGTGGTCGCCGGTCGCGGGGTGGTCGACCGCCTCGCCGTAGAAGGGGAGGTCGAACGCCTCGGCGACCTCGTGGCCCAGCGCGACGCAGACGAGGCCGCCCGCGTCGTTTCGCAGGCGGGCGACGGCCTCGGGCGTGACGCTGTCGGCGTGGTAGATCAGGTCCGTCTCGCCCTCGCGGTCGGCCGCGTCGTGGACCAGTACCGGCTCGCCGGCCCGCAGCGACTCGAGGGCGTCGTCGACGGCGTCGGCCCGCGCGGTCCGGCCGGTGCCGCCGTCGGCGCTCGCGTTCGGCTCGCCGTCGGCGGTCGATCGCGGCCCGGCGTGGTGGCCCGTCATTCGCGACCACCCACGTAGACGACGACGTGGTCGTCGTCCTCGAGGCCGAGTTCCTCGCGGAGCTTGTCCGGGGCGATGACCTCCAGCTGGTCCTCGTCGTGGTGGGTCCGCTCGGGCGCGATGATGTGTGCGGTCTCGTACCGACGGCCGTCGGCCGTCTCGATCGTCGCGGGATGGCAGACCGCGGGGCCGTAGGTCCGGTCCTCGTCCTCCCAGCCGTCGATCGGTACCGGCTCGAGCGACGACATGGCGCCGCGCCGGCGGACGCTGTCGTCGCGCAGGTCGACGTTCAGCGTGCCGGGGAACGGCTCGTAGCCCAGTCGGTCCTCGAACTGGCGCTGGTAGCCCGGCAGGGAGATGTAGTGGCGGCCCTCGCCCATGCCGCTGGTGACGGTGCCGTCGAGTTCGATCTCCGAGTCCGTCTCGAAGATGCGACGGTAGTCCTCGTACTCGGCGTGGAGCGCGTGCTCGCCGTCGTCGGTGATCGCCACCCACTGGCCGTCGCTGACCGTGTCGCGCTCGAGCAGGCCCGCGCTCTCGAGGCGCTGGAGCCGACGCGATGCGGTCTGGTTCGACGCCTCCAGTCGATCCGCGAGGTGAGAACAGGAGATCTTCACGTCGCCCTCGAGACCGCCCTCGAGCGCGAGCAGTTTGAGCACGGCGAGTTCGTCGTGCCCGACGGCGGACTCAGCTGAGACTGACATACCCGAGCCTACGGGCGTATTCCCTAAAAGCATACCGAATGTGGCATGCGTACCAAAACTGAGATGGCGTTGTCGAGCGTTTATCGCGTGTTCCGAGATTCCGCGCGCGGCGCAAAAAGCCACCGGTCCGACGGAGCGGAAGCGAGTCGCGTTCCGCGTTCGACCCGCACCGCCGAAATTCAGGCGGCTCGACATCGCAACGACGTTCCTTGCACAATGCAAGCCGTCCGGTTTTACCGCGGTCTGTTGAGCGTTTAGCCGTACTTGCATGAAGCGTCTCGTCGAGGCCCTATTCGGACTGGTTGCACTAACGGGCCTCCCGTACCTGATCTACCTGGGAGCGTACTATCTCCGGCGGCCGTCGGGCACGCCCGCGAACACGCAGCCGCGAGAGCCGTCGGTCAGCATCGTCCTGCCGACGTACAACGAGGCCGCCATCGTCGAATCGAAACTCGAGGAACTGGTCGAACTGGACTACCCGATGGAGAAGGTCGAGATCGTCGTCGTCGACTCGAGCGACGACGGCACGGCCGAATTAGTCGAGACCTTCTTCGCGGGCCGTCCGGAGCCGGAACTGACGCTCATCCGCGAGGACGAGCGGCGCGGGCTCGCGACCGCGCTGAACGAGGCCTACGCCGCCGCGGACCACGAGGTCGTCGTCAAGACCGACTGCGATTCCCGGCTGGCGCCCGACGCCGTCCGGACGGCGGTCGCGAACCTCGCCGACCCCGACGTCGAGGCGGTGACCGGCCGCAACGCCGACGTCATCGGCGGCAGCGAGGTCGAACAGAGCTATCGGGACATCCAGACGATGATCCAGATCCTCGAGTCCCACATCGACTCGACGCTGATCTTCCACGGCCCGTTCTCGGCGTTCGAGCGCGACGCCATCGTCCCGATCGACGAGGACTCGATCGCCGACGACAGCGAACTCGCCCTGAAGATCCGTCGCAACGGCGGCCACGTCGTCTTCGATCCGGACATCCACTACCAGGAGGCCGCCCACTCCGAGTTCGGCAAGCGCCGCGAGCAGAAGGACCGCCGCGCGATGGGGCTGTTGCGCCTGCTGTGGCGCCAGCGCGACGCGCTCGGCCGTCACGGTAACTACGGCCGCGTCGTCCTGCCCTTCAACTGGTGGTTCATGGTCGTCTCGCCGTGGCTCGTCGGCGCCGGCCTCGCGCTGGCGACGCTCGGCTCGCTGGCGGTCCTCGGTCCCGCCGGACTGCTCACGCCGGTCGGAATCCTCGCCTTCACGGCACTTGGCTCGCGGGACGCCCTCGGCCCGCTCCAGCCGCTGTACTCGCTGTTCGACACCCAGATCTCGCTGCTGCGCGCGAGTCTGTCCCTCATCCGGGCACGCGCCGACGGCGACGAGGAGACCCACGACGGCACCTGGTCGACCGACGACGAACTCCGGGAGGTGTTACAGTGACCGACGCCGACACCGACGCGGACGTCGCCATCCTCCACGACCGATTCCCCGGCATCGGCGGCGGCGAGGAGTTCGCCATCGAGGCCGCCCGCGTTCTCGAGGCGCCGATCTACACGACCTACGTCGCCGACGGGACCGAGATCCCCGACGACGTCACGGTGATCCCGTTCCAGCAGGCGAAGTACACCTCGCTGCCGTGGCGTCCGTTCCTCGAGTGGAAGAACGAGGGGATGAACCCCCTCGAGACGCTCAACGTGGCGCTGGACATGACCGACGCTCACCCCGCGTTGACGGAGTACGACGTGATCCTCGAGAGCGCGCCGCTCTCGAAGTACTACGTCCCCGAGGTGGGCCAGCGGATCGTTCACTACCCTCACAGCCCGCCGCGGTGGCTGTACGACCTCTATCGCGACCGCCTCTCCGGGTTCGAGGCGCCGTTCGTCGAGACCGGGCTCAAGGCCTACGCGAAGGGCTGGCGTGCGCTGGACAAGGAGGCCAACGACTACGTCGATCAGTTCGTCGCGAACAGCGAACTCGTCCGCGATCGGATCCGGCGGTTCTACGACCGCGACGCGACGGTCGTCTACCCGCCGGTGACCGGCGATTGGCGCAACGAGGGCGACGACGGCTACTTCGTTACCTGGTCCCGTCTCGCCCCCGAGAAGCGGATCGACACGATCGCGAAGGCGTTCGCGGGACTGGACGAGCGGCTCGTGATCGCCGGCGACGGCGAGCAGCGCGAGCAACTCGAGGCGTTCGCCGAAAACTACGACAACATCGAGGTCCGGGGCTACGTCGAGGACATCGAGTCGCTGGTCGCTCGGGCCACCGCGGTCGTCTACGCCCCGAAGCAGGAGGACTTCGGCCTCGTCGGGGCCGAGGCCATGATGGCCGGGAAACCCCTGCTCGGCGTGAACGAGGGATTCACGCGCTACCAGGTGCAGGGCGGCCGGACCGGCCTGCTCTTCGAACCGACCGTCGAGTCGATCCGCGAGACGGTCCGACGGTTCGATCCCGACGACTTCGACGCGACCGAGATCCGCGCGGAAGCCAGACGCTACGAGTACGACCGCTTCGCGGCCGGCCTGCGCGAGGTCGTCGCGGAGACGGCGGCGACCGAGATCGACGTGCCGGATCCGGAGTCAGGGTCGGAGCCGCGGCCGGGGACGGAACTCGAGCCGGAATCGGACCGCGAAGACGCGACTCGATCGGGCGAACAGCGACGCGGCGACGAGCGCACCGAGGAGGTGGCCGATCAGTGACGGCGAGCACGACCGCTCGCGATCGGGGCGACGACTCGAGAGCGCGGACGGACGCCGAGCCGTCGCGTCCGACGGAGTCGGGCTCGGCCGATCGGTGTCTGCTCTACCAGAACAGCGACGCCCACCCCGCGCATCGAGTGTTCGCCGACGCCGTCGGCGCCGATCGGCGCCACTTCGAGACCGGGCGACCGCCCGAATCGGGCGGCAACACCGAGCGAATCGTCGATCGGCTTCGGACCGCCGGGACGCTCCCGGCGTACGACACCGTCATCGCGGAGGGGAGCGCGCCGCTCCAGACCGGGCTCGCGTACAAACTGCGCCACCCGGGGACGACGCTCGTCTACCTCGCCGCCGACGAGACGTTCTACACGCTGGCCGAGCGGCCGACACGGTACCTCTGGCAGGGGCTCAAGCCGCTCTCGAGCCGGCTGCTGGACGGCGTGATCGCGGTCGGCAGGGACGCCTACCGCTGGGGGCGACCGTACCTCGGTGACGTCCCGGTCGCGTACGTCCGACCCCCGATCGGCGACGCGAAGTACGAACGGCTCGCGTCGCTCTCACCGAACTCGCCGCGGGACCCCTTTACGATCCTCTCGGCGGGCGAGGCCAAGCCGGCCAACGGCTACGATCGACTGGCGCGTGCGGTCGGGCGATTCGCCCGCACCGTCGACGCCGACGTGCGACTGGTCGTCCTCGGCGAGGGCCACGAGGCGGAAGGGTACGCAGACAGATCCCACGTCCTCACGCCCGGGTTCGTCGACCTCGATACCTTCGCCGACTGGTTCGGCCGCGCGAGCGTCTACGTCCAGTCCTCTCGGGGCGACGCGTTCCCCGTCGCCGCGCTCGAGGGGATCCTCTCGGGCACGCCGACGGTGGTCACCGAGGCGACCGGCGTTCGGGAGCTGTTGCCTGAACGACAGGTGATTCCACCGACCGAGGCGGGCCTGTTAGCGGGCCTGCGGGACGTCTTCGAGCGGTCGCCAGCGGAACGGGAGGCCGCTGCTAGCGAGCAACGAGACCTCGTCTCCGATCTGACCGAATCGAATCAAGGGAAACGCTTCGGCGCCGCGCTGGAGGCACTCGCATGACCGGAACGGACCGACCGAACATCGTCGTCGTCTGTCTGGACACCGTCAGGAAGGACGTGTACGACCGATTCGCGACCCGACTCCGAGAGCGGGCGTCCGTCCGCTTCGAGGGAATGCGGGCGCTCGGCGGCTGGAGCGTCCCGAGTCACGCCGGGATGCTGACGGGCGCTCTCCCGTCGGAAACGGGCGTCCACGCCCACCAGCGTCGGTTCGATCCGATCGACGCCGAGGACACCTGGATCGCGCCGCTCGAGCGACAGGGGTACGAGTCGGTCTGCGTCACGTCGAACATCTACGCCAGCCCCGTCTTCGGGTTCGACCGCTTTTTCGATCGGACGGTTCCCATCTCGCCGAGCCGCAGACTCCCGGAGGGGATGGACGTTCAAGAACACATCTCCGATCGGTCGGCCGAGGGCGTGGAAGCGTACGCCGACTTCGTCCGCGAGGCCCTCGAGCACGACCACCCGCTGCGCTCACTGGCCAACGGCGTTCTCCTCAAGCTGGACGACGTGAGTCGGAAGCTCCCGATCGAGAAGCCGACCGACTTCGGCGGCCGGGCGATCGCTCGCACTCTCGAGCGCGAGGTCACCGAGCCCGACGGGCCGGTGGTCGCCTTCGCCAACCTCATGGACGCCCACGGGCCCCACACCGCGTTCCGCGGGCTGGACGACTCGATTCATGGCGTCTCGGCCGACTTCCACTCGAGTTCGTTCCGGGACTCGGACGTCAACGTCGCAGACGGGCTCGGCGCGTACGAATCGGACGTCGAGCGCGTCCGTCGGCTCTACGCCGCGACGGTCGACTACCTCGACCGGGTCGTTACCGATCTCATGGACGCGTTAGCGCGCGAGGACGACCGCGAGTCGATCCTGATCGTGACGGCCGACCACGGCGAAAACCTCGGATACGAATCCGACGGCTACCTCATGAACCACATGAGCAGCCTCTCCGAAGGACTGTTACACGTTCCGTTCGACGTCGTAGCCACCGACGACAGCGCCCTCGAGGTCGAAGGGAAGACTCCCGTCGACGTGAACGGACTCAGCTCCCACGCCGACCTCGGTGACGCGGTCCGCTCGCTCGCGGGCGAGGACCCGTTCGACCCGTTCGCCCTCGAGCGCGAGCGCGCCCGCGCCGAGATCGTCGGCTCCGGCTCCGGCATCCCGGAGGGCGGCGACGAGTCCTACTGGGACCGAGGCCAGCGGGTCGTCTACGAGGGCGACCGGAAGTACTACCGCGATCAGCTCGGCGACGAGGCCGTCTACGACGTCTCCGGGCCGCCGTCGAAACAGGTCGAACTGCCCGACGAGACGGTTCCGGACGGGCTCTTCGAGTCCGCCTTCGGCGACTGGGTCGCCGACGAGGAGCGCGACGGACGGGACCATGCCGAGGAGGTCGACGCCGCGAGTCGCGCGCGACTGGAGGATCTGGGATACCTATGACCGAACACACGACGGACACGACCCTGCTAGTCACGGTGGATTCGCTCAGGACAGATCACGTCCAGTACATGCCACATACCCTGGAGTTTCTGGACGACACCCACGACGCCGCGTTCGCCACGAGCACCGCGACGCCCGGCAGCTTCCCGGCGATCATCGGCGGGGAGTATCCGGCCGGGAACGGCCTCGAGGCCGACGCCAGCGTCGTCCACGAGTTCGACGCCCACTGCGTCGGGGTCACGACGAACCACCTGCTGTCCGCGGAGTACGACTACGCGGCCGGCTTCGACTCGTTCACGTCGCCGAAGGGCGGCGGCGAGTCGCTGAAGGACAAGGGGGCAATCTTGCTCGAGCGCGGTTCGCTCCCCTACAAGGTCGCCAGCTGGGGCTACAACCGGTACCAGCAGCTCCGGAGCTACGTCGAGGAGACCGAGAAGTCGTTCCGTCCCGCGGACGACGTCGTCGACCAGTTCCTGACCGAAGTCGACGGCCGCGACGAGTGGTTCGGCTGGCTCCACTTCATGGAGCCCCACCACCCGTACGACCCCGACGGCGCGAACGTCGACCGGGCTGAGGCACAGCGAGTCACCCGCCGCGTCCTCTCGGACCGCGGCTCCGAGGAGGACGAGGCCCTCGTCCGGGACCTCTACCGTCAGGAGATCGCGGAACTCGACGCGGCCCTCGAGTCCCTCTGGGACGCGATCCCCGACGACACGCGCGTCGTCTTCTGTGGCGATCACGGCGAACTGCTCGGCGAGGACGGACTGTGGGGCCACCCCGGCGAGATGCGCCCCGAACTGCTGAACGTCCCGTTCGGCACGCGCAACGCCCCCGACGTCGGCGAGGTCGTCTCCCTGATCGACGTGCCGACGGTCCTGACCGGCGCCGAACACCGCCAGGGGACGCTCGATCGCGAGATCGCCTTCGCGGCCTACGGGGACCGAAAGGCCGCGATGACCGCCGACCACATCGCGACGGCGGACGGCACGTATCGACTCGACGACGGCGAACCGGTCGACGATCCGACCCTCGAGCGCGAACTCGAGCGGTTCGATCCCGCCTACGTCGTCAAGGAAGAGGCGCTGCAGGAGGATCTGGAGGACTTGGGATACGCATGACGGTGATCGTACTGGCGCTGGACGCCCTCGATGCCGGACTGATCGACCACTTCGGTCTCGACTCGTTCCGCCTCGAGTCGGGCGGCGAGATCGAGACGTTCGCGAACACGCAGGACGTCCCGTACACGCCGGAGGTCTGGGCGACCGTCGCGACCGGGCTCGAGCCGGCCGAGCACGGGATCACCGGCGGCGGCACGAGCGAGTGGGAGAACCCCGCGCTCGACCTCGCCTCGACGGTCACCGGCCACCTCGACGAGTCGACGCGGGGGACGCTGGGTAAACTCGTTCGCTCTCGGACCGGCGAGCGCGAGCGCATCGGCGAGACGGACCGCGAGTCGATGTTCGACGCCGACGACGCGGTTGTCCACAACTGGCCGGGCGTCCACGACGGGCAGCCGCTCCAGCGGGCCTGGGACCTGATGAACGCCGTCGCAGAGGGGATGCCCCGCAGCGAGTTCGAGCGCGAACTGTTCGGGCTCTGCGCCCAGCAGTTCGGCTGGGCCCGCGAGATGCTCGAGCACCCGGTCTCGATCGCCGGCGTCCACGTCCACACGCTGGACGCGGCGGGCCACGCCTACGCCGACGACGAGGACGCGCTGGGCCGCGCCTACGAGCGCGTCGGCGAGTTCGTCGACGAGATCGTCGCTGCCCTCGGCGAGGGCGACGAACTCCTCGTCGTCAGCGACCACGGCATGCGAACCGAGTTCTATCCGCCCGACGCGGGCGAGAAGCCGGCGAGTCACTCCTGGCGCGCGTACGCGAGTTCCACGGCGGACACCCATCCGGAGTCGGTCTACGACGTACGACGATGGGTGGAGGAGCGCGCGGCGGCGTCCGGGGCGAACGCGTCTGACGGCGACGAGGGAATCGACATGCCGACCGAGCGCCTGCGCGAACTCGGCTACCTCGAGTGACCGCTAGCACCGACCCGCTCGGCCGTCAGTCAGCGTCTCGATCGGTATCAATGGCTTCCGTGTCGTTCCGGCTGACCGACCGATATGCGGTGGCGCGCGCTGTCGACCGACCGAGTGCTAGCGAGGGCGGTCGACACACTGTGCGAGGGATGAGCGAACGAAGTGAGCGAATCGGCTGGGGAGGGTGTGGCTATTCCCTGCCGCCACGATAGCAGGCTGCGACTCGTCGCATTTCTACGGTACCGCTTCGCTGTCCGCTTTCCACGTCTGCGTAGCAGCCGCCACCCGTTTGCAGATGGGATGCTTGCCTCCATCCCTTTGACGCCCGATTTCAGAGAGTTACGACCTCGAGTCCGGAATTTCGGACAGTCAGAAGAAGGTGAGCGCAATTTGACGATTTGAACTACGCCGTCACCCTCGCTATGAACCACGCCGTCACCCTCGCTACGCTCGGGTGCCGTCTGGTTCAAATCTACTCGTCGTCTTTTCAGCGATTCAGGACTCACTCCTCGTGGTTCGAAAGACGCTACGCGTCTTTCGTCATCACGAAACAGCGAAGCTGTTTCGAACGACTACGCTCGTCGTTCCTCGTTGAACCCCTGAAAAGTAGCGGGAGGTAGATTTGAACTACCGATCTGCGGGTTATGAGCCCGCCGGAATCTCCTGGCTATCCCATCCCGCTATCACGTACTCTCTGCTGGCCACGATTAAGGCTTGGTATTCGCGTCCCGTCTCAGAGAGACTGACAGACACTCGTTGTGTGGTCCGGTACGGAGCTGTCAGCAGCGGATTACCGTACGAAATCGCTCATAGATCGTTCCGCTCGACGCAACTCGACTCGAGATCGGTATCTCCAATCCGCCATTCGGCGCCGAATCGGACTGTTGTCTGACCGTAATTGCCCCATAATTATGCCCCGTTCCGGTGGAGACGAGCGCAATGAGAATCCTGCTTCTGCGGACGTGGACGACGAACATCGGGAACGGATTCATCGACTACGGGGCGAAGGCGATGCTCGAGCGGGCGTTCCCCGACGCGGAGATCGTCGAGACGGGCGGCTATCCGAACCACGCGGCGGACACCGCGGCGCTGTGGCGGGGCACGCGAAAGTTCGAACGGATGACCGGGTACGGAGGGTCGGACTACGAGTCGCCGACGCACTCGATCCGGCGGAACGCGGTGAACGTCAGCGAACTGATCGACGCCGATCTGGCCGTCCTCCCGGGCTGCGTGCTCTCCCGGCCGACGTTCCGAAAGTACTTCGACACGCTCACTCGACTCAGGGAGCGGGACATTCCGATCGTCATCATCGGTGGGGGCGGCGAGGAGTACGACGAAGCCGAACGGAAAGACGTCGAGGCCGTCTTCGACGCGCTCGACATCGAGGTCCTGCTCACCCGGGATCGAACCGCCTACGAGGAGTACGACGACCTCGTCGAGTACTGCTACGACGGCATCGACTGCTCGCTGTTCCTGGGCGACGCTCACCAACCGCCCGAGGCGAACCGAGAGTTCGACGTCCACGCGTTCGACAAGGGCGAAGAGCCCGATATCGACGGCGCGTCGTCGACGATCATCAGGCCCGATCACGCGCCCTTCGACGAACCGTACCACTTCCCGGTCGGCGAGCGGGCGCGGGAACTGCTCGGCCTCGAGACGCCCCTGTTCGAGCAGGAGAACGTCTTCGTCTCCGACATGGTGACCGACTACCTCTTCCTCTACGCCAACGCGGACGTGGTGCGCTCGGACCGGATCCACGCCTGCCTCCCCGCCCTGACCTACGGCAACCGGGCGCAGTTCTACTTCGACACGCCGCGGGCGAACCTCTTCGATCGGGTTCCGATCGACGGCGACGTCACGAGCGAGCCGGTCCGGTTCGATATGGACGAACTCGAGCGGGAGAAAGACGCGCAGGTCGAGGCCCTCGAGGAAGGGGTCACGACGGTCCTGTGACCGTGAGCGTGACCGTCCCGCTGCCCGGAGAGCGACGGCGACTAGCGACCCCGCGGGCGATTCCATTGCCGGGGATAGGTTCTTTGGAGGGGGACTGGTAGGATGAGCGGACACGCGACCATGGGAGACGAGCCATCCATCGCCCTCGTCGTGCTCGATACCCTTCGAGCGGATTCGTTCGACGAGCACTTCGACTGGTTGCCGGGCGTGCAGTTCACGAACGCGTGGAGCACGAGCCACTGGACGGCCCCGGCCCACGCCTCGCTGTTCACCGGCCGCTACGCGAGCGAGGCCGGCGTGACGATCAAGTCCCAGGACTTCGATCGGGACACCACTCGCCTCCCCGAACTGCTCCGGGACCGCGGCTATCGGACGCGGGCGTTCAGCTGCAACGTCAACATCTCGGAGCAGCTGGGCTGGCACCACGGCTTCGACGAGTTCGACGGCGGCTGGCGGCTCAGCGGCCTCGGCGAGGACGTCTTCGACTGGGACGAGTTCATCGCCGAACACCGGTCCGACGGTCCCGAACGGTACCTCCGGGCGCTCTGGCGCTGCGTCGAGGGCGACTGCGATACGACCCAGTCGCTGAAACAGGGGGCCCTGATGAAGCTCCGGGACATGGGGCTCGAGAGACGCCACCCCGACGACGGCGCGGCGGAGTTCCTGGAGTACGTCCGGGAGGAATCGTGGGACCGGGACGGCGAGTTCCTCTTCGCGAACCTCATGGAGGCCCACCTGCCGTACGACCCGCCCGACGAGTACCGGACCTACCCGGACGAAGAGTCACCCCATTTCGACAGCGTGAAGGCCACGCTCGGGGAGCCCTCGGCCGAACCGGACCGGATCAGGACCGCGTACGACGACGCTGTGCGGTACCTCTCGGACATCTACCGCGACATCTACGCCGAACTCGCGGCGGAGTTCGACTACGTCGTGACGGTCGCCGACCACGGCGAGGCGCTCGGGGAGTACGGCGCGTGGCAGCACGGCGGCGGCCTCCATCCCCCCGTGACGAAGGTCCCGCTCGTCGTCTCCGCGCCCGGCCCGAACGCCGACGACCGAACCCCCGACGCGGACGGCGCGGAGCGACCGACGCGGGACGCCCTCGTGAACCTGCTGGACGTCTACGCGACGGTGCTCGACCTCGCCGGTATCGAATCGGCCCACCGTCGCGGCGAGTCGTTCCGCCCGCTGCTCTCGAGCGAGCCGAGCGCGACGGAGCCGCGGTCGAACGCGCTACTCGAGTTCCACGGGATCTCGAAGCGGCGCGCGCTCGCGCTCGAGGAGGACGGCTACGACGTCGGGTCCGTCGATCGCGAACGCCACGGCGTCGCGACGGCCGACTGTTACTACTTCGAGGGGCTGTCCGGGACCGAGCTGATCGGCGACTGCGATCCGGCGACCCTCGAGTCGGAACTCGAGCGACTGGTCGCCGACCTCGAGCGCCGCGAGGGGCTCTCCGAAGCGGATATGGACGGTCTGGAATCCCAGCTCGAGGAGCTGGGGTATCTGTGACAGTGGGCTCGAGTCGATCGACGGCGGCGGTCGAGCGCCGTCAGCGGCCGACGAGATCGATCCGGGTACTTCGACGCACGCGGCCGCCACGCCGGAGGTCGCGCGAACCATGAGCGACGCGACCTCGGTCAGCCTCGGCGGCGAGACCGTCAAGGCGACGGCCGCGAAGTTCACGATGGCCGCGATCGGGTTCCTCGGGACGATCGTCTTCGCGCGGGTGCTCGGTCCGACCGGGTTCGGCGGCTACTACCTCCTCTTCTCGCTGGTGAAGATCGCCGATCGGGCGGTCAACGGGTGGGGAACGGCGGTCAAAAAGCGGTTCTCGGAAGCAGATTCCCCGACGGGCGAACTGGTCGGCAGCCAGGCGCTGTTCACGCTGGTCTGGATGGGGCTGGCCGTCGGAGTCGCGCTCGTCACGTCCCGCTGGCTCGTCTCCTACACGGGCCTCCCGGAGGCGCCGGTGCTGTTCGTCGTCCTGCTGTTCGCCGTCACGCTCTTCGAACCGCTCGACCTGATGGTGCAGGCGCGAGGCCGCGTCGGGGCCTCGATGTGGACCGACACGCTTCGGTCGCTGCTCACCTTCCCGCTCCAGCTGGGGTTGATCCTGCTCGGGCTCGGCGCCGCCGGTATGGCCTACGGACTGGCCGGCGCGACGTTCCTGACGGTGCCGATCCTCGCGTACTACGTTCAGGCGCGGCCAGTCGCTCCGTCACGGGAGACGGTCACGAACGTCTGGTCGTACGCCAAGTACAGCATTCCGAACTCGTTTCTCGGGCAGGCCTACGATCGGTTCGACATCATCCTGCTGGGCTACCTGCTGGCGCCCGCCGCCGCGGGCCACTACGAGGTCGCGTTCAAACTCACGGTCCCGGCGACGTTCGTGACGATGGCCGCCTCGAGCGGCCTGATGGCTCGGGTGAGCCGCCGTCACAGCGAGGGAGAGGAACTCGGAGACGACGTCTCGAACACGCTCGCGTTCACGAGCATCATCGCGATCCCGATGTTCTTCGGGGCCGTGGCGATGCCCGAGCGACTCGTCGTGACGTTCTTCGGTCCCGACTACGCCGAGGCCGCGTTGCTGCTCGTCGGACTCGCGGCGTACCAGATCGCGAAGACCCAGGCCGGCGTGCTCTCGAGCGTGATCTACGGGATCGATCGACCCGACGTCAACACGCGGATCTCGGCCGTGACGCTGGGGATCAATATCGTTCTCGGCGTCGCGCTGACGCTCGTCTACGGCGCGATCGGCGTCGTCGTCGCGACGGCCATCGCCGAGACGCTCCGCTACTGCCTCTCCGCGATCATCATCAAGCGGGAGCTCTCGGAAGTCGTTCTGTTCCCGCGAACGCTCGCGGAACAGTTCGCGGCCGGACTCGTGATGCTCGCCGTGATCGTCCCCGCGGAACGCGCCGTCGCCGTCGAGCAGTGGTACCATCTCCTGGCGATCATCGGGCTGGGTGCGGTCGTCTACGGCGTCACGCTGACGGCGATCAGCCGAAAGCTCCGCATCACGGTCAAGGGCGTCGTCCGCAGTTCTCGCCTCGAGCTATAGCGGTTCGTCCGTTCCCGACGATTCCCGAGCGATGACCGCCTCGATCGCCGTCACGCGCTCCGGGTCCGTCGTCCGGAAGCCGTTCAGGCGCGCGACTCGGTCTCGAGGCAGACGAGCGCGGTCGCGTTGTCGTTCGACGCGGTGCCCTCGTCCGGCGAACCGACCGCCGAACGCGTCTCGATCGTCTTTCCGGATCGACTCTCGGGGCGGTATCTGGGACTGTCCGTAGCGGCTAATGTCTCCATGGACGAAACGCTCTTGTAGATGTTTGGTAGATATTTTCGTGTGATATGTTACCACCGATATCTGACCGCCGGAACCGAGACACTGCGCAGCAGCCGTGTCCCGACGTCCCACCGAGTCAACCGTGTCCGTAGACCACGCTGAACCGCGACGCCGAAGCATCGAGGTCGAGTACTGGGTGACCGACGACGAGGGGCGGCTGACTGACCCCGGCGAGCTCGTCGCGGCGTCGCCGGGCGCCGAACGGGAGTTCGTCGAGCCGGTGCTCGAGATCAAGACCACGCCCTGCGAAACGGCGACCGAACTGCGCGCGGAACTGTTCGACCGGATCGGCACCGTCCTCGAGCGGGCCGACGAGCTCGAGAAGAAGCTCGTTCCGCTGGGGACGCCGGTGGCCGCCGACGAGATCCGCGAACTCCCCAGCGACCGGACGCGGATCCAGAACACCGTCGTCGGCGAGGACTTCGAGTACGTGCGCCACTGTGCAGGGACCCACGTCCACGTCGAACAGCAGCCCGGACGCGAGATCGATCAGCTGAACGCCCTCGTCGCGCTCGATCCCGCGCTGGCGCTGGTCAACTCGTCGCCGTACTACCGCGGGCACCCGATGGCGGCCGGCGCCCGGTCGAAGTGCTACCGCTGGCTGGCCTACGACGACGTCCCCCATCAGGGCTGGCTGTGGCGGTACGTCTCGGACCGCGGGGAGTGGACTCGGCGGCTCGAGCGCCGGTACGAGGAGTTCGTGACGGTAGCGACCGACGCGGGCGTCTCGCGACGGACCCTCGAGTCGAACTTCGACCTCGAGAGCGCGGTCTGGACGCCGGTCCAGCTTCGCTCGTCGTTTTCCACCGTCGAGTGGCGCTCGCCGGACACCGCGCTCCCGAGTCAGATCGTCAGGCTGGCGAATCGGCTGGCCGACCTCGTCGGCGATCTCGAGGACACCGACGTGCGTATCGACGGGAGAGACGGCCGCGTCACGAGCGAGACGATCACCCTCCCGGAGTTCGACGCCGTCCTCGAGTACGTCCACGCCGCGATCCGCGACGGGCTCGAGTCCGACGCCGTCCGGTCGTACCTCGAGCGGATGGGATTCGACGTCGACGCCTACGAGCCGATCACGCACGAACTCGCCGGTCGGGGGCGGATCGATCCGGCCGAAGCGCGAGGGATCCGGCTCGAGTACGCCGAGCGACTGGAGCGGGACGTGCGGCGGGCGAAACCGATGCACAGCGACTGAGGTGCGTATCTGGGTTGTCGACTCGAGCGGTCGCCTGTCCGCCGGGCTCGTCGACTCGAGGGAGCGTCAGCTCGTCGGTTTCGTCGACTCGAGCGACCGCCGACGCGCTCAGTCGCCGACGACCGGATCGCGCTCCCAGAACTCGCTGCCCTTCTTGAGTTTCGGGACCCAGGTGTCCTTCTGCTTCGCGAGGAGCGCGACGCGGGACTCCGGCACCCCTCGAGACTCGGTGAACGCGGGCATGTACTCCTTGACCTCGTCTGCGAACGCCATGACGTCCTCGTGGTCGGGCATCGCCGAGCGGTCGAGTCGGCCCTGCGAGTGGCCGACGTGCATGTACGCCTTCAGTTCGATGAAGTCCGGATCGGCCTGCTGGTAGAAGCCGGCGTACCAGTCGGGGTGGTGCATGTTCTCGCCGTCGACGAGCGTCGTCCGGAGCACCGTGCGGGTCTCGTCCTTTTCAGCGAGGACGTCCATCGTCTCGAGCAGGCGGTCCCAGGCGTCGTCCTCCATGGCGCCGACGACCTGATCGAAGGTGTGGCGCTCGGGGGCGTCGACGCTGACGTACAGTTGCGTCGGATCGCACTTCCGAAGCATCTCGGGTCGGGTGCCGTTGGAGACGAGGAAGGTGGTGATATCGCGGTCGTGGAAGGCCTCGATGAGTTCCGGCAGATAGGGGTAGAGCGTCGGTTCGCCGTCGAGCGAGATGGCGACGTGGCGCGGTTCCATCGCCTGATCGAAGACCTCACGGGGGACCTCGTCGTTGCCGCCGAAGCCCGAGAGCAGTTTCTTCTGGAGGTCGATCGAGGCGTCGACGACCGCCTCGGGGTCGTCCCACTCCACGTCGTCCATCTCGTAGGAGTGGCCCTGGTGGTCGCGCCAGCAGAAGACGCAGCGCTCGTTACACCGGACGACCGGCGTCATCTGGATGCAGCGGTGGGACTCGATCCCGTAGAAGATGTACTTGTAACACTTCCCCTCGCCCCGGATGGCGTTGGCCGTCCAGCCGCAGGTCTGGGCGGCCGTGTGGTTCTCGCTGTGGTAGTCCGGGCTCGAGACCTGCATCGCACCGCCGTCCTCCGTGTCGTTCTCTCGGTCGGCGTCGGTCCCGCCCTCGACGCCGGTGTCGGCGGAGTCGCTCATATTGCCCTCGCTTGGACGGGACCGGACAAAAGGCGTGTGGTGTCGCACGCGCCGACTATGCGGCGGTGGAACGAATCGAACCGGGAATCTCGGGGCCGCACTCTGCAGGGCCTCGAGCGACGCGCGCTCGCTACTTGTGTGGCAACTCGCCGGGTTCGGCCGGGTCGTCGTCCTCGAGGGTCACTTCGCGTTCGAAGCCGTACAGGACCAGCCCCGTGTTGGCGGTCATGATGGTTCCAGTCGTCGGGACGGACGCGAACAGGTACAGCCCCGCGCCGACTGCGACGGCGCCCCCCGAGAAGGCGGCCCACAGCAGGGGTCTCGAGACCCCGTGGTCCGTGGCGTCCCGGTAGGTCCAGACGAAGAGCCCGACGGTCCCCACCACGCCGATAACGGCGACGAGGGTGTCGACTACCATACGTAAGGGTTCGGCGGACGCAAGAAAAGCGTTCTGAGTGGGGCCTGCTTGGCTGCGCTCGAGTCCGTCGTTCGGTGTACGCGCTCCGCTCGAGGGATCTCTCTGCGGTGGTGCGCGCTGGACCGTGGCGACTGTACAAGGAGCCACGGTCAGAACCGTGCGAGCGAATCGGCTGGGGAGGATGTGGCACTCACCGTTGCCAGCGTGGAGTCGTGGTAGTGCCGTATTCAATGAACCAAGGGATACCACGTCTCCCACAGCCGGTTCGGTCACCGAGTCGAACCACCGGGACGAGTTAATCGACCGAACCGCGAACGCGCTCGAGAACCGCCAGCGTCCCGTCCGCGTGCACCTCGTCAAGCACTTCGTCGGCCGCCGCTTTCGCCGTCTCGTCGGCGTTGGCGACGGCGAAGCTCCGACCGACGGCCTCGAACGTCGAGACGTCGTTGATCGAGTCGCCAACTGCGACGGCCTCAGAGAGGTCGATATCGACGTGTTCGGCGATCGTCTCGAGGCCGTCGCCCTTGTTCGGTGCGGCGTCCTTGACGTGGTAGGCGTAGCCGGTGTCGATCACCTCGAGGCCGTGCTCGGCGGCGATCTCGCGCAGCGGCTCGATGGGTTGGTCGAGGTTCACGGCGATCTCGGTCTCGCGCCACCGGTTGACGGTGTTCTCCGGCCCCCAGCCGAGGTCGTAGCCGGCGGCGCGGTACTCCTCGGCGACCGCCTGGGCGGCCGCGCGGTCGGCCGTGAAGAAGACGTCGTCACCGGTGTAGACGACGCCGCCGTTCTCGGCGACGACGAGCTCGGGGATGCCGACGAAGTGACAGAGGGCGACGGGGTAGGGGAATGCCTTCCCGGTGGCGATCACGACGGGCGCCTCCCAGTCCCGGAGGGGGTCGAACACGCGCGGATCGATGCCCCACCCCTCCGGGCGGGTGAGCGTCCCGTCGATGTCCAGCACCAGCGGCGGATCGTCCGTCATGGCCGTCACTCGAGGGTCGGGCGGCCTAAAGGAGTCGGTTCGGGCGTACTCGAGACCGAGAGATCGGTCAGTGACGCCTTCCGGTCGCCCGGTATCATCCGAACGCCCGCCCTATACCAGTGCGATCACGATGACGGTACCCCCGGCGATGCCGGCGAGAACCCCGACCGCACGTGCCAGTTGCTCCCCCCACGCGACCGTTCGTTCGAGCGAGAGCACGACCGCGATGAGTGCCATCCAGACGATGTTCATCGAGCCCACGATCACCATGAACGCGAACAGCGCCCAGCAGCACCCGACGCAGAAGACGCTGAACTGCCAGCTCATCCGAACGGCACCGCCCACTCCCGGTCGGTGATGACTCAGGAGAAACCCGAGCGGCGACCGGCAGTACCGCAGACACCGGTGTTTGTACGGCGAGAGCTGGTACCCCGATAAGAGGAGCAACGACCCGCCCATCAGGAGCCCGCCATGGGCGTTCGCGAGGGTAGCGACCGGCACCACCGCGTTGACGACGAGCGGGACGATTCCCGTCAGCGTCCACACGAGCGCGTACGTTCCGAGAAACGCCCCGACCCGCACTGCTTTCCCCGCGGCCGTCGTCCCCTCGAGCGTCTCGGCGTACAGCCGGAAGAGCGGGACCGACGACGGGTACATCATCGCGATCATCATCACTCCCCACATGAACAGGTACAGGCCGATACCGGTCACCCCGTTCGAGAGCGCCATCGCCTCCGGCGCTCCCGGGTCAGACACGTGCATTTGCATCCCCCTCTGTCCGCCAGGCATCGGGAGCCAGCGACCGATGACTGCTGCCCACGCGAACAGCGCGATTACGTAGGTAATGAGCGCGACGATCGGAATGCGCCGATGGGTGATTCGATCCCGGATTGAATCATGTGTCCCCATGATCGATCGACTCTATCGCTGTCCTCCCGCACTCAGGAGTTCGCCAATTCGAAGTCGCCGAGGTAGGCGTTGTTTCCGGAGACGTCCCACGTGAACTGGTCATCGTAGGAGACCGTAGCCGTGGTTGACTTCCCGGTCTGTACCTCCGTACTCTCCGTCAGCGGGTGAGGTGAGATCGTCCCGACTTCCTCGTTGAACCCGACCGCGCCGCTCGCGTCCATTTCGACGGCGTCCCCGATCTCGACGGAGAAGTCCGATCCGTCCCGCGAGAAGCTGATCGGAACGGTCGCGACGTCGGCGGATCGGACGTGTGTGTCAGCGACGGGCGCCCAGATCCCACCGGCGCGGCCGGAGTAGATGTCCTCGAGGGCCTCGCGCTGATCGTCGTCGGCCGTCTCGTCGATGAGCAATACGATATCCCACTCCGTCTCGGGGGCGAACATGACTCCCTCATCGGTCGAAATGAGCATGCCGACGTCTACCCCGCTCAGGTCGATATCGCCGTACCTTCCCTCCTCGATATGCCACGCCAGTGAGACGGTACAGACGTCATCGTCCGGTGATTCCATCCATACACACTGGCATGCGACATCGCAGTTGCAGGCTTCAACGTAGTCTCCCGTGATGGTCCATTCCTGTGTCATTGACGAACACCGTGTGATACGCCAGCAAGCACCACGATAAAGTCATCTAGTGAAAATACACCACCTAGTGAAACCGTTGGGTTGACCCTCGTATCGTCAACAGAGGGTTGGAGAGACGGACCGCAGTCGAAGTCAGAATTCCTCAGAGTTCGAGATAGCCCGCGTTCGGGAGGAGTCCGGCCAGATAGAGCACGCCGAGCACGAGCATGAACGCGGCGATGGCCATCGCCGGCGGGTCGACGTGCGTCCCGGAGTGCGAGTAGAACACGCGCTGGGACAGTTCGCCGATGAGGGCGCTGATCGCGCCGAACGCGCCGGCCACGAGCAACACGACGGGATCGCTCCCGACGGCCGACGCGGCGATCACTGCACCCGTCGATCCCAACAGCGTGATGTGGTGGGTCACGGGAATCTTTTCGACGCCGAGGTTGAGGAACAGCAGGCTCATCGCCGAGATCGCGTAGCCGAGGAAGATGCTACCGGTCTCGAGCCAGATGAAGCCGCCGAGGATCCCGCCGACGACGCCGATGGCGGCCACGCCGGACCACTCGTACTGGTGGGGCAGCCACGGCTCGGTCGCCAGCCGATCGGTCTCGACTCCGCCGTCGGCGACCGCGCGCGTCTCCTCGCGCTCGAACGGCGACATGTCGAGGACGCTCGAGCCGCCGACTCGGCCGACCAGCGGGTAGTCGAACGCGAGTCGCGCGATGAAGGCCGTCGCCACGACCGAGAGCGCGATGTTGTCCGTCGGGAAGCCGATCCCGCTCATCACCTGGGTGATGAGCATCCCGAGCGCGCCGAAGACCGCGCCGACCGCGAGGATGTCGGGTTTGGTCCCGAACGCGTAGGAGATGTCCTTCCCGAAGTGATAGTCCCAGTCGGCGGGCTCCATCTCGGGGTACTTCCGGCCGGCGTAGGCGGTCGCGGCGACGCCGCCGGCGAAGGCGATGTGGGGACCGGTGACCGCGCCGAAGCCGATCGTATCCGTGATCCCGGTCGCGATGTTACCGGCTCCGATGGCGTCGACGGCTCCGAGTTCCCCCTCGAGGATCGCGAGCCCCTCGCCGAGGAAGACGACGAAGCCGGTGAAGACGAACGACGGGAGCGCGCCGAGCGCGGCGCCGAACGCACCGCCGGCGAGCGCGGCGATGAGCAGAACGGCGAACGCTTCGAACTCCATGCCGACGATCGGAACCTGGAGTATCGTCCCGATCATGGATCACTCCTCACCGTCCCGCGCCCAGTCGCGCGATCGGTCGACTGCTTCCGTCCAGCGCGCGTACCGTTTGTCGGCTCGATCGGGGTCCATCTCGGGTTCGAACTCGCGGTCGATCTGCCAGTTGTCCCGCAGGCTGTCGACGTCGTCCCAGTAGTCGACGGCCAGTCCCGCGGCGTAGGCCGAGCCCAGCGCCGTCGTCTCGTCGACGACCGGGCGGACGATCTCCGAGCCGATGATATCGGACTGGAGCTGACAGAGGTAGTTGTTCTTGACCGCGCCGCCGTCGACCTTCAGCGAGGTCATCTCGATGCCCGAGTCGGCCTCCATCGCCTCGGCGACGTCGCGGGTCTGGTAGGCGATCGACTCGAGGGTCGCCCGGACGATGTGTTCTCTCCGGGTGCCCCGGGTCATCCCGACGATGGTGCCGCGAGCGCGCTGGTCCCAGTGGGGCGCGCCCAGCCCGGTGAAGGCGGGGACGACGTAGACGCCGTCCGTCGAGTCGACGCTGCGGGCGAGTTCGGCCGTCTCCGCGGGGTCGTCGATCAGCGAGAGGTCCTCGAGCCACTCGATCGCCGCGCCGGTGATGAAGATCGAGCCCTCGAGGGCGTACTGGACGTCCTCGCCCGACTTCTGGAAGCCGATCGTCGTCAGCAGGCCGTGGTCGCTCTCGACGGCCTCGCTGCCGGTGTTCATCAGGAAAAAGGAGCCCGTGCCGTAGGTGTTCTTCGCGTCGCCGGCGTCGAAACAGGTCTGGCCGAACAGCGCGGCCTGCTGGTCGCCCAGCGCGCCCGCGACCGGAATCTCGGCCTCGAGGAACCCGTCCGGATCCGTCGATCCGTACGTCGCGTCGTCGCTGGACGGGCGAACCTCCGGGAGCATCTCCTTCGGAACGTCGAACTCCTCGAGGAGGTCGTCGTCCCACTCGAGGTCGTGGATATTGTACAGCATCGTCCGCGAGGCGTTAGTGACCTCGGTGATGTGCTCGCCCGTGAGGTTGTAGATCAGCCACGTGTCGATGGTGCCGAACAGGACCTCGCCCTTCTCCGCGCGGTCGCGGATGTCTTCCGGACGCGAGCGCTCGAGTTTGATCGGATCGGCGTTGTCGAGCAGCCACTCGGCCTTCGTCGCCGAGAAGTAGGCGTCGGCCTCGAGGCCGGTCTTCTCGCGGATCGTTTCGACCTTCTCTGCCGCCTCGAGTCGCTCGACGCGGTCGGTCGTCCGGCGGTCCTGCCAGACGATAGCGTTGTGGACCGGCCGGCCGGAGTCGGCGTCCCACAGCAGCGTCGTCTCGCGCTGGTTGGTCACGCCGATGGCCTCGAGCTGGTCGGGGCTGATCCCCGCCTGGCCCAGCGCCTGCGTGATAACGGATTTCGTGTTCTCCCAGATCTCCATCGGGTCGTGCTCGACCCAGCCGGGTTCCGGATAGATCTGTTCGTGCGTTTCATAGGCGTTCGCGACGACCTGGCCGCCGTGATCGAACACGATAAAGCGCGTCCCGGTCGTTCCCTGATCTACTGCACCGACGTACGTTGATTCTGTCACTGGTGATCTCCCTCGTTGCTCCGCGCGATGTCTTTACCGACGATCGCACGATACTGGTAAACAATACCTACTATCATTATAAAATTTGTCGAACTCCCAAGTATAGTATAGTAATTAGGATGTCATTACCCAGCGTGCTATCCGAAATAAGCGGTTGTTTCGGCCGTTTCACGCGGTAATCCTCCGATACTGATACTCGTGCGATCTCGAACGATCCGTCCGCTGAGCCCGTAACTGCGATCTCGTTACGGGCGTTCGGCTATCGTCGATAAAATAAAGGTCCGGGAGGGAGAGGGACGAACGAAGGGATGGCAACAGACACCGAGGTCCTCGTTCTCGGGGGCGGGTCGACGGGCTGTGGTATCGCGCGGGATCTGGCGATGCGCGGCCTCGAGGTGACCCTCGTCGAGCGAGGCAATCTGACCGACGGCACGACCGGCCGCATGCACGGACTCCTCCACAGCGGCGGCCGCTACGCCGTCTCCGACCGAGCCAGCGCGACGGAGTGTATCGAGGAAAACGAGATCCTCCGAGAGATCGCCGGCCACTGCGTCGAGGAGACCGGCGGTCTGTTCGTCCAGCGCCCCGAGGACTCGGACGACTACTTCCGCGAGAAACTCGAGGGCTGTCGCGACTGCGGGATCCCCGCGCGCGTCCTCTCGGGACGGGAGGCCCGCGAGGTCGAACCCTACCTCGCGGAAGACGTCAAACGGGCGATCGAGGTCCCCGACGGCGCGGTCGACCCGTTCCGACTCTGCGTCGCGAACGCGCTCGACGCCGAGACCCACGGCGCGCGGATCGAGACGCACGCCGAGGTGGTGGACCTCTTGCGCGACGGTGACGACGTCTACGGCGTCGAGGTGCGCCACGAGTCGGGTCCCGGCAAGCGGATCCACGACGCGGCCGGCACCACCGAGGAGATCACCGCCGAGTACGTCGTCAACGCGACCGGCGCGTGGGCGGGCCAGATCGGCGCGATGGCCGACCTCGAGATCGAGGTCCGTCCCTCCAAGGGCGTCATGACCATCATGAACGTCCGGCAGGTCGACACCGTGATCAACCGCTGTCGGCCGAAGGGCGACGCCGACATCGTCGTCCCCCACGAGACGACGGCCATCCTCGGGACGACCGACGAGGAGGTCGCCGATCCGGACGACTTCCCGGAGGATCAGTGGGAGGTCGATGGGATGATCGACACCCTCTCGGAACTCGTCCCGATCCTCGAGGAGGCGCGGACGATCCGTTCCTTCTGGGGCGTGCGCCCGCTGTACGAGCCGCCGGGAACCGGCACGCAGGATCCGACGGACATCACGCGGGACTTCTTCCTGCTCGATCACGCCGAGCGCGACGGCGTCTCGGGCATCTCGAGCATCGTCGGAGGCAAGTTCACGACGTACCGCGCGATGGCCGAGGAGATCTCCGATCACGTCTGCGAGAAACTGGGCGTCCGCGCCTCGTGTGCGACCGCGGAGGAACCCCTCCCCGGGAGCGAAGATATCGCGACGCTCGAGGCCGGCATGGACGATTTCGGCCTCCGATCGCCGGTCGCGCGCCGGAGCAAACAGCGCCTGGGGAGCCGCGCGAGCGAGGTCCTCGAGACCGACGCGGCAAATCCCGTGATCTGCCAGTGCGAGGGCGTGACGCGCGCGGAGATCCGCGACGCGATCGACCAGTCGGGATCGGACCTGAACGCGGTCCGCATCCGGACGCGCGCCTCGATGGGCAACTGCCAGGGCGGCTTCTGCTGCCAAAATATGGCCAACGAGCTCCACCCCGAGTACGACGAGGCCACGGTTCGCGCGTCGCTCGACGAACTCTTTCAGGAGCGCTGGAAGGGCCAGCGCCACGCGCTGTGGGGCGAACAGCTCTCGCAGGCGATGCTCAACTACGCCCTGCACGCGACGACGATGAACCGGGACCGCGATCCGGCGAACGAGCCGACGGCGATCGACTTCGCCGATTTCGACGGAGGGGCCTGAAATGGCCATCGAGGACGACGTCCTCGTCATCGGCGGCGGTCTCGCGGGCGCGACGGCGGCGCTCGCGGCCGCGGACGCCGCGCCCGACGCCCGCGTGCGGCTGGTGACGTACAAACAGAGCACGCTGCGCCACGCCAGCGGGCTGATCGATATCCTCGGCTACGCGCCCGGCGCGCCCGAGGAGGGGCCGCTCGTCGACCCCTTCGACGCGCTCGAGGACCTCCCTCAGGGCCATCCCTACGAGCGGGTCGGCAGCGAGGCGGTCCGCGAGGCGTTGGCCTTCTTCGACGAGACGGTGGGCGACGCCTACGCGGGCGACCACACCGACGCGAACGCACTGGTCCCGACCCACGGCGGCACCGTCAAGCCGACCGCGCGCTATCCCGTCGCGGCGGCCGACGGACTGGCCAGCGACGACCGAGACGCGCTGCTGGTCGGCTTCGAGACGCTGCCCGATTTCGAGGCGCCGCTGGCCGCGGCCCACCTCGAGGCCGCGGGCGCGCCGTTTTCGGCCCGCGGCGTCACCGTCCCGTTCCCCGGCATCGTTCGGGACGACGCGAAGGTGACCCGCTACGCCCACCTGCTCGATCACGACGAGTCCGTGGCGACGGGCGCCGGCGAGACCGGCGCGCGCGAGGCGCTCGCGACGACGATCAGCGAACGCCTCGAGGGCGAATCCCGCGTCGGTTTCCCCGCGATTCTGGGCGACGAACGCGCCGACGCGGTGCGGGCCGACCTCGCGGACGCGCTCGGCGTCGACGTCTTCGAGGTCCCGATGGGACCGCCGAGTCTGCCCGGCATGCGACTCGAGGACCTGCTGTACGGGGCGCTCGAGGAGAGAGGCGTCCGCGTCACGTCGGGCGTCCCGGTGATCGATTTCGAGACCGCCGAGGCGGACGCGGTGGCGGCCGACGGCGGCAGCGGCGATGACCGCATCGACCGCGTCGTCGTCGACCGCAACGGCACCGAGGTTCCCCACCGCGCGGACCAGTACGTCCTCGCGACGGGCGGACTGGTCGGCAAGGGCGTCCGTTCCGAGCGCGAACGGGTCTTCGAACCGATCTTCGACTGCCACGTCCCCCACGCCGAGGACCGCTACGACTGGTTCGTCGACGACGCCTTCGGCGACCACCCCTTCGCGCGGTTCGGCCTCGCGCCCGACCGCGACCTCCGCCCGCTCGACGCCCGCGACGACCCGGAGTTCGCGAACCTGCGGGCCGCGGGCGCGGTGCTCGGCGGCTACGACTTCGCGGCCGAGAAGTCCGGCGCCGGCGTCTCGCTCGCGACGGGCTACGTCGCCGGGACGCGGGCCGCCGAGGAGGGTGAATAGCGATGGGCGACTCGAGCGAGAACTACAGGCCGACCGATTCGAGAGCCAGCGACCGGCCGAACGACTCGAGAGCGAGTTTCGAGACACGACGAGTATTCCAATGAGCGACGCAGAGCAACCGACCGACGATCACGTACCGGGCGCAGAAGAGGAGGAGTTCGAACCCGTTCAGGTGTTCCCCGAGGCCGAGGAGATGGACCTCCGGCCCGGCGCGGACAACTGCTACAAGTGCTCGACCTGCGACACCAACTGTCCCGTCGCCGAGGTCGACGACGAGTTCCCCGGGCCGAAGTTCCAGGGCCCCGAGCAGTGGCGGCTGAAACGGCAGGACGACCACGACGTCGACGACTCGGTGATGAAGTGTTCGAACTGCATGCGCTGTGACAGCGCCTGTCCCTCCGAGGTGCCCCTCTCGCAGATGCACAACACGGCTCGCGGGGAGTACGTCGAGGAGAACATGGACAAACTCTCTCGAGAGTATATCCGCAACCGGATCCTCGCGAACTACCGCCGACTCGCGCCGCTCGCGGCGGCGTTTCCCCGCACGGCGAACTTCGTGATGGGGCTGTCCGTCACGAAGTGGATGGGCGAGAAGGTCCTGGGGATCACGAGCGAGCGAGAGTTCCCCGAGTTCGCGACCGAGACGTTCCGCGAGTGGTGGACGAAGCGCGGCGGTGCGAAGGTCGAGAACCCCGACAAGCGGATCGCCTACTTCCACGGCTGCTACTCGAACTACAACACGCCCGAAGTCGCGAAGGCGCTCGTCCGCGTCTACGAGCACCTCGGCTACGAGATCATGGTCCCCGACCAGTCCTGCTCGGGGACGCCGATGTTCGCCAACGGCATGCTCGAGGACGCACGTCGGGCCGCCGAGACCAACGTCCGCGAACTCGCGGCCGCGCTCGAGGAGGGCGCCGATATCGTCGCCTCCTGCAGTTCCTGTTCGATGTCGCTGCGCCAGGAGTATCCCGAACTGTTCGATTTCGAGGACACCGAAACGGTGGCCGCGAACACCTGGGACGCCGTCGAATATCTCCGGGTTCACGAGGACCTCGAGGGCGAACTCGAAGAGACCAGCGTCGACGGTGAGGAGTTCGCCTATCACGCACCGTGTCATTCACGTAACCAGGGACTCGACGGACAGACGATCGAACTGATGGAACTGATCGACGGCATCGAGGCCCACGACGTCGGCGACTCCTGTTCGGGGATCTCCGGCACCTACGGCTGGAAGGAGGAGAACTACGAGACGTCGATGAAGATCGGCGAGGAGATGTTCGAGCACATGGACGACGCGCCCGCCGAGACCGGGCTGACGGAGTGTCCGACCTGCTCGATGCAGATGGAACACGGCACCGGCTACGAGATCAAACACACGCTCGAGGTCCTCGAGGCGGCGCTGGTCGGGACCGACGACGCGGACGGGCGCCGGGAGGCGGGGTAGATGGACCTGCAGGAGCGCATCGCCCGGCGGCGGTCGGCGCGACAGGACCGAGAGATCCTCGTCGACCGCGACTACCTCAGTCCGGTGGTCCACCCCGCGGATCCGGTCGGTCGCGGTCCCGTCCTCGAACGGCTTCTCGACGCGCTCGAGCCGGTGTTCGACGGCGAGTTGCCGCCGCCGGTCGCCGTGGTCGGCCCGTCGGGAGCGGGCACGTCAGCGATCGTCACCGCCGTCTTCGACGCGTTAAACGAGCGACTCGGCGAATCGAGTCGATCGATCGGTACGACGACCCGAGCCGGGCGAACCGGTCCCTCGACGTGGTTCGTCTACGTCGACGGCCGCCGCGTCGAGAGCGCGTTCGCCTTCTACCGGACCGTCCTCTCAGTGCTCTCGGGGGAGTCCGTCCCCGAGAGCGGCGTCGGAACCGACGACCTCCGCGAGCGGCTCCGGGAGCAACTCGGCCGTCCGGACCGCCACGCGGTCGTCGCGATCGATCACCACGACGAGCCCGAGACGCTCACCTACGGGCGCGTCCGCGAGTTGCTCGAGCCGATCGCCGACGGCGTCTCGACCGTCGCCGTCGGCCGGGAGACCCCCGACGAGCTGGCGGCCGATCGCCCGACGGTCTCCGTTCCGGCCTACCGCGATCACGAACTCGTCGAGGTGCTCTCCGACCGCGCGTCGACGGGGCTGGCGGCCGGCGCGATCGCCCACGAGTCCGTCCGCGAGCTGGCGGCGTGGGCCGACGGGAACGCCCACGACGCGCTCGCGGCCCTGTTCGGCGCCGCCGTCCTCGCGAGCCGGGACGGGAGCGATCGGATCGCCCCGGCGCACCTCGAGCGGGCTCGAGACGACGTTCCCGACGACAGCGTCCACCTCGATCGGGTGCTCTCCCTGTCGGAGACCCGCCAGCGCGTGTTACTCGATCTCGTCTCGATCGACGCCGCCGACCGCCCGATCCGCGACCTCGCGACCGAGATCGCCGACCGCTCGTCGCTGACCGCCGGCACGGTCAAACGATTCCTCTACGAACTCGCCGACCGCGGCGTCGTCGAACGCGTCCCGCTCTCGGCGACCGGGAGCGGCCGCCGACCCAGCGGCGTCGCGGTGCGGTTCCCGACCATCGCGTTCCGCGCGCTCGGACCGACTCCCGCCGAAACCGACGAAACCGACGACGACGGCGAAAACGCAGCCCGCGGCGGAGACGAAGACGGAACCGACTCCCCGTCCTGATTGTCGGTTCGCCGTTCGCGTTCCCGTTCTGATCGAAAAATCTGGTATCGAAACTCACTCACTCTCTCGTCGCGTTCGCCCGCCGACGCTCAGTACTCGAGATCGTCGGTGCACCAGTTGACCAGCAACACGGCGCCGGCGCCGACGAGCGCCATCGCGACGGCGACGCCGGGCGTTCCGAGCGGCGTCTCGCCGAGGTTGCTCCAGACGCGCTCGACGGGCAGTCGCAACGCGCCCACCATCAGACTCACCAGCATGGCAAGCGTCGCGGCCCGGTAGTGCTCGAGGGCGTAGCCGACCGCGTGAGCCATCGTGAACAGGCCGACGACGGCACCGACGCCGAAGACGACGACGACCGATGCAGAGTCGATCACGGGCGCCAGCGCACCGCCGTCGAGCAGGCCGATGAGCCCCTCGATGAACCCGCTCAGCGTCCCGGTCATGTACTCGTACTGGCCGAGGATCAGGAGGAAGAACGCGCCCGAGACGCCGGGGAGGATCATCGCACAGATGGCGATCGCTCCGGCGAGGAGGACGATCGGAAGCCCGTGCGGGACGTCTCCCGCGGTCGTCCCCGAGACCACGAACGCGAGCGCGATCGCCCCGACCGAGATGGCCACGCGCCCGGCCGTCCACCGGTCGATCTCGCCGTAGAGGACGATCGCCGACGCGGCGATCAGCCCGAAGAAGAAGCCGTACGTCGCGACCGGATACGTCGTCGCCGCCCCGTGCATGAGCCCCGAGAGGACCACGATCGCCGTCGCGACGCCCAGGCCGAGGGCTATCAGGAACGGGATCTCCATTCGCTCGAGCTCCGTCCGCAGCCGCGCTCGGGCCTCGGGATCGTGGGGACGCAGTACCGGGCGAAAGGCCCGCGGATCGATGGCCGTGAGCGCCCGGATCAGTCGATCGTAGATACCGACGATGAGCGCGATCGTCCCGCCCGATACGCCGGGGACGACGTCGGCCGCCCCCATCGAGAAGCCCTTGAGATACACGGCGAGAAATTCCCGCATTACCCGGAGCTATTTCGGACGGGGGCAAAAGCGTTCTCACTTTCGGAGGTCGCTGCAGCGAACCGGCTCGAGTACAGCGGATTCGGCTCGAGAATCGACCGCGCCGGCGGCGACCTGCGGTCGCCGTTAGTTGTCTTCGGGCTCGGCGCCGTCCGAACCGGTTTCGTTACCGGTCTGGTTGCCGCCGTCGGTCTGGTTGCCGTCCGCCGAACCGGTGTCGGTTTCGTTGCCGTCGTCGGTCTGGTCACCGCCGTCGGTTTCGTTCCCGCCATCGGTCTCGTTCCCGTCCGCCGACTCGTTGGAGTCCTCGAGTTCGGTCTGCTCGAACCCGTCGACGGTGACGGTGTCGCCTTCGACTACTGCGGTCTCGGGGACCGCCGTTTGGGCTTCGTAGCCGGTCTCGCCCGGCTCGCCGACGGTCACGTTGTACTCGCCGGTCGCCTCGACGGCGCTGTCCGTGTAGCCGTCCTCGACGCCGAGTTCGTCGTTGGTCGCGTACGGGACGGTCAGTTCGAACGAGCCGTCGTCTGCGACTTCGGTCTCCTGCGTGTAGTTGAACGTCCGACCGGCGTTCGTCTCGAGTTCGACCTCGACGGCGGCCGTCGTGTCGTTTCCGAGCACGCCGGCCTCGTCGTCGACGGTCCCGGTGAGCGTCGCGCCTTCGACGCGCTCGAACGTCTTCACCGCGGCGGCGCTCCGGGCGCCGAGGAGCTGCTGGGTCGGGTTCTGCTGGATGCGCTGGATCTGCTGGAATCCCATCTGCTGGACCCGTATCGACGGGCGGCCCTCGCCCGGCGCCGCGAACTCGCCGTCCTGGTAGTAGATCACGTCGCCCTCCTGGTAGCCCAGTTGCTGCAGCTCCTGGGCGGCCTGTCCCTGAATGGCGCCGGGGACGAACACCTGCGCGGCGGCCACGATCGTCGCCGTTCCGGCGTCGGTGTTTTCGTGGACGGTCCGATAGTGCTCGAGGCCGTCCGCGTCGTCGAAGTACAGCTGCGACTGCATCGTGTCGTAGTAGGGGATGGTCCCGTTCTGGTAGTCGTTGATGTTCACCGGTTCCCCGTCCTCGTGGCCCGACGGCGTCACGTAGTGTTCGTAGTTCGGGCCGGACCACGCGGTGATCGCGGAGAACTTTCCGCCGGCCATCTCGTAGTCGATCATCACGTACCGCATCTCCTCGTGGGAGGCGTTCTCGGCCATCGACTCGAGTTCCTCGTTGGACCGGTCGGCCGGGTTCTCGCCGGCGGCGATGGTGTCGAGGACCAGTTCGCCGCGTTCCTCGGACTCGGCG
Organism: Haloterrigena sp. KLK7; assembly: GCF_037914945.1. NCBI lineage: Archaea > Methanobacteriati > Methanobacteriota > Halobacteria > Halobacteriales > Natrialbaceae > Haloterrigena > Haloterrigena salinisoli. The sequence goes on from NZ_CP149787.1 coordinate 2,360,314, forward strand.
GTCAGGAACGCCGAGGCGGACGGCGCGTTCTGCTGGAACGGGTTCGCGTGGGGGATCCGCTCGCCCTGCGTCGTTATCAGGTGGCCGTAGTCCCACCACGACATCACGCCGTAGGAGCCTTCGGGATAGTCGTAATCCCCGTCCTCGGGGATTTGGTACGTTCCGAAGTAGTCCAACTGATCGGCGTTCTCGTGCTCGCCCCAGTTGCCCGGCTCGGGCGTGTTGTTGGCGAGCCACTCGTTCGACCCCTCCCAGACCATGGTGGCGTCGTAGGACGGGCCGGTGCTATTGGCTTGTTCCCACGAGGTCGAATCGTCGGCGGCGATCGGCGGGAGCAACGGCGCGAACAGCAGGATGACGACGAGGAAGAGCACGATCACCTGATAGGTCTCGATCCCACGGACGGCGTCGATCCCGCCGCGGATGTCGAGATTGAAGATCTCGACCACGTCCGCGATGAAGACGGCGTTGACGACCGCGACCGCGAGCACGAGGTAGTAGGTGAAGCGAACCTGCGTCGCCGTCATACTGATCAGGAACAGCGACCAGACGAGAATCAGCGTGTACTCGGCCCGGAACTCGCGGTCGCGGAACGGCCGAGCGACGAGGAGCGCGAGCCCCGCGAGCATCGTGTAGAAGGCCATGCCGAACTCCGAGCGGACGTGGTCCCTGAAGTTGTCCGGTGGCTGGGCCTCCGCAATTGTGAGTGTCCCCGTACCCGGATTCAGTGGGAGCAGTCGGCTCGTGAGGTTCCCGATTAGCGTGTTGTATAGCCCGGGAAGTGTGAGCCACATAACGAGCAGAATCGCAGCAACGATACCGCCGATCGCGACGGGATAGTATCGACGGTCAAGGTCGCGGTTGTTCCACTCCCGTGCCAGCCAGGCCATGAAGACACAGCCGGCGGCGACGAGGAGGGCAGTGAAGGGTTGTAGGTAGCTGAAAGACGTGACGTTGAATCCGGATTGCTCGATCAGTAGCATTGTCGTCAGCGCGGTCACGCCGAGACTGATTGCGCCGACGAACGCGATGTGATCCGGGGAAACGCCACGGAGGTAGTCCAGACAGAGCTGAATCGCAAAGAAGACGCCGAGGATGCCGACGAGAACGATCGCTGCCGGCCACACCCAGATATACAGCATCATCGCGACCCCCGCGAGGACGCTGTAGATCGTCGGTGCGCGGAGCGCGTTCCAGTCGCGATCGACGATCAGTTCGTAGACGGGCTTTCCCCGTTCACCCGAGCGAAGGGCGGCCATCATCGCGACGACGGCGATCGCCATGAACAGCACCTCACCAACGTGGTGATCGAGTTGCCCGACCGTCGATCTGGTGAGAAACGTCCCCGGTGCGAGTGCGAGTATCGCGATGGAGATGAGTCCGCCGAGCGTGCCGCCGAGCCGACGACCCATGTAAAACACGGGAATCGCGACCAGTGCGGCCATCGCCGGGATCATCAGTAGCGCGACGGCGTAGACGGTCTCCGGTGACGGATCACCGAGGCCGACGATCATCGCGACCGTGACGATTATCTGGTCGAACAACGTTCCGAACTGGCCAACGTAGGTCCCTTCCGGAAATCCGGACCACACCTCGTAGGGCATCGTGTTCGGGTAGTTCTCCGCCGTCCATTCGATCGTTCGCCACTGGTACCAGGAGTCGACGCCCGCGAGGGCGGGACTCCCATCGTCGGTGACAAATTGGTCGTACGCCTGGGTCCGTACCCAGAACATAAACAGCATCACAGCCCCGAGTATGGGGATGTGATACCAGTCAGACCACGTCTCGAGGAGAGAGGGTGACGTCTCGGACTCCTCGACGTGTTCGGTATCCGTACTCATTAGGTTGCACCAGACCCAAGTCAAGAATAAGCCTTGTCATCTACCCGCCCGCGATTTATACCGCTCCCCGCGGTGGGAAGTAACTCGTCACTTTCAACTGAAACAGAAAATAAAAAATTCTGATAGAATCGGAACCAACTAACGAAATCGCCGATGGAATCGATACTAAACAGACGAAATGGGGAACAGTCGCCGATTACGCGATCGGTTCCGAAAGTGGACAGATCTTCGGGCGACTTCGTGTCGAATCGGACACGTTTCGTGAAGGCAAACAGAGCCGATTACTCCAGATAGCCGAGTTCCCGTAGTCGGTCCTTTACTTCGTCTTCCCGCTCGTCGTCGCCCGAGACGCCACCACCAGTGACTGCTTCCGCGCCGATAAAGTCGTAATACTCGGGGTCGCGTTCGGCTGGCTCGGCGCTATCGGCGAAGACATCAAGGACATCGCTGGCTATCGACGTCGGCAACCGATAGCCCAGCGTGTGCAAGACCGTCGGTGCGATATCCGTCAACGTCGCGTCCTCGATGCTCCCGTCGCGGAACGACGGACCGCGTGCGAGGAATATTCCCTCGCGAGCGTGACCGCTAGTATCGACCTCGAACAGTGTCTCGTCGACGTCGAACCGCGAGGAGGCGTGGATCCCTGGCGTTTCGATGATCAGACAGAGGTCCGGTGTGTGGGGTCCGCCCCGATCGAGGCGGTGGAAACGAGCTTCGAGCCCGTTGCGTTCGATCGCGTTTCGAAGCGTGGTTTCGATGTCATCGCAGGTCCGGGCAATCGCGTCGGGCTCGTTCTCAAGGACGTAAATCATCGCGGTCTTCTGACCAACGTCCGCCAGTGCTCTCGTCTCGGACCAGTCGATCCGACCAGTGCTGATGGCGTTATCGAGCCCGAGGCTATCGCCCGTCGGAACACCGGTCAACGCACTTTCGGGGATCAGCTTTCGAGCGACCGTCAGCAGTCCTGCTCGAGCAAGTACGTCGCTGGCGATGTCACGTACCGAACCAAGCGCTGCCTTGGTCGCATCGCCGGAGTCACTCAGTGAGACGAACCCGGCGCGCTCGAGGACGACGTTGACTGCGAAGTTCGCGCGAACCTTCTCGAAGCCGTGATCGCTGATTACGACGACGTCCTCGTCTTCGTGAGCGTCGAGGAACTCTCCTAGCCGCTCGTCGACGCGGCGATAGACCTCGAACACCGGGTTGTCCGGCGAGGCGGGCGGAACGTTTTCGTCTCCCCAGTAGTGGTGTGCGACGCGATCGGTCGCTCGGATCAGACCGACCGCCAGATCGGGGTTTTCGTCTCGGATGAAGTGTTCGAACGCCTCGAACCGCTTGTCGACTAACTCGAGACTCAGATCGATGTAGGCGCGCGATCCTGGCGGTTCGTCGTTCCGGAGTTTGTATCCGTCCACGAGGTCGGTCAGTTCGTCCCACCGTTCCGGCGGATGTGCGTACTCGTCCTTGTACTCGGGAGCAGCCGCGATGATCGTGCCGTCAATGGCCTGCCACGGATAGGAGCCCGGGATGTTGAACACGACCGACGATCCGCCCTGATCGTCGACGATGTCCCACATCTTCCCGGGGACGAACTCGTCGTGACTGAGGTCGTTCTCGCGCGTTTCGCGGTTGAAGTGCGTGAACCCGTACATGTCGAAGTCCGGCGGGTCCCGCCCCGTCGCGAACGCCGGCCACGCGGGGACCGTGATCTCGGGGACCGTACTCTCCAGTTCGCCGTGAACGCTCTCCTCGAGCAGGCGCTCGAAGGTCGGAAGCCGTCCGGACTCCACCCACGGTTTGATCAGCGAAAACGTCGCACCGTCGAGTCCGAGAATGATCATGTCCGTCGTGACGCGGGCGACCGGCAAAAGGCGTATGGTCTGCTCGACTGGCGCTGTTTCGTTAAGCGTGAGAAGTGAGGCAGTACGGTTTGTGGTGCTCTATGCCAAAAACCGACCGTCTCAGTGGATGTAGCGGCTGGATCAATTTGAGTTTTGTGGAGCGAGAACGGACACCGCGTCAGCTGATGGAGTTCGGTATTCGACTACATCTTGCAGGTCCCCCGCTTTCGAATATCGTTCGAAAATTAGAGAAGTTCGGTATCAAACCCAGTCGTAAGGCAGTCTACGATTGGGTTCACAAGTGCGATCTACAGCCAGCAGATGACGAGAATCCGAATCACATCACACTTGACGAGACGGTGATTCAACTTGATGACCACCACTATTGGCTGTACCTCCCGGAGAAACACGACCTTGATGATGCCCTGTTTCTCATCGATGGAGTAAAACATCTCCAGACTGCACTCCGTCGATCTGGGCTCCGATTTTGATACGAAAAATATGGAAATCGGAACGCTGCTAAACGTGTCTTTCGTGAGATAAAATGACCCACCTCTTCGTTCTCAAACTATTTTACTCACGCACAACCGACAACAGCCGAATCGTGGCTCCAAGCCTTCACCATCTGGCACAATGCTACGAACTAAACATGGCCGAGAGCGCAAGCAGAAGAGTACAGCGTTCACGGAAGCATATCGTTACGGAGGTCGCGGAGTACGTTGACGGCATCGATACGAATCCGTTCGCTCAGTAGCAACAACGCCGTGAAGTAGGCCCCCGCGCCTGTGCCGAGCAGGATCGAAATACGGACCCAGCCGTGAGCGTCGCCTAATTGTGATTTGAGGGCGTAGACGACAGCCGTCATTAGGAGCATCGATACGATTTGAACACTGACGTCGACCAGCGCTGACGACGGAATCCGCTCGTTGAGGAAGTAAAATAGACTGGCGACACTTGCGCCGAACGCGAGTACCGTCGCACACGCGATCCCCCATGAACCAAACGTCATCGTGAGCGGAATTGATAATATACCATAGACACTAATGAGAAGAACACCACTGACTGCGTACAGGCGCGGCTGTCCCGTGCCAAGGAAGAACATCTCGAGTCCCTCTCGATAGCCGTTGAATAAGTTTGCTATACCGAGTATCGGGAGCAAGGCGTTCGCCATTCCCACCACTCCAATGAAGGGGAGCGTTAACGTCCCCGGATCGTTCGCATAAAGCGTGAGCAGCAATCCATTTCCGATGACGGCCCCACCGCCGATCATTGGAATCGCGAACAGACCAGCATAGGTGAATACGTTGGTCAGAAGACGAGAGACATGTTCGTGGTCATCGCTTTCCGTCAAAGCAGAGAACTGCGGAAACGCCACCTGTGCCAGTGCAGACGAGAACAACATTGACGCCTCGGTAATTCGAAATACGTTCTGATAGACACCTGCCGATCCGGGGCCAACGAACTGGCCGAGAAGCAGATAATCGGCCTGTTTGAATAGCTGGCTGGAAACGCTCTGGATATAGGCATACTTTGAATAGGTAACGAAGTCTCGAAACAGTTCAAGTGAAGGTCGCGCAGGAATAACACGTGCGAACCCAACGTATGAAATCAGGAATACGAGAAACTGGCCAGCTATTAGTCCCCAAATAAGCCCGAGAACGCCGAATCCTGCGACAATCAGCGCCGCCTGAATCGGTACAATAAGTGCGTATCGACCGTTTTCTATCGCCCCGACGAGAGCGACGCGCTGTTTCCCTTCTAGAAATGCTCCTGATAGTCGAAACAGGCCCCACGAGAGTACGCTGAGGGGAACGAAAGAGGCAGCGTTTACACCGACGATCCGGTTGACCGAATCCTGTAACATGAAAGATAGTATGGTGACAACAACGACACCCGCCAAGAGAATCAGTGCACCACTTGTGAACTGTCGTGCTTCTTGGTTCTTCTCGCTTACCCGCTTAACGACAGTTGGATAGAGTCCGAAACTGACTAGATTAGCTGCCACCATCTGGATACTGAAAAAGATCGCATAACTGCCGATTCCGGCGAATCCGAGCTCACGTGTAAAGATAACGGTTCCAAGAAAGCCTGCGAATGTCCCGAATACATTCGTGATGAAACGTTTCGATATTTCTGCTCCAACCTTCATTATTACAGATAACCTAGTTCGAAGAGTCGTTCTTTAATCCCGTCACTGCCGATAGCAACCATCTCTATCCCGACGAAACCGTAGTATTCTGGATCGTTTTCTATAGCTCCGATTGTCTCCACAAAAGAACAAAAGGTCTCGTCAACTTTCAAGGTCGGCAAGTGAGTGTATGGCCGGCGCATTGACTTCCCCTCTCGTTTGATGTGGCGAAAACAGCTTCCCGATATATCGTAGTCGGTCGCGTAGCAAAGTGCGGTTTCGGCTCTGTCAGAGAGACGTTCATATTCGTCGTGACGTAGTCAACTGGCAAAAGGCGTATGGTCTGCCCGACTACTCGAGGTATCCGAGATCAGAGAGCCGCTGGGCGACCGCATCGTCCTCGGTTGCGGCCTGCTCGCGGACCGCGTACTCGGGATACGACGCCGGCTCCGGCGCGTCGACCGCTGGAAGGGGATTGCCGTCCATCCCCTCGTCGGGAGCGATGCCGAGCGACGCCAGCACGGTCGGGGCGACGTCGAACAGATGTGCGCCCGATAGGTCGGCTTCCGCGTTGACGCCGGTGCCCGCGATCGCGACGATGCCGTCCCGTTTGTGGTTGTACGGTTCGGGATCGTCGAACTGCCCGCCGATGACCGCCGACAACGAGTGCTGGAAGTCGGTCGGAACGACGAGCACGTCGATGGCCTCGTCGGCATACGGCCCGTTGATGTACCGCTCACGCCTGACGACCTCCTCGAAGACCGGCGTCCCGTCCGGCGTCGTTGCCTCTGACAGTAGCGCGATCAGAGCGTCGCGAGCGCCCTCGTACTCGTCGGCAGGGACAACGCCGTCGGGATCACGTCCCTTGACGTTCAGGCGGACGCCCAGTTCGGACGGCGATCGGAGGTACGCCCGCGACGCCGTGAAATCCACGGCGTCGCTGGCGGCGAAGACGGCGCTGACGGGCACGTGCCTGCCGACGAACTCGGCGAGGCCGACCCGTTCGAGGACGGCTTTTCCCCGCTGATACGTCAGGCCAGTGCCGGCGGCGGCGGCCGCGAGCCGCTCGAGGATCGGCGACCCCGAACTCCCGTTGTCGCTCTCAGTCAACCGTTCGTCTTTGATCTGGAACCACGAGGGGACGCCCTGTCCGTCCCGCGTGGTCTCCACGATCTCCTCCTCACGGAGGTACTGATTGACCCGGAACTCGTAGCCCTCGTACTCGCCCATGCCGTGATCGCTGGCGACGACGACGGTGTCGGGGTCGCAGTCGTTGAGGATCGCTCCGACCTGCTCGTCGACCGCGCGGTAGATCCGCCGCACTTTCTCGCGGTCGCCGGGGAAGTCGTGGAACACCGCGTCCGTCTTCTGGAACTGGACGAAGCCGAACTCGGGTTCGAACCGGTCGGCGAGGTAGCAAAACGCCTCGCCGCGCAGCCGGCTGAGCTCGACGTAGTCCTCGAACTTCTCCTTGCCGGCGCGCTCGTCGGTCTCTCTGCGAGCGTAGACGCGGTAGTCACCGACCGCCTCGCGAACATCCTCGAGGATCCCCGCCGGCTGACACTGCGGGTCCTCCGAGGCCAGATAGCCCGGAATTACGGCGCCGTCGATCTCGGGCGGGGGGCTCGTCACCGGGACGTTGACCACGACGCTCGTCAGCCCCGCGTCGTCGGCGTACTCCCAGAGGCTCCGGTGGCGCACGTCGGTCGCGTTCACGATGTCCCAGTCGTAGCCGTCGAATCGCAGAAAGTCGAAGACACCGTGTTTACCGGGATTGACGCCGGTGTACAGCGACGGCCACGCGCTCGCGGTCCAGGGCGGGATTTGGGACGTCAATTTCCCTGTCACTCCGTCCGCAAAGAGCGACTTGAGATGCGGCAACTCACCGTCCTCGAACAGCGGCCGGAGCACCGGGAAACAGGCAGCGTCGAGTCCGAACAAGAGGGTTTTCATGTCTCGAAGCATCGGACCCTCGGGCTTAAATGTGCTTTTCGTCTCCGGTCGCTATCTCGTACCGCTCGTCTCAGTGTCACTCGAGCGCGTCATGAGCGCGGTGTACGGCGAAAATTCGATTGATATTGATAAGTAATAAAGAGAACTACTGCTCGCAAGCCGACCGGAACCACCCAACTCGTCACCAAGAACCGCTCCCGAGTCGGGCGTCAGCGGGGGTTTTAACCGTCCGGCCCGCACCGCCTCGACCATGAATCCCGACGCTGTCAGCGTGGCGATGCTCCATCAGGAACCACACCCAGCCCACCGCGGATTCGCGGAGGCCGTGAGTGCGGACCTCGTCGACTACCACCGCCTCTCGCTCGGTCCTCTCGAGGAGACCGTCCTCGAGGACGGGCTCAACGGGGTCGTCTATCCGGACTACGATGTCTATCTCGTCGAGGGGTCGCGACCGCTGTATGCTGCGCTCACCCGTCGGTTCACGCGCGGTGGGAAACTAGTCTATCTCTGTGCCGACCACGGCCTCTGCCAGCTCGGAAACGCGGACTTCGAGGGGGATTCGGCGCTGAAGTCGCTGATCGGCAGGTTCGGGACGCCGATCATTCGCGGCGTCGGGCGCCGCGGCATCGACGGTGTGATCGCCGTGTCGGAGTTCGCTGCGGAGTTCACTCGCCCTGTCGTCGGCCCCGAGACGCCGATCGAGATCGCTCATCCGTTCGTCCAGCCCGGGACGTACGACGCGCTCGGGGACGTGACACCCGACATCGAGTCGAACGTCGCGGTCACGGTCGCTCGTCCGTGGCGGTACAAGGGCATAGATATGCTCGTCGACGCGTGGCCGCGGGTCCGCGAGGCCGTGCCCGCCGCCGAACTCCACGTCGTCGGCGGCGGTCATCCCGAGGCCTACGGCGAGACGCCGGGCGTCCGTGTCCGAGGATACGTCGAGAACCTCGCCGACGCGTTCGCGCCCGCCTCGTTGTTCGTCCAGCCGTCGCGGATGGACACGTTCCCGGTCAGCACGCTCGAGGCGATGCGGGCTGGACTCGTTCCGCTCGTCACGCGGACCGCGGGGACGCGGTCCGAAGCCCGCGAGATCGATCCGTCCCTCGTCGTGGAACCCAGCACGGACGCGCTCGCTCGCGGCGTCGTGGAGTACTTCGAGCGCGGTCTGGCCGACCGACGTGAACTCGCGGCCCGCGCCCGGGAGCGCGGCGACCGGTTTGATCCGGACTCTAGGACGGCCGCGTTTCGCGAGTCATTCCGTGAGGTACTCAAAGCACTTTAACCCGGAGAGAGCGATTCCCCATCCATGACTGTCTACGTCGTCGGTCTCGACGGAGCCGACTGGTTGCTTCTGCGGCCGTGGATCGAGGAAGGACACCTCCCTGCGTTTTCTCGAATACTCGACGATGGCGTCGCGGGTGACCTCGAGAGCACCCTCCCGCCAGTCACGTTTCCCGCGTGGAAGTGTTATTCGACTGGAAAGACACCCGGGAAACTCGGTGTCTACGAGTGGTTCGCGTACGACCGGCGAACCAACGAGATCGCTGCCAACGATGCCAGTGACTTCCGGTCGCGGGAATACTGGGACGTGCTGGCCGACCACGGCCACCGTGCCGGCGTCGTCAACATGCCGACGACCCATCCGGCCGACGCCGGCGGGCGAACTGCTGACGACGGCGTGTTCGTCGTCGCCGGCAGCCCCGCCAGCGAGCGCAAGCAGTTTACCGCTCCCGACTCGCTGAAAGACGACTTGCTCGAGGCGATTCCCGCCTACCGCGTCAAGCCCGATCTCGTGCTCGACGAGGCGACGCCCGACGAACTGGTCGCCGAAGCGACGGCGCTGTTCGAACAGCGGTTCCGCACGGCGACGTGGCTCGCCGACGAGCGGGACTGTGATCTGGTCCACACGACGCTATTCGCGACTGACACGCTCCAGCACCGGCTCTGGGACCGGCCCGAGAAACTGCGGGCGGCATACGAACGCGTCGACGACCTGCTCGCGGACCTGCTCGAGCGCGACGACGCGGAGGCGGTCGTGCTCATGAGCGACCACGGCTTCGTCGAAATCAACGAAATATTCCTCGTGAACCAGTGGCTACTCGAGCGCGGCGACCTCGCGATCAAGGAGTCGGAGACGCGGGACCTGCTGGCGACCGTCGGCCTCACGGAGGAACGGCTCAAGCACCTCGTCGACCGGCTGGGACTGGTCAACCTCGCCCAGTCACTGGTTCCGGAGTCGGCCCAGCGGTTCTTCCCAAGCGAGAGCGGCCGTATCGCGATTCAGGACGCCGCCATCGACTGGGAGCGAACCAAGGCCGTCTCGCTTGGCCGCGGCCCGATCTACGTCAACTGGGATGCATTCTCGAGCGACAACGCCGTCACACGGTACGCATCGGAGCTTGCCGCCGACCTCGAGGCTCTCGAGACGCCCGCCGGCGATCCCGTCGCGACCACCGTTTACGATCCGGCCGACGTCTACACCGGCGACCGACCGCGCGGCCCCGATCTCCTCGTCGAGTACGCGCCGGGCGTCGACGCGCCCGAGGCGATCGGCGGCGCCGTCTTCGGCGAGACGACCGAGTGGCTCGCGACCCACCGTCGGACCGGTGTGTTCGCGGCGTGGGGGGAAGACGTCGCCGAGGGGAGCGCGGACCTCGAACTGTACGACCTCGCGCCGACGCTGCTGCATTACCTCGGCGTGCCCGTCCCCGAGGATGTCGACGGCGACGTGCGGTTCGACGTGCTGACGGGCGAGCCCGCGGAGCAGTCGATTGAGCGGGGGCCGCCGACCGCCACCGTCACGCGCCGACGGGGTGCCGGCGAGGAGGTTGAAGAGACGCTGCGGGAACTGGGATATATGGAATGATTTCCGGAGGGACTGACAAATGAACCCGCTCAAACGGTTTCCACGACTGAACAATGCTTGGATGGATCTCAAGCACCGGACCCGCCATCAACTGCGGCGCCGGGACCGCAAGGTCGCGTTCGAGGCGACCGTCGAGGAGCCGCGAAACGTGCTCGTGGTCGTCGTGGACTGCTTGCGCGCCGATCACGTCAGCGGTTTCGGCTACGACCGGGAGACGACGCCCGCGCTCGATGCGTTCGACGCCGCCGCCTTTTCGAACGCCAAGGCGCCGAGCACGTGGACGTTCCCCTCGGTGCCGTCGCTGCTGTCGGGACGATACCCCCACGAGCACGGTGGCCGGTTCGAGACCGACCCGCGGAACCTCTCGGCCGAGCAGTTTCCCCGCCGGCCTCGCGCCGACATCGCGACGCTCCCCGACCTGCTGGGGACCGCGGGCTACGATACCGGCATGGTGACGGCGATTCCGATGGCCGAGAAGGCGGTCGGCGACCGGTTCCAGTCCGTCTCGGTCCGGTATACCGCCGCCGAGGAGCGGGTGGCCGCGGCCCGCGACTGGATGGCCGACCGCGATCGGTGGTTCTGCTATCTCCACCTCGGCGATCCACACGTCCCGATGAACGTTCCCGACGCGCACCGCGAGACGTTCGACGTGCCGTCGATGGCGGAGCTCAACGACTGGCGGTTCCGGGAGACGACCGACGGCGAGAGGTTCGAGGAGTACCGCGACGCCCGCATTCGCGCCTACGACGCGGCGATCAGGGGGGTCGACGACGCCCTCGAGACCCTGCTGGCGGACGTCGACGACGAGACGGTCGTCGTGGTCTGTGGCGACCACGGCGAAGCCTTCTGGGAACACCCGGATCTCGAGCGCCGGCTGAACGACGATCCGCGGGGCTACTACGCGACCGACCACGGCCACAGCGTCCTCGAGGAGGTCGCACGGGTCCCGCTGTGGGTGCACGCGCCCGGCGTCGACCGGACCGCGTTGGATCGTCCCGTCTCGCTGGTCGACATCGCGCCGACGATCCTCTCGGCGCTGGGCGGGACCGTTCCAGATGGCGTCGCCGGCCGCTCGCTCGACGAGACCGCTGACGCGGATGCGGACGACCGGACGCTGCTCTGCGAGGAAACCGCCTACGGCTACAATCAGCGCGCGGTGTGGCACGAGGGCCGGAAGGCGATCATTGTCCCCGAAACGGAGACGACGCTGGCGTTCGCGCTCGAGGACTACCTCGAGGGCGAACCGCTGGAAACGATTCCCGATGCCCTCGAGAAGGCGCTCGAGTCGTTCGACGGCGGCGTCGAGGGAGCCGACCGGATGGCCGTCGACGACGACACGCGCGATCGACTTGAGGAACTCGGCTATCTGGAGTGAGAGCTATACGCACTCGAGAATTTGATGGATAGATAATACGTTTGATTCAGATTGTTACGCCTGAATCCGCATACAATGACATGATAGTGGATCTGAAGTTCGTTCTGACCGTAAATAGGACGTTCCGTTGCGATTGATACGGATCGATCACTAATATGAATAGAATGATCTATTGGCAAACAGGGAACAGCCAACCGGAACTACAATTAACATGTACACATAGTGTAAACCTCGATGGAACAGAAGTTGAATCTCGGTTGTGGAGACGATTATCGTGACGGGTGGGTCAACGCCGACGTTCGCTCCGAGGTTAGTCCGGATGTAGTCATCGACCTCGACAGTCTCCCGCTTCCGTTTCAAGACGATACGTTCGATCGAATACTGCTCGACAACGTCTTGGAACATACCGTTGACCAGTTGGCAGTATTGCGCGAACTGCATCGAGTCAGCGAACTGAACGCCGAAATTACGTTTCGCGGACCCCACTGGAACAGTCACGGTGCATGGATAGATCCGACGCATACACGCCCTTTCTCTCACAAAACGTTCGAACACTACCTCGTGGCCGATCTATTCGATGTGGTTCAGGTGTCTGCAAAGCGGATCCGATTCGGACGGTTACTGCCCCCTAATATCGCTCTCAAAGTCGCGGACCATATTGGACAGGTCGTTAGCGAAATCGAAGTTACCGTTCGAGTCCGCAAATGATACCCCGCCGAATAGTGCCTCAGAGATAGCCGAGATCACGCAGGTGATCCTCAACCATCGCGTCTTCCTCGTCGATGCCGACCGACCCGTCCTCGCGGAACCGACGCATCCGCTCCTGGTGGTCGTCTAACGCCTGCGAAAGCTCGTCGTACTCCGGACGCCCGTCGCCGGAGCGATCGTCGGCCGGCGATTCTGCCGGCGCCTCGGTCACGTCGAAACAGAACTCGCCGTCGTCAGCGTGGCGAAGCAGTTTCCAGCCGTCGGCTCGGCGCGCACAGCATCGTCCGTACTCGATCTGCCGCCCGACGTCGCCAAAGGCGTACTCGCGGGCGCCGATCTCGCCGTCGGCAACGGGCAGCGCAGACGCGCCCTGCCAGCCCTCGAATGGCGGTCGGCCGACCGCGTCGGCGATCGTCGGTGCCACGTCGAGGAGGCGAATCTGGCCGTCGACGGCGTCGCCGTCGCGGTCGGGGTGGTGGAGGACGAACGGCACCCGAACAATCCCCTCCCAGAACTCTGGCGGGTGGCCGGCGTGGCCATGTTCGCCGACGAGTTCGCCGTGATCGGCCGTAAACAGGATTACTGTCTCCTCGAGGAGATCCCGCTCCTCGAGGGCGTCCAGCAGTGCATCGAACTGGTCGTCGATGTAGGCGCACTCGGCGTCGTAGAGCTGGCGGATCAACTCCCACTCCTCGTCGGTGACGTCCTCGGGGTGGTGGGTACCCTTCCGGGAGAGGCCGCGGCAGCGCGACAGCGAGAGCGGTTCGTCGAGGAACTGCTGCTGGTAGGCTTCGGGCGCTTCGTAGGGATGGTGGGCGTCCATGTAGTGGAGCCACGAGAACCAGTCGTCCGACTGCTCGTCGATCCACTCGAGCGCCCGCTCGTTCAGCGACGCCGCGCGCTCGTACTCGCTGTCGGCATCGGTTGCGCCGGCCAGGAGCGCATCGACGCGGTTGTATACCGTCTCGATGGTCCTGAACAGCGCACCGTTCTTGTCGAGGTTCGACTGGACGAACTGTTTGAGCCGGCCCGCTTCGGCCGTCCCGCTGGCGTCGTACATCGTCTCGAAGCCGCGATCGTAGTGGTAAGAGCCGCTGGCGAAGTGGTTGTCCGTGTATCCGGCGGTCGCGAAGCCCGCGTCCGAGAGCATCTCGGCCAGCGTTCGAATGTCGCCGTCGGCATCGCGGGGCGGAATACCCAGTCCCTCGATGCTGGCGAAGTGACGGCTCGCGTGGATGGCCGGAAACGATGCGGGCGTTGACGGGCCATTGGCGATACACTCGGTAAACTCGACGGCGTCGTCGGCGAACGACCGGGTCGCGGGCATTACACTCGAGGTCACCCGGTCGGCGCGCAGCGAGTCGACGGTCACCAGGAGGACGTTCATGTGGACTCGAAGTCAGCGGACCCTCAAAACAGTACTTACCTGCCGACGCGACTCCGCGAGCCAGCGTACCGGTCGACGAGGCGGTCAACGACGTCGTCCCAGTCAGGAATCCCGCCGGCGTCGATCTCGCGATCGACCGCCTCGCGAACGGCGTTCGCGACCGATACCGGTGACGGATCGGTGACGCCGACACAGCCGTTGCGATTGATCCAGTCGGTCAGCGCGCCGGCCGCTCTGACGACGCACGGCGTTCCGGCGGCCAGCGCTTCGGCGATCGTCATTCCGTACGCTTCGAACGACGACAACGACACGTACGCGTCCGCTCCCGCGTAGAGGTTCGGGAGTCGATCATCGTCCACGAATCCGAGAAACGTCACTCGATCCGAGACGCCTTCCGCTCGGGCAATACGCTCGAGGGCCGATTTGTACGAACCGCGTCCGGCGACTACCAGTTCGTACGCGGGGAGATCGGGGAGCGCACGGATCACGTGCTGGACGCCCTTGTACTCCTCGAGACGACCGACTGACAGGAGATATCGCCCGTCCCGTCGTTCGGGATCGGCGGTCGCGAACCGATCGACGTGCAGGCCGTTTGGAATCACCGTGGCATCGACACCGAAGTCCGCACGGAGTTGCTCACGTTCCCAGTCGCTGACGGCGATTACGTCGTCCGCTCGCCGAACGGCCCACCGACCGAACGGGCGATAAAGCGAGAGCAACGCATCCCGAACGTCGTCGGCGCTACCGCCGTGGTAGTGAGTCGTCACAATGAACCGTTCGTCAGTAACGCCGAGAGCGGCGAAGAACAGCGGAAACGCGTGGTAATTGTGTGCGTGAACCACGTCTGCATCGAACCGACGGACCGCACGGGTCAGTTGGGGTGCGACGTAGAACGAACCACTGGGACTGACGGAGCGAAATCGGCGAACGCGAATGTCGTCGACGATACTGGTTGCCGTCACGTCGGCTCCGGCGTCCGTGCTAAATACCGCGACGTCGTGGCCGTCGGCGGCGAGCCGCGTCGCGACCTCCTTGACGTGGGTTTCGACGCCGCCGGTACGAGGCGGATAGCGGTGCGTGACGAACAGTAGTCTCATTCGAATGCCTCTCGCAATTCGGCATCGACGTCCCACGTGCCGTCCGAGTCACCGACGACCAGCGAGACGCTGGCCCGCAGCAGCGACACCTGCGCGTCGAATATCGAGTACAGCGCCTGTACGGGTCCGAGCAGGTCTTTTTGTCCGAGGTACGCGAACAGTCCGACGGTGGCCGGACCCACTAGGCCACTGATACCGAACAGCGATACGACCGCACTGGTTCCGACGACTAACGTCGCCGCCAGCAGCCACGGCGACACCACCATGAACCACCAGTTGAACGGCAACACGAGCTTCCCGTACCGTCCGTACCGGCCCAGGGCATCCCGATGTTGAACTAATAGCCGAATCAACCCCATTCCGCGTCTATCCTTCTGCTTTCGTCGTTTCACGAACTCGGAGTGGCTCGCCTCCATGTACTTCACGGCAGGGTCGAAGATAACGCGGCCGTCCTGCCGTCGGATCTTCAGCGCCAGTTCCGTGTCGTCGGCCAGCGAGTTCGGATCGATCGGTAGCAACGCGTCGTTTTCGAATGCAGAGAACGGCCCGTGGAAGATCAGCGTCGAGTCGAGATGGGATTCCAGTTGCTGAATGTGACTCTGGACGCCCCGGTAGCCGGACTCGACCTCGCTGCCGCCGAGCACTTCGACGTTGCGACCTGTCACAGCTGCAATGTCGTCGTCCGCAAGATTCGCGGCGGCCTCACGGAGGGCGTCTGGCGCGAGTTTGGAATCACAATCGGTCTTCACGACCATTTCGTTCGACGCGGCGGCGTAGGCGTCGTTGAGCGCCGGCGCGAGTCCGCGGCGTTCGTCTTCCTCGAGCAATACCAGATCGGGCGCCTCCAGGTCCTCGAAGTACTCCCGGATGATCGTCCGCGTATCGTCGGTCGAGGAATCCACTACGACGAGTTCCACTTTCTCCATCGGATACTCGAGCGCGAGCAGATCGTCGAGTTTCGTTTCGACGATCTGTGCTTCATTGTACGTCGGCAGGACGATACTAACCGTCGGTTCCGCGGGCGTTTTGTCGGCGGGCGACCCCTGTGGTCGGATCCACGCATAGAGCGCGAGGTAGCAGAGATACGGGAACGCCGTAAGGAAGAGAAGTGTGACCGCAGCGACGGCAAGTACGTTCATGGACCTCCGTTATCAGCGTTCGATGAAAATCCCTTCGTAGTCAGATAGTATCGCATAGATTCGCTCACTTGTTTGCGGCTTGTGAAATCATTCTTCATTCCACAGTTGTACCGTTGGGACTCCGCACTGGTCACAGACGATTGCGGTATTCCCCTTGTACTGATCACGAACGAGCGACCCGTCACTACAATACGTACAGTCGCGATGCTCGAGTTGAGCGAGGAGATCGCGTTCCGAAGGAACCCGTAAGCGATCGGATACAGAGGCCATTTCGCGATTAATGATTTACGGAACGCAAATACTTTCTGGGAACACCTTTCCGTCAGCTATCTTCTACGCCTGCCGTCTCGTCCAGCCAGCGATCGCGGCGAGTACGAGTTGCCGGACGCGATCGTCCTCCTCATCCAGTCGGGGCGGACCATCGACGCGATCCGAATAGACGGCTGGCGCATCGACGTAGTCTACCCGAAGACCGCGAAGCGGCCGAGAAACGCCTGTAGAACGACGATGAGGCAGTCAAAGCGGCGGCGACAGCCGAATAACGACACGACTCGAGTCACTCGTCGTCGTCGACCACCCATCGAAGCGGAATTCGCTGCCCAGTAGGACCGAACCGCTCTCGCTGACCCGCTGACGACGAACGGACCTGAG
The DNA here is from genome assembly GCF_037914945.1 of Haloterrigena sp. KLK7. Lineage (NCBI taxonomy): Archaea > Methanobacteriati > Methanobacteriota > Halobacteria > Halobacteriales > Natrialbaceae > Haloterrigena > Haloterrigena salinisoli. Next base: position 2,377,303 of record NZ_CP149787.1, read on the forward strand.
CGAAGCGAATAGCAAGCGAACGCTCGAGACCATCGAGACTAGCAGAGCCGAGTGACGACGCCCTCGAGAGACCAACAAAAACGCCCTCGAGTCCAACCCGAGGCCCTACCAGGGCTCGTTCTTCAGTCCGAGTTTGTACGCGATCATATTGGTCGTCACGTGCAGGATCGGTGTGAGGATCACGACGACGGCGATGACGCCCCACGTGAAGACGTCGGTGAACCAGTCGGTCGCGAGCAGCGCGGTCAGGGGGAGCGAGACGACGACGAAGTCCAGTTGATCGAGGCCGGGGAACATCGCGCCGCGCTGGCGGCCGGTGCGTCGCTTCAGGAACGACGCGAGGATGTCCCCGAGCATGGCCCCAGCGGCCAGTCCCAGCGCGGCGAGGGGTGCGAACTCGGGAACGTCGATGCCGGTCGCGTCGCTGACGCCGGGCGCGAGCAGCGTCAGTAGACCCGCGAGGGCGAGACCGGCGGTGATCCCGGCGGCGGTGCCCCGCCAGGTCTTGCCGTCGCCCAGCATCCGCGTGTCGCCCCACATCCGGCCGCCGTCGATCGGGCGCCCGCCGCCGGCCAACACCGCGGCGTTGTTCGGAACGTAAGCGGGCAACATCGCCCAGAACGCGATCACGATTGTCTCGAGTATTGCCATATCCGCCGGAACGAACCGGGGTGTCTTAACCGCCGGTGGTTCGACACGAACGAGTCGGCACTTCAGTCGCCGTAGCCCTGTATCAGCGGCATCGCTCACGGCACATCATTGTGAACCCTCGAGGACGACTCCACGCCCAGTGTAAACAGTATCTGTAATAACTATACACGAAAAACTTTTAGCATTCCTCGTCGATCCTCGTCGTAGGGCCTGTTATCATGTCCCGAGATATTTTCGACGACGCCGAATACGAACGCCGGGTCTCCCGGACGAAGGAGCGATTGCGCGAGGAGGACCTCGACGCGATCGTCGTCTCGGATCCGGCCAACATGAACTACCTCACCGGCTACGACGGCTGGTCGTTTTACGTCCATCAGGCGGTCATCGTCACGCCCGACCGCGACGAACCGGTCTGGGTCGGCCGCCAGATGGACGGCGGCGGCGCTCGAGCGACCACGTACCTCTCCGACGAGAGCATCCTGTCCTACAGCGACGACCACGTCCACTCGCCCCACGATCTCCACCCGATGGACTACGTGGCCGGCGTCCTCGAGGACTTAGACGTCGCGGACGGTCGCATCGGCCTCGAGATGGACGCCTCCTACTTCACCGCGAAGTCCTACACGCGCCTCCAGCAGAACCTCCCCGAGGCCGAGTTCGATGACGCGACGCTGCTGGTCGGCTGGGTCCGGATCAAGAAGTCCGAGCGGGAACTCGAGTACATGCGCGAGGCCGCGCGCATCTCCGAGAACGCGATGCAGGCGGGGCTGAACGCCATCGAGGAAGGCGTCCCGGAGTACGAGGCCGCCAGAGCGATCTACGATGCCCTCATCGCCGGCACCGACGAGTACGGCGGCGACTACCCGTCGATCGTTCCGCTGATGCCCTCGGGCGACCACACCGATACGCCCCACCTGACCTGGACCGACCGCGAGTTCGAGGACGGCGACCCGGTCATCATCGAGCTCTCGGGCTGTCGCCACCGCTATCACTCCCCGCTGGCTCGCACGACGTTCGTCGGCGACCCGCCCGCGGAACTCGAGGAGACCGCCGACATCGTCGTCGAGGGGATCGAGGCCGCGCTCGACGCCGTCGAACCGGGGGTCACCTGCGAGTCCGTCGAGCGGGCCTGGCGCGAGACGATCGCTCAGTACGGCCTCGAGAAGGAGGACCGCATCGGCTACTCGATGGGGCTGGGCTACCCGCCGGACTGGGGCGAGCACACCGCGAGCATCCGTCCCGGCGACGAGACCGTCCTCGAGGAGGACATGACCTTCCACATGATCCCGGGCATCTGGACGGCGGAAGTCGGAATGGAGATCAGCGAGACGTTCCGGGTCACCGGCAGCGGCGCGGAGACGCTGGCCGACTTCCCGCGGCAACTGTTCACGACGTAACCCGGGCCACACCGACCATGGTACACTCGCCATACTACTGACCACGCGATCACTATCCGACAGATGACTACGACACCCCCCACGGAAGCGGCCGAAGCCGAACCGGACGAGACGCTCGATTCGGCGCTCGTCACCGCCCGGCGCCAGTTAGAGCGCGCGGCGACCCACGTCGACGTCGATCCCGGCGTGATCGAGCGATTGAAACACCCGACCAAGGTCCAGCAGGTGTCGGTCCCCCTCGAGCGCGAGGACGGGAGCGTCGAGGTCTTCACCGGCTACCGCGCCCAGCACGACGATGTTCGCGGTCCATACAAGGGCGGACTGCGTTTCCATCCCGAGGTGACCGCCGAGGAGTGTACCGGGCTCTCGATGTGGATGACCTGGAAGTGCGCGGTGATGGACCTCCCCTTCGGCGGCGGCAAGGGCGGTATCGCCGTCGATCCGAAGGGCCTCAGCGAGGACGAGACCGAACGGCTCACCCGACGGTTCGCCGAGGAGTTGCGCGACGTCGTCGGACCGACGAAGGACGTCCCCGCGCCGGACATGGGCACCGACGCTCAGACCATGGCGTGGTTCATGGACGCCTACTCGATGCAACAGGGCGAGACTATCCCCGGCGTCGTCACCGGCAAACCGCCCGTCATCGGCGGCTCCTACGGCCGCGAGGAGGCGCCCGGTCGCTCGACGGCGATCGCCGCCCGCGAGGCCGTCGACTACTACGACCGCGATCTCTCGGACACCACGGTCGCCGTCCAGGGCTTCGGCAGCGTCGGCGCCAACGCCGCCCGCCTCCTCGAGGACTGGGGCGCGACCGTCGTCGCCGTCTCGGACGTTAACGGCGCGATCCACGACCCCGACGGGCTCGACACCCACGCGATCCCGACCCACGAGGAGGAGCCGGAGGCCGTCCTCGAGCAGGACGCCCCCGAAACGCTCTCCAACGAGGCGATCCTCGAGCTCGACGTCGACGTCCTGATCCCCGCGGCCGTCGGCAACGTCATCACCGCGGACAACGCCGAGGCGATCGACGCGGACATCGTCGTCGAGGGCGCCAACGGTCCGACCACGTTCGCCGCCGACACCATCCTCGAGGAGCGCGGCGTCCACGTCATCCCCGACATCCTCGCGAACGCCGGCGGCGTGACGGTGAGCTACTTCGAGTGGCTCCAGGACATCAACCGCCGGCAGTGGTCCCTCGAGCGCGTCAACGAGGAACTCGAGGAGCACATGCTCGAGGCGTGGGCCGACGTCGCCGCGGAAGTCGAGGCGAAGGAGCTGACGTGGCGCGACGCCGCCTACGTCGTGGCGCTGTCGCGGATCGCCGAGGCGAAGGAGACGCGCGGGCTCTGGCCGTAAGTTTCTCGCAGGGCTACTGTCCAGACGTTCTCCTGCCGGCCGTGTGAGCGGCCGATAGCGGGATATCGATCTCCTATCTGCGTATTCGAGAGTCGTATCGCTCGAGGTCCAGTAGCCTCCTCAGACGGTAACTATTCGATCGGGCCGACGGACAGGTCACTCGAGACCGATGTACGATCCGAGCTGCTCGGTGACTTCGTCGACGATCCCCTCGGCCAGCACGCCGAGTTCGCGATCGATTCGAGTCGCTTCGACTGACGCGACCGCCCACGGGAGAATCGAACTGCTCTTCGGCAGACCGCCGTCGACGAGATCGTCGTCGTCGATCGGAACGCGTTCGTCGTACCACGTTTTCGTCGAGAGCGTGAGTGCGATGTACTGCTCGCCGTGAAACGGCGTCTCGTCCGTACCGATGATCAGCCACGGCCGACTCGCATCGTCTCCTTTGAACGGATCGTCTGCGAAGACGATCGAACCTCTCTCGTACGTCATTCCCGTGCCCGCTCACTCGCTTCGACCCACTCGTCGTGATCTTCCTCGCCGTAGAGTTCGTTGAACCGCTGGATCGTCCGATGAAACTGGTGTGCACGACGGAGCCGTTCCGTGTCGTCCGTAATGGCCCAGTACGATCCCTTGTGCCGGACGAGATCCCGTTCCTTCAGCCGGTTGAGTACTGCCGATATCGAGTTTTCGTTGACGCCGGCTCGGTCGGCGATCGTCGACGCCTTCCACGCCTTGTCCCTGTTCTCGTAGAGGAACCGGAGCACTCGTTCGGCGTTGCTCGGCTCCTCGAGTTCCGCAGGGGATCGCTCCTCGAAGTCCTCGATATCGATCGACATACACGTGACAACGTTCTGTATCGACAAAAGCGTATCTATGGTACTATTAGTACGCTATGTACGGACGTATGTATTGTATCTACCGTACTCTCAGTCAGCGTTTCGATGGTGATGCCGAACCGGCGCCAATCGGAGTCGGTTATCGAGCGAGGACGAGGATCCGCGAGAGCACGCGTCACCGCACCCGATCGTCTAGACAGACTTGTTCCGTCCGACGAACATGTATTTCTGGAAACAAAAACGTAATCGGTACGACGAGAGACACGTCGATATGGCCAGTTTCGTCGGATTCCTCACGAAGGGATTCGAACTCGCCGCCGCGGTCGGCAACCTCGAGGTCGCCCGCCGAACGGACCGTGGCATCGACCGCGAGTACCTCGTCTTAGGCTTCAGCCTTGGCATGGCGTACCGAATCCTCGAGTCGGAGTACGTCGGCCGATTTCGAGAGCACCCGCTGCGATACCTGACCTTCCTGTCGCTGTGGCTCGCGATCACGCGGGCCGTCCTCCCGATGGACGACGAGTCGGTCAACTACTCGGTCGGGAGCGGCGTCGGCATCGGCTCGCTCGTCTATGCGGTCGTCGACCGAAAGCGGGAGTCACAGTAAGTTCGCACTGGGCTCGAGTCCCCTCGTCGCTGACTCGAGTCACCTCACTACGGCCGCGAGTTTCTCGACCGGGTGGGCCGGATAGTCCCCCTCGTGGCCCTCGAGTTGGGTCCGACAGGAGGCCCCGGGCGCGACGACTTCCTCGCCGTCGCTGTCGGCGACCTGCTCGAAGAGGATCGATCCGATCGTCCGGCTCAGCGAGTAGTGTTCGGCCTCGTAGCCGAAGCTCCCGGCCATCCCGCAACAGCCCGAATCGAGGGCGTCGACCTCGTAGCCGGCGGCCTCGAGGACGCTCGCGGCGTGGCCGTCCTTCTTCGTCGCCTTCTGGTGGCAGTGGCCGTGGTAGGTCAGCCGGCCTCGAGCGGCCCCCTGGTCGACGCCTGCCTCCGCGAGCAGGTCGAACCGATCGACGTACTCCATGACGCCGTAGGTGTTCGCCGCGACGCGCTCGACGTCGCGGCCCGAGAGCAGGTCCAGGTAGTCCGACTGGAGCATCACGGCGTCGGAGGGCTCGACGAGGACGACCTCCCAGCCGTTCGCGACGAACGGCTCGAGGGCATCGACGTTCGTCCGCGCGCGCTCCCGCGAGAGATCGAGGAAGCCCTTCGAGTGGGCCGGTCGCCCCGTCGAGGTGATCCCGTCGGGGACCGTGACGTGAACGCCCGCGGCCTCGAGCACCCGAACCGCGGCCTTCCCCGCCTCTGGGTGGTTGTAGTTCGTGTACGTGTCTGGGATGAGCACGACCCGTCGACTGGCCGACTCGCGCGGTATCTGCGCACCGCCCCGCTTCTCGAACCAGTCCTCGAGGCTCTCGCTCGCGAACGTCGGCAGATCGCGCTCGCGGGCGATTCCGAGGATCTTCTCGGCGATGGCGTCCGATCCGGGAAGCGACGCCGCCCAGTTCGACAGCGGCGCGAGCGCGCTCCCGACGGCGTTCAGCCGGTCGACGTTCGCGAAGAGCCGATAGCGGAGGCTCGCGCCGTTCTTCTGATGGGCGGCGTGCTCTACTTCGGCCTTGAGCTTCGCCATGTCGACCTCGCTCGGGCAGTCCCGCGCACAGCCCTTGCAGCCGATACAGAGGTCCATGATCTCCGCTACGAACTCCTCGTCGGTGGCGTCGGTCTCGAGGTCGCCGCTCATCGCCTGTCGGAGCATGTTCGCCCGCCCGCGGGTGCTCAGGCTCTCCTCCTCGGCCGCGCGGTAGGTCGGACACATCACGCCGCCGGTGGTCTCCTGCTCGCTCCGACAGCCGCCGCAGCCGTGGCAGAGTTCGACCATCCCCTGGAAGCCGTTGTCGGTGTCCCACTCGAGGGCGGGTTCGAAGCCGGCCTCGAACTCGTAGCTGGGGTCGAACCGGAGGTTCTCGGTCATGCGGTGGTCGCCGCAGACGTTTCCGGGATTCAGGAGCCAATCGGGATCGAACGCCGTCTTCAACTCGCGGAACAGCTCCCAGACGTCGTCACCGTAGAGCTTGCGGTTCCACTGGGTGCGGGCGCGGCCGTCGCCGTGCTCGCCCGACACGCTCCCGCCGTACTCGACGACGAGGTCGGTCACGTCGTCGGCGAGGGACTCGAACGCCTCGAGTCCGGCCGCCGACTTCGTGTCGACCAGCGGCCGCATGTGCATGCAGCCGGGACCCGCGTGGGCGTAGAAGCTCGCGAACGTGTCGTACTCCTCGAGGACTTCCTGAAAGTCCGCCACGTAGTCCGCGAGGTTCTCAGTTGGGACGGCGGTGTCCTCGATGAAGGAGATGTGCTTCTCGTCGGAGGTGCGAGAGAGCAGAATGGGCGCCGCGCTCTTGCGGAGCTTCCAGAGTTCGGCGATCCCGTCGGGGTCGTGGGCCTCGAGGGCGTCGAACGCGCGGATCGGCGCCGAACTGCCGATCTCGGAGTCGCTCGAATCCGGCACTTCGTCGTCGGGCAGCCGATCGGCCAGCAGGTCCGCGACCTGCTCGCGGCCGTGGTCGTCGTCCTCGCCGTAGAACTCGACGAGCAGCGCGGTCTCGGTGCCCGCGGGGAGTCGCTCGGCGACGGCGGCGAACTCTTCGGTATTTTCCGCGAGTTCGATCAGGACGTCGTCGATCGCTTCGACGGCCGCCGGATCGTGGTTCCGGACGATGGTGTCGACGTCGGCCATCGCCTCGAGCAGGTCGCGGTAGGTCAACAGCACCACCGACGTCGTTTCGGGCACGGGCTCGAGCGAGACGGTCGCCTCCGTGACGACGCCGAGGGTCCCCTCGCTGCCGGCGAAGACGCGGGCGAGGTTGACGGTCGCGTCGGGGTCGGGTTCGGAGTCGGCGTCGATCGCGACCGACTCCGCGGCGGTCTCGTCGAAGGCCTCGGGCGTCCCGTAGGCCTCCGCGACCAGCCGGTCGAGGTTGTACCCCGAGACGTTGCGCTTCAGTTGCGGGAAGACATCGCCGATCGCCTCGGCGTCGTCGTCGATCACGCGGCGCAGCGCCTCGTGGATTCGCTCGAGGAGCGCCCCGTCGAGGTCGGCTCGCTCGCGGAGCTCCGCCACCGTCACCTCGCCGAACCGCTCGACTGAGCCGTCGGCGAGGACGACCTCCACTTCCTCGACGTAGGCGTCGGTCTTCCCGTACTGCAGCGAATGTGCGCCGGTCGAATTGTTGCCGATGGCGCCGCCGACGGTGCTGCGGTTGCCCGCCGCGGGGTCCGGCGCGAACTTCAGCCCGTGAGCCTCGAGGGAACCGTTCAGATCGGCGAGGACGGTTCCGCCCTGGACGGTCGCCCGCCGCGCGTCGGGGTCGATCTCGAGCACGTCGCCCATGTGCGCCGTGAAATCGAGGACGACGGCCTCGTTGACCGCCTGTCCGGCGAGGCTCGTGCCGCCGCCGCGCGGGAGCACCGGGATACCGTGCTCGGCGCAGTAGCCGACGACGCTCGCGACGTCGTCGGTCGAGCGCGGGAGGACGACGCCGATCGGCGTCATCTCGTAGGCGCTCGCGTCCGTCGCGTACAACTGGCGGCTGTACTCGTCGAAGCGCACTTCGCCGTCGATGCGCTCGCGCAGCGCCGCCACGAGCGCGGGGCGGTCGACGTCGCCGCCGACGTAGTCGTAGTCGGCCCGCGGATCCGCTGCCGGATCTCCCTCGCGGGGATCCGCCGGCGGCCCGAGTTGGCTCTCGTCCGGAGTCGACGTCTGGTCGCTGTGGTCGGTCGTGGAACGCTGGTCTTCCGTGGCCATCGTACTGATTAGCTCCCGCCCGGCTGGTAGACGGCGTTCTCGAGTTCGCCCTCCTCCGCCTCGAGCGCCCGGAGGTTATTCGCGACGACGTCGGCCAGCCGGTCCCAGTGTTTCGGCGTGTGGCCGCCGGTGTGGGGCGTGAGAAGGCAGTTCTCGAGGTCCCAGAGCTCGTGGTCGCTCGGGAGCGGTTCGGGGTCGGTGACGTCGAGGGCGGCCCCGCGGATCCCCTCGTACTGCAGCGCCGAGACGAGCGCGTCGGTGTCGACGATGCCCCCGCGGGCCGCGTTGACGAGCACGGCCTCGGGCGGCAGCGTCGCCAGCGCGTCCTCGTCGACGAGATTGCGCGTCAGGTCGTTCAATGGACAGGCGAGCACGACGTAGTCGCTGCGGGCGAACGCCTCGTGGACGTCGTCCTCGCCGAAGCCGAGCACCTCGTCGGTCGGGCCGCCCTTCTCGGGCGTGTAGCGGATCCCGATCGTCTCGACCTCAAAGCCCTCGAGGCGCTGAACAACTGCCTGCCCGATCGAGCCGAGACCGACGATCGTGACCGTGCTGTCGGTAAATTCGTGTGACTGGAAGTGGCGCCACTCGTTGTTCTCCTTGCGGCGCCAGCCCTCGTGGAGGTTCCGCGCGAAGACGAGCATGTTGGCGATCGTCTGCTCGGCGATGCCGGGCGCGTGGATCCCGCCGGCGTTCGTCACGGCGACGCCGCGGTCGGCCAGCGCGTCCATCGGCACGTGGTCGGTACCGGCGAACGTACAGGCGAACAGCTCGAGGCGGTCGGCCTCGGCGAGCAGCGCCTCGTCGATCGTGATGCCGGTCACGACGCGCGCCTGTGGGACGAGTTCGCGCTCCTCCCTGGGCGTCCGCGCGAGCGCGACGGTGTGCTCGGGCAACCGCTCGCGGAGGGTCTCGGCGTACGATTCCATCGACAGCCCTTCCGTCCCCTCTCGGAGGACGACGACGTCTGGATTCGTGCTCATATGCGGTGGTGTGCGTCCCGACGACGCGTTACCGTACGGTTGTCATCGATTCTCTTATCCCTTTTGTGTAGTCGACGTCAACACTGATTGTGTATAATTAAGTCACTGGGCCGCGTCAGCGACTCGCATGAACGTGCCGATCCGGGACCGACTCGTCAGCCTCCGACGGAGCCTGCACCGCCACCCCGAACCCGCGTGGCGCGAGTTCTACACCACGGCCCGCCTCGTCGAGGAGATCCGGGCCATCGGCGTCGACGAACTCGCCGTCGGGCCGGACGCCTACGACCCCGCCGACCGCATGGCCGTGCCTGACGACGACCTCGAGCCGTGGATCGAACGCGCCCGCGAGCGCGGCGCCGACGAGGCCCTGCTGGAGCGCATGAGCGGCGGTAACACCGGTGCGGTAGCGGTGATCGACCGCGGCGAGGGGCCCGCGATCGGGCTGCGCGTCGACATCGACGGGCTGTTCATCGAGGAGTCGACCGACGCGGACCACGACCCCGCGAGCGAGGGCTTTCGCTCGGAGATCGACGGGACGATGCACGCCTGCGGCCACGACGCCCACATGACCTGGGGACTGGCCGTCCTCCAGGCGATCAAAGAGAGCGACTTCTCGGGTCGCTTCGTGGTCTTCTTCCAGCCCGCCGAGGAGACCGGCGGCGGCGGGTGTCCGATGGCGAGAAGCGAGTTCGCGGACGGGCTGGACTACCTGCTCGCCGTCCACGTGGGCCTCGACCATCCCACGGGAGAGGTGATTGCAGGGATCGAGAAGCCGCTCGCGATGTGCCACGTCGATCTGACGATCGAGGGCACCTCCGCCCACGCGGGGAAGGCGCCCAACGAGGGCGACAACGCGATGCACGCGATGGGGGCGGCGATCGAGAACGCCTACGGCATCCCCCGCCACAGCGACGGGATGACCCGGGTGAACATCGGCAAGGCCGAGGCGGGGACCGCGAGCAACGTCATCGCCGAGCGCGCTCACATGGAGGCCGAAGCGAGGGGCGAGACGACCGCGTTGATGGAGTACACGCGGGATCGCCTCGAGCGGACGGTGCGGAACGCGGCCGAGATGCACGGCTGTCGGGCCGAGTTCGACGTCGTCAGCGAGTCGCCCCGCGCCGACAGCGACCCCGAACTGCAGTCGCTGGTCAGCGAGGTGGCGGGCGAGGTCAGGGGAATCGACCGCGTCGTCCCGGCGGCCGACTTCGGCGCGAGCGAGGACGCCACCTTCCTGATGGAGCGCGTCCAGAAAGACGGCGGCCTGGCGACGTACATGATCGTCGGCACCGACCACCCCACGAGCCACCACACGCCGACGTTCGACGTCGACGAGCGCAGCCTCGAGCACGGCGTCGACGTCCTCGTCGGCTCGATCCGGGAACTCGAGCGCCGGCATCCGGTCGCACGGACGGAGGCGGCGACGGACCCGGTCGCGGACGCCGGGGAGGGCGGCGAATGAGCGGGAACCGATCGACGAGCGGGCCGCTCGTCACCCGCGCGGACGTCGAGACGGCCCGGGAGCGCATCGACGACGTCGTCCACCGGACGCCCCTCGACACCTCGCGGACGTTCGCCGACCTGAGCGGCGCGGCCTCGGTCGGGCTCAAACTCGAGAACGTCCAGCGGACGGGCTCGTTCAAGATCCGCGGGGCGTACAACACGATGGCCCAGCTCTCGGACGCCGAACGCGAGGCGGGGGTCATCGCCTCGAGCGCGGGCAACCACGCGCAGGGCGTGGCGCTGGCCGGCCAGTTGCTCGGTATCGAGACGACCATCGTCGTCCCCGAGGTGACGCCTGCCGCGAAGATCGAGGCCACCCGCGGCTACGGCGCCGAGGTCGTCGTCGAGGGCGACATCTACGAGCGATCCTACGAGTACGCCGTAGAGCGCGCCGACGAGACCGGCGAGACGTTCGTCCACCCCTTCGACGACGCGGCGATCGTCGCCGGTCAGGGAACGATCGGTCTGGAGTTACTCGAGCAATACCCCGACCTCGACACCGTGCTGGTCGCGATCGGCGGCGGCGGGCTGATCGCGGGGATCGGGACGGTGCTGAAGGCCCACGATCCGGATATTCGAGTCATCGGGGTCCAGCCCGAAGGTGCGGCCCACGCGAAGCCGTCCCTCGAGGCCGGCGAGATCCGCCAACTCGAGGCCGTCGACACCGTCGCGGAGGGGATCGCGGACACGCGGATGCTCGAGACGACCTTCGAGATCGCCCGCGAGGTCGTCGACGACGTGGTCAGCGTGAGCGATCGCGAGATCGCCGCCGCCGTGGCGCTGCTGGCCGAGCGCGCGAAGACGGTCGCCGAGAGCGCCGGTGCGGCGCCGCTGGCGGCCGCGCTTTCGGACGAGGCGGCTCGCGACCTCGAGGGCGAGCACGTCGGCGTCGTCGTTTCGGGCGGCAACGTGAACCTCACCGAGCACGCGGAACTGACGCGAACGGGCCTGCACGAACTCGAGCGCTACGCGGACGCGAGGCTCGCCGTCGAGGGGTGGCCGACGACCGTCGGCGAGGTGGCCGAGACCGTGGAATCCGAAGGCGCCGAACTGGACGTCCTCGAGCGCGCCCGCCGGACGTCGGTCGACGAGCCGAATCGGGTTCCGATGACGATCGGCCTCGAGGGCAGTGGACGGGGGCATCTCGAGGGAGTTCTGGAGTCGTTAGACGCGCTCGAGGGGGTGTCGGTCCTCGAGCGCTCGCTCGAGTAACGGTTCTCTCTCAACGGGCCGTCCGATTACTGTTGGCGCGCTGAACCGCGACGGAGTCGCGGTTCGACTACCGCGAGGGATGAGTGAGGGAGCGGGAGCGACCGAGCGAATCGGCTGGGGAGGGCGTGGCGTTCCTCGTTGCCACGATTCGTGAGTCGATGGTGATGTCGCTGTTTCGAATCGAGGGATGACGAAAACGAGTCCGCTGCTCGTACTGGCACCTGGGGATTTCCACACCCACCCCAGCCGATTCGTTCGCTCCCACCGGTCGCTCACTCATCCCTCGCGCAGGATCGGATCGGGGCTCGACGGTCGCTCGCCCCGATACAGCGCGCGCCACCGCAGTCAATACTCGAGTTGTAAAACGATAGTGAAACAGTATCCGTTTACCGAACCGATTCGCGACGGTCGGCGACGCGCTCGAGCCGCGCGGAGAAACGGAAATCGATCGCGGAAATCGACGGTCGTCCTTACGCGACTTTCGCGCTCGGGCTGACGGCCTCGATCGCTTCGAGGAAGATGCCGATCCCCAGTTCGATCTCGCGCTCGCTCGAGTCCAGCGGCGGCAGCAACCGGATCGTCTTCTCGCCACAGCCCAACGTCAGCAGGCCGCGCTCGAGGGCGGCTTCGACGACGGCGGACCGCCGTTCGGGGGTATCGAACTCGACGGCGAGCATCAGGCCCTTGCCGCGGACGTCCACGACGGAGTCGGGCGCGTCGTCGCGCAGGAGTTCTTTGGCCTGCTCGCCGCGCTGGGTCGCGTTGTCCAGCAGGTCGTGTTCCCGGATGGCCTCGAGGGTGAACGCGCCCATCATCGAGCCGAGCAGATCGCCGCCGCCGAAGGTCGACCCCAGCCGGTTCTTCTCGCTGGGGAAGACCTCCGAGCGGGAGATCGTCGCGCCGACGCGCAGCGCCTTCGCGCTGGCGATGACGTCGGGTTCGATCGGGTAGTGATCCGAGGCCCAGATCTCGCCGGTGCGGCCGACGCCGGACTGGATCTCGTCGACGACCAGCGGGATGTCGTACTCGTCGGTGACGTCGGCCACTTCCTGCATGAACTCCTGGCTGGGAAAGCGGTAGCCGCCGACGCCCTGAATCGGCTCGAGCGCGAGGAAGGCGATCTCGTCGGGGTTGACGTGGCCGCCCTCCGGCGAGAGCATGTTTCGGAGCTGCGAACTCCCGCCGGCGAAGAAGCCGCAGTCGCAGCTGTCGGCGTCACAGCCTCGATCGGCGCAGAACGGGACCGTCTCGATCCCGCTGATCTCGGGGTAGTGGCGCGTGTAGACCTCCTTTGACTTCGTCAGCGAGAGCGTGCCGAGCGTGCGGCCGTGGAAGCTGCCCGCGAAGGCGACGCCGTACTTCGCGGGGGCTCGATAGTCGTGGGTGATCTTCATCGAGTTCTCCATCGCCTCGGCGCCGGAGTTCGAGAGGAAGACCGTGTCCATCCCGTACTGACTCGATACCGCGGTCAGTTTCTCCATGAGGTGACTCGAGCCGGGGACGTCGGCCTCGTCGGGGTTCGGGCCGGAGCCGAAGTACATGTCCTGGCCCGCGATCTTCATCGGTTCGACGAGGTCGAACTCGCGGACCTTCTCGAGGACTTTCGGGTTGTTGTACCCCAGCGGCGCTGCACCGATGTGGCAGGTGAAGTCGAGGAGGACGTTGCCGTCGACGTCGGTGACGAACGGGCCGTCGGCCGCCCGCGTCACGTCCCAGACGAAGTCGTGGGAGTACTCGCTGGGCGCGGAGTGCTCCTGATGGAAGTCGACCCATTGCTGCGCGTTCGGACCCGGAAGCGCGTCCGCGTCGGGTTCCGCCGTGTCCCTATCCATACACAGTTTATGTATACCTCGTACATTAAAACTTGTTATCGGTTGTCGAAGAGCGCGGCGCGGAACGCGAGCGGACGCCGACGAAAACGGGCAGCATGACGGCCGACGCGGGTCGGCCGGCGCGGCGGAGGGCCGCAGGCGATTCAGTCGTCGTCCGTTTCGACGGCGCCGCCGGGACCGGACGGCGATTCCGTTTCCGGCTTCCTGCTCGAGCCGATGAGGACGGTTTCGTCCTGCAGGAGGACTCGACCGTAGTTCGATCCGAAGTCCTTGATCAGCGAGCACATCGCGAGGAAGCAGACGAAGGCGAAGGGCGTTCCGGTGATGATTGCCGCCTGTTGGAGCGTGTTCGCGCTGCCGGTCCCGCCGAGGATCATCAGGATCGCCGCGGTCATCCCGAGGACGACGCCCCAGAAGATCCGGTTGATGTTCGAGGGTCTGGCCTTCCCGCCGGTCGTCATCATCGAGACGGCCAGCGTCGAGGAGTCCGCGGACGTGACGAAGAACGTCGTCACGAGGACCAAGAACATGTACATCAACGCGGTTCCGACGGGAATCGTCATCGAGGAACCGCCGACGTTCAGCGTGAACTGCAACGCCTCGAAGAGGATGAAGCCGGAGACCTCCGCACCGGCCTCGCCGGCGATCACCGCACTGAAGTCCGCGACGCCGTTATGCTGGGCCCAGACGGCGGTGCCGCCGACGAACGTGAACCACGGAATCGTGGCCCCGGAGGTCGCGACGATTCCAGTGAAGGCGACTTCGCGGACGGTTCGACCTTTGGAGATGCGGGCGATGAACAGGCCCGCGAACGGCGACCACGAGAGCGCCCACGCCCAGTAGAAGACGGTCCAGGCGTTCATCCACTCCGTGGCCGCCGGGTCTCCCGCACCCATCGGTCCGGCCCCGGTGAAGAGGCTCATCGAAACGAAGTCGCTGATCATCCCGCCGAACGCCTGCGTACCGAGCAGGATCAGGAACAGCGTCGGCCCGACGATGAACGTCCCAAACATGAGGACGACGAAGAGGATCATGTTGAAGTTCGAGAGTCGCCGGATCCCCTTGTCCACCCCGAGTACCATCGAGGTCGTAAACAGCAGCGTCATGAAGGTCACCACGGCGAGGATCCCGATGTTCCCCATGCTGATACCCCACTGGTAGTCCAGCCCGGTGACGAACTGGCTCCCGATGAAGCCCAGCGAGGTCGCCACGCCGCCGATCGTCGCGAACACCGCGAGGATGTCGACGACCTTCGCGGTCGGTCCGTCGAGGTTCTCCGCACCGAGGATCGGCGTCAGCGCCGAAGACACCCGAAGCGGGACGTTCTCGTAGTTGTACGCGAAGTAGCCGATCGCGATCCCCATGATCGTGAACACCGCGAGCTGCGGGAGCGCCCAGTGGAACAGCGTCTGCTGGACGGCGACGGTCATCGCTTCGGCCGAACCGCCCTCGACGCCGCCGAACAGCGGCGAGGGGCTATCGTAGTAGAACAGCGCTTCGGTCGGCCCCCAGAACACGACGCCCGCCGCGAACCCCGCCGAGTACAGCATCGCGAAGAACGACAGGAAGCTGTACTCCGGCGACTCGTCGCCTAACCTGATCGATCCCCACGGGCCGACGATCAGGAACAACAGGAACACGACGATCAGGAAGACGATCAGCAGCAGCGCCCAGTTGAACGCACCGAGCATCGAATCGTTCAGCGAGGAAATGCCGCTCTCGACCGTACTGGGACTGATGAAGAACGCTGCGATCACGCCGACGGTCAACAGCGCCCCGAACGCGAAGACGATCGGATCGATCTCCTCGAGGAACGTGTCGACCGCTCCCTTCTCGGCGTCGCTCATCGTCTCACCCCCGTACCCGGACAGCAGCGTGCTGATTGACCGTGCCTCCACCTGCCAGCCGCCATGCTGCGTGATGGCATACCGAGTCAATCGACAGCGTACACAATAAGTGTTTCTCACTCCGCAGTAATATCTACGAATTGCGTTTATTGGACGTTCGCTCGAGTGGCCCGACCGATCTCGAATCGATTTTAGGCATTTGAACGCGGAAACCGGGAGGAGGCGTACGTTCATTTAGATACACTCCGTGAAAAACACATACCATAACTATCTGACGGGTTTGGGGCGAACTGTGTGCCCGTTCGAGCGGCGAGGGTAGCAACGGTCGCCGCGGTCTCGAGTCGCGTCCCTCGCCGAGACGCGCTCGGCGAGGACGGTGTTCGCCGGCGAGAACGGTGCCGGTCGTCGATCGACGCGGACTCGAGTTCGTCCGAGCGGCTGGCGAGAACGCGCAGACGCGTGGGTGCCGACCGATGGCCGGCTCGAAGACGTGCGGGTATCAGTCGACGTTCGACGGCGATTTCGCCACGTCAGTTCGTCAGTTCGTCGAGTTTCCGGTCGCGTACCTCGGCGCTCTCGCTGACGCGGTCGGCGAACTCGTCGACTCGGTCCTTGATGTCCTCGCGGGTCGCCTCGGGAGAGAACCCGTCGGACATCGTCAGCAGGCGGACGAACGCCCGGAGCTCCTCGTCGGTCAGTTGGGCGAACTCCTCGTTTTCGAGCTTCTCGATGACCTCGTCGACGTCGATCTGGCCGACCGGTTCGACGTTGAACTCGACGTTGACCATCCGGTAGTTCGAGCCCGCGAGGCGCTGTTCGGCCTTGCCGACGCCCTCCGAGAGCATGTCCTTGAACGGGGTGTGATACCCCATCGTCCCGAGGTGGAGGAAGGCGAGCATGTCGGTGATTCCCTGCGTGTAGGCGTCCCGATCCTCGTCGTCGGGATCGAAGACGGTCTCGCGGTCGCGTTCCTCCATGTACTCGAAGAGGATGCTGAAATCGAGAATCGCGTTACGCACCCGCCGCCGGATACGGTTGCGCTTCTGTTTCTTCGAGTGATCCGTGTAGTCGGTCTTCCGACCGAGCAGGAAGTCGCGATCGGAGGGGGTGAGAATGCCGCGCGGTCGATCCGAGTCGGCCGCCGTCCGTAGGGACTCCGGCACGTCGTCCTGGCTCATACAGGACACACAGTCGGCCCGTGAATTAACGTTTCTGTTGCGGAGAACGTGATTATCACCGGACAGCTTCGTCCCTCGGGTCGGGTCTGCGCCGGAACGAACTGCGTTTGGCAGGGTGGAGCCGACGGCTCACGTCCGGAGCGTCTCGAACGTCTCGAGGACGCGCGGCCAGTGGTCGCGGTCCGCTTCGGCGTAGCCGTCCGCCGAGCCGCCCGTGACGAACTGCGCCGTTCGCTCGCGGTCGGCCGTCGGCAGATACGGGACGGTGATCGCGTGCCCCGCGTCCGGATACACCAGGTGCTCGTAGTCGCAGTCGTGACGCTCGAGTCGGTCGACCGCGATATCGTGGAGCCGCACGGAGTCCCACATACGGTCCGAACCGCCCGAGACGAGGAGCACCGGACCCGCGATCGACTCGACGGGGATCGTCGCCTCGGCGATCGTCCCCTCGTCGGCGTCTTCGAGCGACTGCGAGTAGCCGGGCTCCATCTCCATCGGCGGCCGCACGTCCCAGACCGAGTGATCGTCCGTGTAGGGGACGGACGAAACCGGCTCGTCGTCCGCCGTCCACGACGGGCCCGGCGGGAACTCCCGCCGTGAGATGCCCGCCCAGACGACGCCGCTCCCGTTGACCGAGACGACGGGCCCGACCGACTCGAGTCGGCTCCCGACGAGGAGCGCGAGTTCGCCGCCCTTCGACGTCCCGAACAGCCCCACGTCGGGGCCGCGAACGCCGTCCCGTTCGCGCACCGACTCGACGGCGTTCTCGACGGACTCGAGTGGCACCGCCACGAGTTCCGTCGGGAGGTTCTCGCGTCGACCCTGCCAGTCGAAGTACTGCAACGCGAGCGCGGCGAACCCGTGCGACGCCAGCAACTGCGCGATCCCGTCGGCGGGTTCCCCGCTCGATCCGTGGAGTACGATCACCGCCGGCGCCGGTTCCTTCCCCGGCGGCTCGTAGAGCCGGCCGACGAACGACTCGCCGTCCACCGGTTCGGACTCGACTCCCGGGCCGCCGAACTCGCGTTCGATCGTCGTCGAACCGAGCGGTTCTCCGTCGCGTTCGACGCGGACGGTCAGTTCGTCGCCGTCGCGTTCGGGTTCGTACGGGTCCGACCCCTCGGCCGGCGTCGCTCGCTGGACGAGTTCGATCACGCCACCCGTTATCTCGCCGTCCGCAGACGTCGCGGACTCGAGGTCGAGTGTCCCCGCCGGCGTGTCGTAGGTCGCGCTCGCTGCCCAATCGCGGCCGCTCCGGTCCGTCAGCGAGACCCGGATATCGACGGTTTCGACGGGAACGTCCGTGATCGTGAGGTCGATCCGCTCGTCGACCGAAACCGCGGTCGGACCTTCGAATCCGACGTCCGTTCCGGCTCCTTCGTTCGCGCCTTCCCGCTCGGTCGGAGCAGACGCGCCGTCGTCGCGTTCCGCTTCTCCAGTCATGCGTTACGGGACAGTGTACCGCCGGTCGCCCAATAGGTGTTCGGAGAAATACATTTCGGTAAGCGATCTTCGAGAAGGATATTTCAGTCCCGGATTTGATACGAACACCGACGTTCCCGACGAAGATGGCTACCGAACGACAGGTCGATGTCGGTCGCTCGCGATGGGAGCGTATGGACGGAGACGTGGATCCGGAGGCGGTCGCGGAGAGCCTCTCCGCGCTGGCCAACCCGTTACGGGTTCGAATACTGCTGGCGCTCGCGGAGACGCGCCGGCCGAATTGGGACCATCGGGGCATGAGTTACAGCGATCTCCGGTCGGCGGTGGACGTCGAGGACGGCGGACGGTTCAACTATCACGTCAACGAACTCCGCGATCGGTTCGTCCGGAGGGAGGAGGGACGGTACTGGTTGACCACCGCCGGGTCGCGCGTCGTGGACGAGATCTACGCCCGGACCTTCTCGGGCGGTCACGAGTCGGTCTCGGGACCGCTCGAGTGGACGTGTCCGGCCGGCGGGAAGCGACTCGAGGCCGCGGTCGATAACGGCGTCATCACCGCGTCGTGTCCGGAGCACGGCGTCCTGTTCGACATGATGCTCTCGTTCGGTTCGCCCCGAAACCGCGACCCCGACGAACTGTTCGCGTGGGCCAACCGTCGGGCGCTGTGGTATCTCGAGTCCGTCTCCTGGGACGTGTGTCCCCACTGTGCGGGACGCTTCGGTGAGGCGACGATCACGACCCACAGTCCGGAGCCGGGGAGCCGGCTGGAAACGTTCGGGTTGGATGCCTCGACGCTAGTGATGGCCGAGATGCGCTGTCGACAGTGCGGCGTCTCGTTCCGGATTCCCGCGTTCTACTACGCGCTGACGCGGGCGCCGACCGTCGCGTTCCTGCACGACCACGGCATCGACTACCGGACGCCCGAACTGGAGTACGGATCGACCGCGTGGGACTGCGAGAGCGAGGCGCTCGAGGACGGCGTGTTGGTTCGGTTCGAGATCGACGGCGACCGGTTCGAGATCGAACTGGACGGCGCGCTCGATACCCGGACGTACCGACGCGCGTCGGCGACCGAGGACCAGTGACTGGTCTCGCAGAAGCCGTCCAGTCCGTCCGCGACGTCGCGAATCGGTTCGGTAGCTCGATCTACCTCAGACCGGCCGTCGGGAGAGTTCGATCGCGGTCTCGGCCAGCACCGAGACGCCGATCTCGAGGCTCTCCTCGTCGACGTCGAACGTCGGCGTGTGGTGGTTCGTCGGGTGATCCGTGCCGACGAGCACGTACGACGCGAGGCCGCCGTCGTCCTGCACGCGGTCCATGAGGTACGTGACGTCCTCGCTGACGCCGAACTCCGTCGACGGCACGACGCGCTCGACGCCGTCGACCTCGCGAGCGACTCCCCCGACGAGGTCTCGGAGCGCGGGATGGCTGTCGGCTCGCGGCGACTCGCTGATGACCCGCGGCGTGACGTCGCAGTCGTGCATCTCCGCCGCGGCGTAGCAGACCCGCTCGAGCTCCGTGCGCATGTACTCCATCAGGCCCGTGGTCTCGCCGCGGACTTCGGCTTCCATCGTGATCTCCTCGGCGATGACGTTGCTCGCGGTACCGCCCTCGATGTGGCCGACGTTGACTCGAGTCATCCCGTCGCTGTGCCTGGGGATCGCGTAGGCGTTCTGGATCGCGGTCGCGGCCGCCTGCATCGCGTTGCCCCCCTCGTTGGGTGCCTTCCCCGCGTGAGCGCTCGCGCCCTCGAAGGTCGCCGTCAGGTGGGCCATCGCCAGCGGCTTCTCCACGCCGGCGACGATCTCGCCGGTGGGGTGGTCGAGGCCGACGTGGACCGCCAGCAGGTAGTCGACGTCGTCGAGGTAGCCGCCCTCGGCCATCGCCTTCCCGCCGCCGGAGATCTCCTCGGCGGGCTGGAAGAACACCGTCAGCGTTCCCGAGAACTCACCGCTGTCCCGAACGGCCTCGATCGTCCCGAGGGCCATCGCGATGTGGGCGTCGTGGCCGCAGGCGTGCATGTAGCCGTCGTGTTCCGAGCGAAATCCTTCCGCGACCGGTCGGTGGTCGTCGGCCGTCGACTCCGTCATCGAGATCGCGTCGAGATCGACGCGCAGTCCCACGTTCGGTCCCTCGCCGCACTCGACGACCGCGACGACGCCCGTGTGACCGCCCGCGGTTCGCTCGAGGACGTCCTCGCGAACCCCCGCCTCGCGCGCCCGCTCGATCCAGGGCTCGAGTTCCTCGTCGTCGGGCACGGCCATGCGGTCGTCGGTCGCCAGCGCCTCCCGCCCGACGGCGATCTCGTCGACGCCGAGTCGCTCGAGTTCGTCGACGATCCGGGCAGTCGTCTTGAACTCCCGCCAGCCGGGTTCCGGATGACGGTGGAACGCCCGCCGGAGGTCGGACAGCCTGGTTCGCACGTCGTAGGACATTCTTGCCGGTACTAGGCGCGGGAGATACTTAACCGTAGTCAACGATCGTTTATCGGTTACGCAGTATCAATTGAAAACCGATCGCCACGGCGGGAACCGGGTGGGGAATCGGAACGCTACTCAGCCGACGTACGCCGTCGCGTCCATCTCGACGCGGACGTCCTCGGGGAGCCGCGAGACCTCCACGCAGACGCGGGCCGGCGGTTCGTCGCCGAACCGCGCGCCGTAGGCCTCGTTGACCCGCTCGTAGTCCTCGAGGTCGGTCAGATAGACGGTCACCTTGACGACGTCCTCGAGGCCGTCACCGCCGGCGTCGTCGACGACGGCGGCGATGTTCTCGAGGACGCGGTCCGTCTGATCCCGGATGTCGCCTTCGACGGGCTCGCCCGTCTCGGGGTCGACGGGCCCGTAGCCGGAGACGTAGCACGTGTCGCCGGCCAGCACGCCCTGCGAGTAGGGGTTGTCGGTGCTCGGTGCGCCGTCGGTCTCGATGGGGTCGGTGTCTGCCATGGTGACTCGAGTGGAGGTGGATCGGATTCGGCTCAGGCGGCCCGTTTCGCTTCCGCGGTCGCGTGCTCGATCGCTTCGACGACGACGTCCAGCGCGGTCTCCGCGAGGTCGCGGGTGAGCACGAGCGGCGGGAGGAACCGCAGGACGTTGCCCGTCCGGCCGGCCGTCCAGACGAGGACGCCGTGCTCGAAACAGTACTGCTGGATCGCGTCGACGAGGTCGCCGTCGGGCCGGCCGTCCGCGTCGACGAACTCGGCGCCGATGAACAGTCCCTTGCCGCGGACCTCGGCGAGTCGGTCGGTCTCGTCGGCCGCTTCCCGGAGCCGTCCCTGGATGTACTCGCCGAGGTCGCGAGCGTGGGCGAGCAGGTCGCGGTCCTGGATGTACTCGATGGCGCGGGTGCCGGCGCGCATGCCGACGACGTGGCCCCGGTAGGTGCCGGCGTGGTCGCCCGCGCCCCACGTGTCGAGATCCTCGTGGTACATCGTCGCCGAGAGGGGGAAGCCGACGCCGCCGAGCGCCTTCGCGGAGGTCATCACGTCGGGGGTGACGCCCTCCCAGTCGCTGGCCCACCACTGGCCGGTGCGGCCCAGTCCGCTCTGGATCTCGTCGAAGACGAGCGTGATGTCGTTGTCGTCCGCGATGTCGCGCAGCCCCCGGAGGAAGCCCTCCGGCGGCGTGACGATGCCGCCCTCGCCCTGGATCGGTTCGACGATCATGCCGGCCGGATTGGCCAGGCCGCCGTAGGGGTCCTCGACGATCGCCTGCACCTCCTCTAAGGCGTGATCGACCGCCTCTTCGGGGGTCTTCCCCTGCCGGAAGGGGTAGGGGTACGGCGCGTGGACGACGTCCGACAGGAGGGGGGTGTAGTGGCCCTTGAACTTCTTGTTCGACGTGACGCTCATCGCCCCCGTCGTCGCGCCGTGGTAGGCGCCGCGGAACGCGATGAGGCCGTCGCCGCCGGTGTTGTACTTGGCGAGTTTGATCGAGGCCTCGATGGCGTCGCTGCCCGTCGGGCCGCCGAAGACGACCTTCTGGTTGCCCTGCAGCCCCGACGGCGCGATCTCGTCTAACTTCTCGATCAGCTCGAGTCGGGCCTCCGTCGGGAAGTCGACCGTGTGGACGAACTTGTCCGCCTGCTCGTGGACGGCCTCGAGCACGTACGGGTTCGCGTGGCCGACGTTCAGGACGCCGATCCCCGCGAAGAGGTCGATGTAGGTGTTGCCGTCGGCGTCGCGGACCGTCGCACCCTTCCCTTCCTCGAAGGCGATCGGGATGTCGTCGGGGTACGCGACCGCGCTGCTGTCGATCTCGCGCTGTCTCTCGAGCAGCTCTCGGGTGTTCGGCCCCGGGACGGAGTCGACGTTCGGTGCGTCATCGAAGTGGAGTTCGTCGATCGGCGGTCCTGCCGTCATACGTCACTCCAGGTGAAACAGATATTAATAGCTTGTCCACAATATCCATACCAACCATACACAGATACCGATGACATATGGTGGGCACGGATCGACTCGGGCTCCGCGTGACGCTTCCGTTCTTCCGTCCAGTTTTCGGGTCGAACGGCCCCGAACCGACAGTGTACGTGCTCAAGCATCGACGGAGCGAGCGAACCCGCTACTCGAGCCGGTTCACCGTGGAAATCGGGAACGGTGTCTCACGCTTCGGTGACCGAGCGTCGGGTCCCATCGCATCGAAGCGAACGGATCGATCTGAGAAACGGACAAACACCCTTCTGATTCGCGGCCGAATGACCGACTATGATCCCGCCGATCGCGAACCACTTCGTCGCCGGGGAGTCGCCGGCGACGGCCCTCGAGCACGTCCGCCGGCTGAACGATCGCGACGTGAAGGCGATCCTCAATCTGCTGGGCGAACACTACGACGACCGCGACGCCGCGGCCGCCGACGCCGCCGAATACCGGCGACTGGTCGACGACATCGCGAACTCGAGTCTCGAGGCCTGCATCTCGGTCAAGCCGTCGCAACTGGGACTGGATCTGGGCGAGGACGTGTTTCGGGAGACGCTCGCGGGCGTCGTCGACGCGGCCGCGGACCGCGACGTCTTCGTCTGGATCGACATGGAGGACCACACGACGACCGACGCGACGCTCGACGCGTACGAGGAGCTCGCTCGAGCGCACGAGGGCGGCGTCGGCGTCTGCGTACAGGCGAACCTCAAGCGCACCCGCGAGGACGTCGAACGGCTCGCGGACGTGCCGGGCAAGGTCCGGTTCGTCAAGGGGGCCTACGACGAGCCGGCCGATATCGCCTATCGCGACGCCGACCGGGTCGACCGGGAGTACGAGGCGCTGCTCGAATACGCCTTCGAACACTACGACGGCGGCATCGCGGTCGGTAGTCACGACCCCGCGATGATCGACCACGCGATCGACTGCCACGAGACCCACGGCACCGACTTCGAGATCCAGATGCTGATGGGCGTCCGCGAGGACGCCCAGAACGAACTCGCCGCGGAGTACTCCGTCTACCAGTACGTCCCCTACGGCGACCGGTGGAAATCGTACTTCTACCGGCGGATGACCGAACGGACGGCGAACGTCCGATTCGCGCTCCGTGCCCTCCTCGACCGCTAAAGGGAAGGGCTCATTAGCCCCTAGTGTGAGGTGCTGTACATGGCTTCGTGGAAGCGGGATTTCGCGAGCGGGCTGATCGTCCTCGGCCCGATTCTGGTCACTCTCTACGTCATCTACTGGCTCTACGGCCTCGTCGCCGGGCTCACGCCGGGGCTCATTCTCCAGCCCGAGGCCCTCCAGCCGTTCATCCCCGGTGACGGCGCCCAGGCCCAGCAGACTCGGGAACAACTCGCCCAACTCCTCCGGGTCATCGTCGCGCTGACCGTCTTCACCATCCTCACCTTCTCCGTCGGCTACCTCATGCGGACGACCGTCGGCGGTCTCGTCGAACGGGTCGTCGACAACGTCGCGAACCGCGTCCCCGTGATGCGGGTCGTCTACAACGCCTCGAAAATGGCCGCCGAGACCGCGTTCGGCGAACAGGACTCGCTACAGAAACCGGTCAAAATCGAGACGTGGGACGGACTCCGGATGACGGCGTTCAAGACGGGAAAGACGACCGACGACGGCCGCGAGGTGCTCTTCTTGCCGACGTCGCCGAACATCACGACGGGCTTCGTCGTCGAAGTCGAACCCCACCGCATCACGGAACTCGACGAGGACGTCGAGGACGCCCTGACGCGCGTTCTCAGCGCCGGTTTCGGCGACGCGAACCGCAACCGCGGGATGGACGCCGGCGTCTCGATCGACGTCGTCGACGAGACGAGCGCCGGCGCGCTCGAGGACGCCGACGACGACTGACGCTCGACGCGGCCGTGCGGCCGTTTTTTCGGTTCCGATTACGACGCCTGCCGTTCGCCGTTCCCAGACTACGGTCGCCGTTCCGAGACTACAGCCACTGCTTCGGACTCCGAACGCGAACCGGTGCGACGGTCGGACGCGGCTCGGTGCGATCGGCCCCTAGACGCCCTGACTCATCAGGTGACTCCGCAGCACGTCGCCCTCCTTGTTCCCGGCGGTCGTGTTGACGATGACGACCGTCTCGTCGCCGTCGAACTCGCCGCGCTCGGCCAGCTCCCACGCCCCGCTCGCCGCCGCGGCCGGGCTCGGCGCCAGCTCGAGCCCTTCGTGCGTGGCGACCCGAACGCCGGACTCGAGGATGTCCGGATCCTCGGTCGCGACCGCCCCGCCGTCGGTCTCGCGGACGGCCTCGAGGACGCGCGAACTCGCCGGCGGATCGGCGATCTCGATCTCGCCGCAGATCGTGTCCGGTCGTTCGACGGGTTCGTGTTCGTCGCGATCGCTCTCGAGGGCGTCGACGATCGGCGCACAGCCCGCGGCCTGCGCGGCGTACAGCGGCGGGAGCTCGTCGATGAGTCCGAGTTCGCGGAGCTCCGTCGCTCCCTTGTACGCCCCCACCAGTCCGACGCCGACACCGGTCGGGTAACAGATCGCGTCGGGGACCTCCCACTCGAGGCCCTCGAGGATCTCGAAGAGCGTCGTCTTCGCCCCCTCGTGGCGGTACGGCGTCTCGAAGGGCTGCAGCGAGTACCAGTCGTCGTGCTCGCCCATCCCCTCCTCGTAGGCACCGACCGCGTCGTCGAACCGACCGCCGACGACGTTCATGTCGCCGCCGTGGACGTTGATCATCGCCTTGTTCGTGAAACTCGAGCGCGAGGGGACGTAGACGTGGGACTCGAGGTCGGCTCGGCCGGCGTAGGCCGCGGCCGCCTGGCCGCCGTTGCCCGTCGACGCGAGGGCGACGTCTGTCGCCCCGTGCCGGGCGGCGGCCGTCGCGGCGACCGATGCCCCGCGGTCGGTGGTCGACCCCGTCGGATTCCGGCCGTCGTCCTTGATCAGGACGCGTTCGACGCCGAGTTCGTCGGCCAGGTCGGGACAGTCGACCAGCGGCGTCGCCCCTTCGTTGGTCGTCACCGCCGACTCGCGGGGGAACGGGAGCAGTTCCTCGTAGCGCCACTGCGAGTCGAACGGTCGGTCCGCGAGGGTCTCCCGGTCGAGGTCGATCGCGTCGTACTCGTAGCTCGGATCGAGAAAGCCGTCGCAGTCGGGACAGCGGTGCGAGACGGCTTCGGCGTCGTAGGTAGCCCCGCAGTCGACACACTCGAGTCCGGCGAAGGCGTCCGTCGTCTCCATACGCGAGTGTTCGCGGGGTCGGACTTGTAGTCACTGAAAGCCAATACGCACCTGCTCGCACTCGCGCGAGCAGTGTGCGACTCGTTTCAGTTGCTACAACGGGCTGTTCATCGGTGGACGGCCGTCGTTCGCCGCGGCTGACCGTCGTTTGACGGGGTATCGCGTTCGACGGCGGAAAAAAGCGAACCGGTTCAGACCGCGGGCCGTTCGGCCGACGGTCGTTCCCGCGTCTCCTCGAGCGAGACGGGGTGAAGTCGCTCCCAGGTCTGCCCGATGACGTAGTAGGCGCTCACGAGGGCGTAGAACGACACGATCGCGCCGAGGATCGCCCCGAGAATCGCGATCTCGGCGAGTATCCCGGAGAGCAGCGCGCCCGCGAAGACGATCCCGACGGCCTGCAGCCAGCCGACCGCGTACGTCCCGGTCGCGAGGCTCGGACGCAGCGCGTCGAACTCGAAGCCGGCGCCGAGTCGGCCCTCCGTCGCGAAGCGGGCCAGCGCGGCGGGGACGGTGTAGGCGACCGCGGCCATCGCCGCGAGCGTCACCAGACTACTGATCCCCAGCGCCACGGCGCCGAGCGTTCCCGGGTCGCTGCCGACCGCCAGCCAGACGCCCCCGAACAGGAGGCCGCCGACGACGAACGGAAGCAGGCCGTACGCCAGGAGGATCGCGATCGCTTTTACGCCGTCGACCGTCAGCGCGCCCCAGTCGTCGAATTCCGGCGCCTCGTCCTCGCCGCGGCTCGTTCGCTCGAGCACGCGGACGACGTAGCCCCAGACGAGAACGGCGGGGAGCACCAGCACGCTCGCCAGTACGAGCAGTCCGCCGATAATCGTGATCTTCCAGGCGTCGTCGCTGTTCTTCAGGTAGGTTACCGCGGTAGTGAGCATCGTCTCGTCCTCGACCGACTGCCGTCTCCAGCGTGGTCGTCCTAATATACGCTTGACAACTATATAAAGCTGCGTGAGGCGCGGAATTCGACAGGTAGGATTCCTGTAGTTCGAGAACTCGAATATCGAATACCGGTTTTAGTCAGGGAAGAGATGGCATCATCGCGTCGCTATCGCGGCGTCTCGAGCGACGGTCTCACGGCCCGAAGCACGCACTGCGTCACCGCTGTTCGAGTCGCGTCGCTGGCGCGATCGGAGTTCGAAGGGAGAGAGAAAATCCGTCAGTTGTCGCCGGTCTTCGACTGCCACTCGTAGTCGCGGCGCTTGGCGGACTTGCCGAAGCCACACGACGAGCATTCCTTCTTCTTGGTGTGGTAGGACTTCTCTCCGCAGCGACGACATTTGGTGTGGGTCGTCTTGTTCTTCTTTCCTTGGCTTGGGGTTCCTGCGCCAGTCATGGAGTGATCGAAACGACGTTGTCGCCGCGTATAATCGTTGTGTCTTCGACCGGCGCCTCTTCGTCGACACCGGCTTCCGGGATCGTCACGTCCTCGAGCACGAGGTTCATGTGCTGGTCGTAGCCGGCGAGATCGCCGACGTACTCGCCGCCACTCTTGAGTCGTACCGTGACGCGTTCGCCGAGCGACGCCTCGAGGACGTCCAGCGGTCGTCCACTCATACGAAAGACCGCAGGTGACGGACACTTAATCGTACCGGTCCTGTGTCCGACTCGACGGTTCGACCGGGCATAATCGCTCGTTTCCGATCGGTGGACGGTAGCACGGATCGATAGGGAGACCGATCAGTTCGGCTGAGTGGTTCTGAATGACGTGCTGGTCCGACTCGAGATACCGATACGCACCGCCGAGGACCGAGAGCTTCCGAGGACGAGACCGTCTGCGTGGCTTCGAAACGCGACGGCCGGCAAACAGTATAAGTATCCAGTCGTCGAATCGCTACACATGGGCGATACGAAGTTCACCCTCATCGAGTTGCATCTGGACGGCGACACCCAGTTCGGCCCCGGATCGATCGGCAGTGCACTGCCGTTCGGCTCCACCGAAACCGAGTCCGAGGAGACGCCGGAGTACGAGCCCGAGACCGACGTCGACGACTCCGAGGACGAGGAGTCCGGCGGCAGCAAGGCCATCGGCGCCGTCATCGCGCTCGTTACGCTCGTGGCCATCGCGGCGGCCGCCAAGAAGTTCCGCGGCGACGACGAGGACGACCTCGAGGCCGAGGAGGAACCGGACGTCATCGTCAACTGATCGGCGACTGACGAAACTGACCGACGGCGAGCGACCGAACGCTTTTGCGCGTCCTTCCCGTACCCGTAGCCGTGAATCTCTATCGCAGCGCCCGGGCCGTTGCCGGGGCGTCCGGTGACGATATGATCGACTGGCAGTCCGCGGCAGACGCCGCGAAGGCGGTGACCGAGCCCGGCTCGCTCGAGCTCGAGCCGGGCGAGCGCGAGGCCTACGCCCGCGACGTGCGGGAGGCCCGCGAGGCCATCCGATCGGTCTCGGGCGTCGAGTTCGACGTCCCCGACTCCATCGAGATCCAGAACCGCCACCACTGGATGGACGCCAACATCGCGACCTTCGAACGCGTGATGGGCACCCTCGAGGACCAGGTGCCGGCCGGCGCCTTCCCCGGCGTCGCCCGAACGATCAACACGGGGACGATGACCGTCCTGCTGGCCTTCCTCGGACGGAACGTCCTCGGCCAGTACGACCCGCTGCTGCTGGCGAACGACCCCGAAGAGACGCACGCGCTGTACTTCGTTCGACCGAACATCCTGGGCGCGGCGGAGAAACTCGAGGTCGAACCCGACCGGTTCCGCCGCTGGATCGCCTTCCACGAGGTGACCCACGCCGCGGAGTTCGGCGCCGCGCCGTGGCTCTCCGACCACCTCGAGGAGCGCATGGAGGAGGGCATCGCGAAGCTGTCGGACGGCTCGTTGGACCGCGCGTCGTTCCAGGAGCTCGACGCCGCGATGACCGTCGTCGAGGGGTACGCCGAACTGCTGATGGACCACGCCTTCGACGACGAGTACGCGGACCTCCGCCGGAAACTCGACGCCCGCCGACAGGGCCGCGGGCCGCTCCAGAAGCTGTTCCGCCGTCTGCTCGGTCTCGGACTCAAGGAACGGCAGTACGAACGCGGGAAGCACTTCTTCGAGACGGTCGTCGAGAACCGCGACCTCGAGACGGCGAGCCTCGTCTGGGAGGGGCCCGAGAACCTCCCGACGCAGGACGAACTCGACGCCCCGACGATGTGGCTCCAGCGCGTCGATCGCTGATCGCGAATCGATCGATTCCCCGCTCTCCCCGTCGGACTCGAGCCGTTCCTACCCGAGGACCCAGAGCAGGTACCACAGTAACGCGCCGCCGGCGACGAGTCCGCCGACCGTCATCAGCCCGACGATGACCGGCGGCGCGCCGCCCCCGAGTGCCATCGTGCCGCCGGAGAGGCCGACGAGCAGGACGAACACGCCCTTGAGCCGGATCGACGGCTCCGTCAGCGAACTCGAGTCGGCGGACCGACGCCTCGAGTCGCGGTCGGGGCCGCGACTCATAGCTCGTCGGCCGTACTGACGTGCATCGTCGCGAACCGCCACGCTGGCCCGTCTCCGGTTCCGTTCCCCTCCTTATCGCCGCTCTCGTTCCGAACGAGTGTCCCGCTCCATCGCGTCTCGAACCGCTCGTTCGCACCGGTCTCGGTGTCCGTCCACGTCATCGTCACTTCGTCGGCGAACGTCGCGAACGCGTCGCGCTCCGAGACGACGAGGCCCTCGCTCTCGACGGTCCAGTTCGCGGTCGTCGCGGTCTGCTCTCGCAGCGCCTCGCGGACCGACTCGAAGCCGAACAGCGACTCGCTGATCCCGAATTTGACGGTCGACTCGTCCTCGAGGAAGTACGGCGCGAGGGGCTCGCCGCTCCGGAGCGCGTCGTAGTAGTCGCGGACGACGGCCGCGGCTCCGTCAGCGTCTCCGTCGCTCATACCTGGTGCCTCGGAAGCCGATCCCATAGAGTCACCGGACGCAGTCGCAGGCGCGTTCGGGGGACTCGAGGTGGGAAGCACGTCTGCTCGTCGTGCGACGAAAGTGCTGCTCGAGTGTTCGCGAACGAAGTGAGCGATTACCCGCCGGAGCGGGGTGAAACCCCGCGGAGGCGGCCTTTTTCATCGAAGTCCGCGAGAGCGGCGCTCTCGCGGGCCCATCAGAAATCGAAGATTTCTGAGGACGTTTTTGCGCCGAGTGGTTCGCCGTAGGCGAACCCGAGGCGGAAAAAGTTCGGTGGAAAAACTTCGGTTCACATAAAGCCGCGATCGACCTCGTCGGTCTCGATCAGGTCCTCGAGTTCCGCGTTCAGCAGTTCGTCGGCCTCCTCGAACCGCTCCGAGAGGTCCTCGAGTTCGTCGGGGCGGTCGTACTGGTCGTACTCCATCGGCCCGAACGCGGGGCTCTCTAAGGCCTCCATGACGTCGTCGAAGAGGTCCTGCGGTCGCGTCGGCGCGTCGGCGTGGGTCTCGAGGACGGTCTCGAGTCGCTTCGAGACCGTCTCGGCCTGCTCCTCGTCCTCCGGAGGCGACTGGACGGCGAACCGCCCGCCGGTCTCCTCCTCGGGGAGGAAGGCTCCGATCTCGTCGTCGAGGCTGCGGGCGACCCGCGTCCCGACGCCGCGGACCTCGAAGGGGTTCTTCGCGTAGGTCTTCAGGAAGAAGACCCCGGCACCGGGATGCGCGAGGTACATGTCTTCGCCGACGCCGGCGGCGCGGTCGCCGGCGACCGCGCGCCAGTCCTCCGGGTCGACGTCTCGCTCCGTGACGTCCTCGAGTATGTCCTGCCACTCGCGAATCCGCATACGCGTTCGTTGTGACGCGGACAGAATGAACGTATCGGTCGCGCCGAAAGCCGCCACTGCCGCCGAGTCATCGTCGCTTTCGCCCCTCTCGCTCGTCGGTAAGAACCGAAAGGGATACGATGCCTCCCCTGACAGGGAGAGTAACCACTGCTTGCCATGTCCGCCCGTCAATCACCTTCGTTCGTCGAACTGTTTCTCGCTACGCCGGCGAAGAGTTGCCTGCTCGCGCTCGGCCCGCTCGCGCTGGCGCTCGGCCAGCTCGGGAACAGCTACGTGAACGGCATCTCCCCCGCCGTCTCGATCGGCTTCGCCGTCGTCATGATCTGCTTCGCCGTCGTCGCGACGCGTCACCACGCCGCCGAACACCGCCTCCGGCGACTCGAGAGCGACCTCGAGTCGAACTTCGGATCGACGCGGTAAGCAGCACTCGTTTTGGACGCGGTTACGGGCTCCGTTCGATCCCGACGCAGTCCCGGATTCGTATCGGCCCGTCGGGGCTCAGGCCCGCGCGGAGTCCGTCGCGACCGACCGCGCCTCGCGCGCGCCGTAGGCGTTGTAGCCGGCCAGCGCCGCGATGAGCAGTCCGGAGGCGAGCGTGCTCCAGAACGGGCTCTCCGACAGTCCCAGCCCCGCTTCCATCTCGAGCAGCGCGGGAGCGACGATCAGCCAGACGCCCAGCAGCGCGACCAGTCCCGAGACGCCGACGCTGAGCGGGATGTCGTTGGCGAGCCGGTAGTAATTGTAGGCCGCCGCGGCGAAGACGACGGTCCCGACGAGGACGTTGTTCCAGAACGCGGCTCCCGAGACGTCGTAGAGGACCACGACCGACAGGGCGACCCACGCGCCGATGACGGCGATGATCCCGCTGATGACCGAGATCTTTCGCCGGCGCTCCTCGTTCGCGATCTGGGTCGTCTCGTCGCGGCGGTCTCGCCCGGGATCGTCTCGGTCCCCGACCCCGGTCCCGGAGTCGACGTCGTCGGACGGCGACCGCATTCCCTCGTCGCGGTCGGCGCCCCCTTCGACACCGCCCGATCCGTCTCGATCGCGGTCGTCGCGGTTCGAGTCGCTCATCTCGGTCGACGGTTCGACGGAATCGACAAAAACGACGGCGACCGTTCCAGCGTCTGGTACGAACAATCGCCGGTAATCGATCGTTACGCTGACGAATGCGGGCGATTCGACGCGTAACCGTTCGCCGCTCCGACAGCTTCCGGACGTCGTGCCCGCACCGGCGACCGATAGCGTTTTTGATGGCTCGCCCCTGACGGATAGCCGTGCACGTACGCGGAACCGTCGCGGGCGAGGTCGAGGTGCGCTCGGTGTCGACGAAGTACGGCGAGAGCGACCTGGCCGAAGTGCCGCTGCGCCTCGAGAGCGACGGCGACGATTCGACGAGCGCTGACGCGCCGACTCGAGACGCCGGTACCGGAACTGACGCCGGCGGGCAGACGACCCTCGCGGACGCCCGTGAGACGACGACGGTCACGCTGTGGAACAAGTGGACCGAGTCGGCGGAGTACCTCGAGCCCGGGATGGAGCTGCTCGTCACCGACGCCGAGGAAGAGGAGTATCAGGGCGAAACGCGGTACGAGACGACCGGCGACTCCTACGTCGTCGTCGAGCCCTCTTTCCTCGTGAACGTGACGTCGCTGCGCAACTGGGTCGAGTGTCCCCGCCTGTACTACCTGAACAAGCTCTCGGGCGTCCCGCTGAACTACCCCGTGGTGAAGGGGACGCTCGTCCACGAGGTCTTCGGCGACCTGCTGCGGGGCCGCGACCTCGAGGAGTCCATCGAGGCCCGCGTCGAGGAGCGCGGCCTCCAGCTCGGCCTGCTCGGCGAGACCCCCGACGCCGTGGCGGAGGACGTCCGCGAGAACGCGAAGGCGATCGAGGGCTGGCTCGAGCAGGGCCGCCTGACCGAGGAAGACAGCTGGCGCTCGGAGCAACTCCTCATCAGCGAGACCTTCGGAATTCGGGGCCGCGCCGACGCGATCCGACGGGGCGCGCCGGTCGAACTCAAGACCGGGAAGAACCTGAAGAAGGAACCTCGGTTCAAGGACAAGGTGCAGGCCGCCTGCTACGCGCTGTTGCTCGAGGAACACGGGGGGAGCGTCGACACCGGCACGCTGCTCTACACCAAGAACTCCACGCTGGAGCGAAACGAGGAGACCGGCGACCTCACGCCCGCCAAGGAGTTCTCGATGGGCGACGGGCTGCTGAAGTTCGTCGTCCGCCTGCGCAACGAGCTCGCCGCGATGGAGATCAAGGGCGACGTTCCCACGGGGTACGAGGGATCTGCCAAGTGCGAGTACTGCTTCGAGCAGGACACCTGCATGGTCGTCTCGGGGCGGCTCGATCAGGAGTCGAAGGCCGGCCAGATCGGCGCGGCCCTGCCCGAGGAGGAACGCGACTACTTCGATCGGTTCTATCGGGCGATCGAGGAGGAGCGCCGCGAGGTCCACCGCGAGTACGCCAAGCTCTGGGAGCAGACGGCCGAGGAACGCGCCGACGACGACCGCGCGCTGATCGACCTCGAGTTCCTCGAGCGACGGAAACTCGCGGAGGGTCGCTGGGAGTTGCGCGCCCGGCGAACCAGCGGCGCGAACTCGAAGCTCCGGGAGGGCGATCTGGTACTGGCCAGCGACGGGGACCCAGTGCGCGGTGATTCGGAGCTCGCCCGCATCGAACGGTTGGACGACGAAATCGTTCTCACGGCCGACGAGCCCGTCGAGGTCACGCGGCTGGACGTCTACCCCTCCGAGTTGACGACCGACCGGCTGCTGGTCGCCATGCACGACTTCCTGCTGAAGGGCAGCGACCGCCGCAAGGACGTGCTCTTCGGTCGAGCGGAGCCGGAGTTCGAAGCCATTGACGAGATCTTCATCGACAACAACGACGCGCAGGACGAGGCCGTCCGGATGGCCGTCGGCGCCGAGGACTTCGCGCTGATCCACGGCCCGCCGGGCACCGGGAAGACCTACACGATCGCTCGCGCCATCCGCGCGATGGTCGAACGCGGCGAGCGCGTCCTGCTGTCGGCGTTCACCAATCGCGCGGTGGACAACGCGCTGGAGGCCTTACTCGAGCAGTTAGACGACGTGATCGACGAGGACCGCGTCGTCCGCGTCGGCTCCGAGAGCGGCGTCCGCGAGGACATGGAGCCGTACCGCCTCGAGCGCGCCGGCGATCCCGAGGAGCGCGTCGCCGAACTCGAGAACGCGCAGGTCGTGGCCGCGACGACGGCGACCTGCGGCTCTCGAGTCATGAAGGAGCAGTCGTTCGACGCGGCGCTGGTCGACGAGGCCGCCCAGCTGACTGAACCCGGCACGCACGCGGCGACGAACCTTGCCGACCGGTTCGTCCTCGTCGGCGACCACGAGCAGCTACCGCCCGTCGTGCGGGCCGAGAACGACCTTACCGAATCGCTGTTCGAGCGCCTCGTCGACCTCCACCCCGAGGCCGGAGTCATGCTCGACCGCCAGTACCGCATGAACCAGCGCATCCAGGTCTTCGCCTCCACCGAGTTCTACGACGGGGGATTGCGGCCGGCGACGCCCGAGGTCGCCGGGCGAACGCTGGACGACCTCGAGGGCGTCGCCCGCGAGGCCCTCCCCGCCGAGCTGCGGGATCCGGTCTCGTTCGTCGACGTCGAGGGCGACGGCGGACGGTACACCGACAGTGAAGAGGCCGCGCGGATCGCCGACCTGATCGAGACCTACGAGGCCGCGGGGCTCGAGCGCTCGGAGATCGGTGTCATCGCGCCCTTCCGCGCGCAGGTCTCGGAGATATCGAAGCACGTCCCCGACGACGTCGCGGTCGATACCGTCGATCGTTTCCAGGGCTCGAGTCAGGAGGTCATTATCGTCTCCTTTACCGCGACCGGGACGCTCGAGGGGCCGATCTTCGAGGACTACCGGCGGATCAACGTCGCGCTCACGCGGCCGAAGCGCGCGCTCGTGCTCGTCGGCGATTCGAACGCGCTGGCGACGGACCCCGTCTACGAGCGGATGCTCGAGTGGGCGACCCGCTGAGGTGTCGGGCACCGGCGGTCCACCGTCGCCGCCGTCGCTGCGGTCGGACGCTGCCGTCGATTTCGGTGGCGACGCCCCTCACTCGGGTTCCCGAACGACGATTTCGCCCGTTTCGCGGACGGAGACGCGGTAGCCGTGTATCGTGAACCTAACTTCGGTGCTCCCGTCGCCCGTGTGAGCGATCAGCCGGTCGAGGGCGATCGGATCGATGTAGTCGTAGAGCGTGAATTCGAGGGCGGTCGGATCGACGTTCTCGAGCGCGGCGATCGTGCGCACGACCGCGATACTGGTCGGCGTCTCGTCGTCCGGCGCGTACTCGAGCACGACCGGCGCGCCGTCACCGTCGTCCGGAACCCAGCGGTCGGTGGACATCCAGTGGACCGTTCGTCGCTCTCGTCCGTGATGCTGTCATGCGGACAGTCAGGGTTTTTAAGTTCCCGTCGGGCGGGAATCGGTGATCGGCGCTCGGAACGCCGCCCGAGGGAACCGTCACTGATCGTCGGCTCGAGAGCGCGCGTCGGCTTCGTCGAACTCCGCCGATAGCAGCCTCGATATCGCGCGCCGAAGGCGTTCGGAGACCGACTGATCCGAAATGTCGAACTCGTCGGCCAGTTCCGTAATCGACACCTCGCGGGGGACCTCGTAGTAGCCGCGCTCGATGGCGGTCACGATCGCTTCGTACTGCTCGGTCGTCAGTCCGAGACGTTCCGGTCCCGCGGTCGACCGCTCCCGAAGACTCGCGACCTCGACGTCGATGTCCCGCTCGAGGAGGCGACGGTAGGTCTGGGTGGCGCTCTCGCGCTCGGCGAATCGCATCCGGACCGACCACGTTCCGCGGGTGGCCGACGCCGCGAGTATCGTCCCGCCCTCCTCGAACAACACCGACCCGTTCTCGTAGATATCACAGGCGTCGGGAGCGAATCGAATCTCGTACAGCCACTCGTCGCCCGCAGCGTCGACCAGCGAGTACGCGTCGACGGTGGGATCCGTCTCGAACGCCGACTCGAGCGCCGATCGCTCGACGCCGCCGAACCAGAGCCCGGGGACGTCGCTCGCGGCCGTCTGCTCCATGCGACAGTAACACGACGGCAGACGGTCGAACACGTCGTCGAGAGCGGCGTTCGCGGCCGCCAGCTCGAATTCGACGAACGTCGCCATCCTATGGTATTAATTGGCATACATCGCTATTAAAACGCGGGGCTTACGGTCCGACCCGGTTCGACTCGATTCGGGCAGTCTCGCCGAAAGACGAACGTTTAGGTTCGGAAGTGAGAAACGAGAATTGACATGCGTCTCGAGGAGCCCAGCGCGGCGATCCGCGAGGCGTTCCCGGCGGCGTACGCCGACCTCGTCGTGTTCGTCACGGAACTCGGCGGGACGACGGTCCCGATGCTCGTTCTCGCCGTCCTGTTCTGGTCGGGGCGTCGCCGCCGGAGCGCGCTCGTGATCAGTTACGCGGTCGCCGGACTCGGGCTCTTGCTGTCGATCAAGACCCTGCTCGGACTGCCGCGACCGCCGGCGGACGCCCTGTTGATCCCCCTCGAGGGCGAACGCGAGGGGTACGGCTTCCCGAGCGGCCACGCCTTCGCCGCGACGGTCGTCTACGGCGGCCTCGTCGTCGCGTACGATCGGACGCGGGACGGCCGCGCGCTGGCGGCCGCCGGAACGCTCGTCGCGCTCGTCTCGCTCTCCCGAGTCGTCCTCGGCGTCCACTACCTCGGTGACGTGATCGTCGGCGCGGCGCTCGGAGTCGCCTTCCTCGCCGCGATGACTCGTCTCACGAAGGGCGATCCGCGCCGCGGCTTCGCCGTCGCGTTCGGACTCGCGCTCGTCACCGTCGTCGTCGCGGGCGCCAGCGACGACTCGCTGCTCGGCCTCGGCGGAGCGATCGGCGGTCTCTGCGCCGCCGGGTGGATCGATCGCCTCCCCGAACTCCGAACCCGACTCGAGACGGCCGTGCTCGTCGCCGTCGGTAGCGTCGGCGTCGCCGCGCTCCAGTT
Organism: Haloterrigena sp. KLK7; assembly: GCF_037914945.1. Classification (NCBI taxonomy): domain Archaea; kingdom Methanobacteriati; phylum Methanobacteriota; class Halobacteria; order Halobacteriales; family Natrialbaceae; genus Haloterrigena; species Haloterrigena salinisoli. The sequence goes on from NZ_CP149787.1 coordinate 2,413,781, forward strand.
CGCCGAAGCGCTCGTCACGGCCGCGCCGGCGCTCGTCGCGCTCTACGCCGCACTCGTCGGATGGGTGCTGCTCGCCCCGATCGCGGTCGGCCGCCTCGCTATCGGTGCGGCCGACGCGTCCCGGGCGTAATCGAACGCTCGCCGCGTCGCGTCTCGAGTCCGAGAGTCCGAACGCGGACCGGCGACGCTTTTCACGGTTCGCGTGCGACCCGTACGCATGGACATCCCGCTCGGAACCGGCACGATCGACGTCTCCCTCCCGGACTGCGAGGTCACGGTCGCGCGACCGGCCGGCGGCACCCCCGTCGACGTCCGCGCGGCCGCCGAACGCGCGCTCGAGGAGCCGATCGGCCCGCCGCTCGCGGACCGCGTCGATCCCGACGACGCGATCGCGATCGTCGTCACCGACATCACTCGAAAGGCGCCCGACGACGTGCTACTGGACGTCCTGCTCGAGCGCCTCGAGAGCGTCGGCGTGGCCCGCGAACAGGTGACCGTGGTCGTCGGACTCGGCCTCCACCGACCGATGACCGACGACGAGATCGTGGAAATGCTGGGACCGCACGCGGATCTGGCGGTGAATCACGATCCCGAGTCGGTGGTGGACGTCGGCGCGGTCGGACCGGACGGCGACGTCCCCGTCGAAATCGGCGAGCCCGTCGCCGCGGCCGACGCGGTGCTCTCGACGGGCGTCGTCGAAACCCACCAGTACGCGGGCTTCAGCGGCGGGGCGAAGACCGTCGTCATCGGGACCGGCAGCGAGTCGATCATCCGATACACGCACGGTCCCGAGATGCTCGCCCGCGAGGGCGTCCGCCTCGGCCGCGTCGCGGGCAACCCCTTCCGCGAGACGATCGACGCGGCCGGCGACCTCGCGGGGGTGGACTTCTCGATCAACCTGAGCTACGGACCGGCGGGCGTCCTCGGCGTCCGCGCCGGCGACGGACGGCGCGTCGTCCGCGAACTCGCCGCGGTCGCTCGAGACGCCCTCTCGGTGCCGATCGACCGCGAGTACGACGCCGTCGTCTGCGGCGTCGGCGCGCCGAAGGACGCGAACCTCTATCAGGCGACCCGCGGCGCGACCTACGTCGCGCTCGGCGACCGCAATCCGCTCCGCGAGGGGGGCCGGCTCGTCGTCCCCGCCGCGCTTCCGGAGGGAGCGGGCGACGGAACGGGCGAGAAGCGGTTCTATCGCCGCCTCAGCGGCGCGACCGACGCCGACTCGCTGTACGAGGCGATGCGCGAGGGGTACGAACCCGGCGCCCAGCGGGCGTTCGTCGTCGCGCGGGTCCTCCGCGAGCACGACCTCTACGTGACGAACAGCGAGGCGCCCGATATCGTCGAGGAATGTCTCATGCACGCCGCGAGCGACGTTTCGGACGCCGTCGAGCCCGGAAGCGACGTGCTCGTCGTTCCCGACGCCCTGAACACGCTGCTCGTCGACGGCTGAGCGACGGTCGACCGGACGGCGAACGACGCTCGGGCGGTCACGCTGCCGGCTCGTCGACCGCGGGCAGCGTCACGGAGAACGTCGAGCCCTCGCCGGGTTCCGACTCGACCCAGATCTCCCCACCGTGGCGCTCGACGATTCGCTCACAGAGCGCCAGCCCGATGCCGGTTCCGTCGTACTCCTCGCGGCTGTGCAGGCGCTGGAAGACGTCGAAGACGCGGTCCTGATCCTCGGGGTCGATGCCGATCCCCTCGTCGACGACCGAAATCTCCCACATCGCTCCCTCGTACTCCGCGGCTTCACCGCTTCGTTTCGAGGCGCTACGCGCCTCGCACCGCTCGGCCTCGAGGTACACCCGCGGCGGCTCGTCGCCGCTGTACTCGAGGGCGTTCGACAGCAGGTTCTGGAACACCTGCCGCAGCTGGCTGGCGTCGCCCCGCACGCGAGGCAGCGGTTCGGTCTCGACCTCGGCGTCGGTCTCCTCGAGCTGGAGCGAGAGGTCGTCGAGGACGTCATCGAGCAGGCGCTCGAGGTCGACCGGTTCGAACGGATCGCCCCGCGTTTCGACCCGGGAGTACTCGAGGAGGCCGTCGATCATCTCGCGCATCCGATCGGCGCCGTCGACCGCGAACTCGAGGAACTCCTCGCCGTCCTCGTCCAACTCGTCGGCGTACCGGCGCTCGATCAACTGGAGGTAACTCGAGACCATTCGCAGGGGCTCCTGGAGGTCGTGGCTGGCCGCGTAGGCGAACTGCTCTAAGCGTTCGTTCGACTCCTCCAGTTCGCGCTCGCGCTGTCGGTGCTCGGTGATATCGCGAGCGATCGCGATCATGTACTCCTGATCGAGTTCGACGTGGGCGACGTTGACCTCCGCCGGGAAGGTCGTCCCGTCCTTCCGCACGTGTTCGCCCGTGATCGTCATCGATCCCTGCGCCTTCACGTCCTCGACGTGGGATCGCCAGTCTCCGATGTCGTCGAACACGTGGTCCATCTCGGGCACCGTCAGATCGAGCAGTTCCGCTCGGTCATAGCCGAGGCGACGGCAGGCCGTCTCGTTAGCGTCGAGGAACCGCCCCGACTGCGGATCGATCACCAGCACGCTGTCGTTGGAGTAATCGAGGAGCGTCCGGAACAGCTCGAGTTCCCGCTCGCGCTCCTTGCGCTCGGTGACGTCCCGGAAGTAGACCGACAGCCCCGTCTCCGAGGGATAGGCCCGGACCTCGAACCAGCTGTCGAGCGGCGCGGGATAGTACTCCTCGAACGAGACGGTCTCCTGGTCGTACATCGCGCGTTCGTACTCCGTCTTGAACTGCTGGCTCATCGCCTCTGGGAACTCGTCCCACACGTACTTCCCGACGAGCGTTCGCCCCTCGGGGTTGATCAGTTCGTGGGCGCGCTCGTTGAGGTACGTGAAGTTCCAGTCCCCGTCGAGGGCGAAGAAGGCGTCCGAGATGCGGCCGTAGATCTCCTCGAGCTCTCGCCGCGTCCGCTCGTTCTCGAGCGCCGACGCGAGGACGTTCGCGACGCTCCGGAGGAAGGTGGCGTCGCGGTCGGTGAACTCGCGGCGCTCGGTCGCGTACGTTCCCAGTACGCCCCACGGGTCGTCGACCGAGCCGACGATCACGCTGACGCCGCTGGCGACGCCGTGGTCGGCGAGCAACGCGGGCTCGGAGAGCCGTTCCTCGGTGCGGATATCGTCGACGACGATCGGCGCCTCGGTCAGGAGCGTGACCCCCGCCTGCGAGTCCGGGTCCGCGGGCACCGTCGCTGAGCCGACCAGTCCCTCGCGCCAGCCGACGCCGTCGCGCAGGAAGAGTTCGTCGCCCTCGGGCAGCAACTCGAGCAGCTCCACGTACTCGGTCTCGAGGACGTCCGAGACGGCGACGACGGCCTCGTGGAGCAGTCGATCGAGATCGTCGGTCTCGAGGGCTCGCTGTCCGAGCTCCGCGACGACTTCCTGTTGCCGAACCCGACGACGGAGCTCCGCGTCGGCCTCGGGCGTCGAATCCATTACCGACGTATAGGGGTGAGCCGTGGGTAAAACCTTCTATCGCACTGTCATTATTTCGAGAATATTCAGTATATTGACCCGTGTCGGACGGGGAATCGTCGGAACGAGAACCGGCGTCCGTCCCTCCGCTGCGTCGACGATCGATCGTCCGCGCCGAACTCGGAGTGAACCGTGGCGGTGACCGTTCGCTAGGCCGACGAGTAGTCCGCCTTGCCCTCGTCCTCGCTCATTCGGACCCAGTACACGCGGGTGTACGGCAGGTGAATGTAGCCGTCGTCGAGTTTGATCCGAAGGCCCTGAACCTTGCCCGAATCGGTGATGTTGCCGGCGTCGACCGTTTCCTCGGCGGTCCCGTCCGGTCCCTCGTATGCGACTGTCGCCATGGCAGAGGAAGCGCAGCCGTGCCAATAAGACGCATGCAAGCGAATTCGGGCCCTCGGTCGCAGTCGTTCCGGGCGGAGCCGGACGTCAGTCCTCGCCGTCCGCGTCCGCCCAGAGCGGGTAGAGATCGTCCTCGATCGGATCGGTGATCGACTCGCCGTCGAGCACGAGCGCGGGGTCGCCCTCGCCGACCGTTCCGATCTCGCTCCCCTCGAGACCGGCCGCCTCGAGCGCCGCGAGACAGTCCGCGACGTCGTCGCTCGGAACCGTCGCGAGCAGCGCCCCGGAGCCGAAGATCCGCAGCGGATCGACGCCGGCGGCCTCACACAGTTGCGCCGTCTCCTCGCGGATCGGGATCGCCTCGCGATCGACGTCGAGTCGGACGCCCGACGCGCGGGCGATCTCGAGCAGGCCGGCCGCGACGCCGCCCTCCGTGGGGTCGTGCATCGCGGTCGCGTACTCGCGGACCGCGCGGGCGTCGGGGACGACGCTGATCTCGTCGACGAAGGCCGCGGCGCGCTCGCGGACGGCGTCGTCGACTCCGAGGTCGTCGCCGAAGTCGGCCGCGAGGATGGCCGTTCCCTCGAGCCCCGCGGCCTTCGTGATGACGACGCTGTCGCCGGGTTCGGCGCCGCCGGTCGGGACGAACGAGTCGGCGGTCCCCATCGCGGTCAGCGACAGGAGGGGACGCTCGAGCTGGTCGACGTACTCCGAGTGGCCGCCGACGATCGTCGCGCCGACGTCTCGGGCGGCCGCGTCGAGGTCGCCGGTGATCGCCTCGAGGTCCGTCTCCTCGTCGGGGAGCATGATGACGACGGTCAGCCACCGCGGGTCGGCGCCGGAGGCGGCGACGTCGTTGCAGGCGATCGGCACCGCGAGGGAGCCGACGCCCTCCGCGGCCAGCGAGATCGGGTCGGAGCTGACCACGAGGGTCTCGTCGCCGCCGAACGGGGCGATGGCGGCGGCGTCCTCGCCGTTGGCCGGCCCCTGGAGGACCGTCTCGTCGTCGGTTCCCGTCCGCTCGAAGACGTGTGCGAGCAGGTCGTCCGGACTCACCTTGCCGGGCATACCACGAACTCCGTCGATCCGCGGTTTGTAGCTGTCGAAGGAAGCGGTGACGTCGACGGAGCGGAAGACCGCTCAGGCGTCGGGCGCCACCGCGTCCATCGTCCGCCGGATCTCGTCCTCGTCGGCGCCCCGCGGGAAGCTGACCGCGACGGCGTCGATCCCGTCGACCGCCTCGTAGCGTTCGAGTTGCTCCCGAGCAGTTTCGGGGTCGCCGAACGCACAGAGATCGTCGAGGATGTTCTCGTCGACCAGTTCGAGGGCGCGCTCGCGGTCGCCGTCCTGCCAGGCGTCGTGGACCTCGACGGCCTCGTCGTACCCCTGGCGCTCGAGGGCGTCCCGGTAGAAGGTGCCCATTCCGCCGACATAGAAGGCGACGTGCTGACGGGCGAGCTCGCGGGCCCGTTCGGTGTCCTCGAGCGCACAGCAGGTGACGCCGGCAGTGATCCGTACCTCGTCCGGGTCGCGGTCGCCGAGTTCGGCGCCGCGCTCGATGTCTTCGACGCGGTCCGCCATGCCCTCGGGCGTGAGCATGATGCCGTGCCAGCCGTCGGCGAACCGACCGGCGAGTTCGACGGCCTTCGGTCCCATTCCGGTGACCTCGACCGGCGGCTGGGGGTCCGGGGCCTCACAGCGCAGCCGGAAGCCCGAGAGCTGGAAGTCGTCGCCGTCGTACTCGACCGTCTCGCCCGACAGGACCTGCCGGACGATCTCGACGGTCTCACGGGTTCGCCTGAGCGGGTTGCCGTACTCCATCCCGTGCCAGTTCTCGATCACGACGGGGCCGCTGGGCCCGAGGCCGAGTCGGAATCGCCCGTCGGAGACCTCCTGGAGCGTCGCCGCCGTCTGGCCGAGCAGCGCCGGCGATCGGGAGTAGGTGTTGAGGATGCTCGAGCCGATATCGATCGAGTCGGTCCGTTCGGCCATCGCCGTCAGGACGGTGACGCCGTCCCGCCCCCACGTCTCGGGGAGCCACGCGCAGTCGTAGCCGCCCTCCTCCGCGCGTTGCGTGTAGTCGACGATCGAGTCGACGGTCGGCTGGGCCGCGACCGGCAGGTGAACGTCTCGGTCTGTCATCGTTGTGCACAGACCAGCGCCGTCCTTTTGGGTGTATGGGAATTGGCAGCACGATCACTCCCGTTTACGGATCGCCTCCGGCGGACGGGCGGTCGTCGTTCGGCCATCTGCTCCCGACGGAGCGCGCTGGCGAACCACAAGGTTCCGTTCGCTACGCGGTGAGCGGCTCACCGACGGAATTCGGCGGCCGCTCCTCGACGGGAACGGTGAAGTAAAACGTCGATCCATCGCCCGGCGCCGACTCGACCCAGATGTCTCCGTTGTGGCGCTCGACGATCCGTTCGCAGAGCGCCAGGCCGATGCCCGTTCCGTCGTGCTCGTCGGGGGGATGGAGGCGCTCGAACACCTCGAAAACGCGGTCGGGTTCGTCCGTGTCGATGCCGATTCCCTCGTCGCGGACGGCGATCTCCCACTCGTCCCCGTCCCGCTCGGCCGAGACGCGTACGCGGGGCGGCTCCTCGCCGCTGTATTCGATGGCGTTGTCCAGCAGGTTCCGGAACACCTGTCGAAGCTGCTCTCCGTCGCCGTAGACCTGCGGGAGCGAGTCGACCGCGATCTCGGCGTCGCTCGCTTCGATTCTCGGCCGGAGGTCAGCGCGGACGTCGCTCAGGACGGTATCCAGCTCGACGGCCTCGAACGTGTCCGTCTCCTTGTCGACCCGGGAGTAGTCGAGCAGGGCGTCGATCATTCCGCGCATTCGATCGGCGCCGTCCACCGCGAAGTCGATGAACTCCCGGGCCTCGGCGTCGAGTTCGTCGGCGTACCGGTTCTCGAGCAGTCGGAGGTAACTCGAGATCATCCGAAGCGGTTCCTGCAGGTCGTGAGAGGCGGCGTAGGCGAACTGCTCCAACCGTTCGTTCGATTCCCGCAGATCGCGTTCGTACGCGACTCGTTCGGTGACGTCCGTGCAGGTGAGCACGGCTTTTCGCCGCTCGTCGTCCCGCAACGGTTTGCCGCTGATCAGTAGCCACACGCGCTCGCCGTCGGCTCGCTCGAACCCGATCGGACCCTCGTGAACGGTCTCCCCGTGCTCGACGATTCGATAGGACGGACTCTCCTCCGGAGCGAGCGGCGTCCCGTCCAACCGGATCGGATCGAACAGGTCCGTGCGCTCCTCGTAGCCACCGATAGCGTCCGACGTGTACCCGAAGAGGTCCCGAATCTGATCGTTGAGGAAATCGAACGCGCCGTCGCCGTCGAGCGTCGCGATCCCGATCGGCGCCGTCTCGACGAGTTCCTCGATGAAGTTCCGTTCCTCGCGCAGCGCCTGCTCGCTCCGCTCGGCTTCCGCCGCGCGCGTGAGAGCCCGTGCTTCCATCACTCCGACCCCCAGACCGGCGATACTACCGACCGCCGTCTGCAGACCGATCTCCCGTATCGGGTCGCCGAGGGTGGCCTCGGGATTGAGCGCGAGCAGGCCGGTGACGCCGAGCAGCAGTACCAGACCACCGAAACACCAGCCGACGATGCGCGGATACCGATCGGGCGGGAGATCGCTTCGTCGTATCCGATACCCCCCGTAGAGGAGGACGACGGCGGGTCCGGCGAAGAGAACGAAATCGGCGAGCGCTTCCCTGACGGAGCTATCCGCCATCACGTCCTCGCTCACCTGAACTGCTCCCACGAGGACGAACAGTCCCCCGAGCGCCGAGACGAAGCGGATTCCGTTCGCGGTCGCGAAACGCCTCCACGGGGACATACCGTCCGTTGCCATCCATCGAGTTGTGAATGTTGGGATCGATGCGGCCGTTTCCAATAGGGCGCGACGGCGTCCCCGTCCGCTGGCCGTGAGGAGGCGGAGTCGATCGAACGGAGACGGGCGATCCTAGACGTCGCTCTCTTCGCTGATCTGCGGGACGCCCTGGGCCGTGATCGTCTCGCCGACGATGTACGACGAGGCCGGACTCGCGAGGAACTGCGCGAGGTCGGCGATCTCCTCGACGGTACCGATGCGGCGGGCGACCTCCTCGCGGTCGATGTTGTCGGCGGAGACGCCCATCTGGCTCTCGACGCCCGGCGTGGCGACGAAGCCGGGAGCGATGCAGTTGACGCGGACGTCGTCGTCGGCCCACTCGTAGGAGAGCGTCGTCGTGAGGTTGATGACCGCGGCCTTGGCGGCGCCGTAGGGGCTCATCATCGGCGAGCCCCGCTGGCCGGCGACGCTGGCCAGGTTGATCACCGAGCCGCCGCCGTCCTTGAGGTGCTCCGCGGCGGCGTGGGTACAGTGGTACGTGCCGTTGACGTTGATGTCGATGATCGTCTCCCAGCCGTTCGGCGAGATGTCGTCGAAGTCGGCCATGAAGGAGGCGCCGGCGTTGTTGACCAGCACGTCCAGCCCGCCGAACTCCTCGACGGTCGCCTCGACCAGCGCCTCGACGGCGTCGCGGTCGGTCACGTCGCATTCGACGGCCAGCGCCTCGCCGGGGCGCTCGCTCTCGTTGATCTCCTCGGCGACGGGGTCGACGTTCTCCTGTTCGCGCGAACAGACGACGACGTCGACGCCGTCCGCGGCGAACCGCTTCGCGATGCCCCGCCCGATGCCGCTCGAGGAGCCCGTGACGATGGCGACGTCGCCGTCGACGCTGAACTGCTCGGTGCTCATCCGCGATCACCCGTGACTCGCTGTTTCGCTTCCATTGTTAGTTCCACTCGAGTATACGCAGAGTTTGTTAATAAAGGTGAGCACAGACACCGTACCGTTAAGTGAGTGGCAACCGGTGACACGGATACGCAGACAGCGGCGGGTCGGGCGCGGAGCTCTCCGGCGACGGCTCGCGAACTCTCAGCTATGACAGACGACACCCCTCAGAACGATCCGACGGACGAAGATTCGGACGACGCACCGTCGAACGAAGCTCCGGACGACGTACCGCGGTACGGACCGAACCGACAGCAGGAGGTCTACAGCCGCGGCATGCTCGAGGACGAACCGCCCGAGTTCCCCGTTTCCTACGAGGACCTCGTCGAGCGCGCCCGCGAGGAGCTCGACGAGGAGGCGTTCGCCTACGTCGCCGGCGGCGCCGGCTCCGAGTCGACGGTCCGGGCGAACGACCGCGCCTTCGAGAAGTGGCAGATCGTCCCTCGAATGCTGCGGGACGTCTCGAGTCGCGACCTCTCGGTCGAACTCTTCGGCACCGAGTACCCCGCACCCGTCCTGCTCGCGCCGATCGGCGTCCAGGAGATCCTCCACGAGGAGGCCGAACTCGCCGTCGCCCGCGCGGCCCGCGAGTTCGAGATTCCGATGGTCCTGAGCTCCGTCTCCTCGCACACGTTCGAGGACGTCGCGGACGAACTGGGCGACAGCCCCGGCTGGTTCCAGCTCTACTGGAGCGCCGACCGGGACGTCGCCGCGAGCTTCCTCGAGCGCGCCGAGGACGCGGGCTACGAGGCCGTCGTCGTCACGCTCGACACGCCGAAGATGGGCTGGCGCGAGCGGGACATCGAACTCGGCTATCTCCCCTTCCTCGAGACCCACGGCCTGCAGAACTACTTCGCGGATCCCGCGTTTCGGGACCGACTCGAGGCCGATCCCGAGGACGACCCCGTCTCGGCGATCCTCTCGTGGAAGGAGTGTTTCGGCGACGCCTCCCTGACGTGGGACGATCTCGAGTGGCTCCGCGAGCAGACCGACCTGCCGATCGTTCTCAAGGGCGTGCTCCACCCCGACGACGCCCGCGAGGCGGTCGATCGGGGCGTCGACGGCCTGATCGTCTCGAACCACGGCGGCCGACAGGTCGACGGCGCGATTCCGGCGCTCGACGCGCTGCCGGACGTCGTCGACGCGGTCGACGAGGCCACGGAGGCCGACGAGGAGTTCTCAGTCCTCTTCGACAGCGGTATCCGCCGCGGGAGCGACGTCTTCCGGGCGGTCGCGCTCGGCGCCGACGCGGTCCTGCTGGGCCGGCCTTACGCGCTCGGCCTCGGTATCGGCGGCGAGGACGGCGTGCGCGCGGTTCTCGCGAACCTGCTGGCCGACGTCGACCTGACGGTGGGCCTCTCGGGGTGTGCGAGCATCGACGAGGTCGACCGCTCGACGGTACGGAGGGCCGAGCGATGAGCGGGGACGACGTCGGTACCGGTGACGGCAGCGATGCGGGCGGTGCCGACACCGACGCCAGCACCGCGCCCCCGGAGTGGGAGGCCGTCTTCTGGGACATCGGCGGCGTCATCCTCGACCTCGAGTCCGTGCAGGGCGCCCACGCGGCGTTCGTCGAGGGCCTGGTCGACCAACACGGCCTCGAGCTGAGCGTCGAGGAGGCCGTCGACGTCTGGCGGACGGCCGTCGGCGACTACTTCCGCGAGCGCGACGGCACCGAGTTTCGCTCGGCCCGCGAGGGGTACGCGAAGGGGGTCGAAGCCCTCGTCGGCGAGGAACTGCCCCGCGAGACGTGGGAGCCCGACTTCGAGGAGACCGTCAATGCATCGATCGAACCGATCCCGGGCGCGCCGGAGACGATCGAGGCCCTCGCCGAGCGCGACCTCCACGTCGGCGTCATCAGCGACGTCGACGACGAGGCGGGAAAGGAGATGCTCGAGCGGTTCGGCGTCCGCGAGCAGTTCGACTCGATCACGACCTCGGAGGAGGTCGGCCGGACGAAGCCCGATCCCGTGATCTTCGAGACGGCCCTCGAGAAGGCCGGCGTCGCCCCCGAGCGATCGCTGATGATCGGCGACCGGTACGACCACGACGTGAGGGGCGCCGACGAGGTGGGAATGCACGGCGTCGCGTTCGGCGCCGAGGACGGCCCGGCCGTCTCCTATCGGATCGAATCGCCCGAGGAGGTGCTCGAAATCGTCGACGGGACGTGACTCTCGCGCTCGCGCCTCCGCGTCCGCGTCGTCCGCCGGCCGCTGTACTCTCGACGGAGATCGAACCGCTCGCGACCGTCGCGACCGTGCTGATTGATAACTCTCACCTCATGAACATTGTAAGAAAGAGATTCCAGCGAAACTATTTTCGTAAAGGAGAGAGGCGTTAGTACTGTCCACGAATGTCGAGCGCGCATCGCGATCCGACGGAGTTCGCCGCATCGTCACCCCTCACGCCATGAGCGACGAGTACTACGACCGACTGGTCGACGAAGACGCGCTGGTCGCGTACCTCTCCGAGCACCTCGGGGAGGTCGACGACTACGAGATCGAGCGCCACCAGGAGGGCCACTCCAACGAGACGCTGTTCGTCACCTGGGGCGGCGAGGAACTGGTCATCCGGCGGCCGCCGCCGGGCGAGACCGCCGACACCGCCCACGACGTCCTCCGGGAGTACCGGGTGACGAAGGCGCTTTCCGACACGGACGTCCCCGTCCCCGAGACGAAGGTGGCCTGCGACGACCACGACGTCATCGGCAGCGACTTCTACGTGATGGAACGCCTCGAGGGCGACGTCCTCCGGGAGGAGGAACCCGAGCGGTTCGCCGACCCCGACCACCGCCGTCGGATCGGTGAGGATCTCGTCGACACGCTGGCGAAGATCCACCGGCTGGACTACGAGGAGATCGGCCTCGGCGAGTTCGGCCGACCCGCGGGCTACACCCAGCGCCAGGTCGACCGCTGGGGCAAGCAGCTCTCGTGGGCGTTCGAGGTCACCGAGGACGAGCGCGAGGTGCCCGACCTCTACGACGTCGGCGACTGGCTCCAGGAGAACGTCCCCGAGGACCACCCGCACTCGCTGGTCCACGGCGACTACAAGTTGGACAACGTGATGTTTGCACCCGGCACGCCGCCGGCGCTCAACGCCGTCTTCGACTGGGAGATGGCGACGCTGGGCGACCCGCGGGCCGATCTGGGCTGGATGCTCTCCTACTGGCGCGATCCGAAGGATCCCGACCCCGAGATTCCGGAACTGGTCACGCGGTTCATGGAACGCGAGGGCTACCCGACCCGCGTCGAACTCGTCGACCGCTGGGAGGAGCTGACCGGCCTCGAGTTCGAACGCGAGCGGTTCTACCGGACGCTCGCGGTCTACAAGCTGGCCGGCCTCGGCGAGATGTTCTTCCGCCGGCACCTCGAGGGCAACGCGGACAACCCGCTGTACCCGAAGATGGAAGACCGCGTGCCGGCGCTGGCCGCGCGGGCGAAACGGATCCTCGAGGGCGACGAACCGCTGTAGCTGGGCCCCGAACGGCAATTTCGCTTTTCGGGGCGTGCGTTTCTCGAGCGAGATCCGTCCGGTCGTCCAGCGGCCGTATTGGCCGCTATCGGCCCGAATCGGCTGGGGAAGGCGTGGAACCATCGCCGCCGCGTTGCGTTCGAACGGCAGGCCGTAGATATGCGATCGTCGTCGAGAGTGTGGACGACTTACCGTCGCGACGGGGAGTTTCGTGACCGTTCAACCGCGCGCGACGGACGGCCACAGCGTTATCCCGCTCGCAGTCGTAACTTCGAGGATGGCAGACGATAAAAAGGGCCGAAACAAGCAAGCGGACGACGAGGAGCGACGCCAGCGAGAGCGAGAACTCCAGGAAGCGCGCGACCGCGGCGATGAACCCGAACCGGTAGACGCCGCGCTCGAGGACGCACTCGACGATCTGGACGACAACCTCGAGGACCGCGAGTACCCGACGACGGCCGACGAACTCGTCAGCGCCCACGGAGACCGCGAGATCGAGACGGAGGACGGATCGAAACGCCTCGAGGACGTGTTCGATCCGGTCGACGACGAATCGTACGACTCCGCCGACGAGGTTCGGAATCGGATTCGAGAACTGACTGACCGCTGACCGGGTGATCGATCGCTGAGCGGAGCGGCCGACTCGAGCGGACCCACGAGCAGTCACAGCCCGCGAAAGTAAACTCGACTCAATATTACTTCCGTTCATCGAGAAACCGAATCGACGAACGCACTGTACAACCGAAGACAACGCGCTTAACATTGCTAAGCAAGTGTCGGTGGTATTAAGACGATTCCGAGCGACACCATGACTATGTCACTCGACAGCATCGACCGCGTCGCCGTGCTGGGCGCGGGGAACATGGGACACGGGATCACCGAAGTGACCGCGATGGCCGGCTACGACGTCACGATGCGCGACATCAAAGACGAGTTCGTCGAGGACGGCTACGAGTCCATCGAGTGGAGCCTCGAGAAGCTCGAGGAGAAGGAACTCATCGACGAATCGGCCGAGACGGTCCTCGAGCGAATCGACACCACGACGGATCTCGAAGCGGCCGTCGCCGACGCCGACCTCGTCATCGAGGCCGCCCCCGAGGACCTGGACCTGAAACACGACATCTTCTCGGACCTCGAGGAGTACACCAGCGAGGACACCCTGCTGGCGACCAACACCTCGAGCCTGCCGATCACGGACATCGCGGAGGCCGTCGATACGCCCGAGCGCGTGCTCGGTCTGCACTTCTTCAACCCGCCGGTGAAGATGGACCTCGTGGAGGTCATCTACGGGCAGGACACGAGCGACGAGGCGGCCGAGGCCGGCTACGAGTGGGTCGAGTCGATCGGCAAGACGCCGATCTACGTCCGCAAGGACGTCCGCGGCTTCGTCGTCAACACGATCGTTGGCCCGTTCGGCGGCGAGCCCGCGTTCATGGTCTCGAACGGCGAGGCGACGATCCGGCAGGCCGACGCGACGATGGTCCACGAGCGGGGCTATCCGATGGGACCGTTCGAACTCGCCGACCTGACCGGCATCGACGTCGGCTACCACGTCCGTAAGGAGGGGGGGAGTCCGATTCCGCCGATCACGGAGGAGAAGGTCGAGGCCGGTGAGCTCGGCCAGAAGACCGGCAAGGGCTTCTACGACTACGAGGACGGCGACGGCGCCGACTACGAACCCGAGGACGCGGGCGACTTCGACTGGCTCCGCGTCGAGGCCCGCATGATCAACCGCGCCGCGTTCCTCGTCGGCGAGGACGTCGCCACTCCCGAGGAGGTCGACACCGGCGTCCAGCTCGGGCTCGGCTTCCCCGAGGGCATCTGCCGCCGCGCGGACAAGATCGGCCTCGACGAGGTCTTAGAGAAACTCGAGACGCTCCACGAGGAGACGGGCGCCGACCGCTTCGAGCCCCACCCGTACCTCGAGGAGCTCGTCGCTGAGGGCGAGACCGGCGAGGACGCCGGCGCGGGCTTCTACGACTACGGCGACGACGAACTCGGGCCCTACCACGACCTGAACTACGACCTCGAGGACGGCGTCCTGCAGGTCGAACTCGACCGCCCCTCGCGGATGAACGCCCTCTCGGGAGACCTGCTCGCGGAGATCGACGACCTGTTCTCGTCGATCGACACCGACGAGGTTCGGTGTGCGACCATCGAGGGCACGGGCGACCGCGCGTTCAGCGCCGGCGCCGACATCTCCGAATTCAGCGACGCCGAGCCGACGGACCTGATGGACGTCACCCCCGCGTTCGAGACGGTCAACGATTTCCCCCGTCCCGTCCTCGCGAAGATCGACGGCTTCTGTCTCGGCGCCGGACTCGAACTCGCGCTCGCCTGCGATCTGCGCGTCGCGACCGAGCGCTCCGCGTTCGGCGCCCCCGAGATCACCCTCGGGCTGATCCCCGGCGGCGGCGGCACCCAGCGGCTCCTCCGCGTGCTCGGGGAGACCCGCGCGAAGGAACTGGTCTTCCGCGGCAACCACATCGACGCCGACCGCGCCGAGGAGTGGGGACTGATCAACCGCTCGGTCGAGCGCGACGACTTCGACGATACCGTCGAGGAGTTCGTCTCCGACCTGCGAAACGGCCCGCCGATCGGCCTCGAGGTCGCCAAGAAGGTCATGAACGAGGGCCAGGACGCGAGCATGGAGGCCGCCCTCACGATGGAGAGCCAGGGCTTCGGTCTGCTGTCCAGCACCGACGACGTGCTCGAGGGCACGACGGCCTTCGCCGAGGACCGCGATCCGGAGTTCGAGGGCGAGTAACGGGATGCAGGAGTCAAACGACGCGACCGATGCAACCGATGTCCCCGATACGGACGACGCCACCGGCTGGCCCGAGTGGCAGTCGTTCGTCGACAGCCACGGCTACCTCTCGTGGCTCGACGTCCGCGTCGAGTCCCTCGAGGAGGGCCGTGCAGTCCTCGCCATCGACCACGACGAGGAGTTCGAGAACCCGGTCGGCAACGACGGGTACGACCCGATCCACGGCGGCATCGTCGCCACGCTGATCGACACCGCCAGCGCGTTCGCGCTTCGCTCGACGTTCGACGACCCGAGCGGGGCCGGGTTGACGACGACCGACCTCAACGTCTCGTATCTCCGGCCGGCGACCGGCGACCTCCGGGCCGAGGCGGAGGTCGTTCGCGCCGGCAAGACGTCCGGCGTCACGCGGGTGTCGGTCACCGGCGCCGACGGCGAGGCGGCCGTCGGCCGGACGACCTATCGCCTCTTCCGGAGCGGCGGCGCCGAGAGCGCGGCTGATCGCTGACTCGGCGCAGTCGTTGGCCGGTACGGGACCGGCCCGGCCCCCGCTGACCGACGTGGAGTCGACGAAAGACGGGATGGGACCCGCGTACTACTCGGTCTGATCGCTGCGCAGGTCCTCGTAGATCTGCGGGTCGGTCCGGAACTTGAGCACGTTGTGGACCGAGGAGTTTCGGATGTTCGCGATGACGTCGCCGTGTTTCTTGTAACAGTCGTGGATCCACTTCGAGATCTGCTCGGAGCTCCGGAACATCATGACGGTCTTCCACTGGTACTCCCCGTCGGAGAGGAAGTAAAACAGCGTGTGTTTGCTGCCCTGAATGTACTCCATCGCGTCGCGCCACCCGTCCTCGAAGTGTTCGGTGTTGAACTTGAACTCGAACAGCGCGAAGGTGTAGTACTCTTCGTTGGGGATGATCGCCTCCCTGAACACGCCCTCGTCGCGCATTCGGCGGATCGACTCGCTGACGGTGACGTGCGAGACGTCGATGTCGTATTCGGACTTGAGGACGCTCGTCAGTTCTCGCGAGGAGAGCTGTGGGTCCTTCGAGAGCTCACAGAGGATGGCGATGTCGCGATCCTTGAAGTCCCAGTTCGGTTGGTCGTCATCAGTCATATAAGTGGTCTGTTTTATACGCTGGCATTATGTTTCCATTCATTTCAGAAAGTCGAGCAGGCGGTCGCCGTAGGCGTCCGATCGGTCCTCGGGGACCCAGTGATAGGCGTCCGACAGCGGTTCGAGCGTGGCGTCGTCGATGTCTTCGGCCAACCGCTCGGCGTAGTCGTAGGGTTGCATCACGTCGTCTTCGCCCCACAGCAACAGCGTCTCGGCCTCGATCGCACCGTAGTCGATCTCGGTCGTGTGGTTCGTGTTCGTCGCGACGGCGTCGCGGACCAGCGACACGTGACCCGCGTCGGTCAGCCACGGGGCCTTCATCCCCGCGACGAACTCCGGATCGGCCTCGCCGTAGGCGCCGTCGACGAACGCCGACTCGAGGCGGGCCTCGAGCTCCTCGCGCTCGAGGTCGGCCGTCGACGGGAGTCCGAGGGTCGAGACGAACTCGACGGGCCAGGAGTCGTAACAGACGGCGTTCGAGAGCACGAGCTGCTCGACGGCGTCCAGGTTGTGCGCGGCGAACCGCAGGGCGACCCCGCCGCCGATGTCGTGGGCGACGAGGACGACTCGGTCGATACCGAGGTCCTCGAGCAACCCCTCGAGCATCGCCTCCTGGGCGCGGATCGAGCGGTCGAAGCCGTCGTGCATCGCGGAGTTCCCGTAGCCGACCATGTCCGGCGCGATCGTCCGGCGCTCCTCGGCGACCGCGGGGACGATATCGCGCCAGAGGAACGACCAGGTGGGGATGCCGTGGAGGAAGACGACGGGCGGTTCGTCGTCCGCGCCGTCCGCCGCTGGGCCGTCCTCGTGGTAGGCGACCTCGAGGTCGTGGCCGTCGACGGTGACGGTGGTCGTCGCCTGCTCGTCGCTCCACGTCTCGTGGTCGACCATCTAGCCACCTCCGCTCGCGGTTGCGAGCGCCGAAACGGGCCGACCGTCCGAAATCGTTCGTGCCTCCGACTGTGCCATACACCCGATTTGGTTTCCATTGTAAAGTTAGTTTGGGACCACGGTTTCGGACCGCCGACCGACGAACGTGTGGGATCTACTGTCTATCATGCTGGCAGAATAATATTTTAGGTGGTAGGAATAGTATAGTGTCTTAGAGAAATTATGTGTAGCGTTGAGCGAGAGTCGAATTGAATTCGACGAAACGATAGTCGATAGCGGACCCCTCGGTCGTACGAGCTGGAACCGATAGCTGCGTGGTTCAGGCGTACCACGCGGCGAATCGAGGCGAAACGGACTGGAAGCGAGATTCGGATCACCGGATGTAATACGATCATCGTCTCGGAGACGAGATAACCACCGACACCGGCTTAATCGCCTCACTCGTAGCCGATAGGCGCGCGATCGACGTCTCTTCTCGCGGATCGCTGATCGATGTATACGGCGACGTGGTGCCCGTTGTATCGAGTTCACTTCGACCAGAATACCATATTAGTGACTATGAAGAATATATGATATAGTCGCTGTCGGATAGCCGCTCTCGTGTCGGAGCGGGAACGGTGGTCACGTGAAGTTTCGGAGAGGCGATCGGACGCCGGTAGCGACGGAACGCCGGCAGCGAATCAATGGAAAGCGAGCGCTGGATAATTCGGGACCAGATCTCATGCGCTGCGGTCGGATAGCTATCGATCTCGCATCGCCGTGGTCGCCACCGAGTATCGGACCGAGGCAACGAACCGACTGTGATCGGACAGTTTCGATGGCCGGATCGATACGGATGCGATTCCGACGAACGGGTCCGAACCGATGGCCTCCGTCGGCGACGCCGCGTTCTGCGCGCTATTCCTTTCGTTTGATGAGGAACTTCATGTCGCCCTGAAACACGACGGTGTCGTCCTGGTTCGTCATCTCGGTGTCGAGGACGACGATCCCGGCGTCGTCGTGTTCGACGTCCTTCTTCTCGCTGACCTCCATCTCGAGCGAGAGCGTGTCTCCGATGTAGACCGGATTCGGGAGATCCATGTAGTTCATCCCGAGGAAGGCGTACGCGGTGCGCTCGACGATCCCGGTTCGGTAGACGAAGCCCGTCGCCTGGACGAACGTCATCGGACCGTGAGCGATTCGGCCGTCGAAGGGACCGTCCTCCGCGTACTCCTTGTTCGTGTGCAGTTCGGTCCAGTCGCCGGCCAGCGCCGAGTGCATGACGAAATCGCTCTCCGTGACGGTTCGGCCGACGCTCTCGAACTCCTGGCCCGGTTCGAAGTCCTCGAAGTGATGCGGCTCGTAGCTATATGCCATACGTGAACGTCCCTCTCATGACACAAATAATTTACCTCAGTGATGGGTAACAGAGACGCGACCGAGATCGATGCGAGTCCGCGATCGATGCTGCTCGAATCGATGACCCTACTGCCGGGGCGTCCGTACACCACGGAGATATCACTACGGTCGGTCGACGCTGTCGGCGTCGGTTCCGACGCGACCGGTCGACTCCCTCGCGTGTCCGATCGACGGTGCGACTCGACGCGACGTCCCGAAGTGGCTATCTGTGGTCGTACACGCGTTTCACTTTGCCGACCTTCGTGCGCTCGATACTGCCCGGTTCGACGACGTTCAGTTCGTCCGGCGTAAACGAGAGGACGTTCGATAACCGAGTGAGGATTCGGTCTCGAAGCTCCGCGACGTCGCCGTCGAACCCCTCTTCCAGTTCGATCGTGAGTTCGAGGGTGTCGAGCGTGTCCTCGCGATCGAGGTCGATGCGGTAGTAGGGCGCGACCGCCTCGAACTCGAGGACGACGGCTTCGATCTCGCTGGGATAGAGGTTGACGCCGCGGACGATGATGAGGTCGTCGGCGCGGCCGGTGACGTTGTCCATTCGGACCATCGTGCGGCCGCACTCGCATTCCGCAGACGTGAGCGTAGTGAGGTCGCCGGTTCGGTAGCGGAACACGGGCAAGGCCTCCTTCGTGAGCGTCGTCAACACGAGTTCGCCCTCCTCGCCCTCCGGAAGGGGTTCTCCCGTCTCCGGGTCGACCACTTCGGGATAGAAGTGGTCCTCCCAGATGTGCAGTCCCTCCTGCGCTTCGTGACACTCGTTGGAGACGCCGGGACCGATGATCTCGGACAGCCCGTAGATGTCGATCCCCGTGACGTCGAGGCGCTCCTCGATCTCCTCGCGCATCGGATCCGTACAGGGTTCCGCCCCGAAGATCACCGTCGACACCGGCAGCTCGCTGACGTCGACGCCCATCTCCTCGGCCGTCTCCGCGAGATACAGCGAGTACGACGGGGTACAGGTGAGGACGTCGCTCTCCAAGTCCTGCAACAGCTCCACCTGCCGCTGGGTCTGCCCGCCGCCGATCGGGATGACCGTCGCGCCGAGTTCCTCGATCCCGTAGTGGAGGCCGAGCCCCCCCGTGAACAGGCCGTAGCCGTAGCCGTTCTGGACCGTTTCCCCCGGTTCGACGCCGGAGGCGGCGAGACACCGGGCGACGACTTCGCTCCACACGTCCAGATCGTCCTCGGTATAGGAGACGATCTTGGGTTTGCCCGTCGTGCCCGAGGAGGCGTGGATCCGCCGGACGTCGGCGTCGTCGACGGCGAAGAGGCCGTCGGGGTACTCGTCGCGGAAGTCCTCCTTCGTCGTGAACGGGAGCTTCTGGATATCGTCGACCGTCTGTACGTCCTCCGGCGCGATGCCCGCGGCGTCGAGTTCCCGACGGTAGTAGTCGACGTTCTCGTAGGCGTGGCGCACGGTTTCGCGGAGCCGTTCGTTCTGTAGCTCCCGGATCTCCGACCGGGGGGCTGTCTCTATCTGCTTATAACTCATCCTCACTCAACAATCCGCAGTCCCTCGATAAAAATCATGTGGTGGTTACACATACCACTGAGAAACAACAGAATTGACAGGAGGAACCGACCGAGACCCTCGTCGGGCAGCGAACGATGCAGTCGTCCGAGTCCCGTCGCGACGCCCGTCGAACCCGCCGCACATCGCCGCCAGACCGAACCGCGCCGCTACGGACGCACCGGTCGCTCCGCGGGCGGCAACCGGACCGCCTCGACGATCGGTTCGTCGAACGACAGTCGCATTCGGAGCTCGTTCCCGCTCCGGTCGATCGTCTCGAACCCCATCCGGCGGTAGACGTGGACGGCGCGTTCGTTCGCCGCATCGACGTCGAGTACGAGCGCCTCGTGGCCGGCGTCGGCCGCGCGGGCGACGACGTGTCGACAGAGCTCGCTCCCGATACCGCGGTCGTGATAGCTCGGATCGACGAACACGACGAACTGCGGTTCCCGACTCGAGCGCGGCGAGTACGCCGCGTGACCGACGATTCGTCCCTCGGACGCGGCGACGACGTTGGTGCCGCGCTCGAGCAGCCCCTCGAGCCAGTCTTCGATCCGATCGCGGGTCGCCGGCGGGAGTCCCATCGACCGGTGGCGATCGGGATAGTCGACGTACATCGAGACGAGGTCATCGAATCGAGACGCCGAATACGGGACGACGAGGACGGGGTCGCCGTGCCTGTCGATAAACCGCGGGCAGCGCGGCGGGCAGTCAGCCGTTCCGGTACAGTGCTCGGGGTTCCAGACGGGGCAGGCATCGGTCGACATGGGCGTTCACGTCCGAAACTGAGGCGCCCCTGAACCACAATACCACACCCCGTATATCTGCGGTGTTTATCCCGCAGCGGGGGACTGTGCGATCTCCTCGAGCCCCGTTCCCGTTCGTCGTTGCGGGTCGGACGACAGTCGGCGGTCACTCGTCGGGGCTGACGGTGACGACTGGCCTGTCGGTTCCGAGGATGACCGACTGGGTCACGCTCCCGAAGAGCACTTTCCCCGTCGGCGTCCGTTTCCGGCCGGCGAGACAGATCATGTCGACCTCCATCTCGTCGGCCGCCGCGATGAGTTCCGACGCCGGGTCGCCGCTCGTCTCGTAGTACTCGTAGTCGACGCCGCTCTCGTCGAAGACCGTAGCGGCGTGGCGGACGCCGGCGAGTTGCTGGACAGAGAGCCCCTCCGGGTTCTCTTGGAACACGTGCGCGAGGACGGCCGTGATCTCGTCGGACGAACCGGGAAGCGATTCGATCGTCGACGCCTGTGCTCGCGCGCGATTTTCGTCGGTATCGAGTCCGACCAGTATCCGAAACATATCTCGCGAATAGACACCATTTCACATAATATTCCGGTTCGTTCCCGCACGGTGGGTCGTCAGAGCGGACACCTCGGCCGTCCGTTCGTCGAATGCGACCGGAACGAAATCGACGAGCGTCGGCGGATATCCGGACTCGACGGGCCGCTCGAGTCCCGATCCGACCTCGAGGGCCGAACGGCGGTTCGACGGGCGCATTCGTCAGTATACTTGCCACAACCGGGGACGGATCGTCGCGGGATATCGGCGACGACGACCTATAAAACCGCCATAAAACGGGGTCGATTTTTATAGGATGGTGTAATCTACTGGAGGTATGGTTCGGGATAACAGGCCGCGTGGCCGGAGACGTGACGTACTGAAAGCAATTACCGCTGGTAGTACGATCGGGATATCCGGACTGGCCGGTTGCGTCGGCGATCCGGACGAGCTGGGTGGCGGGGACGACGAGAACTTCGACACGGTGCAGTTCGGCGTTCTCGAGCCGAGGACCGGCGAGTTCAGCTCCCTCGCGAAGGAACATTACCAGGGAACCGAACTGGCGATCCGGCAGATCAGCGACAGCGACGAGTACGACTTCGCGATCGAACACGAGGAGTACGACACGCAACTCGACCCGGCGACGGCGACCCAGCAGGCCCAGCAGGCGGTGCAGTCCGACGGCGCGCAGTTCATCAGCGGCTGTATCTCGAGTTCGGCCGCGCTCGCGATCAACAGCTTCGCTGCCGATAACGAAGTCGTCTACACGCCCGGAGCGGCGGATATCTCGATCACGGGCGAGAACTGCAACGAGTACGTGTTTCGGTTCGAGACGAGCACCGCACAGATCGCGGAGGTGATGGCCCAGTGGACCGCCGACGAACTCGGCGATCGGATCGTCTATCACATCGCGGACTACGCGTACGGCGAGTCGGTACTGAACGAAGTCGAGACGCGAATGGAGTCGATCAGCGACTCCTACGAGCGGGTCAACGTAACCCGGTCGGATCAGGGCTCGACGAACTTCGAGGCGTTCATCAGTCAGATCGCGGACGTCAGCGACGAGGCCGACGCGCTCGTCGTGGGGATGACGGGTGCCGACCTCGCGATTTTCCTCTCGCAGGCCAGTTCGCGCGGCCTGCCGGACGAGATCCCCATCGTGACGACGACCGGATCGTTCCGGGCCGTACGGGCGGGCGGCGGGGCGGGAGTGTACAACACCTACAGCGGCGTCCGGTACGTTCCGGAGCTCGAGACCGGAGACAATCAGGAATTCGTCGAGGCCTACGAGAACGAGTACGACGCCCCGCCGGACAACTTCTCGCGCGTCGGCTACGAATCGATCCGTATGGTCGCGAACGGCATCCGCGAGGCGGGGTCGCGCGCTCCCGCGACGGTCAGGGAGACGCTCTCGGGCATGGAACACGACACGATCTTCGGCTCCAACCAGTTCCGGCCGTGCGACCAGCAGGCGATGAATCCGGTCTGGATGGGCGAGTGCGTCGAACCGGATTCGGGGGAGCTCGCCGACGTCGAACTCCTGACCCAACTCTCCGGTGAAGAGGCCGCACCCAGCTGCGAGGAGACCGGCTGTGAACTGTAACACGCCCATGAGGAACGTCATTCGATAACCAATGGTTGGTGGAATCTTACAACAACTGGTCGACGGGCTGACGATCGGCGTGGTGTACGTCCTCTTGGCCGCCGGGCTGTCGGTCATCTTCGGCGTCATGCACGTCATCAACTTCGCTCACGGCGAACTGTTCGCGCTGGGCGCGTACTTCGCCCTGGCGCTGATCGCGCCGTTCGGCGGGACGGCGTTTTTCGCCGCGTTGTTCGTCGCACCGCTGCTCGTCGGTCTCCTCGGCGTCGCGATCGAACGGTACACGGTGCGACCGTTGTACGGACGGAATCCGCTGTACCACATTCTGTTGACGTTCGGGCTGGTGCTGGTCATCAACGACCTGATCTACCTGATCTGGGAGCCCGGCAACGTCAACCTCCCGACCCCGGCGGTCCTCTCGGGAACGATCGACGTCGTCGGACTCAACGCCAGCGTGTACAACATGTTCGTCATCGTCTTCGGCGCCGCGATGGCGCTCTCCGTCTGGGCGACGCTCGAGCACACGAAGTACGGTCTGATTATTCGTGCGGGTTCCCAGGACCGGCAGATGGTCCGGAACCTCGGTATCGATATCGATCGCTACTATTCGCTGGTCTTCGGAATGGGGGCGGCGCTCGCCGCGGTCGCCGGGATCATCCTCGGCGGCTACCAAACGGTCAGCCCCGAGATGGGGATGTCGGTCATCATTCCGGCGTTCGTCATCGTCGTCCTCGGCGGCCTGGGCAGCTTCAAGGGGGCCGTCGCCGGCGGGCTCCTCGTCGGCATCATTCAGACGCTCCTGCGGACGTACGCGCCGATCCTCGAGGGAATGGTGATCTTCCTGCTGATGATCGGGATTCTCCTCGTCCGGCCCCGCGGACTGTTCGGAGTCGAGATGGAGGAGGAAGGCGGCGAACTGCTGACCGGATCCGGCGGCGTCCTCGACGATCGGACCCGGAAGCGGGTCGGACTCGCGGCGATCGGGCTACTCGCCGTGATCCCGCTCGGGGCGGGGACGTTCTATTCGACGTACACGGTCACGCTCGTGATCGAGATTCTCGTCTGGGCGCTGTTCGCGCTCAGTCTGGACTTCGTGATGGGGTACACCGGACTGGTCTCGCTCGGTCACGCGCTGTTCTACGGGCTCGGCGCGTACGCCGTCGCGATCGCGTTACTGCACGTGAGCCAGTCGGCGTTCGTCGCGATCGCGCTCGCGATCGTCATCTCCGCGGCCATCGCGTGGGTCGTCGGTTACCTCTCGATCCGCGTCTCCGGCGTCTACTTCGCGATGATCACGCTCGGCTTCGCCGAACTGTTCTACAACATGCTGTACCGACTCGAGATCACCGGCGGCTCCGAGGGGTTGTTCGGGATCTCGACGTACTACGGGATCGCCGGGACGGGAGTGGCGCTCGACGAGATCGGTCTCTTCGTCGGTCCGGTCGCCCTGACCGGGCAGTCGCTGTTCTACTACATCGCGTTGACCGCCCTGATCGGGTCGTTCCTCCTCACCCGACGAATGCTCAACTCGCCGTTCGGGTCGGTCCTCAAGTCGATCCGCGAGAACGAACAGCGAGCGACGTTCCTCGGTTACGAGACGACCCGGTACAAACGCCGCGCGTTCGTGGTCAGCGGGGCGCTGGCCGGCCTGGCCGGCGGGCTCTTCACGCTCAACTCGGGGTACGCGGCGCCGTCGTTCGCCTACTGGCTCCACTCCGGCGAGGTGATCGTGATGGTCATTCTCGGCGGGATGGGGACGCTCTACGGGCCAATCATCGGCGCGACCGTGTTCTTCGGCCTCGAGGAGATCCTCACCGACTTCACGCCGCGATGGCGACTGGTGCTCGGGACGATTTTCGTCCTGTTCGTGATCTTCCTCCCGCGCGGACTGGTCTCGCTTCCGGCTCGGCTCAAACCCCTCGTGACGAGGGATTCGGGTCGGGGCGCGGAACCGACCCCGGACGACTCGGGCGTCAGAGGTGACGACTGATGGCTACGGAACCGATCGAAACGGACGACCGAGGCGCGGACGAGACGATCCTCCGAACGGACGAGCTGGTCAAGAAATTCGGGCAGTTCACCGCGACCGATCGCGTCGATCTGACGGTCGAACGCGGCGAGTTCCGCAGTATCATCGGTCCGAACGGTGCGGGAAAGACCACGCTGTTCAACCTCGTCACCGGCGCGTTGCCGGTCACCGACGGCCGGATCTACTTCGACGGCGAGGACATCACGACGCTCTCGCCCGCGGAACGCGTCCGCCGCGGCATCGGCCGCTCGTTCCAGATTTCGAATATCTTCGGCGGACTCAGCGTCCGCGAGAACGTCAGGTTGGCGGCGCAGTCGATCGACCGTGATCGGTACGGGTTCGTCGAATCGCTGTTCAAACCGACCGACCGGTACGACGGGATGAACGACCGGACCGACCGGATCCTCGAGCGCATCGGACTGAGCGACGTCGCCGACGAGGAGGCGAACGCGCTCGCGTACGGCGACAAGCGACGGCTCGAGATCGGCGTCGTCCTCGCGACCGAACCCGACCTGGTGTTGTTCGACGAGCCGACCGCCGGCATGAGCGTCGAAGAGACCAGGGAGACGATCGAGCTGATCGAAGACGTACTGGTCGACCAGACGCTGCTGCTCATCGAACACGACATCGAACTCGTCATGGAACTCTCCGACCGCATCACCGTGTTGAATCGCGGGCAGATCCTCGCGGAGGGGACGCCCGACGAAATCGCCGCGAATCAGGACGTCCAGGACGCGTATCTCGGGGGGATGATGGAATGAGCGCCGAACCGCTGCTCTCGGTCGACGCGATCGATTCGGGATACGGGGACACGCAGGTGCTTCGCGAGCTATCGCTCTCGATAGCCGAAGGCGAGGTCGTCTCGCTGGTGGGCCGCAACGGCGCCGGCAAGACGACGACGCTGCGGACGATCATGGGTATCCTCGAACCGTCGAGCGGCACCGTCCGCTATCGGGGCGAGGATATTTCGACGCTCGACGCGACGGAAACGGTCGCTCGCGGGCTCGCGCTCGTCCCCGAGGAGCGCCAGATCTTCCCCGAACTGACCGTTCGAGAGAACCTGCAGATCGCCGACTACGGCGGTGCGTCTGACGTCGATTCGCTGTCGATCGAGGAAGCCCTCGAGATGTTCGAGAACCTGAAAGCGCGGACGGCGAACGCCGGATCGTCCCTGTCCGGCGGCGAACAGCAGATGTTGGCGATCGCCCGCGCGCTCGTCGGCGGCGCCGATCTCATCCTGCTCGACGAGCCGACCGAGGGACTCGCGCCGTACATCGTCCAGGACGTGATGGACATCGTTCGCGAACTCAACGACCGGGGCATCACCGTCTTGCTCGTCGAGCAGAACGTCCACGTCTGCCTCGAGCTCGCGGACCGGAACTACGTCATCAATCAGGGCGAGATCGTCTACGAGGGGACCGCCGCGGAGCTCGAGGCGAACGACGAGATCCTCGATCGGTATCTCGGCGTCACCGCGTAATCGCCGCTCGAACGCGTTTTTCTGCGCGGTACCGTCTACAGCGCCGTCGTCTCGTCGGCACCGTGTCGGTGAACCGGTACGCGGAAAATCGGTGAACCGGTACGTGGAAAACAGTGGAACGCCCGCGACTGAAGTCGCGGGAGTAGTCACGGTTTGTACACGCGTCCTCGAAACGTCGCGATCCGATCGTCGGCCTCGTCCGTGACGACGACCTCGTACTCGGCCGTCCGACCGCCGCCGTGGGTCTCCGCCGCGGTCGCGGTGAGAACGGCGCCGACCTCGACGGCCTCGAGGTACGAGACGTTCGTCTCCAGTGCGACCGCGGTCTCCCCGTGGGAGTTCGACGCCGCGGCGAAGGCCGCGTCGGCCAGCGAGTAGATCGCCCCGCCGTGGGGCGTACCGTGGAAGTTCGTCAGGTCCTCGCTCACTTCGAGGCGAGTGCTCGCGGCCCCCGGCTCGAGGTCGACGAGTTCGATACCGAGGGTCTCGCAGTAGGCGTCGCTCTCGATGCGCCGACGAACCGTTTCGATGTCTGCCATACGGTATCACACCGATACGGAGGTAAAAGTATCTAGCGGCGGCTGAATCTCAGCTGAAAATCTGGCGGAACAGCGCCGCCTCGCCGCGTCGGAGTCGCTCGAGAAACGCCGATTTACTGATTCCGAGCTCGTCAGCGACCGCCTCCGACGAGACGCCCCGGGGGATAGTGAAGTATCCCATCTCGAGGGCCGTCCGAAGGCACTCCTCCTGGGCCGGCGTGAGGTTCCATCGGTTGCCGGGAGATTCCTTCGCTTCGGCCCGCATGGGATAGACGCGCTCGAGCGTGACCCCGACGGTCTCGCCGGCGGCCTCCATGACGCCCTTGAGGACGTCGCGACCGACGACCGCGCCGAAGATCATCGCCGCGCCGTCGCGGTATCGCAGCGTCTCGACGATGAGTCCGCCGTCGATCAGTCGGTGGACGACGCAGGGCTCTTTCGACAGGCAGCGGTACCGATAGCGGCCGTCGGTCCTCGAGACGTGCAGGTACGAGATCCGGTCGTCGTCGTCGAGCACTCGAGTGAGCCGCTCGCTCTTGGGCGAACTGAACTTAAGGAGATCGTAGCCGTCGCTGCGGTGCTGTGGCGGCTGCGCACCGATCTCGACGTCGACGTCCCGCGTCGCCTCCGAAAGCGGGCAATCGTCGTTCTGAACGCGGAATTCGACCGCGAGACATTCGTCGATCATGACGGATATGACCTCCGTTAACACCCGACAGTATTTAAAACCGCGTTATACGGCGGTCAACCCCTAAGGGTCTATCCGTCGTTCGTTCGGACGAAACGATGGACTTGGAGACTGCCAAAGAACGCGCGGGGCCGCGGGAGTTCAGCCCCGCCGACGACCTCCCCGAGGAGTACCGGAAAGCGGCCACGCGGATGATCGAGTTCCACGCGAACAGCGAGATCATGGGCGCGTACTTAGAGCGCCCGTTCATCCGTCAGGCGCCGAGTATCGATCGCAAGCTGGCGTTCTCCGCGAAGGTGCAAGACGAGATCGGCCACGGACAGCTGCTCTACCGCGCCGCCGAGTCGCTGGGCGTCAAGACGCGCGAGGAGATGCTGGACGACCTCGCCAACGGCGACGGGAAGTTCTTGAACTGCTTCCACTATCCGATGGAGGACTGGGTCGAGACGCCGATGATCGCCTTCTTCGTCGACGGCGCGGCGATGCGTCGGCAGGCGACGCTCCGACGGACCAGCTGGGAGCCGTACGCCCACGCGATGGACAAGGTGTGTTTCGAGGAGGGGTTCCACGTCAAACACGGCGAGGACATCCTCGCGGAACTCATGTCGGGCTCGAAGAAGGAACAGCGGATGACTCAGGAGGCCTTCGAGGAGTGGTGGCCCCGCATCATCCAGTTCTTCGGTCCGACCGACGACAAGAGCACCCACCACGACTTCGCGGCCTCGGTGGGGCTCAAACAGCAGTCCAACGACCAACTGCGCAACGCGTTCCTCGACCAGTACATCCCCAAGGCCCGAAAGTACGGCCTCGAGATCCCGGACGAGCCCCGGATTCGCGAGCGGGACGACGGCACCTACGAGGTCGCGGAGGACGACCTCGACTGGGACGAGTTCTTCACGATCGCGAAGAACGACTACGAACCCGGTCTGGACCAGATCAACGGCCGTAAGGCCGCACAGGAGGCCGTTCAGTGGGTCCGCGATACGATCGAGGGAGACGCTTCCGCCGCCGGCGGCCACGCGCCGCAGGCGGCCGACTGACCATGATATGGGAAGTATTCCGCCAGGAGAAGACCGGCCGATATCACACGCACTGTGGCAACGTCCACGCGCCGGACCGCGAGATGGCCAAGCAGTTCGCCGCCATCCAGCACGGTCGGCGCAAGCCGACCAACAGCCTCTGGGTCGTTCCCAGGGAGGAGATCGGCGAGATCGACTCCGAAGACGTCGCGTTCGGCGGGACGACCGACAAGAGCTACCGGTGGGCGACCGCGTACAACACGACCGGCACGGACGCGAGCGAGGTCGTCGAGTCCGAAGACGAACAGGCGACCGCCGAACGACAGCGGGGTGACGACTGATGGCGGCGAGCCTCGAGAACCCCGACGAACTCGACGAGCGCGAGCGGACGGCCCTCGAGACGCTGCTGAAGCGGCTGGCCGACGACGAGTTCGTGCTGGCCGAACGCTACACCGAGTGGCAGGTCCGCGCGCCGAGCCTCGAGTCCGACCTCGCGCTGGCGAACAACGCCCAGGACGAACTCGGCCACGCCCGCCTGTGGTACGACGTCCTCGGCGACGTCGGCCTCGAGGAGCGGGACCTCGTCTACGAGCGCGATCCCGGCGACTTCCGGCACAGCACGCTGGTCGAACTCCCCTTCGAGGAGGGCGACTGGGCCGACGCCGTCCTCCGGTCGTACCTCTACGACGTCGCCGAGGACCTCCGGCTCGAGGCGCTCGTCGACTCCACCCACCCGAAGATCGCCGACCGCGTCGGGAAGATCCGCAGCGAGGAGGAGTACCACCTCGAGCACGCCCAGAACTGGCTGGAGCGGCTCGCCGACGACGGCGAGGGCCGCGAGCGCCTGCAGGACGCGCTCGACCGGCTGTTCCCGTACGCGTTCACGCTCTTCGAACCCGTCGACCCCGACGTCGAAGACGATATCGTCGACCTCGGGCTTCGCGACGCGACCCTCGAGGAACTCGGTGAGGAGTGGCTGTCGATCGTCGTCCCGTACCTCGAGTCGCTCGACCTCGAGCTGCCGGTGGACGGGCGCGCGGGCGACGATACCGACGAGTTCGAGTTCGAAGTGACCGAGGACATGCTCCCCGAGGAGCGCGGTCGCGACGGGACCCACACCGACGCGTGGTTCGACCTCTACGAGGAGTTCACCCACACCTACCGCGAACTCGGGCGCACCGAGACGACCAGAATCATGGACAAACCAGAGTGATGAGTAGCAATATTCCGGACGACACCGACGCCACGCCCTGTGCGTACACCGACTACGACGAGGGCGAGGCCGTAGACGACCTTCCTGCGACCGGCGCCGACGCGACCGGCCTCGCGGCCGACGTGTGGGACGCCCTCTACGGGATCGAAGACCCCGAGATGCCGATCAGCATCGTCGATCTCGGCCTGATATACGGCGTCGACGTCGACGACGGCGCCGTGACCGTCGACATGACGCTCACCTACTCGGGGTGTCCCGCTCGAGACATGCTCACCGAGGACGTCGAAGCCGCGGTCGCCGCCGTCGACGGCGTCGACGACGTCGAGTTGCGACTCGTCTGGAGTCCGGAGTGGACCGTCGAGATGGTGACCGAACGGGGGGAAGAAGACCTGCGAGAGTTCGGGCTCAGCGTATGAGACGGAACCTCGATCCGAGCGTCACGACCAGCGGGGAGGCGACGGGCGCCGAGTGTCCCTACTGCGAGTCGACGGACACCGTCCGCGAACACCCGAAGGGGCCGTCGCTCTGCCGGTCGATGCACTACTGTAACAGTTGCGAGCAACCGTTCGAGAAGTTCGAGTGATCGGCCTCGAGCCCGCGAGGGCTCGAGACCGGCGACCGAGCGAAGAATTTTGCTACTCGATACCGTGCCCTAGCGCGGGCGACCATGTCAGAGACTATCCAACACACTCGCCGGGAGGAGCTGCGGGAACTGCAGTCCGAACGACTCCGCGAGACCGTCGCGTACGCCTACGAGAACGTCCCCTTTTACCGGGTAGCCCTGGACGAGGCCGGCGTCGCGCCGTCGAATATCGAGCAGATCGACGACGTCCGAATGCTTCCGTTCACGACGAAGGAGGACTTCCGCGACGAGTACCCCGACGGCCTCTTCGCCGTCGACGACGCCGACGTCCGGCGGATCCACGCCTCCTCGGGCACGACGGGCAAACCCAAGATCGTCGCCTACACCGAGGACGACCTCGAGCTGTGGGACGAGGTGATGGCGCGGTCGATGGACGCCGCGGGCCTCGAGCCGGGCGAGACGTTTCAGAACGCCTACGGCTACGGGCTCTTTACCGGCGGGCTCGGCTTCCACGGCGGTGCCGAAGCGTTCGGGGCGACGGTGATCCCCGCGAGCGGCGGGAACACCCAGCGCCAGGTCGAACTCGCGCGCGACCTCGAGAGCGACGCGATCGGCTGTACGCCGTCGTACGCGCTCTACTTCGCCGAGACGGCCGCGGAGATGGGCGTCGATCCGCACGAACTGCCGCTCTCGACGGTGCTCTACGGCGCCGAACCCTGTACGGAACCGATGCGGGCGGAGATCGAAGAGCGTCTCGACGCGACCGGCATCGAGAACTACGGACTCTCCGAACTGATCGGTCCGGGCGTCGCCGTCGAGTGCCGCGAGGCCCAGAACGGGATGCACATCTGGGAGGATCACTTCTATCCCGAGGTCGTCGATCCCCGAACCGGCGAGGTCCTCCCGGAGGGCGAGGAGGGCGAACTCGTGCTCACGTCGCTCACGAAGGGGGCCCTGCCCGTGCTCCGCTACCGAACCGGCGACCTCACCACGCTCACGACCGACGAGTGCGAGTGCGGTCGCACGATGGTCCGAATGGACGGCGTCACCGGCCGCGCCGACGACCTCATCATCGTCCGCGGCGTCAACCTCTACCCGAGCCAGATCGAAGCCGTCGTCCTCGAGTTCGAGGCGGTCGCGCCCTACTACCGCATCGATCTCGATCGCGAGGACACGCTCGACACCCTCGAGCTCACGATCGAACTGGCCGACGACTTCGACGGCGACCGGGACCGACTCCGAGGCGAGATCCTCGAGCGACTACAGAACGCGCTGTCGTTCACGCCCGACGAACTCGAACTGGTCGAGTACGGGACCCTCGAGCGAACGGAGGTCGGGAAGGTCAAACGCGTCTACGATCACCGCTGAACCGGATCGCGGTCCCCCGAGTGACGTCGAACGCGTCCCGCCGGACGGCACCGACTCCCACTTTTAATACGGTTCGCGAGACAGTGTCGTGCATGGACATCGAAGCCTTCTTCGAGGGCATGCCGTTCGCCTCCCTGCTCGGGATCGACGTCACCGAATGCGAGGACGGGCACGCCGAGGGCCGCCTCGAGATGAGCGAGGACCTCTCGTGGAACGAGGACCGGCTGATGGCCCACGGCGGCGTCACGTTCACGCTCGCGGACACCGTCGGCGGCGCGGCGCTGGTCTCGCTGGTCGAGCAACCCGTTCCGACGATCGACATGCGGATCGACTATCTCAACGCCGGCACCGGCGACCTCTACGCGGAGGCCGACGTCGTGCGCTGCGGGAGCGACGTCGGCGTCGTCGACGTGGACGTCTACGCCGAAGACGACGGGGAGTCTCCCGGCGACGGCGACGCCGACGGTACGCACATCGCCGACGCGCGCGGGGTCTACAAGACCGGCTGATCGCTGCGCGTTCCCTCCGCGTTCCGTTTCGTCCCGTCCGGCTATCGACCCGGCCGTCCGCTCTACTCGAGTTGCGGAGCGACGTCCTCACCGAGCCGATGGATACAGTCGATCATCTCGTCGGTGCCGACGCCGGGATGGTACGTCCGGAAGACGAAGTGGACGTCGTCGCCGAGCGCCTCGCGATACCGCTCGAGTTCGTCGACGACCTGCTCCGGCGTCCCGAAGATCGCCTGCTCTTTCAGCTCCCGCTTGCGCTCGGGCTCGAGTTCGTCGACGGACTCGCCGGAGAAGATCTCCTGGTACCGTCGCTGGATGTAGAAGTAGCCGTCTCGCATCGTCTCCCAGGCGTCCTCGCGGGAGTCGCCGACCCAGCCGTGCTGGAGGACGTAGATCGTGAAGTCGCCCTCGAGGCCCTCCTCCTCGCGGACCTGCCTGATATCCTCGACGCGCTTGCGAACGCCCTCGACCGAGAGCGCGGAGGGAGCACACCACGCGTCGCCGATTCGAGCCGCCCGCCGAACGGCCGGCTTCGCGCCGCCGCCGAGCATGATCGGGACCGTTCCGTCGACGGGCTTCGGCGTGATCGAGACGTCCGTCGGCACGTCGTGGAACGCGGAGTCGTAGCCGAGGTCGCCCCCGCTCCAGGCGCCCCGGAGGAACGGCACGAGGTCTGCGAGCCGCTCTGCCCGCTCGTCCTGTGGGACGCCGAAGACGTCGAACTCCCGCGGGTTCGAGCCGATCGCGAGCCCCAGCGTCAGTCGGCCGTCGGCGAGCAGATCGACGGTGGCGGCGTCCTCCGCGAGCCTGATCGGGTCGTACAGCGGTCCGAGTGCGACGCAGCTGCCGATCTCGAGGTCGTTCGTCTCGGCGGCCATTGCCCCGAGCGCGGGCATCGTCGCCGAGAGGTAGCCGTCCTCGGCGAAGTGGTGTTCCGAGACCCACGCGCTGTCGAGCCCCGCGGCCTCGATCTCGCGGGTCAACGCGAGTACCTCGTCGTACAGATCGCTCGCCTCGCGGTCGTCGTCCGGCCGCTGCTGGGCGGTGAACAGGCCCGTCCCGAGTTTCATACGCTCGATATCACGCGGAATCGGCTTAATTCTTGGCGAGTCGGCTATTCGTCGGGCTCGAGCGTAGTGTAGCGTTCTCCGGAGTCATCGAGGACACTACGAAAGCCCCTGGCCCCTTTCATTCCCGCCCGTACCGGCTGGTCGAGCAAGCCACCGCGGGTGGGAGTGAAAGGGGGCTGGAACCGTCCGGTCGATGGACTCGTTGCCGTTGTGCGCGCTCCCTCGGTCGCGTGCGTACGTCGTCCGCCTTCCCGGACGGTTCCAGGGCCTTTCGCGGTGTTCGTGACGAGTTCACCGGCGTTCGAGGTGTCTCGAACCGGGCGGCTAGTGGTCGATGACGGTGATCTCCTCGACCGGCCACTGGCTCAGAATTTCGACGCCGTTTTCGCGGACGACGACCATCTCCTCGACGCGAACGCCCTGCCGACCGGCCGGCTCCTGGGTCTCGACGGCCATCGTCATCCCCTCCTCGATCTCGATGGGGTGATCGGGCGAGAGGCCGCGCCAGATCAGCGGCACCTCGTACAGCTGCAGTCCGAGTCCGTGGGCCCAGTGGTTCGTGGTCAGCTGCCAGTGTTCGTCGGCGTCGTAGTAGTCGGCGTGTTCGCCCTCCATGTCCGGGAACCCCTCGGCGATCTCGTCGGTCGTCGCGCCGGGTTCGATGCGCTCGAGCACGTCGTAGAGGTTGTCTCGAGCCGTCTCGTACGCCTCTCGCTGCTCGTCGGTCGGCTCGCCCACCGAGAAGGTGCGGTAATAACACGACCGGTAGCCGAGGTAGCCGATATTATAGAAATCGGCGTAGACGAGGTCGCCGGGGCGGATCGTCCGGTCGGTGGTGTTGGCCTGGTGTTTCGGCCACGTGTTGGGGCCGGAGGTGAGGTAGCCGCCGCCGACGAACGCGCCGTGGCGCCACAGTTCCTCGACCGCCTCTCCCCAGACCTCGTTCTCGCGCTTGCCCGGTTTCGCCGCGTCCGTGATCCGCTGGAAGCCGGCCTCGCAGATCGACGCGACCTGACGCAGGCACTCGATCTCGTCGTCGGTCTTGACCTTGCGGGCGTCCTCCATCACCGACTGCGCCGTTCCCGGATCGATCTCGAGGCCCTGGTCCTCGAGCGCGGCGAGCAGCCCCCGGTTGCCGACGTCGACGCCGAGCGTCTCGTCGGCGACGCCGTACTCGTCCATGGCCTCGTGGACCGTTTCGGCCATCTTCGAGAGCAGGAACTGCCGTGCCGACGGGCTGCCGGAGGCCCGCGGAACGTTCCCGAGGCCGGGACAGGCGTAGCGGATGTCGTGCAGCCAGGGACAGTTGAACCGCTGGTTGCTCGCGTGGTCGGCGGTGTCCCAGTGGACGACGTCGCCGTTCTCGGTCAGCAGCGTGTAGTGGTCCGCGCCGCTGCCGCCGGTCATCGCCAGTCCGGTGACGTACCGGATGTTCGGATCCGAAACGAGCAGCACCGCGCCGAGATCCGTCTCCCGAAGGCGCTCGAGGGCTCGCTCTTTGCGCTCTTCCCGAAGTCGCTGCGTGTCGATCCGTCGCTCCCAGTCGACGGCCTGCGTACCGCGGGTGCCTTCCATGAAGTCCCGCTCGTAGAACGTCATGTCGTGGCGTATCACAGGGATTCACTAAATCGTACCGCTGGCGGTGATCGGCGAGGGACACCCGTCTATAAGGTCGTCGACGTACTGTGTTCCCACATGCCAATACCCGGCTACGATCCGGAAGATATCGACGAGATGCTCGAGTCGCGCCTCGGAGACGACGAGATCGAGAGCAAGCTGACCGAATCGGAACTCGAGCGCTACCGAGCCGGCGACGAGAACCTGATGGACCTCCTCGACGAGGAGGAAATCGAGCGGGTCCGCGAGCGCGGGGAGGGCTCGGACTGAGTCGAACCGCCGAATACGGCGGGTCAGACCGGGTCGAGGCCCGCTTCCTCGCGCAAGACGTTGATGTACTTTCGGAACCCCGACTCGAGGTCGTACTGGACCTCGTACCCGAGGTCCTCCTGTGCCGTCGTCATGTCGAGGTTCTGCGTCCAGGGGAGTTCGCCGTCGTCCGAGACGTCGACGTCGGCGTCGGGCAGGATCGATTCGACGGTCTCGGCGGCTTCGCGGACCGTCGCGAGCACGCCGCGGACGTTGTACACTCGCTGCGACAGGTCGTCTTCGGGCGTGAACGCCGCCTTCCGGAACGCCTGGGCGATGTCCTCGACGTGCTGCCAGTCGATCGCTTGGTCGCCGTACTCGACGCTGTAGGACTCTCCGAGGGCGGGTTTCTCGATGATGTTCGCGAGGAACGCCGACCCCCCCGTTTCGCGGTAGGGACCGTAGGCGACGGTCGGGCGGAGCGCGACGTGGTCGAGACCGTAGTCCTCGTGATAGACCCGGGCCTGATGTTCGTTGTACTCCTTGGTCGCGCCGTAGAGCGTGTCCGGATAGACGAGTTCGTCCTCGTCGACCCACTCCGCGTCGTAGTTGCCCGGTGGGGCGTAGACCGCCGCCGAGGACGCCCACGCGACGCGCTCGATCTGATCGTCCAGCGTGCACGCCGCCTCGAAGACGTTGTTCGTCCCCATGACGTTCACGTCGGCCGCCGCGCGGGGGTTCTCGCGCGCCGTCGTCGTCAGCAGCGCCGCGAGGTGGACGATGTGGGTCGCCCCGGTCTCCTTGACCGCGCGGATCACGTCGGTCGACTCGGAGACGTCGCCGCGCCGAACCTCGACGTCGTCGGCGACGCCGAGTTGCTCGAGGATCTCCGTGTCCGTCGAGAGGTCGTACGCGACGACGTCGTGTCCGTGTTCGAGCAGGTCCTGTACCACGTAGGAACCGATGAAGCCGGTTCCGCCGGTTACCAGTACGGTAGCGTCGTCTGTCATGTGTGGATAGTGTGTCGCTGGGTCACGTATAGGTTGGTGATCGTTCTCAGCCGCCCGCGGATCCCGTCGTCGCGCATCGCTCGTCACTCGTGGAGCCCGCCGACCGATTCGTAGAACGAGGAGGCCAACGTGGCGGCCATGTCCTCCTCGCGGTCGATTCGCACGTCGATGACGTGGGGGACGTCCGCCGCCTTACCGTCCTCGAGCGCCGCGGCGAACGCCTCGGGATCGGTCGCGCGCGTCCCGACGGCGCCGAAGGCTTCGGCGGCTTTCACGAAGTCCGTGTCGTGGAACTCGACGCCGGCGATGTCGCCGTCCTCGCCCTGCATCTGTCGGACCATCCCGAGGCTGGTGTCGTTGAGGACGACGAACGTGGGCGCGACGCCGTATTCGACGGCGGTCTCGACGCTGTTCATCGTCATCGAGAACCCGCCGTCGCCGGCGACCGCGACGACGTCCTTCCCGGTGGTCAGGGCCGCGGACACCGCGGCCGGGTTCGCCCAACCCATTCCGCCGACGCCGCCGCTGCCGAAGTAGGTGCGGACGGCCGGGGTCTGCAGGTAGTACAGCAGCCAGAACCGGTTGTTCCCGGAGTCGGCGGTGACGACGGTGTCCTCGTCGACGACCGCTTCGATCTCCGCGACGGCGCGCTGGGGCTTGATCGGGCTCGAGTCGTCCTCGCACTCGGGCGCGGCGAACCACTCTCTCGCCTCGGCCGCCCGCTCTATCGCCCAGTCGTTCGACGCCTCGCCGGCGTCCGCGAGCGCGGCGAGGCTCTCCTTCGCGTCGCCGACGAGACCCACGTCGGCGGGGTAGACCCAGCCGGCGTTGCGGGTATCGACGTCCGCGTGGACGATCGTCTGCTCGTCGGGACGGATGAACTCGGGGGCCTGCCAGTTCGTGTCCATCGGGTTCAGCCGGCAGCCGACGACGAGCAACGTATCGGCCTCGCTGACGACCCGATTCGCGCCCTCGTGTCCGAACGACCCCATGACGCCGGCGGCGCGGTCGTCGGTCTCGGGATAGGTCGATTTGCCGAGATAGGAGGTAACGACGACGCAGTCGTACGCCTCGGCGACCGCCGCGAGTTCGTCGTAGGCCTGCGCGGCGTGGACGCCGTTGCCCGCGACGATCACCGGGCGTTCGGCGGCCTCGAGCGCCTCCGCGGCCGCCGCGACGTCGCTCGCGGTCGGCGCGGCGTCCCAGGTCCGCGTCTGCTCGGACGCGTCCCACGCGGGCGGCGTCGGATCGTCGGGCACGTCGTCGGTGATCGCGTCGCCGTCCAGGATGACCGCGGTCGGACCGGGACGACCGGCGACGGCGTGTTTGAACGCCAGCTGCGTCGAGCGCAGCGTTTCGACCGGCGTGCGCGGAAACCACCACTCCTTGGAGACCCCGTCGAGGATCGAGGGGAGGCTGAACCCGCCGTAATCCCCGCGGGCTTGCTGGTACGGCGCCAGCGTCGAGTACTCGCCGCGTTCGGAGGCCTCGGTGAGCACGACCATCGGCGACGACGACAGCCGCGCCTCCATCTGACCGATCATCCCGAGACTGCCGATCCACGGTCCCTGTCCGGCGAGAACGCCCGGCCGCCCCGTGAGCCGGCCGTAGGTCTCCGCCATGACGCTCGCCTCGCGCTCGTCTCGCGGTCTGACGAGGTCCACCGCCGATTCGGGGAGGTGCTCGAGCAGTTCGATGACTCGGCCACCCGGATAGCCGAAGACGTACTCGACGTCGAGGTCCTCGAGCGTCTCGACGAGTGCGGACGCGGTCGTCGTCATTCGTCGGCGTCCACGTGCACGGTCTCTTCGACGACCATTCGCGGCCCCGCGCCGGGGTCGGTGAACTCCGCGGCGTCGTCCATGACCTCCCGACCGACGTCCGACTCGAACGCCTCGTTCATGGCCCGTCCGTCCTCGAACGCGAGCTCGAGGACGCCGTCGTACTCCGCGTCGTCGGGGTTCGTCGGTACCGACGTGCTGTACCGTTCCAATCCGGGGAGTTCGCGGGCCATCTCGGCGTGGTCGCCCTGCCACCGTTCGACGAACTCGTCGTGGCTGTACTCGACGTCCCGGACGAGAAACTCGACCAATGTTATCATGCATCCACACTGTTGCCACCCGGCGACTTTGTTCTATCGGTGCGGTATGTTCCCTTCGATCACGGTGACTGTCAACACGAACCGAAAAACTATGTGCGTCGACCGCGGTCTCCATTGTATGCCCGAGATGCCAGCGATGCGCGTCGATCACGTCGGGATCGCCGTCGAATCGATCGGCGACGCCGAAGAACTGTTGTTCGTCCTCGGTTGCGAGAAGATCCACGAGGAGGCGAGCGAGTACGGTGCGTTCACATGGGCGACGTACGTCCTCGGCGACGCCTCCCGGCTCGAACTCATCGCTCCCGAGGACGGTTCGGAATCGTTCCTGACCGACTTCCTCGAGCGACGCGGCCCCGGCCTCCACCACGTCACGCTCGAGGTCGCCGACCTGGAGCGCGCAGCCGACGTCCTCGACGCACGCGGCGTTCCGGTCGCCGATTACGCCGAATTCGAACACTGGGGCGAAGCGTTCGTGGCGCCGTCGAACCCGACGGGCGCGTTGCTCCAGCTCATGGAGTACTACGACGGGTACGCGGAGACCCGCGAGGCGGGTCGGCGGCTGTTCGTCCGCGGCGAGCCTCTCTGACACCGCTGCGTCGGACGGTCGGCGTCGGGGTTTTCGGACCACGACGGCGTGCGGGGCGGTCACAGCCCTCTCCATTTATTGTACTGTGCGGAAAACACAGTCGTGATGTACAAACACGTCGCGTTACTGGTCCGTAAGGACGGGATGTCCCACGAGGAGTTCGTCGACTACTGGCAGGAGAATCACACGCCGATCGCCCGCGAGATCGAGGGCGTCGTGCGCTATCAGCAGGTGTTGCCGACTGAACCGGACCACGCCGAGTTCGACGGCCTGGCGGAACTGTACTTCGAGGACCTCGAGGCGCTCCACGACGCGCTCGGCAGCGAGGGCTCGCGCGACTACGACCCCGAGAAAGGGAAGGCGAAGGAGGCTCGCGAGGACGTCGACAACTTCCTCGCGATCGAGGAGCGACCGCGGTTCATCGGCGAGGAGATCGTCCAGAAGGACGAGATCGACGGCGACAGCGTGGAGCGTAGCTCCACGAGCAACCGGACGAAGTCCGGTGACACCGACGGTCTGTACAAACACTCCGCGTTCCTGGTCCGCCAAGACGGGATGAGCCACGAGGAGTTCGTCGACTACTGGCAGGAGAATCACACGCCGATCGCCCGCGAGATCGAGGGCGTCGTGAAGTACAACACGGTCCTCCCGACCGATCCCGAGAACGCCGAGTTCGACGGCGTCGCCGAACTCTACTTCGAAGACCTCGAGAAACTGTACGACGCGCTCGGCAGCGAGGGCTCGCGCGACTACGACCCCGAGAAAGGGAAGGCGAAGGAGGCCCGCGAGGACGTCGACAACTTCCTCGCGATCGACGAGCGGCCCCGGTTCATCGGCCGCGAGCGCCTCGTCAAGGCTGCGGAGTGATCGCATGTCTACCACCGACCGCGACTTCGAGAGTCAGGTCCGCGACGCGTTTCCCGAACTCGAGCACATCGACGACGCCGACCTGCGGGACCGCGTCGTCGAGGCGTGGGTCCTCGGGTTAGAGCGCGGCGGCTGGCGGCGGATCGAAGACATCCCGTACGCCTGGAACATCCACGACGTCACGAACGTCGAACACGTTCGCGGCGTCGCGCGCATCGCGCTCGAGACCGCCCGCGAACAGCGGGAGTTCCACGGCGCCGATCCCGACATCGACGTGATCGTCGCCGCGTGTCTCCTCCACGACGTCGGCAAGTGCTACGAGTATCCCGACTTCGTGGACGACGACCTGCTCGCCGATCCCGATCCGCGATACGTCAGCGAGGAGATCCCCCACTCCATCTCGGGGTACGCCCTCGCCCACGAGGTCGGCTGTCCGCTCGCCGTGCAACGCGCGATCCCGCACTTCCTCGGCGAGGTCCCCACGCGCACGCTCGAGGCCGAACTCGTCAAGAGCGCGAACTCCGCGTCGTCGAACGCCATCACGCAGGCGACGATGGGAATCACGCTCCAGGAGTGGGTCGAGGAGTACTCCCAGACCTCGTAGTCGTTCGACCGTCGCCGGCGCGGGTTCGCCGGTCTCTCGGTTCGATCCGGCGAACCCGCGTTCGAACTCCGCGAACGAAACCGAGAGGCGTTCGAACAGCGGGAACAACTTTTTGCCAATCCGTCACGATTGTGAACGCATGGCAAGCGAATCACAACACAGGTCGGTCGAAACCGTCGAGACGGCCTTCGACATCGTCGACGTGCTCAAACGCAACGACGGTGCCGGGATCACCGACATCGCCGACGAACTCGCCCTCGCGAAGAGTACGGTTCACCGACACGTGAAAACGCTCGAGTCGCGGGGGCTGCTCGTCCGGGAGGGCGACGTCTACCGCATCAGTACGTGGTTCCTCGACTACGGCATTCACGTGCGCAACCGCCACCGGTTGTACGACGTCGTCAGGCCCAAAGTCGACGAACTCGCCGCGGAGACCAACGAGAAGGTCTGGTGCGTGATCGAAGAGCACGGGATGGGCGTCCACATCTACGGCGCCGAAGGACGACACTCCGTCAAGACCCACGCGCGGATCGGACAGCGGACGTATCTCCACCAGTTCGCCGCCGGTAAAGCCATCCTCGCGAACCTGCCCGACGACCGCATCGAGTCGATCCTCGAGGACTACGGCCTCGCCGCACAGACCGACCAGACGATCACCGAGCGCGACGCGCTCTACGACCAGCTCGCGACGATCCGCGACAGGGGATACGCGTTCAATCGCGAGGAGTCGGTCATCGGCGTCCACGCCGTCGGCGCCCCCATCAGAAACGAGTCGGGAACGGCCATCGGCGCGATCAGCGTCGCCGGCCCCGCGAACCGACTCCGCGGTGACCTGATGACCGAGGAACTCCCCAACCTCCTGCTCGGGGCGACCAACGAAGTGGAGATCAACCTCGCTCACTCGTAGCGTTCCCACCGTCGCGCCTGCTCGTAGCAGCGCTTACTCTCACCTGCTCGTCACTGAACTCGTTTCTGCCTCCTCTCACCGAACACACCGACTCGTCTCACCGACGAACTCGTGCTCTCCGCCGGTTCGTCGCCGAGTGACCGCCACCGAGTTCGAATCTTTCGAACGGTATTCGGCGCGCATCACTCTGGAGAACCGATTCCCTTGATATCCGGCGTCTCGAGCGCTCGTTCCGGGATTCCGTTGTTCGTCCCTCGGGCCAATCCGGTCTGTACTTACAGCGGTGCCGATGTAATATATCGGTGTAAGAGGCAATTGATTACAAGGGTACTACTGTAATTCAGTTGGCCGCGTTCGTGACGACGGTCGTTTCCGTAATTCGAACGGGGGAGGGGAGGAGAAGTCGGTTCCCCGAGACCCGAGCGACTCGCTCGACGGACACTGATCGACGGGCGGCAATCCGACTGGGGGCGACCAGACCGCGCGGATCGACGGTTGCGGACGGCTGACGGACTACAGATCGAGGAACGCTTCTGCGTTCTCCCAGAGGATTTTCCGCTGGGTTTCCTCGTCGAAATCGAGGGCGGCGAACTGCTCGAGCCACGGTTGCGGTTCGAGCATCGGGTAGTCGGTCCCGAACATCACCTTGTCCGCGAGGAGGGACTTGGCGTACTGCAGCACCTGTTCGTCGATGTATCTCGGCATCCACCCCGAGAGATCCATGTAGACGTTGCCCTTCTGCTGGCAAATCGCGAGCTGTTCTTTCTCCCAGGGGTAGGCGGGATGTGCGATGAGAATCCGGAGGTCCGGGTGGTCGGCCGCCACGTCGTCGATCAACATCGGGTTGCCGTACTTGATCTTCAGGCCGCGACCGCCCGGTGAACACGCGCCGAGAGTAGAGTTGCCTCCGTGAAAGACGACTGGAACCCCGAGGTCCTCGATGGTGTCCCACAACTCCTCGTACTCGGGATCGGACGGGTCGAACCCCTGGGCGATCTGCTGGAACTTGAATCCGGAGAGATCCAGATCCTCGACGCAGCGGATCGCCTCCTCGACGCAATCGTCTTTGAGCGGATCGACGGAGCCGAACCCGATGAAGAAGTCGGAATACTCGTCACGGACCTCGGCGACGTAGTCGTTCGGCACGGGCGGATTGCCCGTGTTCGTTTCCGCGTCCCAGCCGAGCAACACGGCTCGGCCGACCCCGGCCTCCCGATACTCCGCGATCATGTTTTCGTACGTGTCCGGCTCGAGGTCGGCACCGAACCGATCGGCCGCGTCTCTCATCATCTGTCCGCCCGCGTCGTGGAGGAACTCGCTCGTCGGCTGGTGAGCGTGCGTGTCGATCGCGCGCGACTCCTCGAGTACCGTGGGAGAACCCATACCACGACCGACGTGAGGACGGCATATGTATTTTCCCACGAAAGACGAACGCGCTCGAACATCGGTACCGGCAGTCGACGATCTACTCGACAACGATGATTATCGGATAAAATATAGATATTTAGTCCAAACATCTCGATTATATGTTTGGGAGAACCCATCCAGTAATTCATATAGCGACGCTAGAGGGACCATATACTGCTTTTAGACGGCTTATCTCTTCTGACGGATGTTAGATGTGATAATGTCGCCGGTCATCTCTATCTGACGATTTCGAGATCATTGGACCCTATATACCGTGTCCCCCATACCTACGGCACAGTAGACAATATATCTATATATTTGTAGAATGTCATAGAAGACTATCTGGTAGTAACCGCGGACAGTATGCTGTTGGAGAACCATATCGAAGGGGACCGACCGCTAATCGTTCAATTCACTTATATATCTCCGGACACGTGGCGGGGGTCGGTGATTCCGATATCGAGTGCGAGAGAACCGACGCGCTCGAGCGCGTCGAGAGAGTCCACGAGCCTGCTCGGGAGACTCGCGTCTCGAGCGCCTAGTCCGTGGAGAGTCCGCGAAGCGACTCCTCGCCGATCTCCGCTAGGACGTGCTCGTGGAACGCCTGCAGGGCGGCGCTCTCGTCCTCCGCGAGGACGACGTCGCTGGCCGACAGCGTCGCCAGCCCGAAGGCCCGCGGCGTCGGCGAGTCGAGCAACTGTCGTTCGATCTCGAGGTCGCCGGCCGCGATGTCGCCGACGATCGCCTCGATTTCCGCGACGTTGAGTTTGTCCTCCAGTATTTCGCGGTAGGTCTCCTCGATGACCGCGAAGTCGTCGAGATCCTCCGCGAAGCCCAGCAGCATCTCGCTCGAGACCTGCTGTTCGCTCGCCGACTTCTCGTAGCCCTTGTAGCGTTTGAGGATCATCAGCGAGCGGGTCGCGTTGATCCGGAAGTACCGCTGGAGGAGATCGGTGCCTGAGAGGGCGTTCCGGAGGTCCTCGCGCACGTCGTCGGCCTCGAGGTCGTCGACGATCCCCTCGATGTCGACCTTGCGGTTGAGGGGCATCGAGAGGACGAACCCGTTGTCCGCGACGGCGACGCGAACGTTGGCGGTCGCCTCCTGGGCGCACCGGTACGCGAGGAGTCGCGAGAGGCCGTC
Source organism: Haloterrigena sp. KLK7 (assembly GCF_037914945.1). Classification (NCBI taxonomy): domain Archaea; kingdom Methanobacteriati; phylum Methanobacteriota; class Halobacteria; order Halobacteriales; family Natrialbaceae; genus Haloterrigena; species Haloterrigena salinisoli. Next base: position 2,457,431 of record NZ_CP149787.1, read on the forward strand.
GTTGAACTTGCGGCCGTAGGTGGAGTGGACGTAGTAGTGGCGCTCGTACTCGTCGCGGTCCCGGACGACCTCGATCGCGAGTCGGCCCTCCGTGCTGACGCTCTCGGCGTCCGCGTAGCGGATCTGGTGTTCGAACAGGCGCGCGATCGCGCGGACGCTGTCGTCGTCGAGCGGGAACTGCCGGAGCCACGCGCGGACCCGCGGGGGACCGCCCTCCTCGTAGCGCTCGAGGAGGGCGCCCTGGAACTCGAGGATCTCCCGCCCGAGGTCATAGGAGAGCGGCAGGCGCTCGGAGTACCACGAGGGGACGGTCGGCCGCGCGCTCGTGCGGTCGACGTAGACCTTCGACCCGCGGCGGTAGCTGTACTCGAAGTGGTCGCCGCCGAGGACGAAGACGTCGCCCTTCTCCAAGGTGTCGAGGTAGTTCTCGTCTAACTGTCCGACCCACTCGTCGCCGGCGCGCGTGTAGACGTCACAGGTGAAGGAGTCGGGGATCGTCCCGATGTTGGTCATGTAGATGACGCGGGCGAGTCGGCCGCGCTTGCCGATCAGCGGCTGGCCGACGGGATACTCCTCGTGGTGGTGCTCGCCGCTGGGCGGATCGTTCTCGTCGCGCCAGATCTTCGCGTAAACGTTCTTCTCCTCTAACCCGGCGTAGTCCGCGGTGAGGTATCGGGCGAGCGACTCCCACTCCTCGTCGGTGTAGTTCCGGTAGGGGTAGGCCCGCCGCAGCGTGCCGATCACCTCCGACTCGGGACGGATCTCCGCGATCGCCATCCCGTAGACGTGCTGGGCGGCGACGTCCTGGGCGTTCTCGGGGATCGCGACCGAGTCGACGAACCCCTCTTCGGCCTTTTTCAACATCACGGCGCACTCGAGGAGTTCGTCCCGGTCGAGGGCGATCACCCGACCCGTTACCGTTTGGCCGACGCGGTGGCCCGCGCGGCCGACGCGCTGGAGCAAGGCCGCGACGGACTTGGGCGAGCCGACCTGGACCACGAGATCGACGTGGGGCATGTCGATCCCCAGTTCCAGTGAGGTCGAGGAGGTCACCACGTCGAGGCTCCCCTCCTTCAGCCGCCCCTCGACGTCGTGGCGGACCTCCTTCGAGAGGCTGCCGTGGTGACAGCCCGAGTTCTCCTCGTCGTAGGCGTCGAACCCCTCGCGGAGGTTGTGCAACACCCGTTCGGCACCGGATCGGGTGTTCGTGAACACGAGCGTGTTCGTGTGTTCCTGAATGTGCTCGTGGAGCATCCGATAGAACCGCTCCTGGACGACCTCGCGGGGCGTGTGAATCAGGTCGTCGGTCGGACACTCGAGTTCGATGTCGAACTCGCGGGCGAAGCGGGCGTCGACGATCTCGTAGTCTCGCGACGGCCCGCCGGGCTCTTCTCGGCCAACCAGAAACTCCGCGACCCCTTCGAGCGGTTCGATCGTCGCCGAACAGCCGATCCGGGTGATGTCGTGGTCGACCATCGCCTCGAGCCGCTCTAAGCTCACCGACAGGTGGGTGCCGCGCTTGCCGGAGGCCAGCGAGTGGATCTCGTCGACGATGACGTACTCGACGGTCCGGAGCTTCTCGCGGAACTTCGGCGAATTGAGGAGAATCGCGAGCGTCTCGGGCGTCGTGTTCAGGATGTGGGGCGTCTCCTCGAGCATCTTCTGGCGGTCGCTCGAGGAGGTGTCGCCATGGCGGATGGCATGGCGGATCTCGCCCATCTCCGCCCCGTCGTCCCGTTCCGCAATGACGGATTCGATCCCTTCGAGGGGCACCTCGAGGTTGCGGTGGATGTCGTTCGCGAGCGATTTGAGGGGAGAGACGTAGAGACAGTAGACGGAGTTCTCGAGGCCGTCTTTCGAGTCGCGATCGAGCTTGTACAGGTAGTTGATGATCGAGAGGAACGACGACATGGTCTTCCCGCTCCCGGTCGGCGCACAGACCAGCGTGTTCGTTCCCTCATGGATCTTCGGGATCGCCCCCTGCTGTGGCGGCGTGAAGAAGCCCTCGTTCTCGGGAACGAACTCGCCGAACTCCTCGAGCCACCACTCCTGGACCGCCGGCTCGAGGAGATTGAAGACGTCGCCGTCCTCGATCGTCGCGGCGTCCGGATCGAAGGGGAGGTCGGCGTCGGAGACCGGCAACTCGAGGCGCTCGTTCCCGCTCATTACCGTCGTCTCCGGGGCCGGTATGTAAGAGGGTTTGGACAGCGGGGTGAAAGTGAATGCGTTCGAACGAGGGCGGCGTGGCAGTTGCAAGCCTCGTATATATGTTGTCGATCGGCGACAGACCGAATCGGAAGAAGTGCGGTCGTCCTCACGTAACTGCGGAGTTGGACGAGCCGATTAGTCGCCGTGTCCCGCCGCTCGAGTCGCGTAGTCGCCACTGCGGACAGCCCATACTCGACCCATATCCATGACTCGACTGACTCGGCGTCGACTGCTCGGTGCGCTCTCGCTTTCGACCGGCGCGGGCGCGCTGTCGATCGCAGCGCGAGAGTTCGGTCCGTTCGCGTCGGATTCCGAGTCCGATTCGGACGCCGACGCGATTGCGTTCGACCCGGCCGTCGACGGATTCGGGTTCGATAACTACGCGACGCCCCCCGAGTCGCCGTCGCCGAGCGAGTTCATCTCCCGGAGCGACCTTCGGGACCGTTTGACGTCGGTCGTGAACCCGTCGCTTCTCGACTGGGGCGGGCTCTCGCTGGACGGCGCGCTGCGGTCGGGGATCGGCGCGATCGTCGATCGGCTCCTCTCGAACGCCGACTGGTTGTTCGGGACGAAGGGGTACTGCTACGGCATGGCCGCAGTCGCGCAGTGGTACGCCGAAGTACCGACCGCCGTTCCCGTCGCCCGGGACTCGGCCAGCGAGATAACCCGGATCGACGTGCCGGTCGACCGCTCCGCGACGCCCGTGCGGGACGATATCGAACGGTTTCATCGAAGCCAGTTCACCGATGTCAACTCGTGGGTGCAGCGGTGGCCGCTTCTCCGCCCGGAACGGATCGACTACCGGTCGCAGGCGCGCACGCTCCGCGACGCGATCGACGAGTACGGGTCAGCAGGGGTGACCATTACCGGTGAAAACGTCGTCGAGGGCCACTACGTGCTCTGCTACGAGTACGACGAGGGCGACACCGACGTGACGTTCGCCGCCTACGATCCGAACGTCGCCGCGGACGAGTACGCGACAGCGGCGACGTCTCGGACCATCGGGATCGACACGTCCGCCGGCGAGCCGCTGCTAGGGTCGTACGCGGCGGAGTACGATCGGTTCCTCTTCACTCGCGAGGACCGAGTCACGAACGAGCAGGCCAGAGCGGACAGATCGGAACGGGGTCGATAGCGCCGATCGGATCGCGTTCGGCACTCCGTCGGTTACAGCTCCGTCACGACTTCCACGCCGCGGGTCTCGTAGTCGCTCATCGCGGCGAGCCGATCCGAGACGTCCTCGAGTCCCACGCGCCGCGTGACCAGTTTCTTGGGCTCGAGACGGTCGCCTTCGATCATTCGAAGGAGCTCGTCGTACCGCGAGGGCGGCATCCCGCGGGAGCCGACGACGGTGACGTCCCAGCGGGTCAGCTCGTCCATCGGCAGCGAGACCTCCCCCTCCTCGGCGCTGGTCGTCAGCCCGATCTGAACGTGCGTCCCGCGAATGCGGAGGCAGTCGACGCTGTTGCGGCAGGTCTCGGCGCGGCCGAGCGCGTCGACGGAGACGTGGGCTCCGCCGTCGGTGATCGACTCGATCGCGGACGGGACGTCCGCCGCTCCGCCTCCGTCCTCGAGGGCCGACGCGTCGATCGTCTCCTCGGCGCCGAGGTCGGCGGCCATCCCGAGCGGTTCCTCGCGGACGTCGACGGCGATCACCCGTCCGCCCAGCGCGGTCGCGATCTGGACGGCCGCGAGGCCGAGGCCGCCGCAGCCGTGGACGGCGACCCAGTCGCCCGCGTCGATGTCGGCCCGGTGTGCGAGCGCGTGGAACGCCGTGACGTACCGACAGCCCAGCGCGGCGACCGCTTCCGGGGCGACCCCGTCGGGCAGCGTCGTGACATTGAACTCGGCGTGGGGGACGTGGACCTGTTCGGCGAACGCGCCGGGAACGCTCGACTCGAAGCCGAGCGCGTAGCCGTCCTCGCAGACGTTGCCGTGGCCGTTGCGACACTGGTAGCACGACCCCTCGCCGAGGTTGAACGGGACGGCGACGCGGTCCCCGACCGCGAGCGCGTCGACGTCGTCGCCGACCCGCGCGACTCGGCCCGCGGGTTCGTGGCCCAGAATCTGTCCGAGCGGTACCTGATCGTCGGCCCACTCGCCGTGGCCCCGCCAGGCGTGCCAGTCGCTCCGGCAGATGCCGCAGGCCTCGACGTCGACGACGACGCCGTGGGGTGCGAGTTCGGGCGGATCGACCGACTCGATCGACAGCGGTTCGCCGTAGGCCTCGAGCACAGCAGCGCGCATACCGCCGCCAACGAGTGCGGGGGAGGTAATGGCTCCGACATGCGGTCCGCCAGCGGGCTCCCCGCCTACCGGGGCGAGCGGACAAGACTATGCTTATCGGTCAGGGCGTGCGAGAGTCCAGCATGCGCGTCACCTTTCTCGGAAGCGGCAGCGCGATGCCGACCGGCGAGCGGTTCCAGACGGGGATCCTCGTCCAGAACGACGGCCGAACCCTGCTGATCGATTGCGGATCGGGCGTCCTCCACCGCCTCCAGCAGTCCGGCGTCGGCTACGAGAACGTCTCGAGCGTGCTCCTCACGCACCACCACCTCGACCACGTCGCCGACCTGCTCCCGCTGATGAAGGCCCGCTGGCTCGCCGGCGAGGAGCACCTCGAGGTCGTCGGGCCACAGGGGACGAAGGCCCTGCTCGACGACCTCCTCTCCGTCCACGAGTACATGCAGGGCAAACTCGACCTGCAGGTGCGGGAGGTCGTCGCCGGCGAGTTCTCCGTCGCGGGGTTCGACGTCTCGGCCTACGAGACGCGCCACTCGCTGCCCTGTCTCGCCTACCGGTTCGGCGATCTGTTCACCTTCAGCGGCGACAGCGAGGCCTTCCCGGGGTTGGCGAACTTCGCCGACGGCTCGGCCATTCTGGCCCACGACTGTTCGTTCCCCGACGACGTCGACGTCTCGAACCACCCCACGCCGGGGACGCTCGGCGAGGCGCTGGCCGGCCACGAGATCGGCCGCGTCTACCTGACCCACCTCTATCCGCACACGGACGGTCGCCACGACGAGATGCTCGAGTCGATCGGCGCCCGCTACGACGGCGACGTCCGGTTCGCCGAGGACCTGAAGACGATCACGATCGAGTGAGCGACTGATCGCTCGCGAGTGAGCGGCCGATCGCCCGCGAGCGGACGGTACTGCAGGCGAATCGCGGTCAACCGGCGACACGGCTTCGCGGTCGGATTTGCGATTCTTTCACATCCTGACAGGAACATCCGAACTGGTATATGGCCCAAGTTTGTAGGATCATAACAACAGAATGGTCGCCAGAGTCGAAACGGTTGATTTCGGAGGCGAGATCGGATGAGCGTGCCGGATAGGATCGCAGACGCGGTGACGAGTCACTCGCTGATCGTCATCGCTGTACTCCTGCTCCTGACGGCGGCCGTCGGCGCCGGAATGCCGATGGTCGAACAATCCTCGTCGCTCGATCAGTTCGAGAGCGAGTCCGAGGAGGCGAAGGCCCTCGAGCGCATCCAGGGCAACTCCGAGGGCGGGATCGACCCCTACTTCGCGACGGAGGGCGACGAGAACACGACCAGCGTTCAGGTGATCGTCCGCGGTAACGGCGACAACGTCCTCACGCAGGAGTCGCTGGTCTCGTCGCTCGAGTTCCAACAGGAGCTCCGAACCGACGAGTCGATCAACGAGACGCTGGCGGAGAACCGGTCGATCACCGGCGTCGAGAACCTCGTCGCGTTCACCGCGATCAGCGGCGATCTCGCCGAACGAGAGGCGGTGCTCGAGAGCGGACTCAACGACACGCTGACGCTGCAGCGCGAGTACCTGAACGAGACCGCCGCCGGCGACGAGGAGGCGGCCGCCGAGACCGAAGCCGAGATCAACGCCACGATCGAACAGTCGGCCGAAACGGCTGAACTCGACGACCAGCAGGCCGCCGAGTACGAGGAGTTGGTCCAGCAGGCTCGAGAGGTCGAGTCCGGCCGCTGGGAGATCGAACAGCAGACCGACGACTACGAGGCGAGCGAGGAGTACCGGAATCTGACCGCGAACCTCGAGCAGATTCGCCTCGGTGCGACGACCGGGATCTTCGAAGCCGAATACGCGCAGCTACAGGAGGGTACCGTCCCGCTCGAGGAGCAGATCGCGGCCCTCGAGAGCCTCGACGACGAGGCGTACGAGCGGGTCCTCGTGCAGACGCTCTCGGACGACGGTAGCGGGGAGAACGTCGCGCTCGCGCTGATGCCCTCCTCCTACGAACCGGGCAGTACCGAGGCCGAGACGCGGATGACGTCGGTGACGCAGGCGACCGCGAGTGAGACGACGGGCGGCGGGATGGGCGGCGGTGCGATCAGCGATCGAATCGTCGAGAGCCAACTCGAGATCCGCGACCTCGCGAACGCCCAGGACGAGGACTACATCGTCTTCGGGGGCGGAGTCATCACCGACGAGATCGACCGTTCGATGGGCGACAGCCTCGCCATCGTCGGTCCGTTCGCCCTGCTGTTCGTCGTCGTCGCCCTGCTGATCGCTTACCGGGACCTGATCGACATCGTGCTGGGCGTCGTCGGCATCGTCGCGGTGCTCGTCTGGACGTTCGGCTTCATGGGCTGGGCCGATATCGCGTTCAACCAGATGTTCGTCGCGGTGCCGGTCCTGTTGATCGGGCTCTCGATCGACTACGCGATCCACGTCTTCATGCGTCATCGAGAGCAACGCGAGGAAGACGGACGGACCGGGTCCGTCCGCGGCTCGATGAAGATCGCGCTGGCCGGCGTCGGCGCCGCGCTCCTCTGGGTGACGGCGACGACCGTCATCGGCTTCCTCTCGAACCTCGTCAGTCCGATCGGCCCCATTCGGGAGTTCGGGATCGTCAGCTCCGTCGGGATCGTCGCCGCGCTGATCATCTTCGGCGCGCTGATCCCCGCGATGAAGGTCGAACTCGACGAGTTCCTCGAGTCGCGCGGCTTCGACCGGCGCAAGCGCGCGTTCGGGACCGGCGGCGGTCGCTTCAGCGAGGTGCTGACAGTCGGCTCGACGGCCGCCCGGAAGGCGCCGCTGGTCGTCCTCGTCCTCGTCGTCCTGCTCTCGGTAGGCGGGGTCTACGGCGCGACGCAGGTCGACACCAGCTTCCAGGAGGAGGACTTCCTCGCGGAGAGCCCGCCGGCGTGGACCGATAACCTGCCGGGCGGGATGAGCCCCGGCGAGTACCAGGCCAAGGACGATCTCGACTTCGTCAACCAGCACTTCCAGCGCGAGGACAGCCAGGCCCAGATCCTCGTCGAGAGCGACGGCGGCGGCGTCGACGACCCCGAACTGCTCGCGGCGATCAACGAGACGCGCGACGACGCCGCGGAGAGCGACGTCGTCTACACGATGGCGAACGGCGACGCCGACGTGCGGGATCCGCTGTCGACGATGGAGTCCGTCGCCGCGCAGAACGAGTCGTTCAACGAGTCGTTCCGGGCGGCCGACACCGACGGCGACGGCGTCCCCGACGAGAACGTCTCGGCGCTGTACGACCAGCTGTTCGAGACCGACGAGGAGGCCGCGAGTCAGGTCCTCCACCGGACCGACGACGGCGAGTACGACGCTGCACGGATGGTCATCGGGATCGAGGGCGGCGCCAGCGCCGCCGACACGACCAGCGAGATGCGCACGTTCGCCGACGACATCGAAGACGACAGCGACGGCCGCTGGACCGCCATCGCGACCGGCGATCCGATCGTCAGCCACATCGTCGAGCAGGACCTGCTGAACACCGTCCTCGAGAGCCTGCTGATCACGCTCGTGGCCGTGTTCGTCTTCCTGTCGGCCGCCTACTGGCTGACCGGCGACAGCGCGGCGCTGGGCGCCGTGACCCTGCTGCCGGTCGCGTTCACCGTCAGCTGGATCCTGGGGACGATGTACCTCATCGGCATGCCCTTCAACGTGCTCACGGGGATGATCACGAGCCTCACGATCGGGCTCGGCGTCGCCTACAGCATCCACGTCAGCGACCGCTACACGCTCGAGCTCGAGCGCCAGGGCAACGTCTGGGCGGCGCTGCGGACGACCGTCACCGGCACCGGCGGCGCGCTGCTCGGCAGCGCGGCGACGACCGTCGGCGGCTTCGGGACGCTCGCCTTCGCCATCCTGCCTGCGCTGCGCCAGTTCGGGATCATCACCGGGCTGACGATCACCTACGCGTTCCTCGCCAGCGTCATCGTCCTGCCGTCGCTGCTGGTGCTGTGGACGCGGTACTTCGGTCCCGACGTCTCGTTCGACGCGCCGGGATCGCCCGCCGGAACGGCGACCGCGAGCGACGGCGGCCGCGAGACCGAAACGGACGTGGCGACCGACGCGAGAGACGGAGACGATTCGGAGGGAGAGGAGTGACGACCGACGAGAGTGAGGCCGTCGACGCGTTCGAGCGCCTCGGACTCACCAGCTACGAGGCCAAGGTCTTCATCGCCTTACACCGGCTGGGGTCCGGCGCGGCGCGCGACGTCGCCGACGTGACCGACGTGCCCCGCTCGCAGGTGTACAGCGTCGCCGAGAGTCTGGAGAACCGGGGGCTGCTCGAGATCCAGCAGTCGAACCCGATCCGCTATCGGCCGGTGAGCATCGAGGAGGCCCAACAGACCCTCGAGGACCGGTTCGAACGCGAACGGGAACGGGCGTTCGACTACGTCGACGCGGTCAAACAGGAGGCGACGAGCGAGGAGACCCAGGAGGACATCTGGACCGTTCGGAGCCGCGAGCGCGTCGACGACCGCGCCGTCGACCTCCTCTCGGGGGCGACCGAGAAGATCGTCATCGGGATGCGGCTCCCGGAACTGCTCACGGAATCGATCGTCCGGACCCTCGAGGAACGCGCCGCGGCCGGCGTCTCGGTGATCGCGATCAGTCGGACCGACGAGATCCGGGAGCGACTCGACGCCGTCGACGGCGTCGACGTCGAGACGCCGCCAGCCTATCGAGAGGGCGACCAGCGATCGGGACGCATCGTCATCGCCGACGACGACGGGATCCTGTTGAGCGTGGTCGACGACGACGGGAGCGAAACGGCGATCTGGAGTTCGGGATCGCTGTTCGCCTCCGTGTTGATCCAGTTGATCGACGCCAGCGACGAACTGCGACACGACCCCGAGTAACGTCACGCCGGCGCTCGGTTTTCGCCGCTACTCGAGTCGATACCGTACCAGCGCCGCGATCTCGTCGAGATTCGACGGCTGCTGGCCCGGGGGAACTCCGGAACCTTCGCCGCTCTCTCTCTCGTTTCGTCCCGTTCCACGCCGCGGCACCAATTTTTCACTCGAATTATTGTAAATGCAGGATATCGTCCGATAGATCTATGATCGATCGAGATTTCCACTTACAATCGATTATTATGTATAATATTTATTATATTTATGGATTGTGGGCGTTCGCCCACCGTGATTCGGGAGTGAGATAATATTTATCACGATAGTAAATCCCACAGTGCCGATCAATGGCACGGAACAACCGAACCGACGATGATGACGAAGCCGATCCGATCGACTATCCGCGTCGATCGGTGTTACGAGCGGGAAGTATCGCCTCAGTGGCCGCACTGGGGCTCTCGGCGACCGGTCTCGGGACGAGCGACGACGGAGACGGAGGCGGAGACGATATCACGGCGCTCGTCGACGAGTTGACCCTCGAGGAGAAACTCCAGTTAGTCCAGGGAGAAGGGTTCTCCGAACAGGTCGACGGCGAGCAGGTCGCGACCGGGTACGTACAGCCGATCGAGCGCCTCGGGATTCCGTCGTTCGAGATGATCGACGGTCCCGCCGGTGTCGCCCCGCCACCGGAGCGAGAGGCCACCGCCTTTCCCGCGCCGATATCGCAGGCGTCGACGTGGAACACGGACCTGCTCCGCCGGTTCGGCGTCGCGCTCGGAGCGGAAGCGAAGTCCGACCGCTGGGATATGGACGTCATGCTCGCACCCGGGGTCAACATCACTCGCGTTCCGCAGGGCGGGCGGACCTTCGAGTACTTCGGCGAGGATCCCCACCTCACGTCGCGCGCAGCGGTCGAGATCATCGAGGGCGTCCAGTCCGAAGACGTCATCGCGACGGTCAAACACTATGCGGTCAACAACTGGGAAGGGAACCGACACACCGTCAGCGCGAATATCGACGACCGACCGCTACGCGAGATCTATCTGCCGGCGTTCAGAGCCGCCGTCGAGGAGGCCGAGGTCGGCTCGGTCATGTCGGCGTACAACCGGGTCAACGGGACGTACGCCAGCGAGCACCACCGTCTCCTGACCGATATCCTGAAAGAGGAGTGGGAGTTCGACGGCTACGTCGTCTCCGACTGGTGGGCGACCCAGAGCGCGGCTCCCTCGGCGAACGCGGGCCTCGACCTCGAGATGCCCGGCGGCGGGGGCTTCGGCGATCCGTACTCGGGCGAGTACTTCGGCGACGACCTTCGGCAGGCGGTCGAGGACGGCGAGGTCAGCGAGGCGACGATCGACGAGATGGTCACCAGGATTCTCGCCACTCGAGCCCGGTTCGGGCAACTCGAGGGCGACCGGGACCCGGGTGCGATCGACACGCCCGAACACCGGGCCCTCGCCCGACAGCTCGCCACGGAGGGGTCCGTCCTGCTGAAGAACGAGGCGGAGGTGCTGCCGATCGACGCGGGAGCGATCGACTCGATCGCGGTCGTCGGTCGCGCGGCCGACGAAGCGACGACCGGCGGTGGCGGCAGTTCGCAGGTCGTCCCGTCCTACGCCGTCAGCCCCCTCGAGGGCGTTCGGGAACGAGTCGGCGACGACGCGAGCGTCGAGCACGTGGGTGCCGACGGAGACGACGCCGTTGTCGACATCGACGAGGCCGCCGCCGCTGCCGAGGAGACGGACGTCGCGCTGGTGTTCGTCGACCGACCGGCGACCGAGGGCGACGATCAGGAACACCTCGACCTCCCGGGCAACCAGGCGGAGCTGATCGAGCGCGTCGCCGGGGCGAACGACCGCACCGTAGTCGTCCTGAACACCGGTGCGCCGACGATCATGCCGTGGATCGATTGCGTCCCCAGTGTGCTCCAGTCGTGGTTCCCCGGCCAAGAGGACGGGACCGCCACGGCCTCGCTGCTGTTCGGCGATGCGACCCCGTCCGGAAAGCTCCCGATCACGTTCGCGGAGCGCGAGGCCGACTATCCGGCCACCGAGGAATCGGAGTATCCCGGCACCGACCGCGGCGACGGCTACCCGGTCGCCGACTACACGGAGGGAATCTTCGTCGGCTACCGCTACTTCGACGAACACGACATCGAGCCGCTGTTCCCGTTCGGCCACGGCGAGTCCTACACCGAGTTCGAGTACTCGAACCTGCGGGTAAACCCCGGTCGCGTCGATCCCGACGGGACGGTGAACGTCGTCGTTCACGTCGAGAACGTCGGCGACCGCGAGGGTGCCGAGGTCGTCCAGGCCTACGTCGAGGACCGCGAGGCGAGCGTCGATCGACCGCCGAAGGAACTCGCGGGCTTCGAGAAGGTCCGGTTGAAACCGGGCCAGCGGCGCGCGGTGACGATCCAGATCGACGCGGACGACCTCGCGTTCTACGACGAGGACGCGGGCGAGTGGACGCTCGAACCCGGTCCGTTCGCGGTCCGCGTCGGACGCTCCGCCGGCGATATCCGACTGCAGGAGTGTTTCGAGGTGGCAGCGAAGCCGCCGGAGCGCGACGGCTAGCCGACCGACGGCGGACTCACTCGAGTCGATACCGTAGCAGCGCCGCGATGCCGCCGAGGTTCGACAGCTGCTGACCGGGCGGGAACTCGCTCGAGAAGACCGTCACCTCGCCGCCCTTCTGTTCGGTCGTGCGGACGATTTCGTCGACGCTCAACTCCCACTCGCCGTCGGGGCCGCGTTCCTTCTGTAATCGATCGTCGAGGACGAGCAGGTGCTCGATCGCGCCGAACTCGGCGGCCTTCTTCACCTGGTCGGGACCGTAGGCCGCTTTCGCGCCCTCGGCCATGCGGCGCGTGAGTTCGTCGATGTACTCGGCCTCGCTCTCGATGCGGGTCTCCTGTTGCACGTCGGCGACGGCGCCGCGCTTGAGCACCTCGTGGACGCCCCGGTCCCCGACGCTGGCCGTGTCGACCATCGTGATCTTCTCGGTGAGTTCGGATTCGTTCTGCTCGATGTGCTTGTAGGCGTCCTGCTTCGTGAAGCCGGGCCCGGCGAGGATGATCGCGTCCGCGTCCTGTCGCTTCAGGACCGTCGCGAGTTCGTCGAACAGCTCCGAGCGCCCGCGGGCGTACTCGCCTTTCCCCGTCGTCCCGGTGATCGTCGCCCGCTCCTCGGTGCCGTACTGGGCGACCGTGTGGACGTGGGCCTGCCCTTCCTCGACGGTGGCGATGGCGACGTCCGGGTTCTCGGTGGCCTCCTCGGCCTCCTCGAGGCGGGCCTCTTGGTCCGGTTTGAAGCGCTTCTCGATCGAGAGCTCGTCGCGTTCCTCGACGTTCAGCGTGTGGTGAAAGCCCAGCTGGTCCTCCCGCGAGCAGGCGACGATCTCGCCGCCGACCCGCAGTCGATTGGCGAACTTGTGGAACTCGACGTCCTCGACGGCGATAGCGACCCACATGTGCTCGCGCTCGCCGCCGGTGTCGCGCATCTGGTCGTCGTTGCGCTGGATCCGTCGAGTCGTATCGCCCGCGACGCGGTCGCCGGGCTCGAGGACGTACTGGAGGTGCCAGAGGTCGTCGACGCTCTCGGGGACGACGGTCACCCGTTCGCGTCCGCCCTCGACGTGCTCCCGGTCTTTGATCTGCATGGGCGTGGCTTCGCGTGGGTGGGGTAAGTGGGCTGCGATCCTCGAGACGACGTCTGCGGCCGAATCGCTCCGTCGAACGGGCGCTCGAGTCCGTACGCGTCACCGGACGTGGTCCGCGTGGCTCACCGGTCGCGGTCCGCGTGGCTCGCAGTGAGGGATGGTATCGCGGATCGTCGTCTCGGACCGCTGTACCACCTCTTTTGTATCCCCCACACCACGGGACGGGTAAGCGATGAGTTCCGAGACCGGGCCGACGCCGCCGTCCGATCGGATCGTCGGCCTCGACGTGCTGCGGGGAGTCGCGCTCCTCGGGATTCTACTGGTCAACGTTCGAGTGTTCTCGATGCCGTCGGTGGTGCTGACGAACCCGACGACGTACGGCGACCTGACCGGGGCGAACTACTGGGTCTGGTTCGTCGGCCACGTCTTCGGCCAGCAGAAGTTTCTCACGATATTCACGCTCCTGTTCGGCGGCGGCGTCGTGTTGTTCACCCGCAGCGCCGAGAAACGCGGCCGGTCCGCGGTCGACGTACACGTCCGGCGGTCCGTCTGGCTCGTCGTCGCCGGACTCGCACACGCCTACCTGCTGTGGTACGGCGACATCCTCGTCGCCTACGGGATCTGCGCGATCGTCGTCGGCTTCCTTCGCGATCACGACGCGCGGGATCTGGCGGCCTTCGGGCTCGCCCTGCTGGCGGTCCCGTCGCTCCTCGAGGTGGCGTCGGGGCTCACTACGGATCCGGCCGCGATCGCGGACTCGTGGCGGCCGGCCGAGGCGGTGCTTCGGTCCGAAATCGAGACGTATCGCAGCGGCTGGCTCGCCCAACTCGACCATCGGGTCCCGACCGCGTTCCAGCGCCAGACGTCGGGCTTCTTCGGCTACAGCGCCTGGCGCGTCACCGGCTCCATGCTGCTCGGGATGGCGCTGTTCGAGTGGGGCGTCCTGACGAACGACCGCTCGTCGCGGTTCTACCGCCGGCTGATCGGCGTCGGGGCCGTCAGCGGGCTCGCCGCGATCCTCGCCGGCGTCTGGTACATCGAGGCGAACGACTGGGCTGCCGGTGCGGCCCTGTTCTGGCGGCAGTTCAACTACTGGGGGAGTTTCCCCCTCGCCGGCGCGTACATCGGGATCGTGATGCTGTTCTGCCGGTGGCGGCCCGCGGGACTCGCGACCCGTGCGTTGGCCGCCGTCGGCCGGACCGCCTTCAGCAACTACATCCTGCAGACGGTCCTCGCCACGTCGATCTTCTACGGCCACGGGCTCGGGCTGTTCGGGCGGCTGACCCGAGTCGAGGCCCTCGGCGTCGTCCTGCTCATCTGGGCGATACAGATCCCGCTGTCGGTCCTCTGGCTGCGGTACTTCCGGTTCGGCCCGCTCGAGTGGCTCTGGCGCGTACTCACGTACGGCGAACTGCAGCCGCTTCGGTACGGCCGACGCGAGGACTGACTGCCGACGCGGACGGATCTCACCGGCGAGGCCGGGCTTCACTGTTAGGGCGCAGCGGTATCCCCGGTGGGTGCTAATATGTAGCATGAAGCTCGCACACGTCACGCTCCTCGAGGACTTCGGTACGCGCTCGGTCGCGGTCCACGCGCTCATGGTGCTCGCGTTCGCCAACGCGGTGCTGGCGGGGCTGTTCCTCGCCGGTCAGGTCGGACTCGTCTCGTTCGTCGCGCTGCTCAACTTCACCGCCGGGCTGTGGGTCGCCCACTCGGTCCACTCGCTCGGGAACGCGGTGGGCGACGGCGAGTACGCGGGGGTCCTCAACGAACTGGTCGACGGCGGCGCCGACGAATCCGATCGCGGGCTGAACACGGGTCGGTTCGGTCGACTGCTCGCGCTCGTCGCGGCCGTGACGGCCGTCGCGCTGTTGACCTCGGCGCAGGTCCTCCCGGGAGACGTCGTCCCGATCGCGATCGTCGCCGTCGGCAGTATCGCCGTCGTGACCGCGATCACCGGGTTCCTGATCGCCCTCGGCGCGTCCTACGACGAGAATCAACGGCAGACGATCGACCGGATCGATCGGAACGAAGCGGCGGACGGCGGCGAGATCGACGGCTGACGCCGGCGGAGTCGAACGCCGATCTCAGGAGAGTTGCGCGGTGACGTCGGTCGAGGAGACCATCCCGAGGTAATCGTCCCCCTTCACGACGGGCAGGTGTCCGATGCCGAGGCCGGTCATCATCGCGGCGACCTCCTCGAGGTAGAGGTCCGGCGGCACGGTCTCGACGGACTCCGTCATCACGTCCCTGACCGCGACGGCGGTCGGGTCGCGGCCCTCGGCGGCGGCGTTCACGAGATCGGTGCTGGTGACGATCGATGGGGGATCCGTCGTCACGACCAACGCGGTGATTTCCTCGTCGCGCATTCTCGTCGCGGCCTCCTGAATCGTCGCGCTCTTCGAGATCGTCTCGAGCGGCGTCGACATCACGTCGTTGACGCGGGTTCCGTTCGTCGGTGACATACGCCTACGTACGGTAACATCCCTCATGGCTTTTACCCACGCCCGTACGAATTCGCGTCCGCATTCGACGCGCAATCCCGTCTCGGACGGCGCCGTCACGCCGGCGACCGACCGGTGTCAGTCCCGCATCTCCTCGAGTTTCCCTTTCGCCTTCTCGATCCCGGACTCGAACGTCTCCTCGATCTCTTCGACGGTGCGTTCGACGTAGCGGACGCGCTCTTTCGGAACGCGGCGAACGACGTCGTCGCCGTTCTCGTTGGTCCCGTACGCGAACAGCCAGTGATCTTGGAAGTAGGCGATGTGGTCGTTGTCGACGGTCGCGCGCTCGAACTCGCCCGTCGCGGTCTCGTAGACGATCGTCGCCTTCCCCAGCTCGAGGTCGGTCTCGGTGTCGGTATCGATATCGGCCATGATCGGTTCGTCTACAGTCGGCGGTGTAGACCTGGACCCGGCACGTGCAGCCTGACCGACGGAGACCGCCCCGTTCGTCTCGGGATCGGGGCCTGGCCGACGACCACCCCGTTCGTCAGCAGCGTCGCGTGTGCAGGTGCTGTGACGGCACGACACCGGCGACACGAAGTCGGATCGTTCTCTCCCGTCTGCCGCATAACAGAAAGAATAGCCGCTATCTCGGACCGCACCGTCGCCGTTGGATCGACCGCCGTCGCGTGATTTTCGTCCAGTCCGGCGTTCTCGAATCGGTAAGCGTTGCCCTGGCCGACGGATGGAGATCCGTCGCGACCCGATCGGTCGTATGACGATCGCACTGCGAACGCTCGACGACGGCGCGTGGATCAGCGTCAACGACAGCCGCGAGGTGAGCGTCAGCGACGTCTGGACCCTCTCTCGAGGCGTGTTCTGTGACTGTGAACCCGCGTACGTCCTCCTGGAGGGGTTCGTCGACGTCGGCGTTGACGGACCGATCGTGACCGTGGACGCCGTCGGACAGTGTCTCGAATGCGGCACTCGAGACTCGATCGATCGGTTACCCGTCGGTCGGATCGTCGATGGCGAGTTCGAACCGTACGATCCCGAGAGCGTCCAGTCGCTCGTCGAGCCCGACGCTGAGACGGGAGCGAACGATAGCGGCAACGATGTCCGAGAGACGTGAGCGCCGGGGAGAACTGACGGCAGACGGAGTTGCTTATACGTTCCCGCCATATAACGGACTCAATGGCAAGTGACGTCGAGCAGTGGAAGGACGAACTCTACGGAACCGATATTCGCGACGCGATAGAACGCTTCGCCGAGGAGGGATGGGAGTCCATCCCCGACGACGAACACGACGCCTGGTTCGAGCGGTTCAAGTGGTACGGCCTGTACCACCAGCGAGCCGGCCAGGAATCGTATTTCATGATGCGGATCGGTCCGCCGGGGGGCGTCCTCGAGCCCGGCCAGTTCCGACGCATCGTCGAAATCGCGGACGAGTTCTCCCGCGGGCCCGTCGAGAACCCCGAGTTCGGCAACGGCTGGCTCGACGTCACGACTCGTCAAGCGATCCAGCTCCACTGGATCCGTCTCGAGGACGTCCCCGAGATCTACGAGCGACTCGAGGACGTCGGTCTCTCGACGGTCCAGGCCTGCGGTGACTCCTGGCGGAACATCGTCGGCTGTCCGGTCGCCGGCAAGGACAAACACGAGCACGTCGACGCCGACTGGCTCGCGAACGAGCTCCACGACACGTACAAGCAGAACGAGGCCCACTCGAACCTCCCGCGCAAGTGGAAGGTGTCGGTGACGGGCTGTGACGAGGGCTGCGGACAGGGCGACATCAACGACCTCGCGTTCGAGCCCGCCGAGAAGGAGATCGACGGGGAGCGCGTGACGGGCTACAACGTCCGCGTCGGTGGCGGCCTCTCGCGCAACGAACCGCGCTTCGCACGCGACATCGACGTCTTCGCGACGCCCGAGCAGGCCGTCGACGTCGCCGGGGGTCTCTCGGCGCTGTTCCGCGACCACGGCGACCGGGAGGACCGATACAACGCGCGTATCAAGTTCCTCGTCGACGAGTGGGGGCCCGAGAAAGTGCGCGAGACGCTGCAGGAAGACTACGTCGACTTCGAACTCGAGACCGCGGGCGACGACCTTCGAGACTCGTACTCGTACAACGCGGGCGAGGCCGACGGCAAGCACGACCACGTCGGCGTTCACGAGCAGGTCGACGGCGACTACTACGTCGGACTGAACGTCCTCGTCGGTCGAATCGGCGTCGACGACGGCTACGCGATCGCCGACGCGGCGGAGGAGTACGGCTCGGGCGAGGTTCGCCTGACTCAGCGCCAGAACATCATCCTCACCGACGTGGCCGAGGAGAACGTCGACGACCTGCGCGCGGAACCGGTGCTCGAGGACTACAGTCCGGATCCCCACCCGTTCCAGCGCGGCTCCATCGCCTGTACGGGCACCGAGTTCTGTTCGCTCTCGATCGTCGAGACGAAGAACCGTCAGGTCCGCTTCGGCCGCTGGCTC
Source organism: Haloterrigena sp. KLK7 (assembly GCF_037914945.1). Classification (NCBI taxonomy): domain Archaea; kingdom Methanobacteriati; phylum Methanobacteriota; class Halobacteria; order Halobacteriales; family Natrialbaceae; genus Haloterrigena; species Haloterrigena salinisoli. Next base: position 2,475,338 of record NZ_CP149787.1, read on the forward strand.
ACCGACAACGTCGAGCTCCCCGACGGCGTCGAGGACTTCCACATCCACCTCTCGGGCTGTACGGCGTCGTGTGCCCAGCCGCAGATCGCCGACGTCTCCCTGCGCGGGATGAAGACGCGAAAGAACGGTAACCCGGTCGAGGCGCTCGACATCGGACTCGGCGGCGGTCTCGGCGAAGAGCCCCAGTTCGCCTCGTGGGTCACCGAGCGCGTTCCGGCGGACGAAGTCCCCGGTGCGATCGCGAACCTGATCGAGAACTTCGCCGAGGCTCGCGACGGCGAGGAGAGCTTCCGGGAGTTCGTCGCCGCGCGCGACGACGAGGAACTCGCCGAGCTGGTCGAACCGGAGGAGACGGACTACGACGACCCGTACATGCACAACACGAAGCGAACGTGGTACCCCTACGCCGAGGACGACGAGCTCGACGAGAGTCCCGCGCCCGCTCGCGCCGACGGCACGCCGATCACGTCGGACGACTGACCGCGAATCCGACTCCCCGTTCGAACCCTCGTGGTACCGTTCTGCGGACCTCCATTCCCGTCTCGAGGAGCAGTATCGAGCGCCCTGGGAGTCACTGCAACCGAGACGCGTCGCCGACCGGCGTCCGCTCCGTACTCCGCCGGTCGACCGTCGAGTCGCCTAAGTGCGTTCGACGGCTCTCCGGAGACATGACCGATCGACTGATGAAAGTCAACGCTTACACGACGCTCGACCTCGTCGACGCCGTCGCGACGGGACGGGACTTCGAGACCGAGGCCTTTGCCGTCGCGAACGCGACTTCCGACAAGGAGAACCCCGATCGCGTCCGGTTGCAGTTCGAACTCGACAACATGACCGAGGAACACCTCCCCGCGCATATGGAAGCGCTCGAGTTGACGCCCGATCAGGCGCGGACGCTCGCGGCCGACCTCGAGAAACACGCGGATCGCGTCGAGGACGCGAGCAACGAATAGCGAACAGTCACTCCTCGCTGATCCGACTCCCGCCCGGCGGCATGAAGTGCTGGATGCGGTCTGGGCTGGCGATCTTCCGGACGAACGACTCGTCCTCGAACCGCTCGCGGAACCGCCGGTAGAGCCGCTTGGCCGCGTCGGCCTGCGCGTAGCGACCCGGCTCGAGGTCGATCGTCGTCTCCGCCTGGCCCTCGATGGCCGACGGCGGGCCGCCGATGACCCGGGTGTAGGGCTCGCACTGAATGCCGACCGCGACGCCGACCGGCGTGTCCCGGTAGTAGGTGCGGTCGCCGCGGACCGCGAACCCGCCCTTCTCCAGGTACTCGCCGCTCTCGGGGGTCTTGGTGACCTGGTCGGAATCGACGGCGTAGACGTCGCCGGCGTAGCGGCCGTCCTTCCAGACCGACGAGTAGGAGACCGCGAACTGCGCGGCCTCCTCGATGCTCGACTCCGGTAACTCGATGTCCGACGATGAGGCCTCGCTGGGATCGGTCGCCTTCAGCACGGTGACGGGACCGCCGTGGGCCTGCGTGTGGAGGACCTTGTCGCCGGGCTCTAAGTACTTCTTGACGAGTTCCTCGTTCTGGTCGGCGTTTCGTCCCCCGATCACGAGGTAGCCGTCGCTGGTGTGGAACCAGCGGAACCGGTCGAACCACGGCTCGTTCTCCCGGATCGGGACGGAGGGCTCCGAGAGCCAGTCGCGTTCCTCGCTCTCGTCGTCTTCGTCCTCGTCGCCCTCGTCGGCGGCGTCCTCGGCCTCCCACCGCTCCTGGCGCGCCTTGGCCTCCTCGAGATCATCTCGGGTGTCCTCGATGGCCGCCAGCGCGCCCTCCTTCTTCTCCTCGACGCGCTTGGCCTCGGTGTAGAGGCGGTCGGCGTTCTGCTCGACGCCCCGCTGGGCCACGAGGTCGATGCGCTCGCCGTCGATCTCGACGGTGACGATCCCCTCGCTGCCGTCGACGTCGACGACGGCCTCGGCGGCCGCGATGCCGCGGTCGGCCCCCTCCGCGAAGCGTTCCTCGATCTCGTCCCAGGGGCGATCCTGCGCGCGGGCCTCCTGGACCGTCGAGAGGATGTCGTCGACCAGCCCGTACTCGGCGTACAGCAGTTCCGCCTGCTCGCGGAGGGCGTCGGCCTCCTGCTCGAACCCCTCGATCGCCCCCTGCTGTTGCTCGATGATCCGCTCGTACTTGGCGATCTCCTCCTCGAAGTCGGGCCGCTGGGCGGTCGGATCGGTCTCCTCCTCGTCCTCGGCGAGCTCGAGCCGGTAGAAGTAGTCGTCCAGCGCCGCGAGGAAGGAGTCGTACGGCTCCGAGGCCAGTTCGACGTGCTCCTCGAGCGGGAACGGCGTCGCGTCGACGACCCGGTCGGGGCTCGAGTCCTCGTCCACGTCCTCATCGTCATCGCTGCCCTCGTCCCCGTCGTCCTCGTCCGCGACGTACAGCCGCGGATCGAAGTTCCCGTTTCGCAGGTCCAAGGCGAGCCGTTCGATGGCACCGTAGATGCGGTCGTAGACGTCCTCGTCGGCCTCGGCGATGTCCATCGCCTTCTCGACGCCGGCGCGGGTACAGATCTCCTCGGCGTAGAGCCCCCCGAAGTTGAGCTGGGTCGCTAGCGTCCGAACGACGTCGGTGTCTGAGTCTTCCATCTCGCGATCGAACGCCTCCCGGGAGACCGTCAGCGGGTTCGTCCGACTGTCCGGGAACTCGTAGCGCGAGCCCGGCACGACGGTCCGCGATTTGAGGCGGACGGTCTCGAGGCAGTCGATCACCTCGTACTCGCCGTCGGTGACGGCGACGTTCCCCTGGCCGAACAGTTCGACGATGATCCGGGTGGTGCCGTCGTCGCGCTCGAAGACGAACTCGAGGATGCGGTCGAACTCGTACTGTTCGACGCCCGCGAAGTCGGCCCCGGAGAGCCGGTTGCGGAGCATCATCGCGAACTGCGGCGGTCGGCCGGGGGCGTCGGGCACCCGCTCGGGGGCGACCGTGTGCGCCCGCTTGGTCTCGCCGACCTCGAGCAGCAACTCGACGCGGCCCCGGTCGAAGTCCCGCATCTTGAGCCGGACGAGATCGTCGCCGTAGAGATAGGCCTTGTCGACCTTGGCCCCCTCGTAGGCACCGAGTTCCCCGACGAGGGCGGCGAGGTCGACGCTGGTAAGCTCCCGCTTTGGATCCATACCCCAAACTGCCCGGCGCTGTCAAAAAGGAGTGTCGCTCCGCCCCGGTCGGCTCGCGCCCTCGCTGCGGTCGGAACCGGTCCGCGACGCGGGCGACGACCACCGTCGCCAACGTCCGTCGAAGGCGGTCAGAAAGCCTAATCCGCGCCGAGGCCCACCGTACGCCTATGTACGACAGCGTCGACGCGCGCCGTCGGGGCCGACGCCCGACCGCCGCGGCCGTTCGGCACCGCAGCGACGACCGACCCGTGGTCCCATGCGGATACCGGCCCGCCGGAGGTCGCCGATGAGTCAGCCGGGCCCGGACTCGAGCCCCGACCCCGACGACCGGCCGTGGGACGACGTCTCCCGGTTCCCCACGTTCGTCGACCACCTCGAGAACGAGGGAGCGTTCTCCGTCCGGGAGATCGTCGCCAGTCTGGACGCGGACATTCCCGTCGACGGCATCGTCTACCACGACCGGGGGATCCGCGTCCCCGGCTACGACGCGACGTTCGTCCACGAGCCCTCCCGCGGGCGGCCCGCCTTTAGCCTCGAGGTGGACACGGTCGGGCCGCGAAACGCGTGGGCCGTCTTCGACGCCCAGCTCGGCTGGGACCTCTACCTCCTGCAGACCGACGGCGTGGCGGCACTGGCCTGGGTCAGCGACGAGGAGTACAAGACCGAGGAGGCGACGCACTTCCGGACGAAACACGACGCGCTGGCCGCGGGCCGGTTCTCCTTCGGCGTCTTCTGCTACTCGGGCAGCGACTGGGACGAACGGGTCGCCCGGATCGAAGGCACGGACGCCCCCGCCTACCTCAAAAGCGACGACGGGACGCCGGTGATCCCTCAGAACCCCTCCGAGTTCTACGACTACATCGGCGCGAGCGCCACCGATCTTCGCCAGACCGGCGGCGGTGCGCCGCCCCACCTCGGGCTTCTGGAACTCGAGATCACGATCAACTGACCGAGAGAAACGGGCCCTCGGACCGCGACTCCCGTGGTATCACGACCCTCGGAACCCTTATTCGTGGGCTGACCCTACAATTGTTCGTAATGGCAAACGGCAAGGTTGATTTCTTCAACGACACAGGCGGCTACGGTTTCATCTCGACTGCGGACGCGGACGATGACGTGTTTTTCCACATGGAAGACGTCGGCGGCCCGGATCTGGAGGAAGGCGAGGAGATCGAATTCGACATCGAACAGGCCCCCAAGGGGCCCCGCGCGACGAACGTCGTCCGCAATAACTGATCGCGACGGCTTCGTCGCCAGCGGGCGACGCTGACTGTCGCTGTGCTTTTCTCGCGTTCCGTGCTGAGCGATCGCTCCGTGCGTTCGGTAGCGCGGTCGATACGGAATCGACCAGCGCCGACTCGAGACCCATGTCAGTAGATCGGAGAACGGGGTTCTTCTCAGTAGTCGGTAATACGGTTTATTCGTCCCATCTAGGAGTCACAATTCGCGTTCAGTATCGGGAACGGATTTATCCGTCTGTCTCTTTCCAGTCGTCCGGTTCCCCTTCGCGGAATTCACCCTTGGCATGGCGCTCGTGGGGCCAGAAGGTGACGCCCAGCAGTACGACGTAGAACACACCCACAACGGCAACCACAGCAATCCCGGGGATACTGGCGATTCCAGCGGTTGTCAGCCAGTCCTGGCGCGGCGCGAACGCTGTAATCCTGAAGACCCATGCGACCAAGAGGACACTGAGCAGAGCAAGGTACACACGCCGGAGCCGGTTTGCGAGCGCTTCGTATACCGAGACTTTCAGCGTCGGCCTGCGATAGTCCCTGCTCAGTTCCGCTCGCCAGTCGTGACTTTCAGTGCCTTGAGACGGATCGAGGGCGTTTGCGAATAAGTTCTCTTGGATGACTCGTGCGCGAGAGCGAAAGACGTCGTAGTCCCGGTACCGCCGTGCTTCGATGCCCAGAAAGACGGTGACGACAACGATCCCGATCAGCAAGAGATAGTGTGGGTTATCGGTACTCGAAAACCCCCACGTCAAGATCGCTGCCATCAGCGTCACCGCCCACGTCGTCGTCTCGTCGAGGCGCTGTCGCCACGTCCCCACTCGGTCTATCTCTCCGCGATAGGCGTGGGCCATCACCGAACCGAGTCCCGTACTGTCGTCGACCATTTCGCGGCCGATCTCCCGTTGGTCCGGTGCTGTTGGGTCGAACTCGTCGCTACTCGAATCGGTCATAGCGGAGAGACATCTCCTCGCTCCATAAGCAGTTGTGGTGACGGCGTAATCTGAATGTCATGTACTGGAGAACATCGAATAGTACGCATACGTAGTTGCCGTACGAGACAGGCAGTCAAGTAACCGATTCGAGGAGACAGATAGCGATCACAGCGATAAAAATGCACGCTTAGATATTCGGATAAAACTGACAGTTACTCCCGGTCTGCTGGTTGAAGTAGAAGAAACTTGCCTCTCTCAACGGTAATGTGGAAGTCGTTGAAGACGAATTTGACTGTCCCATTCCGTTGTGACTCACACAGCATATCCAACAGTTCAGGATCTATTGTCTCATACAACGGGGGCAACTCCCAAGGCTCACACTGTTTCAATGAGCTTACAGCGTGGATGGCTGCTCTACTCACGGATTCGTCTTCCGGAATTTCGTATTCCACCACCAAACGAGGTTCCGGATCTTGGGTTTCCATCATCAGGTACAGTGGCCGTACTCGGATAAATCCCGACTTTGAAATGTAATTGGTCGCTGGGTTAGCATCTCTGGTTGCCCTTCAGCGCAGATGAGGAAGTTATCGCAGCAGTTGGAGGAGAGAAAGAGCTGTCAGCAGAGGGAAGCAATCGAGTAGAAGTTCCGACTGGAACAGAAAATCCGCTTTCATGGGTTGTAACTCCGTGGAGCTGTGCGTGGAATGAGCGTAGACATGGGTTCGTCCGAACTGGATGACCGGAATCGGCAAATTCTCCATCTCCTCCAGCAGAACGCTCGCAGTATTAGTACCGAGAATATCGGTAGGCAGATCGGTATCGCGGCCCTTACTGTCCGAAACCGTCTCAAGAAGATGGAAGGTGCTGGGATCATTCGAGGCTATCATCCTGAAATCGACTACGATAACTGGTGCATCGAGATCGATCTCACTCGGTCGGGACTAGCTTTCGACGAGAACGGCCGTCATCCGCCGCGAACGCTGTCGCTCGAGGGCAGTAGTAATCGGCGAGAAATGCGATCAGTTCGAGTTACCGAGGTTCAATCGATGTGGCCTTCGCGACGCAGTTGATCTGCGTCCTGGCTGGTGTAGCGCCACTCGATCGTCGCCTTCTCGTCCTGCCAGTCCCAGGGTTCGGCGACGACGATGTCGTCTTGTTCGATCCACGTGCGGTATTTCATCCGACCGGGGATGCGGCCGAGGCGTTCCTCGCCGTCGGCACAGCGCAGTTGGACGTGGTTGCCACCGAGGTGTTCGGTCACGACGGCGAATACTTCATCGTTGTTGGGCATACGGAGGTTCCGGCGCCCGGATTCTTCTGTCACAACTGTACTACGGGCGGGAGACATTTAAAGGATTGGAGGGACGTGGTAACATCTGGCTCGATCGGACAGTGGGGACGCTAGACAGATAGCCGCGCCGACGCTCGCGATCGGCGAACGGCGACTGATGGCTACAGTTCCCGATCCGAATCCGGATTCTCGAGTTCCCACAGCAGTTCCGGCAGGAAGGCCTCGAGGTTGTCGATGACCCGTCGCTCGCTGACGTTCAGCCCCTCGCAGTGTTCGTGGGCCGAGTCGCGGATGTCGACGTGGAGGTCGCCGTCCTCGAGGAAGACCCCGAGCGGGAAGACCGAACATCGGGTCGGTTTCCAGTCCTCCTCGAGGTGGAGCGCACAGAGGCCGTCCTCCCGGAGGAAGGCGCAGGCACAACCGTCGTCGCTGACGTGGTCGTCCCGGTCTTTCTCCTCGCGGGTGACGAACTTCTCGCCGCGGAAGTCCGTCGTCGTCTCGGCGAGATTCGCCCGCTGGGCCAACTCGAGGAGGTCCTCGTCGTAGAGGAGCACGCCGTGGTGACAGCACCACGTGCAGTCGTCGACGCACTCGAAGGTAAGCTCCGGATCGAACTCGACGACGACCTCGCGGTCGGGATAGACCTCGACGCGTCGCCGCTGGTCAGCGCTCACGAGTCGGGGGAGGGGCCTCGTCTTCAAGTGCCTTTCTACCTGTTTTTCAGTTCCGCCCGGTGGCCGACGGATCGGCCTGCCTCGCACGCTCGACGGCGAGACCGCGCGCGGATCGTCTCAGAAACCGAACGACCGACCGCGGATCGACGATCGACTCGAGGACGTCGTCACTGAGCCGCACCGCTCGAGACCCCGACACAGGCACATGGAGGGCCGACGTATACCCCGATCCCCGGGCAACGAAGGGATATGTGCGCTAACCTCACCGTCGACGAGGAAGGGAAGCGAGTCGTCAACACGAACGGCGAGGAGATCGGCGTCATCGACGAGGTCGGTGCGGGGGTCGCGTACGTCGAACCCGGCGCGGAGATGAGCGATTCGATCAAGTCGCGGCTCCACCGCGACCGGGACGTCGCCGACGGTATGGAACGGTTCCAGCTCGACGAGGACTACATCGACGAGATCACCGGCGACGAAGTGCGGCTACAGCGGTTCTGAGCGGGCCGGGAACCGGCCGACTGTCGATTACTCATCCCTGCTCCAGCAGCCCCTCGAGGGTCCGGTAGCGAACGTTCGCCCGCGCCTCGGCCGAGAGGTCGAACCGATCGAACAGTCCGAGCTGTGGAACCGCCTGATCCGGATGGAGGTAGTCCGTCCCGAAGAGGAGTTTGTCGTGGTAGGTCTCGAGGAACGCCCGTCCGTACTCGGGATCGCGGGTGAGCGCGGTCCAGCCGGAGAGTCCCGAAATGTCGCCGTAGACGTTGTCGTATGCGCCGAGAAGCTCCGGAACCCGACCGCCGGGTTCGACCGGTCGTTCGGGGTACCGACCCAGATCCGCTTCCTCGACGTCCGCGGAGATGTGCGCCCACCAGCCGTGGGCGTGGCCGACGAAATCGACGTCGGGGAACGACGCCAGCACGTCCTCGAAGCGCGGCAGGCCGACCGCGTCGAGCATCGCCTTGTCGTCGAAGTGGAGGACGACCGGGAGCCCGTGGTCGGCACACAGTTCGTACAGCCGCTCGTGTCGCGCGTCGTCGACCGGCAAGCCGGCCTTCAGTTCGCCGAAGCCCCGCGCGCCCCGCTCGACGTAGCGCTCGAGCAGGTTCGTGACGGCCGAGAAGTCTTCCTCGTAGACCAGCGTCCGCGGGTCGACCGTACAGAAGGGAACGAGTCGATCGGGGTAGGCGGCGACCTGCTCGAGGATCCACCAACTCGGCGCCTGAACCGGATAGCTCTCGGGCGAATCGAGCGCCAGCACGACCGCGCGGTCGATGCCGACCGCGTCCATCCACGACACCAGGTCGTCCGCGTCCAGCGGATCCCTGTCGAGGGTCTCGGTGGGGATCAGATGTGTGTGGACGTCGAACAGCGGCTGTCCGCTGTCGGACTCTTCCTGGCTCGATCCCGCGTTCGGTTCCGTCTCGGCCGTCGCACTCGCCCCCGCGCCGATGGCGCCGGCGGCTCCGAGGAGTCCGGCGCTCGCCCTCGAGAGCACGCGTCGCCGGGACGCGCTCGTCATCGATCGCTCTCGGTCGCTCGCTCGCGCTCGAGGCATGCTATTACTCCCCACAATCAGGACAAAAACGGTACGGGGGACCGATCAGTCGGGCGACGGGTCGCGGAGGCTTTTAGTCCCGAGGCGGTCGAACGATCCGATTACGAACGTCGAAGTACCGATGTCGGACGCGACCACCGCCCTCGTCACCGGACCGCCCCGCAGCGGCAAGACGACCGCCCTCGAGCGGACCGTCTCGCGCCTGCGCGGGGACGGCTACACGGTCGGTGGACTCTCGAGCCCCGAACGCCGCGCGGACGGCCAGCGGGTCGGGTTCGATATCGTCGCTCTCGGGAGCGGTGAGCGTGCGCCGATGGCCCGCGTCGATTTCGTCGACGGTCCCAGCGTCGGCACCTACACCGTCGACGTCTCGGCCGTCGATCGTCTCGCCGGGAGGGCGCTGCCGCCGGCCGTCGACGACGCCGACTGCGTGGTGATCGACGAGATCGCGCCGATGCAACTCGAGAGCGACCGGTTCGTTCGGGAAACGAGGCGCGCCCTCGAGTCGTCGACGCCGGTGCTGGCCGCGATCAAACTGGACGCGACGGACGGATTCCTCGGCGCGGTGAAAAATCGGTCGGATACGGAGCGGTTCGTGATCGAGCCGGACGCGCGAGACGCGCTTCCCGAGACCCTCGCCGCGTGGGTCCGGTCCCGAATCCGGCCTCGATAGTCTATCGGCCCCAATCCCAATCTCAGTTCCTATTTCGAGCTCTCGTAGCGTGTGACGGCTGTTCCGCCGGACCGTGACAGGCGTTCCAGCGGAGCGGGTGACAGGGATGCCGCCGAACCGTGTGACAGGCGATTCGGCGGCGCGTGTGACAGGGGAACCGTCGGCGTCTGACAGGGACGCCGGCGGAACGCGTGCGTGTGCGAATTCAGCTACCGACGTTACTCCTCGATGACGAGGTACGTCCGGTCGAGGCGGTGCTCGAGCGAGACGTCGTCGGCGTCGACACTCGATTCGACGAACTCCTCGATGCCGGCGGCGTGGAGATCGGTGACGTCGATGCGACGTCGCTGGGGGTCGAACTCCAGCGCGGTGCCCTCGTCTCTGGTGGTCGGCTCGGATCGGTCATCGGTTCGGTCGACGATCAGTGCCATACGTATCGATGAGACGGAAAGTACGTTAAACCGATCCGCCCGGAGTGAAAGTGAAAGTGCAGGACAGCGGGAGTGTGACGTGGGATCTGTGGATTGACGTCGCGGCGATGGTGGCGCGAGTCTCCGGCCTACCCGAGGCGTTTGACGTCGACGCGGTGGGGTCCCGCGTCGGTCTCGAGTTCCACCGCGTCGACGATCGCCGCCTCCGCTCGCGCCTGCCAGTCCTCGACGGCCTCGGCGTGGCGCTTGCGGATCCGGTCCGTCTCGGACGGGTCGGCGTCCTCGAGTTCCCCCTCGAGGTCGGGGTAGTCGGCGACGACGTCGTCCGCGATGACGTCCCCGGGCGGGACGTGGACCGCGCCGGTCAGTTCGGTGTCGTCGCGCCGGTAGACGTGGATCCGCGCCCGCATCCGTCCGTGGAACGGCGGCGTCACCCGGAGCACGGCTGCGCCGGGGTTCTCCCGCGTGTACGCGTAGGCGTTGACCGCATCCTCGGCCGAGAGCGCGAGCGAGCGAATCGCCGTCGGATCGTCTTCAGTGTCCCCCGCCATTGCCCGTTCGTTAGGCTCGAGACGGGTAAAAGGTGTATATCGGTCGGACTCCGGGGTTCGAAACGGGCTCGAGGGTCGTCTGATGCGTCTCAATTATTTGCGCTATTGGAATCGCTCTCCCGTGCCCAGTCCCGTTTCGGGTAGCGGATACGGTATATCCAGGTCTCGTGGAAATAGCATTCAACTGTATCCAGACGCAAGCGGTAGTCAGATGGCTGGTACCCTGGTACAGGCCCTTTCGTACACGATGTTGGCGGTCGTCGCCGCGCTCATCGGCGGACTCGCGGCTGTCTACCGGACGCCGGGACCGCAAATGGAGAGTAACGTCCAGCACTTCGCGGCCGGCGTCGTGTTCGCCGCCGTCGCCGCCGAACTCCTCCCGGACGTCCATACGCGGGCTCCGACCGTGGTCATCGTCGGATTCGCGATCGGTGTCGCCACCATGCTCGGCATCCATCGCCTCAGCAAGTACGTCGAAAAGCGGGGCATCGGCGGAAAGATGGCGGGCGCCGCTGGTCTGCTGATCACCGTGAGTATCGACATGCTGATCGACGGCGTTCTGATCGGCGTGGCGTTCTTGGCGGAGGCGGCCACGGGCGTTCTCATCGCGGTGGCGCTCGCGATCGAGGTCCTCTTTCTCGGCGTGACCGGCGTCATCGCGCTCCCGGAGGAGACGAGCACGCCGAAGAAACTGGCCGTCCCCGCCGGGTTCGGGCTGCTACTGCTGAGCGGAGTGACCGCCGGCGTCCTCCTGTTCGACGGCGTTACGGGCACGCCGATCGCGCTCGTGCTCGCGTTCGGATCCGCCGCCCTCCTCTATCTGGTGACCGAGGAACTCCTCGTCAAAGCCCAGAAGGTCCCGGAGACGCCGACGTCGACGACGCTGTTCTTCGTCGGCTTCCTCCTCATCTTCCTCCTCGACATGCTACACTGAGGGTCTGCTGAGAGTCGAAAGACGAGGTTCTCCGTATTCGAGGGCACGAAACAACAGTCGTCGTGACTGATCGTCAACTCGGACGGTACACGACTACATAGTCGCGTGAGGCGACACTCGAGAATCGGCTATCGCTCCTCGAGCGTCGGTCGAAAGACCTCGGCCCGGACGTCCGTCGAGACGCCGTGGGTCGCGTCGGCGGCCGACTCGGGGAGGCTCTCGTCGCGGTCCGCGTAGCGGGCCCGCAGCGACGCGCGCACGGCCTCGCGGACGCAGGCTCGAGTCGCCGAGCCGACGTCGGTCCCGCTGCCAGAGAACGCGGTCCGTTCGCCGGTCGGATCGTGTCCGACGACGATCGCGTCCGTCGTAGTCCCCGGAAACCCGGTCTCGGCGAGCAGCGTCGCGGCCTTCGCCTCCGCGGCGACGGCGACCAGGTTCGCCAGCGCGCCGGGGGCGAGCGCCCGTGTCGTGCCGACGACGATATTGACGGTGCCGCGGCCCGGTGTCGCGTCGCCGTCCCCGGTCGTCGAGTCGGGGTCGACGGTACTCGAGTCCGAGTCGTCCTCCGGGTCCATCGGCAGCGCGGCCGGGTTCGAGATACCGGCGGTCGCGTAGGCGGTCACGGAGCCCCGCCGCGCGCCGCGGGCGTCGGCCTGCTCGACGCCGGTCAGGAGGGTCGGTCCGCCGGCGTCGAAGTCCGCGCGCTCGAGGCGCTCGTCGACGTACGCCTCGAGATCGGTCCGGTCCCAGCCGTCGGGGACGGTGACGTTGTAGGCGCAGTCCGCGGTCCGGCGGCCGCCGTTCCAGCCGGTCGAGAGCCACTCCGTCCCCGAGCGAGCCGCCCGGAGGACGCCGTCTCGACGCACGGCCTCGTACGCGGGGCCAGTCGCGGTCATCTCCGGCGGCGGTCATCCTCGGTGTCGGTGGTCTCGCGCCCGGCACCCGAGTCGTCGGATCCCGATCCGTCGGCGACGCCGAGGGCCGCGAGCAGTCGACCGTTCGCCGCGCGGTCCTTGACGGCGACGCGGACGTGCGAGTCGAGGCCGCGGAAGGTCCGCGCGTCGCGGATCGCGACGCCGTCCGCGCGGGCCGCGGCGATCACGCTGTCGACGTCCCGCTCGCCGACGTCACACAGCAGGTAGGGCGCGTCCGACGGCCGGACGTCGAACCGCGAGGCGAGCGCCTCTCGCATTCGCTCGCGCTCGCTGGCGACCCGCTCTCGCGTCTCGCGCACGAACGCGTCCTGTCGAAGACAGTACGCGCCGACCCGAGCCGCCGGCGTGCCCAGCGACCAGGCGCGGCGGGCCGTCTCGAGGGCCTCGCAGTGCTCGCCCGTCGCGACCGCGAACCCGGCCCGCAGCCCCGGCAGCCCGAACAGTTTGGTCAGCGAGCGGGCGACGATCACGTCCTCGGACTCGAGGCGGGCAGCCGACGGCAGGTCGGTAAAGCCCAGGAAGGCCTCGTCGACCAGCAGCGTCGTTCCCGTGGCTCCACAGCGGGTTGCGAACTCGGCCAGCGCGTCGGGATCGGCCGCGTCGCCCGTCGGATTGTTCGGCGTGCAGACGATCGCCAGCGCGCAGTCCTCGAGCACCTCCCTCTCTGCCTCGAGAATCCCGTCGTGCGGAACGAACCGCGGCGAAGCCCCTTGCAGGCGGACTTCGCGGGCGTACTCGCCGAAACTCGGAAACGGGACCAGCGCCTCGTCGCCGGCCTCGAGCGCGCTCTCCATCGTCAGTCGGATCGCGGCCAGGCCGCCGGGCGTCGGGATCACGCGCTCGGGGTCGCAGCCGACGAACGCCCCCGCGGCGGCCCGGAACTCGGGGTAATCGTCGTCCGGATACCGGCGGGAGTCCTCGAGGGCGTCCGCGTAGACCGCCTCGACGCCGTCGGGCGAGTACGGATTGGTGTTGGCCGAGAAGTCGATGACGTCACGGTCGGTCTCGCCGCCGTGCGGGACTCGCTCACCGGTGCGCATCGCGTCGGGGTTCACGGATCTCCCTCCGTCCGCGTCTCCGCTTCGGTCCGCGCCTCCGTTTCGGTCCCCGTTCGCGTCTCCGGTCCCGGTGCGCCGTCGGCGTCGATGCCGAGGCGAGCGCAGACGGCCTCGAGTCGATCCAGCACCTCGTCCGTCCGGCCGTCGGGGACCAGCGAGAGCGCGCCGCCCATCGCGACGCCTTCCTTGGCCTCGCCGGCGCAGTAGCGCGCCATTGCGACGTGGTCGCGCGCGTCGAAACCCGGGTCGGTGACCGTGAGGTCGCAGTTCAGGCGGTAACAGGCCTCGCCGAGTTGATCCCCCCGCTCGTCGGCGACGAACGAGGTGGTCGCGATCGACAGCGGATCGTCGACGCCGGCGTGGCGCAGGGCCGTCGCGACGGCCACCATCTGCGTGCCGCCGGCCAGCGTCACGTCGGCGCCCGACTCGAGCGCGCCGGCCGCGATTCCCGCGACGGTCGCCTGGACGGGGTCGCCGACCGCACGGACGGCCTCGAGCGGCGCCCCGGCGCAGTCGCCGGCCGCGAGGTCGCTCGCGGCGAGGGCCTCGTCGACGACCCGCCGCTTGCGTTCGATCGGGTTCTGCGGGAGCGACGAGGAGACGCCGGTCGGCACGCCCAGCGCGGTGAGCACGCCCAGCGCGGTCGTCGTGCCGCCCGGCACGGTCTCACCGATCAGGAGGTCGTCGTCGGGGAGGCTCGCGCCGAACGCGCGGGCGCGGTCGAAGATCGCTTCGGCGCCGGGGACGGCCTCGGGCTCACGAACGTCGGCACCGGGATCGACCTCGAGATCGACGGTGGGCGCACCGGTCGGCCGGGCGAGGCCGGCGTCGACCACGGTCGTATCGAAGCCGATTACCTCTCGCACCGCGCGGGTCACCGCGGCCGGCGTCGGACAGCCGTTCGGACTCACCGGCGTCACGGGAGCCGTCGTCGGCCTCCCGTACTCGAGGATCTCGACGTCCGCGGAGGGGGTGTGCTCCATCAGCTCCGGGGCGGCCCCGGCGGCGCTGATGCCCTCGATCAGGGCCGTCTCGGTCGTCCCGGCGGGGAGGATCACGCGCATCTCAGCGGACCTCCGTGGCCACCGCGGACAGCTTCGCTGTCGCGATGCGGGCGTCTTCGCGTCGATTCACGTTGATCGCGAGTCGCGGGTCGTAGTGTACGCGTGTCATGGATTCGTCCGAATCGCCGACTACGTTGACCCCGGTCGGCGCGAGGTGGTCGTCCGCCTCGAGCGTCGCGTCGACGCTGACGCCGAGGCGGCGCTTGAGTGCGACGGGGACGGCGACGGTCAGCGACGGGACAGCGCTCCCATCGCCGTCGCTGGCGTCGGTGGCGACGGCATCGATGCCGGAAGCGGCGTCGGCGGCACTGCCGTGAACCGCGAGCACTCGATCGATCGCGGCCTCCGCGAGCAACGGAACGTCGGCCGCGACGGTCAGGACCGGCGGCTCGAGTTCGGGTCGCTCGAGCAGTTCCACCAGGTCGGCCACGTAGCCGTCGCCGGCCGTCTCGACCGTCGCGACGCCGTCGGTCGCCTCGAGGTGTGCCCGCGTCTCGGGCGCGTTCGGCGAAACGGCGGCGTACACGGCGTCGGCGCGGCTCTCCTCGAGACCAGCGAGCACGCGGTCGACCATCGCGACCCCGTCGATCGGGTGCAGCGGTTTCTCGTGGGCGCTCTCGAGGCGGGTCCCCTTCCCGCCGCACATCACGACAGCGTCCACGCGATCACCCCCAGATGGATGCCGGCGACGCGGCCGATCTCGTTGGCCGCGCCGAAGATGTCGCCGTTGATGCCCCCGAGGTGTCGATCCGCCCAGTACCACGGGAGCGCGATCCCTCCGAGGGCCCCGCCGAGGGCGACCGCCGCCGTCGGACGCGGCCAGGTCAGCGCGGCGGCCGGGAGAGCGACCGCGGCGGGCGCGACGAACGAGCGGGAGTCGGATGCCGTCGTGAACTTGTTTCCCATCCCCTCGTAGCTCGCCGTTCCGAGACAGGCCATCGCGGCCATGCCGAGTTTCGTCCCGACTTCGGCGGCGACCGCGACGCCGATCGCGCGACGGGGAGGGAGTCCGGCGAGGGCGAGCCCCCCGAGCGCCAGCGCGACGACGACGAGGGAAACCGCCAGCAGCGCGCCGACGCCGGTCGTCGTGTCTTTCAGTACCTCACGACGGCGCTCGCGGTCGCCGTGGACGACGAGTGCGTCGCCCAGGTCCGCGACGCCGTCGAGGTGGTGGATCCCGAGGACGGCGTAGACGGCCAGCAGGTAGCCCAGCGCGACGGTCGGGGCCGGGAGCGCCCCGGCTGCGAGCAGGGGGACGGCGGCCAGCGCGCCCGCGACGTAGCCGACGACGGGGAACGTCGCCGGACTCGAGCGAAACGCCGCCCAGTCGCCGTCGCGGTGGCCGACCGGGAGCCGCGTCAGAAATCCCAGCGCGCCGCGGACGGCGGCGATTCCCCGCCCGATCACGCGGTCACCACCTCGAGGGTCGGGAGCGCCCCCATCGGCCAGGCGATCGCGTCGGTGAGGGACGCGACGCCCGCACCGAGCGCGACGCCGACGCCGGTCGTCGGATCCGTCGGAACCGGCTGTGGCCCCTGCGGCGGGCTCATCGCCGTCACGGCCGCCGCGAGGAGGACGGCGATGACAACCGCGACGACGGCGGCCCGGCCGACGACGGTGACGGCCCGCTCGCCGTCCGCGACGGTCGGCAGGTCGGCCCCGGGATTCAGGTCGTAGACGCCCACCTTGCGGAGTCGAACCGAGAGGACGCAGGCGAGGGTGGCCATGGGCCACCCGGAGTTGGGCGAGGGCGGGTCGCGCGCCCACTCGCCCGCCCGCCGGAGCGCGAGGGGATCGGCCCTGGCGACGGCGACGGTGACCGCGGCCAGCCGCGCGGGGAGCCACATCACGAGGTCATCGAGTCGCGCGCTCGCGGTGCCGTGGGGCTTCGCGGGGTAGCCGAGCATCGAGTCCAGCGTGTTGACGCCCTTGACCCACGCCGCGGCGGCCGCGGCGGCCGGCAGCGACAGCGGCGCGAGGACGGCGAAGGGAACGAGCGTCGCGACCAGCCCGTCCGCGAGGTTCTCGCCGGCGCTCTCGACCGCCGCGCTGCGGATCTCGGCCGCCGAGAGCGTCGACGTATCGCGACCGACGAGACCCCGAACCCGCTCGCGGGCCGTCTCGAGGCCGTCGTCGGCTCCGGGATCGGCAGCTGAATCGGTCTCGGCACCGTCCGGTCCGGCGGTCGCCGCGGCGGCCGTGGCGGTCGCAGTGGACGCAGTGGCGTCCACGACCGCCCGGGTCAACTCGAGCAGCGATCGCAGACTGGTCGTCAGGAAGAGGACGAGCCCGGCGGCGACGGCCCCGGCGAGCGGCGACAGGGCGCCCGCCAGCGCGACGGCGCCGCCCGCCACGACCGCGGGACACAGCGGCGCGAGAAGGGCAATTCCGACGCCGGCCAGTCGCTGCCCGCGCTCGGTGGCGGCCCACTCCCGGTCGAGCGCGCCGACCAGCCGGCCGAACCACGCGACCGGATGGAGCGCGTTCGGCGGCTCGCCGACCAGCAGATCGAGGCTGAAGGCCAGTCCGAGCAGCGCGAGCGTCGTCAGTAGCACGATCGTCCCTCCCGGCCCCGAGCGCGGGTCCGCGTTCCGTTCACGCCCTCAACGTTCCGCCGCGTAGTCATGGTTCCCGTGACTCCCCGTGGGATTCCCGCGACTCCCTGCCGGGTTCCTGTGACTCCTCGAGGGCCGACAGGCGGTCCGGGACCGACTCGAGCGGGTGGTCTTCGAGCAACAGCGCCGTTCCGCCGACGGCCTCGACGCCGCCGTCGGCCCGGGGGTCGTCGCCGACGTGGACGAGGTCGCCCGGGTCGACGCCGAGTCGGTCGGCGGTGAGCTCGAAGATTTCGGGCGCGGGCTTGCGCCAGCCGCAGCCGACGCTGGTCACGACGGCGTCGAAGTCGTCGCGCTCGAAGGCCGACCTGACGAGGGTGCGGCCGACCAGTTCGGGGACGCTGCAGTTCGAACAGATCGCGACGGGTCCCCGTTCCCGGGCGGCAGCGACCGCCTCGACGGCGCCCGGCCTGGTCTCGACCGTCGGGTCGAACGCCGCGACGACCGCGCGCCGGGCCGCGTTTCGCTCGTAGTCGACGCCGCGGCTCGCGAGCGCGCGCGAGACGTGGGCCGGCAGCGGTACCTCGGCGCCCTCGGGGGCGTCGACGTGGGCCTCGGCGTAGGCCTCGCCCCAGTCGTCGGGGACCGCGACGTCGCGGTCCGCGAGTTCCCGGGCGACGGCAGCGGCCGGGTCTGACGGTCTCTCGGCGGTCACGAGCGTTCCGAAGAGGTCGAACGATACTCCCACACGTACGTAACTAACGCAAACTGACTTTACTTTCGCGATCGGGAGAACGGACGGTCGGCCGTGGAAAAGATTTGTAACGGCTACGGTCAGGGTAGTGATCGAGGTTTCCCCGATGTCCAGACGACCCCCCTCCACCCCCCGATTCGTCCACCGCGTCCGGCGCACCGTCCGAGCGAGTCTCGATACGCTCCGCTCGCTGGTTCGTATTAGCCACCGCTCCGAGGCCGCCGACAGCGGGTCCCGGATCGACGACGATCCGCACCGCACCCAGCGCGACCAGCACGATCGAGTCGATCGATACGACCGAATCGACGAGCAGGGCCGAACCGACCGGTACGACCAAACCGATCGGCTCGGTCGATCCGATCGCGACCGCGGTACCGGGACGCGACTCGAGTCTCGCCCGGATCCGAATTCGCGTCCAGTCGAACCGCGCCCGAATCCGAGTTCGCGTCCGGGATCGAAAGCCGATCTGCTCGACCCCGACAACGGCCCCACGAGTTGCAGCGAGATCCTCGAGCACGGCTGTCTGCCGGCCCAGTACGTCCGGGCCGTCCTGGCCGAACACGGCGGCCGACTCAAACAGCGGCGCTTCGTCGACGAGTACGGCTGGTCGCCGTCGACCGTCAGCGAACTCCTCTCGACGCTCGAGGACGACGGCGCGATCGAACGCTATCGGATCGGGCGCGAGAAGGTGATTCGACTCCCCGACGAGGAGCGACGACCGGCTCCGATGGCGGGGGGCAGTCGCGAAAATAACGGTCGGTAACCGAACGGACGATCGCCCTCAGTCGAGGCGAGCGAACGCGAGGTTGCCGGAGATGTTCTTGATGTAGATGTCGACGACGTCGCCCTCCTCGGCGCCGGGGACGAAGATGGTGTACTCGCCCTTCTCGGCGACTCCGTCGCCCTTGCGGCCGGTGCCGGTGATCTCGACGGTGTAGGTCTTGCCCTCTTCGACGGCCTCCTGCTGTTGTTGCTGCTGGCTGCTCGTCGAGCGCTTGGTGACGGGGCGGAACGCACCGCAGGCGTCACAGCGCAGCATGGGCGTGCGGTCCTCGCGGACGAGTCGCGTGTCCGGCAGGCCACACTCCGAACAGAGAACGTACTCGTCGACGTAGGCGTCGACGGCCGCGTTGAAGTCCTGCTCGGAGAAGGTCCCGTTGTACCGGCCCCGGCCGTCCTCGAGTTTGCCGCTGGTACCCAGTTCGCGCTGGATGAACCGGTGGAGGTGTTCGTCGTCGCGCGAGAGCGTATCGGCGATGTCGCCGAGGTTCGTGAATCGGGTGAACGCGCCGTCCTTCTGGGGGACGGCGTCGGGGATCTGCAGTCGCTGTTCGTCGCCACCGATGTCCGGAACGTCGTCCATCGCTCGGTCGAGACTCGCTTCGTAATCCATACGCGAGAACAGGGGACCGTGACGTAAATCCGTTCTGCTATGACAATCAGGAGACGGCGCAGCGATGGCTCGAGCCCGGTTCGGACGCCGACGGCGTCGAATCGGCTACGGCGAGCCGCCGCCGCTCTCGCCGAGCGAGCCCCCCTTCTCCTCGTCGAGACTCGAGAGGTCGCGCTCGGCGTTGGCCTCGTTGGGACTGCCGGCCTCGCCGGTGACCTCGCCGTAGACCGCCTCGCGGACCTCCTCGGGGTCGTCGAACTGCTCGCCGGCCAGGCGATCGAAGACGCTGCCCAGCGACTCCGTCTCGTTCGGCATGTCGATCGCCTCGTTGGCGTACTCCGTGGCGAGCTCCTCGCTCGTGACCGGATACTCGATCTCGCCGAGGTCACGGCCGACCTCCTCGAGGATCGACTCGGTCGTCTCGGCCCGCCGTGATTTCCGCTGTTCGGCGCTGTCCTGTGCCCGGTCGCGGCTGGGACCGTCCTCGCTCATACGCCGTGCTATCGCCGGCCGGAGGAAAAACGACCGGCCGGCGATCGCCTGTGCCCGCCACCGATCGACGCCGATCCGTTGTCACAGCCGTAACAACAGTCCTGTCGTTACGACTGTTCTCACAGAGGATACTTGCGTTCTCTCTCGAGAGGGACGACGCATGTCTGAGGAGAACCGACGAACGATCGCGATGTGCGAGGAGTGCGGTGCCCTCTACGCGGCATTCGAGATCACCGACGGCGAGTTTCGGCCGATCGGACAACGCGACGGCTGTCAGTGCGGGTGTGTGGAGTTCACGCCCGTCGACGACGACGTTTCGGGGTTCTCGCTCGATTGAGTGGCGCGGACCGAGGCCGATCCCGACGACTCGGTGATCGCGACCCGACTCGCGGCCGGTTCTCCGCCGTACGTGGCACTTTTCCGATCGGAGCCGGTCTACTGGGTATATGAGTGACCGAGCGGCGGCCGCGGGCGGGGACTTCTGGGGCGACGCGGACGAGGACACTGCCCTCCGGCGCTACCGGACGCTGGTGAACACGATCGACGACGGCCTCTACCAGCTCGACGCCGACGGCGACTTCGTCGCGGTCAACGACGTGATCGTCGACCGGACGGGCTACGAGCGCGACGACCTGATCGGCGAGCACGTCTCGCTGATCCTCGACGCGGCGGACGTCTCGCGCATCGAACGCGCGATTCGCGAGGGGCTGTCCACCGGTGGAGACGCCGACGGCGTCTTCGAAGTGACGATCGAGACGGCCGACGGCGAGCGCGTGCCGACCGAGCTCCGAGTGAACCCGCTGCTCGAGGACGGCGACTTCCGCGGGACGGTCGGCGTCGCCCGCGACGTCACCGACCGGAAACGCAGCCGGGAGCGAGCGGAGACGGCGATGGAGTCCTACGAGACGATCACCACCGTTCTCGACGAGGCCGACGTGGGCGTCTTCGTCCTCGACGACTCGTTCGACGTCGCCTGGGCCGACGAGACCGCGGGCGAGTACTTCGGATTCGACCGTGACGCGGTCATCGGTCGCGACAAGCGCGAACTGGTCGAAGAGACGATCCGCCACCGCGTCGCCGACGGCGACGCGTTCGCCGACACCGTCCTCGCGACCTACGAGGACAACAGCTACGACGAGCGCTTCGACTGTCGCGTCACGGCCGGTCCGGAGGGGGAAGAGCGCTGGCTCGAGCATCGGAGCCGACCGATCGACTCCGGGCGGTACGCCGGCGGCCGGATCGAGCTCTACTACGACGTCACCGACCGGCACCGCCGGGCGATCCAGTTGCGGCGACTGAACGAAGCCGTCGGCGAGTGGCTCGAGGAGTCCTCGCGCGAGGCGGTGGCCGAGCGAGCCTCGGACCACCTCCGCGACATCCTCGGGATGACGCTCAACGGGATCTACCTCTACGACGCCGATGCGACGGCGCTTCGGCCCGCGAGCTGGACCGAGGCGACCGAGCGCCTGCTCGGCGACCTGCCGACGTTCGAGCCGAACGAGGGGATCGCCTGGCGCGTCTTCGAGTCCGGCGAGCCGGCGTTCCACGCCGACGTGAGCGCGGCGCCGGACGCGTACGATCCCGACACGCCGATCGGCAGCGAGATGATCCTGCCGATCGGGGACCACGGCGTCGCCTTGATCAGCTCCGAAGAGCGCGACGCCTTCGACGAGGGCGACCGGATGATCGCGCGGGTCGTCATCTCCAGTCTCGAGGCGACCTTCGACCGACTCCGCCACGAGCACCGCCTCGAGCGCGAACGGGACCTGACCGACCGGATCCTCGATACCATCCCCGCGGGCGGCCTCGTGCTGGACGCCGACGGGGAGATCACGCGGATCAACGACCGCGCCGCCGAACTCCTCGGGATCGAGGAGCCGGAGGCGTTCTCCCCGTGGGACGAGCCGATCTACGACGAGGACGGCCGGCGACTGTCGGCCGAGGAGTACCCGTCGTCCCGAGCGCTCGCGACGGGAGAACCGGTGTACGACCGCGTGTTGCAGATCGAACGCCCGGACGGGGACGGGACGCGCCGCTGGCTGTCGATCAACGCCGTCCCGATCACCGACGACGACGGCGCGATCGACCGCGTCGTCACCGCGGCGGAGGACGTCACCGACCTCAAGGAGCGCGAACGGGCGCTCGAGAGCGAACTGCGCGAGGTGTTCGGGCGGGTCTCGGACGCGTTCTACGCGGTCGACGAGGAGTACCGATTCACGCACGTCAACGAGCGCGCGGCGGAACTCCTCGACGTCACCGAGGACGAACTGCTCGGCCGGCGCCTCGACGACGTCTATCCGGAGACTGAGGAGCTGGAGCGGGTCCGGTCCCACTTCGACGAAGCGATGGAGACGCAGGAATCGGTCGGCCTCGAACACTACTCGGAACTCCTCGGGTTCTGGCTCGAGGCCACCATCTACCCCTCCGAGAGCGGCGTCTCGGTCTACTTCCGCGACGTCACCGAGCGCAAGGAGCGCGAGCAGGCGCTCCGGGAGAGCGAGGCGAAGTTCCGGACCCTCGCGGAGAACTTGGACGAGACCGTCTGGATGTCGACGCCCGACGCCGAGGAGATGGTGTACATCAATCCGGTCTACGAGGACGTCTGGGGCCGCAGTCGCGAGTCGCTCTACGACGAGCCGCGCTCGTTCCTCGAGGCGATCCACCCGGACGACCGAGAGCGGGTCCGGGAGGCCTACGCGGCCCTGCCCGAGACGACGTACGACGAGGAGTTCCGCGTCGTCCAGCCGGACGGCGACGTCCGGTGGGTCCACTCTCAGGCCGTTCCGGTCCGCAACGACGGCGAGATCGTCCGCATCGTCGGGATCGCGACCGACGTCACCGAACGCCGGGAGTACCGGCGCAGACTCGAGGAGTCCAACGAGCGCCTCCAGCAGTTCGCCTACGCCGTCTCCCACGACTTACAGGAGCCCCTGCGAATGATCACGAGCTACCTGCAACTGCTCGAGCGGCGGTACGAGGACGAACTGGACGAGGACGCCGCGGAGTTCATCGACTTCGCGGTCGACGGCGCCGACCGGATGAAGGCCATGATCGAGGGCCTGCTCGAGTACTCCCGCGTCGAGACGCGGGGCGATCCCCTCGAGCCGGTCGATCTCGAGCGGGTCGTCGACGAGGTCCTCGCGGACCTGCAGTTCAGGATCGAGGAGGAGAACGCCGAGATCTCGACCGAGCCCCTGCCCCGCGTCGAGGGCGACCCCGGCCAGTTGCGCCAGGTGTTCCAGAACCTGCTGGACAACGCCATCGAGTACAGCGGCGAGGAACCGCCGCGGATCCGTATCGAGGCCGAGCGACGCGAGGCGCGACACGCGCCCGCGGACGGTTCGACCGAGCAGCACCCGCGGGCGGACGGTATCGCCGCGGAGCGCGGCGACGAGTGGGTGATTTCGGTCGTCGACGAGGGGATCGGGATCGATCCCGACGACGCCGACCGCATCTTCGAGGTGTTCGAGCGGTTGCACACTCGGGAGGAACACGAGGGGACGGGGATCGGACTGGCGCTGTGCCAGCGGATCGTCGAGCGCCACGGCGGCGACATCTGGGTGGAGTCGGAACCCGGCGAGGGAGCGACGTTCTCGGTGACGCTACCGGCCGCCGCCGAGGCTAACGGCGACGAAACTGACGACGGCGAGTGAGCGCGCGGCGATCGGTTCGAAAGGGACCGACCACGCCGACACGAACGTCACGCGCGCCGGCAGAACGTCTCGGCGGGTCATCGAGGTCACCGCCGATGCGAGCGGCTCGCACGTGAAACTTATCCGACGCGACGGCCTTTTCAGATTATATGAGTGAACGAGTGGAG
Source organism: Haloterrigena sp. KLK7 (assembly GCF_037914945.1). Lineage (NCBI taxonomy): Archaea > Methanobacteriati > Methanobacteriota > Halobacteria > Halobacteriales > Natrialbaceae > Haloterrigena > Haloterrigena salinisoli. The sequence continues at coordinate 2,498,820 of NZ_CP149787.1, forward strand.
GCCTCTGACGCGGACTGGGGTGGGGAGGCAGAGGCCCTCCAGCAGTTTCGAACGCTGGTAGCGACCGTCGACGGCGGCGTCTACCGGCTCGACACTGACGGTCGGTTCGACGCGGTCGACGACGACTTCCGCGACCTGATCGGCTACGAGCGCGACGACCTCCGCGGCGAGCACGTGTCGCTCGTGCTCTCCGAGACCGATACCGAACGGCTCGAGGAGCGACTGGCCGAGCGACTCGCGACGGACGACCGGCGACTCGAGCCGTTCGACCTCGAGGTGACGGTCCGCACCGCCGGGGGCGAATCGATCCCGTGCGAGGTCCGGATCGGCCCGCTGACCGACGACGGCGAGTTGCGGGGGACCATCGGCGTCGTCCGGGACGTCAGCGAGCGGCGGCGTCGCCGACAGCGCGACCGCGAACTCGAACAGTACCGCGCGATCACGGAGGCGGCCAGCGACGTGATCGTCACGATCGACGCGGAGAGCACGGTTCGAACGGTCAACCCCGCGGTCGAGACCGTCTTCGGCTACGAGCCCGACGAGCTGATCGGCGAATCGCTGACGACGCTCATGCCCGACGGACTGGCCGACGAGCATCGCGAGGCGCTGACGCGGTATCTCGAGACCGGCGACCGGACGCTCGACTGGGAGTACGTCGAACTCCCGGGGGTTCGCGCCGACGGCACCGAGATCCCGCTGGGGGTCTCGTTCAGCGAGGTCGAGTACGATGGCGAGCGATACTTCACCGGCATCATCCGCGACATCTCCGAGCGAGAGGCCCGCGAACGGGAACTCCGACGGAAGGAGCGCCGGTACGAGGCGGTTTTCGAAGATCCGAACATCCTCGTCGGGCTGCTCGAGCCCGACGGCACGGTTCTCGACATCAACGGGACGGCGATGGAGTACATCGACGCCGATCTCGCGGACGTGACCGGCGAGCCGTTCTGGGAGACGCCGTGGTGGGGCGAGGGCGACGACGTCGGGGACGACGTGAAACGGTGGACCGAGCGGGCCGCGGCCGGCGAGTACGTCGACTTCGAGACCGACCTCACTCGCCCCGACGGGCAGGGATATACCCTGAGCGGTTACTTCAGACCCGTCACGAACGACGACGGCGAGGTCGTTTCGATCATCGTCTCCGATCGCGACGTCACCGAGCGCAAGGAACACGAGCGCGAACTCGAACTGTTCCGAACCCTGGTCGATCACTCCACCGACAGCGTGCTGGTGATCGACCCGGAGACGGGCCGGTTCCTCGACGTCAACGACACCGCCTGTGAGCGACGAGGCTACTCGGAGGCGGAATTTCTCGACCTCACGGTCCCCGATATCGAAACCGAAATCCCCGACCACGAGGCGTGGCGGTCGTTCGTCGAGGAGCTGCGCGCCGAACGCTTTCGCACCTTCGATGGCTCCCATCGGCGCAAGGACGGCTCCACCTACCCCGTGGAGGTCAACGCCTCCTACGTCGAACTGGATCAAGAGTACGTCTTCGCCGTCGCTCGCGACGTCACCGAGCGCCGCGCGTACGAGCGCAAGCTCGAGGAACGCGAGCGTCAGCTCTCGACGCTGATGGACAACGTCCCCGGGATGGTCTATCGCTGCGAGAACGAACCCGGCTGGCCGATGGAGTTCGTCAGCGACGCCTGCGAGGAGGTGACCGGCTACGACCCCGGCGCGCTCGAGCGCGGCGAGCTCAGCTGGGGCGAGGATATCATGCTCGATGCGGATCGACAGGGGCTGTGGGAGACCGTCCAGCAGGCGGCAGGCGAGTCGGAGACCTTCTCGGAAACGTACCGCATCGAGACCGCCGACGGCGAGCGGCGATGGGTCAGGGACTACGGCCGCGGCGTCGTCGACGACGGGGACCTCGTCATCGAGGGAATCATCGCCGACGTCACCGAGCGGAAGGAACGCGAGCGCGAACTCGAGCAGTACCGTCGGATCGTGGAGACGATCGACGAGGGGGTCTACGTCCTCGACGGCGACAACCGGTTCATCACGGTCAACGAGGCGTTCGCGTCGATGCTGGGGACCGACCGGGAGTCGCTGATCGGCGCCCACGCGTCGGTCGCGTTCGGCGAGGAGCAGGTCGCGAAGGGCGACGACCTCCAGCGGGAGATGCTCGCGGGCGAGACCGACGTCGCCGAACTCGAGGAACAACTCCTGACCGACGACGAGCCGATCCCGGTCGTGAGCCGGTTCCGGCCGCTGGCGATCGGCGACGACGTCGGTCGCGTCGGCGTCGCCCGCGACGTCACCGAACGCGAGGAGCGCAAGCGCGAACTCGAGCGGTACGCGGAGCAACTCGAGACCCTGTTCGACGTGCTGCCGGTCGGCGTCGTCGTCGCGGAGGCCGACGGCGAGATCGTCGAGGCCAACGACGTCGCCCACGAGATCTGGGGCGGCGACGTGTTCGACGCCGGCTCCGTCGACGAGTACGAGCGGTACCCGGTGCGGTGGGCCGACTCGGGCGAGCCGGTCGAACCCGAGGAGATGACGCTGGCGCGGGTCACCGCTGGCGAGGAGGTCACCGAGCCCGACGTCGTCGAGATCGAGGCCGTCGACGGCGAGCGCCGGATCGTCGAACTCGAGGGGATGCCGATCCGCGACGAGAACGGCGACGTGAGCCGCGGGGTCGTCACCGTGAGCGACGTCACCGAGCGCCGGGAGGCCCAGCGGCGGCTCGCGGAGTCCGAGCGGCTCTACCGGACGCTGGCCGAACGCTTCCCGAACGGAACGGTCGGCGTCTACGACCACGAGCTCCGATACACGCTGGCGGCGGGCGAGAAAGTGGGCGGTCCCGCGCCCAGCGCGGCCGAGGTCGAGGGGACGAGGATGCCGGACCTCTACCCCGACGACGCCGTGGACGACCTCGAGCCGCTGTTCCGGGCCGCCGTCGAGGACGGGGAGACCGGCAGCACCCGGACCGAAGTCGTCGGTCGCCACTGGAAGGTGTGGGCGACGCCGCTGCGGGACGCCGACGGGGAGATCTTCGCCGGCCTGAGCTACGCACAGGACATCACCGAACGGATCGAACGCGAGCGGCGGCTCGAGGAGCTGGTCGATCGACTCGAGGAGTCAAACGAGCGCCTCCAGCAGTTCGCCTACGCCGCCAGCCACGACCTGCAGGAACCGCTGCGGATGGTCTCGAGCTACCTGCAACTGCTCGAGAGCCGGTACGCGGACGAGCTCGACGACGACGCCGCGGAGTTCATCGACTACGCGGTCGACGGCGCCGAGCGAATGAAGGCCATGATCGATGGCTTGCTCGAGTACTCCCGCGTCGATACGCGGGGCGACCCCCTCGAGCCGATCGAACTGGACGACGTGCTCGAGGACGTCCTCGCGGACCTGCAGCTCACGATCGAAGAGCACGACGCCGAGATCCGCACCGAACCGTTGCCCCGCGTCGAGGGCGACGCCGACCAGTTGCGGCAAGTGTTCCAGAACCTGCTGGACAACGCCATCGAGTACAGCGGCGACGAGCCGCCGCGGATCGAGATCACCGCCGAACGACGCGGCGAGCGATGGACGGTTTCGGTCGCCGACGAGGGGATCGGCCTCGAGGCCGACGATCAAGAGCGGATCTTCGACGTCTTCCAGCGCCTCCACAGCCGCGAGGAACACGCCGGGACCGGGATCGGACTGGCGCTCTGTGAGCGCATCGTCGAGCGCCACGGCGGCGAGATCTGGGTGGAGTCCGAGCCCGGCGAGGGCTCGACGTTCGCGTTTACGCTGCCCGCGGTCGACGAGTGACGGCGCTCGCTCGCCGGCACTGCTCGAGACGCGTGGCCGCGTACGAGCGCCGGCATCGGTCGAACCGGCGTCGGCCAGTTCCGGCGCGTCGGGCCGCTGCCGTCGATCCTGCATCGCGTGCGGCCTGGTAGGAATAGGATTGGTACACGGTGACAGTCGCGGAAGCGATTCACACGGTCTTATATGTCATCGGATCTCACGGTACCGTATGCCTACCGAACGATCGCTGAACGAATTGCTTCCGAACGTCGCCTCGTACACGCTCGAACTCGATTTCGAGGAGTTCATCCAGGGCGAGCGGCCGATGGTCATCCGCGGCCTGCTCGCGACCGACGACGAGGAACACACCGAGATCGCCGAGGAGTACATCGACAAGGCGGTCCGCTCGCAGTCGACCAAGGGCCAGTTGGCCTACGGCTCGATCGACGTGGTCCCCGAGTGGGACGAACACCGGATCTTCCGTCCGGTCCCGGACGCCGGCGCGTTCGGCTACCTCGTCCTCGAGTCCTACGAGGACGACGGTCCCGAGTACTTCCTCGACGCCGCCCGGCGGCAGTTCGAGTACTTCCACGAGGACGCCCCCCGGAGCGAGGCCGGCGGCATCTCTCACCACATCGACGACACCGAGCTGTGGATCGACGCCGTCTACATGATGTGTCCGTTCATGGCCCGCTACGGCCAGCTCACCGACACGCCCGAGGCGGTCGAGGAGGCCGTCGACCAGATCCTCGTCCACCACGACCACCTCGTCGACCCCAAGTCCGACCTCTATCGGCACATCTGGCGCGAGACGCCGGACAGCTACCCCGACGGCTCGCTGTGGCTGCGCGGTAACGGTTGGATGGCCAACGGCATCCTCGACACGCTCGAGTACGTGCCCGAGGATCACCCCGAGCGCGACCGCCTGGAGGAGATCGTCACCGACCACCTCCTGAGCATGGCGGAGTACCAGGACCGCAGCGGCTTCTGGCACCATCTCATCGACGACCCGTCGATGTACCTCGAGACCTCCGGGACGATGCAGTACGCCTACGCCTTCACCGAGGCCGTCGACCGCGGACTGCTCGACGAGGAGTATCGAGAGCACGCCGAGCGGGCGATGAGCGCCGCCAAGACGGCGGTGACGGCCGACGGCGCGGTCCAGCGCAACGCCGCGATGCCGGGCGGCCCCGAGGCCCCGCAGGCGGTCAACCTCTACGGCCAGGGCTGGTTCCTGATCGCCGGGACGCGGCTCCAGGAGTCCGAAGACAGGGATTGAGAACCTAACTATCGGTTCCGAAACAGAATTGCTCGAAAGTCACTACACTGTCGTACAGCTATCGAGGCGCGAAGCGCCGGGCGGGTTACCGGAACCGAGCGGAGCGCCCCTCCGAGAACTCCGATCGAAAAGACGGGTTAGAGGTGCTCTCGGAGCGCCTCGTTCATCGTCTCGACCGGCGCGTCCTCACCCGTCCACATTTCGAAGGCCTCGACGCCCTGGAAGAGCAGCATCCAGGCCCCGCCGATCGTCTGGGCGCCGGCGGCCTGTGCGTCCTTCAGGAACCTGGTCTCGAGCGGCTTGTACACCGCGTCGAACGCCGTCAGATCCTCGTGCCAGGCGTCGGCCGGTGCGACCGACTCGTCGGACTCCAGACCGACGCTGGTGGCGTTGGCGACGACGTCCGCGTCGGCCATCAGGTCGGGGAGTTCGTCGAGTCCGTGCCCGCTCGCTCCGGGAACGTCGTCGGCGAGGTCGTGAGCCTTCTCGACAGTTCGGTTCGCGATCGAGACGGTGGCGCCCGCTTCCTCGAACCCGAACGCGATCGCTCGCGCGGCCCCGCCGGCGCCGACCACGACGGCGTCGGCGCCCTCGAGGTCGACGTCGTGGTGCTCGAACGCGCGGAGGGTTCCGGAGAGATCGTAGTTGTACCCCACCGGCCCGTCCTCGGTGAAATCGATCGTGTTGACCGCGCCGACGCGTCGCGCCCGATCGTCCGGCTCGACGAACTCGAACGCGTCGTGTTTGAACGGCAGCGTGACGGTCAGGCCGTCGATGCCGAGCGCCTCCGCGCCGCGGAAGGCCTCCTCGATCCGATCGGGATCGGCCTCGAAGGTGACGAACTCGGCGTCGAGCTCGCGCTCGCGAAACGCGGCTTGGTGCATCGGCGGTGACAACGAGTGCTCGACCGGGTTCCCGATAATGCCGTAAACGTCCATACGTATACCCCTCGAGACAGGTAAATAAATGATTACGATTCGATGCTCGTGGTACGCCGAGCTCGCGGCGCTGTCAAATTTGTACGGACGAGTCCGTCTGCACCGCTAGTCGCTCCCGACTTGTCGCCGTTCCCGTGCCACACCCGAGCACCTCGCGGACAGGGCTCACTCTTCCCGAAGCGTTACCTGCAGTGTGGACTCGAGCGCGTCCGTTTGAAAGGCCGAATCCGCGACGACGAGGTGATCGCCGGTCGAGCGGGCGGTCGCCGCGATCATCAAATCGCGAACGGCCATCCGGTCGCCATCGGTGCGGAGTTCGTCTCGCAGCCGAGCCGCCTCGAGCGCGATCTCCTCGCTGAACTCGAGGGAACGGACGCCGCCGAAGTGCTGTCGCTCTGCACGGAGATCGGTGTCGCCCCTGCCGAGCGCGTTTTGAGACACGTTCCGCTCAGAATTTGTGGTCGTCTCGAGAGGGATGAAATCGCAAGATTGCGGGTTATTCGGGGTCTGCTCGGAATCGACGAGGAAGGAAGTCCGCCCTCCCCGATTTGAACAGATGCCAGACGGTCGCGCTCACTGCGTTCGCGCGCTGCGACTGGCGTGTTCAAATCGTGGAGGGTAGATTTCTCACTGCTCACGTTGTTCGCAGAAGAAATCCGCCCTCCCCGATTTGAACGGGGGACAAGTCGATCTACAGTCGACTGCTCTACCAGTCTGAGCTAAGGGCGGTCGCATTTCAACGTAGTCGGCGAGGATCACATAAGGGTTATTATTCGCGTCGCCGAGTGACGCGTGTCTTACAGAAAATCGCCGTCCGACTGCGGGTCGGTTCCGACAAGTGGGACGATCTCGCTGGGAGTGATCTCCGGCTGACTAGCAGCATGATTGAAATAGGTGGCGTGTCAATACCAGTGTAACTCCGAATGAGTAAGATCACGTTCCGCGCCGACGACGACCTCGTCGACGAACTCGAGGCCCTCGAGATCTCCAAGAGCGAAGCGATGCGGGAGGCGCTGCGCTCGTATCTCGGGGCCGAAGAGCGAACGGAACGCGCGCCCGCGGACGGCGAGACGGGCGCGATCGACGACCTGATCCGCCAGCGCGTCGACGAGCGACTCGACGAACGCCTTCGCGAACTGGATCGCGATCGCGGGGGAGCACACGCGCGTGAGAAACGCCCCGAGGAGGTCACCGTCACGGTCTCGCTCGGGGACGACGCCCGCGACGATTCCGGACGCGGGATGTCCGACATCACGCGCGACGCGGAGCGTCGGACGAGCGCGCCGGTGACCGATGCCACACCGGACGACGACGAGCGACTGGCGACCGCGGACGATGCGGACGGGCAGTGCGGGCAGTGTGGCGAAGCGGTCGCAGACGATCACGTCTTCTGTCCCAACTGCGGCGAGAAGACCTCGCGACGACTGTTCTGCGAGTGCGGCGACGAGATCCGTTCGGACTGGTCGTTCTGTCCCGGCTGCGGTCGTCGGACGCCGGCAGCGGACGTCCTCGGTGACACTCCGTCGTAGCGACCTATGTAAGACACGGATAGTCGCGTCCGACGAAAGTTTTATTGTGTATGCCAGTATTCCACTTATTCGCGTAAGACGGTCGTCTTACAACGGTCGGCAAACGCCGAAAACCGCCCGATGTCGGGCGGCTCCGTGTAAGACACGTCGCGTCTGACAGGGGCGCGCGCCGTCTTACCCCAAGGGGAATACAACCATGGAGCGTGTGACACTGCGAATTCCGAAACAGCAGATCGAGGAGGTCGAACAACTGGTCGACTCGGGCGAGTTCCCGAACCGGAGCGAAGCGATCCGGTCGGCCGTCCGCGAGATGATCAACGAACAGAGCGACGGACCGAGCGAGCAGTCCGGTAAACACAACTGGGCCAAGGTGTAACGATGCAGGATATCGTTCAAGACGCACTCGAGAACGCCGAAGAGGAGTCCCGGGAGATGGAAGACATGGACGACGACGAGTTCGGCGACCCTCGAATCGTCATCGTCGGTGCGGGCGGTGCGGGTAACAACACCATCAACCGGCTGTACAACATCGGCGTCGACGGTGCCGACACCGTGGCGATCAACACGGACAAGCAGCACCTCAAGATGATCGAGGCCGACACGAAGATCCTGGTCGGCAAGTCGCTCACCAACGGACTCGGCGCTGGCGGCGATCCGTCGATGGGCGAGCGCGCGACCGAGATGGCCCAGAGCACGATCAAGGAAGTGCTCGGCGACGCGGACCTCGTGTTCGTGACCGCCGGGATGGGCGGCGGGACCGGGACCGGTGCCGCCCCCGTCGTCTCCAAGATCGCCAAGGAGCAGGGCGCGATCGTCGTCGGCATGGTCTCGACGCCGTTCAACGTCGAGCGCGCCCGCACGGTCAAGGCCGAGGAAGGCCTCGAGAAGCTCCGCGAGCAGGCCGACTCGATCATCGTGCTCGACAACAACCGACTGCTCGACTACGTTCCGAACCTCCCGATCGGCAAGGCGTTCTCGGTGATGGACCAGATCATCGCCGAGACCGTCAAGGGGATCTCGGAGACGATCACCCAGCCCTCGCTGATCAACCTGGACTACGCCGACATGTCGACGATCATGAACCAGGGCGGCGTCGCCGTCATGCTGGTCGGCGAGACCCAGGACAAGAACAAGACCGACGAGGTCGTCAAGGACGCGATGAACCACCCGCTGCTGGACGTCGACTATCGCGGCGCCTCCGGCGGGCTGGTCCACATCACCGGCGGCCCCGACCTCACGCTGAAAGAGGCCGAGGGGATCGCGGACAACATCACCGAGCGCCTCGAGGCCTCGGCGAACGTCATCTGGGGCGCCCGGATTCAGGACAACTACAAGGGCAAGGTGCGGGTCATGGCGATCATGACCGGCGTCCAGAGCGCACAGGTGCTCGGCCCGACCACCCAGAAACAGGCCGACAAGTCCCGCAAGAGCATCGAGGGGTTCAACGAGGCCGACTTCGACGCGAGCAACAACGTCGAGGAGGCGGGTGCACGAACGCGATCCGGAAACGCGCACAGCGACGGCGGCCGCGAAGAGGTCGAGAAACAGCACGGCGTCGACGTGATCCGGTAATCGCGACGCGCGCGATCCCGCTCGAATCGACACCGCTGTGACGGCATCGACACACCTGACACACCAGTCGCCGTCCGCGGCAGGCAGTCCGCGATACGACACACCACTACTCGCGGATCGATCGACGGATCGGATCCGTTTTTCAGCGTTCGTCTCGAGTCTCGACGCTAATCACGCGGCCGCATTTGTATGACTGGTAGTTTGTACCGCTGACAGACGCGTTTACGGCCGTATACGGGCGCGAAACTGCAAGCCGTAGCAGTCCCGAGTCTCGTACTCGAGTCGGCTCAGGCCAGCGACTCGAGCAGCGAGCACTTCCGACAGACCTCGCGGGTCGTCGTCGAGCCGCACTCGACGCACTCCCGGAGGTCGGCGCCGTCGTCGCCGCTGAACTCGTCTGCGGCGATCGAGGCCAGATCCTCGTAGCCCGCGAGAATGGAGTGGCGGGTGCCGGGATGGTTCTCCTCTAAGTCGTAGAGCAACTGCTGAATCTCGCCGCGGTAGGCCTCGCTGGCGTGGGGACACTCCGTGATGTGGGCCGGGAGGTCGTTGATGTGCGCGTAGAGAGCGACTTCCTTCTCGGGGACGTCCCGCAGCGGTTTCGCGCGCGGGACGAACTCCGCCTGGTCCTCGCGCTCGGAGAGGGCGCCGAGGCTGGCGTCGAAGTGTTTCGCGATCTGTTCGACGTCGCCCTCGAGGAAGTTCATCAGCGCCGTCTGGGCCTCGTCGTCTAAGTTGTGGCCGGTCAGCAGGAGATCGGCCTCGAGCTCTTCGGCGTAGTTCGAGAGCAGGTCCCGCCGGAAGACGCCGCAGTAGGCACAGGCGGCCATGTTTTCGGGATCGTCCTCGACGACGTCGTCCATCCGGACGCCGAACTCCTCCTCGTAGGAGACGAGTTCGTGGCGGATGTCGAGGTCGTCGGCGAGTTCGACGCAGGCCTCGACGGACTTGTCGCGGTAGCCCTCGATCCCCTCGTGGATCGTTAGCCCGACGAGTTCGATGCGCGGGTCCTCGGCGAACGTGTCGTGGAGGATCTGCGTGAGGACGACGCTGTCCTTGCCGCCGGAGAGGCCGATCACCCACGTCTGGGGGTTCTCGGGCGTCGCGTCTCGCGGGACCAGATCGTCCCGCCGCACGCGGCGGCGCACTCGCTTCTCGACCGACTCGCGGAAGTGATCCGCACAGAGGTGTGCCCCGGAGTAGGCGGCGTGCATGACCGCCTCCTCACCACACCGGTTACAGTCCATTAGCGGTCCGTTGTCGGCCGCCGCCCATCACGGTTTCGTTGACGGGAGGGTGATCGTGCTCGAGGCGCCGCGGTCGCGGTCGAACTCGAGCGTCGAGCCGAGGTCGCGGGCGCCATCGTCTGTTCGAACGCTCACGTCCGCGACGCATCGGCGTTCGCCCGCCGCTCCGACGGACGGCTTCGGCCCTTCGTGGCTCGAGCGGGTTGCCGATCAATCGGCTGCCGCCGCTGTCGATACCGCCGATTCGGCCGACGGCGACGGGGAAAGCCTTTTAATACTAGTGAGATAGTCACAAACACAGAAGAGTGAATCGCCGACGAGTGCCGTCGATATCAGTCCGGACACACAATGGTACCGAGGATCGGTCGACTCCGAAGCGCCGCCGGAATCGCGTTCACCTACCTTCTCGTCGGGGTGGCGTGGATCGTCGTTACCGACTACGTCGTCCTGGAGTTGGTCGGCGATCCGCAGGCGACGGCCCGACTACAGACCGCGAAGGGGTGGATCTTCGTCGTCGGATCGACCGGCCTGGTCTACGCGCTGGTGCGCTCGAATCAGCGACGCCACGACCGGACGACTGACCGACTCGAGCACGCGCTACAGCAGACGAGCGTCCTGCACCGACTCCTGCGGCACAACCTGCGGAACAACTGTAACGTCATCCGGGGCAACGCCGAACTCCTCGAGGCGAACGACGAGATCCCGGCGGAGGCCGACCCGTACCTCGCGGAGATCAAGTTTCAGACGGATCGACTGGTCGAACTCGGATCAAAGACGCGGTATCTCCGGGACGCCGTTCTCGACGGTGAGGAGGGGATTCGTCGTCTGAACCTCAGCGCGGCGATCGACGCCGTCGTCGAGTCCGCCCGCGACCGCCACCCGAACGCGACGATCGAGGTCGACCGACCCGAGAGCTGTCGCGTTCGGACGACGCCGAAGATCGAACGCGCGCTCCGGGAACTGCTCGACAACGCCGTCGAACACAGCGAGCGGGCCGAGCCCGCGGTCCGCATCGCGGTTCGGCGAACGGACGAGGGCGTCGACATCACCGTCACCGACGACGGACCCGGACTGCCACCGGTCGAGCGAACCGTCCTCGAGAACGGAATCGAGTCGCCGATGATCCACTCGGAGGGATTGGGCCTCTGGATCGTCCGGACGATCGTCGTCCAGACCGGCGGCAGCGTCGAACTGGTCGACGAATCCCCGGGCACGACCGTCGTGCTCTCGCTACCGGACTGAGCGAGCCCGAGAGCCCGGAGCGGTCATCGGTCCGTCGTTCGTTGTCCGTCGTCTGTCGTCCGTCGTCGTCGGCCGATCGCGCCCCCTCAGGCGGGGACCGGATCCGTCTCTTCTTCGGACTCGTCGTCCGCCTCGACGGCCTCGGCGCCGTCCGCGAGGGCGGCCAGCAGGATCTCGACGTAGCGCTCGCGGCTCGCGGAGGAGAACAGTTCGTGGCCGCCGTCGTAGAGCACGACGTGTTCGGCGGGGACGCGCTCGCCGATCGGACGCAGGCTGACGACCGGATCGCGAAGCGAGCAGAAGACGACCGCGTCGTGATCGATCGTCAGCAGTTCCTCCTGGGCGCGGCGCGTCTCGCGGACGAACGCCGGCGAGATCCAGTTCGGCGTCGTCTCGAGCTGGTGGTCGGTGGCCTCCTCGCCGATCGCCTCGCGGTCGAGCCCGCGCACCGGGATACAGGGCAGCGTCGTCGACAGCTTCGAGACGGCCTCGAGCAGCGGGTCGGGGAACGCCTCGCCGTACCCCCACCACGGGCTCAGGTAGACGTGGTTGTCCGCGCCGTCTAAGGCCTGGGCGACCAGCGCGCCCGCGCTGTGGCCGAGCAACTGGTACTCCTCTAAGTCGCGCACGTACTCCGCGATCGGCTCGAGCCAGTCGGCTTTGAAGTCGTCGATGTTCGTGGGGAGTTCGAAGGCGTGCACCCGGTAGCCGGCCTCGGTCAGTGTGCCGATGAGCCAGCTGACGTTCTCGTGGGTCCAGCGGTTGCCCCAGCCCATGACGAACACGAGTTCCTCGTCGCCGTCCTCGTTGAAGATCCGGTGTCGCATGGGATTCCGTTCGCCGGGAACCGATAAAAAAGGTGCTCTCCTGACACGTGAGCTCGTGACACGGGTCGGCGACCGGCGGGACAGCGCCGTATGGCACGCCCGAAGAAACCGTTTTGCGCCTCGAGTCCCCACGTACGCGTCATGAGTGGATTCCCCCGCCGCGACGCGGTCGACCGCCTCGAGGAACTCGTCGACACCGTCGCGAGCGAGCGCATGCCGGTCCCGGTCCGGGAGGTCTGGGCCTTCGGCGACGTCGCGCTCGGGCTCGACCCCGTCGAGCGACTGGACGTCTACGTGACGAAGGACGTGCTGATGCGCGACGACAGCGACGGCGATGGGATCGACGCCGACGCGATCGAAGACGAGTACGGCGTCGAAGGGATCGGGAAGTCGGTTCGCGCCGACTGGGCCGCCGAGCATCCCGACTCCCTGCGGGCCAACGCGAACGGCCACGCCGCCCCCGAACAGTGTCTCGCCGCCCACCTGCTGGGCGACGACGAGCCGATCCACCTCGAGGTCTGTAACTCGCCGTTCGAGGACAACGTCACCCAGCGGCTGCGCGGGGCGCAACTGCGCGAGGATTACACCCAGTTGCTCGACCCCCGCGGCGTCTGCCTCTGGGCCGAGGGAACGACGAGCGAGGAGGCCTTTCGCAAGCTGCGGGAGAGCGAGTTGGCGCTCCCGACGCTCTCGCAGGCCCTCGAGATGCTCGGGCTGGACGATGAGGAGGCCGAAGACGCCGCGCAGGAACTCCACGCGTGGCGCGAGCAACAGGACGGCGTGACCGTCCGCGGCGACGTCGTCTGAACTCGATCGATTGAGGGTTTCGTTCGAACTCGATCATCGCTCGGATCGATTGGAAGTGCGACTGGAGGATTGAACTTCGACTACTGTAGTGAACCGAACGAAACCGGACGGACGCTGCTACCCCACCGTGGCAACAGGGGATCGCCACTCCCTCCCCAGCCGATTCGCTCGTTCGCTCCGCTCACTCGCTCATCCCTCGCGCAGTTTCGTCGATCCATCCTCGCTTTCGCTCACGGTTCACTCCGTTCACTGTTCGCTTTTCGAGGTGCTCGCATGGCTCGCACCTCGCTCTGCTCGGCCCGATCGACAGCGCGCGCCACCGCTCGCCGGGTGTTCGGTCCGGCGTCGTCCATCGATCGATGCGCTCGAGCGCGCGGGTCAGACGACTGCAGGCACTACCCTTTTCGACGCGACCGACCCACCATCGCCTATGTCCAACGAACGACCGACAGCCGAGGAACTGCGCCAGGGCGTCACCGTCGAGATCGTGCAGGGCGATCAGGACGTCGAGTCGACGGACACGGAACCGATCGTCGGCGAGGTCGGAACTATCTACGGCGACGATCCCCAGGGGCCGGAGGTCGAACTGAAAAGCGGCGTCGTCGGCCACGTGCAGTCGATCCGCCACGACGAGTAACGCTCGAGTCCCCGTCGTCGCGATCCGTTTTCGTCGCGACCCGTTTTACCGCACTGTCCCCTGGTGTACTCCGTGGGACGCAGTCTGCCGGCCAAATCCATTTCCGACCGATCGTTGAGGACAGTACATGACCGACTCGAGCCACCTCGCGCTCGTTCGCGACGTCGTCGCGGTCGCCCACGAACGCCAGCTCAGCGTCACGGCCGCGGGACTGGCCTACCACGCGTTCAACACGCTCGTCCCGCTGGTCATCCTGACGCTGGTCGGCGTCTCGCTCGTCGACGGCCTCGAGCCATTGGTGTCGACGCTCGAGACCGCAGTCGGACTCGAGGGGACGGTGACCGGCGGCGGCCTCGAGGGGGCGATGGGCGGCAGCGGCGCCCGAACCCGCGCGGCGCTGCTGGCCGTGGCGGTCCTCCTCTGGAGCGCGTTCCGGTTGTTTCAGGCGATCAACAGCGCGTTCACTGACGTGTACGGCGCCCGGAGTGACGAGTCGTACGTGACGACGGCGGCGACGGTCACGCTCGTGACGGCCCTCTACACCGTCCTCGTGACGGCGACGATCGCGGTCGGCGTCGCACTGGTCACCGTCGTCGGCGTCAGCCTCTCGGTGGTCGTCGGCGGCGGCTGGACGGCGGCCGGCAGCACCCTCCTGCTGGCCGGCCTGCTGCTGGCGGTCTTCCTCCCGATGTACTACCTGTTCCCCCAGCCCGACGTCTCGGTCGGCGAGGTGCTTCCCGGGACGGCCTTCGCGGCGGTCTCCTGGACCGTCTTGGCCGTCGGCTTCCGGTTCTACGTCTCGGCCTCCGAGAGCGTCGCCCTGTTCGGGATCGCCGGCGCCGTCCTGTTGATCCTGACGTGGGTGTACCTGGGCGGGCTCTGTCTCCTGCTCGGGGCCGTCCTCAACGCCGTCCGCGCGGATCACGTCGACCCCGAAGAGGAGTGGGTCCCGATGGAGACGGCGTGGCCGGTCGATCGAACCGACTAGGCTCCAGCGATTCGGTTCGGCGTCGTCCGGTGCTTCTCACCCTCGAGTCCGACGGCTAGTGATAGTCGACTAGAGCCGGCGTCAAACCTCCGTAGCCGTCACGAGTCGGATCGACGCTCCTGCGATTCGTACCATCCTGCGGCGATCAGCGAGAGCACCAGCAGCGAGATGCCCGTGACGACACCGGAACCCACCCGGTCGCCGAGTCCGACGTCGACGAAGCCGCTGCTGGTCAGGACGGCACCGATCGCGATCACGGTCGCGCTACCGGTCAGTAGCAGTAAGCGATCTCGAAAACCAACCATCGCGTCAGTCCGTACCCAGTCGCTCGGGATAAGGGACCGGCCTGACGTTGAACGGTCCGTTCGACGCGTTAGAACGTCGCACACCGGTGGTTCCGACGCGATCGGTCCGCTCGAGCCTGCGCACCTGACCGCCGCTCGCTGCGCGCGTTAGTCCGGGCGTCCGTCGCTGCGAAACGCGGCGTCGATCGTCCGCGCCCGCGTCTCACCGATCCCCTCGATCTCCGTGAGGTCCTCGAGCGAGGCCTCGAGCAGCGCCTCGACGGTGGGGTACCGCTCGTAGAGCGTCGCGGCGAGTTCGGGACCGATCCCCTCGATACAGCCGTACATGCGCTTGGTCGTGGGTTCGCGGCGGCTCGCGACGGAGCCCACCGGAAGTCGGCGAGTCGAGGGTTCCTCGAGGTGCTTTCGGCCGAGCCGAATCGCGTAGTCGACGAGGTGCGCGCGGTCCGTACAGGGGACGACCGGCACCTCGTGGCGGGCCGTGATCGAGGCCATCGAGCCCCGGACCGACTCGGGGGAGACGGCCGTCCGCAGGGTCGCGAGGTCGGCGAAGTCGCCCTCGAGGAGGACGTAGGAGTGGTCGTAGGCGGCGGCCATGCGCTCGACCTGATCGGTGAGGTCAGACCCCGATCGCCCCATCGCACTGTTGACGTAGTCTCGCAGGGTCTTGCGTTCGATGCCGACGGAATCGATCGCGAGGTCGCCGGTCGACAGTCGGTCGACGACGACCTCCGTCACGTCGGGGTGGTCGCGGACCGCCTCGACGAGGCCCGCGGGCTCCCGATCGTCGACGGTGACGGCGACGCGCATACGCGGTCGAAGGGCCTCGAGACGGGTACGGATATCGGTTCGCCGGCGTCGTCTCGCGAACCGAACCGAAGCGATGGGTTCTATCCCTCCGAGCCCCTACACACGGCGAATGGATTCCGAAGGGATCGTCGACGGCGCGACGGTGCTCGTCGTCGACCCGACCGAGGGCGCCGCCGGGTCGCTCGCCGACTCGAGCAGCGCCGGACGCGCAGCACGAACCGGTCCCGAGGTACAGCGCGTCTCGAGCGCGACTGCGGCGCTCGAGGCCGTCGAAACGCAGTCCGCTGACTGCGTCGTCACCGCACAGGCGCTGTCGGACGAGACCGGCCTCGATCTCGTCGAACGGATTCGCGAGCGGGATCCCGACCTTCCGATCGTCCTCGCGCCTCGCGACGGGAACGGCGACGAGCGGCTCGCCGGCGAGGCGATCGCCGCGGGCGTCTCGGAGTACGTGCCGGCCGATTGCGCTGACTCGGACCTCGAGGCGGCCGTCGAACGGGCGATCGAGGCGGGCTGCGACCGGCGCGAGCGCCGCCAGCGCGCCCGCCAGTTCGGGGCAGTGTTCGATGATCCCGAGACGTACGTGTGGGTACTGGAGCCGGACGGACGGGTGAGTCGGGCCAACGAGACCGCACTCGAGGCGATCGGAGCGACGGACGCGGTCGAGTCACCGCCCGACGCCGACGTGCGCGGGCGGCCGTTCGCGGACCTGCCGCTGTGGCGCCGTCTGGAGGAGGACCGATCGACGATCCGGACTGCGGTCGAACGAGCGGCCGACGGGACGATCGTGCATCGGGAGGTAACCCTCGCGGTCGGCGGTCGGACGAACGGCGCCGGTTCCGGCGTCGAACTCGAGGACGACGAGGGCGGTAAGTCGCGGACGCTCGAGGTAACGGTCCGGCCCGTTCGCGACGAGTCGGGGACCGTCGTCTCCCTGCTCGCGCGGGCGAGCGACGTCACCGAGCGCGCCCGCCTCGAGCGCGAACTGCGCGAGTCGGAGGAGCTCCACCGGGTGACACTGAACAACATGACCGACACCGTCCTCATCACGGACGACGACGGGGCGTTCACCTACGTCTGTCCGAACGTCCACTTCATCTTCGGCTACACCGACGACGAGATCCACGAACTGGGCTCGATCGACGAACTCCTCGGCCCGGACCTCTTCGACCGCGAGGAACTGGAACGGGAGGGCGTCCTGACCAACATCGAGTGTACGGCGACCGACAGGGCCGGGCGGGAGCACACGCTGCTGGTCAACGTCCGCGAGGTGTCGATCCAGGGCGGGACGACCCTCTACAGCTGTCGCGACGTCACCACGCGCAAGCGCCGCGAGGAGGCCCTGACCGCCCTCCACCGGACCGCGCGCGAACTGCTCTACGCCGAGAGCGACCGCGAGATCGCCGACCGCGTGGCGGCCGACGCCGCCGACGTGCTCGGCCTCGAGGCCAGCGGCGTCTACCTCTTCGACGGCGACGAGAACGTCCTCGAGCCGGTCGCCGCCTCGCCGGGGATGAACCGCCTCCACGGACCGCTCTCGAGCCACCGGGTCGGCGAGGACAGCGTCTCGGGACGGGCCTTCGTCGACGGCGAGTCCCGCTTCTTCGCGGACGTCCGCGACGCCGAGGCGCTGGCGGATCCGACGACCGATATCAGGGGTGCGGCGGTCGTCCCGCTCGGCGACCACGGCGTCTTCCTCGCGGGGTCGTCGGAGATCGACGCGTTCGACGACGTCGACCGCGAACTGACCGACCTGCTGGCGGCGACGGCCGAGGCGGCGCTCGATCGGGTCGAACGGGAGCGGTCCCTCCGCGAGCGCGACCGGGAACTCAAGCGCCAGAACCGCCGGCTCACGCGGCTCGACCGGATCAACGAGATCATCCGCGAGATCGACGCGGCGCTGGTCCGGGCCGAGACCCGCGAGGAGATCGAGACCGCCGTCTGCGAGCGGCTGACCGCCGCCGACCGGTTCGCGTTCGCCTGGATCGGGACGACCGACGCGCCGGGCGAGCGACTCGAGCCGAGCACCCACGACGGGACCGGCCGCGGCCGGGACTACCTCGACGGCGTCTCGCTCTCGCTGGCCGAGGCGGCCGAACCCGCGGCCCGCGCGGCGGCCGACGGCGAGACGACGGTCGTCTCGAACGTCGCCGACCGGCTCCGCGAGGAGTCGTGGCGCTCGGAGGCCCTCGCGCGGGAGTACCAGTCCGTCGCGGGCGTGCCGCTGGCCTACGACGAGTTCACCTACGGCGTCCTGGCCGTCTACGCGGATCGACCCGACGCGTTCGACGAGGTCACGCGGAGCGTCCTCGCGGAACTCGGCGAGACGATCGCCTCCGCCATCGCCGCCGTCGAGCGCAAACGGGCGCTGCTGACGGACTCCCGGACCCGCCTCGAGTTCGACGTCGGCGACGACGGGTTCGTCTTCTCCCGGCTGGCCCGGCGGGCCGACTGCGTCCTCTCGTTCGACGGCGGCGTCCGCCTCCACGAGGACGGCGCCGCGGTGTTCGCGACCGTCGAGGGAGCCCCGGTAGATGCCGTCGCGGACGCGGCCGCCGACCTCGTGGCCGTCGAGGGCGCTCGAGCGGTCGGCGCCGGAGACGGCGGGGCGGACGCCGCGGACGACCGCGGCGGAACGGTCCTCCTCGAGCTGGCGCCGCCGTTTCTGGCGCTGCGCCTCGCGGATCACGGCGTCGTGCTCCGCAGCGTCGAAGCGTCACCGGACGGTGCGCGCGTCGTCGTCGACGTGCCGCCGACCGTCGACGCGGGCAACAGCGTCGATATCGTCTCCAACGCGTTCGCCGACGTCGAACTCCGCGCCAAGCGGACCGTCGAGCGAACGACCGCGCGCGACCTCCGGACCGAACTGCTCGAGCGACTCACCGAGCGGCAACTCGAGGTGGTCCAGTTGGCCTACTACGGCGGCTACTTCGAGTCACCTCGAGAGCAGTCGGGCGAGGAGATGGCCGACGCGCTCGGCATCTCCTCGGCCGCGTTCTACCGCCACGTCCGTGCCGTCCAGCGGAAACTCTTCGTGCTCCTGTTCGACGAACTCGGTCTACCGGCAAACACTGCGTCGGGGGTTGAATAGTGAACCCCAGTCGGTCGCCGACGCTAGCTATCCTACGGATATTCCTATCCTAATATCCTTATTATTCCTAAGTGCCGTGACCGACCTTTCCATGAAAGACGTTCCGTTCGACCCCGACGAGGAATCGACGTACGAGTGCTTCGACTGCGGGACCGTCGTCCGCGCGGCGACGGCGACGACCTGCCCCGATTGCGGCGGCGATCTGCGCAATCGAGGCACACCGATCGAATAACCTCGCCCTCGATTCACATGGCCTCGAATCAGCAGTCGACGGTACCCGCCGAGGAGCACCGCTCGGCCGACTCGACCGAACCCGAAACCGCCCTCGAGACCGCGCGCAGGCAACTCGAGCGGGCCGCGACCCACCTCGAGATCGACGACGCCGTCCTCGAGCGGCTCAAACACCCCGCGGCGGTCCACGAGGTGGCCGTTCCGCTCGAGCGCGACGACGGGAGCGTCGACGTCTTCACCGGCTACCGCGCCCAGCACGACAGCGTGCGCGGGCCGTACAAGGGCGGGCTCCGCTACCATCCCGAGGTCACGCGCGACGAGTGCGTCGGCCTCTCGATGTGGATGACCTGGAAGTGCGCCGTGATGGATATCCCCTTCGGGGGCGCGAAGGGCGGCGTCGTGGTCGATCCCAAGTCGCTCTCCGACGCCGAGACCGAACGGCTCACGCGCCGCTTCGCACAGGAGATCCGCGACGTGATCGGACCGACGACGGACATCCCGGCGCCCGACATGGGGACCGGGCCGGAGACGATGGCCTGGCTGATGGACGCCTACAGCATGCAGGAGGGCGAGACGATTCCGGGCGTCGTCACCGGGAAACCGCCCGTCGTCGGCGGCTCCCACGGCCGCGAGGAGGCGCCGGGCCGCAGCGTCGCCATCGTCACCCGGGAGACCTGCGACTACTACGGCTACCCGCTCGAGGACACGACCGTCGCCGTGCAGGGCTTCGGCAGCGTCGGCGCCAACGCGGCGCGCCTGCTCGAGGACTGGGGCGCGACCGTCGTCGCCGTCTCGGACGTCAACGGCGCGGTCTACGATCCCGACGGAATCGACGTCGCCGCCATCCCCTCCCACGACGAGGAGCCCGAGGCGGTCACCAGCTACGCGGCCGACCTCGATCCCGACGCCGACGTCGACCGACTCTCGAACGAGGAACTGCTGGAACTCGACGTCGACGTGCTGATCCCGGCGGCCGTCGGCAACGTCATCACCGCCGACAACGCCGACGCGATCGCGGCCGATATCGTCGTCGAGGGCGCCAACGGCCCGACCACGTTCGCCGCCGCCGCTATTCTCGAGGAGTGTGGGATCCACGTCGTCCCCGACATCCTCGCCAACGCCGGCGGCGTCACCGTCTCGTACTTCGAGTGGCTCCAGGACATCAACCGCCGCGCCTGGAGTCTCGAGCGCGTCCACGAGGAACTCGAGACCGAGATGGTCGACGCCTGGTCGGCCGTCCGCGACGTGGTCGAGGCGAAGGACCTGACGTGGCGCGACGCCGCCTACGTCGTCGCGCTCTCGCGGGTCGCCGAGGCCCACGAAGCGCGCGGGCTCTGGCCCTGAACGGCGCGCTCCTCGCTTCTCGGTTCCGCATCGACCTCCGTCGGCCGGCGACTCTCCCGCGGGGACCCCCGGCGCGGTCGGGTCACCGTTTCAAGGCCGTGGCGAGCGTACCACGACGAGCATGTCCGCCCAGGGAACCATCACGATCGTTCCGAGCGTCCACTTCTCGCCGACCCACCGGCGTCGAGTCCGGTCGACGATCCGCGAGACCGAGCCCGACGTCGTCGCCGTCGAACTCGACGAGCGGCGGTACGACCGCCTCGAGGAGCGAAGCGGCCGAAGCCCCCTCGAACTGGCCCGGGAGTTGCCGCCGGCGACGGCGGCGGCCTACACCGTTCTGCAGGCGATCCAGCGGACCGTCGTCCGGCTGTACGGGCTCGACCCCGGGCAGACCGACATGGAGGCGGCCGTCGAGACCGCGGCCGAACTGGAGCTCGACGTCGCGCTGATCGACGATCCGATCGCGGAGACGCTCTCCGCGCTCGCCGACCGCGTCGGACCGGAACTGCTCCCGAAACTGGTCGCCCGCACCCAGCGGATGGGGCCGGGCCAGCAGGCCCAACAGCTCGACCTGCTGACGACGTCGTTCGAGGAGATCACCAGCGGCGAGGACGTCCAGCCGGCGATCGAACAGATGCGGCTGCTCCTCCCGGAACTGACTGAGGTCATGATCGACCGCCGCGATCGATCGATGGGCCGGCGGCTCCACGCGCTCCGCCGCGAGGGTCACGACGTCGTCGCCGTCGTCGGCGCGGGCCACCATCTGGGCATCAAGCGGACGCTCGAGGACCTCGAGACGCGGGATCGCGAGTCGGAGGCCCTCGAGTCGGCGGCCGCCGAGACCCGGAACGTCGACGCCGACGCGGTCGTTCCGATCCGGTCGCCCACCCGGAGCGTCACCCGGATCCCGATCGAGTGACCGCCGCCGTCAGCGCTCGAGGTAGTCGATCGCCTCGCTGTCGCTGACCTGCCCGAACTCGCGGTAGAACTGGCCGACCGCGCGGAACGAGTCGGGCGTCTCGAGCGCGATCACCTCGTCGGCCTCGCGCTCGAGGTCGGCGACGCCGCTGGGCGATCCGACCGGGACCGCCAGGGCGACGGAGTCGGCGCCCGCCTCCCGTACCTGCCGGAGACAGGCCGTCGCGGTCGCCCCGGTCGCGACGCCGTCGTCGACGACGACGACGCGTTTCCCCTCGAGATCGGGCAGTCCCCGCCGATCTCGCGGCCGGTAGCGATCGGCCTTCTCGCGCGCGTTTTCGGCCTCCTCCTCGCGGACCTCCTCGAGGTACGCCTCCGAGACGTCGAGTCGGTCGAGGAGGTCGTCGTTGTACCAGACGCTGCCGTCGCTGGCCACCGCGCCGATCGCCAGTTCGGGGTTCTCCGGCGCGCCCAACTTCCGCGCGACCACCACGTCGAGGTCGGCCTCGAGCGCGTCCGCCACCGGCCGCGCGACGGGTAAGGCGCCGCGGGGAATCCCGAGGACGACGTCGGCCTCGAGGCCCCGGGACTCGAGTTCGGCGGCGAGCCGTTCGCCGGCGTCGGTTCTGTCGTCGAACATGGCCCTAGCTAGGACGGCCACATACTATGCCTTAGTGTGGCACACGACGGGATCGACGACGGTGAGGAGACCACCTGCGGTGGCGCGCGCTGAAGACGCACTCGAGTCTCTGCGAGAGTGCGTCGTCGACACCGTGCGAGGGATGAGCGAACAACGTGAGCGAATCGGCTGGGGAGGGTGTGGCAATTCCCCGTCGCCAGTCGTCGCAGAACGCTCGAGGGCGTGGTGTCGGATACCGATTCGAGTCCGGCACCGAACGCGATAGTCTCGTCCGTATAGAACCAGAATTCGCCTGCCGAACGGCTACCCGTCGCGGGTCTGGACCTGCGGTATGGGACGGCTCCAGCGAACGCTCTCGAACATCTCCGAGGAAGAGATCGACAACGGCCGGATCGGTATCGTCGCCGGCGCGATCGAGTACCCCAACCAGCCGGTGCTCGTCGGTCGCGCGGCGCTCCGAACGGGCTCCGACCACGTCCGGACGTTCGTCCCCGATCCGATCTACGAGATCGTCGCGGGTCAGGACCCGAACCTGCTGGTCGACCGCTACGCGGGCGAACAGTTCGAGGAGAGCGCCGTCGAACGCACCCGCGAGATGAGCGAGTGGGCCGATGCGCTCGTCATCGGCCCCGGGCTGGTCGACGCCGATCCCGAAGCCGTCTGCGAGGCGATCGACACCATCGACGTCCCGATGGTCGTCGACGCTCTCGCGCTCGAACCGTCGCTCGACGCCGACCTCTCGAACGCCGTGCTCACGCCGAGCAGCAAGGAGGTCGGACCGATCACCGACGAGTACGGCTCGCTCGAGGCGTTCTCGGAGGAGACCGGCGCCGTCGTCACCCTGACCGGCGATATCGACGAGATCGTCGCCGGCGGCGAGCGGCTCGAAAACGAGACGGGGACGTCGGCGATGACCGTCGCCGGGACCGGCGACACGATGGTCGGCATCGTCGCCTCGCTGCTCGGACAGGGGATGGACCGGCGCGAAGCGGCCGAACTGGGCGCGTGGATCCTCGGGAAGACCGGCGAACTCGCGACCGCCGACCACGGGCCGGGCGTCGTCGCGACCGACGTGATCGAGCGGATTCCGGACACGATCCGCTGAGGACCGCACGGATTCCGACTCCCCCCGCCACGGGAAAGCATTACTTCTCGCTCCGTCGTCACTTCGAGTGAGATGCCCGACTCGAGCGCCGAACCCGCGACGCGGACGGAACAGGAGCACCGCCACGAGATCGCCCACCCAGTCTTCGCCGCGTGCTACGATCTGTGTCCGGAACCCGAGGAACTCGAGGCCCAGCGCGCGTACCTGGCGCGCGACCTCTCCGGACGCGTGCTCGAACTGGGCTGTGGAACCGGCGACATGTTCCCGTACGTCGTCGACGGCGCCGCCGGCGACCGCGACGACCTTGAGTACCACGCGATCGAACCGGACCCGCACATGCGAAAGCGGGCGGCCGACGCCGCTCGCGATTCGGGACTCGCGGTCGATCTCCGGGACGCCCGCGCCGAGTCGCTGCCCTATCCCGACGAGAGCTTCGACGTCGTCCTCGCCGGCGTCGTCTTCTGTACGATTCAGGACCCCGACGCGGCCCTCGAGGAGGTCGCCCGCGTGCTGAAACCGGGCGGCGAGTTCCGCTTCCTCGAGCACGTCCGCGCCGACGGCTGGCGCGGGAGCGGGCAGAAACTGCTCGATCCGCTCTGGCAGCGCGCGGCGGGAGGCTGTCACCTCACCCGCGAGACGGTCGAACGCTTCGTCGGTCACGAGGCGCTGGCCGTCGAGGAGGTCGATCGCCTCGACGTCGGCGTCTTTCCGGCGACGCCAGTCGTCCGCGGGACGCTCCGCCGGCGACGGAACGGGGTTCTCGAGTAACGCACCGCTATCGGCCGCTCGAGACCCGAGAACGACACCTCGGCGGTCTCGATCGAATCCGACGTCCACAGACGGAACCGTTTCCCCGGAGTCTGCAGGTGGAACCGTTTCCCGCGCGTCCGTGGTAGGTGCAACTATGTCCGAACCGGATCGAGAGCCGACGGAGAAACCGACGACCTCCAAGGAGGAGGCCGAGTCGGAGACGAAGTCGATGACCCGCAACTGGATCGGGATCGCGGTCGTCTCGATCCTGGCGCTGTGGCTGCTCGTGCTCGGGGCGATGCAGGCGACGGGGCTGGTCGATATCCTCGCCCCGATCGCCGACTCCGGAGCCACGCAGTGGGGCGTGTTCTTCGCCATGGCGATCGTCCTGATCGTCCTCGCCGGCTGGAGCTGGAAGGCCATCGCCAACTGAGGGCCGCGGCCGACGCGGCGACCGATCCGCACTGTTTTGCGGCCCGTCCGTCTCTCGCAGTCACTCCCCGTCCGCTTCCAGCACCTCTCGGTTCCGAATCCACGCGTCCGCGCCGAACTTGCGATCGGCGAGGTCCCGGGCCGCCTCGACCTCGGCCTCTCGCCACGTCGATTCGTCGGCGTCACACCACTCCCCGAGCGCCGTCGCGAGCGTCTCGACGGCCTCCTCGCGGTCGATCCCCGCCTGTTCGCGGACGCTCGTCACGCGGTCGGTGAACGTCGCGGGCTCGAGATCGGTCTCGAAGACGCCGACGTGACGCTCGGCCTCGAGATCGTAACTGATCGAGCCGTGCTGGATGACGACGTCGCGCTGGCGGTACTGGGCGTTGCCGCTGATCTTCCCCGCGTCCGCGCCCGCGCTGGCCGGTGCGACCACGTCGTGGGCCGGGTTGATGTCCCGCAGGTAGCAGGAGGGCTGATAGATCGACGCCTGCTCGACCGCGGCGAAGTCGGCGTCGACGCCCATGCGCCGAAGGCCCTCGAGGACCGGCTCGCAGAACAGTTCGTAACAGTCCATCAAGTTACCGGGAACCTCGTCGGCGGGCGCGACGATCGTGTACGAGATGTCCGCGTACCGATCGTGGTAGATCCCGCCGCCGCCGGTCTGGCGACGGGTGACGTCGATCCCCTCGCGCTCGCAGTAGTCCCAGTCGACGGTGTCGGCGTCCTGGCGGTACCCCAGCGACAGCGTGCTCGGCTCCCACGAGTAGACTCGAACCGTCCGCAGGTCGTCCTCGAGAGCCGTTTGTGCCGCGATTTCCTCGGCGGCCATCTGGACGGCCCCTTCGCGGGGCTCGTCCCGAATCAGCCGCCACTCCCGATCGGCGAGGTCGTTCATACGCCATCGGTCGCCGGCGACCGTGTTAGTGGTTGCGACGGGAGGGACGGGGACTCGCGTCCGACGGCACGGGTCGAAGCCGCGGGGTCTGCTCACCTCTGCACTGGCCTCAGCGGCGTCCCGCTCGAGCAGGTCCGCATCTCGTCTCCTCGCCGCGCGAATCGGCTGCGCTCGAGCCGGTCTCGGCTGGAACACGTGCATTTGATATCGCGGTATCTGATTTATCCCATGGTGGTCTGCCGAGTATCCTTCTGGAGGATTTCGAACGGACGCTCGACTACGGGAACTGGACGACCGGGTTCTCGTACCATCCGGGAGCAGCACGTCACGACGTTTTTACGTACCCACCGGCTATCCCGGGCTATGGTGCGGAACGTCGCCGGGGAACTCCCGGAGCTCGAGGACGAGGACTTCTATCTCCTCTCGGGGGTCGAACAGGGGATGCGCTTCTCCGAGTGGGTCCAGCGGGAGAAGCTCCCGAAGTTCGCCAGCCTGACCGAAGAGGAGGTCGACTACCGCCTCGAGCGCTGTCTGAAACGCGGATTGATCGAGAAGAAGACGATCCAGTACGAGGGCTACACCCTCCAGTTCGAGGGCTACGACGCGCTCGCCCTGCGCGCGCTCGTCGAGCGCGACACCATCGGCGAGTTCGGCTCGCCGCTCGGCGTCGGCAAGGAGAGCGACGTCTACGAGGTGCGCTCGTACAAGCCCCTGGCCCTGAAGTACCACCGCGAGGGGTACACGAACTTCCGGGAGGTCCACAAGGAACGCGACTACACCTCGGAGAACGACCACGTCTCCTGGATGTACACCGCCCGGAAGGCCGCCGAGCGGGAACACGAGATCTTGGAGGAGCTCTACCCGGACGTCTCGGTGCCCCAGCCGATCGACCAGAACCGCCACGCCATCGTCATGGAGAAGATGGACGGCGTCGAACTCTCCCGGACGAGACTCGAGGCCGATCAGGTACTGGGCGTCCTCGATCTGCTCGTCTCCGAGATCGCCAACGCGCACGCGAACGGGTACGTCCACGCGGACATGAGCGAGTACAACGTCTTCGTCAACGAGGCGGGCGTGAAGATCTTCGACTGGCCCCAGGCCGTGCCGACCGACCACGAGAACGCCGGCGAGTTCCTCCGCCGGGATCTGACGAACATCGTGGGCTACTTCCGCCGAAAGTACCCCCAGCACGTTCCCGACGACATCGACAGCGACGACCTCGCCGATTCGATCGAGCGCGAGTCGTTCGAGACGATCACCGAGTTCGTCGCCTGACGACCGCGGTCGGGCTAGACCGTCGGAGACGCGGTACGCTCGAGCAGCGTCGTCGGGTTTCTTCCCGCAGTTCTCGTGTTCTCGTGAGCGTGTTCTGTGAGCGGCAGTTCCCAGTTGCGCGAGCCGCGCCGTACGCCGATTCTGTCGGTATCGCGATCGAATCCGGCTCGCTGGAGAGCGACAATCGGCCGATTCGGGCCCGGATAGACATGATTCGGTCGGTCGCACCCATCTTCGGAATGCCGTTCCGGCACGAGGCGATCTTGACTGATAAATTCCATATGAATATACAGAACATCGATTTCGCGAAACGATCCGTTTTGAGCCGAACGGAGTCACTACGGGACGAGAAGGAAGGCTAGCGTCAGCGTCTCGAGCGGCGCTCGAGTCGAGTTCTCCGACTGGCTCGAGCGATCCGTCCGTACAGGTTCGTGAGAAGCCGGAACGGACGGCGTTGCGCTGTGCGTTCGCGCGGCCGAAGATCGGAAGTGATAAAGTAGTCAACCCCGGATATCGACGTGAACACACCGACGCCGGCTGTACCGCGGTTCGATTCCGTGGGTCGGAATTACGGCGGCCACAGCGGTGGGGTTCCACCCGTACCCATCCCGAACACGGACGTTAAGCCCACCTGCGTTTCGGCGAGTACTGGAGTGCGCGAGCCTCTGGGAGACCCGATTCGCCGCCCCCACTCATCCTTCATTTCCACCGATACGCAGAGTCGCGTAGTTGGCCGGGCGTCGCTTGTAGCCAGTGCATTCCTTTTCTGTGGTTCGGCTCGAGAGACGGTACGTTCGAACCGTATCGCGATTCCGGAATCGTCGCTGACGGTGCTCCGAGTCGCTCGAGCGATCGGACCGGATCCAGAGCGGCGACGCGCTAGCGGTCGTCGTTGAGCGGCTCCAGCGGCGTGATCTGCACTCCGTGCTCGCCGGTCGAAACCGCGCCTCGATCTCGAAGACGTCGGCCAGTAGGTCTCGAGTGACGATCGTGTTCCGTCCCGTCGGCTGGAGGTGTCGTCCGAGCCCGTCTCGAGAGCGAAAATAGCGGAGTCGACGACCGGTCCGTCGATCGCGGTACGAGCGAGCCGGGAACCCTTCTACGCGGTCGGTTCGCCGTCGATCCGGTGTCGCTCGAGCGGGACCGCCGCGGACCGCTTCTCGCGGAAAAGGTCCGTCGCCCACTCGACGACGGCGGGGTCGGTACACCGGAGCACGTCGAATCCGCTCCCGTCGGCGATCGAGAGGAAGACGGTGTCGTCGGCGATATCGACGTTACAGGGGATCGTCCCGTCGGCGCTGTAGTAGACCGGCCGGTCGGTCCGGGCTTCGATTTCCCGCCACCGGTCGACGAGGTCCGGGTTCTCGAGCGCGACGGCGGTCGCGTTCCGGTCGAAGACGACCTCGCCGTCCGCCGCGTTACCGTCGGACAGGTCCTCGGAGAGGTCGTACATCGGGAGGGTCGCGAACGAACCGACGACGGCCCGGACGGTCGACGCTCGGCTGAGAGCATCGGTTACGACGCGCATTCCGGCCAGCGGATCGGCGCTGTCGGCGGCGACGAGGTCGGCGTCGGCCAGACGTCGGAGATCGAAGTCGAACCACGCCGTCGGAAGGGCGTCGATGATATCGGGATACCGCTGTCCGACGGCGATCGTCTCGAGGAGGCGGTCGAACTGGTCGTAGATGTCCCGGCCCGTGTTCGTGATCGTGTACCCGCCATCGGCGTGATCCCGTTCGACCCAGCCGCGGTCGGTCAGGTCCCCGAGGATTCGGCTCAGCGTCACCCGCGTCACGCTCGTCTCCGCCGACAACTCCTCGCGCGCGTGTCGCCCGTCCGCGAGCAACTCGAGGACGCGGACGCGGTGCTCCGAGCGCGCGAGAAACGCCGCTGCTTCGATAGCGTCGCTCGACGCGTTCGCCCCCACGCGAGACGGTGTGTCCGTCGGTACGTTCTCGCTCATTGTCGTCTCTCCCTATCACTCTCTTGTTTAGGCCTACCTAAAAACTGTCGTCTGGTGAGGCGGTACGAATCGATTCGGCTACGTGCTACCGACCGATTCATCGGTCGAGCGATTCACCGAGTCCGGAGAGGCGCCGCAGTTCCGATCGAATTCACCTGAAAGCGTGATGGGGAACCGACGAAATATCCGTTTGCGAGAACCTCGCACGAACGGACCGATGGTCGGTTTAATTACACCTGCGTTCGTACCCGTTATATATGGGTGAGAATAACACCCACGACCTCGACGGCGTCGGCGTCTGGGGTGGCGGCTTCACCGGCGGACTGGTCGGCGGCATCGCCATGGGGCTGGTCCTCCACCTCGGCGCGGGCCAGATCGAACTGCTCGGCGCGCTGATCGCCGACTCCGGAACGGCGGTCGGCGTCGGCTGGACGGTCCACATGATCCTCAGCGTCCTGTTCGGACTGACGTTCGCCGCCCTCGCCTCGCGGCGAACGGTCCAGGACCTGGTGGACTCGTTCAGCGACTACGTCGTCATCGGACTGGCGTTCGGGACCCTCCTCGGCCTCTTCGCCGGCGGGCTCCTGTTTCCGGTGGCGATGCAGCAGGCGGGCGTCGCGGCGTTGCCGCTGCCGTTCCTCCCCGTTCCGGGCGTCGCGGGGGAACTGGTCAGCGCGCTCCTGTTCGCGATCGGTCACCTCGTCTACGGCCTGGTCCTCGGTGCCGTGTTCGCGACGGTCAACGGCGTCGTCCCCGGCGGCGTCGGCGAGCACGTCCCGCTCGAGCGGTGATCGATCCGCGTCCGCCCCTCGTTTTTCGGCGCATCGTCGGCCCCGCAGTTCGAAGCCCTTATACTCGAGAGTTGGGAAGTGAAGGTAGACTCGCTGGGTCGCGGGCGCCAGCGGGCACCTGTACGGCACCGCCGCCACAGGTCGGGATGTGATCCGCGGGGACCGTCCCCGGTCGGGATTGAACCAGGAAACGCCCGCGGTGATACACATGGCAGAAAGCTTCTACTCCCACATCAAGGACGCATGGAAGGACCCCGGCGACGGCAAGCTCGGGGAACTGCAGTGGCAGCGAAAGCAGGAATGGCGCGACCAGGGCGCCATCGAGCGCATCGAGCGCCCGACCCGACTGGACAAGGCGCGCGAACTCGGCTACAAGGCCAAACAGGGCATTATCGTGGTCCGCGTGGCGGTCCGCAAGGGGACGGCCCGAAAGGAGCGGTTCACGGCCGGTCGCCGATCCAAGCGCCAGGGTGTCAACCGCATCGGGCGGCGCAAGAACATCCAGCGCATCGGCGAGGAGCGCGTCTCCCGGAAGTACCCCAATCTGCGGGTGCTCAACAGCTACTGGGTCGGCGAAGACGGCTCGCAGAAGTGGTTCGAAGCGATCCTCGTGGATCCGAACCACCCGGCGATCGAGAACGACGACGATCTCAACTGGATCTGCGACGACGACCACACGAACCGCGCGTTCCGCGGCCTCACCAACGCGGGCAAGGCCAACCGCGGCCTCAACAACCGCGGCAAGGGCGCCGAGAAGGTCCGTCCGTCCAACAACGGCGGACAGGGCCGCGCGAAGTAACGGCCGGTCGGCTTCGGCGATCCGAGCCTCGATTTTTCTGCGACTCGCCTCGAGAGCGACGGCCCCGCGAATCGACGAGCGACGCCGTACGCTGCCTATCGAGACCGATAGCTCACTGCTCGGCGGCGCTCGGCGCGATTTCGATCTCGTCGAACGTCGCGAAATCGCCGGTCTCGGCGCGTTCGACGGCCGCGTGGACGTCCACGTACCCCGCACCGACGGATTCCGCGGTGTACGACTCGCGTCGGCGCTCGTCCGCGGTCGCCTCGAGCGTCGCGAGCACGTCCGTCGGAGCGGGCGCCTCGCCGCCGTTTTCGATGGCGGCGTCGTACACCAGCGCGGCGCAGCCGGCGGTGACGGGACAGGACATACTGGTTCCGGACGCGGGACCGTAGTAGCGTTCGCCGTCCGGTTGGAGCACGTTTATGAGGTCGAACCGCTCGAGCGTACTCATCACGGCCTCGCCCTTGGCGGCGACGCCGTTGCGGTAGATCCCCAGCGGCCCGTCGATCTCGTCCGCGGAGGCGCCGTCGTGGAACGCGGCGAGGTTCTCGTAGGCCGTCGCGCGGTCGTAATTGGCCGCGTCGAACGAGCCGTCCCGCGGGCGACCGCGGGAGGAGAAGTCCGCGACCGCACCCTCGGCGTCGGTCGCCCCGACGCCCAGCACGTGTGGCGCCTTCGCGTACTGGTTCAGCGTTCCCCGATCGGGACCGTCGTTCCCCGCCGCGAACACCGAGAGGATCCCCTCCTCGTGAGCGTGCCACGTCGCGACGTTGAGGGGATCGTCGGGGAGGAACGGGCGGCCGATCTGTCCCGAGCCGTACGAGTTCGAGACGATCTGGATATCGTGCTCGCCCTCCCGCTGCCGGCGGATCAGATCGTCGTACGCGGCGACGGTGAACGCGATCGCCGGACCCGCGCTCGTCGAGTACATCGTCAGATCGACGTCGGGCGCCATTCCCGAGTACTCGCCGTCGCTCTTCGATCCGGTTCCGCCGATGCTTCCCGCACAGTGGGTGCCGTGACCGTTCACGTCGGTATCGACGGTGTCGACGTCCTGCCACCAGAGCGGTTCGTCCTGAATTCCCGGGACCCCTACGTACTGATAGTTCGCCTCGAGGTTCGGTTGCAGATCGGGGTGTCCGCCGCCGATCCCCGAGTCGATGACTGCGACGTGGACGTTCTCACCGGTGTAGGGCGTCTCGAGTCCCGAACCGGCCTGTACGGCGTCGGCGTTCGTGTCCTCGCGGGCGTCGTCGTTGTGAAACTCCAGGTCGTAGTTCGAGGAGACGTACCGCACCGGCTCCCAGTCGGCGACGGTCTCGACCAGCGACCCCGGCAGTTTGGCGTACCCGACGGGGAGGGTATCGAAGCCGATCGCGAACTCGACGTCGAGTTCCTCGAGGCGGACGACGGCCTCGGTGTCCTCGAAGACGATCACGACCTCCTGGAGGGCGTCGCTCTCGGGGTCGAGCGCGTCGTCGACGAGGGCGCCGCCGGCCTCGAACACGCCCTCGAGGGCCTCGCCGACGGACTCGCCGTCGACGGCCGCGCCGGTTCCGGAGAGCGCGACCGAACCGACGACACCGGTGCCGACGCTCTTGAGGACCGTCCGCCGCGTCGCTCGTTCGGTGGAATTTTCCTCAGCCATTGTCTTTCACGAATGCCTGAAGCATCTATTATCTAAGTAGTATAATACACAATAAAAAGGTATTGGAGATCTAACCTTCCGCGCGCTACGAGCGCCGTTCCGCAGGCAGGATCCGATCTGCGGCCCGGTCGGAAATCGAGTGGCAGCGCCCCGTGATTCTGGGGTATCGAGCACCGTCGGCGGATCGTCGACGCCGGCGGCGGTGGGTGGCCACGCCGGAGTCGATCGGCACGATATCTGTTCGGACGTTCCGAGACCGGCCGGCGATCGGCGAGGAACACGATACCCGCCGCGAGCACCGCGGAGCGTGCGATAGCCGACTCGAGCACTAAGTGGCCGTCCGTGGTACGGGGCGTATGCCACGATCGACGGTCGCTGATTTCTCGATCGAGCGCGTCCAGATCCTCGATCAGGACGGCCGCGTCGACGAGTCCATGGAGCCGGACCTCGAGGACGAGCGGTTGCTCGAGTGGTATCGGACGATGAAGCTGTCCCGTCGCCTCGACGAGCGGACGATCGCCCTCCAGCGCCGGGGCGAACTGGGGACCTTCGCGCCCGCGACGGGACAGGAGGCCGCGCAGGTCGGCAGTACCGGCGCGCTCGCCGGGGACGACTGGACGGTGCCGGCCTTTCGCGAGCACCCCTCGGCGCTGGCCCGGGGACTCTCGCCCCAGGGGATCTTCGAGTACGCGATGGGACTCGAGGAGGGCGCCGAACCGCCCGACGACGTGCCGATCATGCCGCCGTCGATCGCCGTGGGCTCCCAGCCGCTCCACGCCGCGGGGATCGGCTGGGCCGAGGCGATGAACGACAGCGACCGGGTCGCGCTGACCTACTTCGGTGACGGCGCGACCAGCGAGGGCGAGGTCTACGAGGCGATGAACCTCGCGGGCGTCTACGAGGCGCAGACGGTCTTCGTCTGCCAGAACAACCAGTACGCGATCTCGACGCCGCTGTCGAAGCAGACGCGGGCCGCGACGCTCGCCCAGAAGGCCGTCGCCGCGGGCATCGAACCGATTCAGGTCGACGGCAACGACGTGCTGGGCGTCTACGCGGTCACGAAGGAGGCCAGGGAGCGCGCCCTGCGGGGCGTCCCGACGCTGATCGAGGCGACGACCTACCGCCGGGAGATGCACACCACCGCGGACGACCCCTCCGTCTACCGCACGACCGAGGAAGAGGAGGAGTGGGAGCCGCTGGACCCAATCTTGCGGTTCGAGCAGTATCTCCGCGAGCGCGGCGTTCTCGACGACGAAACGGTCTCCTCGATCGAGGACGCGATCGAGACCGAACTCGAGGAGGCCCTCGAGGCGGCCCGCGAGACCGAGGCGAACGCCGATCCCGTCGACATGTTCGACACGGCCTACGCGGAACTCCCCGACTACCTCGAGCGCCAGCGGGAGGCGTTCACCGGCGACGCCGACGGCGAGATCGCGCCGCCTCGAGCGGCGGAGGGGACCCTCGGTGACGGCGGGACGGCGACCGAGTCGGGGGTCACGGAGGGCGTCGACCGACTGAACATGGTCGAGGCGATCCGCGAGACCCTGCACGCCGAACTGGACCGCGACGACGACGTGCTCGTCTACGGTCAGGACGTCGGCGTCGACGGCGGCGTCTTCCGGGCGACCCAGGGGCTGCTCGACGCCTTCCCGGGCCGCGTCCACGACGCGCCGGTCGCGGAGGCGGGCATCGTCGGTCTCGGCGTCGGCCTCGCGGCCGCGGGCTACCGACCGGTCGCGGAGATCCAGTTCGCCGGCTTCACCTTCCAGGCGTTCGATCAGATCCACCAGCACGTCTCGCGGCTCCGCAGTCGCTCGCGCGGCGAACTCTCGTGTCCGATGGTGATCCGCGCGCCGTACGGGCTGGGCGTGAAGGCCTTAGAGCACCACTCCGAGAGCTACGAAGCCGGCTACGCCCACGTTCCCGGACTGAAGATGGTGATCCCGTCGACCGCGCGGGACGCGGCCGGACTGCTTCGGTCGGCGATTCGCAGTCCGGATCCCGTCCTGTTCTTCGAGCCGATGGCGCTGTACCGGGCGGCCCGGCGACCCGTGCCCGCCGATCACGAGGTCCCGCTGGGCGAGGCCCGCGTCGTCGAGGAGGGCACGGACGTCACCGTCGTCACCTGGGGCGCGATGGTCCGCGAGGTCGAAGGCGCCATCGAGGAGAGCGAGGCGTCGGCCGACGTGATCGACCTGCGGACGATCAGTCCGATGGACACCGAGACGGTCCGCGAGTCGGTCCGGAAGACCGGCCGGTGCGTCGTCGTCCACGAGGCGCCGCGGACGGGCGGGTTCGGCGCCGAGGTCGCGGCCCGCATCTCCGACGAGGCGGTCTGGCACCTCGAGGCGCCGATCGAGCGCGTCGCCGGCTACGACGTCCCGGTGCCGCTGCCGGGCCGCGAGGAGGCGTACCGGCCCGACGAGGAGCGCATCCGGGAGACGATCGAGCGCGTCACGTCGTCGTAGGCACCGATTTCGGCCCGGCGGCGGCCCGACGTTTATTTCGCCGGACGGCGTAGTGGCGCCCATGATCGATCACGTTCTCGTTCCCGTCGACGACTCGAAGCAGTCGACCGAAGCCCTCGCGTTCGCCTGCGAGGAGTACCCCGACGCCCGTATCACGGCGCTGCACGTCCTCGATCCGGGCGACTTCTACGCCGCGACCGGGATCGAAGGCGGCGCCGTGGCGAACTACGACGAACTCCAGGAACACCACCAGGATCGCGCGGACGCGATCCTCGAGTCGGCGCGCGAACAGGCCGCCGAGCACGGCGTCGAGCTCGAGACGGACCACGTCGTCGGCGGCATCTCGCGGTCGATCGTCGACTACGCCGCCGACCACGACGTCGACCACATCGCGATCGGGAGCCACGGTCGCACGGGCGCGAGTCGGATCCTGCTTGGCAGCGTCGCCGAGAAGGTGGCCCGCCGCTCGCCCGTCCCGGTGACGATCGTCCGCTGAGCGATCGGGGGAGAACGACTCGAGTCGCGACGTTTCGAGCCGAGCGTCCGCCGTTGCAGTCGCTCCGCAGCGTAGCGAACGACGAAAACGGCGACTGGCGGTCGATTCAGGCGGAGACGGTCTGGCTCTCCCGCTCGGACTCCGCGGAGCGCATATCCAGATCGGCCCGCAGCGCCTCGATCGCGTCCTCGGGATCGGTCTCGGAGTCGAAGACGCGGTCGAACCCGAGCTCGCGGAAGAACGCGCGGGTCTCCTCGAAGTCGTCCTGACCGACGGCGAGGTTGCCGCCGATGTAGGTCGTGACGTCCTCGAGGCCGGCGTCGGCGAACCGCTCGTGGAAGCCCTGACAGTCCTGTTTGGCGTGACCGTAGAGCGATGAGACGAGTACGGCCGCGGCGTCGTGTTCGGTCGCGGCGTCGACGAACTCCGCTTGAGAGGTCTGAACGCCGAGGTTGACGACGTCGAATCCGGCCGCCTCGAACGCTTGTTCCAGGATGGTGATCCCGACGACGTGGGCGTCGGACCCGATCACGCCGAGGATGACTGTCTGCGTCATGGTCGTACCACCACAAACTGGCGGGAGCACAATAAACCTAATGATTAATCATGTGGTAGTGATTCACACGGTTTCCCTGCGGTGGGAGACGCTTCGGTCACCGACCGACGAATGCGGGACGCGGTCACCGAACGACGAACGGAACGACTCGAGACGACTGCGGAATCGCTCAGACCGTCGTGAGGGCGTCGACGGGTGCGTCGGTGTGGCTCCGGGCCCGCCGGATGCCGTTCTCGCCGGCCGCGATGAGCGCGAAGACGCCGGCGACGTCGGCGTCGGCGGTGTCGACGATGTCCAGCAGGAGCTCCTGGGTCTCGCCCGAGCGGATGAGGTCGTCGACGACCAGCACCGACTCGCCGGCGTCGATGGCCGACTCGGGGAGGTAGTAGGTGAGTTCGATCCCCGACTGGAGGCGCTCGCGGGCCTCGATGAACTCCTCGACGGCGGTCTCCTTGCGCTTCTTCGCGTACGCACAGCGCGTCCCGTAGTAGCTCGCGAGCGAGGCGGCCAGCGTGATCCCGTCGGTCGCCGCCGTGAGGACGACGTCGGGTCGATCGAAGTCGAACGCGTTGGCCACGACGGGCGCGACGAGGTCGAGAAACGACTGGTCGAAGACCGCTGCGCTGTTGTCGACGTATCCCTCGTCGTCGACCCGGATGCGAGCCTCGAGTTCGTCGGCCAGCGCCTCGCGACCGAGGTCCTCGACGACCTGGCGCGCGCGTTCGGTTCCCGGCAGCACGTGGCCGTTGACGTACCGGTTGAGATCGCCCGCCGGAAGCCCCGTCGTCTCGGCGAGTTCGTCGTAGGTTCGGGTCTCCTTCAGCATCCGCAACACGTCGACGGCCCGTAACTGGAGGGCTGCCTTCTCGGCTCTGTTCATGGTGAATATGCACGATTCTGCAAGTATGGGGGTTTCGATCGTATTCCGCGCTCGAGATAGCCACGTCCGTGATCAGCGGCCGCAAGTCGGTCGAACCGACCAGATCACTTCTGTTTCTCCGCATCGAGGGCGGTCGCGTTCGTCTCGTCCTCGAGGAGACCTCGCCCGCGCTGTCGGACGAGTCGCTGCATCACCCGCGCCTGCGCCTTCTGGAGGAGCGTTCCGGCCGTGCTCGCGGCACAGTTCAGCCGCTCGGCGACGGCCTCGAGTCCCGCCTCGCGCGGAACCGCGTAGTAGCCGACCTCGACCGCGGCCGCGACGGCCTCGAGCTGGCGCTCGGTGAGATCACCGGTCAGCGGCGCGTGCCGACGGTCGTACTCCCCGATCGCGCGGACGGTGACGTCGATCTCGTCGGGCAGCCCCTCGAGCATCGCCTGCAGGTCCTCGCCGGCGCCGACGACGGTCATGTAGAACGCGGCCTCGGAGTCGTAGATCACGGGCGGGACGATGACGAGATCGAGCGCGGCGAACGATTGCCGCCAGCGCACGTCTTCCTCGCGGGTCTCCTGGCAGATGTAGACGTAGAACGAGTCGCCGTCGATCGGCGTCAGGTCGTACCAGCGGACCGAATCGACGGCCTCGATGGCGTCGACGTACGCCTCGCGGTCTGCCTCGGCGTAGAACAGTTCGTACTCGCGGTCGCCCTCGGGGCCGAGGATGTTCCACGTGCGAAGTTCCTCGTAGCGGACCGCGTCTCCCTCGCGGATGAACCGTTGCATGGGATGGAGCATCCGGTCGGGCTGGCGGAGCCGGACGTCGAGGTACTTCATCGCGGTGTGTCGACGGCAGGACGGGGTAGCATATAAATCACCTAGTGTATCCGTGAGAAGCGACAGTGCGATCGTCGGCCGACGTAAGCGTATGATGATAGTCGATAGAGAACGGCTACCCGCAGTCGATCCGGTACAGTTGCAGACGCTCGAGTCGCTGACGGCGACGGCGGTGATGCACCGATGACCGACGGGCCGACGAGTGCCGTCTTCGTCGCGGGCGTGGGCCTCGCACTGGCGAACCTCGCGGGAATCGTCGCCAGCGCGTCGGGGCTGGTCTCGTACTGGCCGCCGGGCGAACGAGACTGGACCTACTACGTCCACTGGGGGATCTCGCACTCGCTCAACGTCGTCGTGCTCGCGCTCACGTACCTCAGCTGGAACAGTCTCGGCCTGCCCCGCGGCCCGTCGCTGGCCGTCGGCGCCGCCCTGTTCGTCGTCGGCTACGCGGTCGCCATCGCGGCCGGACTGGACCTCGGCGTCGAGGAGACGAAGGGACTGGCCGGCGACCTGCGAACCGGCGGCTGGTATCGCTACTCGAGAAATCCCCAGTACGTCGGCTACGTCGTCGCGACGGTCGGCTTCGCGTTGCTGGCGAACTCCGAGCTGGTCGCCGTCGTCTGCGTGATCTACTTGGGCTGGTGGCTCTCGCTGCCGTTCGCCGAGGAGCCGTGGCTGCGCGAGCGGTACGGCGAGGAGTACGAGCGATACGCCGAGCGCGTGCCGCGATTCGTGGGGAGACGGACCGTTCGCGCACTCGTCGGGAATCGGGCAGACGAAACGGCGGTCAGCGACGGCGGGTGACCGCGATCAGTCCTGCAGGAAGTCGGGCCGGGTCCGCTGCTCCTCGATTTCGTCCTCGAGGTGCTGTTTGAACTCCTCGATCTCGACGTCGTACTCCTGGTCCTCGAAGCGATCGCGGACGGAGATGTTGCCGTCTTCCTCCTCGTTGTCGCCGACGATGATCTGGTAGGGGACCCGATCGTCGTGGGCCGCGCGGATCTTCCGCTCCAAGGTGGAGTCGCGGCCGTCGACCTCGACGCGGAAGTCGTCGAACTCGTTGGCGACGCGGTGGGCGTAGCCGAGGTTGTCGTCGGAGATCGGCAGCACGCGGACCTGTTCGGGCGCGAGCCACAGCGGGAACCGACCCTCGTAGTGCTCGATGAGCATCATGAAGAACCGCTCGTAGCTGCCGTACAGCGCGCGGTGGATCATGACCGGGCGGTGCTCCTCGTTGTCCTCGCCGACGTAGTTCAGGTCGAACCGCTCGGGCATGTTGAAGTCGAGTTGGACCGTGGGGCCGTCCCACGAGCGACCGATGGCGTCCTCGAACGCGAAGTCGATCTTCGGCCCGTAGAACGCGCCGTCGCCCTCCTCGACCTCGTAGTCGTGGGCGCGGTTCTCGAGGACGTTCTCGAGTTGCTCCTCCGCGCGGTCCCAGATCTCGTCGGAGCCGACCGACTTCTCGGGCCGGGTGGCGAGGGCCATCTCGTAGTCGAGGTCGAACGTCTCGAGGACGTCGGTGATCATGTCCATGATCTCCTCGACCTCCTGTCTGATCTGGTCGGGCCGGATGAACAGGTGGCCGTCGTCGATCGTGAAGGCCCAGACCCGCGAGAGGCCCGACAGCTCGCCGCGTTGCTCCTTGCGGTAGACCTTCCCGTTCTCCGCGTAGCGAATGGGGAGGTCGCGGTACGACCAGGACTGGTCCTGGAAGATGGCGGCGTGGCCGGGACAGTTCATCGGCTTCAGGCCGAACTCGTCGTCGCCCACGTCGAAGATGAACATGTCGTCGGCGTAGTTCTCGTAGTGGCCCGAGCGGTGCCAGAGATCCGTCTTGAAGACGTGGGGCGTCTCGACGTAGTCGTAGCCCGCGTCCTCGTTGAGGCTCTCCACGAAGTCCTCGAGCTCCTTGAGGACGGTCTTCCCCGGCGGGTGATACAGCGGCAGTCCGGGGCCGGTGACGTCCTGAATCGAGAACAGGTTCATCTCCGATCCGATCCGACGATGATCGCGCTTCTCGGCTTCCTGTTTGCGCTCGAGGAACGCCTCGAGGTCGCTCTCGTCCTCGAAGGCGGTGCCGTAGATGCGCGTCTGCATCGTGTTCTCCTCGTCGCCGCGCCAGTAGGCGCCCGCGATTTCCAACAACTCGACGGCGCCGATCTCGCCCGTCGAGTCGACGTGCGGGCCGGCACAGAGGTCCTCCCACTCGCCCTGTTTGTAGAAGGAGACGGTGTCGTTCTCGTCGGCGAACTCCTCGAGCAGTTCGAGCTTGTAGGGCTCGCCCTCGAGGCGTCGTTCGGCCTCCTCGATCGAGACGTCCTCGCGCTCGATCTCGTAGTCCTCGGCGATGATCTCCTCGATCTCCGCTTCGATCTCCGCGAGGTCTTCCTCGTCGATCTCGAGGTTATCGAAGTCGTAGTAGAAGCCCTCGTCCGTCGGCGGGCCGATGGCGAGTTTGACCGCGTCCTCGTCGAACAGCCGCTCGACGGCCTGGGCGAGACAGTGGGCCGCGGAGTGGCGCATGACCTCGAGGTACTCGTCCGACTGGTCGGTGACGATCTCGAGTTCGACGCCGTCGTAAACCGGCTGCTCCTTGGCGACGAGTTCGCCGTCGAGTTTGCCGGCGACCGTGTCGCGGCCGAGGCCGGGACCGATCTCGTAGGCGCAGTCCTCGACGGTCGCGTCGGCGTCGACCTCGAGTTCGGATCCGTCGGGCAGTACGACCGTTATCTGTTCCTGTGACTGGGAATCTGATTCTGACATGGGTCTGGGTGTGGCTGTGGGTAGTGGTGTGGCTGTCGCTGATCTGGGAACTTCGGTGAGAAGTTCGGTCGGGCGTCCGCCGCGGCCGCTCGGCTGCGGGTCCGTTCCGACACAGCGAGCGGTAGGTGTGGGTTAGAAGCGGGCGTAAGCCCCTGTAAAGCGGACACCTACCATCGTGGATGCGAATTGTCTCGAGCGGGCTAAAAACCTTCTGATGGTGTGGCGGCCGGTCAGAACTGGTCGATCGGTTCCGTGGTCGACCGAAGCGACCGATACTCGTTTTTCGCTCCCCGTTGACGAGCGGATATGACCGTCAACGCGGTCCTCTTCGACCTCGATAACACGTTCTATCCCTACCCGCCGTGTCACCGGGCGGGGAGCGACGCCGCCCTCGAGACCGCTCGCGACCGCGGCTACGACGTCGATCGCGACTCCTTCGAGGCCCTGTACCGAGACGGGCGCCGCGAGGTGAAACGCGAACTCTCCGGCACGGCCGCCACGCACAACCGATTTTGCTACTTCAAACGCGCCCTCGAGCGGCGCGTCGGCGAGCCGCGGCCGGCCGACGCGCTCGCGCTCGGCGAGGCGTACTGGGAGGCGTACGTCGACGCGATAGCGCTCTTCCCCGGCGTGACGGAGACCCTCGAGACGCTGCGCGAACGGGGGATCGATGTCGGCGTCGTCACGAACCTCACGACGCGCGTGCAACTCGAGAAACTCGCCGCGCTGGGTCTCGAGGAGTCGATCGATCTGCTGTTGACCTCCGAGGAGACGGGCCGCGAGAAGCCCGGATCGGTGATGTTCACGCTCCCACTATCGCGGCTCGGGAGCCGCCCGTCGGAGGCGGTGATGGTCGGCGACGACATCGAGGCGGACGTCGCCGGCGCCAACGCGGTCGGCCTCGAGACGGTGTTGTTCGATCCCGACCTCGACACCGAGAGCGACGGCGACCCGGCGGGCGGCGTCGACCCGCTCGCGGGCGACCGCGAGCCCGACCACCGGATCGACGACTTCGCCGCGGTGCTGGAGGTGATCGAATGATCCTCGAGTCCGAGCGACGAGCGGTGGTCGATCACGCGCCGGAGCTGGCGGCGCTGACGCCCGGACGGACGGGGAACCTGAGCGTCCGCGACGGCGACGCCTTCGCCGTTACGCCGACCGGCGTCCCGTACGATAGTTTCGACGTCGAAGACGTGCCGGTCGTCGGCGTCGACGGCGAGCACCGCGAGGGGCGGATGGCGCCCAGCAGCGAAGTACCGATGCACGCCGCCATCTACCGGCGCGCGGACGTCGGGGCGATCGTCCACACCCACTCGCCGTGGGCGACGGCGATGGCCGTCGCGCGGGAGCCGCTGCCGCCGATCCACTACATGATCGTC
Organism: Haloterrigena sp. KLK7; assembly: GCF_037914945.1. Taxonomy (NCBI): domain Archaea; kingdom Methanobacteriati; phylum Methanobacteriota; class Halobacteria; order Halobacteriales; family Natrialbaceae; genus Haloterrigena; species Haloterrigena salinisoli. The sequence continues at coordinate 2,540,002 of NZ_CP149787.1, forward strand.
GCCGTCGGCAAGCGGGTGCCGGTCGCCGAGTACGCGCCCTACGGGACCGACGACCTCGCCGCGAACGTCGTGGCGGCGATGGACGAGGCCGACGCGACGGCCGCACTGATCGAAAACCACGGGCTGGTCGTCACCGGTGCGGACCTCGAGACCGCCCTCGAGAACACCCACCACGTCGAGAGCCTCGCGCGCCTCTACCTCCAGACGCGCGCGGCCGGCCTCGAGCCGCGGACGCTGTCGGACGCGCAACTCGAGGCGGTCCTCGAGCGGTTCGAGTCCTACGGACAGTAACGGACGAAGGGGATGCCGATCGCGGCTCAGTCCCGGTCGGCCAACAGGTCGCTCGCGGTCACTAGCGCCTCCATCTCCACGCCGGCGTCCTCGACGTTCTCGCGGCCGCCCTCCTCGCGGTCGACGACGACCAGCGCGCGCTCGACGGTCGCGCCCGCCTCCCGCAGCGCCTCGACGGCCTCGACGAGGCTCGTCCCCGTCGTCACGATGTCCTCGACGACGACGACCTCCTCGCCGTCCTCGAGTCGGCCCTCGATCAGGTTGGCCGTCCCGTAGTCCTTGCGCTGTTTCCGTGCGATGACGTAGGGGACGCCGGCCGCGACGCTGGTCGCCGCGGCGAGGGGAACGCCGCCGAGTGCGACGCCGCCGAGTTTGTCGTCCGCGTCGAGTCGCTCGGCGAAGGCCGCGGCGATGGCCTCGAGACAGTCGGGATCGGTCTCGAAGAGGTACTTGTCGACGTAGTACTCGCTGGTGCCGCCGTGGGAGAGTTCGAACTCGCCGAACTTGACCGCCTCCGCCTCGCGCAGGGCCGCGATGAGTTCCTCGTTCGTCATTGCTCGAAGGGCCGCGCCGGACCGAAATAAGCGGTGTGGAACGGAGCGACGCCGAGCGCGCGTCGCGCTTCCGATGCGCGTACCTTTTTGTTTCGCCGACGACTGTTTCGCGATATGACACCGACCCGCGCGCCAGAGCCCCATCCGGACCTCAGACCGCTCCTCGAGATGCTCGACTCGCAGGAGGCACCGGCGCTGCACGAGCTGCCGGTCGAGGAGGCGCGCGCGGCGGTCGCCGACATGTTCGCCGACGACGGCGACCCGATCGCCGTCGAGTCGGTCGAGGATCGAACCATCGACGGCCCGGCCGGCGACCTTCCGATCCGCGTCTATCGGCCCGCGGGCGAGACGCCGCGGCCGACGATCTGCTTCTTCCACGGGGGCGGCTTCGTCGTCGGGAGCGTCGACGGCTACGACGAGACGTGTCGGAAACTCGCCGCCGAGACCGGATACACCGTCGCCAGCGTCGAGTACCGGCTGGCGCCCGAACACCCGTTTCCCGCCGCGCTCGAGGACTGCTACGCCGCACTGGAGTGGGCCGGCGAAGAGATCGAGACGCTGGGCGGCGACCGGGATCGCATCGTCCTCATGGGCGACAGCGCCGGCGGCAACCTCGCTGCGGCGACGGCCCTGCTGTCGCGCGACCGCGGCGGCGTCGAACCCGCACACCAGCTGCTGATCTATCCCATCACCGGCGATATCACCGAAACCGAGTCCTACGAGGAGAACGGCGAGGGCTTCCTCCTCGAGCGGGACACCATGGAGTGGTTCGACGAGTGTTACTTCGAGCGCGAGATCGACCGCGGGAACGTCTACGCCCGCCCGCGGCTGGCGGCCGACCTCTCGGACCTCCCGCCGGCGACGGTCGTCACCGCCGGCTTCGATCCGCTGCGCGACGACGGCGCGCGCTACGTCGACCGCCTCGAGGCCGACGGCGTTCCGGTCACACACTACCACTACGACGACATGATCCACGGCTTCTTCGAGCTGTTCACCGAGCCGGTCTCCCTCGAGCGGGCCCAGGAGGCCCACGAAGACGTCGCGCGAGCACTCGAGCGGGCGCTCGAGTGAGGAACCGATCGGTAGAACTTAGACCTGGACTCGAAACGAAGCGCTCTGCTATCGTTTGGGACGCTATCGGGCGGTTCACTATCGTGGCAACGCGGAATTGCCGCCCCCACCCAGCCGATTCGCTCGCGCAGTATTGTCGAGAGCCCTCGCTATCGCTCAGACACCCGACAGCGCGCCATCGCACGGCAGCCCCTCGGTCCGGAGTGGAACACTCCTGTGCAGACTGATCGATCGACCGTGTAAATCCAAAAGCATGTAACGACGGCCGAGAGTTCAATACAGCATGGACGTCTCTATCATCGGCAGCGGCTACGTCGGCACCACCATCGCCGCCTGCCTCGCCGACCTCGGCCACGACGTACTGAACGTCGAGATCGACGAGGACATCGTCGCGACGATCAACGCCGGGGAAGCGCCGATCCACGAGTCGGGCCTCGAGGAGCGCATCGCCGAGCACGCGGGGACGACCCTCCGTGCGACGACGGACTACGACGAGATCCGCGGGACGGACGTCACCTTCCTCTGTCTCCCGACGCCCCAGACCGACGACGGCGGCCTCGATCTGGCACCGATGCGGGCCGGGGCCGAATCGCTGGGGCGGACGCTCGCGGAGAAGGACGGCGACCACCTCGTGGTCGTCAAGAGCACGGTCCTTCCCAGCACTACGGAGGAGGTCGTCGGGCCGATCCTCGAGGAGGAGTCGGGCCGCCGAATCGGCGACGGACTCGAGATCGCGATGAACCCCGAGTTCCTGCGGATGAGCACGGCCGTCGAGGACTTCCTCGAGCCCGATAAGGTCGTGATCGGCGCCTCGAGCGAGGACGCCGCGGCGACCCTCCGGGAGCTCTACGCGCCCATTCTCGGGCGCGAGGAAACGGACCTCGTCGAGACCGATATCCGGGAAGCGGAACTCATCAAGTACGCCAACAACGCCTTCCTCGCGTCGAAGGTCTCGTTGGTCAACGAACTCGGGAACATCGCGAAGGAGTACGGCGCGGACGCCTACGAGGTGCTCGAAGCCGTCGGGCTCGACGACCGCATTTCCGACCGCTTCATGCGCTCCGGGCTGGGCTGGGGCGGCTCCTGTTTCCCGAAGGACGTCAACGCCCTGCGGGCCGGCGCCCGCGAGCAGGGGTACGACCCCGACCTGCTCGACGCCGTCGTCTCGGTCAACGACGAGCAACCCCGCCGGCTCGTCGCCCTGCTCGGCGAGCACGTTCCGCTCGAGGGGGCCCGCGTCGCGGTACTGGGGCTGTCGTTCAAGCCAGGCACCGACGACGTGCGCAAGTCCCGCGCGCTCGACGTGATCGAACACCTGCGCGAGCGCGGCGCCGAGGTCGTCGCCTACGACCCGGTCGCGATCGAGAACGTCCGGCCGGACTACCCCGAGATCGAGTACGCCGACTCCGCGGACGCGGCCCTCGAGGGGGCCGACGGCGCGGTCGTCGCGACCGACTGGCCGGAGTTCGACGACCTCGCGTTCGACGGGATGGCGAACCGGGTGCTGGTCGACGGCCGCCGGATCGACGTCGACCGAGACGCCCTCGAGGTTTACGAGGGGCTCACCTGGTAGCACCGATGCCGGAGTCGCTCGAGTCGGACCGGCGGACCGCGACGCGCGACGAGCCGTCTACGGTCGCCGTTATAACACGCGTATTACGCAATCAGTATCCTTTTGCGGCCGCGCACTGGAATGATCGTCGATGGGAAATGACGCGGTTCGCGCGGATGCGAGGCTCTCAAGCGGCGACGGTGAGGTCATCGCTATGAGCCCCGAGACGCGGGAGATCGCTCCCGACGAAGTTTGCGTTCTCATTCCGACCCTCGACGAGGCGGCGACGATCGGCGACGTCATCGACGGCTTTCGCGAACAGGGCTACACGAACGTGCTCGTCGCCGACGGCGGAAGCGACGACGGCACCCGGGAGATCGCCCGCGACCGCGGCGCCCACGTCTTCGTCCAGTCGGGCGAGGGGAAAGGCCAGGCCGTCCGCGAGGCCATCGAGTACGTCAACGTCCCCTACGTGGTGATGCTCGACGGCGACGGGACCTACGATCCCGCCGACGTCGACGCCATGATCGAGCCCCTCTCGCGGGGGTACGAGCACGTGATCGGCAACCGGTTCGCCGATATGGACGACGACGCGATGAAGGCGTTGAACGGCTTCGGCAACCGGATGATCAACCGCTCGTTCAGCGTCATTCACGGCGCCGACTACGAGGATATCCTCTCGGGGTACCGAGCGTTCACCGTCGACTCGTTCGACCGGCTCTCGATCGACTCGGACGGCTTCACCCTCGAGACGGAGCTCGCCGTCGAGTGCGTCAAACACGGCGTCGACACGACCGTCGTGCCGATCAGTTACGGCGCCCGCCCCGACGAGTCGGAAACGAACCTCCACCCGATCAGGGACGGCGGCACGATCATCCTCGCACTGTACTCGCTGGCCAAGACGAACAACCCGCTGTTTTACTTCGGCAGTTTCGGCGTCGGGGGAATCCTCCTGGGCGGTGCGATCGCGTCGTACGTCCTCTGGGAGTGGGTGCAGTATCAGATCGGCCACGAGATCATGGCGCTGGTCTCCGCGGCCGCGATCTTGCTGGGCGTCCAGTTGCTCATCTTCGGCGTCCTCTCGGATATGCTTCTCTCGCTCCACCGCGAGCAGCGGCGCCGTCTCGAGCAGATCACCCGCAAGAGCCGCGAGCGAGACGACGACGGACGATAGCGCGTCTCAAAAGGGCAACATCGAGCGGACCTGCTGGAAGACGCCGTTCGAGTTGTTCCGACGATACTCCTCGAACGGCCCGTGTAGAGCGTTCAACAGTTCCTGACGCGAGCGAAACTCCTCGGTGTCGACTTCCGCGAGCATCTCGCTCAGCGCGACGTCGTTTCCGTGGACGTTGTACGGAATCCGCTCGTGGCCGAGTTCGGCCGCGACGTCGTCTTTCGTTGCCGGAAACGTCAGGTCAGCGTCCTTGAGACGAGCGTCGACGGCTGCGATACCGAATTCGATACTCTCGGGTTCGTCGTCGTCTCCGCTCGAGGGTGGCCGGACTCCCATACGGTCGCGTAGCACGTCCGGCCGCAAAACCGCTACGAAGACGCCGGTGCAGTCGCGCTCTCAATCGCGACCGAACTCGCTGCTGAATCGGGGCAGAGCCGCGCTGCTGACCAGCGGCAGAGCCGCGCTCCTCATCCGCGGCAAGGCTCCGCTCCCGACTCGTCGCAAACGACGCTCCCGACACGCATTTGTCGCCGGCGATGAAGACACCTGTATGACCGAATATACCACGGTCTCGATCCCGAAGGATCTGGCAGACCGCGTCGAGGAGACGATCGACGGCACCAGCTTCCAGAGCACGAGCGATCTCGTCCGGTTCCTGCTCCGGAGCATCGTCATCCAGCACCAGAAGGAGGGCGAACTCACCGAAGCCGAGTTCGAAGAGATCACCGAACAGCTGCGCGGACTCGGCTATCTCGAGTAGCCCTCGTCGTCGCTCTCGAGTCTCGGGTTTCGCTCCTCGCGCCTCGAGCTTCGGATCTCGAGTCACGGCTGTTACGTCCACACGCCTCGAGACGTCGCGCCACCGCTCGCTCGGTAGTCCCTCGAGGGCGAACAGCACGAGACGGATCGTGGAACCGCGATTACCACTACCCCGTCAGAACAGGCACGGTTATTATCAGCTTCGAGGCGGTAGCTAGCGTCGGAGGTCGAAGACAGATGCCACACGTCCCGGACTTCCCATCGCCGTCGAACGACGACGATCGCGAGCCGGAGCGTCGAAGCATCATCGATCGAATAATCGGCAACGGACACGGGCCGACGAGCGCCGCACCGCGACCGGAACCGGTTCCGGCCTCGTTCTGGTAGCGGTCGCGGACCCGCGGAGCGTTCGGATTCGATTTTTCTCGCCGACTGTCGCAGCTACTCGGTCAGCGACTGGTCCGGCGGTCGCGCGTCGACGATCTCGAGGGGCTGGCGCTGACCGCGCCGATCGAAGGCGCCGAACGACCGCTCGTCGAGTTCCCACGGCGGGACGGCGACGAAGATCACTGCCGCGAGATCGTCCCGCTTTGTGACCTCGAGTTCCCGGAGCGGGTGCGAGACGAACTGGCCCTGCGCCTGGCGGGCCGGCGTCGTGAGGTTGACACCGAAGACGGCGTTGAGGGCGTTGTCGGGATCGGGAAGGAAGAAGTCCGTAAAGACCGGCGTCTCGGGCGACAGATCGGCCGTGGTCCCCTCGAGCTCGTCGGCGGGGGCGACCGAGACGCCGGTCGTCACGCGGTCCGGATCGGCGTCGCTGGCCAGATCGAGGAGAACGTCGACGAGCGCCCGCGTGATGTAGACCATGTATCCCTCGTAAGCACCGACCGTAGTTAGTTGTACGCCCCGCGGGCGTCCCGGTAACCGACGCTGAAACGCCGTGCAGTCGATCTACCCGCCGTGATCGGCCGGGAGAGCCCCGTCTCACGGAACGCTCGTACTTCGCTCGCACTCGCCTATATCGGGAGCAGCTGCCACGCCATCCCCGCGTACACCTGCGGCGCGCGCCGCCGGGCGTTCTCGAGGGCGTCCGCGAGCGCCGCCGGGGCGTCGGTCGCGATCCCGGGGCCGTGGCCGACGAGGATCCGCTCGGGCGAGAAGCCGCCCAGTTCCTCCCGCGGCGGGCGGAGTCGAGACACCGGGTGGACGCCGAGGCGTTCGTTCCCGGCGCGGAAGAACTCGGCCGTGCCGACCGACTCGGGGACGACGAGCGTGCCGTCGTCGGGATCGTAGAGGGCGACCTCCTTCCAGAAGCGATTGTCGACGATCGTGTGTGCCTCGAGGCCGCTGTCGGAGAGCTCGTCCGAAAAGCGAGCGACGGGCGCGTCGAGGTCCTCGGTGACGCCCTCGAAGATCTGCGGGAGATAGACCGGCACGTTGTGCCGGTCGGCGATCGCTTCGGCGTCGCGCGTGTGGCGATCGAGCAGGACGACGACTCCCCGTACGTCGCCGAATTCGGCGACCAGTTCGTCGAGGCCCGCGGTATCGACGGGATCGACGAGCCAGACGTCGCCGTCGCGCTCGAGGGCGTGGCTCGCGCGTTGCATCTCCTCGTCGGGATGGGCGATCCAGCCGACGCCGCCGTCGAATCGGTCGATCTCCCGGAACTCGGTCGCGCGCTCGTCGACCTTGAGTGGCATAGCGACGGCTACGGCCGCTGCGCGTAAAAGCGTAGGCAACGCCTCTATGTCGTCGCCCCGCGTACGTCCGGCCATGCTCACCGGGCTGTCCTGGCTCGCCCTCGAGGCGAAGTACCTCGAGCCGGCGCGGTCGTTCTACGAGGAGACGCTGGCACTGTCCTGCACCGAGGAGCGCGCGGAGGAATTCGTCTTCGCCGCCGGCGAGACGGACCTCGTGGTTCGCCGGCCCGAGGCCGTCCCGCGGGGCGGGCTGCACACCCACTACGCGTTCTCGATCCCCGACGACGAGTACGACGACTGGTGGGACCGCCTGAGCGCCCAGTACGACCTCGAGGAAGCCCAGTTCGGTCCCGCGAAGTCGCTGTACCTGTACGATCCCGACGGCAACTGCGTCGAACTCGGCCAGCAGGGCGTCGAGGGGCCCGGTATCGACGGCATCTTCGAGGTCGTCCTCGAGGTCGAGGACCTCGATCACGCGGAGTCGTTCTACGCCGCGCTGGGGTTCGAGACGGTCGACGACGGCGACGCCCGCAAACGGGTCCGAATGAACGGTCCGATGGCCCTGGAGCTCTGGGAGCCCCACCTCGGCATCGCCGACGCCCGCGGCGGCGTCCACGTCGATCTGGGGTTCGAGAGCACCGAACCGACCGCAGCGCTCGAGGCGGTCAGCGACCGCGTCAGTCACGTCGATCGCGTCGACGACGAGGAAGTCGTCGTCAGGGATCCCGACGGCCATTTCCTGACGTTCACGACGTAGGGACGTGAGACCGTCGTGCGAGCCGACAGCGACCGCTACGCTCGACTGTCTGGCGGTTCTTCGCTGTCGGCTCGAGGCGGGCGAGTCAGTTCCGACTCCCGGGCCTCGGTGCGCGGAAGCGTGAAGTAGAACGTCGCGCCCTCGCCGGGTTCGGAGTCGACCCAGATGTCGCCGCCGTGGCGTTCGATGATTCGCTGACACAGCGCCAGTCCGATGCCCGAGTCCGATCCCTCCGCTGACGTGTGGGCGGTTTCGAAGACGTCGAAGATCCGCTCGGACTGCTCGGAATCGAGGCCGATTCCCCGGTCGGCGACCGCGAACTGCCACTCGTCGTCCGTCCGTTCGACGCTCACGTCCACGCGCGGGGGCTCGTCCCCGCTGTACTTGAGCGCGTTCGAGACGAGATTTCTGAACACCTGCGCGAGCTGATCCGCGTCCGCAGTCACCGTCGGGAGGTCGTCGACGGTGATCGTCGCGTCGGTCTCCTCGATCCGCGGGCGGAGGTCCGTGAGAACGTCGTCGAGGACCCCTTCGGCGTCCGTCGGCTCCAGCGGGTCCCCGCGAGTGGTGACGCGCGAGTATTCGAGGAGGTTATCGATCATCGCTCGCATCCGGTCGGCGCCGTCGACCGCGTAGTCGATGAACTCCTCGGCGTCCTCGTCGAGGTCGTCCCGGTAGCGATCCTCCAGCAGCTGGAGGTAGCTCGAGACCATTCGCAGCGGTTCCTGCAGGTCGTGGGAGACGGCGTAGGCGAACTGCTCTAAGCGCTCGTTCGACGCCTCGAGCTGTTCGACGCTCTCCGCCAGCTCCTGTTGGGTCCGTCTGAGCTCCGTCACGTCGGTGTACAGCGCGAACGCCCGCTCGCCCTCCTTCCCGACTTCGTACGGGATCACGCGAAGCTTGTAGTGCCCTCGCCCGTCGGGTCGGTCGACGGTGACCTCTCCCTGATAGATCTCGTTCTCCGCGACGTGGGTCGCCACCGCCGCTTCCGTCTCCGTCTCCCGGAGCGGGACGACCTCGAACAGGTTCTTGCCCTGGGCGTCCGCGCTCGTGTGGTCGACGAGGTCCTCGAAGACGGTATTGGCGCGATCGATCGTCGGCTCGCCGTCCGTGTACTGGATATCCGCGGCCGCGGACGGCGCGTTCTGGAACAGCGACTCGAACCGCTGCTTCTCGGTCCGGATCTCGTCCTCGATCGACTCGAGTTCCCGCGTCGTCTCCTCGAGGTCGGCGATAGATCGTTTCCGGCGGGCGGTTTCGAAGCCGACGAGGACGCCGGCCGTTCCCCCGACGAGCGCCACGAAGATCGCCTGGAACAGGACCACGTCGAACTCGATCATCGCCTCCGGTACCAGATACTGATGCGACGCGTATCCCCCGGATGCCAGCCCCGCGAGTACGTACCCGGCAACGGTATAGCGACCGATGATGCCGGCCCCGTTCGGCGCGTCGACGTTCGCGAGCGCGTAGTAGCCGATGCAGCCGAACGCGATCGAGAGCGCGACCAGCGACCACTGTCCGAGTATGGTCAACGCTAACCGCGCTTCGTGAATCCACACGTGATACGCGGAGACGACAAGCGAGAAGACGAAAATCGTCGCGACGACCGCGGTTCCGAGCCAGCTCGGAAAACGCCAGTCCATACGATTGTTTGCCACCTGTATCAGTTATAAATTGGGACGAACGCCCCGCAGAGACTGTTTCACTCGGTTCCATGTCCCATACGAGCCGGATCCGTCGAATCCGCGGACCCCCGTCTCCGACGTCCGGAGCGCTCCGACGAGCGCGCCCGCTGCCGGTCGGACGCTCCCGCAGACTGCAAGCCCGCTATTTATCGAATCCAGTGCTGTCCCAACAAACGGATCGCTCATGAGCATCGACTCAACTGAAGACCTCTTCGTATCCGGCCTCAAGCACGCGTACCACACCGAACAACGCCTCGTCGACGCCCTCGACGAACTCGAGCAGACCTCCTCGAACGAGGAACTCAAGAGCGGGTTCGCCGAGCACCGCGAGGAAACGAAGACGCACATCGATCGCATCGAGCAGGTGTTCGAACAGCTCGACGCCGACGCCGAGGCGGAGGAAGACCCCGTCGTCGAGGGGATGATTCAGGCCCACGAGGAGTTCATGGATCAGGACCCGAGCGACGAGGCCTGCGACCGGTTCAACATCGCCGCCGGCCAGAAGTCCGAACACTACGAGATCGCCACCTACGGCAACCTCATCCCGATGGCCGACCAGCTCGGGATGGACGACGCAGCCGACATGTTGGAGGAGACGCTACGCGAGGAGCAGGACGAACTCGACAGTCTCTCCAAGATGGGCGAGGAGTTCGACTACGGCGAACTGGAAGCGTCGAACTGACGGCGTCGACCCGACCCGCGTGACCCGCGCTTTTTCTCGACCGCGAGACTACAGCCGATCCGTGTCCACGTCGACGCCCGGCGGCGTCACGAGCAGGAATCCGCGGAAGTGAACGAGGTTCCCGCCCGACTCCCTGATGTCGCGGGCGAAGCCGGCGGCCAGTTGGTTGACGTCGCCCTCGACGTTGAGGACGAGCACGTTCCCCTTCGAGACCGCCTCGAGCCACTCGTCGGCGGGCGTCGACCCGTCGAGCACCCCGAGGACGATACTGCCCTCGATCTCGAGTTCCTCGTCGATGTGTTCCTCGACGGTCCGGAGGTCGAGGTCGAAATCGCTCATAGGGGGTCGGTCGAACCGGGACGAGAAAAACGTTCGCCATCAACCTTTTACTCTGCGGTCTGTCGCGCTGGCGGCAGCATAGCTGCCCCACAGCGCACCGTCCCTCGGTAAAAGGTTGATCAAAAGCACGTCGTCACCCCCTCGCCGCGCCGGTGGCGCGGTTTCGAGGGTTCCTCGGCCCGCTCGCTCACTCCGTTCGCTCGCGGTGACTATCGAATACGGACGGATCAGTCCATCGGGAACTCCTTCTGGAATCCGCGGAACTCGGTGCGGTGGGCCTCCTCGTCGGTGAGGATCGTCACCGCCACGTCCTCCGTGACGGGGTCGTTCGCGTCGTCGGCGGCCTCGATCAGCGATCGATACGTCTCGATCGCGTCGTTCTCGGCCTCGAGGACGCCCTCGATGACCGACTGGACGTCGGTGGTGTCTTCGGGGGGTTGGAGACTGTGTTGCTTGGCTTCGAACTGCTCGGAGCCCGGCGGCGACTCGTCGAGTTGCTTCAGGCGCTCCCCGAGTATCCGCGCGTGGTCGAGTTCCTCCTGGATGTCCTCCTCTAAGCTCTCTTTGACCTCCTCGGCGTGGATCCCGTCCAGCACGATCGCGTTCGAGAGGTAGTTCATCACGGTCTCGAGTTCGTCGTTGTAGGCCTCCGTCAGGAGGTCCGTGATCTCGTCGGTCGTCATGCCGGCCGACCTACCACAGCGAGCGGTAAAGACCTGCTACGCGCGCCTGCATGACGCGTTTATGGACCCCCGACCGTTCGTCGCTGATCCACAGCGGTGCGCTGCGTTCGCCCGCACGATGCAACGCGACCGACGCACAGTTACGGACATAGACGAATGGGCGCTAATAGGTCGGTATAATCGAAATGTTCGTCTCGGTTCCGATCAGGAGAGCGAGTTCTACCCAACTGTCAACCGACGAGCGCGCGCCAGCGATTCTCGAGCGTCAACGACTCGCGATCGGGGTCGACTCGGGTCGATCGCGGTCTCGCTGGCTCCCGATCGAAGTATGATAATAGGAGGTAATAGGACGAGGAAGGCCGTTGATGTCTTGCGGTTTTCGACCCCCGTCCGTTGACGTGGGTTGTGATGACTTCACACTCGAGGGTCGAGACAGCGGTAGCTTTATATACCTCGTCGCCCGTCGAATTCAGATACAATGTCTTCACAAGACGATTCGTCCTCTGACACCAGTCAGGGGGGTCGAGTTCTTCCAGGGCACGTTAGATTCCACTGACGAAATAGAGTCAGCACGTGTCTTCGATACGACCCTCCGGGACGGCGAGCAGTCGCCCGGAACTTCGTTCTCCTACGACGACAAACGGCAGATCGCGTCCATCCTGGACGACATGGGAACCCACGTTATCGAGGCGGGCTTCCCGGTCAACTCGGACGCGGAATTCGAAGCCGTTCGCGATATCGCGTCGTCGACGCAAACGACGACCTGCGGGCTAGCCCGCGTCGTCGATGCGGACATCGAGGCCGCACTCGATTCGGGTGTCGAGATGGTGCACACGTTCGTCAGCACCAGCGACGTCCAGATCGAGGACTCGATGCACGCGACGCGAGACGAAGTCGTCGAACGCGCAGTCGAATCGGTCGAGCGCGTCACTGAGACGGGAACCACCTGCATGTTCTCGCCGATGGACGCGACGCGAACTGACGAGCAGTTCCTGATCGAGATCATCGAGGCCGTCAGCGAGGCCGGCGTCGACTGGATCAACATTCCGGACACCTGCGGCGTCGCCACGCCGACCCGGTTCCGGGCCATGATCGAGAAGGTCTGTGCCCACACCGACGCGCGGATCGACGTCCACACCCACGACGACTTCGGGCTGGCCACCGCCAACGCCTTGGCCGGCATCGAAGCGGGGGCCGATCAGGCGCAGGTCTCGGTCAACTCCATCGGCGAGCGCGCGGGCAACGCCGCCTACGAGGAGTTCGTGATGGCCGTCGAGTCGCTCTACCAGACCGACACGGGGATCGACACGACGCGCATCACCGAGCTCTCGAACGTCGTCGAGGAGAAGAGCGGGATGGCGACGCCGGGCAACAAGCCCGTCGTCGGCGACAACGCCTTCTCCCACGAGAGCGGCATCCACGCCGCCGGCGTCATCGAGAACTCCGACACCTTCGAGCCCGGCGTCATGACTCCGGAGATGGTCGGCGCCGAACGCCGCCTGATCCTGGGCAAACACACCGGCACCCACTCGGTACGGGAGCGCCTCGACGAACTGGGCTTCGAGCCCACCGACGAGCAGGTCCGGGCGGTCACCCGCCGAGTCAAGGACTTCGGCGCCGAAAAGCGCCGCGTCACCGTCGACGACTTAGAGCGCTTCGCCGAAGAGGCCGGCGTCGAGCGCGAGTCCGGAGAGGAGGAGGTGCGCGTCTAAGGGATGTCCTCCCCGTTTGCCACCCACCGCGAGCCCCTGCTGTCGCGCTCGAGCCGATCGACCAGCAAGACTTGCAAGCGCGCGAAAACTCGCAAGGGTTATGTCACTCGAGCGTCCTACGAGAACGATAATGACGGTCCGCGCTTCGCTGTCGGCTCGCAGTCCGGTCGACACCAGCGCGCTCGCTCCGATTCGTATTGTAGGGGCGCCGACGCCCCACCTCTAGTACCTCGTAGCTCCGGACCCGAATTCGTCGCATCGTTCTCACAGCGACAGCAAATCCAGCAGATGACAGCATACCCGACATCCACAGCGATCGACAGCCGCCACGCGGCGGGAGGTAATCGATGAGCGAACGCGCAGCAAAGGTCACACAGGCAGACGAGGAGGAACAGGCCGACGATCAGATCACTGACAGCGCGGCTCCGGACGCGGCCCAGGAGATCGACGCCGAGTCCGAGTCGGAAACGACGCCCGAGCCCGTCACCAGCGGTGCCGAGGCGGTCGTCCGCGCGCTCGAGAACGCGGGCGTCGAGCACGCCTTCGGCGTGCAGGGCGGGGCGATCATGCCCGTCTACGACGCCCTCTACGACTCGGACATCTACCACGTGACGATGGCCCACGAGCAGGGCGCGGCCCACGCGGCCGACGCCTACGGCATCGTCTCGGGGAAGCCGGGCATCTGCCTGGCGACCTCCGGACCGGGCGCGACCAACCTCGTCACGGGACTGGCGGACGCCGACATGGACTCGGATCCGCTCGTCGCCCTGACGGGGCAGGTTCCGACGGAGTTCGTCGGCAACGACGCCTTCCAGGAGACCGACACGACGGGCGTCACGACGCCGGTCACGAAGAACAACACCTTCGCGAGCGACTCGGATCGCGTCGGCAACGACGTCAGCGAGGCGTTCGCCCTCGCCAGCGAGGGTCGACCGGGCCCGACGCTGGTCGACCTGCCCAAGGACATCACCAACGGCGAGACCGACCGCGAGCCCGACGCGCCCGCGGTTCCCGACACCTACGAGGTCCAGGAGCGGGCCGACGAGGAGCTCGTCGACGCCGCGGCCGAGCGGCTCGAGAACTCGAACAGACCCGTCATGCTGCTCGGCGGCGGCGTCATCAAGGGCGAGGCCAGCGAGGCCTGCCGGGAGTTCGCCATCGAACACGAGATTCCGGTCATCACCACGATGCCCGGTCTCGGCGCGTTCCCCGAGGATCACGAGCTGTCGCTCGAGATGGCGGGGATGCACGGCACCGGCTACGCCAACATGGCGATCACCCACTGCGACACGCTGATCGGGATCGGGACTCGGTTCGACGACCGCCTGACCGGCGGGATCGAGACCTTCGCGCCCGACGCGGAGCTGATCCACGTCGACATCGATCCCGCGGAGATCTCGAAGAACATCCACGCGGACTACCCGCTGGTCGGCGACGCCGAAACCGTCGTCGAGCAGCTGGCCGCGGCCGTCGACGAGTCGCCCGAGGCGACGAAGTGGCGCGCTCAGTGCCAGCAGTGGAAGTCCGACTACTCGATGGCCTACGACGCGCCCGAGGACGAGCCGGTCCAGCCGGAGTTCGTCGTCGAAGCCTTGGACGAGGCGACCGACGACGACACCATCGTGACGACCGGCGTCGGCCAACACCAGATGTGGGCCTGCCAGTACTGGACGTTCACCGAGCCCCGCACGTGGGTCTCGAGTCACGGGCTCGGGACCATGGGCTACGGGCTGCCGGCGGCGATCGGCGCCCGGATCGCGGCCGACGACGATCAGGACGTCGTCTGTATCGACGGCGACGGCTCGTTCCTGATGACGATGCAGGGGCTCTCCGTGGCCGTTCGCGAGAATCTGGACATCACGGTCGCCGTGCTCAACAACGAGTACATCGGGATGGTCCGACAGTGGCAGGACGCCTTCTTCGAGGGCCGCCACTCCGCGTCGGACTACCACTGGATGCCCGAGTTCGACAAGCTGGCCGAGGCCTTCGGCGCGGCCGGCTTCCGCATCGACGACTACGACGAGGTCGCCGACACCATCGAGGACGCGCTGGCCTACGACGGCCCCTCGGTGATCGACGTCCACATCGATCCCGAGGCCAACGTCTTCCCGATGGTGCCAAGCGGCGGCGACAACGGACAGTTCGCACTGACGGAGGATCAGCTATGAAACGCGGATTAGAGGGCCCACCGCCGGAGGACCGACCGACCCCCGCGGGTCGACGCAACAAGCAGGGCATTCGCATCGACCCCGAGGTCGAAGCGACCCACGAGCCCCGGCGCACCGTCATCTCCGCGCTGGTCGAACACGAACCCGGCGTGCTCTCGGACGTCTCGGGACTGTTCTCGAGGCGGCAGTTCAACATCGAGAGCCTGACCGTCGGGCCGACGAAAGACGAGGACCGCGCGCGGATCACGGTCGTCGTCGAGGAGCCCGATCCCGGCATCGACCAGATCAAGAAACAGCTGCGAAAGCTGGTGCCGGTGATCTCGGTGCGCGAGCTCGAGCCCGACGCGATGCAGCGGGAGCTGGCGCTGATCAAGGTCGACGCCGACGATCCCGCACAGGTCCACGCCGTCGCGGACATGTACGACGCGACGACCGTCGACTCGAGTCCGGAAACGGCGACCTTCGAGATCACGGGCGCCCGCAAGAAGATCGAGGCCGCGGTCGAGACGTTCGGCCAGTTCGGCATCCGCGAGATCTCGCGGACCGGGACGACGGCGCTCGCTCGCGGCACCGAGGAGACCGCGGCGCCCGTGAGCGCGACGGAATCGGCCGCCGACGAGGCGAACCACGACGAACCATACCAGACAGCTGACGATGACTGACGAATTCACCACCGACATCTACTACGACGACGACGCAGACGTATCGACGCTCGACGACGAGACCGTGGCCGTGCTGGGCTACGGGAGCCAGGGCCACGCCCACGCGCTGAACCTCCACGACAGCGGCGTGGACGTGGTCGTCGGCCTGCGGGAGGGGTCGTCCTCGCGCTCGGCCGCCGAAGCCGACGGCCTCGAGGTCGCGACGCCGGCCGACGCCGTCGCCCAGGCCTCCTACGTCTCCGTGCTGGTCCCCGACACCGTTCAGGCCGACGTCTACGAGAACGACATCGAACCCAACCTCGAGGAAGGAGATACGCTCCAGTTCGCCCACGGGCTGAACATCCACTACAACCAGATCCAGCCCCCCGAGGGCGTCGACGTGACGATGGTCGCGCCGAAGAGCCCAGGCCACCTCGTCCGCCGCAACTACGAGAACGACGAGGGGACGCCCGGCCTGCTGGCGATATATCAGGACACGACCGGCGACGCCGAGGAGCGCGCCCTCGCGTACGCGAAGGGAATCGGCTGTACCCGCGCCGGCGTCATCGAGACGACGTTCCAGGAAGAGGTCGAGTCCGACCTCTTCGGCGAGCAGGCCGTCCTCTGTGGCGGCGTCACCTCGCTGGTCAAACACGGCTACGAGACGCTGGTCGACGCGGGCTACTCGCCCGAAATCGCCTACTTCGAGTGTCTCAACGAGCTCAAACTGATCGTCGACCTGATGTACGAAGGCGGGAACATGGAGATGTGGAACTCCGTCTCCGACACCGCCGAATACGGCGGTCTCACCCGCGGTGACCGGATCGTCGACGATTCGGTTCGGGAGAACATGGAAGAGGTCCTCGAGGAGGTCCAGAACGGCGAGTTCACGCGCGAGTGGATCGTCGAGAATCAGGCCGGTCGACCGAGCTACACCCAGCTTCGGAACGCCGAGCAGAACCACGACATCGAGGAGGTCGGTGAACGGCTGCGCGGCCTGTTCGCCTGGGCCGAGGAGGAAGCGGAAACGGAAGAAGAAGACGAGTCCGTCCAGGTGGAGGCGGACGACTGATCGACAACGACCAATGAGCAACAACGAACCGACGACAGACACGATGGCTGACGTCAGCCACACGAACCCCTACACCGGAGAGACGGTCGGGCGGCTGTTCAGTCGCGGTCCGACGGTCGCCACCGACGGTGGCCGAGACGCGACGGAGCCCACCGAACGCACAGACGACGAACCGAACGACACGATGGCGGACGTGGATCACACGCCGCCACAGGACGCCGAGGACGCGAACCGCGTCTTCGAGCGCGGACGGGACCACCCCGTAGAGGACGAGGAATGAGCGAGGGCACACTGTACGACAAGGTCTGGGATCGACACAAAGTTACGACGCTGCCGACCGGACAGGACCAACTGTTCATCGGCCTCCACCTCATCCACGAGGTGACGAGCCCGCAGGCGTTCGGGATGCTCCGCGAGCGCGACCTCGAGGTCGCCTACCCCGAACTGACCCACGCGACGGTCGACCACATCGTCCCGACGGCCGACCAGTCCCGGCCCTACGAGGAGGACGCGGCCGAGGAGATGATGGCCGAACTCGAGGAGAACGTCCGCGAGGCGGGCATCGAGTTCTCCGACCCGACGACGGGCGATCAGGGGATCGTCCACGTCATCGGACCGGAGCAGGGACTGACCCAGCCCGGCAAGACGATCGTCTGCGGGGACTCCCACACCTCCACCCACGGCGCCTTCGGCGCGCTCGCGTTCGGCATCGGGACCTCCCAGATCCGGGACGTGCTCGCGACGGGGACCGTCGCCATGGAGAAACAGAAGGTCCGCAAGATCCAGGTCGACGGCGAGCTCGGCGACGGCGTCGAGGCCAAGGACATCATCCTCGAGATCATCCGCCGACTCGGCACCGAGGGCGGCGTCGGCTACGTCTACGAGTACGCCGGCGAAGCCATCGAGTCGCTGGGTATGGAGGGTCGGATGTCGATCTGTAACATGTCCATCGAGGGCGGTGCCCGCGCGGGCTACGTCAATCCCGACGAGACCACCTACGAGTGGCTCGAGGAGACGGACTACTTCCAGGAGAACCCGGAGAAGTTCGAGGAACTCAAGCCGTACTGGGAGTCCATCCGCTCCGACGAGGACGCCGAGTACGACGACGTCGTTCACATCGACGCGAACGAACTCGAGCCGGTCGTCACCTGGGGGACCACGCCCGGACAGGGCGTCGGTGTCACCGACCCGATTCCGGCACCCGAAGACCTGCCCGAGGAGAAACAGGACACGGCCCGACGCGCCCAGGAACACATGCGCGTCGAGCCCGGCGACACGATGGAAGGCTACGACATCGACGTGGCCTTCCTCGGCTCCTGTACGAACGCCCGCCTGCCGGACCTGCGACGCGCCGCCCGGATCGTCGAGGGCCGAGAGGTCGCCGACGACGTCCGCGCGATGGTCGTCCCCGGCAGCCAGCGCGTCCAGGAGGCCGCCGAAGAGGAAGGGCTGAAGGACATCTTCGAGGAAGCCGGCTTCGAGTGGCGCAACGCCGGCTGTTCGATGTGTCTCGGCATGAACGAGGACCAACTCGAGGGCGACGAGGCCTGCGCCTCCTCCTCGAACCGGAACTTCGTCGGCCGCCAGGGCTCGAAGGACGGGCGGACCGTCCTGATGAACCCGCGGATGGTCGCCGCGGCGGCGATCACCGGCGAGGTCTCTGACGTGCGCGATCTGAAGGAGGTGAACCTGGCGTGAGCGACGAAGTCGAGATTCCGGAAGTGAACTACGTCTCCGGCTCGGGCGTCCCGATTCGGGGCAACGACATCGACACCGACCAGATCATCCCGGCGCGGTTCATGAAGGTCGTCACCTTCGACGGACTGGGCGAGTTCGCGTTCTTCGACGTCCGGTTCGACGACGACGACAACCCCAAGGACCACCCGATGAACGAGGAGCGCTTCCAGG